>NZ_LR743507.1:3130000-4330000 GCF_902712855.1 Variovorax paradoxus
GAAAGTGAAGCCGGAAGCCGCCCTGCGCCATGCGCGAAAGGGCGGCTGCGAAATCAGCTGCTCAGTGCGGCCAACGCACGTTGAGTGATTTCGTCGACCGTGCCCACGCCCTTGATGGCGCGGTACTTCGGCGCAGCGGCCGGATCGGCTTTGGCCCAGGCGGAGTAGTAGTCCACCAGCGGGCGCGTCTGCTGGCTGTACACGTCCAGGCGCTTGCGCACGGTTTCTTCCTTGTCGTCTTCGCGCTGGATCAGGTCCTCGCCCGTCACGTCATCCTTGCCTTCCGCCTTGGGCGGGTTGAACTTGACGTGGTAGGTGCGGCCCGAAGCCGGGTGCGAGCGACGGCCGCTCATGCGCTCGATGATGTCGCCGAAGGGCACATCGATCTCGAGCACGTAGTCGAGCTTGACGCCGGCCGCCTTCATGGCGTCAGCCTGGGGAATGGTGCGGGGAAAGCCGTCGAACAGGAAGCCGCTGGCGCAGTCGTCTTGCGCGATGCGTTCCTTCACGAGATTGATGATCAGGTCGTCGCTGACCAGCGCGCCCGCGTCCATGACGGCCTTGGCTTGCAGTCCCAGTGGTGTACCGGCCTTGACGGCGGCGCGCAACATGTCGCCGGTCGAGATCTGCGGGATGCTGTATTTCTGGCAAATGAAGGCCGCTTGCGTGCCTTTGCCCGCCCCGGGCGCGCCCAGCAAAATTAGTCTCATGGTGTCCTCGGACGGTTCTTAGATTTTGTGTCGCACCGAGCGGCGGCCTGAGGGCAGGGCTAGGCGGAGTTGCTTCGAGGATAGCACGCGTGCCCGCAGCGGAATCTCCGCAGTTTCAGCAGGCATGGCGGCCATCTCAGGGCTTTGGAGCGGCCGCGAAGACCGCGCGCACGCGCGCCAGATCGTCGGGAGTGTCGATGCCCGGTCCGGGTGCGACGTGGCTCACATGCACCGCGATGCGATGCCCGTGCCACAGCGCGCGCAGTTGCTCCAGCGCTTCGGTCGCCTCGACGGGCGCCGGGGGCAACGAGGGGAATTTGCGCACGAAGCCCGCGCGGTAGCCGTAGATGCCGATGTGGCGCAGCGGCGCCGGGCTGGGCAGCGCGGCGGGTGCGGCACCGCCGGCCGAGCCGTCGCGCCACCACGGGATGGGTGCCCGGCTGAAGTACATGGCATTGCCTTGTGCATCGAGCACGGCCTTCACCACGTTCGGATTCATGAAGTCGCCGACCGAATCGATCTCGTGCGCTGCGGTGCTCATCGCCGCTTCGGCGTGCGTGGCCAGCGTGGATGCCACGGCGTCGATCAGTGCCGGGTCGATCAGCGGTTCGTCCCCTTGCACATTGACCACGATGTCGTCGCCGTCCAGGCCCAGTTGCTCGCAGGCCTCGGCCAGCCGGTCGGTGCCGCTGGGGTGGTCCTGGCGTGTCAGGATGGCCTCGACGCCATGTGCCTTGCATGCGGAAATGATGGAAGGATCGTCACCGGCCACCACCACGCGTGCGGCGCCGGATTCGCTGGCGCGCCGGGCGACGCGCACCACCATGGGCACGCCGGCGATGTCGGCCAGGGGTTTGTTGGGAAGCCGTGTCGACGCGAGGCGCGCCGGCACCAGAACTGTGAAGCTCACAGCCCGAGCTCTTCGTCGGACAGCGTGCGTGCCTCGTTTTCGAGCAGCACCGGAATGCCGTCGCGCACCGGGTAGGCGAGGCGCGCGCTGCGCGAACAGAGCTCCTGCTTCTCGGGGTTCCAGGTCAGCGGACCCTTGGTGACGGGGCAGACGAGCAGTTCAAGCAGCTTGGTATCCATCGAGCGATGATAGCTTTGCGTCGAGCGCGCTGAAGAACTCCGCGGAAGGCGTGAACTCCAGTGGCACGGCCAGTGCATCTGGCACCTTGCGCCACAGCTTGACGGCATCCTTCTCGGTACACAGCAACGGCAGGGACGCATCGCCGGGCCTCAGCCAGCCTTCGAAATCGCTGTGGTCGGGCAGGGCACAGGTTTCCGCGAGCGTCAGGCCGCGCGCGCGCAGCATGCCGAAAAACGCTTCCGGCCGGGCGATGGCTGCCAGCGCCGTCACTGGCTTGCCGGCCAGGGTGCGCAACGGCACGCGCCGGCCGTCGCTGGCCAGCGCATCCTGCGCGAGGCTCCGGGTTGCGGTGTACCCGCCGGCGAACGCCGGCTTCGAGCCGCTGTGCAGCACGAGGTCGCAATGCCGTGGCCACGCCTCGCGCAACGGCCCGGCGGGCAGTCGCCAGCCATTGCCGATGCCCCGGTCGTCGAACACGCAGATCTCGATGTCGCGGCCCAGCGCCAGATGCTGCAGCCCGTCGTCGCTGACGATGACCTGCGTGGCCGGATGCTGCTGCAGCAGCGCGCGCGCCGCCTCGATCCGCTTGCGGGCCACGAACACCGGCGCCTTCGTGGCGTGGTGGATCAGCGCAGGTTCATCGCCGACATCGCGTGGTTCGCTCCCGTCGAGCACCTCGCGGCAGTCGTCGGTGCGCCGGCCATAGCCGCGCGACACCACGCCCACCCGCAACCCGCGCGCCTGAAGGTGTCGCACCACGGCCATCACCACCGGCGTCTTTCCGGCACCGCCGGCGATCACGTTGCCGACCACGATGACTGGCACAGGCACGCGCTCAGACTGCGACCATCCGAGGCGATAGGGCAGGCCCCGCAAGGCGAAGAGCGCTGCGTAAAGCAGCGACAGCGGCCACAGCGCGCAGGCCAGCGGACCACGTCGCAGCCAGGCGGCCTGCAGCCGTGAGGCCGAGGCCGCGCCGGTGCTGCTTCGGCCGTCGGCAGGCACTCAGTGTCCGGCTTGCGCCGTCGACTGCGCTGCGAAGGTGATCTGCATCAGGCCGGCGCGGCGCGCGGCTTCCATGACCGTGATGACGGCCTGGTGCGGGCTGGTGGCGTCGGCGCTGATGATCACCACGCTGTCCTTGCCGCCGGTGGCTGCGGCCGCCAGCGCCGCGGTCACGGTCTCGACGCTGCGATCGGCCACCGGGGTCTTGTTGATCGAGTAGCGGCCATCGGCCGACACGGCCACGATCACTTCCTTAGGATAGTCGCGCTGCGCGTCGACGTCCGCCGTCGGCAGCCGCAGTTGCATCTCCGTGAACTTGCTGTACGTGGTCGACAGCATCAGGAAGATCAGGATGACCAGCAGCACGTCGATGAACGGGATCAGGTTGATCTCAGGCTCGTCGCGCGCACCGTGGCGGAACTGCATGCGCCCTCGGGTCATGACCGGCCTCCGCCAAGCCGCCTCGAGGAAGCGGACGCGCCCCCGTCTGACTGCGCCGCATGCGCTCTCGCAAGCGTGAGGGCCGTCATTTGCGCAGCGCGTTCAGGTGGCGGGCGAAGCGCTCGCCGGACAACTCGAGGTTCAGCAGGTATTCGTCGACGCGGCTGCGGAAGTAGCGCCAGAAGATCAGCGTCGGAATGGCCACGATCAGGCCGAAGGCGGTATTGTACAGCGCGATCGAGATGCCGTGCGCCAGCTGCGCCGGGTTGCCCGAGCCGACGGCTCCGCTGCCGGGCGACTGCGAGCCGAAGATCTCGATCATGCCGATCACCGTACCCAGCAGGCCCAGCAACGGAGCGGCCGAGGCGATGGTGGCGAGTGCCGGAAGGTAGCGTTCCAGCTTGTGCGCCACCGTGCGGCCAGAGGCTTCCATGGCTGCGCGAAGGTCGTCTTCGGTGCAACGCGGGTTGGCGTTGAGCGCCCGGAGTCCGGCGGCCAGAACCTGGCCCAGCATCGAGTTGCGTTCCAGCTTGGTCACCACGTCAGGTCCGGGAATGGCGCCGTGCGACACGGTGATGGTTTCGTCGAGCAGCTTCGGCGGCAGCACCCTCACGGTCTTCAGGCTCGTGAAACGTTCTATAACCAGCGCGAGCGCAATGACCGAACAAGCGAGCAAGGGCCAGATCGGCCAACCCGCGGCAACTATGATGGAAAACAAGAAAATCCTCCGGTCCGTAGACTGCAAATGCGCGGCGATTATCCACTGAGCCAACCATCGGCACGCACCT
Organism: Variovorax paradoxus; assembly: GCF_902712855.1. Taxonomy (NCBI): domain Bacteria; kingdom Pseudomonadati; phylum Pseudomonadota; class Betaproteobacteria; order Burkholderiales; family Comamonadaceae; genus Variovorax; species Variovorax paradoxus. Next base: position 3,134,035 of record NZ_LR743507.1, read on the forward strand.
ACTTTCGGTGTCGGCGGGGACGCACAGATTCTGTGGATAACTTTGTGATTAACCTGCCGCGCAACCGGCCCGAACCCGCATGGGATGGCCGTTTCGCTGGAACGACTGAATTTTGAGCAGCACTTTATTCAATGAAATCAATGGCTTGCACGAGGAACCGTGCGCCTGTACTAGCGTTCGAGTGGTGAGCGCGGGGCGTGTTGCTCGTTGTGGAAGAGTGGCATCGCGCCATGCGTGCGAGCGGTGAGCATGCGTGATACGAATTCCGCCCCGGGGCCGCGCATCTGGGCGGTCGGCGCCCTCTGCCGAGCGGTCGCGGACGCCCTCGATGCGCGCTTCAACCCTGTCACAGTTCGTGGCGAGATTTCGGGCTTTTCTCGCGCGTCGAGTGGACATTGTTACTTCGCGCTCAAGGACGAGTCTGGCCAACTGCGTTGTGCGATGTTCCGCCGCGCAGCCGGGCTGCTCGATTTTTCTCCCCGTGACGGCGACCAGGTCGAGGTGCGTGGACGCCTTGCCGTCTACGAGCCGCGCGGCGATCTGCAATTGGTGGTCGAAAGCCTCCGGCGTGCCGGGCAAGGTGCGTTGTTCGAGCAATTCATGCAGCGCAAGGCGCGGCTCGAGGCGGAAGGGCTCTTCGATCCGGCGCGCAAGCGGGCGCTGCCTGCGATGCCGCGCGCGGTCGGTGTCGTCACGTCGCTGGGCGCCGCGGCCTTGCATGATGTCGTCACGGCATTGCGGCGGCGTGTTCCACACATTCCGGTCGTGCTCGCTCCGGCGGCAGTGCAGGGCGCCAACGCGCCCGGCGAGTTGGTGCGTGCGCTGCAGTCGCTCTACGCACTCGACGAACCCAGGGTCGATGTCATCCTGCTCGTGAGGGGTGGAGGTTCCATCGAGGATCTCTGGGCGTTCAACGACGAGACGCTGGCGCGCACCATCGTGCAGAGCCCGGTGCCGCTCATCAGCGGGGTCGGGCACGAGACCGACTTCACCATCGCCGACTTCTGCGCCGACCTGCGTGCGCCCACGCCGACGGCCGCGGCCGAGCTCGTCAGCGCGCCGCGCGACCTGTGGCTCGGAGCCATCGATCTGCTGGATGAACGATTGAACGATGCGCTGGGAAGTCGTCTGGACGCGCTCGGACAGCGGCTTGACCAGGCGGCGGGGCGCCTGGGCCGTCCCTCGAACCTTGTCGCGCGGCAGCAGCTTCGGCTTGCACACCATGCGCAGCGCTTGCAGTACGCCGTGCTGTCGCGACGTCAGCGGCTGGCGCAGGTGCCGCGTGTCATCGCCTCCGACTTCCCTTTGAAATTCGAGCGTGCGCTGGCCCAGCGACGCGAGCGCCTCGAGCGCGTGGCGCTGCGCCTGCGGTTGCTCGACCCCGCGTTGGTGTTGCAGCGTGGCTATGCGTGGCTGACCGACACGGATGGTCATGCCATCGTCAGCGCCAGGCAACTCAAGGCCGGCGACGCGGTCACGGCACGGCTGGCCGATGGCGAGGTCGACATGACCGTCACTTGGAGCGATGCGACGGGAACGCGTCCGACGCGACCGCGATGATTAATTCCTAGAATCCTTGATTCCCACAACCAACCCACGAGAAAAAACCATGGAACATGTGCTCCCACCCCTGCCGTACGCACTCGACGCATTGGCCCCCGAATATTCGAAGGAAACCCTCGAGTACCACTACGGCAAGCACCACAACGCCTACGTGGTGAACCTCAACAACCTGCAGAAGGGCACCGAATTCGAGTCGATGACGCTCGAGGAGATCGTCAAGAAGTCCAGCGGCGGCATCTACAACAACGCTGCGCAGATCTGGAACCACACCTTCTTCTGGAACTGCATGAAGCCGCAAGGCGGCGGCGCTCCGACCGGCGCGCTGGCCAAGGCCATCGATGCCAAGTGGGGCAGCTACGACGCGTTCAAGGAAGCCTTCGTGAAGTCGGCCGTGGGCAACTTCGGCTCGGGCTGGACGTGGCTGGTGAAGAAGGCCGACGGTTCGGTGGACATCGTGAACACCGGCGCCGCCGGCACGCCGCTGACCACCGCCGACACCGCGCTGCTGACGGTGGACGTCTGGGAACACGCCTACTACATCGACTACCGCAACCTGCGCCCGAAGTTCGTCGAGACCTTCCTGGCCAAGCTGGCCAACTGGGACTTCGCGGCGAAGAACTTCGGCTGATACCGAGCTTCGCCCAACGAAAAAGCCGACCTCCGGGTCGGCTTTTTTTGCGCTCTTCCCGCCTGGAGGCGGCAGGAACTCAGCGTTTGGTGGCCGCGAACAGCTCGCCGCCGATCTTCGCACCCTTCTTGATGTTCTTCTTGGCGAACCAACCCTGGTTCATCTCGAGCACGTATCGCACCGGTTCCAGCGAGCAGTGCGAGTTCTCGGTCATCGGCTGCATGTCGACCAGGTTGACGATGCGGCCATCGTCGGCCACGAACGCGGCGGTCAGCGGAAGAATGGTGTTGCGCATCCAGAAGCACTGCGTGGCAGGTTGCTCGAAGACGAAGATCATGCCTTCTGCCTGCGGCATCTCCTTGCGGAACATCAGGCCGATTTCGCGTTGCCGAGGGGTTTGCGCGATCTGCGTGTCGATCTTGTAGAGGCCGATCGACAGCTGCGTGCGTTGCAGGTCGGTCTGGGGAAGCTGTTGCTGCTGGGCGTGCGAAGACGTCATGAAGGACGCGGACACGAGGAGCAGGGCGGCGAGACGCTTGAACATCGGACGACTCTTTCAGGACGGGATCGAGGCCCCGCCTAACTCAAAAAATGCCAATAAAAAATGCCCGCTGATGCGGGCATTGCCGGTGGGCTGGAAAGCTTACACCTTCTTGGTAGCGGCGGTGTGAGCCTTGGCCACGTGACGGACCTTGTGCTTCTTGGCGGCAACGTGCTTCTTGGCAGTGGCGTGCTTGGCGGCCTTCGGCGCTGCGGGAGCGGCCTTGGCGGGTTCGGCTTGTTGAGCGAAAGCACCAGCAGCGAAGAGGCCGGCGACCAGGGCTGCGAGCAGCTTGTTCATGGAGAAATCCTTTGAAATTCGTTGATCTGGATAGCCCTTCCCCTCGGAAGGTAGACATTCAACGGACCCTGCACGAAGCGGTTGACAGTCATTCCACGACGATGGGCGAAAAAAAAACGCTCCGATGGAGCGCTTTTTTCGGGAGGCCGGCCGAATCAGTTCGGGGTGCCGCCTTGGGTCGACTTGCGCTTGATGCTGCCGTCCTTGTTGCGACGACGTTGGTCGCGGGTTTCGGCGCGCTTCTCGCCAGAGGCAGCGGCCTTGTCGGCACCGATGGCGCCGCCTTCGGGCGTCTTGGCTTCGTCGCCGGCAGCAGCCTTGACTTGACCAGCGGGCTTGCCAGCCTTCTTCGTTTCAGCGCGTTGTTGCGACTTGCTGTTGCTGGCGTTACCTTGCTCGGGCGTGGTGCCGGTGGGGTTTTGGGCATATGCACCGGCGGCAAACAGGCCGGCGATCATGACTGCGAGAACTTTGCTCATTGATGATTCCTCTATCGAGAATTGGTTGGAAACGCCTCCCGGCGAGCAGAAGGTCAGCCACTAACGAGCCCATTGGCTCGCCGGTTGACAAACGCCCGCTGATGGGTTGCGTCTAAAATGTACAGCGATTTGTTCACAGTCTGTACAGCGAATCCACCCCGTGTCTGAATTCGCTGACACTCGTCAAAATTAAGTCGATCCCCAGAGCCGAACCCCCTCATGACCAGTTATCAGCACATCAAAGTCCCGACCGAAGGTCAGAAGATCACGGTCAATGCCGACAACTCGCTCAATGTGCCTGACGAACCGATCATTCCTTTCATTGAAGGCGACGGCACCGGCCTGGACATCACGCCCGTCATGCTGAAGGTGGTCGATGCCGCAGTCGCCAAGGCCTACGGCGGCAGGAAGAAGATCCACTGGATGGAGGTCTATGCCGGAGAGAAGTCGACCAAGGTCTACGGCCCCGACGTTTGGCTTCCCGAGGAAACGCTGCAGGCGGTGCGCGACTACGTCATTTCCATCAAAGGCCCTCTCACCACACCCGTCGGTGGCGGCATCCGCTCGCTGAACGTCGCGTTGCGCCAGGAACTCGACCTGTACGTCTGCTTGCGGCCCATCCAGTATTTCAAGGGCGTGCCCAGCCCGGTGCGCGAGCCGCACAAGACCAACATGGTCATCTTCCGCGAGAACTCGGAAGACATCTATGCGGGGATCGAGTTCGAAGCCGAAAGCGACAAGGCCAAGAAGCTCATCAAGTTCCTGCAGGACGAAATGGGCGTCAAGAAGATCCGCTTTCCCGAGACGTCGGGCATCGGCGTCAAGCCCGTGTCGATCGAGGGCACCGAGCGCCTGGTGCGCAAGGCGTTGCAGTACGCCATCGACAACGACAAGCCCAGCGTCACCTTGGTGCACAAGGGCAACATCATGAAGTTCACCGAAGGTGGCTTCCGTGACTGGGGCTACAACCTGGCGGCCAAGGAGTTCGGCGCCGAGCTCATCGATGGCGGGCCTTGGATGAAGTTCAAGAATCCGAAGTCTGGCAAGGAAATCACCGTCAAAGACAGCATCGCCGATGCGTTCCTGCAGCAGATTCTTCTGCGTCCCGCCGAGTACAGCGTGATTGCTACGCTCAACCTCAACGGTGACTACGTGTCCGACGCGCTGGCCGCGCAGGTCGGTGGCATCGGCATTGCCCCCGGCGCGAACATCAGCGACACCGTCGCCATGTTCGAAGCCACGCATGGCACCGCTCCCAAGTACGCCGGCAAGGACTACGTCAATCCTGGCTCCGAGATCCTCTCGGCCGAAATGATGCTGCGCCACATGGGCTGGAAAGAAGCCGCCGATCTCATCATCCGTTCGATGGAAAAGTCGATCGTCAGCAAGACGGTGACCTATGACTTTGCGCGGCTGATGGATGGCGCCACGCAGGTGAGCTGTTCGGGTTTCGGGCAGGTCATGATCGACAACATGTAGTTGCTTCCCATCTTTCCGGTGTCTGGAACACCGCGCCAAGGCCCTTGAATTTCCGCAAAGGAATTCAAGGGCTTTTTTGTTTCGGGTGACCCGTCCTGACCTGGGTTGACACCTTTTCCTCTCAGAAAAGGCAAGTCAATGGAATCAGGCATCAAACGCACGCAGAGCGACTACACGCTGGCTTTTAAGCTGTCGGTGGTCGATCAGGTAGAAAAAGGCGAGCTCACGTACAAGCAGGCCCAGGAGCGCTACGGCATCCAGGGTCGCTCGACGGTGTTGGTGTGGCTGCGCAAGCATGGCCGCCAGAGCTGGGGTTCGGCATCATGTCGGCTTCCCATGCCAGTACCGATCAAGAATTCCGCATCGCCATCCGCTGCGCCGCTGACTCCTGAGCAGAGGATCAAGGCTCTCGAAGTCCAGCTTCGCGAGGCCAATGAGAAGGCTCAGTTGTTCGAGGCCGTGCTCGATGTCCTGAAGAAGGACTATGGGGTGCGTGTCGTAAAAAAGCCTTCGGGCAAGTCCTCTCGCAAAAGCTCGTCCCGGGGCTGAGCGTGTTGAGGGCTTGCCGCCATTGGGGCGTCAGCCGCCAGGCTTACTACCAACAACTGCAGCACCAGCAGCAATGCCGTGCCCGTTCTGACACAGTGATCGAGCTTGTGCGTTCCGTGCGCCTGCGCCAGCCGCGGCTGGGCGCGCGCAAGCTGCACCATCTTCTCAAGCAGCCGCTGCACCAGGCCAACGCGAGCCTGGGGCGCGATGCGTTGCTGGACGTGCTGCGCGAGGCCCACATGCTGGTTCAGCCCAGGCGGGCGTATCACAAGACCACCGACAGCCATCACCGGTTGCGCCGTCATCCCAACCTGCTCAAGCAGGGGCCGGATCAGGTGCGCCCCACCGGCAGCGAGCAGGTCTGGGTGGCTGACATCACCTACCTGCCGACCGATCAAGGATTCGTCTATCTCAGCCTGGTGACGGATGCGTGGTCGCGCAAGATCGTGGGCCATCACGTGCACGACAGCCTGCACACCGAGCAGGTCAGCCGGGCGCTGAAGGTGGCGCTCAAGGGCCGCAAGACTGGGCAAATGCTGGTGCATCACCCGGACAGGGGCATCCAGTACTGCTCGAACGACTATCAGGAAATCCACCGCCGCCACGGCATCGCCTGCTCGATGACGGACGGCTACGACTGCTATCAGAACGCGCTGGCCGAGCGCGTCAACGGGATCTTGAAGATGGAGTTCCTGCTGCACCGGCCTGCCGATCTGACCCAGGCCAGCCGGATGGTCCAGCAGGCCGTGCAGATCTACAACCAAGAGAGACCGCACCTGTCCCTAAAATTGAAAACGCCCGATGAGGTTCATCGGGCGTCTGTTGCCGGCTGGATCAAGCCGGCTGTGTGTCCTTCATAGGTGTCAACCTATGGCAGGACGGGTCAGGGTGGTCTGCAGATCAACTCGCGTTTTTATTGCCGCTACTACTTTGGAAATAGGTTGAACTGACTCGAATAGGCAAACTTCACGGATCAATTGCAAGCCTCTTGCGAGGTAACGATTGATTGAAACTGTGCTTGTCGTGCCCCTCGGCAAGGCCTCCAGAATCGCGCTCATTCCAGAAAGCATAGGGAGCGCAAAGTGGACGAAAAGAAGGCGAGGAAGGTTCCGAGAACCCTGGGTTCGGCCAGCAGATCGGCAGGACCTGCAGCCGCACGCTGCATGCCTGAAGTCGCGCCATGACCATCGCGCGCAGGGCCTTGTTCGGCAAGCTCGATCTCACGTTGTTTCGTGGCATCGAGTCCGCGACCGCTTTCGCGCGGCTTCGCGGCAATCCCCATGTCGAGCTGGTGCATTGGCTCCACCAACTCTGGCAACTCAACGACAGCGATCTGCATCGCATTTGCCGTCACCACGATGTCGACATGCCGACCGTCGGCAGGGATCTGGCTTCCGCCTTGTCTACGCTTCCATCCGGCGCGACGTCGCTGACCGATTTCTCGCACCACATCGAACTGGCCATCGAGCGCGCATGGGTGCTGGCCAGCCTCGAGTTCGGGGATCGGCGCGTCCGCGGTGCGTGGCTGCTCGCCGCCTTGCTGCAGACCCCCGAGTTGCGCCGCACGCTGCTCGGCATGTCGTCGGCATTTCAACGCATTCCTGTCGACGGGTGGGCCGATGCGGCGGCTGCCATCTTCGTCGGCTCCCCAGAAGACAACGAGGGACCGCACGACGGCTCCGGCCTGCCGCATGCCATGCCGGGCGAGTCCAGCGGGGCCATCGCCAAAAGCGCTGACGGCAAATCCGCGTTGGCCCGGTATTGCACCGACTTGACCGAGCGCGCACGCGAGGGGCAAATCGATCCGGTCGTTGGCCGGAGGCATGAAATTCGCACGATGGTCGACATCCTCCTGCGGCGCCGCCAGAACAACCCTCTGCTGACCGGAGAGGCCGGTGTCGGCAAGACCGCGGTGGTCGAAGGCCTGGCTCTCGCCATCGTCGGTGGTGAAGTCCCGCCAACGCTGCGCAGTGCGCGCCTCTACAGCCTCGATGTCGGCGCGCTGCTAGCCGGTGCAAGCATGCGGGGCGAGTTCGAATCCCGACTGAAGTCACTGCTCGAGGAGGCGGCAGGATCGGCGCAACCGGTGATCCTGTTCATCGACGAGATGCACACCCTGATAGGTGCAGGTGGACAGGCCGGCACTGGCGATGCAGCCAACCTGCTCAAGCCTGCATTGGCGCGCGGCACGTTGCGGACCATCGGAGCGACGACGTGGAGCGAGTACAAGCGCCACATCGAGAAGGATCCCGCCCTGACTCGTCGCTTCCAGACGCTGCAGGTAGCAGAACCCGAGGAAGCCAATGCCATCGAGATGGTGCGAGGACTGGCTTCCACTTTTGCCGCCCATCACGGCGTCACCTTGCTCGACGAGGCGGTGCGTGCGGCGGTCACGTTGTCCCATCGCTATATCCCGGCGCGGCAACTGCCCGACAAGGCGATCAGCCTGCTCGACACCGCGTGCGCGCGAGTCGCCATGTCCTTGCATACGCCGCCGGCAGGAGTCGAACGGTTGCGTGAGCAAGCCGAGGCCTTGCAGGTCGAGCTCCACCTGCTGTCGCAGGAGCATCTTGTGGCGCACGACAGGGATAACCGCGCCAAGGCAGTACAGGCCGCAAGGGCGAAGCTCTCCGCCACCGTCAACGCCCTCGTTGTGCAGGAGGCAAGGTGGCATGACGAACTCGCGGCGGTCGAGGAACTTCATGCATTGAGAAAGAGTGAGGGAGGCCGCAGACACGAGGCGGGCCGCGCCGAGGGCGATCCGCTCTCGGCGCGGCTGATCGCCCTCGAAGAGGACCTGCGCTCGCGGCGGCAAGACATGCAGGACGCGCCGTTGATCTTTCCGCAGGTCGATGAGTCCGTGGTTGCGGCGATCGTGGCCGACTGGACCGGCATACCCGTCGGCCGAATGGTCAATGACGAAGTGGCAGCAGTGTTGAGCCTGCAGTCCAGGCTCGGAGAGCGAGTGATCGGCCAGGACGAGGCGCTTGCCGCCATCGCCGAGCGCGTTCAGGTTGCGCGGTCTCGTCTTTGCGATCCGGGCAAGCCTGTGGGAGTGTTCCTTCTTGCAGGCCCCTCCGGCGTCGGCAAGACGGAGACTGCATTGGCGCTGGCGGAGTCGATGTATGGCGGCGAGCAGAACCTCATCACCATCAACATGAGCGAATTCCAGGAGCCGCATACGGTGTCGACGCTGAAGGGGGCACCACCGGGATATGTAGGGTTCGGCGAGGGAGGCGTGCTGACCGAAGCCGTGCGGCGCAGACCGTACAGCGTGATCCTGCTCGACGAGATCGAGAAGGCACATCCTGACGTGCATGAGCTCTTTTACCAGGTGTTCGACAGAGGGTGGATGGAGGACGGCGAGGGCAGGCACATCGACTTCAGGAACACCACGATCCTGCTGACGAGCAACGCTGGCGCCGGGCAGATTGCAGGCCTTTGCGATGGCGCCACGGCGACGCCCGGCGTTGAGTTGCTTCGCGAAGCGCTGCATCCCATCCTGCGCGAGGTCTTTCCTGCTGCCTTCCTGGGACGGCTGTCGGTGGTGCCCTATCTGCCGCTTGACGCGGAGGCCCTGCGCAGCATCGTTGTGCTGCAACTTGATCGGCTGGTCGATCGCATGAAGACGCAACACGGCGTCGAGCTTGCCTATACGCCAGCGGTCGTTGCAGAGGTCATTGCGCGCTGTGATGCCCACGAGAGCGGTGCCCGGCGACTGACCGGCTTCATCGAACAGAAGCTGTTTCCGGTTCTTTCACGCCAGTGGCTCGGCGCATTGCTCGAACGCAGGACCATCGTCCGGATGTCCATCGACGCGAACCCGCCCAACAGTGCCATCGGCCACGAATTCCAAGGAGGGGAGGCCATCGTCTGCCACACCGAGTACGCCTGATTTTTTCGGCCCGCCGCCTTCCGTCCACCGATTGCGTCCGGTCCTTGTTCCGTCTTTTTTCAGCAGGGAGTTTTTATGACCAACAACAGCAGTCAGAAGTTCATCGCCCGAAACCGGGCGCCGCGCGTACAGATCGAATACGACGTGGAGATCTATGGTTCCGAAAAGAAGATCGAGCTGCCCTTCGTGATGGGTGTGCTGGCCGATCTTTCCGGCAAGCCCGTCGAGGCGCTGCCGCCGGTCGTGGAGCGCAAGTTCCTCGAAATCGACATCGACAGCTTCGACGAGCGCATGAAGGCCATCCAGCCGCGCGTGGCGTTTGCAGTGCCGAACACGTTGACGGGTGAGGGCCAGCTCATGGTCGACATCACCTTCGAGAGCATCGATGACTTCTCGCCCGCCGCAGTGGCCCGCAAGGTCGAACCGCTGAGCCGCCTCCTTGAGGCACGCACGCAGCTAGCCAATCTGCAGACCTACATGGACGGCAAGGCTGGCGCCGAAAGCCTGGTCAACAAGCTGCTGCAAGACCCGGCGCTCATGAAGTCACTGGCACAGGCTCCCAGGCCCAGCCGGCCGGCCAGCAACGACGAGTCCGCCGCCACATCGGCGTCCTGACCCCATCGCACGGAAAACCAGATGATCACCACCAGCGACCCAGTCCGCCATGTGCCAGAGGTGGCACAGCATGCCAGCCCTTCCGACTTCGCATCCTTGCTGGATCGTGAGTTCAGACCCAAGACCGAAGAGGCACGTGACGCCGTCGAAGCCGCCGTACGCACGCTGGCCGAGCAGGCGCTCGTCAATGCGGCGACCATGACAGACGACGCATACAGCAGCATCGAAGCCATCATCGCCGAGATTGACCGCAAGCTGTCCGAGCAGATCAACCTCGTGCTTCACACCGAGGACTTCCAGAAGGTCGAGTCGGCCTGGCGCGGCATGCACCACCTCGTCTACAACACCGAGACCGACGAGAAACTCAAGATCCGCTTCATGGATGTGTCCAAGGACGAGGTTCGCCGCACGCTGCGCCGCCACAAGGGCATCGCGTGGGACCAGAGCCCGATCTTCAAGCGCATCTACGAGGAGGAATATGGCCAGCTCGGCGGCGAGCCCTATGGTTGTCTCGTGGCCGACTATTACTTCGACCACACGCCGCCCGACGTCGAACTGCTCGCCGCCATCGCACGGATATCCGCGGCGTCCCATGCTCCTTTCATCGCGGGTTCGGCGCCGTCATTGCTGGGCATGGAGTCGTGGCAGGAACTCGCGAATCCTCGCGACCTCGCCAAGATCACCTCGAACCTCGAGCATGCGCCCTGGAACTCGTTGCGCAGTACCGAGGATTCGCGCTACGTCGGCCTCGCGATGCCGCGCTTTCTCTCGCGCCTGCCTTATGGGGCGAAGACCAATCCGGTGGACGAATTCGATTTCGAAGAGGAAACCGAAGGGGCCGACCATCGCAACTACGTGTGGAGCAATGCGGCCTACGCCATGGCGGTCAACATCAATCGAAGCTTCAAGCTCTACGGCTGGTGCACCATGATCCGCGGCGTGGAATCCGGCGGCACGGTCGAGAACCTGCCTTGCCATACGTTCCCCACGGACGATGGCGGCTTCGACATGAAGTGCCCGACGGAGATCGCCATCTCGGACCGCCGCGAAGCCGAGCTTGCCAAGGCCGGCCTCATTCCGCTGGTGCATCGCAAGAACACCGACCATGCCGCCTTCATCGGTGCGCAGTCGGTGCAGAAGCCGCAGGAGTACATGGACCCTGACGCGACGGCCAACGCGAACCTGTCGGCACGGCTGCCCTACCTGTTCGCCAGCACGCGCTTCGCTCATTACTTGAAGTGCATCGTGCGCGACAAGATCGGCTCGTTCAAGGAGCGCGAGGACATGCAGCGCTGGCTCAACGAATGGATCATGCATTACGTCGATGCCGACCCCGCCAACTCCTCGCAGGAGACCAAGGCCCGCCGGCCGCTCGCCGCAGCCGAAGTCGTGGTCGAGGACATCGAAGGAAACCCGGGCTACTACAGCGCCAAGTTCTTCTTGCGGCCGCACTTCCAGCTCGAAGGGCTGACCGTCTCGCTGCGGCTGGTCGCGAAGCTGCCGTCTCTCAAGGAAGCCGCCTGATTCCATCGCGGCGAATCGTTCGATGAAGTGGCGCGCAGATGCCACGTTCCTGGTTCAGGGCGTCGCCAAGAGCGCCAGGACCTCGTCACTGTCACATCACAAACATCACAAGCTCAGGGAGTATTCATGGCTCAAGACATTTTTCTGAAAATCAATGGCATCGAAGGCGAGTCGCAGGATGCCGACCACAAGAACGAGATCGAGGTCCTGGCTTTCAACTGGAAGGCTTTCCAGGAATCCACCATGCACGCAGGCTCGGGCGGCGGCGCCGGCAAGGCGACGGTGGACGACCTGGAATTCGACCACTACGTGGACCGGTCGAGCCCGAACCTCATGAAGTACTGCCTGACCGGCAAACACGTACAGGAAGCCAGGCTGACCGTGCGCAAGGCAGGCGGCAACCCGCTCGAGTACCTCAAGTTCACGTTCAGCGACGTGATCATCACGGCCATCCAGCCTTTCGGCTCGAACTCCGACGAAATGCGCGTCAAGGAGCGTGTGCGCTTGTCGTTCTCCAAGATCAAACAGGAATATGCGGTGCAGAACGCACAGGGCGGCAGCGGCGGCGCCGTGACCGCAGGCTACGACATCAAGGGCAACAAGGAGTCCTGAGTCATTCCGCTCGGCCCCTGGATTCGTCCAGGGTTTCCGGCACTGGGCCGTGCGCCGCGCCTTTGCGCGCTGCATGGCCCGGTGCCGGGCTTTTCGACGCTCAGCCTCTTCTTTTTTCGTCTGCACAACATGGCCTCCAATGTGTCCGGATTCCGCGGATTTCTCGTCGCAAAGGTGACCTTGCTGCTTGTTTCCGTAGCGCTTGCACTGGGCAGTGCTTTGCCTGCCCATGCGCAGTTCTCCTTTCCCCGGGAGCAGACCAGCCTGAACATCACCATTGCGGCGGATGCGGGCGTCAACCCGGACGACAAGGGCAGGGCGGCACCGATCCTCGTGCGCATCTACGAACTGAAGTCCGAGGCCACTTTCGAATTGGCCGACTACTTCTCCCTCAGCACGAACGACAAGACCGTCATGGCCGGCGACCTGCTGATGCGTGACGAGTTCATCTTGCGCCCGGGCGACGTGAAGACCATCAAGCGCAAGTCGCATCCGGACATCGGTGCCGTCGGCGTCATTGCAGGCTACAGAGAGCTGGCCCAAGCCGACTGGCGTGCGGTGCAGAAGGTCGACCCGGCACCCGAGGCGGCGTGGTACCGCTCGGTCGTGCCTGCCAACAAGCTCAGGCTGCAGATCAATCTGCAGTCGAAGGGCATACGGCTCACGCCCATCAAGTGAGCCCGGCGGCTCGCACTCACAACGATCGATCTCATGAGCTGGTACAACAAAGTCGCGTGGAGCGAAGGGCTCTTTCTGCGCCCGCAGCTGTTTCAACAACAGGAGCGATACCTCGAGCATCTGGCGCACAAGCGAGCCGCGTCGCTCAGTCCGTTCTATTGGGGATTCAGCCACTACAGCATCGATGCCGAATCGCTGTCGCTCGGCAAGCTGGTGCTCGGTAGCGCCGCCGGCATCTTTGCAGATGGCACACCGTTCGATGCGCCTGGCCAGACACCGCCGCCCGCGCCACTTACCGTGCTGCCCGAGCACATCGAGCAAGTCATCTGTCTCGCCGTGCCCATCCGCACACCGAATGGCGAGGAAACCACCTTTGACGATCCGGCTGCTTCAACGGCCTCTTTGGCGCGTTTTTCGGTGTTCGACACCGAACTGCGCGACGCCAATTCCGTCGGTCAGGGACCGAAAACGGTGCAGCTCTCCAGACTGCGCCTGCGGTTGCTCCCGCAGCGCGAACTGACCGATGCCTGGATCGGTCTTCCGCTTACCAAAGTCACGGTCCTGCGTTCCGACGGCAGCATTGCGATCGATTCGAACCTCATTCCGCCGGTGTCAGGCTACGGCGCAAGTCCGCTGCTGACGGACTGGCTGACGAACCTCCATGGCCTGTGCCGGCTGCGGGCGCAGTCGCTGGCGGCGCGGCTCAGCGGCAACGACGGCAAGTCGAGCGAGGCGGCAGAGGTGTCCGATTTTCTGCTGTTGCAGATCCTCAATCGCTACGAACCCTTGCTGGAGCACTGGCTGAGAGTGCGCGAAACCTCGCCCGAGTCGCTCTACACCGCACTGCGGACCCTGAGCGGGGAACTGGCAACCTTCGTGCGCGCGAGCACTCGGCGACCCGAGTCCCACCCCGCATACCAGCATGTCGACCCGTATCTGTCCTTCAGGGAACTGGTGGGCGATGTGCAGGCGCTGCTCAATGACGTGCTGGTGCGCAGCGCCCAGAACATTCCTTTGGCCGATCGGGTCAACGGCGTGCGCGTTGCGAGCGTCGAACCGTCCGAGTTGCAGGGTTTCTCGAGCCTCGTGTTCGCAGTGGCTGCGCACGTGCCCCCCGACCAGCTGGCCAGCCAGTTCCCCGCGCGCAGCAAGGTCGGTCCCAGCGACCGGCTCGCCGACCTCATCCGCTCGCACCTGCCAGGCATTCCGTTGCAGGCGTTGCCGGTGCCTCCGCGACAGATTCCGTTCAATGCGGGCTTCGTCTATTTCCAGATCGACCCCCGAGGCCCTTTGTGGGAACACATGGCCAGGCACGGGGGCCTCGCGCTGCACGTGGCAGGCGAGTTTCCCGGCCTGCGCCTCGAACTGTGGGGCGTGCGAGAGAAATGACTCACCGGAGCAATCCATGACCACGCCCATCACCAGCCTCCAGAAGGAGTACATCCGCCTGCTCGACAGCAGCACGGCGGCGATGACCATCGCGGGCGCCGACATGGCGCCTGGAGCGTTCGTCGGTGTCTCGTGGCGCAACCTGACCTTCTCGGGTTGCGACTTTGCCGGCGATGGCAACGTCAAGCTCAGTTCGATGAGCGACTGTCATTTCATCAACTGCCGGTTCCTCGCGCCGAGCCACGATTTCGGCGTGATGGAGCGAGTGAGCTTCAGCCAGTGCCGCTCGCAAGGGCGTTCCATCTTCAGCGGTCGGGACGGCAGCCGTGGCGTGGTGTTCGAGGGCTGCACTTTCTCGGGAGGCAGCTCTGCGCCGGCGGAGTTCGAAGGCATCGGCTGCACGGGAGAGGTCGTGTTCCGGCGTTGCACCGGCCATGGCGACGTGCTCGTGGCCGGCACACGACTGACCATCGAACACTGCCAGTTCGACAACATGACCTTTGTCATCGGACGCCAGCGCAGTCGGGGCGCGCAGCTGGCCGCCACCGTCGTGATCGAGCATTCGCAAGGCACCGGCGTCTGGCGACTGGTTGACGGGCGCATGAAGACCAGCCGTATCGAGAACAGCAGCTTCGAACGAATCGTCAACGACGGTTCCGAGTGCGAGGCCTGAGTACGCGCGCGTTCCCCATTTCCTTCGGCCCATCCATCTTTTCACGCGCCATGCTCTACAAAGAAGAATTCGACGATACGCTCGAAGGCACAAACCGGCTCGAACCCCACGGCGATCCGCTGGACGGCGCACTCCCAGCCCACGGGTTGAGCGAGGATCCGCCGCTGGCCCCGGAAGCAGCGGCTCAGAACCGCCTGCTGGCGGTGACTGCTGCCCAGAACCCATTGCTCGAGGCGGCACAGCCGCTGTTGCGAGCGTTGGCCGACATGCCCGCAACGCTCGGTGAAGACGGACCCGCAGTGATCCATCGATTGCTGGAGCGCGAGGTGGCGAGTTTTCAGTCGATCTGCAGCAGCGCGCAGATCAGGCACGAGCATGTCGTGGCTGCGAGCTATTCGCTGTGCACGGCGCTGGATGAAGCGGCCAACAGCACGGAGTGGGGAGGCGGAAAGGACGGCGAAGCCGGCGTCTGGGCCAGCCAGCAGCTGGCAGCCAAGTTTCACGGCGATACGAAAGGCGGCGACAAGTTCTTCCTGCTTGTGGGGCGCCTTGCCGCGAGTCCTCAGGAGCATATCGACCTGCTCGAGCTGATGTATCAGATCCTTGGCCTCGGGTTCGAAGGGCGTTTCAGCACCGCGGCCAACGGGCGACGGCAACTCGAGACGGTCCGCCATCGGCTGTTCACGCTGCTGGGCGTCGCACGTGGCGACGTCCCGCGTGAACTTTCACCGAACTGGAAAGGGGTCGGTACCGGCAGGTTCCGCCTGCTGCGCAGCGTACCTGTCTGGGTGACCGGCTCGGTGCTTTCGCTGGTGCTGTTCGGTTTTTTTGCTTGGTACAAGTACCAACTGCTTCTTCTCAGCGCTGAGGTGGAGGGGCGCATCGCAGCCATCGGTCGCATGCGGCCTCCGCCGCCTCCGCCCGCCAGGTCGTTGCGCCTCAAGGAGCTTCTGGCGCCCGAGATCGCTCGCGGGACCGTCAGCGTGGAAGAAGACGAACGGCGCAGCGCAGTCACCTTCAAGGGCGACGACATGTTCGTGGCGGGCAGGGCGCGCTTGAACGACAGGATCCTGCCGGTCCTGGCCAAGGTGGCCGATGAAATCAAGCAGGTTCCCGGCGCTGTGCAGGTCACTGGCCATTCGGACAACCAGCCCATCAGGACCCGCGATTTTCCCGACAACCAAGTATTGAGCGAGAAGCGTGCTGCGGCCGTCGCCGACGTGCTTCGGGGAAGGGGCGTAGCAGCGGCGCGCATCCGCACCGAAGGCCGGGGCGACGCCGTTCCGCTTGCCGACAACGCAACGGTCAGTGGTCGCGCGAAGAACCGCAGGGTCGACATCGTCGTTGCCCAGGGCGCGCAGCAGGCGCAACAACCTTCCGCAAGGCGCTGAGGCCACCAAGGACGCTTTCATGCAACAACTCAAGAAATTCTTGGCATTCTTTTTTTCGCGCCAGATGCTGGCCTTTGTCGCCATAGTGACGCTGGCGCTTGCGATCTGGTTCGTCGGCCCCTTGCTGGCCATCGACGGGCTGCGTCCACTGGCTGAGACGGGGGTGCGAGTCACGTTCATCGTGCTGCTGTTGCTGCTCGGCATGCTCTGGCTGGCCTCGGGGCCGTACAGCCTGGTAGGCGTCGCCGCCTTGTGCCTTCTGGTATGGCACGCCGGGCCTTTGCTGTCAGTGGGCGCTGCCAAGCCCTTGGCATCGGCTTGGGTCCGCCTGGTCATCGTCAGTGTCGTCCTGCTGGCATGCGCGCTGTACTGGATCTACAGGCTTTGGCAGGCACTTCGCAACAACGAAGACTTGCTCTCCAGATTTCTGAATATCGGGCGCGGCACTGAAAATACCGATGCGGCAAGGGAAGAGATCAAGAGCGTGACCGCTGCCGTCAACCGCGCCCTGGCGCAACTCAAGGGTTTGCGCGGTGTCGGCGGGCTGCGCCGCGTACTGGAAGGAAGGCGCTATCTGTATGAGCTGCCGTGGTACATGATCCTCGGCAGCCCCGGGGTCGGAAAGACCACCGCATTGCTCAACGCCGGGCTGCAGTTTCCGATGAAGCGCCAAATGGCACGAAGCCCGAAGCGCATGGGGCTTCAGTCGGCAGGCGGCACGCTGAATACCGACTGGTGGTTCACCAACGAAGCCGTGCTGATCGACACCGCCGGCCGCTACACCACCCAGGAGAGCAGTCCCGTCACTGACGCCGTCGAGTGGCGCAGTTTCCTCGGCCTCTTGCGCAAGCACCGTACGCGCGCGCCGCTGAACGGTGTGATCGTCGCACTCGACGCGGCCGAGTTGTTGACAATGACGGCCACGCAACGCGCCGAACATGCCGGCATGGTGCGGGACCGGCTGGCCGAAATGCGCGAGGAACTGGGGATCCGCTTCCCCGTGTACGTCGTTGTCACCAAGGTGGATCTGCTGCGCGGCTTCAGCGAATACTTCCAATCGCTGACCAGCGAGGGACGCAGTCAGGCCTGGGGTTTCACGCTGCCGTTCCATGGCATGAAGAATTCGCACGGGGCGGGTCAAGGACGCGATGCCCTGCGGTCGCAGGTTGCGGCAGAGCTGACACTGCTCCAGCAGCGGCTCGCTGCCGGCCTGCGCACACGCCTGAATGAAGAGTTCGACGTCGAGCGCCGCAAGCGGCTTTTCGCGCTGCCTCAGGAGCTCGGTGGCTTGACCATGCCGCTGATCCCGGTGCTCGACGACATCTTCCTGTCATCACGCTTCGATCGGACGCAGTTGCATGACACGCTGCGCGGCGTGTACTTCACGAGCGGCGAGCAGTCCGACGAGGATGTACCTGCAGACCCGGACACCGTGCTCCAGCGGCTGCGGCGCAGTGTTGGCATGCTGCCGCGCCGGACAGAAAGGTCGGCCCCTGCGCGCGGAAAGCAGGGCTTCTTTCTGCAGGACGTGTTGACGAAGGTGATCTTTCCCGAAGCTCACCTGGTGCGTCCGAACCTGCGCTGGGAGCTTCGCTTCCGCGTTCTTCGGCTCGCAGGGCATGCACTGTCCGTCGTGGTCTTTCTATGGCTGGCCGGCGCGCTGGCGATGAGCTTCGGCAACAACCGCGAATACCTCGGCAGCGTCGGCCTGCGTTCGGAGGCACTGACGGGCCAGGTCCGTGCGCTGTTCGCCGACTTCAAGCCGACAGGTGTTCCCGATGTACTGAATGGGGCGCGCGAACTGCCGGCCTACAGCGGCCTCGACCTCTACGCCCCTTCGGGCGCGTTCCTGTATGGCTTGTACACGCCGCCGCCGATTCTCGCCGCGACCGTGGAGACCTACGCCCGGCTGCAGGATCACATGCTGCTGCCAACGATCCTGCAGCGCATGGAGGCTGCGTTGGCGCAAAGCGTGAAGGACGGCGATGCCAAAGGCGCCTACGAGACGCTGCGTGTCTACAAGTTGCTTCACGATCGGGAGCGCTTCATGAAGGGCGGAGCGCGCGACGTGCGCAACTGGGTCCTCAAGGACTGGGAAAACGCAGACAGCGCAGCCGTCTTCGGTGGTCGGGCCTCGATGATCGACCACGTGACGGCGCTGTTCTCGGGCGAGCGGCTGGTGCAGTCGAATTCCTTGCCCAATGAGGCCCTGGTGCGTTCGGCGCAGGACTTCCTGAACGGCAACACAGCGACGCAGCGTGTCTACGAAAGGGCCAAGGCGGCGATGCTTGCCGAGGCACCCCAGGAATTCACGCTGGTCCGGGCGGTGGGGCCGCAGGCCGGCACGGTGTTCTCCAGGGCTGGTGGCCTGCCGCTCGAAAAGGGCGTGCACGGGCTGTTCACCTATGACGGGTACCACGAAGTCTTCAACAAGCGCCTGCCCGAGTTCGTGGGAAGAGCGCTGGACGACGATGCCTGGGTGATGGGGCGCGGTGCAGCAGCAGCGGGTTCGGCCCGGGGCGATGCCGCATCGCCGACGTGGGTGGACGAGGCAGCCCGAAAGTTGCAGAACGACCCTCTGCTCGAAGACATTCGCCGGCAGTACCTTGCCGAGTACGCGGGACACTGGGAGACCTTTCTCGACTCGGTCCGCACGGTCAGCGGCAGCGACACCACCGGCACCAGCCTGGGTTTCGATCTGAGCGTGCTGCGGCAGTTCGCTGCGCCGGATTCGCCGCTCGCGCGGCTGGCACGCGCAGCGGCAAGGGAGACCACGTTGTCGCGGCCGTTGACCGTTCGCGCTCAGGACGATAAAGGTCTTCTCGACAAGGCGACGGACGCGCTGGACAAGCAGACCAGCGCTTTGGGGCGAAGCCTGGGCATCCGGGCCGAAGAGCGACTGGAGAAGCAAATCGTCGACCACCGCTTTGCAGCCTTGCGCGAGGTCGTGACCGGACAGCCGGACATCGGCACCGGTGGCACCATCGCAAACGCCCGGCCGGGCCTCGAACTGATCTCCGGGCTGATCAACGAGTACTACACCCTGTTGGTCGTTGCCGATACGGCGCTCGCGGCAGGAAGCCTGCCACCCGGTGGAACCGAAGTCGGCGCGCGGATGAAGCTGGAGGCTGGCAAGCTGCCGGCGCCTTTTCGCGAAGTGCTGACCGCACTCGCAGTCAGCGGCAACGACAAGGTCGTGCAGGGGTCTGCGGGAATCCTGCGCAGCCAGGCGCAGTTGCAGCTCGACCGCATCATGGGCCTCATGGCAATGCAGGTCGGCGAGCCTTGCAAGCGCGGCGTGGAGGGCCGCTATCCGTTGGCGGAGGTGGCGCAGGATGCCTCCATCGAGGACTTCACGCAGGTGTTCGCTGTCGGCGGTGCCGCAGACGAGTTTTTTACCAAATACCTCGCGTCGTACGTCGACACCAGCGTGCGTCCATGGCGTTACAAGGATGCGATCGCTGCGAGTGCCATGGCTGGAGCAGAACGTGCCGCACCCCACCCGGCGTCCACATCCGATGCGGCGGGTCCGACGCTGTTGGGCGAGCTTCTCAAGCTGCTGGCACAAAGCGGCCCGAATCTCGACGCCTTCTACCGCGCACAGCAGATTCGCGACCTTTTCTTTCGCGACGCGGGCGGCAAGAAGTTTGCATGGAAGATGGAAATGCGGGTGCTGGAGCTCGAACCGGGCATCACGGACCTGGTGCTCGACATTGACGGACAGGGGCAGCGCTACGTCCATGGCCCGGTTCAGCCATTTCCCGTTTCCTGGCCCGGGTCGCGAGGTGGTGCGACAGCCGAGATCACGGCGAATCCGCGCATTTCCAGTACGACGTCGACCATCCTGGCAAACGGGCCCTGGGCGCTGTTCCGGCTGATCGAGAAGGGGCGCATCGTGAATACTGCGACACCGGGCCGGCTCAGCGTCGAATATGCCTTCGACGGTCGCAAAGCTCTCATCGACATCAGTTCCGGCAGCCAACCCAACCCGCTGAGCAGCGATGTACTCAAGGGCTTTCGTTGTCCTGGCAGGGCAGCATGAGCATCTGGAGCCGCTCGATCGGCCGATGGCATATCACGCCGCCTGCCATCTGGGGAAAGCTGCCGGCGCATGCCGACTTCGTGCGTAGCGCCGTGCGCCATGGCGAAGTGGATGCATGGGTGAGCTGGCTCGATGAGCAGAGCCGTGGATCGCGCATGGATGTGAGGGTGCGGACTGCCGCGTTCCCGGTTGCATTCGTGCTGCCGCCCGGGACACTCGCGTTTGCGCCGCGTCGCTTCGTGCTGGGTGTGATCGCACCGTCGGTCGACAGGGTGGGGCGCCATCATCCGCTTCTGGTGTACCAGAAGGCCCGACCGCGTTGGGCGCGAAGTCATTTCGAGGCGCAGCTGCGGCAGCCTTGCGACTGGCAGTTCTGGATGGCTCGCGCGCTGGTGCATCACATCGATGGGCCTGGTCCTGCGAATCTCTCGGCGTTGCAAGGTACGTTGAATGCGCTATGGCGCGCGCAGACCACGTCACCCGGTGCCTGTGACGCCGATGGCCGGGCCGCGGTGACGCGCCAGGCGATCGGGCTGATCGATCGGTGGACCGGTCCACTGCCCGACAGGGATCTTCGGGCGGGGCTTCATGGCGTTCGGTATCTGCCATGGGCCGATTGGCCGGCCCGGCTGGAGGGCGTGCAAGCCGAAAGTGCATTCTGGCAGCAGGATTTGCAGGGGCGCTTCGTGGGCGCGGCCAGCCGGTTGCAACGACTGTGGGGAGACCTTCCATGAGTGAAGCAAGTGCTCGGCAACCATCCGAGGAACAGGGCGAAAGCGCTTCGCTGTGCCTGCGACTGACCCACAACCACGGCGAAGCCCGCCGCGTCACATTGCAAATCCCGGCGTCCGGCACCGGCATGGCCGACGCCCTTGAGCTGAGCGGCGAACGACATGGCGGCGCCCATTGGCGTCTCGCCAACATGTGCCGCATTGCGTGGCGTGCAGATCGCGGGCATTGGCAACTGCTCAACGGCAGCTATACGTTGACGTGCGTTCTCAACGGTGAGCGCGTGTCCGGCGGATGTTCGGTTCGCATTGCAGAGGGAGACTGCTTGGAGCTGGGGCTCTTGCGCTTCGTGGTGGAGCAGAGCGACGGCGAAGCGGCAGGCATCGAGTCCATACCCAGGGCGTTCCATCGCAGCAGCCCTGTCGAGCAGGATGAACTCTCGTCGTTCGACCTGCGTGACCTGGCCGGAGATGCGGACGGGGGCTCGGTTGCCGCCGCAGGTCTCGACGGCTCGTTTGCCGCTCCTTTCGGCATGTTTAGCTTGACCGGCGACAGGCCAGCGAGTTCGACGCCGGACGTGCTGTCGGCCTTGCTCTGCGACCCTGCGCGGTCCTTGGAGCAGCCCCAGTCCGGCGTTATTGCTCCACCCGCTTCCCCCCGCGCGGATGGCCCACGGACCTTGCTGGAAGAACTTCACGACGAGTTCGTGCGTGTGGTTCGCGACCCCGGCGAACTCGCGGGCCGCGCCGACTGGGAAGGCCTGCTGACCACGGAACTCGAGCCCGCACCTTCGCTGGACGATCTTCGGAAGCAGGCCGAGCCCTATGCGTTGCTGCGCGACGTTTTGTTGCCGCGAAAAGGCATCGACCGGTTGATCGAGGAATTCGAGCCGTTGGCGCCCTCCGGCCTGCTGGACACCGTCCAGCCTGACGACGTGCTGGGCCTGTTCGCTCCGGAACTGGCGCGCGACGCGAAGAAGGCACTGCCGGACCTCACGCGGCGGGAGCACCACGCGGTGTCGCCGGACAGCCATCTGCGCATCGGTGCAGCGCGTGCCGAACTCCGCAATGAGAGCGAGCCGGGTTGAAGCAAGACGCAATGCCAACTCTTCGGCCGATGCTTGCACAGCTGCGCCGGACGCCATGGAAGTTCGGCTTTCTCGCGTTGCTGCGCCGGCTGGATGCGCGCGATGTCGAGTCGCCAGCCATCGGATGCGCAAGCCGTCCCCAGCAAGAGCCTTTCAGGCTGGGCCAGACGGCAGCGTTGACCTTCGCACCACGCGAGATCGCGGAAGCCGTGCTGCCGGACGAAGAGGGTGAGCAAGACCTCCATACGCCTGGCGATCCGCGGCGCCGCCTGGGAAACAACCGCGGGCTCCCGATGGTCAGGGTTTATGGCCTCGGCATGCTCGGCCCCCACGGTCCCTTGCCGCTGCATTACACCGAGATGGTGCGCGAACGCACCGAGAACCAGAACGACACGACGCTCGCGGACTTTCTGGATCTGTTCCATCACCGCTACCTGACGCACATGTACCGCGCGTGGGCGCAGAGCCAGGCTGCAGCGGGGCTCGACCGCGCAGGCGACGAGGTCTTCAGCCGCTATGTCGCGCGCCTGACCGGACACGAACCTTCGGAGATTCGCAATTCGGTGCTTCCAGCCCACGCCCGGCTCGCCGCTTCGACGCACCTGGGCCGCGAGGCCCGCAACCCCGACGGCCTGGCCGCGACGTTGGCGCGCTTCTTCGCCGTGCCGGTGCAGTTGCAGGAGTTCGTTCTGCACTGGATCCGTATCGACACCGATGACTGGAGCCATCTTGGCCTTGCCAGGGACTCGAGCGTGATGGGCAGGGGGGCGATCGCAGGCGAACTCGTGCCCGATCGGCAGAACAAGTTCCGGCTGGTACTCGGACCGCTCAGCCTGGGGCAATACCTGCGATTCACGCCACAGGGGCAGGATCTGCCTCTGCTCGTCGAGTGGGTGCGCGGCTTCGTGGGGCACGAATTCGTCTGGGAGGTCGAACTGCGCGTGCGCAACGACAGCACGCCTCCCGCGCGCCTGGACGACGCCGAAAGGCTCGGCTGGTCGACCTGGCTCGGCGGAGCGGAGGGCGCATCGGGCGCCGGTGCTTGCCTGGCCTCCGCCGGCGTCGATACCCCTGGTCACGCATACACGGTCGGGATGGTCTTCGAACCCGAGCAGTACATCGGCGTTTGCCATGGCAATGCCGTATTCACAACCGACGGCGCATCTCCGTGCGCACCGACATGACTCACCTTGCTTCACCCGATGTCTCCCCGGAGTCGCTCCCGCGCATGCCCCTTGACCGGGTACCCGACTGGCTGCACCCGGTCAGCGCCGACTTTCCCTGCGGGCCGAGCCTCGAATACGACGCCGAGTACGCTGTGCTGCAGGCGCGCATGCTGCCGCGTGGTGCGGCGCAGTACGGCGACTTCGTCGGGATGCCGGAGGCGCCCAACTGGGCAGAGGTCGAGCGCGACTGCCGTCGGCTGCTGTTGCGGACCTGGGACGTCAACCTGCTGGTCTGGCTTTGCCGGGCCCGGACCCGGCTTGCACAGGCTGCGGGGCTTGCGCAATCGCTGGTTGCGCTCGCAGAGGCCTTGCAGACCTGGCCCGAGGCGATCCATCCCCAGTTGGTGGTGGAGGGCGAGCACGATCCGGGCGTTCGTGCCAACGCCCTTTCGGCACTGGCCGATCCTGAAGGTTTGCTGGGCGATGTACGCGACATCGTGGTCGCGGCGAATGCCGCCCGGCACCTGACGGTGCGAGAGGTGGAGCGTGCCTGGCAAGTGCCTCGGGCGCCCGACGTCCTCAGCCCTGATGCAGCAGCGCAGCAGCTGAGCGAATTGCATCGGTCGTCCGTGGGCGACGCGTCGGCCCCTGTTCGGCAACTGGCCGCGGCTTCCCGGGCCGTACGCCGCATTGCCGCCTGGGGAGCTTCCAACATGGGTTCCGACGCACCAGCGCTGCAGCCGCTGCTGTGCCTGTTGCAATTGTTCGAGCCGGCTGAACCGCCGAAGCGCGTGAAAACCGAGGAGGTCATTGCTCAGGCCCCAGGTTTTTCATCGCGAGCAGCAGCCGCTACTCCCGCGGTGTCCAGTCCGGCCGCGGCCGACATCTCTTGGCGAGAGTCTGTCCGCGGCAGTATCCGTAGCGCACGCGAATGGCTGGAACTCCACGAGCCGAGCAGTCCGGTCGCGGTGCTGCTCAAACAGGCCGAACGCATGATCGGGGAAAGGTTCTGCGACGTGGCGGACATGGTTCCTCTGGATCTGCTTCGCAAATGGGATGCCGAAGGCGAGCGGACGTGATGCAAGGATTTCCCCTCGGACTGACGGTCTTGTGCTTCGGCATAGGCATGCTCGGGAGCCTGTTCGGCGCCTGGTTCTCGACACGGAAGTCCGCCGCCAGGCTGGACGCGTCGTGGCAGGCCCTTGAGCAGGATCGCGAAAAGGCGCAGCGCGAGATGCAACTGGCCTCGCTGTGCGTGCCCCAGTGGGTGCAGCAGGCTGTCCGGCTCGAATTCGAGCGCCTGGACAATCAGCAGTCACAGCGCTGGAGCGAACTGTTCCGGGAGCAGTTGCGCTGGCAGGCCGAACAGGATGCGTTGCGTCGCCGGGAGTGGGTGGCTCTGGGCGGCGCCAGGATGGAGGGGCGGCTGCCGCAAAAGCCGTCGCCAGTACCCGGTAACCGGCCGCCAGTGCCGAAACAGCCTGCGCAGACGATTGGCCCCGAACCATTCAAAGCGCTTTCACGCATGCCGGCTGTTTCCCCGGAACTGTCGGGGCAGCAACTCAGCGACGCGGAAATCGACGCCTTGCCGCCCGATTTACCGGCGCCGGCACGTCTTTCCGGAAAAAAGTTACCGGCGCCCAGGGGCCGCGTACTACGCAATATATGAAACACCGGCCCCGTGCCGGTTTTTTTATTTGCAAATTGCGATGTCCCGATCGGCGCAAGGCCCTTGTTTTGTCGAATACGCGCCACCAAGTCTTCGAGCGTCGGCACACCGCTGGCACGCTCTATAGAATCTTTTTCATGGCAACGAGAATTCCCAAGACTCCCAGCACCCCACCGGCGCAGAAACCGGCGGGCGACGACGGAGATTCGGTCGTCCTGGAGCGCCGGCCGCAGAAAACCGCGCCGCCCCAGATGTACCAGGTGGTCATGCTGAACGACGACTACACGCCGATGGAGTTTGTGATCGTCGTGCTGCAGGAATATTTCAGCAAGGATCGCGAAACCGCGACCCAGATCATGCTCAAGATCCACCTCGATGGCCGCGGCGTCTGTGGGGTTTATTCCCGCGACATGGCGGCCACCAAGGTCAACCAGGTGATGGAAGCGGCCCAGCAAGCCGGGCATCCGCTGCAATGCGTCAGCGAACCGGTTGCATGAACCAGTTGAATTGCGCAAGCTCCAACCCATCTGAGAACTTATTTACAGCAAGGCAAAAGGAAATCACATGATTGCCCAGGAACTGGAAGTCAGCTTGCACATGGCCTTCGTCGAGGCCCGGCAGCAACGCCACGAGTTCATCACCGTGGAACATCTGCTGCTCGCTTTGCTGGACAACCCGAGCGCCGCGGAGGTTCTGCGCGCCTGCTCGGCCAACGTCGACGACCTTCGGGCGTCGCTCACCAACTTCATCAAGGACAACACGCCCCAGGTGGCGGGTACCGACGATGTCGACACCCAGCCCACCCTGGGTTTCCAGCGCGTGATCCAGCGCGCCATCATGCATGTGCAGTCCACCGGCAACGGCAAGAAGGAAGTCACCGGCGCCAACGTGCTGGTCGCGATCTTCGGCGAGAAGGACTCGCACGCCGTGTACTACCTGCACCAGCAGGGCGTCACGCGCCTCGACGTGGTCAATTTCATTGCCCACGGCATCAAGAAGAGCGATCCGCCTGAAGCCGTGAAGGGCGCAGGCGAGGCACCTTCGGGAGAGGGCGAAGAGGGCGGCGGCGAACGCAACGAGAAGGCATCGCCGCTCGAGCAGTTCACGCAGAACCTCAACCAAATGGCCAAGGACGGCAAGATCGATCCGCTGATCGGCCGCGAGTACGAGGTCGAGCGCGTGATCCAGATCCTGTGCCGCCGGCGCAAGAACAACCCGCTGCTGGTGGGCGAAGCCGGTGTGGGCAAGACGGCGATCGCTGAAGGCCTCGCATGGCGCATCACGCAAGGCGACGTGCCGGAAATCCTGGCCGAATCCAACGTGTTCTCGCTCGATATGGGCGCGCTGCTGGCCGGCACCAAGTACCGTGGCGATTTCGAGCAGCGCCTGAAGGGCGTGCTCAAGTCGCTCAAGGACAAGCCGAACGCCATCCTGTTCATCGACGAGATCCACACCCTGATCGGTGCGGGTGCAGCTTCGGGCGGCACGCTCGATGCGTCGAACCTGCTGAAGCCGGCGCTCTCGAGCGGCCAACTGAAGTGCATCGGCGCCACCACCTTCACGGAATACCGTGGCATCTTCGAGAAGGACGCGGCCCTGTCGCGTCGTTTCCAGAAGGTCGACGTGGTCGAGCCGTCGGTGCAGGAAACCGTCGACATCCTGAAGGGCCTGAAGTCGCGCTTCGAGGAACACCATGGCGTGAAATACGCCGTGGCGGCCCTGCAAGCTGCTGCCGAGCTCAGCGCCAAGTACATCAATGACCGGCATCTGCCCGACAAGGCGATCGACGTCATCGACGAGGCCGGTGCCGCCCAGCGCATCCTGCCGCCGAGCAAGCGCAAGAAGACCATCAGCAAGACGGAAGTCGAGGAAATCGTGGCGAAGATCGCACGCATTCCCCCGGCCAACGTCAGCAACGACGACCGCAGCAAGCTGCAGACGATCGAGCGCGATCTGAAGAGCGTGGTGTTCGGCCAGGACAAGGCACTCGAGGTGCTGGCCTCCGCGGTCAAGATGGCACGTTCGGGCCTGGGCAAGGGCGACAAGCCGATCGGCTCGTTCCTGTTCTCCGGTCCCACGGGCGTCGGCAAGACCGAAGCGGCGAAGCAGCTGGCCTACATCATGGGCATCGAGCTGATCCGCTTCGACATGTCGGAGTACATGGAGCGTCACGCGGTGAGCCGACTCATCGGTGCGCCTCCGGGCTACGTCGGTTTCGACCAGGGCGGCCTGCTGACCGAGGCTGTCACGAAGAAGCCGCACGCGGTGCTGCTGCTCGACGAAATCGAGAAGGCGCATCCGGACATCTTCAACGTGCTGCTGCAGGTCATGGACCATGGCACGCTGACCGACAACAACGGACGCAAGGCCGACTTCCGCAACGTCATCATCATCATGACGACGAACGCGGGTGCCGAGACCATGAACAAGGCGACCATCGGCTTCACCAACCCGCGGCAGGCGGGCGACGAAATGGGCGACATCAAGCGCCTGTTCTCGCCCGAATTCCGCAACCGGCTGGACGCCATCGTCAACTTCAAGGCGCTCGACGAACAGGTCATCCTGCGCGTGGTCGACAAGTTCCTGCTGCAACTGGAAACCCAGCTCAGCGAGAAGAAGGTGGAAGTCACCTTCAGCGACAAGTTGCGCAAGCACCTGGCGAAGAAGGGCTTCGATCCGTTGATGGGCGCACGGCCGATGCAGCGCCTGATCCAGGACACGATCCGTCGTGCGCTGGCAGACGAACTGCTGTTCGGTCGCCTGACCGACGGTGGCCGCCTCGAAGTCGATCTGGACGACAAGGATGAAGTGCTGCTCGACATCCAGCCGCTGCCGAAGAAGGAAGGCAAGTCGAAGCCTGAGGCTGAAGAAGCCGCCACGGGCTGACCTGGCTCCCCCCAGGCTGCGCGCACTTCGTGCCGCTTCGCCAACCCGCTTGCGGGTGATACCAGCGGCCCGGCAAAGCCGGTTCCGCGGTATCTCTGGAATGAAGTCAAAGGCCGGTAGCATTCGCTGCCGGCCTTTTTCTTTGGGCGGCGACATGGCTCCGCCGCCTCAACCGTCTTTTCGCCTTGATCCTCCCTGTCCTCAGCCCCGAATGGAAGACCGGCCTCTCCCTCGCATGGAGCGGCTACATCGCGGTGCTGTCGATCTGGATCGTGATGCAGAAGCGCGCGCCGGTGTCCACGATGAGCTGGATCCTGTCGCTGGCGCTGCTGCCGTTCGCGGGCTTCGTCATCTATTACTTTCTCGGGCCGCAGCGGCTGCGCAAGCAGCGGCTCAAGCGGCTGCGAAGCCGGGCGAGCGCCTTCGTCCAGGCCGATCTTGTGCGGCTGCGCGACGCGGCGCAGAACGCGCCGCCGGCGCTGCAGCAGATGGCCAAGCTGGGGACCGCCACTTGCGGGTTGCCGGTGTCGAGCGCGGTCGATGTCGAGTTGCTTTCGGGGGGCGCGCGCACCTTCGACGCGATCTTCGACGCAGTGCGCGCCGCGCAGGACCACATCCACCTCGAGTACTACATCTTCGAGCCCGACAGGATCGGCACCGCGCTGCGCGACCTGCTGGTCGAGCGCGCAAGGCAGGGCGTGACGGTGCGCCTGCTGATCGATGCACTGGGTTCCAAGCGCATCGGGCGCAAGTTCATGGCGCCGATGCTCGAGGCGGGCGTCAAGGTGGCACTGTTCCATGACACCAAGATCGGCCGCCGGCTGCGTCCGGTGACCAACTACCGCACCCACCGCAAGATCGTGGTGTGCGACGGCCGCGTGGGCTTCACGGGCGGCGTGAACATCACCGACGAGGAAGACAAGCGAACCAACCCCGACGCCTACCACGACGTGCACCTGCGCATCGAGGGCAGCGCCGTGCGCTGGTTGCAGACCACCTTCCTCGAAGACTGGACCTACGCCACCAGCGAAGACCCGCGCGGCATGGACGAGGCATTGAATGCCATGCTGCCGCAACTGGAGGCGGGCGACATTCCGGTGCAGATCGTCACCAGCGGCCCCGACAACATGATGGAAGCCATCCACCGGATGCACGTGGAAGCCATCCATTCGGCCACGCATCGAGCGTGGCTCACCACGCCTTACTTCGTGCCCGGCGAGCCGGCGCTGATGGCGCTCACCAGTGCCGCGCTGCGCGGCGTGGACGTGCGCCTGCTGGTGCCGCGTCGCAGCGATTCGGCCATCGTGAGCGCCGCCGCGCGTTCGTACTTCGACGAACTCATTGCCGCCGGTGTGAAGGTCTGGGAGTACAAGGCGCGCATGCTGCACTCCAAGACCTTGGTGGTCGACGACCATTGCGCGATGATCGGCACCGCCAATTTCGACAACCGCAGCTTCCGCCTCAATTTCGAGGTCTGCGCGGTGGTCTATGGTCCCGAACTGTCGAGGCCGCTGGCTGCGCAGTTCGAGACCGACCTGCACAGCTCCGGCGCGGTGCGCGCCAACCGGCCTCAGCGATTCTGGCGCCGCCTTGGCGATGCGATTGCGCGCTTGTCTTCACCCTTGCTCTGAATGAACCACACCTTTCTCTGGCACGACTACGAAACCTTCGGCGCCGTGCCGCGTCGCGACCGTCCCTCGCAGTTCGCCGCCATCCGGACCGATGCCGAACTGAACGAGGTCGGCGAGCCGTTGATGATCTATTGCAAGCCCGCCCCCGACTACCTGCCCAGCCCCGAGGCCTGCCTCATCACCGGCATCACGCCGCAGCTGTGCCTGGAGCGCGGCATCCCCGAGCACGAGTTCGCCGGCCACATCGAGAAAGCCTTCTCGCAACCGGGCACCATCGGCGTGGGCTACAACACCATCCGCTTCGACGACGAGGTCACGCGCTTCCTGTTCTGGCGCAACCTGATCGATCCGTACGCGCGCGAGTGGCAGAACGACTGCGGCCGGTGGGACCTGCTCGACGTGGTGCGCCTCACCTATGCGCTGCGCCCCGACGGCATCCAGTGGCCGACGAAGGAAGACGGCAAGCCCAGCTTCAAGCTCGAAGACCTCGCGCGTGCCAACGGCCTGCTGCACGAGTCGGCGCACGATGCGCTGTCGGACGTACGCGCCACCATCGCGCTGGCCCGGCTCATCCGCAGCAAGCAGCCCAAGCTGTTCGACTTCGCCTTCGGCCTCCACAGAAAGGACCGGGTGGCGACCGAGCTCGGCCTGCCCGCGATGCGCGAGACCGCGAGGCCTTTCCTGCATGTGTCGGGCATGTTCCCGGTCGAGCGCGGCTGCATCGCGGTGATGTGGCCGCTGGCCAGCCATCCGACCAACAAGAACGAGCTGCTGGCCTGGGATCTCGCACACGACCCGAGCGAGCTGCGCGACCTCGATGCCGACACGCTGCGCCTGCGCCTGTTCACCCGCACCGCGGACCTGCCCGAAGGCATGGTGCGCCTGCCGGTGAAGGGCGTGCACCTCAACAAATCGCCGATGGTGGTCGGCAATTTGCGCACGCTGGCACCGGCCATGGCCGAGCGCTGGGGCATCGACCTCGACGCCGCCATGCACCACGCCGCCATCGCCCGCGACCTGCCCGACATGAGCGCCATCTGGTCGCAGGTGTATGCCCGCCCCAAGGATGCGACACCCGACGTCGACGAGGACCTCTACGGCGGCTTCGTCGGCAACGCCGACCGCCGGCGCCTCAACCAGCTGCGCGCGCTGTCGCCCGAGGAACTCGCCAAGGACCGCACCGGCTTCGACGACGGCCGGCTCGACGAGATCCTGTTCCGCTACCGCGCACGCAACTGGCCCGGCCTGCTGAGCGAGGAAGAGAACGAACGCTGGGAGGCGCTGCGCGTCGCGCGGCTGTTCAAGGGCGAGGGCGGGGCGCGCACCATCGAGATGCTGTTCAGCGAGGTCGATGCGCTCTCCGAAGACGCGGACGAGCGCGCCGAGGAAATCCTGGGCGCGCTCTACGAGTACGCCGAAGCGATCGCGCCCGAGGCCTGACCCGTCACCCCGCCATGGCACGCACCTCGTTCTCTGTGATGGCCGCTGCAGTGGCGGTGGTTCTCGCCGGCTGCGGCGCCGTGCCGTCGGCGAACGTTGCCGCAGGCCGATGTGGCGCCGGCTTCGAGACCTTCGAGCGCGACACGCTCTACTTCGGCCGCGCCATTCCCTCCGGAGGCCAGGTGACCGACGCCGAATGGACGGCCTTCCTCGACGAGACGGTGACCCCGGCCTTCCCGCTGGGCCTGACTGTCATCGACGCCGCCGGCCAGTGGCGCGGCATGCAGGGCGACGTGGTGCGCGAGCGCTCCAAGCTCATCGTGCTGGTGCATCCGCACAGCGAGAAGGACGACGCGGCCATCGGACGCATCGTTGCCGCCTACCGCGTGCGTTTCGCGCAGGAGGCGGTGCTGCAGGAGCGGCAGGCGGTCTGCGTGCGGCTCTGAGAGCGCCGGCTGGCGCCCGGTTCTGTTCAGAGCTTGATGCCGGCGCCCTTCACCGTCGGCCCCAGCACGTCGACCTGTTCCTTCACGAAGCCGTTGAACATCGCCACCGTTTCCGGCTTCGCCACGATGCCCAGCTCGGTCAGCTTCTTCTGGATCTCGGGCATCACCAGCACTTCGTTGCACGCGGCGTTCAGCCTTGCCACCATCTCCGGCGGCAGCCTGGCCGGACCCGAGAGGCCGAAGAAGTTCTCGAGCACCAGCTTCGGCTGATGCAGCTCGACCATCGTGGGCACATCGGGCATGAGCGGCGAGCGCTGCGTGCCCGTCACCGCCAGCGGCACCAGCTGGCCGCTCTTGAAGAAGGGCACGTACGAGGTGATCACGTCGATGCCCACCGGAATGGTGTTGGCGATCAGGTCGGTGGTCATCGGTGCACCGCCCCGGTAGGGCACATGCACCATGTTGATCCCGGTGGTCTTCTTCAGCAGTTCGCCGTGGATATGCCCGACCGACCCCGGCCCGCCCGAACCGAAGTCGATGCGGCCCTCCTTGCGCGCCATGGCCTCGAACTCGGCATAGGTCTTCAGGCCCGACGGCTTGCTCGCCATGACCACCAGCGGCGCCGCGCCCAGGTAGGCGACGTGCGTGAAGCCCGTCACCGGGTCGTAGGGCTGCTTGTCGAGCGTGAACGGGCCGAGCGCGATCGGCGTGGTGTTCGACAGCATCAGCGTGTAGCCGTCGGCGGCCGACGACGCCACCTGCGCGCCGCCGATGGTGCCGCCCGCACCGGGTTTGTTGTCGACCACCACGGCCTGCCCGAGCTTCTTCGCGAGCTGCTCGGCCATCACGCGCGCCAGCACGTCGCTGGAGCCGCCCGGCGGGAAGGTCACGACGATCCTGATCGGCCGGTCGGGCCATTGGGCGAAAGCGGGAAGGGCGGCCGAGGCAACGCCGGCGGCCAGGATGTGCAGCGCAGCACGGCGCGTGGAACGAAGTTGGGGCAAGTGGCTCATGGCGTTCTCCGCAAGCGGGTAAGGACGAGGCCTTTAGCAGGATCCGGGCCGCCGGCTTATGCTGGCCGGATGTCCGCCAACCTCACCGCGCCTGCCGCGCTCGATGCGCTCGCCGACTTCGCCACCCGCCACCCCAGGCTTTTCGTGCTCACCGGCGCGGGGTGCAGCACCGAGTCGGGCATCCCCGATTACCGCGATGCCAGGGGCGAGTGGAAGCGCCCGTCGCCGGTGACCTATCAGGCCTTCATGGGCGAGGACAGCACGCGGCGGCGCTATTGGGCGCGCAGCCTGATCGGCTGGCCGACCATGGCCGGTGCGCGTCCGGGTGCGGCGCACCGGGCGCTGGCACGGATGGAGACGGCGGGCCGCGTCGGCATGCTGCTCACGCAGAACGTCGACGGACTGCACGAGGCCGCCGGCAGCCGCGGCACCATCGACCTGCACGGGCGCATCGACACCGTGCGCTGCATGGCCTGCGAACGCCGCACGACGCGCGCGGCGCTGCAGGTCGAACTGCGCGAACGCAACCCGCTCTGGGCCGCGCTCGAAGCCCGTGCCGCACCCGACGGCGACGCCGACCTCGAGGGCCACGACTTCAGCGCGTTCGATGTGCCTGCCTGCGCGCACTGCGGCGGCCTGCTCAAGCCTGATGTCGTGTTCTTCGGCGAGAGCGTGCCGAAGGAGCGCGTTACCGCCGCCTTTGCGGCACTGGAAGAAGCCGACGCGGTGCTCGTGGCCGGCTCATCGCTCATGGTGTATTCGGGCTTCCGCTTCGTGCAGGCTGCGGCTGCGGCGGGCAAGCCCGTGGCGGCGGTGAACATCGGGCGGACGCGGGCCGACGAACTGCTCACGCTGAAGGTCGAAAGGCCCGTGGGCGCGGCGCTCGAGGAACTGGCGGGCCAGCTGGCCTAGGTGCGCGCCTTCGCGTTCGGCTTCGGGCTCGGCTTCGATCTGGCCTTGGACGCAGGCCATTCCGGTTGCATCCGTGCAATGAACGCCTCTGGCGACAGGCTGCCCGAGCACTTCGCATACGCGGCATAGTCCACCGCGCCGTCGCACCCGATTTCGGCCAGCACCCGCTTGAACGTGGCGGCATGGTCGGGGTGCCGCAA
The DNA here is from genome assembly GCF_902712855.1 of Variovorax paradoxus. Taxonomy (NCBI): domain Bacteria; kingdom Pseudomonadati; phylum Pseudomonadota; class Betaproteobacteria; order Burkholderiales; family Comamonadaceae; genus Variovorax; species Variovorax paradoxus. The sequence continues at coordinate 3,167,572 of NZ_LR743507.1, forward strand.
TTCCCAGGGCCGCATCGGCACGCGACCTGCCAGGGCTTCCTGCAGGGGTGTGCGGTCCAGCTTGCCGATGCCCATGCCGCTGTCGGTTCCGTCGCCGACCGACGCGTCCGCCAGCCGGTGCCAGCCGAACCCCCAGTAGAAGAAGGCGTGCCCTTCCTGCGTCGGGGCCGTGCCGACACCGCAGGGAAAGTCGATGTCGGCAGGCACCAGTGCCTTGCGTCCGACGATCGGAAACTGTCCCCAGAAGAGCTGGTTGTCCATCATGGTCTGGGCCGGCAACAGCGGCCAGGTCGACAGCACCTCGATCCCCGGGCCCGGGTCGGCCGATGCGCCGTCGAACAGCCGCACGATGAGCGGCACCGTCATCACGTAGTGCCATGGATGGTCCTGCGGCAGCAGGCCGGCCGCACGAATTTCCTTCAGGCTGCCCAGCAGCAGGCCGAATCCGTAGCGGGCGTCGTCGATACGAAAGCGAAAGACATCCCCGGGGCCGTATTTCAGCTGCTGGCGGGGGGCCGACTTCATCTCGGCGATCTCGCTGCGCAGGCCATCGGAGACGCGCTGCATCCGCGCACGCAGGTAGTCGCGCAGTCCGGCATGGTCGTGCAGCTTGCCGTCGTCCTGAAAATCGATGGCGCGCATGTTGCGCGTGTTGAGCGCGGCCACGCTCGATTCCTCCAGCCGCTCGCCGATGAACGAGGCCTGGAACCAGCGCCCGTTGGCGCGCTCCGTCACGAGCAGCACGGCCGCGGTGAGCTTGCGCTCCTTGCCGCGCGCCGTCCTGGGCAGCAGGAAGGCGCGCTCGCGGGTTTCGAGCGCCGTGTCGACTTCGAGATACCCGTCGGGGCCGGCGCGCAAGAACTTGCGCAGCGTGTCGCCTTCGAAGAAGGCCGCGGTGTCCTTGAACATCACGCGCACCCACTGCGGCGGCACCGGGTCGAGGCCGACGCTGTCGCGCTCCGCGTTGTCGAGCTCGAAGACCGGCTGGGAGGCATCGGAGGGGGATTGCTTCGGCATGCCTTCCATCCTAGTGGGCTAGCTTTGCGGTTTGCCGGGCGCGCCCTGGGCGCCCACCGATCGCACGAACGCATCCACTGCCGCGGTGTAGGCGCCAGGCAGTCCCAGCTGCGCGTTGATCTGCGCGTGCGAAAGGTCTTCTTGCCGCACTTCGGCGCGTCCGCCGGCGGCCGCGACCCGCGCCGCGAACTGCTGCGACTGCGTGCACGATCCGTCGCGCCGCTGCGCCGAGCAGACCAGCAGCATCGGCGCCGCGTCGGGCGCGAGCGTGTCGGTCGGCGACACCGCGCGCCACAGCGCGGGATCACTGCCGAACACGCGGTCGTAGAAGTTCATGTGCGGCCGCCGCATGAGCCCGGCGGTGTCCAGCGCGGCGCTGTCGAGGGCGATGGTGCCGAGCCAGGGCCGCGCGCCCTGCTGGCGCGCGATGTCGGGGGAGGCGCCGAGCAGCGCCACCAGGTGGGCGCCGGCCGAGTGGCCCATCAGCACGAAGCGGCTGGCATCGCCGCCCCACGCTGGCGCACTGGACTGTGCCGTGGCCACGGCGCGGGCCACGTCCCGCGCCTGCTGCAGCACGTCGACCTGCGGCACGAAGCGGTAGCCCACCGACACCAGGATGAAGCCCTGGTCGCGCACCCAATGGTCGACCTTCAGGTCGATCACCGCGGCGGTGGCCTTGTCGCCGAACATCCAGGCGCCGCCGTGCACCATCACCAGCACCGGCGCGCCGTGCGCGTTCGCGGGCAGGTAGACGTCCATGCGCTGGCGCGGGTCCGAGCCGTAGGGCAGGTCTGCGATGCGGCGGATGCCCGAGGGCGTGTCGGGTGCGGCTGCCGTCTGCGCCTGGGCGGGCAGGGCGAGCAGCAGCGCCAGCCAAGCGGCAAAGAACCGCAGGAAAGAAGTCATGAAGGTGCTCCCGGTGCAGAACAAGGCCGCGATTCTCGCGCGCCTTCGCCTTGCAGATGTCTCTGCCCGCAGAGCCCCTCGCAGGCGGCGCCTCTAAGCCAGGACGCCTCGCGGTTGCGCCCGCCGCTTCAGGCGGCGCGCTTCAGCGCCGGCGCGTCCACCTCGTAGTACGCCTGGCGTTCCTCGACGGCATTCCAGCCGATGATGTCCTTGAACGCCGGCATCGTCGTCTGGCCGCCCGGCAGTCCGTCGACGTCGCCGGTGCGGCGTTCCGACAGCACCTGCAGGTTGGCCTGCAGCGCATGCACCGTGCTCATCAGCGTGACGATGGGGTAGGTCGCAAAAGCCGCCACCGACTCGATCTGCGCGCGACTCAGCCTGGCCATCCAGAGGCCCTGCATGAGCTGCAGCGAGAGGCGGCGGCCCGTGGCCTCCTTGAGCTTCTCCAGGTCCTCGAAGCCCTTGAAGGTGCGCGAGATCGGCTGGATCAGGTCCGCGCCGGCCTCGGCGTACTGACAGGCGCGATCGATCGCTTCCGACGGATCGATGGCGTCGGTGCGCGCCACGATCAGGAAATCGGGGTCCTGCCGCGCGTCCACCGCGGCGCGGATCTTGGCCACCGCATCGCGCACCGGCACCAGCGGCATCGTGCTGGCCGCGGCCGGGCAGCGCTTGGGGCTGAACTGGTCCTCGATGGAGATCGCGACCACGCCGGTCTTCTCGAACTCGCGCACCGTGCGCGCCACGTTGATCACGTTGCCGTAGCCGGTGTCGGCGTCGGCGAAGATCGGCTTCTTCACGATGTTGGCGATGCGGTTCACCACGCCGACGTTCTCGGTCAGCGTGTAGAGCTCCACGTCGGGCTGGCCCAGCAGCGAGGCCGAGATGCCGAAGCCGGTGGTGAAGATGCCGTCGAAGCCCGACTGGTCGACGAGCAGCGCCGAGAGCGCGTCCTGCGCGCCGGCCATCCAGAAGGTGGGGCCGGAGGTGATGCGCGCGCGCATCGTCTTGCGAATGGAAGTCATGGAAAGTGCTCTTTCAGGAAGTGGGAGAAATCAACGCTTCACCGGGTCGATGTACCCGCCGAGCGACACGAACTTCTGGTCCTTGAGTTCCATCAGCGCCACGCCGGTCTGGCCGCGGCGCGCATAGCCGCCGGCGCTCAGCGGCTGGAACGAGATCTTCGGGCCGATCTTCTGGTCGAAGCCGGTCATGCCGTCGAGCGCGGCCACCACCTTGGCGCGGCTGGGCTCGTTGCCGGCGCGCTTGAGCGCCTCGACCGCCACCGCCGCGGCCGAGTAGCCCATCAGCGCCGTGGAGGAGGGCGCCGACTTCGGGTACAGCCTGGTGTAGCGCGCAAAGAACTCCTTGATGGCCGGGTTGTCGCCTTCGACCGCGTCGTAGTACGAGGCCACGTAGAGCTTGGCCGGGCTCTTGCCCAGCAGCTCGACGAACTTCGGGTCGTTCAGGCCGCCGGCACCGAACACGGTCGGCTTCCAGCCCAGCTTTTCCGCGCCGCGGAAGAACAGCACGGCTTCCTGCCCCAGCGCATAGACGATCACCACGTCGGGCTCGGCCTGCTTGAGCTTGAACACCTGCGAGGTGATGTCGGTGGCGAAGCGCTCGAAGCTCTGCGCCTCCACCAGCTTCAGGCCGTGCTTGTCCAGCTGCTTGACGGCGATGTCGTAGGCCGGCTTGCCCCAGCCGTCGTTCTGGTAGAGCATCGCGATCTTTTTCGCCTTGAGCTTCTCCACCGCGTAGTCGATGTAGGCGGCCGTCTCGGTCGACTGCGGCGACGGCAGCACGTACAGCAGCTCGCGCGGCGGCGTGGAGGTCAGGTCGGAGATGCTCAGCGCGCCGATGGTCGGCACCTTGCGCGTGGAGCTGTACTCGTAGGCGCTGATGTTGGTGGCGTGGCCGATGTTGCCGATCATCGCGAGCACGTTGTCGCGCTCCACCAGCAGCTTGGCGTTGGCCACCGACTTCGCGGGCTTGAGCTCGTCGTCGTAGGTGATGAGCTTGATCTTGCGGCCGTTCACGCCACCCTGTTCGTTCACCATGTCGAAGTAGGTGCGGATGCCTTCGTCCACCGCCTTGCCCATGTAGGCCAGCGTGCCCGACATCGGTTGCGACGAACCGAGCACGATCTCCTTGTCGAGCACGCCTTCGGCCTTGTTCTCGAAGGCGAAGGCCAGGTTCGGCAGTGCGGCGCTGCACAGCAGGGCGGCACCGGCGGCCAGCACGGTGCGGCGCGAAGCGGGGTGGGTCATGGGTCTGTCTCCTGTCATTGATGTGGGAAAGAAATCTGCGTGGCCTCAGCCGCCCAGGTAGGCGCGGCGGATGTCCTCGTTGCCGGCCAGCTCGGCGGCCGGCCCGTGCATGACGACGCGGCCGGTCTCGATGACGTAGCCCTCGTCGGAAATGTCGAGCGCGATGTCGGCGTCCTGCTCCACGATCAGCAGCGTGAGCCGCTCTCGGTCGCGGATGTCGCGCAGCGTCGAGAAGATGGCGTCCTTCATGATGGGCGCCACGCCCATCGAGGGCTCGTCGAGCATCAGCAGCCGGGGCTTGGCGAGCAGGCCGCGCGCAATGGCCAGCATCTGCTGCTCGCCGCCCGACAGCGTGCCGGCGCGCGAAGTGATGCGCTCCTTCAGACGCGGGAAGTAGCCCAGCACGCGGTCGATGTCCTCGCGCACCTCGCCGGCCGGGCGGGTGTAGCCGCCGAGCACCAGGTTCTCCTTCACCGACAGCTGCGCGAACACCATGCGGCCCTGCGGCACGTGCACCACGCCGCGGCGAACCAGCTGCTCGGCCGGCACGTTGGCGATGCTGCGGCCGTCGAACACGGCCGTGCCGCCTGCCACCGGCAGCAGCCCCGAGAGCGCGCGCATCAGCGTGGTCTTGCCCGCGCCGTTGGCGCCCAGCACGCACACGATGCCGGCGGCCGGCACCTCGATCGACACCCCGTGCAGCGCGCGGATCTTGCCGTAGGCGGCGCTCAGGTTGTCCACGCGCAGCAGCGGTTCGCCGCGCTTGATGTCCTCAACGGCGTTTGCCACTCTTGCCTCCTCCGAGATAGGCCTCGACCACGGCCGGGTTCTGTTCGATCTCGCGCGGCGAGCCCTGCGCCAGGAAGGCGCCGTTGTGCATCACGGTGATGGTGTCGGAGATCGACATCACCAGCGGCATGCTGTGCTCGATGAGCAGCAGCGTCGCGCCCGTGGCCTGCTGCAGCCTGCGCAGCGTGTCGCCGAGCGCGTCGATCTCGCGGTTGTTCATGCCGGCGGCCGGCTCGTCCAGCAGCATCAGCACCGGCTCCAGCGCCATGGCGCGGGCCAGTTCGACGAGCTTCTGCGTGCCGTAGGGCAGGTCGCGCACCAGCGTGTGGGCGTGCGCGCCCAGCTTGAGGCTGTCGATGATCTGCTGCGTGCGTTCGCGCTGTTCGCGTTCCTCGCGGCGCTGGCGCGGCAGCCGCAGCAGGGCTTCGGCCAGCGTGCAGCGCATGGCGCCCGAACGCGCGATGAGCACGTTGTCGAACACCGTGAGCTCGGAGAACAGCTCCAGGTTCTGGAAGGTGCGCGCGATGCCCAGGCGCGAGATCTGGTGCGCCTTGCACTTGAGCAGGTCGTGCTCGCCGCTGGCCGTGCGCAGGCGCATGCTGCCTTGCTGCGGCGTGTAGAAGCGGCTGATGCAGTTGAGCATCGTGGTCTTGCCTGCGCCGTTCGGGCCGATCAGCGCATGCACCGTGCCGGGCATCACGTCGAAGCCGACGTCCTGCACCGCGACGATGCCGCCGAAGCTCATGCGCACCGCCGACAGCGACAGCAGCGGCTGGGCGCCGGCGGGTGCCCGGGTGGCGACGGGCGCGCCGTCGATCAGGGCCCTCATCGCGGCACCTCCGTACCGGTGGCGTCATCGGCGCCCGGCAGCTTGCGGCGCTTGAGCAGGCTGGCCAGCCCGTCGGGCAGGAACATCAGCGCCAGGATCATCGCCACGCCGTAGAGCGCGCGCTGGAACTGGTCGAAGCCGAAGTAGGTGAGCAGCTGCGGCGCGCCGATGACGAACACCGCTCCCAGCACAGAGCCCATGATCGAGCCCAGCCCGCCCACGATCACCATCGACACGAAGCTGATCGACACCATGATGTTGAACAGCGACGGATCGATGAAGCGCACCACCGGCGCATAGAGCGCCCCTGACAGGCCCGTGTAGAACGCGCACACGCCGAAGGCGACGAGCTTGAGCTTCGTGGCGTTCAGGCCGAGCGCGCGCGAGGCCGTCTCGCTGCCCTTGAGCGCCAGGAAGCCGCGGCCGAAGTGGCTCTGCGAGAGGTTGCGAGCGATCCACAGCGCCGCGCCCAGCACCACCGCCACGAACAGGTGGTAGGCCCGTTCGTCCAGCGGCCAGCCGAACAGCGTCGGGCCGGGCGCGCCCATGCCGTTCTCGCCGCCCGTGAGCTCGCCGCCGGACTTGGCGATTTCCACCGAGATCATCACGAAGCCCAGCGTGGCGATGGCCAGGAAGACTTCTTCCAGCCGCAGCACCGGCAGCGCCAGCAGCACGCCCACCACCGTGGCCACGGCCGCGGCGATGAGCATCGACAGCACCAGCGGCACGCCGAAGTGCGTCGTGAGGATGGCGCTGCCATAGGCGCCGATGCCGAAGAACACCGCGCCGGCCATCGAGATCAGGTTGGTGTAGCCCGTCAGGATGTTGGTGCCGAAGGACGCGAGCGTGTAGATCAGCACCAGCGTGAAGATGTAGAGCACGTAGCCGCCCGGGATGAGCGGTGCGAGCACGAACAGCAGGATGAAGACGAGCGGCGCGAGCCAGGGCCGTGAGTCGAAGAGGCGTGTCATGGGATGGTGCTCCTCAGACTTTTTTGACCTGGCGCCGTGCCAGCAGCCCGTGCGGGCGCAGGATCAGGATGGCCAGCATCACGATGAAGGGCACCGCGTCCTTCCATTCGGAGGACAGGTAGGCGCCGGTGAGGTTGGAGGTCACGCCGATGATCACGCCGCCCAGCAGCGCGCCCGGCATGCTGCCGATGCCGCCGAGCACCGCCGCCGCGAAGGCGAAGTGCAGGGCGCTCTGCATCATCGAGAAGTGCACGAAGGTCAGCGGCGCGATCAGCAGGCCCGCGGCCGCCGCGATGACGTGCGACAGCGCCCAGGCCAGCGCGTAGATGCGCTTGATCGGAATCCCCATCAGCCGCGCGGCCGTGGGGTTCTCCATGGTGGCCTGCATCGCGATGCCCAGCCGCGTGAAGCGGAAGAACGCGAACAGCGCGGCGGCCAGCGCCGCGCACACGCCCACGATGCCCAGGTCGATGCCCGAGACGATCACGCCGCCCACGTCGATGGGCGCGGCGGGGAACACGCTGGGCAGCTCCTGCGTGTCCTTGCCCCAGATCCAGATGGCGAGGTCGCCGAAGATCAGGAACAGGCCGAGCGTGCAGATGGCCGACGACAGCAGCGCCTTGCCGATGAAGCGGCGGATGATGAAGCGCTCGATCAGCATGCCGAGCGCCGCGCCGAACAGCAGCACGATGGGCACCACGGCCCACATCGGCAGGCCCAGGCGCACCAGCGTGTAGGCGATGAAGGCCGAGAGCATGGCCGCCTCGCCGTGCGCGAAGTTGAGAATGCCGGTCGCCTTGAACACCATCACGATGCCCAGGGCGATCAGCCCGTAGATGGCGCCGAGGGCGACGCCGCTCACGATCATCTGGAGCATTCGGTGCGCTCCGGGCTCAGGCGGCCAGCGGCGGTGTTTCGCCTTGCTTCGCCAGCCGTGCCTTGAGGTACGGAATGAAGCCGCCGGCCTCCAGCGTGCCGCGTTCCACCGACGACAGCCGCTCGAACGGCAGCTGCCTGCCGCTGGCCACGTGGGTCACGGTGCTGGCTTCCCAGTCGACCTTCAGCTCGTCCCAGCGCGCGGTGAGTTCGCGGATGCCCGGGCAGGTGATGAGCGGAAAACCCATGCTGATCTCGCCGCGGAAAAAGCCCGGCGAGAACGACTCCGCAATCACGCCCGCCACGCCCAGGTGGCGCATGGCGCGCATCGCGGGGTAGTGCGGATGGCCGTAGCCGAAGTTGTGGCCGCCCACCAGCAGGTCGCCCTTCTTCACGGACTTGGCGAAGTCGGGGTCGTAGCCCGTCATGGTGACGGCGGCGAGCTCGTGGATGTCGGTGATCTTGATGTTCTTGATGCCGACGATCAGGTCGATGTCGAAGTCGTCTTCCTTGAAGATCCAGGCCGCGCGGCCTTGCAGGTTGGGCATGCTCATGCGGCGCTCCCTTCGAGGGCGCGGGCCTCTGCGGCCTGCGCCAGGTAGGGGCGGGGGTCGGCAATGCAGCCTTCCAGCGCCGAAGCCGCCACCACCGCCGCGTTGCAGATGAAGATTTCCGAATCGGCACTGCCCATGCGCCCGGGCGTGTTCAGCGTGCCGGTCGACACGGCGCGCTGGCCGTCGGTCATGGTCGCGATGCGGCCGTAGCAGTAGTCGCAGCTCGACGAGCTGATGAACGCGCCGGCATCCACCAGCGTGGAAATCAGGCCCTCCCTGGCGGCCTGCGACATGATGGCCTGCGAGGTCGGCACCACGTGCAGCTGGAAGCCCGGCTTGATCCTGCGTCCGCGCAGCACGTCGGCCGCGGCGCGAAGGTCTTCGAGCCGGCCGCTGGCGCAGGAGCCGAGGTAGCCGGTGTGCACCTCCAGTCCCGCGTACTCGGACAGGTCGCGCGTGTTGGCGGGGCTCGGCGGTGCCACCACGATGGGCGCGAGCGCGCTCACGTCGATGGTCACCTCGCGGTCGTACACGGCATCGGCGTCGGGGTAGACCGGGTCCAGCGCGATCTTCGAGCGGCCTTCGGCATAGGCCAGCGTCTTCGCGTCCGGTGCGATCAGCATCGTGGTCGCACCCAGGAACATCGCCTGGCCGCAGATGGTCTGGCGGCCTTCGATGCTCATGGCGTCGATCACCGGGCCGCACAGCTCGACCACCTTGAAGCGGCACGACGACGGGCCGAGCACGCGCACCATGTGGTGGAACACGTCGCGCGCCATCACGCCGGGCTGCAGCGTGCCGGTGATCTCGATCTTCACCGTGCCGGGCACGGTGAGCGCCATGTTCTCGCTCACGAAGGTCTCGAGCACGCTCTTGCGCGCGCCCATGGCCAGCGTGCCGAAGGCGCCGAGCTGGCTCACGTGGCCGTCGAAGTGCACGGCGAACGCGCCCGGCGTGGCGTAGCCCAGCTCGGCCGACACCTGGTGGCCGATGCCTTCGCGCTCGTGCACCGGCACGCCCTGTTCCTTGCCCCACTGGCGCGTGACCTTGTGCAGCTCTTCTTCCTTTGGCGCGGTGGCCGGGACCATGTGGTCGATGAAGAGCACGAAGCGCTCGGGGCTGGGCACCTTGTCCACGCCGAACTCTTCCTTGGCTTCCTTGAAGAACACGTCCGTGTAGCCGGGGAAGTCGTAGGCGATCACGAAGTCGGGGCGGGCCAGCACTTCCTCGCCGGCGCGAACGCTCGGCCGTCCAGCCACGCGGGCCAGGATTTTCTCGGTCATCGTTTGGGGCATCTGCATTCCTTGGATATCCACAATGTGGCGACATGTGTTGTCGCCTCCAATGAATTACAGATGAGCCAGCCTTTTGCGCCGGATGAGGATAACCCTTAAATATCCACAATGTGGATGCAATATAAAGCGACACCTAGGAGACAAAAGCAGAAGGGCAAACATGGCAGGCAAAGAATCGCCACAAGGTGAGAACTCGCGCACCGGAACGCAGAGCATCGAGCGGGTGGTCGGCATGCTCCGCGTTGTGGCGTCCCGCGGGCGGCGGGGCATGCGCATCGGCGAGATCGCGGCCACCAGCGGGCTGCCGCAGTCGACCTGCGCGCGCATGCTCACGCGGCTGGAAATCGAGGGGCTGGTGGACCGCGACGTGGCCACGCGCAAGTACTTCCTCGGGCCGCTGCTGCACGAGCTGGGGCTGCTCGCGCGGCCGCGCTACCGGCTCAGCGAGCTGTGCGACGGTGCACTGCACCGGTTGGCCGACCTCACGCAGGACACGCTCTACCTCAGCGAGCGCAGCGGCATGGAGGCGGTGTGCACCAACCGCGCGCTGGGCGATTTCCCGATCAAGGCGATGCCGCTGGACATCGGCATCCGGCGTCCGCTGGGTGTGGGCGCGGGCGGCCTGGCGATGCTGTGCGCCATGCCCGAGTCGGAAGCCGAGGCCATCATCCAGGCCAACGGCCACCGCTACGAGAAGTTCGCCTCGTTCACGGCCGACTTCCTGCGCGAGGCCGTGGCACAGGGCAGGGCGCGGGGCTACGCCTTCATCGACAGCGTGGTGACGCCGGGCACCGGCGCGATCGGCATCGCGTTTCCCAGGAACAACCCGGTGGGCGCGATCAGCATCGCGGCCATCTCGGGGCGGCTCGGCGCGGAGCGCTGCGACGACATGGCGCGCGAGCTGCGCCGCGAGGTGCGCAAGATCGAGGCCGCGATGCTCGGCAACGCCGCGCCCGCCGCCACCGAGGACGAGTGAATCAGCCCTGGCGCTGCGGCGTCATCCAGCTCGTCGCGGCGCTGCGTCCCGCCATGTGCAGGCTGGCGGTGGCCGCAGGCGTTTCCGCCAGCAACTGCCCCTTGCGGAACACCTTGAGCCGCGTGGCGCGCAGGCGGATCGCCTCGACCGGGTCGCGCGCCTGCAGCAGCACGAAGCTCGCCTCGCAGCCGGCCGCGAGGCCGTAGCCCTCCAGGTGCATCACGCGCGCGGCGTTGGTGGTCACGGCCTCGAAGCACTGGCGGATGCCGGCCTGGCTCGTCATCTGCGCCACGTGCAGGCCCATGTGCGCCACTTCGAGCATGTCTCCCGAGCCCATGCCATACCACGGGTCCATCACGCAGTCGTGGCCGAACGCCACGTTCACGCCCGCGGCCATCAGCTCGGGCACGCGCGTCATGCCGCGGCGCTTGGGGTAGGTGTCGTGGCGGCCCTGCAGCGTGATGTTGATGAGCGGGTTCGCGATGACGGCCACGCCGCTCTGCGCGATCAGCGGCAGCAGCTTGCTCACGTAGTAGTTGTCCATCGAGTGCATCGACGTGCAGTGCGAGCCGGTCACGCGGCCCTGCAGGCCGAGGCGCTGCGCCTCGAAGGCGAGGGTCTCGATGTGGCGCGACAGCGGGTCGTCCGACTCGTCGCAGTGCATGTCGACCAGCTTGCCGCGCTCGGCCGCCATCTCGCACAGCAGCTTCACGCTGGCGGCGCCGTCGGCCATGGTGCGCTCGAAATGCGGAATGCCGCCGACCACGTCCACGCCCTTGTCGAGCGCGCGCTCGATGTTGGCCACGCCGCCCGGCGAGCGCAGCACGCCGTCCTGCGGGAAAGCGACCAGCTGCAGGTCGAGGTAGGGCGCCACGCGGCGCTTGACCTCGAGCAGCGCATCGACCGCGAGCAGGCTCGGGTCGCTGGTGTCGACGTGCGTGCGCACCGCCAGCAGGCCCTTGGCCACGGCCCAGTCGCAGTAGGCCAGCGCGCGCTCGATGAGCGCCTCGGCCGTGAGCAATGGCTTCAGCTCGCCCCACAGCGCGATGCCTTCGAGCAGCGTGCCGCTCTGGTTCACGCGCGGCAGGCCATAGCTGAGCGTGGCGTCCATGTGGAAGTGCGGATCGACGAAATGCGGCGAAAGCAGCAGGCCCTGCGCGTCGAGGTTCTCGTGCGCGGGCGCGGCCAGGCCTTCGGTGACTTCGGCGATGCAACCGTCCTGCACGGCGATCGACATGCCGGTGCGGCCGTCGGGGAGGGTGGCGTTGGTGATGAGGAGGTCGAGCATCGTGGTGGCTTCCGGGATCGTGAGGTCGGTATGGTTTCTTGCCTTGGCGCGGCAGGCGTTCTAGCCGTGCGCCCAGCGGTTGTTGCTGTTGTGCACGTAGATGCAGACGTTGTCGCTGCGGTCGCGCATCACGCCGGCGCTGCCCCAGGAGAAAGCGGCCGGGGCATTGTCGATGCCCATCGACGACAGCCATCGCAGGTGAAGTCGCTCGCGCTGACCGGTGCTGCCGTGGAAGTCGTGGTCGGCCAGCTTGCGCAGTGCGGGTGTCCAGAAGGTCAGGAAGCTGCTGACCAGCAGGCCTTCCTCGAAGCGCAGCTCGAGCTGCACCGACATGTCGCCCGAGCTCGCGGTCGTGCGGGCAAACACGCAATCGACGCGCCGGCCCTCGACCTGCACGGCCTGCGCGGTTTTCGCGAAGGCGGGTGGCAGCGCATCGGCCCGGGTGCCGGCATCGGCCACGATTCCGGCCGCGGAAAGCCGGCCGTTCGTCGTGTCGAGATGGAGCGAGTCGTTCATGCTTGTGCGGGCAGACGCAGGCATCGCGGCTTCTGCATCGACCGGGCCTATCGCGTGCGCTGCGGCCGGAAGCGGTACTGGCCCGGCGCCGGACCGACTTCGATCGTGACGCGGCGCAACTTGTCGTCATGGCCCGAATCGGCCTTGGCGGTCACGACGATGCCGCGCGGGGTCGAGCGGCAGGTGATGTCGGACAGCGCGATCTCGGCGTGATCGTTGTCGAGCTCCGCGATGGCGACCGTGTGCTCGGCGTGCAGGCTGCCGTTCGCGTCGCGGGTCATCCACTGCACGTAAAGGAACGACTGTGCGTACTGGTCGGCATGCACCACGCGGTAGGTGCCCTGGTGGTCCTTGCCCCAGGTGCCGCACAGCTGCACCCAGCTGACCGCGTCGGGGGTCTTGAAGGTCTCGTAGCTGTAGTCGGCGCCCAGCGCCTGCGCCCCGTTGCTTCCGAATGCGAGCAGCGCGGCGAGCAGGGTTGCAGCGGTCGTTTTCGTCATCTCAACGTTCCCCTTTGCGGTACGGCTTCATCAGTGCCTGCGGATAGCTGGCCTTGCGCGCCACCAGCACCAGCGCCAGGATCGACAGCAGGTAGGGCAGCATCAGGTACAGCTGGTAGGGCAGCACGGCGTCGCCCGATTGTTGCAGCCGCAGTTGCAGCGCGTCGAAGAAGGCGAACAACAGCGCGCCCAGCAAGGCCTTGCCCGGCCGCCACGAGGCGAACACCACCAGCGCCACACAGATCCAGCCACGGCCGTTCACCATGTTGAAGAAGAAGGCGTTGAAGGCCGACAGCGTGAGGAACGAGCCCGCCATGCCCATCAGCGCCGAGCCCGCGACGATGGCACCGGTGCGCGTGGCCGCGACGGACACGCCCTGGCTTTCGGCGGCCTGCGGGTTCTCGCCGGCCATGCGCAGCGCCAGTCCGAGCGGCGTGCGGTACAGCACCCAGCCGACCGCCGGCACCAGCAGCAGCGCGAACAGCGTGAGCGCGGTCTGGGCGTTGAGGATGGGAATGGGCAGCCAGTCCATCGGCGCGAAGGGCGTGATGGTGGGCGGGGTGTTGACCTTCGGAAAGCTCACGCGGTAGCCGAAGTAGCTGAGCGCCGTCGCAAGCAGCGTGATGCCGAGGCCCGAGACGTGCTGCGAGAGCGCGAGCCCGACGGTAAGAAAGGCATGCAACAGGCCGAACACCATGCCCGTGAGCGCGGCCACGCCCACGCCCGCCCACAGCGGCGCGCCGGCGTACACCGCGAGCCAGCCGGTGAAGGCGCCCGCGACCATGATCCCCTCGATGCCGAGGTTGAGCACGCCCGCGCGCTCGCACAGCAGCACGCCGAGCGTGCCGAGGATCAGCGGCGTGGCGATGCGCAGCACCGCGACCCAGAAGGCGGGGTTGGCGAGGATGTCGAGGAAGTCGGTCATCTGGAGTTTCTCCCTCCGCTTCCGGGGGAGGGTCGAAGTGGGGGCACGCGGCGCTCAGGGTGGAAGCCGTGGCTCCCATCCCGGCCTTCCCCCGGAAGGGAAAGGAGCAAGACACACGAAACAAGGATCGGGGTCATTTCTTCATCCTCACTCGGTACTGCGTCAGCAGCGTCGCCACCAGCACCGCGATCAGCGAGGCCGCGACGATGACGTCCGCGATGTACGTCGGCACACCGACCGCGCGGCTCATGGTGTCCGCACCGACCAGCACGCCTGCGACGAACACGCCGGCCGCGATCACGCCCAGCGGATGCAGCCCGGCCAGCATCGCGATGACGATGCCGGTGTAGCCGTAGCCCGGCGAGATGTCGAGCGTGACATAGCTGGTGCGGCCCGCCACCTCGATGGCGCCCGCCAGTCCGGCGAGCGCGCCCGACAGCAGCGCCACCATCAGGACGGTGCGCGTCACCGGCACGCCCGAGAAGGCCGCGGCGCGCGCGTTGGCACCGACCGCGCGGATGTCGAAACCCAGCACCGTGTACTTGAAGATCGCCCACACCATCACCGCAAGCGATACGGCCCAGAGCAGTCCGGTATGCACGCGCGTCTGCGCAACGAGCTTGCCCAGTTCGAGGTCGGATTGCAGCGACACGCTCTGCGGCCAGCCCATGGCGGTCGGGTCCTTCATCGGTCCGTCGAGCAGGGCCGACACGCCGAGCAGCACGATGAAGTTGATCAGCAGCGTGGTCACGACCTCGTCCACGCCCAGCTTGTTCTTCATGAGCGCCGGGCCGAGCAACATCAGTGCACCCGCCACCGCCGCCGCCAGCATCATCAGCGGAAACAGCAGCCAGGGCGACAGCTCGAAGCCCGTGCCGCCATGCATGCCGCCCACCGCGACCGCGGCCAGGGCGCCCGCGTAGAGCTGACCCTCGGCCCCGATGTTGAACAACCGCGCCTTGAAGGCGACCGTGGCCGCCAGCCCGGTGAGGATCAGAGGAATGGCGCGCGTCAGCGTCTCGCTCCATGCGAACACCGAGCCGAAGCCGCCCTGCAGCAGCAGCGCATAGGTGCGGCCGACCGGTGCGCCGGCCCACAGCACCAGCAGCGCGCTGATCAGCATCGTGAAGAGCACCGCGCCGATGGGCGCCAGCACCAGCGCGGCGCGCGAGGTTTCGTGGCGTCGTTCGAGCCGCATCATGCTGCGCCTCCCTTGGTGTGCGGTGCGGTTGCACCAGCCATGGCGAGGCCGATGGCCTCGCGCGTCCATGCGGCTGCGGGGCGCGCTTCGCCCAGGTGGCCGCCGTGCATCACCGCCACGCGATCGCCGAGCGTGAGCACCTCGTCGAGGTCGTCCGAAATCACCAGCACCGCGGCGCCGGCGTCGCGCGCGGCAATGAGCTGCTGCTGCACGTAGGCGACCGCGCCGATGTCGAGGCCCCAGGTCGGCTGGTGCGCGACGATGAGGCGCGGCGCGCGGTTCGGGTACTTTTTGTTGTCGTCGCCCCTGGCGTGTTCGGGCTGCTCGGGCGACAGCAGGGCGCGTCCCAGGATCAGCTTCTGCATGTTGCCGCCGGAGAGCGAGCGGGCCGGCGCCATCAGGCCCGCGCCGCGCACGTCGAAGGCCTTCTCGATGCGCCGTGCGTGCAGGCGGGCGGCGGCGCGCTTCACGACGAAGGACCAGCGCGAGAACACCGGGCTGCGTAGCCGCTCCGACACCGCGTTCTCCCACACCGGCAGGTCGCCGACCACGCCGACCGCATGGCGGTCTTCCGGAATGCGCGCCACGCCGCGCTGCACCAGCCGGGCGGGCGAGGGCGGCAGCGGCCGGCCCATGAGCTGCGCCGAGCCGGCGCTGGCGCGGCGCGTGCCGCAGAGCAGCTCGGCCAGCGCCACCTGCCCGTTGCCGGACACGCCGGCAATGGCCGTGATCTCGCCGGCGCGCAAGGTCAGCGACACCTCGCGCAGCCGGTCCTGCCCGCCGTCCTTGCCTGGCGCGGTGCTCACGTGGTCGAGCACGCAGACCGCGTCGCCCACCGATCCGGCCGGCCGCCGCTGCGGCGCCTCGACCGCATGACCGACCATCCACAGCGCCAGCTGGGCCTGCGTGGTGTCGGCGGTGCGCGCTTCGGCCACCAGCTTGCCGCCGCGCAGCACGGCCACGCGGTGCGATACGCGCAACACCTCGCCGAGCTTGTGGCTGATGAAGATCACCGACAGGCCCTGCGCCACCATCTGCGCGAGCGTGGCGAACAGGGCCTCGCTCTCCTGCGGGGTGAGCACGGCCGTGGGCTCGTCGAGGATCAGGATGCGTGCGCCGCGGTACAGCGCCTTTAGGATTTCCACGCGCTGGCGTTCGCCGACAGACAAGCTGCCGATCTTCGCGTCGGGCTGCACCGGCAGGCCGAAGCGCTGCGCGACCTCGAGCAGCCGCTCGCGCGCGGCGGCCCGGCGCGACACCGGGCGCCACAGCGGCTCGGTGCCCATCATCACGTTGTCGAGCACGCTGAGGTTGTCGGCGAGCGTGAAGTGCTGGTGCACCATGCCCACGCCGGCGGCCAGCGCGGCCTTGGGATTGCCCGCGGGCAGCGGAGCGCCGAACACCTCGATGCGGCCTTCGTCGGCGACGTAGTGGCCGAACAGGATCGACATCAGCGTCGACTTGCCGGCGCCGTTCTCGCCGAGCAGCGCGAGCACCTCGCCGGACTGCAGGTCGAGGGAAATGGCGTCGTTGGCCACCAGGCTGCCGAAGCGCTTGGTGATGCCCTCGAGCCGGAGCACGGTGGAATTCATGGCAGGGCGGGCCCGGGTTCTCCGAGCTCGCGGCAAAAGGTTTCGATGGCCCGCGCGGTGGCGTCGGGCGCGGCCTGCAGCAGGCCATGCGGGCCTTCCAGGCGCACGATGCGAAGGCCCGCCAGCGCGCCCTGGATGGTACGGGCTGCCTGCGCGGGCACCACGCGATCCTGCAGGGCCTGCAGGTACATCGAGGGTACGCGCACCCGGGCGAGCTTGTCGATCACGTTCACGCGTTGCACTTCCTTCATGCGGTGGGTCATGACGGCGCCGGAGACCTTGCGCATCGCGTCCCGCAGCATCGCCGCCAGCCGCGGCGTGGCGAAGCGGCCCAGCAGCATGCGGCGCACCGGGCCGGCCATCTGCGGCACGAGGAGCAGCTTCATGGTCAGCTCGATCACCCCGCCGCGCATCAACGCCAGGCCGGGGCTGGGGCGCCGGGCGAAGCTGCAGCACAGCACCAGGCCGCGCAGGCCCGCTGGCGGCGAAGCCGCGATGGAGATGGCCAGCGGGCCCGAGAAGGATTCGCCCAGCAGCACGAACGGCTCGCCCTGCGGCAGCCGCGCCAGTTGCGCGCGCACCTGCCGCTCGAGTTCGCCGTAGCCCAGCAGCTCGGTGCCGGAATAGCGCACCACGTCGATCGGCACGTGCGGCATGCGCGCGCCCATGGCTTCGCGAAAAGGATCGAAGAGGTCGCCCGTGCCGTCCATGCCCGGCAGCAGCACGAGACGAACGGCCGGCCTCACTTCCAGGCGGCGAGGAAAGCCAGCATGACCTTGGCGGAATTGTCCGCAGCGATGCTCATGAAGGTGCCCATTTCGTTGGCGCCGTCGCCGCCGCCCGCGAGGTCGCTGAGCGAGCGGAAGGCGAGGTAGGGCACGCCGTTGCTGTAGGCGACCATGCCCACGGCGGCGGTTTCCATGTCGAGCACGTTGGCCTGGAAGGTCTTGTACGTGTACTCGCGGTAGGCCTTGTTGTCCATGAAGGCCTGGCCCGAGACGCCGTTGCCGCCCACCACCAGTTGCGGCTTGCGCGGCAGGCACTTGCCGGCGCCGCAGCTGGCGAGATCGACGTTGCGGATGCCGCGCGCCACCTCGAGCATCTTCGGGTCGGCCTCGAACCAGAACTTGCGCTCGATCTGCGGCTTCGCAGCCGAACGCACTTCGACCGGCCGCGGGAACATCATCCCGAAGTTGGGCAGCGTGGCATCGGTGATGAAGGGCGGGGCGCTGAACCTGCCGGGCGCGGTCTCGCGCGCCATCAGCACTTCGAGGTACTGGCCCCATTGCGCCGGCACCGTGACGTCGCCCACGTGCAGCTGCGGATTCACGCCGCCCGCGATGCCGCTGAACACGATGTTCGTGACGCGGAAGCGGTCGAGCACGAGCTGCGTGTTCATCGTCGCGTTCGTCATGCTGATGCCCGACAGGAACAGCACCACGGGCTTGCCTTCGAGCGTGCCGGTGGTGAACTCCACGCCGTTCACGCTGTGCTTCACCGGGCCCTGGACGCGGGTGAGCAGCAGCTTGAGTTCGGGCTCGAAGGCCGACATCACCGCGATGCGCGGCGTGCCGTCCAGGCGCGCGCCGTTGCCTGCGCTGCCCGCCGTGTGCATGCCGGCGCAGCCGGAGAGCAGGAGCGCGGCGCCGAGCACGGCGGCCAGGAGCGGGCGGCGAAGGCGCGGCAGCGCGGGCGGGGTCGTCATCGTCATGAGTTGGTGGGCGGAAGTTGAGGGCGGTGCGCGGCGTCGGGGGTGGCGATCCAGGCCTGCAGCGCCGCGGTGCGCGAGTGCTTCGGTGCGAGGCCGACGAAGGTCGTGTACGCGGCGAGCGCCTTGGCGTCGTTGCCGGCCTGCAGGTGCGCGTCGCCGAGGTTGAGGTACGCCAGCGCGCGGCTGCCGTCCATTTCGATCGCCTGCTCGAACCAGCGCGCGGCCTCTGTCGGCTTGCCGCGCTTGAAGTAGACGAATCCTAGGTTGTTGGCGGCCAGCGCGAACCGGGGCTGCAGCTTCAGCGCTTCGGTGAAAGCGGCTTCCGCCTCGTCGTAGCGGCGCTCGCGGTACAGCTGCAGGCCGCGGTCGTTGGCGCGCTGGGCGGCCACGCGCGGCGACACCGGCGCCGCGGCCGGCATGGTGAGCCTGGCGTCGGCACCGTCGAGATTCTTCACGACCACCTCGATGGCGGGCGCTGCCGCGCCGGCGGCGCCCGCGGCCCCGGCCTTGGGTGCGGCAGCGGCGTGCACCGCCTGCTCGTTCGCCTCGTCGATGCGCTTGTTCACCTGGCTGGCGGCGGCGT
Organism: Variovorax paradoxus; assembly: GCF_902712855.1. Taxonomy (NCBI): domain Bacteria; kingdom Pseudomonadati; phylum Pseudomonadota; class Betaproteobacteria; order Burkholderiales; family Comamonadaceae; genus Variovorax; species Variovorax paradoxus. The sequence continues at coordinate 3,186,371 of NZ_LR743507.1, forward strand.
CGAGCTGCAGGCTGTCGCCGCTGAGGCCTTCGCGCTCGGCGGGCAGCTCGAACACGAATTCGCCGCCTTCGGAGCCCGGCAGGCTGCCGAAGGCCGGCGTCTGCCGCGCGATGGCCGAGACCGCCGGCGACACGTACGCCGCCAGTTCGGTGCCGGTGATGACGCCGTCGCCGTTCAGGTCGGCCTTGCCCGACAGTGCCTGCAGCATCGTCCAGGTGAAGACCGAGTGGCCGCCGGGGCCGTCGTCGGCCACCTGCTGGTCGGCACCGCCGGCGGTGATCATCTGGCGGCCGATGCGCCGCGCGTTGTCGCTCAGGAAGTTCTTGCTGCTGCGCGGCCCGCCGCCGCGCGTGAGGCCCAGGCCCGAATAGCAGGCGTCGACCATGAAGAGCACATGCTTGGCCGAAAGCGCCTCGGCCACTTCCTGCAGTTGCGGCATCGAGATGGCGTCGGCCGGCAGGTCGTCGAGCGCGGCGTCGACTGGCACGATGTAGCCGACGTCGCGTCCGCTGGCGAGCTTGCGGGTGCTGCCGTGGCCGGCGAAGAACACCAGCACGCGGTCGTCGCGCTTCACGCGCTGCTTGTCGGTGAGCTTGTCGTTGAGGGCGCGCAGGATGTTGGCGCGCGTGGCCTGGCCGTCGTACAGCGCGGTGACGTTCTCGGGCGTGAAGCCCAGGCGCGTGACGAGCTGCTGCTCCATCGCCTTGGCATCGGTCACCGCATGGTGCAGGCCGGGCCACTGGGCGTACCTGTCGATGCCGATCACGAGCGCATGGCTCTCGCGGTAGAGCGTGTCGCCGGCGGCGGCCGCTGCTGCCACGCCGTCGTCGGGCGCCGGGCGCCTGGCGGCGTTGACGACGAACTTGCCGTCGCGCCAGGTGGCGAAGCGGTAGCCGTCGGCCACCAGCTGGTCGAGCACAGTAGGCAGGGCCTGCACGGTGCGGCCCTGGATGTCGTGGAACAGGATCACGCCGCGCTTGGCCTTGTCGACCTCGGCCAGCACGCGGTCGGCGATCGACTTGGGCACCGGGTCGGCCCAGTCCATGGAGTCGACCGTCCAGAGCATGGAGCGCAGCTTGAGCGCCTCGACCGTGGTCAGTTTGGCTTCGTTGCGCGCGCCGTACGGAAAGCGGAACAGCGTGGACTGCGGCCGGCCGGTGGCATCGAGCAGCGTTTCGGTCTCGGTCGCCTCGTTGCGCACCGCGTCGTCGCTCATCTTGGCCATCATGCCGTGGCTGAAACTGTGGTTCGCCAGCGTGTGGCCCGCGGCCAGCACGCGCTTGGCGACCGCGCCGTTGGTACCGAGCTGGGCCTTGCCCTGCGCGTCGAGCTTGCCGAGGTTCTGGCCGAGCTGGAAGAAGATGGCCGGCGCGTCGTAGCGCTTCAGGATCTCGAGGATCTCGTCGGTGTGCTTGGCGTGCGGGCCATCGTCGAAGGTCAGTACCACGGTCTTGGGCGGCAGCGAATTGCCGAAGATCTCGCGGGCGTCGGCGCCTTCCTTCTCCTTGGTGCCGCTCGTCGGCTGCGTGTAGGGAACGATGGTCCCGAAGTCCTTCAGGATCTGCTCGCGCGAGTAGATGCCCTGGAGCTTGGCCACGTAGTCGGCCCATTTCTCGCGCTTCGGCTCGATGCCGCGCTGCGCGAAGCGGCCGAACACGTCCTTCAGTTCGCGGTCGTAGGCCTGCTCGATCTCGGCGAGCACCGCCAGGTCTTCGCTCGCACGCCGGCCGAGCTTGAGGCCAGGCAGCGACTGCGCCTGGCTGTAGCGCGTGCTCAGCTCGGACAGGAATTCCTTGAACGCCAGCCGGTCGGCATCGAACCAGCTCGGCTCGCTCTCGATGCGGTCGAGCAGCGCGTTCAGCGCCGGCACGGTGGCCGGGTCGGTCATCTCGCCGGCCTGGGCGATCAACGCGCGCTGGCGTTCTTGCATGTCGTGGAAGAGCATCTGCCCGACCGCGCCGACGGCGCGCTTGTCGGCCGCATCGAGCGTGCGTTCGCCGGTCATGAGCACGATCATCTGCCGATGCGCGGCGAGCAGGGCGTCCGCGCGTTCCTGCAGCGCGGCGGGAATGCCGGCCGGGGCGGCGGCCGCGGCAGGCGCAGCCGCCGAAGCCGCGGCCACCGGCGGGTCGCCGCAGCCGCGGCCGGGGCCGGTGGTGCCGCGCCCTCAGGCTCGCGCTGGCATGCGGCCAGCCCCATCGTCAACGCCGCAACGGCCACGGCATGGCCCGCGATCTGCCATCGCGCACGTTTCATCGACATCGGGGTTTGTTTCTTACTTGGCTGTGGACTTGGGCTGGCCGTCGTCCACCTTCACGGTGAACTTGCCGGCGAGGATGTCGGCCTGCTTGGCCTTCACCTTGGCGATGATGTCCGCCGGCACCTTCTTCTCGAAGGTGCCCAGCGGCGCCAGCTCGGAGCCCTTGTGCTTCATCTGCGCGTACACGCCGTAGTCCTCGGCCGCGAACTTGCCTTCCTTCACCAGCTTGATCGCATGGTCGGCCGCGGGTTCGAAGTTCCACAGCGCTGAGGCGACCACCGTGTCGGGGTACTGGCTCTGGGTATCGATCACGTTGCCGATGGCGAGCTTGCCCTTTTCCTTGGCCGCGTCGGACACACCGAAGCGCTCGGCATACATCACGTCCGCACCCTTGTCGATCATCGCGAAGGCCGCTTCCTTGGCCTTCGGCGGGTCGAACCAGCTGTTGATGAAGCTCACACTGAACTCTACCTTCGGATTGGTTTCCTTCGCGCCCGCCATGAACGCGTTCATCAGCCGGTTGACCTCCGGAATCGGGAAGCCGCCGACCATGCCGATGCGGTTGCTCTTCGTCATGCCGCCGGCCACCATCCCGCTCAGGTACGCCGGTTCCTGGATGTAGTTGTCGAACACGCTGAAGTTGGGCGCCTGCGGCTTCAGCGACGAGCCCATCAGGAACGCGACTTTCGGAAAGTCCTTGGCCACCTTGCGCGCCGCCGCCTCCACACCGAACACCTCGCCCAGGATCAGTTGGTTGCCGGCGGTCGCGTACTCGCGCATCACGCGTTCGTAGTCCGCGTTGCTCACGTTCTCCGTGGCCTTGTATTCGATCTCGCCGCGCGCCTCGGCCGCCTTCAGCGCCTTGTGGATGCGCCCCACCCATTGCTGCTCGAAGGGCACGGTGTAAACCGCCGCCACCTTCAGCTTGGCCTGCGCCAGCGCGACGCCCGGCGCGCCGGCCGCAAATGCCGCCGCGATCGCGGCGGAACGAATGATCAATTGACGACGTGCGTTCACTGTCTTCTCCTCGATTTAAAAACATCAGCGCAGCAATCCCCATGCCCGCCCAAAATCCCCGGGGCTCGAACACCCCGGGGCTCGCGCGCTTCGCGCGCGGCCCTTCCAGAGACACCGAGGAACCGGCTTCGCCGGGCCTCAGGTGTCGCCCCCGGTAGGGGGTTGGCGAAGCGGACACGAAGTGCCGCGCAGCCTGGGGGCGAGCCTTATTTCGTCCCGAAAATGCGGTCGCCCGCGTCGCCCAGGCCCGGCAGGATGTAGCCGTGGCTGTCCAGCTCGCGGTCGATGGCGGCGGTGTAGATCGGCACGTCGGGGTGCGCGGTCTGCATGGTCTTCACGCCTTCGGGGCAGGTCAGCAGGCAGACGAACTTGATCGACTTGGGGTTGAGTTCCTTCAGGCGCTCGACCGCCGCCACGGCCGAGTTGCCGGTGGCCAGCATCGGGTCGACCACGATCACGTCGCGGCTGTCCATCTCGCCGGGCATCTTGAAGTAGTACTCGACCGCGGTCAGCGTCTTCGGGTCGCGGTACAGGCCGATGTGGCCGACGCGCGCACCGGGCACCACGGTGAGCATGCCGTCCAGGATGCCCGTGCCCGCGCGAAGAATCGACACCAGCACCAGCTTCTTGCCGTCGATGACCTTGGCCTGCATGGTTTCGAGGGGTGTCTCGACCTCGATGTCCTGCATCGGCATGTCGCGCGTGACCTCGTAGGCCATCAGCATGCTGATTTCGTTGAGGAGCCGGCGGAAGCTGTTGGTCGACGCGTCCTTGCGGCGCATCAGCGTGAGCTTGTGCTGGACGAGGGGGTGATTGACGAGGTGGACGTTGCTCATTGGAATTGTGTGTGGCGTTGCGAAGAGAACCCGAGAGTCTAAAAGACCGTGCCGTCGCTCTCGATCAGCAGCGGCGGCGCACCGTCGCGCAGGCGTTGTGCCAGTGCCCGGCCTGCCGCCCAGGTACCGCCTTCGAGCACGCAGGCCAGCGGCAGCTCTTCCTCGGAGCGGTCGAGCACCTTGCGCACGCGCGGGGCCACCTCGTCGAGCAGCGCCACCGTGAGCGCGCGCCACTCGACGATGAACTCGTCGCCCACCTTCCAGCGGCGGGTGAGGAAGGACGGGTCCTTCGGCACGATCACGCCGCTGTCGATCAGCAGGCCGCCGTTGCGGTACTCGGGCAGGGCGGTGAGCGCGTCGAGGTGGCGCACCTTCACGCCGGCCCATTCGAAAGGCTCGAGCAGCGAGTACGTGAGCCATTGCGACAGCTTGTGGAACGGCATCCAGCCGTTGGTGAGGCCGGGCCCCCGCACCGCGCTGTGGCGCCAGCAGTCGCCCAGCGCCAGCGCCGGGTCGCCCGAGCCGATGCCGCCGGGGCTGTCGCTGCCGTCCGCCGCAATGCTGTCCACCGCATTGGGCGCCGGCCAGATGCGCGAGAGCGACTCCAGCAGCAGCGACAGGATCTGATGCGCCGTGACCTCGGCGGTCGGCGGCGCGGCCGGGCCGTAGGGGCCGACCAGGGCGTCGAACAGCTTGCCGGGGCGGCCGTCGTCGCCGAAGGTCTCGGGTTGCTCGCTCATGGCCTCGCCGAGCCGGCGAAGCAGCGTGGCACGGCCCGCCAGGCCGACCAGCGGATTCACCTCGCTGACCTGGAAGGCATCGCCGAGCCGGTCGGTCACCAGGCCGCGAAGGCCGGCCGCGTCCACCTGGTACGGATGGTCAGGGTCAGAGGAAAACAGGCCGCCCATGAACGCGTGGTAGCTGGCCACGCCCAGGCCTTCGGAGCGGGTGAAGCGCTCGCCGGTCGACGACTCCGTGTAGTGCCAGTCGGGACCGGCACCCGCGTCGAGCAGCACGCTGACCAGCACAAGATCGATGTGGGCGCGGGCGCGCTGCCGCGCGTCCGCGTCGCCGAGCAGGGTGTTGAGTTCCTCGAGCCGGTTGATGCCGCCGGCCTCGAAGTGGCGCCAGCGGCTGTGGTACGGAATGGTGTCCCAGGGATAGCGTTCGCGCGTGACCTCGGCGACGTTGCGCGCGGCGTCCTCCAGTGCGCTGTCGTCGCCGATGCTGAACCACTGCGATTCGCCGCTGCGCGCGCGGGCCAGCAAGGCTGCGGCGCGCTGGCGGATGGCGGTGGTGGTGCGCAGCAGGCTGGCCGCGCCGGCGGCATGGCCGGCGTCCACTGTGAATTCGATCGACGGATCGACCTTGCCTTCGCCGCCAGGCGGCAAGCTGCCCGATCCGTCGACGGGCAGGTGGGAGTCGGTGTTGTTGTGGCTGGTGGTCATTCGGTGAGTCCGCGGCCCTTGGCCTTCTTGAGTTCTTCGGCGTCCGGCACCGGGCCGGGCGTGAAATAACCGGCGGCCATCTTCGCGTCCATTTCGACGCGGGCGTCCGCCGGGATCAGTTCGTCGGGAATGTTCACCCGCTCGCCGATCTCGATGCCCGAGCCGGTGATGGCGTCGAACTTCATGTTGCTCATCGACACGAGCCGATGGATCTTGCGGATGCCGAGCCAGTGGAAGACGTCGGGCATCAGCTCCTGGAAACGCATGTCCTGAACGCCGGCCACGCACTCGGTGCGCGCGAAATACTGGTCGGCCGTGTCGCCGCCCACCTGGCGCTTGCGCGCGTTGTAGACCAGGAACTTGGTGACCTCGCCGAGCGCGCGGCCTTCCTTGCGCGAGTACGCGATAAGGCCGACGCCACCGCGCTGCGCGCCCTGGATGCATTCCTCGATCGCGTGCGTGAGGTAGGGCCGGCAGGTGCAGATGTCGGAGCCGAACACGTCGGACCCATTGCATTCGTCGTGGATCCGCGCGGTGAGCTCCACCTCGGGATTGGCCAGGTCGCGCGGATTGCCGAAGATGTAGAGCGTCTGTCCGCCGATCGGCGGCAGGAACACCTCGAGGTCGGAGCGCGTGACCAGCTCGGGGTACATGCCGCCGGTTTCCTCGAACAGCACGCGGCGCAGGTCGGTCTCGGAGCAGCCGAAGCGGCGCGCCACCTCGGGCAGGTACCACACGGGCTCGATCGCCGCCTTGGTGACCATGGCGGCGCCGCCGGCGGTGAGGAACTTGCCGTCGGCCTTGAGGCGGCCTTTCTGCAGCGCCTCGATCACCTCGGGCAGGATCACGTGGGCCTTGGTGATCGCGATGGTCGGGCGGATGTCGTAGCCCGCGGCCAGCTCGGTGGCGAACACGTCGGCCACGAGCGCGCCCCATGGGTCGAGCGACACGATGCGGCCGGGCTCGCTCCATTGCGGGTAAGGCCCGATCACGTCGGTGGGCGCTGTGTTGGTGAGGTCGGCCTTGTGCTCGCGCTTGAGTGCGCCGGCTGCCACGGCGAGTGCGCGGTAAACGCTGTAGGAGCCGCTGTGGGTGCCGATCACGTTGCGGTGCGCCCGCTTGGTGGTGGTGCCGACGACCGGCCCGCGCTCGGTGGCGGTGGCCGCGCCCCAACGGATCGGCAGTGCACCGAAGCCGCCGGCGTGCGAAGTAAGGCGGATGTGGCCGGTCGATGAGGCCGTGTGCGGCGACGTGCCTATTGGCGGTGGCGCGCCCAGCGGCTGCAGGGGGAGGGAGGAGGCGGGGCCGGCAGGCACCGCGGAAGAAGAGGAAGCGATCGTTGTGCTGTCTGCAGACATTGGTGGCCCTCAAAAAATGCAATGTACCGACCGCCCGCGCGCCTTGCAAGCCGCGCGGGGACGGACAACACCGCGTCCGGTGCACGGCCCGCGCCGCGACGCGCAGGGCTCAGGCCGCAACAGGCGCAGCCCGCAGGCATTGCCGCCGAGGTACCCGGCGTGCAGCACAGGTCCGGCTTTTCGACGCCGCTGCCGTGCAGGCGAGCGGGCGGCGGCTCGCGCCCCGGGCCGGGCGTGCACTGCTCGAACACCCGCAGGCCGCCAGGAGGGATCGCCATGCGGACGATGTGCACCGCTTCCAGTGCCGGGCAGATCCGGGGCGAAACCCGTTCGCTGGACACGCGCGCTCGTTCCTTCCTGTTTCGGGGGCGTGGGGTCAGGGCGAGCTTAGCCCAGCGCTTGCCGCCGCTCACGGCACAATCCGGCAGGACTTTTTTTGACAAGGCTGTAACCGGCCGACCGGATGGCACGAAACAACCTAGGCAGCAGGACGAATCCGAGCGACGCTGAAGTGGCGCTGCGCAGCCTGTTCCTTCGCGGCCTCGATGGCGACGCGAAGGCATACCGGGACTTCCTGCAGCAGCTGAGCGCGCACCTGCGCGCCTTTCTGGGCAAGCGGCTTTTCGGCTGGCCCGATGAAGTGGAAGACCTCGTCCAGGAATGCCTGCTCGCCATGCACAACCAGCGCCATACCTACCAGAGCGACCAGCCGCTGACGGCCTGGGTGCACGCCATCGCGCGCTACAAGATGATCGACCTGCTGCGCGCCAAGTCGGTGCGCGACGACCTGCATGACCCGCTGGACGACGACCTCGCCGTGTTCGCCGAGTCAGCCGAGGAAGCGAGCGACGCCAGGCGCGACCTCGGCGGCCTGCTCGAGACGCTGCCCGAACGGCAGCGCCTGCCGATCGTGCACGTGAAGATCGAGGGGCTTTCGGTGGCCGAGACCGCGAACCTCACGGGCATGTCGGAGTCGGCCGTCAAGGTCGGCATCCACCGAGGCCTGAAGGCGCTGGCCGCCCGCTTCGGAAACCGCTGGGGGGAGGCCGCATGAAGACCGACGACCTCGTCGCGATGCTCGCCACCGGCGACGTCGCCGTGCCGCGCCGAGCCGCCAGCCGGCGCCTTCGCTGGGCCTTGCTGGCGGGCGTGCCGGTGTCGCTGCTGATCCTGTTCGCCGAGTACGGCATGCGGCGCGACATCGTGCAGGCCATGTTCTGGCCGATGTTCTGGGTCAAGGTGCTGTTTCCGCTGTGCATTGCCGCGGCCGGCTATGTGGCGGTGCATCGGCTTGCGCGGCCCGGCGTGGCGGTGCGTCGGGCCTGGCTCGGTGCGGCGCTGCCGGTGCTGGGCATCTGGGCGCTGGCGGCCATTGCCTGGTTCACCATGCAGACCGACGACCGCATGCCGTCGCTGATGGGGCAGTCGTGGCGCATCTGCGCGGCCAGCATCGGGCTGATGGCGCTGCCCGTGTTCGCGGCCACGCTGGTGGCGCTGAAGGGCATGGCGCCCACGCGGCCCGCGCTGGCCGGCGCCGCGGCCGGGGCGCTTGCGGGCGGCGTGGGGGCCTCGGTGTATGCGTTGCACTGCATGGAGCTCACCGCGCCGTTCCTGGCCGTGTGGTACGTGAGCGGCATCGCGGTGCCGGTGCTGGTCGGCGTCGTGCTGGGGCCGCGCCTGCTGCGCTGGTAGGCGGCGCTCGTTTCGCGTCGCCCGTGCTTCGTCAGCGCTTTTTGCTGCCGAAGATCCCGCCCAGCACGCCGCGCAGGATTTCCTTTCCCACCGACGTGCCCATGGTGCGCACGGCCGACTTGGCCATGGTCTGCACCAGGCCGTCGTGCTTGGCGCCGCGCGGGCCGGTGGTGCCGAACAGCATGTCGTTGAGCATGCCGCCCATGCCGGAGCCCGATGCTTCCGCGCCGGGCTTGCCGCCTGCCGGCGTTCCGGCCGGTGCCGCGGGCGCGCTGTCGGCGCGGCCCTTGAGTTTTTCGTAGGCCGATTCGCGGTCGACCGCCTTCTCGTACACGCCCGCCACCAGCGAGCCGGCAATCAATGCCTGGCGCTGGTCCGGCGTGATCGGCCCGAGCTGGCTGGCCGGCGGCAGCACGAACACGCGCTCGGTCACGCTCGGGCGGCCCTTGTCGTCGAGGAAGCTCACCAGTGCCTCGCCGACCGCCAGTTCGGTGATGGCCGTCTCGATGTCCAGCCCCGGCTTCTGGCGCATGGTGCTGGCGGCGGCCTTCACCGCCTTCTGGTCGCGCGGCGTGAAGGCGCGCAGCGCATGCTGCACGCGGTTGCCGAGCTGGGCGAGCACCGAATCGGGGATGTCCAGCGGGTTCTGGGTGACGAAATACACGCCCACGCCCTTGGAACGCACAAGGCGCACCACGAGCTCGATGCGCTCGACCAGCGCCTTGGGCGCTTCGTTGAAGAGCAGGTGGGCTTCGTCGAAGAAGAAGGCCAGCTTGGGCTGCTCGGGGTCGCCCACTTCGGGCAACTGTTCGAACAGCTCCGAGAGCATCCACAGCAGAAAGGTGGCGTACAGCCGCGGCGAGTTCATGAGCTTGTCGGCCGCCAGGATGTTGACGACACCCTTGCCGCCCTCGGTCTGCATGAAGTCGGCGATGTTGAGCATCGGCTCGCCGAAGAACTTGCCGCCGCCCTGCGTCTCGATCTGCAGCAGGCCGCGCTGGATGGCGCCCACGCTGGCGGCGCTGATGTTGCCGTACTGCGTGGTGAACTGGCTGGAGTTCTCGCCCACGTACTGCAGCATGGCGCGCAGATCCTTCAGGTCGAGCAGCAGCAGACCGTTGTCGTCGGCGATCTTGAACACGAGGTTCAGGACGCCGGCCTGCGTGTCGTTCACGTCGAGCATGCGCCCCAGCAGCAGCGGGCCCATGTCGGAAATGGTGGCGCGCACCGGGTGGCCCTGTTCGCCGAACACGTCCCACAAGGTGACGGGGCAGGCCGAGGGCTCGGGCACTTCGATGCCACGTTCCTTCAGCGTCGCGGCCAGCTTGCCGCCGATGGCGCCCTTCTGGCTGATGCCGGTCAGGTCGCCCTTGACGTCGGCCATGAACACCGGAACGCCGATGCCGGAGAGCTTCTCTGCGATGGTCTGGAGCGTGACCGTCTTGCCTGTGCCGGTGGCCCCGGTGATGAGGCCGTGGCGATTCGCCAGGCCGGGAAGAAGTGCACACTCGATGGTGTCATGCCGTGCGATCAGAAGAGGGTCGGCCATGGGGTGCTCCGGGTCGTATCGAAAGGGGCAGTCTAATCAAGCGGCACTCCTATAATCCACGGCCGCACGGTAGTTCAGGAAAAAGTTTTAGGAGGTTTTTTTGTCATCGACTGCTCAGCCCCCCATTCCCGCCTCTGGTGACGCATCCGAACAGTCGCCAATCGAAAAAGAGCTGGCCGTGCTGCTCGTGAACGCGCTGAACCTCGAGGTCGCGCCCGAGGACATCGTGCCCACCGATCCGCTCTACGGCGAAGGCCTGGGCCTCGATTCGATCGACATCCTCGAAGTGGCGCTCGAAGTCTCCCGCCGCTACGGCTTCCAGCTGCGCTCGGACGACGAGCGCAACCAGCAGATCTTCCAGTCGCTGCGCACGCTTGCGACCCACGTCGCCGAGCACCGCGTCGCCACCTGAGCCCCATGTCGCGATGGCGAATAGCACTCCTTCTGGTGGTAGGGGTGGCTTATGCCGGCCTCTCTCACTGGATGACTGTGTTCCACCCCACGGCGCCTTGGGCGGTGGTGGTGCTGCTCGGTCCGCTGTGGCTCGCCGTCATGGGCTTTTCCGCAAGCTGGTTCGGCCGCTGGGGCTTTGCCGTCACGGCCGTGCTGGGCCTGGGCGGCGTGGCACTCGTCTTCCTCGGTGAGGCCGGCGATCCCAACCGGCTGTACGTGCTGCAGCACGTGGCGATCAATACCGCGCTGTGCGGATGGTTCGGTTCCACGCTGCGCGGCCGCGGCCTGCCGCTGATCACCCAGTTCGCGCAGCGCGTGCACCCGCTCAGGGGGCACATGCTTTCCTACACGACGCAGCTGACGCGCATCTGGACCGCGTTTTTCGCACTCGTGGTGGTGGCGTCGCTCGCGATCTATTTCACCCGGCCGTTCTCCGACTGGTCGCTGTTCTCGAACGTGCTGTGTCCCGTGATGGTCGCGCTGCTGTTCGTGGGCGAGCACCTGGTGCGGTACCGGCTGCATCCCGAATTCGAACGCACCCGGCTGGTCGATGCCGTGCGCGCGTTCTACGGCACATCGTCGGTGGATTCCAACGCCGGCGGCCGATGACACAGGCGTTGCCCGCGTGACGACAGACTCCTCGACCACCGAAACCGGCGGCCTCCTGCCGCTGCTCGCAGACCGCGATCCCGATGCGCCGCTGGCCTGGCGCGCGGGCTCGCCGGTGAGCACACGGCAGTACCTGGCCGACGTGGCCCGCTTCGCGCCCACGCTGCCGGCTCAAGGACCGGCCGTGAACCTCTGCGTCGACCGCTACGCCTTCGCGGTGAGTCTTGGCGCCGCCATGGTGCGCGGCCATGCCAGCCTGCTGCCGCCCGACGCGCGGCCCGACACGCTGGCGCGACTGGTCGAGACGGGCGGGCCGAACCTCTTCGCGCTCACCGACGATCCGAAGCTCCAGACCCCCGGCATGCATCGGGTGCTGATCGAGGACCGATCGAGCCTCGAAGGCGACACGGGCGCCGTGGTGCCGCAGGTTGACGGCGCCATGCACGCGGTGAGCCTGCTGACCTCGGGATCGACCGGCGTGCCGCAGCCGCATGCCAAGACCTGGCGCACTCTGGTGGGCGACGTGGCCGTGGCCGTCGAGCGCCTGTGCCGTGTGCTCGGCCGGCCCACGCTCGAAGGCCTGACGCTGGTCGCGACCGTGCCGGTGCAGCACAGCTACGGACTCGAATCGTCGGCACTGCTGGCCATGCTCGGCGGCGCGGCGTTCGAAAGCAGCCGTCCCTTCTTTCCGGCCGACGTCGCGCAGACGCTGGCTTCGGTGCCACGCCCGCGTGCGCTGGTGACCACACCGTTCCACCTGAAGACACTGCTGCTGTCGGGCATCGCACTGCCGCCGGTCGACCTGATCCTGTCGGCCACCGCGCCGCTGTCGCCGCAGCTCGCGCAGCAGGCCGAACAGGCCATGGGCGCGGTGCTGCTCGAGATCTACGGCAGCACCGAGTCGGGCCAGGTGGCCACGCGCCGCACCACCGACAGCGAGATCTGGGAAACCTTCGGCGAGATCCGCGTGCACGCCGAGCCCTCGGCCGACGGCGGGCCCGAGCGCTTCATCTTCCAGGGCGACTTCATGCCCGAGCCGACACCCATGGCCGACGTGCTCGAGCTGCTCGACGAGCGCCGCTTCCGCCTGTTCGGCCGCGCCAACGACCTGATCCACGTCGCCGGCCGGCGCAGTTCGCTGGCGCACCTGAACTTCCACCTGAACAGCATTCCCGGCGTGGACGACGGCGCCTTCTGGCTGCCCGACGAGGTGGCCGATGGCGTGGTGCGGCCGGTGGCGTTCGTGGTGGCGCCCACGCTGGGCGCGGGCGAGATCATCGCGGCGCTGCGCCAGCGGCTCGAGGCCGTCTTTGTGCCGCGCCGCGTGGTGCAGGTGAAGGCTTTCCCGCGCGAGGGCACGGGCAAGCTCACGGTGCGGGCGCTGCGCGAATTCGCGCTGGCCCAGCTCGCCGAAGACGACACGCCGGTGCAGATGGTCCATGCCGTGCCGGCCGACCACCCGGTGTTCGCCGGCCACTTCCCTGGGCAGCCGTTGCTGCCGGGTGCGCTGGTGCTGGCCGAGGTGATGGAAGCCATTCACCGGGTGCCGGCGCTCACGGCGCGCCTGGGCGCCAACCCCACGCTCGCCGCCGCGAAGTTCCTCGCGCCGGTGCGCCCGGGCAGCAGCCTGTCGATCGAACTGCATCCCGAGCCGGGTGCCGCCCGCGGTGTTCGTTTCGACGTTCGCTGCGACGGCGTCGTGGCTGTCACCGGCCGATGGACTGCCGTGCAAGACTCCGCGTGATGAAACACACAGACGCCGAGGCACGCGCCGTGGACGAGGCGGCCCGCACCGGCCCCTTGCCGCACAAGGGCGAGGGCGACTGGGCCCACGCGCCCGAGCGCAGCAACATGCTCGCGCTGCGCTTCATCGTGTTCATGGCGCTGTTCTTCGGGCGCCACATCACGCGGCTGCTGTTGCCGCCGATCGCGTTGTACTTCCTGCTGTTCGCACCGGCACAGCGTCGCCACATCAAGCGCTACCTGTTCCGCGCCATCGGGCCGAACGCGGGCTGGCTGGACGGCTTCCGGCTGCTGCATGCCTTCTCGTCGACCGTGCTCGACCGCGTCTACTTCCTGCGCGGGCGCATGGACCTTTTCAAGGTCGAGATCGAGGGCAACGGCCCGCTCGACGCCGAGCTGGCGGGCGGGCGGGGCGCGTTCCTGCTCGGTGCGCACGTCGGCAGCTTCGAGGCCCTGGGCGCGTGCAAGCAGCAGACGCACCAGCGCGACATGCGCCTGGCGATGCTCATGTATCCGGACAACGCACAGCGCATCACCGGCATCCTCAACGCCATCGCCGTGCCCGAACTGCGGCCTCACGTGATCGCGCTGGGCCGCCCGCACTCGATGCTCGCGTTGCGCGACTGGCTCGACGGCGGCGGCATGGGCGGCATGCTGGCCGACCGGACGCTGCCGGGTAGCGAAGACCAGCCCGAACAACAGCGCGGCAACAACATCGTGCTGCCGTTCCTCGGGCAGCCTGCCGTCTTCAACGACGGGCCTTTCCGTCTTGCGGCGCTGCTGCGCCGGAAGGTGTTCTTCATGGCAGGGCTTTACGACGGAGGCGGGCGATACCATGTCCGGTTCGATCCGCTGGCCGATTTCGGCGAGCGGGCCTCCAGCCCGGCGGAGCGCGAGGAGCGCATCCGTGCCGCGGTCCAGGCCTATGTGTCGCGCCTGGAGGCACTCTGCCGTGCGTACCCCTACAACTGGTTCAACTTTCATGATTTCTGGCTCGAAGACGCGCCTTGACTGGCTTTGCAAGGCACTCGTGCTGGCGCTGGCACTGTGTGCCGTGCCGGCCTGGGCGGCATTCGACCTGCCCGAACTGATGGGCCTGCTGGCCAAGCAGAAGAGCGGCGAGGCCCGCTTCACCGAACAGCGCTTCGTGCACGGCCTCGAGGGCCCGCTCGACGCCAGCGGCACGCTCAGCTTCGACGCACCCGACAAGCTGGTGCGACGCACGCTGTCGCCGCGCATCGAGACCATGGCGGTGGAGGGCAACACGCTCACGCTGTCGCGCGGCGGCCGCAACCGCACGCTCGCGCTCGACAGCATGCCCGAGCTGCTGGGCCTGGTCGAAGCCATGCGCGGCACGCTCACCGGCGACGGCGCCACGCTGCAGCGCTACTTCAAGACCACGGTGACCGGCTCGACCGCCAAATGGACGCTCGACCTCGTGCCGCTCGACAGCCGCCTTGCCGCACAAGTGCGAAGCATGCGCATCAGCGGCCGTTCGAGCGAAGTGCTCGGGCTCGAGATGGAGTTCGTCGGTGGCGACCGCTCCTCGATGAACATCACGCCGGGTGCCGTGGCAGCGGCGCCCGCCGTGCCTGCCACCGCGGCCCCGTCCGGTACGTCCGGGCGCACCGCGCCGTGACCGCGCCGCAGGCCGGCGGCGCCCCGGGCAAGGCGCGCCGGGCGGCCGTGCTGCTGGCATGGCTGCTGGTGCTGCTGTGCGGCGTGGTGGTCATCGCCCGCACGCAGATCGGTGCCGACCTGTCCGCCTTCCTGCCGAAGAGCCCGGACGTCCGGCAGCGCGTGCTGATCGAGCAGCTGCAAAGCGGTGTCGCCTCGCGCACCCTGATGCTCGGCATCGAAGGCGGCAGTGCCGAGCAGCGCGCCGCTGTGTCGCGCGCGGTCGCCAAGGACATGCGCCAGAGCAAGCTGTTCGACCTGGTGCAGAACGGCGACACCAGCGACTGGAGCGACGCCGGCACCTGGGTGTTCCAGCACCGCTACCAGCTGTCGACCGGCGTCACGCCCGGCCAGTTCACGGCGGAGGGCCTGCGCGACGCGATCAACGAAACCCTGTCGATGCTGGGAACACCGGCCGGCAACGTCATCAAGCCTTTGCTCGACCGCGATCCGACGGGCGAAACCCAGCGCATCGCCATGGAGCTCGTGCCCGCCAGTTCTCCGCGCAGCGAGGACGGCGTGTGGATGTCGCGCAGCGCGCCGCGCGCACTGATGATCGCGACCACCCGCGCCGCCGGCAGCGATCTCGATGCGCAGGCCGTGGCCATCGCGCGCGTGCATGCCGCCTACGAGGCGGCTTCGCGGGACATGGGGGCAGACGCGCCCAAGCTGCTGCTGAGCGGCCCGCCGGTCTTCTCGGTGATGAGCCGAGACAAGATCAAGACCGAGGCGATCCATCTCGCCGTGGTGGGCGGCATCGTGATGGGCGGCTTGCTGCTGCTGGCGTTCGCCTCGCCGCGCGCGCTGGTCATCGCCTTCCTGCCGGTGGCCACGGGCGTGGTGATCGGCACCGCGAGCGTGAGCGTGGTGTTCGGCTCGGTGCACGGGCTCACGCTGGGTTTCGGCAGCACGCTGATCGGCGAGACGGTGGACTACGCCATCTACTACCTGATCCAGGCGCGGCAGGTCGGGGCGGGCGCCGTGCCCGGCACCGGCTGGCGGCGCTGGCTCGACCTGAACTGGCCCACCGTGCGGCTGGGCCTGCTGACCTCGGTGTGCGGCTTCGCTGCACTGGTGTTCTCGGGTTTCCCGGGACTGGCGCAGCTCGGCGTGTTCTCGATCGCCGGCCTCGTGGCTGCGGCGCTCGCCACCCGCTACGTGCTGCCGGTGCTTGCGCCCGATGGCGCCACCGGCATGGGCATGCGCCGGTACATGGCGCAGCTGGCCGGCGCGCTGGTGCGCGGCCTGCCCAGCCTGCGCTGGCCGCTGGCGGCGCTCGGCGTGGCCGCGCTCGGGCTGGTGCTGTGGCAGGGCGGCCATCTGTGGCGCGCCGACCTCGGCGCCATGAGCCCGGTGCCCAAGGCCGCGCAACAGCTCGACGAGATGCTGCGCAACGACATCGGCGCCAGCGACGGCGGCGTGCTGGTGGTGGCCTACGGCGACGACGAGCAGGCTGCGTTGCGCCATACCGAAGCCGCCGCGGCGCGGCTCGACACGCTCGTGGACAAGGGCGAACTCGTCGGCTACGAGACCGTCACCCGTGTGCTGCCGAGCGTGGAGACGCAGGCGGCGCGCATCGCCAGCCTGCCAAATGCCGACACGCTGCGCACGAACCTCGCCGACGCGACCCGGGGCCTGCCGCTGCCGGCGTCGCGCCTCGGTCCCTTCGTCGACGACGTGGAGGCGGCGCGCAAGCTCTCGCCGGTGCAGCGCGCCGACCTGGCCGACGGTCCGCTCGCGTCGGTGGTCAACACGCTCATGTACGAACGCCCGGGTGGCGGCTGGGGCACGCTGCTGGTGCTGCATCCGTCGGCCAAGTTCGACCAGGGTCGCCTCGAAGCCGCGCTTGCCGGCCTGCCCGAGGTGCAGGTGGTCGACGTCGGGCGCGAGCTCGCGAGCCTCTACCAGCGCTATCTGCACGAGGCCTTCGTGCAGGTGCTGCTCGGTGCGCTGGCGGTCGTGGTGCTGCTGGGCATCTACCTGCGTTCCTGGCGCCGGCTGGTGGCGGTGTGCCAGCCGCTGCTGTTCGCGGTGATGCTCACGCTCGGCGGCATGGCCGTTCTGCAGGCGGCGCTCGGCATCCTTCACCTGGTGGGGCTGCTGCTGATCGTGGCGGTCGGCTCGAATTACGCGCTGTTCTTCGACCAGTTGCGCACCACAGGCCGCGCCGACGAGGACACGCTGGCGTCGCTGATGCTCGCCAACCTCACGACCGTGGTGTCCTTCGGGCTGATCGCCATTTCGGACATTCCGGCGCTGTCGTCCATCGGCCGCGTGGTGGCGCCGGGTGCGCTGCTGGCGCTGCTGCTGTCCGCCGCCTTTGCGCGGCGCGAGACGTCGCGGCAGGGCGCGCCGGCCCCGCGTGCCTGATGGGAAAATCCGCAGCCATGTCTTCCGCATCCGCCCCGCGCACCGCCGAATCCTGGCCCTGGCCCCTGGCCATCCGTGCCAGTGCGGCGTGGCACGTGGCGGCCATCGGCGCCGGGGTGCTGGTGCCCGGCGCGTTGCCCTGGGCCGTCGGCGCGATCGTGCTGAACCACGCACTGATCACCGGTGCGGGCCTCACGCCGCGCAGTTCCCTGCTGGGTCCCAACGTCACCCGGCTGCCCGAGGCCGCGGCATCGCGGCGCGAGGTGGCGATCACCATCGACGACGGCCCCGAACCCGAAGTCACGCCACGGGTGCTCGACCTGCTCGATGCGCACGGGCAGCGCGCCACCTTCTTCTGCATCGCCGAGCGCGTATTGGCACACCCCGGGCTGGCACGCGAGATCGTCGCGCGCGGCCACAGCATCCAGAACCACACGGCGCAGCACCGGCACAACTTCTCCTTTCTGGGGCCGCGCGGTTTCGCCGCCGAGATCGCTCGCGCGCAGGACATCCTCAGCGACGTGACCGACCAGCGACCGACTTGCTTCCGCGCACCCGCCGGGCTGCGCAACCCGTTCCTCGAACCCGTCCTGCACCGCCTGGGCCTGTCGCTCGTGAGCTGGACGCGCCGCGGCTTCGACACGCGCGAAGGCGACGCCGCCAAGGTGATGGCGCGCCTGAGCCGCAACCTGCAGGCCCGCGACATCCTGTTGCTGCACGACGGCAACGCGGCGCGCACGGCCGACGGACAACCTGTTTTGCTGGAGGTATTGCCCTTGCTTCTCGAACGCCTGCGTGCCGAAGGACTGCGCGCCGTGACCCTGCCCGAAGGGCTGAAGCCATGAGCGCGGTGATGTCGCCGTCGCCATCGACCGACAAGGCCTGGCGCGAACTGCACGAGGCCGCGACCGCTCCCTACAAGAAGGGCGGCAGCTTCGCCTGGCATTTCGCGCGCGGCAAGCTGGGGCGCGACCCGGTGTTCCGCGGGCTGCTCGAACGCGGTCTGGTCGAGGCGGCACACCGGCGGGTGGTGGACATCGGCTGCGGACAGGGCCTGTTCGCGAGCCTGCTGGCCTCTATGAGCGCCATGCAGAAGCAGGGCCGCTGGCCGTCGACATGGTTCGCCACGCCCGAGCGCGCCGACTACACCGGCATCGAGCTGATGCCCAAGGACATCGCGCGCGCGCAGGCTTCCATCGGGCACCTGCAGCCGGCGCCCAGGCTGGTGTGCGCCGACATGTGCTCGGCCGAACTGCCCGATTGCGACCTCGTTGTGATCCTCGACGTGCTGCACTACGTGAACCTCGAGGCCCAGGAGGGCGTGCTGGTTCGCGTGCGCGACGCGCTGCGCCGTGGCGGCAACCCGCAGGCGCGGCTGCTGCTGCGCGTGGGTGATGCGTCTAGCCGCCGCGGGTTTGCGATCAGCCAATGGGTCGACCGCACGGTCACCCGCATCCGCGGGCACAAGGTCTCGCCGACCTGGGGGCGCCCGCTGTCGGAATGGACCGCGCTGCTCGAGCGCCTTGGCTTCCGCGTGCGCAGCATCCCGATGAGCGAAGGCACGCCCTTCGCCAATGTGCTGCTGGTGGCAGATCTGCAGCAGGGCAGTTCTGCATGAGCGTCATGTCCTGGAGCCTCAGGCACGTCCGCGCCGCGGAGTCGATTCGATGACCGCCCCGCAGACGCTCGACCGCGCCGGCATCGCCCTGCGCATTCCGCACAGCGGCAGCATGTGCCTTCTGGAACGGCTCGAGAGCTGGGACGAGATGGCCATCCACTGCAGCACCCGCACGCATGCCCGGCCGGACAACCCGCTGCGCACCGAAGGCGGGCTGCTCGCTCCCAATGCCATCGAGTACGCGGCGCAGGCCATGGCGCTGCACGGCGGCCTGCTGGCGGCCGAGGGCAGCACGCCGTCGGCCGGGTTCCTGGCAAGCGCGCGCAACGTCAGGCTGGCGGTGGCTCGGCTCGATGACGTGGCCGGCGCGCTGCAGGTGCGCGCCCAGCGCCTGTCGGGCGACGACCGCCAGATTCTTTATGCATTCACGGTGGCAGCCGACGACGGCCGCATGCTGGCCGAGGGCCGCGCCGTGGTCGTCCTCAATACGCCCCTGGCCACAGAAAGCACCCGATCGCCATGAGTCTCGAAGGAAAACGCGCACTGATCACCGGTGCCAGCGGCGCACTCGGCGCAGCCATGGCCGAGCGGCTGGCGCGCGATGGCGCCACGGTGCTGCTGCATGCGAACTCTCGGCCCGAGGCGGTCGAGCAACTGGCCGCATCGATTGCGGCGTCGGGCGGCAAGGCGGAATGCCATGTGTTCGACCTGCGCAGCGACGACGCCTGTGCGGCGGGCGTGGCGCGCGTCCTCGAAGCCGGTCCGGTGCAGATCCTGGTCAACAACGCAGGCGTGCACGACGACGCCGTGCTGCCCGGCATGCGTGCCGAACAGTGGCACAAGGTGATCGACGTGTCGCTGAACGGCTTCTTCCGCGTCACGCAGCCGTTGCTCTTGCCGATGATGCGCACGCGCTGGGGCCGCATCCTGAACATCTCCTCGGTGGCTGCGATCGCCGGCAACAAGGGCCAGGTGAACTATGCCGCCGCCAAGGGCGCATTGAACAGCGCGACCAAGGCGCTGTCGCTCGAAGTGGCGTCGCGCGGTGTCACGGTGAACGCGATCGCGCCCGGGATCATCGCGTCGCCGATGGCGGACGCCGTGTTCGATCAGGCAGTCATCAACCAGATGGTGCCTGTGAAGCGGGCGGGCACGCCGCAGGAAGTGGCCGCGCTGGCCGCGTTCCTGGCGAGCGACGAAGCCGCTTACATCACCGGCCAGGTGATCTCGATCAACGGCGGGATGATCTGAGTTTCTTTCCTCTCCGGATGGGAGAGGATGGCGGTGGGGCAGGCGCCGTCGTGCCGCGCCGGCCCGGGGCCTACAGCGGCAAGGTGTCGAATGCCGCGTAGGCCGTCGCCAGCCACGATTTCACCCGCTGGCGCTCCAGCAGGCCCAGCGCATGCGGCCCTTCGCGATCGTTCACTGCCTTCCAGAAACTGGCGTTTTGCGCATCGATCTTGCGCATGCTCGCGTCGTGCAGGCGTGGCAGGGCGATCACGCGCGCGCCGTTGGCCGTGGCCTTCGAGAGCGACTGCGAGCCCAGCAGCATGCCGAAGTCGCTGCCGCGCCCGTAGTTCTGCACCACGATGTAGTTGGGCCGGTTGCCGAAGGTGTCGATCAACGTGCCGAGCAGGTCGGTCGAGTCCTTGCCGTCGTCCAGCACATGCCAGAAGTTGACCGTGACGCCGATCTCGGCGAAGACATCGAACAGGTCCGATTCCTTGATCCAGCGCGAGAGCGGCGCCAACGTCTGCGCGGCGAGGTCGACGATCACGCTTTGCTGCGGGTTGGTCTCGAAGCCGTTGACGACCGTGTCGAGGCCCTCGAAGCTGTCGACCACCACGGGCGAAGCGAAGCCTTCGTAGAAGCGCGTGAACGAGCTGTGCGAGCGGTCGGTGTCGAAGCCGGTGAACGGCCGGCTGTGGTCGATGAAGTACTGGGCCAGCACACGCGCCGTGACCGACTTGCCGACACCGCCTTTTTCGCCGCCGATGAAATTGATGGAGCTCATGAGTTGCTGCTGCCTCGAATGGGTTGAGGGGTGGAGGGCCGATTCATTCTAGGGGCGCGTTTTTGCGGGGCGCTACCTGCCTCGCTTGCGCATCGACTGCAGCAAGGGGTGTGCCTGCAAGCGCTGCTGGAGTTTCTTCTTCCAGGGCGCTGGCAACGTGGATGCGTCGATCATGTCGGGCCATTGTTCGCGCGCCAGCCGCGCAGTGTCCGCGACCACGCGGCGCACCATCGGCTCGTGCAGACCGGTCGAGAAGCAGAAGGCGCGAACGTTGGCCGGGCTGAACAGCGCCGACCGCCTTGCCGTGGCGGATGCGGCCGGCAGCAGGGGCAAGGCATGGCCGTCCACGCCCTGCATTGCGGCATAGGCCACGATGTCGTAGGCCGGTGCCAGCCGCGGCGCGAGGCCGTCGGGGTAGAGCACGCCGAAGTTCTTCAGGTGGGCGTCGGGGTTGCCGAGCAGGTCGTTCACCACGAGCCGCCGCAACAGCTCGAACACCGCGTCGTCGCCCAGCGATGGAAACGCGCGCATCGCCAGCGCCATGTCGAGATAGCTCGCGGTGTACTTGTGCATCGGGTCGATCGCCAGCACTTGCGCGAAGTCCTCGAAATGGATGCGGCGCGCGCCGTCTCGGTCGAAGCGCGTCACGGCCAGGAATTCAGGCTCGTCGGGCAGGGCGTAGCTGTGCTCGGCCGCAATGGCCGACAGCGGCGCCAGTTCGGCATGGCACACCTCGACGCCTGCCGCGCCGGCCATCTGCAGGGACAGCATCTCGAGCTGCGGCATGTGAGGCCGTCCCGCGACCGGCAGCTTGGCGATGACGCGCGTGCTGGCGCCGGCGCGCGTGCGAGCCACGTAGCGTCCGCCCTGGCGGCGCAGGCCCAGCTTGGGTTGCACGCCCGAGACCGAGATGCCCTGCGGCAGCGGCAACTCGACCACCGACATTTCGAGCGCGTCCTGGTCCTGTGTGATGAGCCGCTGCAGCGTGCCGCGATCGACGGAGACCGGCCGGGCGCTCACGGCACCGGGCAGGTCGCCGCCGCAGGCCGCGAGCAGTTCGAAATGGTCGTTTTCGCGGCACCCGCGCAGCTGCGCGATGTGGCTGCGCAGCACGCCTTCGGGCAGCAGGTTCTGGAAGAAGCTGGGCAGCTGGCCGCCCTGGGCGTTGAAGAGCGGGTTCTTCACGTCGCTCCACAGCGCCGATTGGGCTGCCGTATCGCTCGCCACCATCGAGAGCGACAGCACCTCGGCCGGCGGATTGGCGACCAGTTCGGGCTCAGCGACGAAGCGGCACAGGTCGGCGTACTGGAACAGCTTGCCGAAGCGGCGAGTGCCGAGCGCGATCTCGAGGATCTTGACGTTCATGACGACGATGGCGGTGCGCGCCGCTGGCCTGGGGGCGGCGACGGCGCCTGGGCCACCGCCTGCCCGATGCGCGTGGTGACAGGGCGATAGCCGGGTTCGGTGGCAGCAGGTTCTCCGAAGCCCTTGGGCGCAAGCTGCAGTTCGAGTCCCAGCGCGTCGACCAGTGCCAGCAGCGACGACAGCTGCGGATTGCCGCGCAGGCTCAACGCGTTGCGCACCGAGCGCTCTGTGAGTCCGGAGCGCAGGGCGATCTCGGCATTCGAAATGCCGGCAACTTCGCGGCGGGCGGCCAGCGCGGTGATGAGGCCTTGCTTGTTCATGGAAATATATTACCGCAAACCCAAATTTAAGAAATATGTTTCCGCGCCATTCGATCGAATCGGCACGGGCTACTTGGGCACCAGCGTGAAGAAGGGCATGACCACACCCATTACCCAGTTCTGCCCGAAATCGAGTGCCGCGCGGCGGTACTTCTCGTCGGCCTGCGCGGCCATCAGGTCGAGCCGGGCCACCACCTTCGACAACTCGCGGTCGGCCACGAGGTTGCGCCCGCGATCGCTGATCTCGGTGGCCAGCAGCAGCGGCTGGCCGTCGGAGCCGGCCTTGGAGGAAATCAGCCACAGCGAGATCTCGAAATTGCGTGCGGCCCGGAAGCTGTTCTCGGCGTTCACGCCGTCGATCATGGTCTGGTCCCAGGTGTCGCCGTTGGCCTGCTTGAGCATCGTGGCCCAGCCGACCACCAGCGCTGCCACGCGGTCGCCCTGGAAGCCCTGCGGCGCGGTGTCGAAGGCCATGCGGATCGCGTCGATGCCGGTGGCGCCCTTCAGTTCGGGCAATGGGGGGCCCTTGAGCACCGCGTCCCAGGCGCGCTGGGTGGCGTCGTCCATGCTGGCCGCGGACTTGCGCCATTCGCGCGGGTTGCGCTTGTAGAGCGTGCTCTGGACGCGCCGGACCGACTGCAGGTTGTCGCGCAGCGACAGGTTGGCGATGCGGTTGGCGCCCGATTGCAGCCATTCCTGGTTGCTGTAGGGCTCCGCGCGCTGCGTGTCGCGCATCGACGAACAGCCCGCGGCGCCGAGCAGGGCGGCCATGCCCGCCAGCAGGCAGGTTCGTCGGATGGCGAGGGGGGAAACCAGGGAATCGCTCATGCCCTGACGTTATCATCCACGGCTTGGGCGGCGGCCTGCTGCAAGCTGCAGGCCCGTGCAATTTTCCTTACAAATCAATACCTTGGCGCTACAGCCAAGCCAGGCCGACAAGTCGTGCGTCTTAATTCCATCAAGCTCTCGGGCTTCAAGTCGTTCGCCGAACCCACCAACTTCCTGTTGCCGGGCCAATTGGTCGGTGTGGTCGGGCCCAACGGTTGCGGCAAGTCGAACATCATGGATGCGGTTCGCTGGGTGCTCGGCGAGTCGCGCGCGTCGGAACTGCGCGGCGAGTCGATGCAGGACGTGATCTTCAATGGCACGACCACGCGCAAGCAGGCCAGCCGCTCGAGCGTCGAACTGGTGTTCGACAACGCAGACCATCGCGCCGGCGGCCAGTGGAACCAGTTCAGCGAGATCGCGGTGCGCCGCGTGCTCACGCGCGACGGCACCAGCAGCTACTACATCAACAACCAGCCGGTGCGCCGCCGCGACGTGCAGGACGTGTTCCTCGGCACCGGCCTCGGCCCTCGCGCCTACGCCATCATCGGGCAGGGCACGATCAGCCGGATCATCGAATCCAAGCCCGAGGAATTGCGCCTGTTCCTGGAAGAGGCCGCGGGCGTCTCCAAGTACAAGGAACGCCGCCGCGAGACTGAGAACCGGCTGGGCGACACGCGCGAGAACCTCACGCGGGTCGAGGACATCCTTCGCGAACTCAATGCCAATCTCGAGAAGCTCGAGAAGCAGGCCGAGGTGGCGGCACGCTACAACCTGCTTCAGGGCGACGCCACCAGAAAGCAGCACCAGCTGTGGTTCCTGAAGCGCAGCGAAAGCCACGCCGACCAGGCCAGGATCAAGACCGACTCCGAGAAGGCCATCAACGACCTCGAGTCGCGCACTGCCGACCTGCGCCACATCGAGAACGAACTCGAAACCGTGCGCCAGGCCCACTACAGCGCCGGTGACCAAGTGAACCAGGCGCAGGGCAAGCTCTACGAGGCCAGTGCGGAAGTCGGCCGCCTCGAGGGCGAGATCCGCTTCGTGGTCGAAGGCCGCCAGCGCGTCGAGCAGCGGCTGGTGCAGTTGCGCGAGCAGATGGGCCAGTGGGGCCGCCGCCGCGAAGAGGCCGAAGCCGAGATCGAGACGCTGGCGGGTGCCGGTGTCGATGCCGAGGAGCAGGCCATCCTGCTGGCTGCACAGCTCGAGGAACACGACGCGCGCATGCCCGATCTCGAAGAGGCGGTGCAGCGTGCCCAGGACGAAGCCAATGCGCAGCGAACGACCGTGTCGCAGGTGCAGCAGCAGATTCAGGTGCTGGCCGCCGACCAGCGCAACATCGAAGAGCAGAGCCGCCAGCTCACGCAGCGCAGCGAGCGCCTGCGTGCCGACCAGAATGCGCTGGCTGCGCCCGACGAAGCCCGCCTGGTCGACATGCAGGAGCAGCACGCCGCTGCGCAGGAAGCCGCCAGCGAAGCAGATGCGCGCTTGCAGGAGCTGCAGGAGACCGTGCCGCAGCTCGACGACGATCGCCGTGCGAAGCAGCAGGCCGTCAACACCGAAGGCGCGCGCCACGCCGAGTTCTCGGCCCGCCTCGAGGCATTGCGCGCGCTGCAGGAAAAGGTCAAGACCGACGGCAAGCTCGCGCCCTGGCTCGCCAAGCATGGCCTCGACGGGCTGCAGGGCCTCTGGAGCCGCATCCACATCGAGCAGGGCTGGGAAAACGCGCTCGAATCGGCACTGCGAGAACGCTTGGGCGCGCTCGAGGTCAGCCGGCTTGAAATGGTGCGTGCGTTCGGCAACGACGCGCCGCCCGCCAAGCTCGCTTTCTATAGCCCGCCAGCCGCCGGTGTGCCCGAGGGGGCCGCGGCACTGCCGCGCCTGTCGAGCCTGCTGAGGCTGAACGACGCCGGCCAGCAAGCCCTGTTGACCGACTGGCTGCACGGCTGCTACACCGCCGCGAGCTTCGAGGAGGCGCTGGCCCAGCGCGCCACGCTGCAGCCTGGAGAAATGATCTATGTGCAGAGCGGCCATGCCGTGTCCGCGCACAGCGTCAATTTCTACGCCCCCGACTCCGAACAGGCCGGCCTGCTGGCCCGCCAGCAGGAAATGGAAAACCTGGAGCGCCAGCTGCGCGCCCAGACGCTCATCACCGACGAATCGCGCACTGCGCTGGTTCGTGCCGAAGCGGCCTACGCCGATGCAGCGCAGCGCCTTGTCACCGCGCGCCGCGAAGCCGCAGAGACCCAGGGTCGTGCGCACGAGCTGCAGGTCGAGACGTTGCGCATGACGCAGCTTGCCGAACAGACCCGTGCGCGCAGCGAGCAGCTGGCCAACGACCTCGGCGAGGTCGACGCCCAGCTCGAGGAACTGCAGGAGCGCCGCATCGCCGCAGAAGGCCGCTTCGAAGAGCTTGACATGCAGCTGGCCGACAGCCAGGAGCGCCACGCCCAGCTCGACGAGCGCGTCATCGAGGCCGGGCGCGCGCTGAACGCGAGCCGCGAGCAGCACCGCAGTCTCGAGCGCCAGGCGCAGGAAGCCACTTTCTCGCAGCGCACGCTCGAAGCCCGCCGGGGCGAGCTCAACCGCTCCATCGAGACCGCCGCGCAGCAGGTGGTGTCGCTCACCGACGAAGACGAGCGCGCCCGCGCCGAACTGGGTCGTCTTTCGGACGCCGCAGCGCAGGCAGGCCTGCAGGACGCACTGGCACTCAAGCTCGAGCGCGAAGGCGCGCTGGGTGCGGCGCGCAGCCAGTACGACGACCTCACGCTGAAGCTTCGCGCCAGCGACGAGCGCCGGCTGCAGCTGGAGCGCGAGCTCGATCCGCTGCGCCAGCGCATCACCGAATTCCAGCTGAAGGAACAGGCCGCGCGCCTGGGTGTCGAGCAATACCAGCAGCTGCTCGACGATGCCGGCGCCGATCTCGAGGCCATCGCGCAGTCGATCGAAACCGAGAAGGTCAGGCTCACCGGCCTGCAGGGCGAGATCGACCGCCTCAATCGCGAAGTGGTCGCGCTCGGCGCGGTCAACCTGGCCGCTCTCGACGAACTGGCCATTGCCAGCGAGCGCAAGACATTCCTCGACGCGCAGTCGGCCGACCTGAACGAAGCCATCGGCACCCTCGAGGACGCCATCCGCAAGATCGACGCCGAGACGCGCGACCTGCTCGGCGGCACCTTCAAGATCGTCAACGACCACTTCAGCCGCATGTTCCCCGAGCTCTTCGGCGGCGGCAACGCCAAGCTGATGATGACCGGCGACGAGATCCTCGACTCGGGCGTGCAGGTCATGGCGCAGCCGCCCGGCAAGAAGAACCAGACCATCCACCTGCTCTCGGGCGGCGAGAAAGCGCTTACCGCCATCGCGCTGGTGTTCGCGATCTTCCAGCTCAACCCCGCCCCGTTCTGCCTGCTCGACGAAGTGGACGCGCCGCTGGACGACGCCAACACCGAGCGCTATGCCAAACTCGTCTCCGCCATGAGCCGCGAAACCCAGTTCCTCTTCATCAGCCACAACAAGATCGCCATGGAAATGGCCGAACAGCTGATCGGCGTGACGATGCAGGAGCAGGGCGTGTCGCGCATCGTGGCGGTCGACATGGAGTCGGCGGTCTCGATGGTCGAAGCCGCTTGAGCCGAGCGGCCCCATGAGCAATCTCACTCTCGCCCTGGCCATCCTCGGCGGCCTCGTTCTCGCGGCCGTCGTTGCCTACAACACGCTGATGTCGCGCCGCAATGCGCCGCGCCAGCCCGACGCGGTCGACATCGCGCTCGACGAAGCCGAGCGCGCCATGTCGGCCCCGCCCGACGGTCCGGAGCCCGTGCTGCATGTCGATCCGAACCAGGTGCCGTCCAACGACCGCCACGAACCCCTGTTCGACCCCGACCTGCCGGCCCCCAGTGGCGTGCCCGTGCCGACAGGCGAGCGCCGCGGCGGCCTCGACCCGCTGATCGACGTGATCGCCCCGATCTCGCTCGACGGCCTGGCTTCGGGCGACGCCGCCATTGCCGCCATGCCGCCGACGCGGCGTGCGGGCAGCAAGCCGGTGGCGATCGAAGGGCTCAACGAACACACCGGGCAATGGGAGCCGCCAGTGGCCGGACAGCGCTACAGCGCCTTCCAGGTCGGTGTGCAACTGGCCAACCGCACCGGCGCGCTCAACGAGATCGAGTATTCCGAATTCGTGGTGAAGGCCCAGGCCTTCGCCGACGCCGTCAATGGCGCGCCCGAGTTTCCGGAGATGCTCGACGAGGTGGCGCGCGCCCGCGAGCTCGACCAGTTCGCGAGCGCGCACGATGCCCAGCTGGGCTTCGTGCTGCGCGCGCTGCACGCGGCGTGGAGTCCCGGCTACGTGCAGCAGAACGCCGCGCGACTGGGCTTCGTGGCGGGCATCATTCCTGGGCGCATGGTGCTGCCGACCAGCGAAGCCGGTCTGCCGCCGATCCTCGGGCTGGCCTTTGACACGCAGGCCGCGCTGGCCGACGATCCCGCCCAGTCGGCCATTCGCGAACTGAGCCTGAGCCTCGACGTGCCGCAGGTCGACCGCGGCGAACAGCCGTTCGACCGCATGCGCGAGATCGCCTCCACGCTGGCGCGCGAGATGGACGGCGTGGTCACCGACAGCGACGGCCAGTTGCTGCGCGAAGAGACCATGGACGTCATCGGCACCGATCTCGAGCAGCTCTACGACACGCTCGATGCGCGCGACCTGGCGGCGGGCTCGCCGCTGGCGCGGCGCCTCTTCAGCTAATTCCGATTTCCGGGAGACACCCATGACGACGCGCGACGAAGCCGCACGCGAAGCCGCTGCACTGAGCGAACAGCTGCACCGGCACGCCCATCTCTATTACGTGCTCGATGCGCCCGAATTGCCGGACGCGGAGTACGACAAGCTGTTCCAGCGCCTGCAGGCGATCGAGGGCGAGTTTCCCGACCTGCGGACACCCGACTCGCCGACGCAGCGCGTGGGCGGCAAGGTGCTCGACGGCTTCACCAAGGTGCGCCACAAGGTGCCGATGCTGTCCATCCGCACGGAAACCGACATCACGCCCGGCGGCGCGAGCGCCTTCGATGCGCGCGTGCGCCGCGAACTCGGGCTGGCCGAGGACGGGCCGCAGGTCTCGTACGTCTGCGAGCTCAAGTTCGACGGCCTGGCGATGAACCTGCGCTACGAGAACGGCGTGCTGGTGCAGGCCGCCACGCGCGGCGACGGCGAGGTGGGCGAGGACGTCACGCAGAACATCCGCACGGTGCGCGAGATTCCGCTGCGCCTGGCCGGCAATGCGCCGCCGGTGGTCGAGGTGCGCGGTGAGGTCTACATGAAGCGCGCCGATTTCGACTCGCTCAACGAGCGCCAGCGCCTGAAGATCGCAGAGGGGCTGAAGAACGAGAAGGTGTTCGTCAATCCGCGCAATGCCGCGGCCGGTGCGGTGCGCCAGCTCGATCCGGCGATCGCGGCGGCGCGTCCGCTGAGCTTCTTCGCCTACGGGCTGGGCGAGGTCACGCCCGCAGCCGAAGGCGGCCCCGACTGCCCGACGCAGTTCGACTGGCTGCAGCAGTTCCATGCCTGGGGGTTTCCGGTTGCCACGCAGACTGCGCGGGCGACAGGTGCTATCGAACTGATAGCGTTCCATGAAAACATCGGCCGCCAGCGCGACGCCTTGCCCTACGACATCGACGGCGTGGTCTACAAGGTCGACAGCATCGAACTGCAGCGGCAACTGGGTTTCGTCTCGCGCGAGCCGCGCTGGGCCGTGGCCCACAAATACCCGGCGCAGGAGCAACTGACCGAGGTGCTCGGTATCGAGATCCAGGTCGGCCGCACCGGCAAGCTCACGCCGGTGGCCAAGCTCGCGCCGGTGTTCGTCGGCGGCGTGACCGTCACCAACGCCACGCTGCACAACGAGGACGAGGCGCGACGCAAGGACGTGCGCGTGGGCGACACGGTGATCGTGCGCCGCGCCGGCGACGTGATTCCCGAAGTGGTGGGTGTGGTGCCCGAAAGCCTCGCCAAGCCCGAAGGCGAGCGCGGCGCGCAATTCACCATGCCGCACAAGTGCCCTGTGTGCGACTCGGAGGCCGTGCGAGAAGAGGGCGAGGTCGACTACCGCTGCACCGGCGGCCTGTTCTGCGCGGCGCAGCGCAAGGAGGCCATCCTGCACTTCGCGGCGCGCCGCGCGGTCGACGTCGACGGCCTGGGCGACAAGCTGGTCGAGCAGCTGGTGGACGCCAACCTGATCCGCACCTTGCCCGATCTCTACAAGCTGGGCTTTACCACGCTCGCCGGGCTGGAGCGCATGGCGGAAAAGTCGGCCAAGAATCTGGTCGATGCGCTCGAAGCGTCGAAGAAGACCACGCTGCCGCGCTTCCTTTTCGGACTGGGCATTCGCCACGTGGGTGAGAGCACCGCGAAGGATCTGGCCAAGCATTTCGGCAAGCTCGACGCGATCATGGACGCGACCGAAGAGCAACTGCTCGAGGTGAACGATGTCGGTCCGGTGGTGGCGCAAAGCCTTCGCACGTTCTTCGACCAGCCGCACAACCGTGAGGTGGTCGAGCAGCTGCGCGCCTGCGGCTTGAGCTGGGAAGAGGGCGAGCCCGCCGCGCGCGCGCCGAAGCCGCTGGCGGGCCTGACCTTCGTGATCACCGGTACCCTTCCTACGCTGGGCCGCGACGAGGCGAAGGATAAATTGGAGGCAGCCGGCGCGAAGGTGTCCGGCTCCGTCAGCAAGAAGACCCACTACCTCGTTGCCGGCGAAGAGGCCGGGAGCAAGCTCGACAAGGCGCGCGAAAACGGTGTCGAGGTGATCGACGAGGCACGTATGCTGGAGATCATCGCCAACGGTGCGCCGCAGCCCCGGGAATCATGAGCTGAAGGCCGGCTCTCTTTACCGGGCGTTACGCGACTTCATCGGAGCGCAGTCAACAGGGTCTACAACCTGGCGTTGAACGATAACTGAAGGCCATAAGGAGAGTCCCTCATGCAAAAAATTCGAGTTCTTGGTGCCTGCGTTGCACTCGGCGGCGTTGCGCTGCTGACGGGTTGCGTGGGCGTTCCCGGCGACCCGTACTACGCGGGTGGCTACAGCGGGGGCTATTCTTCGGGGCCTTACTACAGCGAACCGGCACCGGTCGTGGTGCCGGCACCCGTGTACATCAACGGTGGCGGCTACTACGAGCGTCGCCCGTACTATGGCGACCGCCCTTACTACGGCCGCCCGGGCTATCCGGCGGTGCGACCGGGCTATCCGGCAGGCCGTCCGCCGAACTGGAATGGCGGTGGCCGGCCCCCGGTCGTTGCGCCGGGACGTCCGCCAGTGGGCGTGCCGGGGCAGCAACCGGGCCAGCCGCGCGGCAACGCGCGACTGTGGACGTCACCCGACTCCAAGGGCCAGACGCCTCCCTGATCCTGCCGAAGGCGCAGGCGCGAGGCTGTCGCGATAATCCCGCCATGGCCATCCGCGAAATCCTCAAGATGGGCGACCCCCGGCTGCTGCGCATTGCGCAGCCGGTTCCCGCCTTCGACACCGACGAACTGCACCTGCTGGTGCGGGACATGTTCGAGACCATGCATGCCGTCAACGGCGCCGGTCTTGCGGCGCCCCAGATCGGCGTGGACCAGCAGCTTGTGATCTTCGGCACGGACGTCGTCAATCCCCGCTATCCCGACGCACCGCCGGTGCCGCGCACCGTGCTGTTGAACCCCGTCATCACGCCGCTGGATGACGAGGAAGAAGAGGGCTGGGAGGGATGTCTTTCGGTGCCGGGCCTGCGCGGCGTGGTACCGCGCTTCTCCAATATCCGCTACACCGGGTTCGACCCTTACGGCGACCCGATCGACCGAGTCGCCACCGGCTTCCATGCGCGCGTGGTGCAGCACGAAGTCGATCACCTTCTCGGCAAGCTGTACCCGATGCGGGTGCGCGACTTCTCGCGCTTCGGCTACACCGAGGTCCTGTTCCCGGGCCTCGATGCAGCGGACGACGACTGACCTGCCAGGTCAGTTGTATTTGCTGCTCAGGGCGAAGCGGCCGCCGCCCATGAAGGCCAGCGCGAGCGCCGCGAACAGGAACATGCCTTGCAGTTCCAGTGCCCAGCCGCCTTGCTTGCCGAGCGAGGTCAGGTCCTTCATGTGAACCAGTGCGAACGCCACCAGCATGTTGATGACCACGATCCAGGCGGCCGGCCGCGTGTAGAGGCCGATGATCAGCAGCACGGGCGCCACGATCTCACCGATGTAGACCAGGTAGGCCAGCGCGCCCGGCAGCCCGTGTTGGGCCAGCATGCCGGAGATGAAGCCGACGCCGCCTTGCAGCTTGGCGATGCCGTGCAGCAGGATGAGGACGCCAAGCGAAACGCGCAGGATGAACTTGCCGGTGTCGTCGGATTTGACCATTTGTGTAGGTTCCAGTGGAAGTGATGAGAGGGCCGTATGGTAGTGAACCTGCGGCGTTTTCAGCCAGTGATTTGCGAGGCCATGTCGGCGCATATGCATCCAACCGGGCGTTCTTTGGCAGAGTCGGGCACCGGCCCGTACACTGCCTTTTGCTTTCTGTTGAGGAGAACTCCAATGATGAAGAACCGATTTGCCGGCCTGCGTCCGGCACTGATGGCCGCCGCGTGCGTGGCCGCGCTGGCCTGCGCGGCACCGGCCTTCGCCGGCAAGACGCTCGATGCGGTCAAGCAGCGCGGCACCGTCAAGTGCGGCGTGACCAACGGCGTGGCGGGCTTTTCGGCGCCGGACACGCAGGGCAACTGGTCGGGCCTCGACGTCGACACCTGCCGTGCCATTGCTGCAGCCGTGCTGGGCGACGGCAAGAAGGTCGACTTCGTCCCGCTCAATTCGCAGCAGCGCTTCTCGGCCCTGCAGGCCGGCGAGATCGACATCCTCGCGCGCAACACCACCTGGACGCTCACGCGCGACGCTTCGCTGGGATTCAACTTCACCACCATCACCTACTACGACGGCCAAGGTTTCCTGGTGCCGAAGAAGCTCAAGGTGACGAGCGCGAAGCAGCTGAAGAACGCGACCATCTGCACGCAGTCGGGCACCACCAACGAGAAGAACGTGTCGGACTATTTCCGCGCACAGGGCATCCCGGTCAAGACCGTGGTTTTCGAGAGCTTCGAAGCCTCGTTCAAGGCCTTCTTCTCGGGCCGCTGCCAGGCCTTCACGACCGATGCCTCGGCGCTGGCGGGCCTGCGCAACAAGGAAGCGCCGAACCCCGACGACTACCTCATCCTGCCCGAGCTCATTTCGAAGGAGCCGCTGGCGCCGCTGGTGCGCCGCGGCGACGACGAGTGGTTCGCCATCACCAAGTGGGTGCCCAACGCGCTCATCGAGGCCGAGGAGTTCGGCGTGACGCAGGCCAATGCCGACCAGCTCAAGGCCAGCAGCAAGGACCCGGCGCAGCAGCGCCTGCTGGGCACCGGCGAAGACCTCGGCAAGCTTCTGGGCCTCGACAAGGACTGGTCGTTCCGCGCGATCAAGGCCGTGGGCAACTACGGCGAGATGTTCGAGCGCAACGTCGGGCCGAAATCGGTGCTGAAGCTGCCACGCGGCTCGAACAACCTCTGGAGCAAGGGCGGCCTCATCTACGCACCGCCGGTCAGGTAGTGGCTCCCGCAGGCTTCGCGCACTTCGCATCGCTGCGTCTTCCCCCTCGCCGGGGGCCACACCTGTTGCTTGGCAACGCCGGTTCCGCGGTGGTCCCGGCCCGGACTGTGGGTGGCACCGGAGGTCGCGGCGATGCGTAGCGCCGCGTCCGAGTCGTCTCGCCGCGGTGCCTGGCTGGCCTGGGTCGTCCAGGCGGTGCTGGTGCTGGCCGTCGTGGCCGGCGCCGTCTGGGTGGTGCATCACGCGCTCGAGGTGCTGCGCGCGCGCGGGGTCCGCTCGGGCTTCGACTTTCTCACCGAGCCTGCGGGCTTCTCGATCAGCGAAGGCTGGCTCGACTTCGATGCAAGCCAGCCCTCCTGGCGCGCGTTTCTCGCGGGCCTGATCAACACGGTGCGCGCGGCGGTGCCGGCTGCCATCTTCTCGGTGGTGCTCGGCACGCTGATCGGCATCGGCCGGCTGGCTCCGCACGTGCTGCTGCGCGGCATCTGCACCGCGTATGTCGAGTTGCTGCGCAACGTGCCGCTGCTGGTGCAACTGCTGATGCTGGCCTTTGCCATGGCCAACCTTCTGCCCGATCCGACCGAGCCGGTGCGCCTGCTGCCGGGCGTGTGGCTGAGCAAGGGCGGGCTGAGCGTGCCGTGGCCGGTGTCGGGCGAGGGCGGCTGGTGGCCCACTCATTTCGAATTTCCCGAGCGTGGTGACTTCGGCGTGAGCGGCGGCGCCGCGCTGAGCCCGGAATACGTGACGATCGTGGCGGGGCTGAGCTTCTACTCGGCCGCCTTTGTCGCGGAGATCGTGCGCGCCGGCATCCTGTCGGTGTTGCAGGGGCAGGTGCTCGCGGCGCAGGCACTGGGGTTGTCGCCGGTGCAGCAGCTGCGCATCGTGGTCCTGCCGCAGGCGCTTCGGGTGATCGTGCCGTCGCTCACCAACCAGTTGCTGAGCCTCACCAAGAATTCGTCGCTGGCGGTGGCGGTGGGCTATCCGGAACTGGTGTCCGTGGCCAACACCACCATCGGCTCGAACGGCCGCGCGTTCGAGTGCATCGCGATCATCATGGCCGTGTACCTGCTGCTGTCGCTGCTGATTTCCTTCGGCATGAACCGCTACAACGCGCGCGTCGCGCTGCGAGGCTGGCGATGAGGAGCGTGGTGCAAGGTCCGATCGCATGGCGCAAGGAACTCATCGGTTCGCCGCTGCGCGCGCTGGCCACGGTGCTGCTGCTGGCGCTGCTCGCGTGGGGCGGCTTCCATCTTGTCGAATGGGGTGTCGTGCATGCGGTGTTCCGGCCCGACGCCGAGGCCTGCCGCGCCGTGCAGCACGGCGCCTGCTGGGGTGTGGTGGCGGAGAAGTGGCGGCCGATGCTGTTCGGGCGCTTCCCCTACGAGGCGCAATGGCGGCCGGCCATCGCGGTGGTGGTGCTGTCGGCCGTCACGGTGCTCAGTGCCTGGCCCCGCAGCTGGCGGTGGTGGCTGGCGCCGTTGTGGGCCATCGCGCTGCTGCTCTTCGTGGCGCTGATGCGCGGTGGCGTAGCGGGCCTCGAACACGTGCCGACCAGCCGATGGGGCGGCCTGCCGCTGACCATCGGACTGACCGTGGTCGGCCTGGCACTGGCATTTCCGCTCGCGTTGCTGCTGGCGCTGGGCCGCCGTTCGGGCTGGCCGGTGGTGCGCACGCTGAGCGCGAGCTACATCGAACTGGTGCGAGGCGTGCCGCTGATCTCGGTGCTCTTCATGGCGTCGTTCCTGCTGCCGCTGCTGTGGCCCGCGGGCTGGCAACCCGACGTGCTGGTGCGCGTGCTGGCCGGGCTGACGCTGTTCGTGGCGGCATATCTGGCGGAGATCATCCGCGGCGGCTTGCAGGCCGTGCCGCGCGGGCAGACCGAGGTGGCCATGGCGCTGGGCTTCGGCCGCTGGCCTGTGCAGCGCGACATCGTGCTGCCGCAGGCGCTGCGTCTCGTTGTGCCCGCCCTCACCAACAGCGTGGTCGGCACGCTGAAGGACACCTCGCTGGTCACCGTGGTCGGCCTGTTCGAACTGACCGGTGCATTGGGATTGGCGCTCGGCGGCGACCCGACGTGGCGGCCGTTCTATCTCGAGGGCTACCTGTTCATCGCAGCGGTGTACTGGGTGCTGTGCTTCGGTCTCTCCCGCTACAGCGTGTGGCTCGAGAAGCGGCTGTCGGCCGCGCCCTGAGCCGCGGGCCGCACGGCTCCTGTACACTCCGGGCCTTCATGTCGAGCCCACGCTTCCACCCCGCATCCAACGCCGCCCTCATGGGTCGCATGATGCCGCCTGCCTCCGCGCAGGCGATGGTTGTTGCTCGAATGATTACCACCATTACCACCGCGGTCACCTGACACGCGCAGGTGGCCGTTCCGGCAGCCACCTGGTGTATCGCTCTCTCCCCGAACGAATCGAACCCAGCTCTGGCAGCTGGGTTTTGTTTTTTTGTCCGGAGAAGAGTCCATGTACCGTGATCCCGTTGAATCCCTCGAGCCCCTGCACAGCCGCCCTGCGGTGAACCGTACCCTGCGCGTGGGAATGATCGGTATCGGCACCGTCGGCTCCGGCACCTTCAAGGTGCTGGCGCGCAACCGTGCCGAGATCGCGGCCCGCGCGGGGCGTCCGATCGAACTGGTGATCGTGGCGGCGCGCAACCTGGCGCGTGCTGCAGGCGTCGTGGGAGACAGCGTCGTGCTGACCGCCGACGCCATGCAGGTGGCCACGCATCCCGATGTCGATGTGGTGGTCGAAGTGGCCGGCGGCACCGGGGCTGCGCGCGACTGGGTGCTGGCGGCCATCGCGCACGGCAAGCATGTGGTCACGGCCAACAAGGCGCTGCTGGCGGTGCATGGCACCGAAATCTTTGCCGCCGCGCGGGAAAAAGGCGTGGCGGTGGCCTACGAAGGCGCCGTGGCCGTGAGCATCCCGATCATCAAGGCGCTGCGCGAAGGGCTGGCGGCCAACCGCATCGAGTGGGTGGCCGGCATCATCAACGGCACCACCAATTTCATCCTCAGCAAGATGCGCGACGAGGGCCTCGACTTCGCCGCCGCGCTGGCCCAGGCCCAGGCGCTGGGCTACGCCGAGGCCGACCCGAGCTTCGATATCGAAGGCATCGACGCCGCGCACAAGCTCAGCCTGCTCGCAGCCAACGCCTTCGGCATGCCGCTGCGCTTCGCCGACGCGCAGGTCGAAGGCATCACCGCACTGGCGGGCCTCGACGTGGCCTGCGCCGAGCAACTCGGCTACCGCATCAAGCTGCTGGGCGTGGCGCGCCGGCAAGCAACGGGCGTGGAACTGCGCGTGCAGCCCGCGCTGGTGCCGGCCGGCCACCTGCTCGCACACGTGAACGGCTCGATGAATGCCGTCATGGTCAAGAGCGACGCCGCGGGTCTGACGATGTACTACGGCGCTGGCGCCGGCTCGGAACAGACCGCGTCCGCCGTGATCGCCGACCTGGTCGACGTGGCGCGCCTGGACGGCGTCGATGCCGCACGCCATGTGCCGCACCTGGGCGTCCATGCGCATGCGACGAATGCGCTGCCGGTGCTTCCACGCGCGGCGGTGCACACATCGCACTACCTGCGCGTGCCGGTCGCTGCCGCCAGCCACATTCAGGCGGTGACCGCGTGCCTTGCGGAGCAGCGCGTGCCGGTGCTGCAGGTCGCGCTCGCGGAAGAAAAACCCGGCGTGGGCGCACAGGTGCTCGTGCTGACCGGGCCGGTGGCGCAGGGCACGCTCGACCTGGCGGTGCACGCACTGCAGTCGCGCGCCGAGGTCGCCGGCGCGGTGGTCACGCTGCGCGTGGAGCCGCTGGAAGGCTGAGCGTCAGGTCTTGCGCCGCAAGTCGTGCGGCGCGAGTTCGGCATAGCCTGTGAGCGGATCGTGCGCGCGCGCGAACTGCCAGTCGGGCAGCACCGCGACCAGGATCTCCGCCGTGGTGCGAACCGTGCAGCCCGGTGCTGCGTGTCCGCCGCAGACCTTGCCTTGCGCGTCCGATACGCCGATGTGGATGTGCGAGCCGTCGGGCGACAGGCTGCCGGCCAGTGTGAGGATCTCCAGGTCGCCTTCGATGCGCGACGGGCTTTCCGCACCCGCGAACCGGATGCTCGCGCCGCGCAGGCTGCCGATGCCCGACAGCACGAAGGCGGCCCCGGTGCCGTCTTGCTCCATGGCGAGGTCGAGCGACGCGCGCAGGTCGTCGCCCGGGTTCAGCCGCAGCACCAGGGTCTGCATGGCGTGCCGGATCAGGAGCCGGAGAGCGCTCCGTCGACCACGTGCTGGGCTTCTTCGAGGATGCGCGCCAGGTGCTCCTTGCCCTTGAAGCTCTCGCCGTAGACCTTGTAGATGTTCTCCGTGCCCGAGGGGCGCGCCGCGAACCAGCCGTGCTCGGTCACGACCTTCACGCCACCGATGGCCGCGCCGTTGCCCGGTGCATGGCTCAGCACCTGGACGATCCTGTCGCCCGCCAGTTCGGTCGATCGGATCTGCTCCGGCGACAGGCTGGCCAGCCGCTTCTTCTGCTCGACCGTGGCCGCCGCGTCGACCCGGTCGGACACCGGCTGGCCCAGCGCCTGGGTCAGCGCGGCGTAGCGCTCGCCCGGGTCGCGGCCGGTGCGAGCCGCGATTTCTGCCGACAGCAGCGCCGGCACGATGCCGTCCTTGTCGGTGGTCCATACCGCGCCGTCCTTGCGCAGGAAGGTCGCGCCCGCACTTTCCTCGCCGCCGAAGGCCAGCGACGCATCGACCAGGCCGTCGACGAACCACTTGAAGCCGACCGGCACTTCGTACAGCCTGCGTCCGAGCCGCGCAGTGACGCGGTCGATCATCTGGCTGCTCACCACCGTCTTGCCGACCGCCGCCTGCGCGGGCCACTGCGGGCGGTGCGTGTAGAGGTAGTCGATCATCACGGCGAGGTAGCTGTTGGGCTGCATCAGGCCGCTGCTGCCCGCGACGATGCCGTGGCGGTCGTGGTCGGTGTCGCAGGCAAAGGCGATGCTGAAGCGGTCCTTGAGCTCGATCAGCTTGTGCATCGCGTCGGGCGAGGACGGGTCCATGCGGATGCGGCCGTCCCAGTCGAGCGACATGAAGCGGAAGGTCGGGTCGACCTCGCGGCTCAGCACGTTCAGCCGCGAGAGCTTGTATCGCTCGGCAATTGCCGGCCAGTAGCGCACGCCCGCGCCGCCCAGCGGATCGACACCCAGGTCGATGTCCACGCCCCGGATGGCGTCCATGTCGAGCACCTGTGCCAGGTCTTCGACGTAGGTGTTCAGGTAGTCGTGCCGGTGCGTGGTCGAGGCACGCAGGGCCTGCGCGAGCGGCATGCGCTTCACGCCCTCGAGACCGTTCGCCAGCATCCGGTTGGCCGCGGCCTCGACGGCCGAAGTGATGTCTGTGCCCGCCGGTCCGCCGTTGGGCGGGTTGTACTTGAAGCCGCCGCTCTCGGGCGGGTTGTGCGAGGGGGTGATGACGATGCCGTCGGCCAGCCCGGTCGTGCGGCCGCGGTTGTAGACCAGGATCGCGTGCGACACGGCCGGCGTGGGCGTGTACTCGTCGTCCTTCGAAATCATCAGCTCGACGCCATTGGCCGCGAGCACTTCCACGGCGCTGGCGAAGGCCGGCGTCGACAGCGCGTGCGTGTCGATGCCCAGGAACAGCGGACCGTCGATGCCTTTCTGCCGGCGGTGGTCGCAAATGGCCTGACTGATCGCCAGCACATGCCATTCGTTGAACGCGTCGTCGAACGACGAGCCGCGGTGTCCCGAGGTGCCGAAGGCCACGCGCTGGCTCGCCACGGCCGGGTCGGGCCGTCCTGTGTAGTAGGCCGAGATCAGCCTGGGCACGTCGACCAGCAGGTCGATCGGTGCAGGTTGGCCGGGCTTGGCCGCGAGGGAGGAAGTGGCTTGGCTCATGTCGGTGGAAAGTCGAGGTTGATCAGGTCGCCGATGCGTTCGATGGTGATGTCGGCCGGGGCGTAGGCGGCAATGGCCTGCGCGTCCAGCGCGTAATGCCCCTGCCGCACGAAGACCGTGGTCAGGCGCGGTCCCCAGATGGCCTTCATGGCCGAGAGTATGCGCAGCTTGTCGTCGATCATCACGTAGTGCGCGGCAGGGTGGCATTGCGCGATGGTGTCGAGCATCTGCTCCTTGTGCACGTAGATCAGCACGCGTCCTTCGGTGGCGTCCCACAGGCCCGAGCGCTGCACCTTGCGCGGCTGGAACACCACGTCGCCGTCCGACAGGATCACCGTGGGTCCATGGCGACGCAGGTGCTTCAGCGCCTCCAGCGCGCCCGGGTAGAGCCGGTCGGCGAAGGGGTAGTCGATGAGGAAGCCGGACATCAGCAGCAGGCGCGAATCGCTCATGCCGCTGTGGCTCTCCGCGGCGCGGTAGCGCTGAAGGGCGCCGAGGTAGTCGACGTAGCCGAGCTCGTTGCGCAACTGCTCGAAGGCGCTCCAATAGCGGGCGGCACTGTCGGCGCCGAAGTTTTCCTCGAGATGGGTGCGGAGGTCGGCGATGACCGCGTCGTTGTCCAGCAACGTGTTGTCGACGTCGATCAGGAAAACGGTGGAAGCGGGTGGCTGTGGTGTCATGAAGATGGTGTGGCCTGTCGCGCGCCCGCGGCGCGTCGCTTTCAGCATACGCCTCGAATACGGCAACGGCTCCCGGCGCGTGAATTTGTTGATGTGTTGCGGCGCGCTGCCTTACCCTGCGCGCCAGGGGTGCCTTCGGAATTGAATGAGCCGGCCCCCGGTTTCAAGGAGCAAGAACGATGCACATGACGAATGGCCGACACCGGCCCGGCCTGCCCGCTGCGGCCCTGGCGCTGACCCTGGCCCTGGCGGCCTGCCAGTCGCCGCCGACGGATCGGCCGCTGACTTCCGAGGTGCCCGAGCCGCCGGGCTTTGCCGCACCGCCGGAAAGCTGCCAGGCTGCCGCCGTGCGCTTCGGCGTCGGATTGCGGGCCAGTCCCCAGCTGATGGACGAAATGCGACAGCGCGCGCGGCCCGCGTGATGCGCAGCGTGCCGGCCGCCGAGGTGGCCGGTCCGGTGCAGGACACCACCCGGCTCAACGTCCAGGTCGACCCCTCGGGCCGCATCGTCGGTGCGTACTGTGGCTAGCCGGGCAACTGCCGCGGGCGTCTCGGTGCATGCACGAGTGTTGTTCGCACACCGCGCCTGTAACAATTCATGGCCCTAAAACGCAGAACGCGCTGAATTGAGAGAACAATAGTCCGCGAGTTTCCGGAGCCACAGTCCCTTGTCGAACAAGCAAATCCCAGTCTCTCTGCCGTCGTACTACGACGGCTCGGCACGCCTTCCCCCGGATGAGGTGCTGCGCCCGCTCATGGCGGATTGGGCCCGCGCGGGCAAACGTCTGGCCGCCGTCTGCTACATCGACGTCGACCGCTTCGCCGAACTCAACGATCGGCTGGGCATGGTGGCCGGCAATGCCGCGCTCGAGGAAGTGGCCCGCCGCATCAAGTCCCAACTGCCGCGCGAGAGTGTCATGGCGCGCGTGGGCGGAGACGAGTTCGCGGCCGTGTTCGCGGGCCTGGGCACCTCGCAGTGCGCGCAGGTGCTCGAGCGCATCCAGACCGCGCTCGCCGAGCCGTGGACCTGGCAGAGCCAGCCTGGCAGCCTGGACGCCAGCATCGGCGCCATGATGCTCGACAGCAATGGTCCTCCGCCCGAAACCGCACTGCGCCAGGCGCAGCACGCGGCCTTCTTCGCCAAGCGGGCGGCCGACGGCAAGGTGCATTTCTTCGATGCGCCGCAGGCGCGTGCCGACGAGCAGGTGGTGCGCGAGCGCCAGCGCATCCAGGAAGGCCTGCTCCAGGGGGAGTTCTTCCTGGTCTACCAGCCCAAGGTCGACATGCAGCGCGGCGTGGTGGTGGGCGCCGAGGCGCTCATCCGCTGGCAGCATCCCGAGCGCGGGCTGCTGCCTCCAATTCAGTTCGTGCCGCTGATCGAGGACGACGCGCTGGTCGAGCAGGTCGGCGACTGGGCCATCGCAACCGCGCTCTGGCAGGCGCACCAGTGGCGCCAGGCGGGCCTGCAGATCTCGGTGAGCGTGAACGTGGCACCGCGCCACATGATGCGCTGGGACTTCGTCGATCGCCTGGCGCGCCACCTGTCGCAGTTTCCGAAGCTCGGCGCCGGCATGCTCGAGCTCGAGATCCTCGAGACCACGGCCATCAGCCAGTTCGCGAACGTGGCGCTGTTCGTGGAGGCCTGCAAGACGCTGGGCGTGGCAGTCACCATCGACGACTTCGGCACCGGCTATTCCTCGCTGACGTACCTGCGCCAGTTGCCGGTGTCCGCGGTGAAGATCGACCAGTCCTTCGTGCGCGGCATGCTCGACAACGACCAGGACCGTGCCATCGTGCAGGGCATCCTCGCGCTGCTGCACGCGCTGGGGCTGACCGCGGTAGCCGAGGGCGTCGAGACGGTGAAGCAGGGCGAGGCGCTGCTCACCATGGGCTGCACGCTGGCCCAGGGCTACGGCATTGCGATGCCGATGGCCGCCAAGGACATGGTCAAGTGGGTGGCGCAGTACGAAAGCGCGCCGCTGTGGGGCCGCGACGAGTGGCCCGGCGTGGCGGCGCTGCCTTCTTCCGACACGGCCTGACCCGTCCGGCGCTTGCAGCCAACCCGGCCGCCTTGGCGGCCGGTCGGCCGAACGTCAGAGCAGCGGGGTGTAGGGCGACGTCATCGGGTTCAGCGAGGTGCCGCTCCCGCTGCCGTAGCCGGGCACGCCGATGCTGCTCGAGCCGCCGAACACATAGCGCAGGTAGACACTGCCCGTGAACTGCCGGTAGTTCTGCGCGTTGTTGAAGCCCAGCGCGCCGCCCAGGAACATCTTCGGTGCCAGCTGGTACTCGAGCACCGCGGCCAGGTTGTAGGCCAGGCCAGTCTTGGAACTGCTCGGGTACATGCCGTTGTACAGCGTGCTGTTCAGGCCCAGCGCCAGCGCCAGGTTCGACACGGCCGCCGCGTCGCTGTTGCGCGAGGGCGCCGTCGGGAAGTAGGGCGTCGACTTCTGGGTGAACGACTGCACGCCGAGCGACGCGTTCACGCGCCACGACAGCCGGTCGCTGCGGCCGGTCCAGTCGACCGGGAACGCCACGCTCACGAAGCTTTGGGGGCTGAAGTAGCCGCCTTGGCCGAAGGTGTAGTAGCTCAGGTTCTTCTCGTAGCCCATCAGCCCGATGTTCATGCCCAGCGTGAGCTTGGAGCTCGCGGTGTTCATCAGGTGCAGGTAGGCGCCGCCGCCGGTTTCCACGCGCGAGTTGCTGGTCACGTTCTTGCCCGTGAGGCCATGCGCCGCCAGGTAGCTGTAGACGCCGTAGGTGCCGTCGTCGTAGCCGAGGTCGCCGCGCACGCCGGTCGCGACCACGCCGCCCCAGCGGTCGCCGTTGCGCTCGTCCTTCGCGCCGGCGAACGACAGCACGCTGTCGGTCACCGCACGCCGGGAGATGTCGGCCTTGTAGTTCCACGAGTCGCCGAAGCTGCCCTTGAAGGTCACGTTGCCGACCACGTTGGTGGTGGGAAAGCCCAGGGGCGTCGTGCCGATGCCGGCATCGAAGTTCTTGCCTTCGTAGCCCACGTTCAGGCCGACGCCAGATGCGTTCTGCTGGCCCGGCTCGGTGTTGTTGAACAGCGAGTTGTAGGTGGCCGTCGGGCCGCCGCCGAAGCGGCTGAGCGTCGAGTAGGTGTTGGAGGGCGTGCCGGCGTCCAGCACAGTCGGCGTCACGCCGACGACGATCTTGCCTTCGCCGACCGGGAATCGCGCCTGCACCGGCAACTGGAAG
Source organism: Variovorax paradoxus (assembly GCF_902712855.1). Taxonomy (NCBI): domain Bacteria; kingdom Pseudomonadati; phylum Pseudomonadota; class Betaproteobacteria; order Burkholderiales; family Comamonadaceae; genus Variovorax; species Variovorax paradoxus. The sequence continues at coordinate 3,228,957 of NZ_LR743507.1, forward strand.
TCGGACAGCCGGCTCAGGCCGGCCTCGCCGGCGCGGTTGCGGTAGACCGTGCCCGCGGTGAGGCTGACCGCACGCTGCGACTCGAGGTCCTGCAGCTCCGACAGCAGCGGGTTCGCAGGCGCGGTGCGCAGCGGTGCGTTCCAGCTCGGTTCCTGGCGCGGCGTGTTGGCCTGAGCGTACGCGGCATTGGCCTGGGGGTAGGCCGCAGGCGGATAGCCGCCGGGCTGCGCTTGCGGAATGTAGACCGGCGCGCCCTGCTGCGTGCCGGGCACCGGGTACTGGGGCAGGCCCTGCATCGACGGTGCGACGTAGGCCGAGGCCTGCGGCACGTTGTTGGTGTTCGCGTTGTTGCGCGCGGTGCGGCTCGACGACTTGTTGGTCGTCGTCGTGCGGCCCTTGGCGGTCGGTGCCGGCGCGGCGGCTCCCCAGGGCAGGGCGCCGGGCGGGTAGGCATTCGGCGTACCGGCCGCAGGGTAGGCCGGATAGGCCTGTGCCACCTGGTTGGCCGGGTAGGCCGCCGGATACGCTGCGGGGTAGGCCGCCGCAGGGTAGGCCTGCTGTGCGTAGGCCGGGTTCGCAGCCGCCGGATACGACACCGGCTGCATGCGCGCCTGCGCGAACGGATTGCCGTTGGCCGGTGGGTAGCCTGCGGGAACGGCTGCGCTCGGCGCGCCGCCCGTCATGCCGGCGAAGGGGTTCGCCGCAGGCATCTGCGTGGGCATGCCGCCCTGCGCGAAGCCGCTGCCGGAGGCGACCTGACGGTCGGCTTCCACCGCGGCGCGCAGGTACTGCTCGGCCTTGCGGCTTTCGCCGGCGTTGCGGTAGACGCGGCCGGCCGCCGCGAGCACGCGCGACTGGTCGGGCGCCTGCTTGAGCGCGGCCATCACGTAGTTCTCGGCCTCGCTGTGCTCGCGCTGCGCGCTGGCGCTGGCCGCGGCGGCAAGCAGGGTGTCGAGATCGGTCGGGTTGCGCTGCAGGATGCGCTGGTACAGCGCCAGCGCCTGGCCTTCGTCGCGCGCCGCCGAATACAGGCGCGCCAGCGCGGCCATGGCCTGCGGGTCGTTCGGCCGCTCGGCCAACACCGGCGCCATCGCGTTGTAGGCCGCCTCCAGGTTGCCCGCCTCGCGCAGGGCATCGGTCTGGCGCAGTGCGAAGGACACGCGCAGGTTGTCGAAATCGCTGCGCTGGCTTGCGGTCATGTTGACGCTGGCCAGTTGGCGCAGCACCGCCGACAGCTCGATGTCCTGCTTGGTCTTCAGCAGCACCGACGCATACAGCAGCCGGTCGCCTGTGCTCGGCGTGGGCGAGCGGGCGAGCAACTGGCGGCTCATGGCCAGGGCGCGCGGCGCGTCGCCGATCTCGGCATAGGCGCCCGCGAGCTGGCCCCAGAGTTCGGCCGGCATGTCGGTGCTCAGTGCCGACTCGGTCTGCGCCAGCACGCCGCGGGCCGCATCGACCTGGCCCTGGCGTGCCAGCGCCTGCGCGCGTGCCGCCTGCGACTGCGCCCAGAGGCGGCGCTGGAGTGCCGCCATGTCGCGCGTGCGCGAGCCGGCGGGAATGCGTTCGAGGTATTGGATGCCCGCGGCCGAGTCGCCCGTTTCCGAGGCGAGCAGGGCGCTGGCGTACAGCGCGTCGGGCATGTCGGGCTGCGACATCAGCAGCCCTTCCATCACGCCGCGCGCTTCGGCCACCATGCCCTGCTTGCGGTAGATGTTGGCGAGGTCCAGCCGCACCCAGGGGCTGTCGGGCGCAGCCAGCATCGCGTCTTCGAGCGTGCGTTGCGCACCGGCGGCGTCGCCTGCGTCAGCCTGCTGGCGGGCGCGGTTGCGGGCCTGGTCGACCTGCAGGTTGCGCAGGCCGCCCAGTTGCGTGGCCTGTTCCGGCGTAAGGCGGCGCGACAGCGCCAGTGCTTCGTCGGCACGGCCGGTCTGGCCGTACACCGAGATCAGCCCGCGCAGCGCCTGCGTGTTCTGCGGACGGCTTTCGAGCACGCGCTTGTAGCCCTGCTCGGCCTGCGCGAAGTCGCCGGCGGCGGCGCGCAGGTCGGCCAGAGCGTTCTGGCCCACGGGCTCGCGCGCGTCGATGCGCACGGCACGCTCGTAGAGCGATTGCGCACCGCGCAGGTCGTTCTTGCCTTGCGCGGCGCGGGCCTGGCCGACCAGCACCCAGTAGCTGGCGCTCTGGAGCGCCGAATTCCACTTGCTGCCGCCGCCGCGCACTGCGCGTTCCAGCAGTTCCTGCGCCTCGGCAAAGCGCTCCTGGCGCATCCGCACCAGACCCAGGCCGCCCAGGGCCTCGGTGTCGTCGGACTTGTTGCGCAGCGCCTGCTGGAAGCGCTGCTCGGCAGTGCCCGCGTCGCCGCGGTCCAGTGCCTTGAAGCCTTCGCCCACGGGCACGTCGGGTGCGTTGGCGGCAGCGGTCTTGGCGGTGGTCAGCGTTTCCAGGCGGGCCGCCACGGCGGCGTCGGTCTGGTTGTTGCTCAGATAGTCCTGGTACAGCGGAATGTCGGGCTGCCGCGCATCGAGCCAGATCAGCGCCTGGCGCCAGGCGGCCTTTGCGGCACCGGCCACGGTGGGCTGCTTCGTCAGCTCGACCAGTTCGCGGATGCCCGCGCGGCGCGTCGGCTCGCTGTAGGTCTTCTGCTGGGCCAGGGCCAGCTTGTAGTTGGCGTTTTCCGGGTGGTCCTTCACCAGCTGCTCGAGGCCGCGGCGGCCTTCGTCGGCGCCCTGCGGCGTGCTGGCCAGCGCCTGGTAGTACTCCAGCGCGAGCGCTTCCGGCGGCGGGCGATTGTCGAACTGGCTGCGGTACAGCTCGACGGCCTCCGCGGCGCGTCCGGCACGCGCAGCGGCGCGGGCGCGCTGCAGCGTGCTCTGCTGGCCGGCCGGCTGCTGCGACTGTTGCTGCAGGCGCGCCAGTCGCGGATCGTTCGGGCTCGCGGTGCGCAGCCGGGCGATCCAGCTGCGCGCGGCCTCGGCATTGCTGCGCGAGAGTTCGACCTGCGCCATGCCGTACATCGCATCGGCCGACTGCGGCTGCACGCTCAGCAGCTTCTTCCAGCTTTCCTCGGCAAGGTCGGCGCGGCCCTGGGCCTGCCAGTAGTTGCCTTGCTCGATCAGCGCCGCGCTGGCATCGGCCTGCGCATGCGCGGGATTGGCGGTGCACAGCGCTGCGAGCATGCCGAGGCAGGCCATCCATTGCTGCGACTGCGCCGACAGCAGAAAGGGGCCCGGTGCACGGAAGGCGCGGAAAGAGCGACGCTGAGGCTTCAAGCCGGTCGATTGGGACGGCATAGCGTTCTCCATGAGGGTTGCAGCTGGCCGTTACGGCCGAATTCGTACCGGCCGTCGAGCCATGCCTGACCGAAAAGCAACAAGCACTGTTCGTAATAGGGCAAGGGCGCCACGGGCGGCGTCGTTGCGTTGGGGACCGGGGGCGGGGTGCGGCCGCCGGGCACATGGGCGACCAGCGACGCGAGCGCGTCGGTGGCGTCCAGCGACTTGAGATACGGCAGCATCGCGCCCGAGAAACCGAGCGGGGCCATGCCGCGCACGGCGCCGGTGACGGTGTCGACGTACTCGGGCACGGGATGGTTGTCGGCCAGCAGCTGGCGCGGGCCGCGCAGGTTCAGCAGCAGCATCTTGCGGGCCGGGTCCTTGTCGGACAGCATGCCCGCCCAGAGGTAGGTCCGGATGGCGTCGTAGCTGCCGGTGGCACCCTTCACCGGATCGGCGACGAAAGCGCGCGAATCCTGCGACCAGGCGCACCAGTCGGGCGCGAAGCCCTTGGGCGTCACGCCGCCGAACATGCGCAGCGTGTTTTCCGTGACCTCGTGCCACGGGCCCGCTGCGTCGTTCTGCTGGAAATAGCGCAGCAGCTGCAGCGGCATGTAGCTCGGGTTGAGACGCCACAGCGGCCCGCTGGCAGCCGACTTCGGCCATGGCAGCAGCATGCGGCCGAGGCCTGGCACCGAAATGACTTCGTCCTTCACCACCAGCGCGAGCAGGCTGCGGCCGAGCGCACGGTAGTTGGCATCGTTCCAGAGCCGGCCGCCTTCCATCAGCGCATAGGCGATCCACAGGTCGGCATCCGACGCCGCATTGGGGTCGAGCACGCCCCATCCGCCTTCGGGCTTGCGGCCCCACTGCCACGCCGGCAGCTGCTTGGCCAGGCTGCCGCCAGAGAGGTTGGCCTCGGTCCAGGCCAGCACGCGTGCGAAGGTGGCGCGATCGTTGTGCACCAGCGCGAAGAACATGCCGTAGGACTGGCCTTCGGACGTCGATTGCTGTTGCGGCGTGTTGAAGTCGATCACCCGGCCATCGGGCTGGATGTGGCGAGCGGCGAAGGCGGCCCAGTCGGTGGCCGGATGGCAGGCGGGGGCGGGCGCCGCGGCAGCAGGCGCCGGAGCAGGCGCCGTCGCTGCGGAGGCCGCGGCCGCCGGCGGCCTGGCGGCGGCCGGCGGACTGGAAGGCGCGGCCGGCTGTGCGGCCGCCGGAGCGGCCGCGACCAGCTTCGGCAGGGCAAGCGCGAGGCCGGCGGCGCCCAGCAGGGCGCGGCGGCCTGCGAGCCGGCCATCGAACGGTTCAGCGGTCAAGTTGGGCAGACGTCGCATGGGTCCTTTACTTGCCCTTGGCCTTCACCGACAGGCGGCGGCGTGCACGCAGCTGCAGTCCGGCATACGAAACGGCCGCACCCAGCAGCGCCAGCACGATCACCAGTCCGGCCAGCATCAGCGGGCTGCGCGAGAGGTTCCACTGCACCCAGGCGATAGGGGGCAGGCGTCCGACATAGTACGTGTCGCCGCCCAGCACGCTGTTGACTTGTGTGTCACGCACGATCGTCATGCTGCCCTGCACGCTCTTGAGCAGGTCGGGCGTCATGAGCGCGTTGAGCAGCGCGTCTTTCGTGTCGGGGTTGGTGATGGCGGCGACCACGCTGCGGCCGCTGCGCAGCGGCGACTCGAAGCCGGCGAGCACCGCGTCCCGGCCGTCGTCGCTCACCGCGATCTGCATCGAGCCCGGAAGGTCCTGGCGCGTGCGCGCGCCGATCACGAAGTCGATCGCGTTGTCGATCCAGCTGTTGAGCTTGAGCTCGGGCGCGTTGCCGTTGCGCTTGAGCGGCATCTTGTCCGCCCACTGCGTGAACAGCGGCTGGCTCTGCAGGTTGCCGATGACCAGCAGGTCCTTGTCGGCGAACTGCGTGGCCTCGCCCGAGCGGCCCACCTTCACGCGCAGCGCGGGGTAGCCGGTGGAGCGGCCGATCTGGCCGAGCAGGCCCAGGAAGGTCTCGGTGTCGGCGTTGCTGGGCTGCTCCGGCAGGATCACGGCAGTGTCCGACAGGTCGGCCATGCGCGAGAACGGGAAGCCGCCGTTGGCGTAGGCCGCGAGCTCGGGCATCGCGATGTAGTGCGGGAAACCCGACACGTCGATCTTGGAGGTCGGGTCGATCGAGCCGCGCACGTTGTCCAGCTGCGGCACGCAGCGTCCGCCCACCGGCTCGAAGTAGTAGTGCAGGCGCAGCTGGCTGCGCGGGCCCATGGCCAGCGGCGGCAGGATCACTTCCTTGTGCTCGGCCAGCGTGCCGTCGGGCATCAGCTTGACGGCCAGCGGGTTCCACCACTTGTCGCCGGCCGGGTTGGCCGAGCGCAGGGGCAGGCCGCCCACGAAGTTGTCGTTGACGTTGACATTCAGCGTCGACTGGTCGGGCCGCACGCGCGGCGTGTAGCGGTATTGCAGGTCCAGCGGAATGCCGCGGCTGCGCCAGGTGAAGAGGTCGGGCGGCAGTTGCAGGTTGACGCGCACCACGTCGGGGTTGTAGCCCGTCACGGACAGGTCGGCGGCCGAGGTCAGCTCGCCGAGCTGGAGCGCGCGGTCGCTCGGCACCCAGCGCGGGGCGTCGTACGGCTTGCGGGCCGGCGGTTCCTGGAACGCGGTGACCGCCGCCGAGGCGCCGGAGAAAGCCTTGCTGTTGAGCGCGAGCGCGCCGGCTGCGGTGCGCAGGTCGGCCGGCGTGCGGCCCATCACCAGCAGCAGCTTGCCGGTCGGGTCGCGCGGGTTGTCGACCACGGCGAGGGCAGGGCCCTGGATGGCCGGCAGCGTGAGGCCCGGAACGACCGACTCGGGCGTGACGAACACCACCGCATGGCCCGAGGGCAGGTCGCCGCTGGACACCGGGAAGGTCGCGCCGCGGTAGTCGGCCATGGCGCCGAACCACGACGACACCACGCCTGCCGCCTCGAGCACGGGGCCCGATGCGGCGGCACCGAAGACGAAGGGAATGCGCGCGCGCCGCACGTCGCGGCGGTCGAAGAACGGCTGCGGCAACGCCGCCAGGTCGTTCGCGAGCTTCAGCGGCGCCACCGTCAGCTTCAGTGAGCTGGAGGCATCGATGCGCGCCCACAGGCTGGTGTGCGCAGGGTCTTCGCACTCGCGCGTGTAGTGGCCGATGAGCTCGACGTTGATGCGGTTGAACTCGGTGATCAGGCGCCGGTCGATCGGGATGTCGGCCGTCTGCGGGCGGCCCGCTTCGGCACGGTTCACCGGCAGCGTGGCCACCAGCACGTCGTTGACCGTGACCTTCAGGTGCGACAGCTCGGGAATCAGCGAGGGCGAGTAGGCGTAGTTCAGCTTGAACGAAGCGGCCGTGACCAGCTCGTCGGCACGCACGTTGAACGGAATGCCGACGGTGCCGCTGATGCCGCGCAGCTGCACCGCGTAGTCGATGCCCAGTTGCGTGAGGTTGAGCTCGCGCACCGCGCCGCCGGCACCGCCTGCGGCAGCCGATGCCGCCGCGGCTGCGGCCGGCGTCAGGGCGATCATCGGGGCGGTGGGTACGGCAGGCGTGGCGGGCGCTGCGGCGGGCGCGGCCACGGGGCCGACCGCCGGCTGGGCGCTGGTCGAAGGCGGCGGTGCCAGCGGACGCGGCTGGGCCGACGCACTACCGGCGGACATGGCGGCCATCGCCACCGCAAGCATCACGGCGCCGGTGGCGGCGCAAGGCAGGAGCGAGGGCGACGCCACGCGGGCAGGGGGCACGACGCGGCGGTGCGTGCGCAGGGTGGTCGTCACGTGGATTCCTTCGCTTTGACGGGACGCAGCCGCGAGGCGGCCGCACGGTAGTAATGGCTGAACATGTCTCGGAAGCCGGTGCCGCTGATGCTGATGATGTGGCCGAGCACGCGGTGGATCGGCACGCGCGGATGGTTGCCCCAGCGCGCCGCCCAGATGTCGGCGCGCGCGGTCGTGCATTGCACCAGTGCGCGCTCCTGCGCGAAGCTCATCGGCGCGAAGCGCAGGCCCATGCGCTTGCCGCTGCTGAAGCGCACGGTGGAGGCGAAGCGCGATTCCTGGTCGTTGCGGTACAGGGCCACCTCGACCGGCGTCTCGAGGTCGAGCTTCATGTCCTGTGGCAGTTCCACGCCCAGGCCGCCGCTGGAGAAGTCGAAGGTGTTGCAGCGCAGCGAGCGGCCGTCGGCGAAATACAGCGTGGCCGGCAGGCTCAGTTCGACGCGGTGCGAGCCGCGCAGCTGGCGCGATTCGTTGGCCGCCGCCACGCAGGCGCCCAGGATCATCAGGTTGTAGATGGTCCAGGCCAGGTTCAGCCAGACGGTCGCGATGTTCTGCGGGTCGACCCAGGTCAGGCGCCACACGCCCAGGCACACGCCCAGGAAATTGAGCGCCAGCAGCACCAAGCTTGCCTTGGCGATGGTGCTGTCGAAGTACTCCTGCTGGATCAGGCCGCCCTTGGCCGTCACGTTGAAGCTGCCGAGCTTGGGGTTGATGAGCGCCACCAGCGTCGGGCGGAAGATGTACCAGGCCAGCACCGCCTCGTAGACCTCGTTCCACAGCAGGTACCTGAAGCGGCCCTGGATGCGGCTGTTGGTCAGGTTGGCGTGCAGGATGTGCGGCAGCGCGAACGCGAAGATCATCGACGCCGACGCGTGGATCACGCTCGCGCCGAAATACAGGTAGGCCAGCGGCGCCGTCAGGTAGATGAGTCGCGGCAACCCATACAGGAAGTGAAGCATCGCGTTCACGTAGCACAGGCGCTGGGCCCAGTGCAGCCCGCGCCCGAACAGCGGGTTGTCGATGCGGAAGATCTGCGCCATGCCGCGCGCCCAGCGAATCCGCTGGCCCACGTGGCCGGAGAGACTTTCGGTGGCCAGGCCGGCGGCCTGCGGCAGCGCCAGGTAGGCGGTGCTGTAGCCGAGGCGGTGCATCTTGAGTGCGGTGTGGGCGTCCTCGGTCACGGTTTCGACCGCGATGCCGCCCACTTCTTCCACGATGGTCCGGCGCAGCACCGCGCAGGAGCCGCAGAAGAATGTGGCGTTCCAGAGGTCGTTGCCGTCCTGGATCAGCCCGTAAAACAGTTCGCCTTCGTTGGGCACCGTGCCGAAGGTGTCGAGGTTGCGCTCGAACGGGTCGGCCGAGAAGAAATAGTGAGGCAGCTGGACCATGCCCAGCTTGGGGTCGCGCCCGAACCAGCCCATGGCGATCTGCATGAACGAGCGCGTCGGGATGTGGTCGCAATCGAAGATCGCGACGAATTCGCCGGTGGTGTTCTTGAGCGCCGCGTTGATGTTGCCGGCCTTGGCGTGGCGGTTGTTGTCGCGGGTGACGTGCGTCACGCCGACCTCTTCGCAGAACACGCGGAACTCTTCGCGGCGGCCGTCGTCGAGCACGAAGATCTTGATCTTGTCGCGCGGCCAGTCGATCGACTGCGCGGCCAGCACGGTGGAGCGCACCACCGACAGCGCTTCGTTGTAGGTCGGGATGAACAGGTCGATGGTCGGCCACTCGGCCGGGTCTTCCGGCAGCGGCACCGGCTTGCGCTCCAGCGGCCAGGCGGTCTGGATATAGCCCAGCAGCAGCACCACGAAGGCATACAGCTCGGCCATCAGCAGGCCGATGCCCAGCACCAGGTCGACCGGGTTGTCCATGAACATGGTCTCGGTCACACGCCAGTACGTATAGCGCGACGACACGACGACCGACAGGAAGATCAGCACCAGGCTGGCGAAGCGCCCGCGAAAGCGGTTGGTGACCAGCGCGGCCAGGAAGATGCCCACCGACAGCACGATCTGCTGCTCGAAGGTCATGGGCGCGATGATCAGCGCGGGCAGCATCGTGAGCGCCACGACCCAGCCCAGGATGCGCACCGGCAGCAGCCGCAGGATCGCCGGAGCGGGTTTGGGTGCGGGCTGCTGCAACGGGGCGGACTGGGCGCTTTTCATCGGTTCGGTTCCATGGTCCGCAGGGAGGGGAAGGTGGCCGCCTGGCGGGCGGCGTCGATGCGTTCGAGCAGGCGTTCGGAGCAGGACGCGACGTCCTGCGTGGCCTGGCTCATCGGTGCGTAGCGGTGCACCGGCACGGCCGAGGCGAGCGCCTCGGGCACCGACTGGTCCAGGTGCAGCACGCCGAGCAGTTCGGGGCGCAGCTTCTGGCGCAGCATCTCGAAGACGTCGTGGTTGAGCCGCTTGCCCGGATCGACCTGGTTCACCACGTAGCCGGTGCCGAGGTAGTCGGGGCGCACGCGGGCGTACTTGTCGAGCATGCGCTCGACGATCGGCAGCGTGGCGAAGGAGCCGGCATCGGCCAGCACCGTGACCACGCTGAAATTGGCGGCGCGCAGCGCCTGCTGCAGGTAGACGGTGGGGCCGGGCGGTGTGTCGAGCACCACCAGCGTGCCGTCCGGCAGCCCGAAGCGCGCCAGCGTCTCGGCCAGCCAGCCGGGGTGGCGGGCCAGCTGCTGCTCGAACACGATCTGGCGCTCGTCGTCGACGTCGCCGAAGGGCAGCAGCATCACGCCGCCGTGCGCCTGGCGGATCGCGCGCGCCCACGGCATCAGCCCGGTCGCGGCCTCGACCAGGCCGCTGTCGCAGGCCTGCGGCTCGTTGGCGATGTGAAAGCGCAGCGCATTCTGCGGATCGAGGTCGATCGCCAGCACCTGCCGGCCGCGCTGGGCCAGCGCGGTGCAGAGATTGGCGGCGATCGTTGTCTTGCCTACACCGCCCTTGGCGGAAATGACGGGGATGACGACCATCGTCACGTCGGCCTTCGCCAGCGCGACATCGGCCCCGGTGCCGCGGCCGGCTTGTGCGGCGAAGCCAGGCGCTCGAACAACTGCTCGAGCGGGGTCGGCGGGACGGCGGCGCTGTCGGAGGACGCCGGTGCACCGAGGGGCACCGCCGGCGCGAGCACCGGTGCGGGGGGCGGTGCGAATACGGGCGCCGGCGCGAACGCGGCGGGGGCCGGAGCACGCAACACCGGGTCGATGCGCGCTTGCGGCGCGGCAGCGGGCGTGAAGAACGGCGCAGGAGCCGGAGCCGGTGCCGGAGCGTAAACAGGCGCGGGCGGCGGGGCAGGCGCAAAGACGGGGGCCGGCGCGGGCGCAGGCGGCGGCGCCTGCACCGGGGCCACCGGCGGATGAGCGATCTTTTCGCCCGACAGCAGCGGCCACACGCGCGGCACCTCGGCATCGGCCTCGGGCGGTGCGAATTCCCTGTAGCCATGGGCGTCGCCGCCGAACTTGCCGAACAGGCCGGCGATGTCCTCGGGCGTGTGTTCGTCGGCACTCATGCGTCGACCCTCGCCAGCCGCAGGTCGATGCGCGGACCGGCTTGGACATCGGGTTGCAGTGCCTGCACGCGCAGCCTGGGCGGCATGCGCTGCGCGTCGAACCAGGCTTGGTAGACACCTTCGAAGAAGCCGATGCTCCAGTTCGTGGTTTCAGGCCCGAAGGCCACGGCGATCGGGCTGCAGGCGTGGGTGATGGCGACGCCGTCGGCGTCTTCGTTCAGAACGGTGAAGCCCCAGTCGATGCCGTCCCAGCGGGCATTGAACTGGTCCTGCAGGTCGCCGAGCGTCTGGCAGGGCGGGATCGGAAGGGCATGCGCGACACGCTGGCCGATGCGGAAGAACAGCTGCTTCAGGTCCTCAGGCGGCAATCCGGCACTCAACTCTGCAGCCATGCCGCGGTTGAATTCCAGCCATTGCGCACTGCAGGAATTTCTCTCGTAGTACTGAATAAACGTCGCGCCTGTGTCCATGTCGAACGATTCTCTTGGATGGATTACCTATTGACAACAAATGTGAACTAAATGGCGCACTTTTGGATTACCGACTGTCTGAATTCGGGGACGGAACGACCTTATTCCCGCGCTTTTTGTGACGAATTACACAACCGGATTCTCATCCGGATTACCCCTCCATACGGCGTCGATTTGCCGCCGGATTCGTTTTCTTGAAGCGACTCAGTCTTCGGTGAGGTCCGGCGCAGCGGCCACGCCGGATGTCGGCGAGGTGCTGCCCGGACGCACGACCGACGGCGCCCGGGGCTCCCTCGGCGCAAGGCCGGCGCGTACCGTGCCGCGGCCTGCCGCCTTGGCGGCATAGCAGGCCGCGTCGGCGGCCGAGATCCAGTCGTCGACCGTGCCGATCTCGGGCGTCAGGCTGGCTACGCCGATGCTGGCGCCGACATGCAGGCTGCCGGACAGCCATGGCAGCGCGATGGCCGAGATCGACGCCACGATGTCCTCGGCCACGCGCACGGCCGCCTCGTGCGAGCACTGCTCGAGCAGCAGCGCGAATTCGTCGCCGCCGATGCGCGCGGCGAGGTCGCCCGACCGCACCCGCGACATGATGGCCGCCGCTGCGGCGCGCAGCATCGCGTCGCCCGAGAGATGGCCGCCGGTGTCGTTCACTTCCTTGAAGTGATCCAGGTCGATGAACACCATGGCCGCCGGCAGCGACGCCGGCCGGGCGTCGATCAGACGCTGCGCCTGCTGGTCAAAGCGCAGGCGATTGGCCAGTCCGGTCAGGCCGTCGTGCGCTGCCGACCATTCGAGCGCCTTGCGCGCGTTGCGCTGTTCCTCGATGTTGAGAATCGTCCAGATCGAGCCGAAATCGGTGTGCTCCGGATCGACCGGCCGGCTGCGCAGCCGGGCCCAGAACCGGCTGCCGTCGCCACGCTGCATGCGGGCTTCGCCGACGTACGAGTTGCTGCGGGCAAAGGCCTCCTTCTCGAGCGCGGCCAGCGCCGGCTGGTCGTCTTCGGGGGGCACGACGATCAGGTCGACCGGCTGGCCCAGCAGCTCCTTGTCCTCGTAGGAGAGCAGGCGGCACAGCTCGTCGCTCACCAGCTCGAAGCGGCCGTTGCGGATGAAGGCGATGCCGATCGGCGCGGCGCGCATCACCGAGCGCAGCTTGCTGATGATCTCGCTGTTCAGCCGCTCGAGTTCGGCGCGCTGGATGCCCACGTCGCGCAGCACCTTGCCGAGGTGGCCGATCTCGCCGTCGGCCTTGGGCCAGCCGTCCTCCGGGCGCATGGCACCGTCGAACATGTGGTGCGCGCGGCGCTCCAGCAGCATCAGCGGCTGCAGCAGCCACCACAGGGTGAGGAACATGCCGGCAGACACCAGCGCGACCAGGCTCGCGGCCCAGGCCATCGCCTGTTCGCGGGCCGCCTTCACGGGGGCCAGCACCTCGGTCTCGGAGCGCGCGCGCCACACCAGCCAGTCGGGTCCGGGCACGCCGGCCACGCTGGTGATCTCGCGTGGCTGCGCCAGGGGCAGCCCCAGAGGCTCGATCGGGCTGCCAGCGGCCTGCCACGACTTGAAAGCCTGCGCCAGCCGCGGCTCGTCCGTGATCGACTGCATCAGCCGCTTGCGATCGGGATGCGCCAGCACCCGGCCCTGGCTGTCCGTGACGACGACGAGCGCGCCCGCGTCGGTTTCCTGCGCATCGGCCAGGCCGTCGAGCAGGTCGCGGCTGGACAGGCGCAGCGTGCCGGCGACCAGTGCGAAGACGCCCCCGGCGTTGCGCGCCGGCTGCGCGAAGGCAATGATCGGGTCGCCGGTGAGCGAGCCGCGCAATGGTTCCGAGACCAGCGGCCGGCCCTCGGTCAACATCCGGCCGAAGTAGCCGCGCTCGCGGATGTTCAGCGAAGGGCGGTACACCCCGTTCTCGTCGACCATCACATGGACGTCGCCGTCCGGCGTGGCCACGTAGACATTGGCGAAGAAATTGCGCAGGACCGGCTTGGTGCGCATGAATTCCTTCAGCTGCGCGTCGTCGTGCAGGGTCGGCTCGTCGAGGATCTCGGCCACCGACTGCAGCACGCGCTGCAACTGCACCACGTTGTGGCCCAGCAGGCTTGCGGTGCGCACCGCCTCGCTCATCTCGCGCTGGCGCTGGCCCTGCAGCAGGTCGTGCTCGGTGCGTCCCACGAGGATGGTGGTGATCACGCCGATGCCGAGCACCAGCGCCATGATCCCTCCCATCGTGATGCGCGCCTTGAGCGAGCCCAGGGCGTTCTCGAGGCGTGCCAGCCGGTTGTTCATTCAGGTGGACGACGTTTCCCTGTCATTGGCGACGGCGCGGCGGCTGCGCTTGACGACATACATCGCATCGTCGGCAAGCCGCAGCGCCTCCTCGGCCGAAGTGGTGCGTGGATCGACCGCCACCACGCCCACGCTGGCGCCGCCGTATTCGAAGGCCGTGCGGTTGAGCCGCAGCTCCCCGATGGTGCTTTCGCCCAGGCGGTCGGCCAGGGCCCGTGCCGCGGTGCGCGGCGATTCGTCGAATGCCGGACCTGCGCCGACCACCACGAATTCGTCGCCGCCGAAGCGCGCCAGCATGTCGGCGGAGCGCAGTGATGCAGAGAGCCGACCGGCCATGGCCGACAGGAACTCGTCGCCGATGTCGTGGCCATGGGTGTCGTTGATCTTCTTGAAGCCGTCCATGTCGATGAAGCCGACCAGCACGCTGCGGCCGTCGCGCTCGCCCTGGGCCAGCAGGCGGCGCAGGTTCTCGATGAGCGTGCGGCGGTTCGGCAGGCCGGTGAGCGCGTCGGTCGCGGCAACGGCGGCCAGCTCGGCGTGGGCCTTTTCGAGCTTCATGAAAAGCAGTTCGCGCTCGACCTGCTGGCCGATCAGCCGCGCGAACAGCTGGAGCACCGGCTCCGCATGAGGGGCAAGCGGCTGCTGCGTCGCACTGGCGGCACACAGGGTGCCGAACAGGCCGCTGCCCTCGGTCCTGACCGGGGTGCTCACATAAGTCTGGATGCCGAGCTGGCGGGCGGCATCGGAGTCGCCCCAGCAACCGGCCACGTCGGCGGTGTAGGTGCGGCCTTCTTCCATGGCGCGCTTGCACAGGGTGTCGGCCCACGGCACCGAGAGGCCCTCGGGAATGGTCAGCTGCCGCACGTTGCGGGCGAAGAGAATGTGCTGCTCCCCCTTGTCGAGGTCGATGGTGGTGAGGTAGGTCGACTCCAGCCCGGTCACGGTCTCGAGCATTTCGAGCATCGGCCGTGCGAGGTCTTCGAGTGTCTTGGCGGAAGACACCGAGTCGGAAAGTTGTTCGATCAAAGATTCCATGACCGACATTTTGACGGTGATGGACCGTTCGCACCGGCTTTCGCTTCGCCGGAGTCCGCATGACCTGTTGTGCTGCTCGGGAATCTGCGGGTTGACCGGACGGTCAGGACGCAAGCGCTTCCATCAGTTCGGTCTCGATCGCGAGCTGCGTCTTCTGGCCCTGTAGCTCGGGGCCGCTGATCAGGAAGGTGTCTTCGACCCGCTCGCCCAGCGTCGTGACCTTGGCGAGCTGCAGGTTCAAGTGATGGCGTGCCAGCACCCGGGCCACCGAATACAGCAGGCCGGCGCGGTCGCTCGCCGAGATATTGAGCAGCCAGCGCTGTGCCTTGTCGTCTGGAAGCAGGCTGATGCGCGGCTTGATCGGAAAGCTGCGCACCCGGCGCGAGACCCGGCCCATGCTGGGCGAGGGCAGGGCGCCGGCCTCGGTGAGTGTCTGCGCCAGGCCCTGCTCGACCATGCTGATCAGGTCGCGGTAGTGGTCCGGCAGGAAAGTCGTCACCACCTGGAAGGTGTCGAGCGCGTAGCCGTTGCTCGTGGTGTGCACCTTGGCGTCCAGGATGCTGAAGGACGCCTGGTCGAAATATCCGCAGATGCGCGCGAACAGGTCGGGCTGGTCGGGCGTGTACACCACCACCTGCAGGCCTTCGCCCACTGGCGACAGGTGCGCACGCACGATGGGTGGCGCCTTCGGATCGACCTGCACGTTCTTCGGCGGCACGAACCGCGAGAGCTGCTTGGCGTGCCAGGCGATCTCGGTGGCGTCGTGGCGCATGAAGTAGCCCACGTCGAGCGTGTCCCACAGCGCCTTGTGCGCCTCGAAGCGCTGGGCGTGCAGCGCGAGCTGCACCAGCGCCTCGCGCTTGCGTGCCTCGACTTCGGCATCCGGGTCGGGCATGCGGCCGCCCAGCGCGCGCAGCGTGTAGCGGTAGAGGTCTTCGAGCAGCTTGCCTTTCCAGGCGTTCCACACGCGCGGCGAGGTGCCCCGGATGTCGGCGATCGTCAGCAGGTACAGCGCCGTCAGGTAGCGCTCGTTGCCCACGCGCTTGGCGAACGCGCCGATGACCTCGGGGTCGCTCAGGTCCTGCTTCTGGGCGACCTGGCTCATCACGAGGTGCTCGGCCACAAGGAATTCGATGAGCCTGGCGTCCTCGCGGGCGATGCCGTGCTGCTTGCAGAAGCGCTGCACATCGCGCGCGCCCAGCGTGGAATGGTCGCCGCCGCGGCCCTTGGCGATGTCGTGGAAGAGCGCGGCCACATACAGGATCCAGGGCTTGTCCCAGCCGGCGGCGAGCTGCGAGCAGAACGGGTACTCGTGCGCATGCTCGGCGATGAAGAAGCGCCGCACGTTGCGCAGCACCATCAGGATGTGCTGGTCGACCGTGTAGACATGGAACAGGTCGTGCTGCATCTGCCCCACGATGCTGCGGAACACGCGCAGGTAGCGTCCGAGCACCGAGGTCTGGTTCATCAGCCGGAAAGCGTGCGTGATGCCGTAGGGCTGCAGCAGGATCCGCATGAAGGTCTCATGGTTGGCCGGATCGTTGCGGAACTTGCTGTCCATGACGTGGCGCGCGTTGTAGAGCGCCCGCAGGGTGCGCGCCGACAGGCCCTTCACGCCGATGGTCTTCTGGTACAGCAGGAAGGTCTCGAGCACCGCATGCGGCTCGCGCTCGTAGAGGTCGTCGCTGGCGATCTCGATCAGGCCGGCGCGCTCGTAGAAGCGCTCGTTGATCGGCGTGTGCTGCTCGTCGCTGGGCTGCAGCCGCTCGGAAATGTTCAGCAGCAGGATCTGGTTGAGCTGCGACACCGCCTTGGCGGCCCAGTAGTAGCGGCGCATGAGCGCCTCGCTCGACTTGCGCTGCGATTCGCCCTCGTAGCCGAAGCTCGCGGCTACCGCGGTCTGCAGGTCGAACACCAGCCGGTCTTCGCGGCGGTTGGCGATCACGTGCAGACGGGCGCGGATGAGCGAGAGCAGGGCCTCGTTGCGCTTGATCTGCTGGGCCTCGAAGGAGGTTGCCAGGCCATTCTTGGCGAGGTCGTCCCAGCGGCTGCCGAAGCCGGCGGCCTTGGTCATCCAGAGGATGGTCTGCAGGTCGCGCAGGCCGCCCGGCGATTCCTTGCAGTTGGGTTCCAGCGCGTAGGGGGTGTTGTCGAACTTCTGGTGGCGATGCCGCATCTCCTGTGACTTGGCCACGAAGAACGCCTGCGGATCGATGGCACGGGCGAAGCGGCGGCGAAAGGCGGTGAAAAGCTTCTTGTCGCCGGTGATCAGCCGCGCCTCGAGCAGCGAGGTCTGGACGGTGACGTCCTTTTCGGCTTCGGCCAGGCACTCCTCGAGCGTACGGACACTGGAGCCGATTTCGAGGCCCGCATCCCAGCAGTGGCCGATGAAGGCCTCGATGCGGGCTGGCTCGATGGCGTTCTCATGGCCTTCGGGCGGCAGCAGCAGCAGCACGTCGACGTCCGAATACGGAAACAGTTCCCCGCGCCCGTAGCCGCCCACGGCGACCAGCGAAAGCGCGTCGCCGAAGCCGGCGTCCTGCCACAGGGAGGCAAGCGTCTCGTCGGCCAGTGCCGAGAGCTGACGCAGCACGGTGTGCACGCTGCGCGTCGGTGCGCGTGCAAAGCGCAGGGTGTCGAAAAGGGCGAGCTTCCTGGCGCGATAGGCTTCGCGCAGCGTCGCCACGTCGATCTTGGCTGCTTCGATCACGTGCGGGGAACGCGCGGGCGCGTCAGGTCTTGGTGGAGGTGACGAAGGAGGGCAGCGGCGGGCTGCCTTCGGACAGGGTCAGCACTTCGTAGCCGGTCTCGGTGACCAGCACGGTGTGTTCCCACTGGGCCGACAGCGAATGGTCGCGCGTGACGATGGTCCAGCCGTCGTACTGGCCGCCCTTGAAGTCTTCCTTCACGTCGCGCTTGCCGGCATTGATCATCGGCTCGATGGTGAAGATCATGCCGGGCTTGAGCTCTTCCATCGTGCCCGGGCGGCCGTAGTGCAGGACCTGGGGTTCCTCGTGGAAGCGCTGGCCCACGCCGTGGCCGCAGAACTCGCGCACCACCGAGAAGCCCTGGCCTTCGGCGAACTTCTGGATCGCATGGCCCACGTCGCCCAGGTGGCCGCCGGGGCGCACCTGCATGATGCCGTGCCACATGGCCTCGAAGGTGAGGTTGCACAGGCGCTTGGCGGCGATGGAGGCGTCGCCGATCACGTACATGCGGCTGTTGTCGCCGAACCAGCCGTCCTTGATGACGGTCACGTCGACGTTCATGATGTCGCCCTTCTTCAGGGGCTTGTCATTGGGAATGCCGTGGCAGACCACGTGGTTGACCGAGGTGCAGAGCGATTTGGGGAAGGGGACGCTGCTCGCGCCCATGTAGCCCAACGTGGCGGAGGTGGTGCCCTGCTTGACCATGTATTCGGCGGCGAGCCGGTCGACGTCGTTGGTCGTGATGCCGGGCTTGATGAGGGGCGTGAGGTAATCCAGCACCTCGGAGGCAAGGCGGCAGGCGACCCGCATGGCTTCGATGCCCGCAGCGTCTTTGTAGTTAATGCTCATGCCGGAATTATCCCATCCAGCAGGTGAACCTGCCCCCGACGCGGGCCACTTCGTGTCCCCGCTGCCCTCCAATGAGGTGGCCAGCGCAGGGCGGCCCGGGGTTGGCCTAAAATTGCGGGTTAACGCGGATGGCCCCAGTCAGCGGCCATCCGCCTCGATTCCTTGATTTCCAACGCGCCCCCGAGGCCCCACCGACCGTGACGCAGCCCGCACCTCAAGCCCTTCCTGTCGTAACCATGTTCGAGGGCGGCAGCGCACTCAGCGATTTCCGCGCACGCCAGCTTCTGCCGAAGCTGCAGGCCATCGAGCCGCGCATCGAGGGCATTTCGGCCCGCTTCGTCCACCTCGTGGTGACCGAGGCCGCCCTCGGCACCGCCGAGCGCGAGCGCTTCGCGGCACTGCTGACCTATGGCGAGCCCTTCGAGTCGCCGGCCAGATCGACCACCTCGGTGGTCGTGACACCCCGCCTGGGCACCGTGTCGCCCTGGGCCTCCAAGGCCACCGACATCGCCCACAACTGCGGCCTGGCGCTGCGCCGGGTCGAACGCGTCACCCAGTACCACCTGAAACTCAAGGCCCCGCTGATCGGCAAGGCGCCCGTGCTCGAGGGCGACCAGTTGGCCGCCGCGGCCGGCCCGCTGCATGACCGCATGACCGAATCGGTGCTGGCCACCGTCGAGCAGGCGGCCAGCCTGTTCAGCGAACTGCCGGCCCAGCCCATGGCGCAGGTCGATGTGCAGGCCGGCGGCCGCGCCGCGCTGGTCGCGGCCAACACCGGCTTCGGCCTGGCGCTGGCCGAGGACGAGATCGACTACCTCGTCGATGCCTTCACCCGCCTGGGCCGCAATCCCAGCGACGTCGAACTGATGATGTTCGCGCAGGCCAACAGCGAGCACTGCCGCCACAAGATCTTCAACGCCCAGTTCACCATCGACGGCAAGGCCCAGCCCCAGAGCCTCTTCTCGATGATCCGGCACACCGAGAAGCAGAACCCGCAGCACACCGTCATCGCCTATGCGGACAACGCCTCGGTGATGGAGGGCGCGACCATCGAACGGTTCATTCCGGCCGCGGGTTCTCAGAGCTATCAGAAAGACAGCGCGCTGAGCCACGTGCTGATGAAGGTCGAGACGCACAACCATCCGACCGCGATTTCCCCGTTCCCGGGCGCCTCCACCGGCGCGGGCGGCGAGATCCGCGACGAGGGCGCCACCGGCCGCGGCTCCAGGCCCAAGGCCGGCCTGACCGGCTTCACAGTGTCGAAGCTGTGGCCTGAAGATGGTCACTACGGCAAGCCCGAGCACATCGCCAGCCCGCTGCAGATCATGACCGAGGGTCCGCTGGGCGGCGCAGCGTTCAACAACGAATTCGGCCGGCCCAACCTGCTGGGCTACTTCCGAGAGTACGAGCAGGCGGTGGCGAGCGACCTCGACACCGTGCAGCGCGGCTACCACAAGCCGATCATGATCGCGGGCGGCCTTGGCAGCATCGACGCCACGCAGACCAAGAAGATCCAGTTCCCGGCCGGCTCGCTGCTGATCCAGCTCGGCGGCCCCGGCATGCGCATCGGCATGGGCGGCAGCGCCGCCAGCTCGATGGCGACCGGCGCCAACGCGGCCGAACTCGACTTCGACTCGGTGCAGCGCGGCAACCCCGAGATCGAGCGCCGGGCGCAGGAGGTCATCAACCACTGCTGGCAGCAGGGCGCGGCCAACCCGATCCTGGCGATCCACGACGTGGGCGCCGGCGGCCTGAGCAACGCGTTTCCGGAGCTGACCAACGACGCCGGACGCGGCGCGCGCTTCGACCTGCGCGCCGTGCCGCTCGAAGAGTCGGGCATGGCGCCCAAGGAGATCTGGTGCAACGAGAGCCAGGAGCGCTATGTGCTGGCCATTGCGCCGGAGTCGCTCGAGCAGTTCAAGGCCTTCTGCGAGCGCGAGCGCTGCCCGTTCTCGGTGGTGGGCGTCGCGACCGAGGAGCGCCAGCTGCTGGTGGCAGACGAAGGCGCCAACGTGCAGCCCGTCGACATGCCGATGGACGTGCTGCTCGGCAAGCCGCCCAAGATGCACCGCGACGTGAAGAGCTTGACACGCGTCTTCAAGCCGCTCGACCTCACGGGCGTCGACCTGCAGAAGGCCGCCATCGACGTGCTGTCGCACCCGACCGTGGCCTCCAAGCGCTTCCTCATCACCATCGGCGACCGCACCGTGGGGGGCATGAGCCACCGCGACCAGATGGTCGGCCCGTGGCAGGTGCCCGTGGCCGATTGCGCCGTGACGCTCGCCGACTACAAGGGCTTTGCCGGCGAAGCCATGAGCATGGGCGAGCGCACGCCGCTGGCCGCGCTCGACGCGCCGGCCTCGGGCCGCATGGCCGTGGCCGAGGCGATCACGAACCTGCTGGCCGCGCCGATCGAGCTTTCACGCGTGAAGCTGTCGGCCAACTGGATGGCCGCCTGCGGCGAGCCCGGCGAGGACGCTGCGCTGTACGAGACGGTGAAGGCCGTGGGCCTGGAGCTGTGCCCGGCACTGGGCGTATCGATTCCGGTCGGCAAGGATTCGCTGTCCATGCGCACCCAATGGAAAGACGGCGCTGAAGCCAAGCGGGTCACCTCGCCCGTGAGCCTGATCGTGACCGCCTTCGCCTCGCTGGCCGACGTGCGCGGCACGCTCACGCCGCAACTCGACGCCGAAGAAGCCGACACCACGCTGGTGCTCGTCGACCTGGGCCAGGGCAAGCACCGCATGGCAGGCAGCATCCTGTCGCAGACGCTCAACCAGAGCGGCGACACGGTCCCCGACCTGGACGACCCGGCGCAGCTCGTGGCCCTGGTCAATGCCGTGAACGCGCTGCGCGCCGACGGCAAGATCCTGGCCATGCACGACCGCAGCGACGGCGGGCTGTTCGCCACCGCGTGCGAAATGGCGTTTGCCGGCCACGTGGGCGTGGCGCTGAACGTCGACATGCTCGTGACGGAAGGCGACGGCATTTCCGACAGCCGCATGGAGACCGGCGACGCCAAGAACTGGGCGCAGCAGGTCAGCGCGCGTCGCGAAGAACTCACGCTCAAGGCGCTGTTCAACGAAGAACTCGGCATGGTGCTGCAGGTGCGCACCGCCGAGCGCAACGACGTCATGCAGGTGCTGCGTGCCCACGGCCTCAGCACGCACAGCCACTTCGTCGGCAAGACGCGCCCCGCCAGCTCCGCCATGGATGCGGGCAAGGGCAAGGTCGAAATCTGGCGCGATGCCAAGTCGGTGTTCAGCGCCAGCCTGCACGACCTGCACCAGGTGTGGGATTCGGTCAGCTGGAAGATCGCCCGCGAGCGCGACAACCCGGCCTGCGCCGACGCCGAGCACGCCGCAGCGGGCGTGCCGAACGACCCGGGCATGCACGTGTTCCTGCCGAACGCGCAACAGTCCGTGGCTCTGGCACCGGCCATCCTGCAGTCGCGCCCCAAGGTCGCGATCCTGCGCGAGCAGGGCGTCAACTCGCACGTCGAGATGGCCTACGCCTTCACCGAAGCGGGCTTCGAGGCCTTCGACGTGCACATGACCGACCTGCAGTCGGGCAGGGCGGACCTCGCCGATTTCAAGGGCGTGGTGGCCTGCGGTGGCTTCAGCTATGGCGATACGCTGGGCGCCGGCATCGGCTGGGCGCGCAGCATCACCTTCAACCCGAAGCTGGCCGAGCAGTTCAAGACCTTCTTCGGCCGCGCCGACACCTTCGGGCTGGGCGTGTGCAACGGCTGCCAGATGTTCGCCGAACTGGCCGACATCATTCCGGGCGCCGAAGCCTGGCCGCGATTCACCACCAACCAGAGCGAGCGCTTCGAGGCGCGGCTGTCGATGGTCGAGGTGCTGGAGTCGCCCAGCATCTTCTTCGCGGGCATGGCCGGCAGCCGCCTGCCGATCGCCGTGGCGCACGGCGAGGGCTACGCCAACTTCAAGCATCGTGGCGACGCGGCCAAGGCCATCGGCGCGATGCGCTTCGTCGACAACCACGGCCAGCCGACCGAGCAGTACCCGTTCAACCCGAACGGCAGCGCCGGCGGCCTGACCTCGGTGACCACGCCGGACGGTCGCTTCACCGCGGTCATGCCGCACCCGGAGCGCGTGTTCCGCAACATCCAGATGAGCTGGACCTCGGGCGACCGCAGCGAACTCAGCCCCTGGATGCAGATCTGGCGCAACGCGCGCAAGTGGGTGGGCTGACCGGCCGATGCTCGATCTCGATCACCCGCAAAGCCGGCATGTGCTGGAAGCGGCGCGGATCGAGGACCTGATCCGCAAGCAGCTGCTCACGTGGCGCGCCGACGAGGCACTGGCCTCGTCGGCGCGCATTGAGATCCTGCAGGTGCTGCTGCCGCAGCTCGAAGCGCTCAACGCGGCGCACTTCGGAGCATCGCGCAGGATCCACGGCACGCTCGACGCATTGGGCAAAGCCGTGCAGGGCATCGATGCCGACAAGGCGTGGCAGGTCTTCGGAGCCTTCGACGGGCCAGGAGACAACTTCGGTACCTGGGCCATCTGAAGCAGGCGACCGGCCGGCCATGAAAAAAGCGACCCGAAGGTCGCTTTTTCTATTCGCGGAACACCGCGAACCCTGGGGGTGTACGAGTTACTCCACCTTCGCCTTCGCGCGCAGTTCTTCCTGGTACTTCTGCAGGCGTTGCTGCTGCAGCTGCTGCGTGATCTGCGGCTTCACTTCCTCGATCTTCGGCAGCTGCGCCTGGCGGATGTCGTCCACGCGGATGATGTGGTAGCCGAATTGGGTCTTGATGGGCGCGGGGGTGGTCTCGCCCTTCTTGAGCTTGATCATCGCTTCCGAGAACTCGGGCACGAAGCTCGCGGGATTGGCCCAGTCGAGGTCGCCGCCGTTGGCACCCGAACCCGGATCCTTGCTCTGCTTCTTGGCGATGTCTTCGAACTTGGCGCCCTTCTTTAGGTCGGCCATGATCTTCTTGGCCTGGTCTTCGGTCTCCACCAGGATGTGGCGGGCCTTGTATTCCTTGCCGCCGTTGGCCGCCACGAACTTGTCGTACTCGGCCTTCACGTCGGCGTCCGACACCGGGTTGGTCTTGCGGTAGTTCTCGAACAGCGCGCGGATCAGGATGGCCTGGCGGGCGAGTTCGAGCTGGTTCTTGTAGTCCTCGCTGACGTCGAGACCCTGCTTCTGCGCTTCCTGCATGAACACTTCGCGCGCCACGATTTCCTCGCGCAGCTGGCTTTGCATTTCAGGCGTCACCGGACGGCCTGCGGCTGCCAGTTGCTGGGCCAGAACGTCCATGCGGGCCTTGGGCACCGGCTTGCCGTTCACGATGGCTGCGTTCTGCGCCAGCGCCGCCGTGGAAGTGGCACCGAGCAGCACTGCGGCCGCGACGGCCTGCAAGATTTGTTTTTTCATGGAATGAATATCGAGCTGGGAAGGAAATGCGCTTGTAGGAAAACGCGCGGGAAAGAAAGCAGGGAAGGGGAGGAAAAGGGGAGCGCTGCAACCGCGTCGAAAGCGGTGCGAGCTTGCGTTGGACGACTCAGAGCACCTCGATGGCGATGGCGTGCAGACCCTGTGCGATAAAAACCTGGAGGGCATCATACACAAGCCGATGCCGCGCCACGCGGGGATTCCCGTCGAACATGGGGGAGGCGATGCGCACGCGGAAATGGGTGCCGTAGCCCGCCGCATTGGCGCCCGAATGGCCCGCATGGGCAGCGCTTTCGTCGATCACTTCGAGCTCGGTCGGGGCGAGCTTCTCGCGCAATACGGCCTCGAGGGCTGCGGTGGTCGGCAACTCTGCGGTGGTGCTCATGGTGCCTCCCGTCATGCCGTGGGCTTGTCGTCGTTCTTAAGGTGCGGGGCGATGTACAGGCCCTGCGCCACCAGGAAGACGATCGGGAATACGTAGCCCCAGAGCTTGAAGTTGACCCAGGCCTCGGTCGTGAAGTACGCCGCCACATAGCCGTTGATGAGGGCCATGAACAGGCAGTAGCCGATCCACGCCACGTTCAGCCGGCCCCAGATGCGATCGGGCAGCTCGAGCTGCGAGCCCAGCAGCATCTTGAGAAAGTTCTTCTTCAGCGCCCAGAGCGCCACTGCCAGCGCGATGGCCATGGCGCCGTACAGCACGGTCGGCTTCCACTTGATGAAGCGGTCGTCATGCAGCACGAGCGTGAGCGTGCCGAACAGCAGGATCAGCACCAGCGTGGCCTTCTGCATGGCCTGCAGCTTGCGCTCGGTGGCGTAGATGATGGCCATCTGCACCACGGTGGCGGCCATCAGCACGCCGGTGGCGGTGTAGATGTCGCCGAGCTTGTACGCGACGAAGAACAGCAGGATCGGAAAGAAGTCGAGGATCAGTTTCATTTTTTCTGGAAGTCGAGCGAAGCCGAGTTCATGCAATAGCGCAGGCCGGTTTCGGTGGGGCCGTCGGGGAACACGTGGCCCAGGTGGGCGCCGCAGCCGGCGCAGACATTCTCGGTGCGCACCATGCCGTACGAGCGGTCGACGATGTTCCGGATGGCGCCGGGCACCGCCTCCTGCGAGAAGCTCGGCCAGCCGCAGCCGGCATCGAACTTGGTCGCGGAGTCGAACAGCTTGGCGCCGCAGCAGACGCAGTGGTAGGTGCCGTCGTCCCAGTGCGCCTCGTACTTGCCCGTGAAAGGGCGTTCGGTGGCGGCATGGCGCGTCACCTCGAAGGCGGCAGGTTCGGCGCCTTTTTCAGCCAGAAGGGCTTTCCATTCGGCGTCGGTCTTCTGTACGGGCAGGGTCATGAGGAACAGCTGATTTCGATCGTGGAGGCCCAGTCGGGCGGAAAGCCGGCGTAGGCGTCGTGTCCGGGGTGTTCGTCGAAGGGGGTTTCGAGCAGGGCCAGCAAGGTTGCCACACCCGAGTGGTCCTTTTCCTGACTTGCCTCGATGGCTTGTTGGCCCAGGTGGTTGCGCAACACGAACTTGGGGTTGGACCTGAGCATCAGATCGGCCGCTTGCCCAAGGTCCACGGTCGCATGGCGCTCCGAAAACGATAGCATCCATGCGTCGAAGCCTTCGCGATCCGGGAACAGGTCGCGCACCGGTTCGGCGTTGCCGTCGGCCATGTAGTGCGAGAGCCGGCGCCAGAAGATCGTGTAGTCGACCTTGCCTGCGGCCAGCAACTTGAGCACGCCCTCGACCAGCGGCCGGTCGCCTTCGGCCGCATCCGCCAGGCCCAGCTTGTCGCGCATGCGGCCTTCGAACTCCTGCGGAAACACGGTCTTGTACGACTCGAGCGCGGACACGGCAAGGTCCTGGTCGCCGATGAGCGGCAGCAGCGCCTGCGCGAGGCAGAACAGGTTCCAGTAAGCCACGTTGGGCTGCTGGTTGAAGGCGTAGCGCCCGCTGGTGTCGCTGTGGTTGCAGATGTGGCGCGGATCGAAGCCGTCGAGGAACTGGAACGGCCCGTAGTCGATGGTGAGCCCGAGGATGCTCATGTTGTCGGTGTTCATCACCCCGTGGCAGAAGCCCACGGCCTGCCATTGGGCGAGCAGGGTAGCGGTGCGCTCGCTCACGGCCTCGAGGAACGCGGCGTAGGCATTGCCGCCGAAGCGCCCGTCGGTGCGGCATGCGGGGTAATAGCGGTCGATGACGTAGTCGGCGAGCGCGCGCAGTTCGTCGTCCCGCTGGTTGGCCGCGAAATGCTCGAAGTGGCCGAATCGGATGAAGCTCGGCGCCACGCGGGTGACAACTGCGGCGCTTTCGAGCTCCTCGCGCCGCACGCGAGCATCGGAGCCGGTCACGCACAACGCGCGGGTGGTCGGGATGCCGAGGCCGTGCATCGCCTCGCTGCAAAGAAATTCGCGGATGCTCGAGCGCAGCACCGCACGGCCGTCGCCGCCGCGCGAATAGGGGGTGCGGCCCGCGCCCTTCAGTTGCATCTCGAGCCCGGCGTCGTTGCCGACGTCGGCTTCGCCGATCATGATGGCCCGCCCGTCGCCGAGCTGGCCCGCCCACACGCCGAACTGATGGCCGCTGTAGACCGTGGAGAACGGGCGGGTGCCCGCGATGCGGAGGCTGCCGGTCAGCGCGGCCAGCGTGGCTTGCGATGCGTGCCAGTCGGGCGGCAAGCCGAGCTGCCGCGCCACGGCTTCGCTGCGGCCCACCCAGTACGGATCGGGCAGGGGCGTCGGCCGCAGTTCGGTCAGGAACGCCGGTCCGAGGGTGGCGAATCCGGGTTTCCAGCGCAATCCCAGGTCCGCGGCCTCGGTGTCTTCAGCAAGCAGGGTCATGGCCGGATTGTCCTGCAGGGCGCGTAACCCCTTGCCTGGCGGGCCATCGGGCCCGCGGAATCGCAGAATCGCAGCGAAAAGGGCGCTCAGGCGGCCAGTGGCGCCGCGCCGTCCCAGATGCGCGCTCGGTATTGCGCCGGTGGCACGCCGAACCAGCGCTTGCAGGCACGGAAGAAATTGCTCGTGTCGACGAAGCCCAGCATGTCCGCGACGTCGGTCAGCGTGTGGCGGTCTTCCGCCAGGTACTGCTGCGCCAGCTCGCGACGGGTGCGGTCGAGCAGCGCCTGGAACGACACCGACTCTTCCTGCAGCCGCCGCTGCAAGGTGCGTTCGGCCAGCCCGAGGCCCGAAGCCACGTCCTGCCGGCGCGGCTCGCCGTGCGGAAGGCGCCGCGCGATCTCGGCGCACACCAGGGTGCTCGTCGTGGTCTGGCCCAGCAGGTCGAGCTGGTCGTCCAGCAGGTGCTCCTGCATTTCGCCGAGCACCGGGTGGTGCGTGGGCAGCGGCAGAGTCAGGTCGGCGGCCGAGATGAGCATGCGGTTGGCCGGCGCGTCGTAGCGGATCTCGCAGCCGAAGGCCTCGCGGTGCGCCCGGTCGTCGGCCGGCGCGGGGTAGACGAACTCCATGGCGATGGGCTGCAGCTCGCGCCGCGTGAGCCATTGGCACTGCACGAGCGTGGTGAGCAGTGCGTATTCCACGCGCTGGCGCGGAATCGGCAGGCTGCCGCCGGTGTGTTCCATCACCAGCCAGCAGCCGCGCGCGTCGTGCGCGAGCGAGAACGCGGTGGCGTCGGAGATCACGGCCATGTAGCGCGCCAGCCGCGCCAGCGCGGAACCCAGGTCGGGGCTGCAGGCCATGGCGTGGCCCACCGTCCCCAGCTTGCTGTGGGCGGAGGCGAAGTCGCGGTGCAGTCCGAGCGTGGGCCGGCCGGCCCGTGCCACGGCCAGCTGCCACATCACAGATATCTCGTCGACCGGGATGCGCGTGTTCTGCCGGTGCAGCGAGTCGGGGTCGAAGCCGGCATCGCGCAGCAGCGTGGGCACGTCCAGCCCCTCGGCCTCGAACATCGACAGCACGCCCTCCAGCCACGCGGCAGAGCTCGTGCGCAGCTCCGGCTTCTGCGTGCAGCCCGAGCGGCGCTGCGGCGGCCGGCGCGGATGACGCGACATGGAGGCTTCTGAAGTCATTGATTTGGCTCGCTTGCGATAGCGGTGAAAACGGCACCCGTTCCTAGAATTTTTTCGTGCCGAGCGCCCCGCAGTATGGGCGTCGCACGCCGAACCAGGAATTCCGATTAACCCGGTGTGGAGACAAGACATGAAGATGACGGAGACACGACAGGGCCAGCGCGAAGCGAGAAAGACCGCTGTTTCGAGGGCCATCGCGGCCGCTGTGGCAGCCGCGGGTCTCGCGGCCCTCGCGGCCTGCGGCGGAGGATCTTCCGGCTCGTCCGGCTTCTCGTTCCTGCCGGGAGCGCCTGCGCCGGCCCCCGCGCCGCCTGCCGCGCCGCCCGTGCCCGCGGGCGATGGCCCGATGGTGCGGCAGACCACCGCCGGCAAGATCGAGGGCGTGGACGACAGCGCCAACTCGGGCACCTGGTTCTGGAAGGGCGTTCCCTTCGCCAAGCCGCCGGTGGGCGCGCTGCGCTGGCGGGCGCCCGAGGAGCCCGAGGCCTGGAGCGGCATCCGCGAAGCCAAGGCCTTCGGTGCCGCCTGCCTGCAGATCGGCCGGATCTTCGGACCGGGCGCCAACAACACCTACGACGCCACCATCGTCTCCACGCTGGAGCAGCCGCTGGGCAGCGAGGACTGCCTGTTCGTGAACGTCTGGCGTCCTGCGACCACCGAGCAGAACCTGCCGGTGCTGCTTTTCATCCACGGCGGCAGCAACGTGTCGGGCTACACCGCGGACCCGCTATACGACGGCGCCAAGCTGGCCAAGGCCGCCAATGCGGTGGTCATCACCGCCAGCTACCGGCTCGGCGTGCTGGGCTTCCTGAACGTGCCGCAGCTGCGTCCGGGCGGCACGGCCGGTGACGACTCGGGCAATTTCGCGCTGCTCGACAACATGGCGGCGCTGCGCTACATCCAGAAGAATGCGCAAGCCTTCGGTGGCGACCCTGGCAACGTCACGCTGTCGGGCGAGTCGGCCGGCGCCACCAACCTGCTGGCGATCATGACCTCGCCGATGGCCAAGGGCCTGTTCCACAAGGCCATCGAGATGAGCGGCGGCATCTCGATGGCGAGCAACCTGGTCGGAAAGCCCGGCGCGCAACCCGCGCTCAGCCCGGCCTCGGTGTCGCTCGCGCAGGGCGACGGCATCCTGAAGGCGCTGCTCGTCGCCGACGGCACCGCGGCCGACGCCGCCGCTGCCGCCACCTACATCGCCGGGCGCACGCCGGCGCAGATCGCCGACTACATGCGCTCCAAGGAAGGCGGCGCGCTGCTCAGCACGGTGCTGGCGGCCAAGCTGGCCGCGGTCGGCCCGATCCCCGACGGCACGGTGATTCCCACGAACCCGATCGACGCCATCGCCGCCGACAAGTACGTGAAGGTGCCCATGATCGCCGGCAACACGCGCGAAGAGGGCAAGCTCTTCGCGTCGCTGCTGCCGGCATTCGGCGGAGCGAACGGCTGGAAGATCGACGACGCCCGGCGCCTCACGCTGATGATGAGCTTCGACCCCGACGCGGCGACCCAGACGCTGACTTCGGCCGACATCATCGACCCGTCCTACCTGCCGGTAGGTACGCCGGTCACGGGATTCGACGCCAGGACCCATCTGGTCACCCAGTTGCTGTTCGAGGCCAATCGGGACAACCTGCTCGACACCATGAAGACGCGGCAGTCCAACCTGTGGAGTTATCGCCTCGACTGGGCGCAGGAGGCCTATCCGTGGAACGAGGTGTACGGCGCCGCGCACGCCTTCGACCTGCCGTTCGTATTCGGCAATTTCGGGCCGTCGGTGCTCTCGAACGCCATCGGCGGCAAGGCCAACGAGAAGGGGCGCCTGGCGCTGTCGGCCTCGGTCCAGGCAAGCATCGGGGCGTTCCTGCGCAAAGGCGACCCGAATACGCCCGAACTTGGTGCAAGCTGGGCGCCTTGGCCGTCGAAGCTGCTGTTCGACGCCACCCTCACCACGCTGAAAAACGGCGTGGAGTGAGCCGCTTCGTTCAATCGTGCAGTGCGGGTTTGTGTCATTGTGGAAGTGACCGAAGCTTGCGTGAATCCGTTGTCCGCAAGTTTTCATGAGTCATTTCTTTTAGGAGTCCGTAGATGCTGGGTTTGATGCAAGACCAACCGCTTTTGATCTCGTCGCTGATCGAGTTCGCCGAGCGCCACAACGGCGACGGCGAGATCGTCTCGCGCCGGGTCGAAGGCGATATCCACCGCTGCACATGGAGCGACATCGCATCGCGCTCCCGCCAGGTGGCCAACGCGCTGGACGGCGAGCAGCTGCTGTTCAGCGACCGCATCGCCACCCTGGCCTGGAACGGCTATCGGCACCTCGAGCTCTACTACGGCGTGAGCGGCAGCGGCCGCGTGCTGCACACCATCAACCCGCGCCTGCATCCCGACCAGATCGCGTGGATCGCCAACCACGCCGAAGACCAGATCCTGTGCTTCGACCTCACGTTCCTTCCGCTGGTGCAGGCGGTGCATGCCAAGTGCCCCACGATCCGCAAGTGGGTGGCGCTTTGCGATGCCGACAAGCTGCCCGCGGACAGCGGCGTGCCGAACCTGGTGAGCTATGAAAGCTGGATGGGCTCGCAGTCCGCCGACTACGAATGGCCCACCTTCGACGAGAACTCGGCCTCGAGCATGTGCTACACGAGCGGCACCACGGGCAACCCGAAGGCCGCGCTGTACAGCCACCGCTCCACGCTGCTGCACGCGTACGCCGCGGCGCTGCCCGACGTCATGCGCCTGTCGGCACAGGACTCGGTGCTGCCGGTGGTGCCGATGTTCCACGTCAACGCCTGGGGCATTCCCTATTCGGCGGCGCTGGTGGGCTGCAAGGTGGTGTTCCCCGGCCCGGCGCTCGACGGCAAGTCGGTGTACGAACTGATCGAGGCCGAGGGCGTGACTTTCGCGGCCGGCGTGCCGACCGTGTGGCAGATGCTGCTCGGTCACATGCAGGCCAGCGGGCTGAAGTTCAGCAAGCTCAACCGCACCGTGATCGGCGGCTCGGCCTGCCCGCCGGCCATGATCAAGGCGTTCCAGGACAACTACGGCGTCGAGGTGCTGCACGCCTGGGGCATGACCGAGATGAGCCCGCTGGGCACGCTGTGCACGCTGAAGAACAAGCACCTGTCGCTGCCGGCCGATGCGCAGCTGCAGATCCGCATGAAGCAGGGCCGCGCGATCTTCGGCGTCGACATGAAGATCGTCGACGGCGACGGCCAGGAACTGCCGTGGGACGGCAAGGCCTACGGCGACCTGCTGGTCAAGGGGCCGTGGATCGTCAAGGAGTACTTCAAGGGCGAGGGCGGCGATCCGCTCATTCCCGACGAGCGCAACCGCGGCTGGTTCCCCACCGGCGACGTGGCCACCATCGATGCCGAGGGCTACCTGCAGATCACCGACCGCAGCAAGGACGTGATCAAGTCCGGCGGCGAATGGATCAGCTCGATCGACATCGAGAACATCGCCGTCGCGCATCCGGCCGTGGCCATGGCCGCATGCATCGGCGTGTTCCACCCCAAGTGGGACGAGCGCCCGATCATCGCCGTGGCGAAGAAGCCCGGCGCCGAGGTCACGCGCGAGGAGCTTCTGAAGTTCTACGAGGGCAAGACGGCCAAGTGGCAGATCCCCGACGACGTGGTGTTCGTCGAGGCCATTCCGCTCGGTGCAACAGGAAAGATCCTCAAGACCCGGCTGCGCGACCAGCTCAAGGACTACAAGCTGCCGACGTCTTGAAAACGCGCCCTCGGGCTTTGCGTACTTCGTGTCGCTCCGCCGCCCCTTCCAGGGGACGACGCCTGCGGGCCGGCAAGGCCGGTACCGCGGTGCCGGGCGGATGGCGCGGAAGCCGCGGGCTCACCGCACTGTCGCGCACGCGATAGGAAAGCCGCCCCGGCGGCCGTCCTTCCGGGCAATCCCTGTGCGGTGAAGAAAAGGGCGCTTGTACGCTGCGATTCCGCCATTCAAAAACTGGAGACTCTTCATGCAATTTGCCTTCAAGTCAGTAGCTGCCTGCGCGATGTTGGTGAGCGCCGCCGCCGCATTCGCCCAGAAGGGCGAGACCGTCAAGGTCGCGTGGCTCGACCCGCTTTCGGGCCTCATGGCCGCGGTCGGCACCAACCAGCTCAAGACCACGCAATTCCTCGCTGAAGAGTTCAACAAGAAGAACCAGTCGGGCGTGAAGTTCGAGATCATCGGCATCGACAACAAGCTCAGCCCGCAGGAAACCACCGCCGCGCTGCGCTCCGCGCAGGACCAGGGCGCGCGCTACATCATGCAGGGCAACGGCTCGGGCCCGGCGCTGGCGATCATCGACGCCATCGAGAAGAACAACTCGCGCAACCCCGGCAAGGAACTGCTGTTCATGAACTACGCGGCGGTCGACCCCGACCTGACCAACAGCAAGTGCAGCTACTGGCACTTCCGCGTGGACGCCGACACCTCCATGAAGATGGAGGCGCTGACCACCTGGATGAAGGATCAGCCCGACATCAAGAAGGTGTACCTGCTCGGCCAGAACTACGCCCACGGCGTGCAGGTGGCCAAGTACGCCAAGGAAGACCTGAAGGCCAAGCGCCCCGACATCCAGGTCGTCGGCGAAGACCTGCACCCGCTCGCGCAGGTGCGCGACTTCTCGCCGTACATCGCCAAGATCAAGGCCTCTGGCGCCGACACCGTCATCACCGGCAACTGGGGCTCCGACCTGTCGCTGCTCATCAAGGCCGCGAACGACTCGGGCCTGAACGTCAAGTTCCTGACCTACTACGCGCCGGGCGCCGGCACGCCCACCGCCATGGGTGCCACCTCCGACGGCAAGGTCTACACCGTCGCCTACGCGCACTACAACATGGGCGGCGAGATCCAGCAGCTGCTCAACGGCTACAAGAAGCGCATGAACGACGACCTGACGCAGGCGTCCATCTACCACGTGTTCGCGCTGCTGGACGCGGCCTTCGCCAAGACCAAGTCGACCGACCCGGTGAAGGTGGCTGCGGCGCTGGAAGGCATGAAGATCAAGAGCTTCAACGGAGAGGTCGAGATGCGCAAGACCGACCACCAGCTGCAGCAGGGCCTCTATATCTCCCGCTGGGAAAAGGCCAGTGCCAAGTACCCCTACGACGCGGAGAACACCGGCTACACCAACGTGCCTGTGAAGTACTACGAGTCGTACGTGGCGAGCACGCCCACGTCCTGCCAGATGAAGCGGCCCTGACGCATTCCGTCGCCGGTGCCTCCGGGTTTCCTACCCGCCGGTAGCACCAGCCTACCGACGGGTAGAAGCCGGGCCCGGTGGCGTGTCGCCTGCGCGATAGAAACGGCCTCTCGCGGCCCGCGCTTACGGGCATTCCCTGAGGGGAGGCCAGTTAAACACTTGTACGCTCGTACAGCGTTTTGATTCGGTTCTGATTCGGTTTGACCAGGAGATATAGATTGAAGTTCGCTCTGAAAATCGCTGCCGCAGCCGTCATCGCGGCCACCGCAACAGGTGCCCTCGCCCAGAAGGGTGAAACCGTCAAGATCGCCTGGCTCGATCCGCTCTCGGGCCTGATGGCCGCGGTCGGCACGAACCAGCTCAAGACCTTCCAGTTCTTCGCCGAGGAGTTCAACAAGAAGAACGCCGCGGGCGTGAAGTTCGAGATCATCGGCATCGACAACAAGCTCAGCCCGCAGGAAACCACCAGCGCGCTGCGCTCGGCCCTCGACCAGGGCGCGCGCTATATCGTGCAGGGCAACGGCTCCGGCCCGGCGCTCGCCATCATCGATGCGCTCGAGAAGAACAACGCGCGCAACCCTGGCAAGGAAGCGCTGTACCTGAACTACGCGGCGGTCGACCCCGACCTGACCAACAGCAAGTGCAGCTACTGGCAGTACCGCTTCGATGCCGACACGTCGATGAAGATGGAAGCGCTGACCACCTACATGAAGGACCAGCAGGACATCAAGAAGGTCTACCTGCTCAACCAGAACTACGCGCACGGCCAGCAGGTCTCCAAGTTCGCCAAGGAGAACCTGAAGTCCAAGCGCCCCGACGTGCAGATCGTCGGCGACGACCTGCATCCGCTGGCCCAGGTGCGCGACTTCGCGCCCTACATCGCCAAGATCAAGGCCTCGGGCGCCGACACGGTCATCACCGGCAACTGGGGTTCCGACCTCGCGCTGCTCATCAAGTCGGCCAACGACTCGGGCCTGAACGTCAAGTTCTACACCTACTACGCCGTGACCACCGGCACGCCGACCGCGATGGGCTCAGCGTCCGACGGCAAGGTCTACCAGGTCGGCTACGCCCACTACAACATGGGCGGCGACATGCAGAAGTACGCGGAAGACTTCAAGAAGAAGTTCAACGACGACCTCTACACCACCGACGTCTACACCGTGTTCCAGGCCCTGACCGAAGCCTTCGTGAAGACCAAGTCGACCGATCCGGTCAAGGTGGCCGCCGCGATGGAAGGCCTCAAGTTCAAGAGCTTCAACGGCGACATCGAGCTGCGCAAGACCGACCACCAGGCGCAGCAGGGCCTCTACATCACCAAGTGGGAGAAGGCCAGCGCCAAGTATCCGTACAGCCCGGAGAACACCGGCTACACGCTGGCCCCCGTGAAGTTCTACGACGCCTACGTGGCGAGCACGCCCACCAGTTGCCAGATGAAGCGCCCGGGATGATGCAGGCCCCCAGGCTGCGCACACTGCGAGCCGGCATCGCCGGCACGCAGGTGTTCCGCGAGGACGCACTCGCCGTGTCGTCGGTCCGTGCTGTGCAAGACACGGCGCGCGACTGAGCCCGGCGCCGCTTGTTGGTCGAGGCCCGACTTCAACACTCGGGCCTTTTTCTTTTTCAACTGACACGAAAGACCGATGAACGTCGAATTCTTCGTCATCTCGCTGCTCAACGGCGTGAGCTACGGCTTGCTGTTGTTCATGCTGAGCTCCGGCCTCACGCTGATCTTCAGCATGATGGGCGTGCTCAACTTCGCGCACGCCAGCTTCTACATGCTGGGCGCCTACTTCGCCTACACGCTGTCGAACATCGTCGGCTTCTGGCCGGCGCTCTTCATCGCTCCCTTGCTCGTGTTCGCGCTCGGCGCGGCCTTCGAGCGCTATTGCCTGCGGCGCGTCCACAAGTTCGGCCACGTGCCCGAGCTGCTGGTGACCTTCGGGCTGTCGTACCTCATCCTCGAGATCGTGCAGCTGGTGTGGGGCCGCTCCACCGTGCCGTACGGCCTGCCTTCGGCGCTGCAGGGCCCGCTCTTCACGCTCTACGGGACGCAGTTCCCCAAGTCGCGCTCGTTCATCATGCTGGTGGCGGTGCTGATGCTGGTGTCGGTGTGGCTGCTGCTCACGCGCACGCGCATCGGCCTGGTGATCCAGGCGGCGCTGAAGCACCCCGACATGGTCGAGGCACTGGGCCACAACGTGCCGCGCGTGTTCATGCTGGTGTTCGGCGGCGGCGCCGCGCTGGCGGGGCTGGCCGGCGTGGTCGGCGGCAACACCTACGTCACCGAGCCTGCGATGGCCGGTTCGGTCGGCTCCATCATCTTCGTGGTGGTGGTGGTCGGCGGCATGGGCTCGCTGGCGGGCGCCTTCCTGGCGTCGCTGATCATCGGCGTCGTGCAGACCTTCGCGGTGGCCATGGACCAGTCGCTGGCCACCGGCCTGCAGGCGCTGGGCATGGCCGTGACCGACCAGACCTTCGGCTACGAGCTGCTCAAGCTCACCATCTCGCAGGTGGCGCCGATCCTTCCGTACCTGTTCCTGGTGCTGATCCTCATCTTCAGGCCCAAGGGTCTTCTCGGTACGCGGGAGGACTGATGCCATGAACACCGCAACCACAACGACATCCAACGCATCGGCCAAGGCGCCGACCCAGTACTACCGGTTCAAGCCGCTGAACATCGGGCGCATCCTGATCTGGTCGATGTTCGCGCTGCTGCTGATCGTGGCGCCGATGCTGTTCACCAGCAGCCTGGCGCTCACGATGCTGTCGCAGATCGGCTACCTGATCATCATCTGCCTGAGCTACAACATCCTGCTGGGGCAGGGTGGCATGCTCAGTTTCGGGCACGCCGTGTACGTGGGCCTGGGCTCGTTCATCGCGATCCATGCGATGAACATGGCCAGTGCCGGCCAGCTGCCGGTGCCGCTGGTGCTCATTCCGCTCGTGGGCGGGCTGGGCGGCCTGTTCTTCGCCGTGATCTTCGGCTACGTGTCGACCAAGAAGTCGGGCACCACCTTCGCGATGATCACGCTCGGCCTGGGCGAGCTGGTCGCGGCCATGGCGCTGATGTTTCCGAGCTTCTTCGGCGGCGAGGGCGGCATCACCACCAACCGCGTCTACGGCACGTCGCTGCTGGGCATCACCTTCGGTCCGCAGAAACAGGTGTACTACCTGATCGCTGTGTACTGCTTCATCTGCACCGGGCTGATGTTCGCCTTCACCGGCACGCCGCTGGGCCGCATGCTGAACGCGGTGCGCGACAACCCGGAGCGCGTGGAGTTCATCGGCTACAACACACAGCGCGTGCGCTACTACGCCTTCATCATCGCCGGCTTCTTCGCCGGCATCGGCGGCGGGCTGGCTGCGATCAACTTCGAGATCGTGAATGCGGCCGACAGCCTGAACGGCCTTCGCTCGGGCAGCTACCTGCTGTTCACCTTCCTGGGCGGCGCCACGTTCTTCTTCGGGCCGATCATCGGTGCGGCGCTGCTGGTGTTCGCGCTGGTGCTGCTGTCCGAGCTCAGCAAGGCATGGCTGCTGTACGTGGGCCTGGTGTTCCTGCTGATGGTGATGTTCGCGCCCGGCGGTGTGGCCAGCCTGATCATGATGAATGTGCGCGTGGCGCTGTTCGGCAAGATCAAGCG
Organism: Variovorax paradoxus; assembly: GCF_902712855.1. NCBI lineage: Bacteria > Pseudomonadati > Pseudomonadota > Betaproteobacteria > Burkholderiales > Comamonadaceae > Variovorax > Variovorax paradoxus. The sequence goes on from NZ_LR743507.1 coordinate 3,265,188, forward strand.
CTTCTACCTGCTGTACGTGGGCCTGTTCATCGGTGCGGCAATCATGCTGGCCGGCGCGGCAGCCATCGTCGAGATGATCTATCACATGCAGCTCAATGCGGCGCTCGGCCCGATGGTGCCGTTCGCGGGCCTGCAGCTCGACACCTCGGCGGCCACGGCGTGGATCGTTGCGGTGGCGCTGCTGGCGGTGGGCCTGGGCATCTTCGAGGTGGTGCGCAGGCGCTTCGCGAAGGTGTGGGGTCAGGCGCAGGAAGAAATCGAAGCCGAGATCAAGCGGCGGGAGACGGCATGACCTATTCACTCGAACTCAAGGGTCTGCGAAAGAGCTTCGGCAAGACCGACATCATCCGCGGCGTCGACCTGGCGGTGAACGCAGGCGAACGCATCGCCATCATCGGGCCGAACGGCGCGGGAAAGAGCACGCTGTTCAACCTGATCAGCGGGCGGCTGACGCCAACCAGCGGCGAGGTGCTGCTCAATGGCCAGCGCATCGACGGCAAGAAGCCGTACGAGATCAACCGCATGGGCCTGTCGCGCAGCTTCCAGATCACGAACATCTTCCCCAAGCTGAGCGTGTTCGAGAACCTGCGCTGCGGCGTGCTGTGGAGCCTGGGCTACAAGTACACCTTCCTGCGTTTCCTGTCGAACCTCGACGACGCCAACGAGCGCACCGAGGAGCTCATCAAGCAGATCGGCCTGGAGAAGAAGCGCGACGTGCACGCGGTGAACCTTACCTACGCCGAGCAGCGCGCGCTGGAAATCGGCGTGACCATTGCCGGCGGCGCCAGCGTGATCCTGCTGGACGAACCCACGGCCGGAATGAGCAAGACCGAGACCTCGCATTTCATCTCGCTCATCAAGCACGTGACGGTGGGCAAGACGCTGCTCACGGTGGAGCACGACATGGGCGTGGTGTTCGGACTGGCCGACAAGATCGCAGTGGTGGTATACGGCGAGGTCATCGCCTTCGACACGCCCGCGGCGGTGCGCGCCAATGCGCGCGTGCAGGAAGCGTATCTGGGCTCGTCGGTCGCGGATGCACAAGGGGCGGGACATTGATGCCCCCACTCTCATCACTTCGTGTATTCGCTGCCCCCCGAGGGGGCGAGGTCTCCCTTGGGGCGGCCCGACGGGAGACCTGAACATGCTGAAGCTTCAAGACATCCACGCTTACTACGGCAAGAGCCACGTGCTGCACGGCGTTTCGTTCGACGTGAACCCCGGCGAGATCGTCGCGCTGCTGGGCCGCAACGGCTCGGGCCGCTCGACCACCGCCAAGGCCATCATGGGCCTGGTGCATGCAGAGGGCGGCCTGCACTGGAAGGGGCAGGACATCCTGCGGCGCAAGGCCTACGAGATCGCGCACTGCGGCATCGGCTACGTGCCCGAGAACCGCGACATCTTCCCGAAGCTCACGGTGCACCAGAACCTGCTGCTGGGGCAGAAGGGCTCGGGCAAGGGCAGCCGCTGGTCGTTCGAGGACATGTACGGCATGTTCCCGCGCCTGAAGGAACGCCAGCACACCGAGGCCGGCGTGCTCTCGGGCGGCGAGCAGCAGATGCTCACGCTGTGCCGCACGCTCATGGGCGACCCCGACCTCATCATCATCGACGAGCCGACCGAAGGCCTCGCGCCCAAGATCGTGGAGCTGGTGGGGCAGTACCTGCGCACGCTGAAGGACAAGGGCATCTCGGTGCTGCTGATCGAGCAGAAGCTGACGATCGCCATGGAGATCTCGGACCGCGCGCTGGTCATGGGCCACGGCAGCATCGTGTTCGACGGCACGCCCGACAGCCTGCGCGCCGATGCGACCACGCGCAAGGAGTGGCTGGAGGTTTAAGTAAACCCCAGGCTTCGCGCACTGCGTGTCGCTTCGCCAACCCCCTTGCAGGGGGCAACACCTGCGGCCCGGCGAAGCCGGTTCCGCGGTGTTCCCTGGAAGGTCTTGTCCAGCCTTGGGCCTTGTCTCGACAGCGACTGCATGCCATTGTTGCGTCGCGACAAAGGCCTAGAATCCCCCGAAAAAGAACACTCGTGCTTTTTCTTCTTTTTCTTCACACACCAAGGAACGCAGCATGACGGCTGAATACAAAGTGCTCGGCGATGTCGCCGTGATCACCATGACCAACCCTCCGGTCAACGGTCTCGGCTTCTCGACGCGCATCGGCATCACCGATGGCCTGGCGAAGGCCAATGCCGACGACGCCGTCAAGGCCATCGTCATCACGGGCGCCGGCAAGGCGTTCTCGGGCGGCGCGGACATCAAGGAGTTCGGCACGCCCAAGGCGCTGCAGGAGCCCAACCTGCTGAGCGTGATCCTCGCGCTCGAGAACTCGGCCAAGCCGATCGTGGCGGCCATCCATTCGGTGTGCATGGGCGGTGGGCTTGAACTGGCCCTGGGTTGCCACTACCGCGTGGCCGCTCCCGGCACCAGCGTGGCACTGCCCGAAGTCAAGCTGGGCCTGATCCCCGGCGCCGGCGGCACGCAGCGCCTGCCGCGCGTGCTCGGCGTGGAAACCGCACTGAACATGATCGTGAGCGGCGAGCCCGTGAAGAGCGAACTGCTCGCGAGCCTGCCGGGCCAGAAGCTGTTCGACGTGCTGGCCGCATCGCCCGAGTCGGTGTTCGACGAGGCCGTGGCCTTCGCCAAGAGCGTGGCCGGCAAGACCGGCGATGCACTGCCGCTGGTGCGCAACCTTCCGTGCAAGCACCCGCAGGGCGACGCCTACTTCCAGTTCGCCAAGAACATGGTCGGCGGCATGTCGAAGAACTATCCCGCGCCGCTGCAATGCGTGGAAGCCGTGCAGGCCGCCACCAGGCTGAAGTTCGACGCGGGCATGGCCGAAGAGCGCCGCATCTTCACCTCGCTGATGTTCACGCCCGAATCGCTGGCGCTGCGCCACCTGTTCATGGCAGAGCGCGCCGCGAGCAAGATCCCCGACGTGGCAGACGACACGCCCAAGCGCGAGATCAAGGCCGTGGGCGTCATCGGTGCCGGCACCATGGGTGGCGGCATCTCGATGAACTTCCTGAACGCGGGCATCCCCGTGAAGATCCTCGAGATGAAGCAGGAAGCGCTCGACCGCGGCATCGCCACCATCAGGAAGAACTACGAAGCCCAGGTCAAGAAGGGCAAGCTCAAGCAGGACAAGTACGAGCAGCGCATGGCGCTGCTGAGCACCACGCTGAGCTACGACGACCTGAAGGACGCCGACCTCATCATCGAGGCGGTGTTCGAGGAACTCGGCGTGAAGGAGAAGGTGTTCAAGGAGCTCGACCGCGTCGCCAAGAAGGGCGCGATCCTGGCATCGAACACCTCCACGCTGGACGTCGACAAGATCGCCTCGTTCACCGAGCGTCCGCAGGACGTGGTCGGCATGCACTTCTTCAGCCCCGCCAACGTGATGAAGCTGCTCGAAGTGGTGCGCGGCAAGGAAACCGCCAAGGACGTGCTCGCCACCGTCATGGCCATTGGCAAGAAGATCAAGAAGACGGCCGTGGTCTCGGGCGTGTGCGACGGCTTCATCGGCAACCGCATGATCGAGCAGTACAGCCGCCAGGCCGGCTTCCTGCTCGACGAAGGCGCGACGCCTCAGCAGGTCGACAAGGCCATCGAGAAGTTCGGCTTCGCCATGGGTCCGTTCCGCATGGGCGACCTGGCGGGCAACGACATCGGCTGGGCCATCCGCAAGCGCCGCGCCGTCGAACGGGCCGACATGAAGTACAGCCGCACCGCCGACAAGCTCTGCGAACTGGGCCGCTTCGGCCAGAAGACCGGGGCAGGGTGGTACGACTACCAGGCCGGCAAGCGCGACGCGATTCCATCGGACCTCGTGAACAAGATGATCGAGGACCACCGCAAGGAACTGGGCATCACGCCACGCAAGATCTCCGACGAGGAAATCGTGCAACGCCTGGTGTACGCGCTGGTCAACGAAGGCGCGCACATCCTGGAAGACGGCATCGCCTCGAAGTCCGGCGACATCGACATGGTGTACCTCACCGGCTACGGCTTCCCGATCTGGCGCGGCGGCCCGATGCACTACGCATCGCAGGTCGGCCTGTACAACGTGGCAGAGACGATGAAGCGCTTCGCCAAGAACCCGCGCGACGACGCCGAGTTCTGGCAGCCCGCACCGCTGATCCAGAAGCTGGTGGCCGAAGGCAAGTCCTTCAGCTGAGGCTGGGCAGAAGGGTCAAGACCGCGCATGTTCAAACGCATCTTCCTGGGGCTGCTGCTGGCAATCCTCTTGCTGGTGGCTGCCGTGGCGGTCAAGACCTGGACCACGCCATCGCGACAGCTGGCGGTGGCGCCCGCTCCCAAGCTGGACATCGACCTGGACGCCGCCGCGAAGCGGCTGTCCACGGCGATTACGTTCCGCACGGTGTCGGGCCTGGACGACCCGGCCGCCAACGCGGCCGAGTTCGACAAGCTGCACGCCTTCCTCGAGCAGCAGTTTCCCAAGGTGCATGCCACCCTCAAGAAGGAAGTGGTCGGCGACAAGGCGCTGCTCTACACATGGACCGGCACCGACCCTCAGGCCAAGCCTGTCGCCCTGATGGCACACCAGGACATGGTGCCCATCGCGCCGGGCACCGAGAAGGCCTGGACGGTCGACCCCTTCGCGGGCGAGATCAAGGACGGCTTCGTCTGGGGCCGCGGCACGCTCGACAACAAGAGCAATCTTTTCGCGCAGATGGAAGCCATCGAGCTGCTCATCGGCGCCGGCTTCAAGCCGAAGCAGACCGTCTACCTCGTGATGGGCGACGACGAAGAGGTGAGCGGCCTGCGCGGCGCGCTGCCCATCGCCGAACTGCTCAAGTCGCGCAACGTGCGCCTCGACTGGGTGCTCGACGAAGGCCTGCTGGTACTCGATGGCGTGCTGCCCGGCCTGGGCAAGCCGGCAGCGCTGATCGGCCTGGCTGAGAAGGGCTACGGCACCTTCTTCCTGTCGCTCGACACGGCGCCCGGCCATTCGTCGATGCCGCCGCAGCGCAGCGCCATCGGCAGCATGAGCGCGGCGCTGGCGCGGCTCGAGGCCAACCCGATGCCCGGCGGCATCAAGGGCATTGCGGGCCAGATGTTCGGCACGCTCGCTCCGGAGATGAGCGGCGTCAACCGCGTGATGCTGTCCAACCTGTGGCTCACCGAGCCCGTGGTGCGCGGCATTCTCGAGAAGAGCCCGAGCAGCAACGCCATGCTGCGCACGACCACCGCGCTGACCATCGTGCGCGCCGGCAACAAGGACAACGTGCTGCCCGGCCGCGCGGAGGCTGCCGTCAACTTCCGCATCCTGCCGGGCGACACGCTCGCCAGCACCGAGGCGCATCTGCGAAAGGCGCTGGGCAACGACGACATCAAGATCAAGGCGTACCCCGGCAACTCCGAGCCGTCGCCCGTTTCGCCGACCGAGAGCACGGGCTACCGCGCGATCCAGCAGGCCGTGCGCCAGACCTTTCCCGATGCGGTGGTGGCGCCCGGCCTCATGACAGCGGCCACCGACTCGCGCCACTTCAGCATCGTGAGCGACGCCGTCTTCCGCTTCTCGCCGTTCCGCGCGAAAGGGGAGGACCTGGTGCGCTTCCACGGCAACAACGAACGCCTGGCCATCTCGAACTACGGCGAGATGATCGGCTTCTATCACCAGCTCCTGAGCAACGCCAACGCTGCTCCGGCGCAATGACGACCACCTCTTTTCCCTTCCATCTTCAAAGGACCTCACCATGACCAGCGCCGTCATCGTTTCCACCGCCCGCACGCCACTCGCGAAGAGCTGGAAGGGTGCCTTCAACATGACGCACGGCGCCACGCTGGGCGGCCATGCCGTGCAGCACGCGGTGCAGCGCGCCGGCATCGACCCCGCCTCGGTCGACGACGTGATCATGGGTTGCGCCACGCCCGAAGGCGCGACCGGCTCCAACATCGCGCGCCAGATCGCGCTGCGCGCCGGCCTGCCGATCACCACATCGGGCATGACCATCAACCGCTTCTGCTCCTCGGGCCTGCAGACCATCGCCACCGCCGCGCAACGCATCATCGCGGGCGAGGGCGAGGTGTACGTGGCCGGCGGCGTCGAGAGCATCTCGTGCGTGCAGAACGAAGCCAACAAGCACATGCTGGCCGACCCGTGGCTGGTGAAGCACAAGCCCGAGATCTACTGGAACATGCTGCAGACGGCCGAGCAGGTCGCCAAGCGATACAACATCGGCCGCGAGGCCATGGACGAATACGGCGCGCAGAGCCAGCAACGCGCCACCGCTGCGCTGGAGGCCGGCCTCTTCAAGGCCGAGATCGCCCCCATCACCGTGCTGGCCGGCGTGGCTGATCCCGTGATGGGCCTGCGCACCAAGGAAGTCACCGTCGAGAACGACGAAGGCATCCGTCCCGGCACCACCAAGGAAGGCATCAGCGGCATCCGTCCGGCCATTCCCGGCGGCGTGATCTCGGCCGGCAATGCCAGCCAGTTCTCCGACGGCGGCGGCGCCTGCGTGGTGGTCGACGAGAAGTACGCGGAGCAGAAGGGCCTGAAGCCGCTGGGCCGTTTCCTCGGCTTCGCCGTGGCCGGCTGCGAGCCCGACGAAATGGGCATCGGCCCCGTCTTCGCGATTCCGAAGGTGCTCAAGCGCCTGGGCCTGACGGTCAACGACATCGACCTGTGGGAGCTCAACGAAGCCTTCGCCGTGCAGGTGATCTACTGCCGCGACAAGCTGGGCATTCCGGGCGACCGCCTGAACGTGAACGGCGGCGCCATCGCCGTGGGCCACCCCTACGGCGTGAGCGGCCAGCGCCTCACGGGCCACGCGCTCATCGAAGGCAAGCGCCGCGGCGCGAAAAAGGTCGTGGTCACGATGTGCATCGGCGGTGGCATGGGCGCCGCCGGCGTCTTCGAAGTGATCTGACTCTCCCCCAGTCTGCGGCGCACTGCGTGTCGCCTTTGCCAACCCCCTTCCGGGGGGCAACACCTGCGGCCCGGCTGAGCCGGTTCCGCGGTGTTCCACGAATGGGCCTGGCTTCGCCGGCCGACGAGCGCTGCCGGTGGAAGTCGGTAGTCTCAACATCAAGACCCGACCATGAGCCTGCGTTCCACCCTCGACTTCCTGCTCTACGACTGGCTCGACGCCGAGTCGCTCAACCAGCGCGAGCGCTTCTCCGATCATTCGCGCGAGACCTTCGACGCGGTGCTCGACACCTGCGAGCGCATCGCGCGCGAGAAGTACGCGCCGTTCAACCGCACGGTGGACACGCAGGAGCCGCATTTCGACGGCGAGAAGGTCGTGCTGCCGCAGGCCACGCACGACGCGCACAAGGCCTTCGTCGAGTCGGGAATGATGAGTGCCGCGCAGGACTACGACATCGGCGGCATGCAGTTGCCGTACACCCTGCAGGCCGCGGCCAACAGCTTCTTCGCCATGGCGTCGGTGAGCATCGGCTCCAACATGCTCACCAGCGGCAACGCCAACCTGCTGATGGTGCACGGCACCGAGATGCAGAAGGACGTGTTCGCCAGGAACGAGTTCTCGGGCCGCTGGGCCGGCACCATGTGCCTGTCCGAGCCGCAGGCCGGTTCGTCACTGAGCGACGTGTCCACGCGCGCCGTGCCGGACGGCGACGACTTCCAGTCCGATCCGCTCGGCCCGCGCTACCGCCTCACGGGCAACAAGATGTGGATCTCGTCGGGCGACCACGAACTGACCGAGAACATCGTGCACATCGTGCTGGCCAAGATTCCCGACGAGAACGGCAGGCTGGTGCCGGGAACGCGCGGCATCTCGCTGTTCATCGTGCCCAAGCGCATGGTCGACACCCAGGGCGAACTCACCGGCCAGCGCAACGACGTGGCGCTGGCGGGCCTGAACCACAAGCTGGGCTGGCGCGGCACCACCAACACGCTGCTGAACTTCGGTGAAGGCCGCTATCCGGTCGACGGCAAGGCCGGGGCCATCGGCTACCTGGTCGGCGCGCCGGGCAAGGGCCTGCACTGCATGTTCCACATGATGAACGAGGCGCGCATCGGCGTCGGCACGGCGGCCACCATGCTGGGCATGGCGGGCTACCACGCGTCGCTCGAGTACGCGAAGAGCAGACCGCAGGGCCGCCTCGTGAAGAAGCCCGAAGCCGCCGGCGCCGCCGTGGCCAAGGACTCGGCCGCGCCGCAGGTGCGCATCATCGAGCACGCCGACGTGCGCCGCATGCTGCTGGCGCAGAAGGCGTACTGCGAGGGCGCGCTGGCGCTCGAGCTGTACTGCGCGCGCCTGGTCGACGAGCAGAAGACCGGCGACGCGCAGGCCGCCGACGACGCGCGGCTGCTGCTCGAAGTGCTCACGCCCATCGCCAAGAGCTGGCCCAGCGAGTGGTGCCTGGAGGCCAATTCGCTGGCGATCCAGGTGCACGGCGGCTATGGCTACACGCGCGACTTTCCGGTGGAGCAGTACTGGCGCGACAACCGCCTGAACATGATCCACGAAGGCACCCACGGCATCCAGGCGGCCGACCTGCTGGGCCGCAAGGTGCTGATGGAAAAGGGCCGCGGCCTGCAGTTGCTGGCCGGTCGCATGACCGACACCATCGGCCGCGCGGCCAGCGTGCCGGCGCTGGCCGCGCACGCCAGGGCGCTGGGCGCCGCGCTGCAGCGCATCGGCAGCGCCACCGAGGCTGCGTGGTCCACCGGCGATCCAGCGGATGCGCTGGCCAACGCGGTGCCCTACATGCAGGCCTTCGGCCACACGGTGCTGGCCTGGATCTGGCTGGACGTGGCACAGCGCGCGCTGCAGGGCGACGCGGAAAAGACCCGGGCAGTAACAGCTGGCAAGATCGGCGCCACGGACTATTTCTTCCACTACGAGCTGCCGAAAATCGGTGCCTGGCTCAACGTGGTCGAAACCCGCGACCCGACCTGTACCGCTTTGCCCGAGGACGCCTTTTGATGGCCACGACCAATCCCCCGAACGCCAACCCCGACAACGCCGGAAATCCCGGTACCAAGCCGCCGAAACCGTACGCCCGCCTCGAGAAGTGGATCTGGATCCTGATCTACGGCGGCCTGTTCCTGGTGATCATCGGCATCGCCACCGGCCGCACCGACGCCGCGCTCGGCTGGTCCATCGCCGTGCCCGGCGCGCTCGTCGCGCTGGTCGGCTTCGTGCTGATCTACGTTCGCTCGCGCCTGTCCGGCGGCGTTCCGGGCAAGTGAGCGAGGGGGCCGACATGCTCAAGCACATCGTGATGTGGAAGTTCAAGGAACATGCCGAGGGCGCCGACAAGGCGACGAACCTGCGCAAGGCCAAGGCGTTGCTCGATGCCTGCGCCAGGCTGTCGCCCGGCACGCAGCGCTTCGAGGTGACCATCGCCCAGCCCGGGCTGGAGGCCACCTACGACCTGATCCTCTACTCGGAATTCACCGATGCCGCCGCGCTGGCCGCCTATGTGGACCATCCCCAGCACGTGGCGCTGAAGCCCTTCATCGGCGCGGTCCGCGAAGCCCGTCAGTGCATGGACTACCTGACATGACCCGGCCGCAGCCTGCGCGCGCGTCGTGGCCCTTCGCCAAGCCCTTCGCCAGGGGCAACGCCCGCGGCCCGGCAAAGCCGGCTTCGCGGTATTCCCCAACCTGAAGAACCAAGACCCTCACTGGAGACATCCCTCATGACTGCGCGCACCGTCCAGAAACTCTTCGACCTCACCGGCAAGACCGCCCTCATCACCGGTGGCTCGCGCGGTCTCGGCCTGCAGATGGCCCACGCGCTCGGCGAAGCCGGCGCGAAGATCATGCTGAGCTCGCGCAAGGCCGACGACCTGGAGCAGGCCGCCGCCGAGCTGCAGGCCGCCGGCATCGACGCGCGCTGGATCGCCGCCGACTGCGCACGCGAGGAAGACACCCGCCGCCTCGCCGACGAGACGCTCGAGCGCATGGGTGCGGTCGACATCCTCGTGAACAACGCCGGCGCGAGCTGGGGTTCGCCCGCCGAGAGCCACCCGGTCGAGGCCTGGGACAAGGTGATGAACCTCAACGTGCGGGGCTACTTCATCCTGTCGCAGCACATCGCCAACGCGTACATGATCCCGAAGAAGGCAGGGCGCATCATCAACATCGCGTCGATCGCCGGCCTGAACGGCAATCCGCCGGAGATGCAGACGCTGGCCTACAACACATCCAAGACCGCGGTCATCGGCTTCACGCGCACGCTGGCCGCCGAATGGGGCAAGTACAACATCAACGTGAACGCGATCTGCCCGGGCTTCTTCATGACGAAGATGGCCGCCGGCCTGATCAAGTCGCTCGGCGAAGAAAAGATGGCCGCGCAGGCGCCGCTCGGCCGCCTGGGCGACGACGAAGACCTCAAGGGCCTGACGCTGCTGTACGCGAGCGACGCCGGCAAGCACATCACCGGCCAGTGGCTGGCGGTGGACGGCGGCGTGAGCGTGGTGCTGGGCGCGGCGTAGGCTCTCCCCCAGGCTGCGCGCACTTCTTCGTGTCGCTTCGCCTTCCCCCTCGCCGGGGACGACACCTGCGGCCCGGCGAAGCCGGTTCCGCGGTGTCTCACGAAAAGATCCAATGACCAACGACGCTTCTTCTCCTTCTTCTTCGTCCGATATCAATATCCGCTCGTACACGAGCCAGATTCCGTTTGCGCGCCACCTCGGCTTCGAACTCACGAAGTTCGAAGGCGGAGAATCCGAGATCGTCTACACGGCCAAGCCGGAGCACCTGAACACCTTCGACGTGACGCACGGCGGCGCCTGCATGACGCTGCTCGACATCACCATGGCGGCCGCCGCGCGCAGCGTGTCGCCCGAAAGCGGCGTGGTCACCATCGAGATGAAGACCAGCTTCATGCAACCGTCGGTCGGTCCGCTGCATGCGCGCGGCACGCTGATCCACCGCACCGCTACGCTGGCATTCACCGAGGCGAAGATCTTCGACGCGCAGGACCGCGTGTGCGCCCATGCCACAGGCACTTTCAAATACGTGAAGCGCCGGCTTCCCACCGGACCGACGAGCGTGAACGAGATGCGTCCGCCGTCCACCGACTGATCGATCCACCGAATTCCCCCAAGGAGACTTCCATGCCCGCCAACAAGCAGATCCATCTCGACAACCGCCCCGAAGGCGAAGCCGTCGCGACCAACTTCAAGCTCGTGACCGCCGAGACCCCGGCGCTGAAGGACAACCAGGTGCTGGTGCGCCATCACTACATGAGCCTCGACCCGTACATGCGCGGGCGCATGAACGACTCGAAGAGCTACGCGCAGCCGCAGCCGCTGGGCCAGACCATGCAGGGCGGCACCGCGGGCGAGGTGGTCGAGAGCAAGCACCCCAAGTACGCCGTGGGCGACAAGGTGGTCGGCTTCGGCGGCTGGCAGGAATACAGCGTGGTCGACGCCTCGCAGCCCGGCGCGCTGAAGAAGGTCGACACCACGCACGTGCCGCTGTCGCACTACCTCGGCGCGGTCGGCATGCCCGGCGTGACGGCCTGGTACGGGCTGGTGAAGATCATTGCGCCCAAGGCCGGCGAAACGCTGGTCGTCACCGCCGCCAGCGGCGCGGTGGGCAGCGCCTTCGGTGCGCTCGCCAAGGCGCGCGGCTGCCGCGTGGTGGGCATTGCCGGCGGTGCCGACAAGTGCAGGTACGTGACGGAAGAACTCGGCTTCGACGCATGCATCGACTACCGCGAGCACCCTGACGTGAAAAGCATGAGCGCGGCGCTCAAGGAAGCCTGCCCGAACGGCATCGACGGCTACTTCGAGAACGTCGGCGGCTACATCTTCGACGCGGTGCTGCTGCGCGCCAACGCCTTCGCGCGCGTGGCGCTGTGCGGGATGATCGCCGGCTACGACGGCGCGCCGCTGCCGCTGGCCAACCCCGCGCTGATCCTCATCAACCGCATGAAGATCGAAGGCTTCATCGTCAGCGAACACATGGAAGTGTGGCCCGAGGCGCTGACCGAGCTCGGCACGCTGGTGGGCACCGGCAAGCTCAAGCCGCGCGAGTCGGTCGCGCAGGGCCTCGAGGCCGCGCCCGAAGCTTTCCTCGGCCTGCTGAAGGGCAAGAACTTCGGCAAGCAGCTGGTCAAGCTCATCTGAGCCGGCGGTGTCCTTTTCCAACCAACCACCTCACGGGAACGACCATGGCAGACCTCATCCTCCACCACTACCTGACCTCGCCGTTCTCGGAGAAGGTGCGCCTGATCCTCGGCGCCAAGAAGCTGCCGTGGAAGTCGGTGTTCATCCCGCCGATCATGCCCAAGCCCGACGTGGAGATCCTCACCGGCGGCTACCGCAAGACGCCGTTCCTGCAGATCGGCGCCGACATGTACTGCGACAGTGCACTCATCGCCGACGTGCTGGAGCACCTGCAGCCCAAACCCACGCTCTATCCGGAGCCCGAGAAAGGGCTGTCGCGCATCCTCGCGCAATGGGCCGACACCACGCTGTTCTGGGCCTCGATGGCCTGGAACCTTCAGCCGCGCGGCGCAGCCGAAGTGTTCGCCAAGGCGCCGCCCGAAGCGCTGAAGGCCTTCGGCGAAGACCGCGGCAAGATGAGCGCCGGCAACATGACGCGGTTGCGCCCGGCCGACGCCACGAGCGCCTACAAGTCGTACCTGCGCCGGCTGTCCGACATGCTCGACGACAAGCCCTTCCTGCTCGGCGAAGTGCCGAGCATCGCCGACTTCTCGGCTTACCACTCGCTCTGGTACACCCGCCGCATCGAGTCGGTTCGAACCATCCTCGACCTGACGCCCGCGGTGGTCGACTGGATGGACCGCATGGCCGCCATCGGTCATGGGGCGCCCGAGAAGTTCGGCAGCGACGAAGCCATTGCCGTGGCCAAGGCCGCCACGCCGCACACGCTGCTGACAGACAGCACTTTCCAGGACGATCACGGCATCGCGCTGGGCAGCGCCGTCACCATCCGCGCCGAGAGCTTCGGCCTCGAGGAAACGCCGGGCACGCTGGTCGCGGCCACACGCACGCACTACACGCTGGAGCGCAGCCACGAGCGCACGGGCACCGTGCACGTGCACTTCCCGCGCATCGGCTACGTTCTGAAGGCGGCCGAGGCCTGACCTTCGCCGCAACGCCTGCCGGGGCACCTTCGTGACTGCGCCCGCGCGCATTCCGTATTTCAATCGAAGCTCCAACGTCAGAGACATTCAACAGAAGGACACCGGCAAATGATTCAGGACTTCAAGGGCAAGACCGCCGTTCTCACCGGCGCGGGTTCGGGCTTCGGCCTGGAGTGCGCGCGCATCGGCGCCGCCCGCGGCATGAACCTCGTGCTGGTCGACGTGCAGCAGGACGCACTCGACAAGGCCGCGGCCGAGATGGAAGCGGCCGGCGCGCAGGTGCTGGCGCGCAAGGTCGACGTGTCCGACGCCGGGCAGATGGAAGCCCTGGCCGCCGCCGTGAACGAGCGCTTCGGCGCGCCGCACTTCGTGTTCAACAACGCCGGCGTGGGCGCCGGTGGCCTGGTGTGGGAGAACACCGTGGCCGACTGGGAGTGGGTGCTGGGCGTGGACCTGTGGGGCGTGGTGCACGGTGTGCGCCTGTTCGTGCCGATGATGCTCGAGGCCGCTGCGAAAGACCCGGCGTACCGCGGCCACATCACCAACACCGCCAGCATGGCCGGCCTGCTCACGCCGCCCAACATGGGCATCTACAACGCGGCCAAGGCCGCCGTGGTGAGCCTCACCGAGACCATGTACCAAGACCTGAACCTCGTCACCGACCAGATCGGCGCGAGCCTGCTGTGCCCGTACTTCGTGCCCACCGGCATCACCAGCAGCGAGCGCAACCGGCCCAACGCGCCCAAGGAGAGCGAGCTCACCAAGAGCCAGCTCATCGGCCAGGCCATGAGCAACAAGGCCGTGAGCAGCGGCAAGATCACCGCCGCCGAAGTGGCATCGAAGGTGTTCGACGCCATCAGCGACAACCAGTTTTACGTGTACAGCCATCCGAAGGCGCTCGGCAACGTGCGCAGCCGCATGGAGAACATCGTGGCGGGCGTCAACCCGGCCGACCCGTTCCTCGAACGGCCCGAGATCGGCCAGAAGCTGCGCGAGCAGCTGCGCTCGAACTGAGCGCAAGCCTCTCGCAGGCCTCTTTCACGCGGCCTGCAGCTCGCTCACCAGCGCCTCGATGCGGGCCAGCGCGGCCGCGATCGAACGGTCCAGCAGGTCGCCGTGGTCTTCGGCATGCTCGATGGCCACGCTGTGGACTTCGCCGAGGCCGAGAAGCGCCAGCGGGCTGGTGATGCCGGGCGTGAGCAGGTCCATGTGGGCCTGGAAACCGCCGGGTCCGTAGCCGCTGCTGCCGCATGAGCTGAGCAGCACCGTGCGCCGGTTGCGATCGGCCAGCAGCGGCACGTAGGGGTTCTCGCGGCTGCGGTCGAAATCGAAGGTGGCGCCGATGCGCACGATGTTGTCGATCCAGGACTTCAGCGGCGCCGGCATGCCGAAGTTGTACATCGGCACCCCGATCACGAGGACGTCCGAGCGGCGGATCTCGTCAATCAGTGCATCGCTTTCGGCGAGCACGTCGTGCATCCATGGTTCGCGTTCTGCGGCCGGCGTGTAGCCCGCCGCGATCCATTCACCGGTGACGTGGCCTGGCGGCGTGGCGCCGATGTCGCGGTAGATCACGTCGTCCTGCGGACGCGCGGCGCGCCATGCCGTCACGAAGTGATGGGTGAGCCGGCGCGAGTGCGAGCCGTGTTCGTGCGTCCCCGAACGGCCGGGACGGGCGCTGGCATCGATGTGGAGCAGGGTGGTCATGGGCGGAGTCCTCTGTGGTTGCGATGGGTTGGATGAATCGAATTCAGCTGTCTGCTTGACATGCGTTGCAATCTATCCAAGCATGCATCGAGCAACAAACGACGATTTCTTTGCGCTGCTGAAAATCTGATTCATCCATGGCCCATCCGCGTCAACTTCCTCCGCTGGCTGCGCTGCGGGCCTTCGAGGCCGCGGCGCGCCATTGCAGCGCCAAGCTCGCCGCGAACGAGCTCTCGGTCACGCCCACGGCCATCAGCCATCAGGTGCGGCAACTCGAGGACTCGCTCGGCGTCGCGCTGTTCATCCGCCAGCCGCGCCAGCTGGTGCTCACGCCGCAGGGCAGGGAACTGCAGGCGGTGCTCGGCGAATCGTTCGGCGCGATGGCCGATGCAGTCGCGCGGTTGCGCGCGCCGCCGCAGCGGCAGGCCATCACGTTGTCGGCAACGCCGGCCGTGGCCGCGCGCTGGCTGCTGCCGCGCGTCAGCACGCTGCGCGCGCTGCATCCTCGGCTCGACCTGCGCATCCATGCATCGCACGAGGCCGTGGCCCTCGACGGCGTCACCGCCGACATCGCCATCCGCTACGGCAAGGGCCGGTGGCCGGGCATGGTGGCCGAGAAGCTGTTCGACAACGTCTTCGCGCCGGCCTGCAGTCCCGCGCTCAAGCTGCGCCGCCGTACTGACCTGACGCGCCAGACGCTGCTGCATTTCGCGGTGCCCAGCAGCAGGAGGCAACCGGGCACGTGGTCCGAGTGGCAGGAGCAGGCCCAGGTGCCGGGTCTCGATGTGTCCGCCGGGCCCGTGTTCTCGGACGAGACGCACACCGTGTCGGCTGCGCTGCAGGGCCAGGGCGTGGCGCTGATGAGCCTCGCGCTCATCGCGGACGAACTGCGCGCAGGCAATCTGGTACAGCCGTTCGGGCCGGTGTTGCCGGGCATGCCGTTCCATCTGGTCTGCCCCGAGGCGCGCCGCTCGGAGCCGGCGACGGCCGCAGTGTTCGAGTGGGTGAAAAGCTTGCAACCACTCGCGGAGCCTCGTATGGAATGAAGCTGCATCCAATGTCGCGATACAAGTTGCGTGGCGACAACGGGCGCGAAGGATTTGCCAATAGCCGCTAACAAAGTCACAAAATTGACGAAATCGCTCGAATCGAACGACGTGCTTTGGAAACGCTTCGAGACACCTTTGAAAAGCTAAGGGCTACTATCCAGAGCATCAGACAAGGACATCCATGGAGACATACCCCACCCTTCGCCAGGCCACTGGCGTGGCGCGCACCCTCAGCAAGCACTCGTCGTGCACCATGGTGGTCTACCGCCTCGCCGACGAGAAATACGTTGCGGCGCATTCGACCGACCGCGTCGAGGGCACGATCGAAGGCGTGTACCGCGACGGCTATGTCGTGCAGACGCTGCTCACCAAGAAAAGCTGACGCGCGTCGGCGCCTCGACCCGTCCTGCAAAGCCTCCTTCGGGAGGCTTTTTGCTGGGCGCCGCAGTTGCCCGCGCCATGCCGGCTGGAGGGCAGGGCGACGGCCTGGGGTCGCCATGGAGCAGTCGGACCGGCGGCGGGCGTGATTCCTGTGTTGCGCGGCGCTTGCCTCAACGGGAGCTGGGTATGCCGTCCATCAGCACCGCGAGCGCCCTGCGCAGGCTCGGTGCCGCGGCCGGCTCGCCCTTGTCGAAGCCCATGCGCACCACCACGAGATCGTGCGACGGCACGATCAGCACCACCTGCCCGCCGGCACCGAGCATGTAGTAGGCGCTGGTTGGCACAGGCCACGTGCCCGTGCCGTTGAGCCAGAAGAAGCCGCCGTAGATCGGCCGCTTGTCCGCGGCCCAGGCCGGTGCGACCGTGCTCACGAACTTGACGAAACCTTCGGGCAGCAGCCGCTCGCCATTCCACACGCCGTCCTGCAGGTAGAGGTTGGCAAGCCGCGCCCAGTCGCGTGCCGACATGAAGTCGTAGCCCTGCGCCAGGAAGTTGCCGTGGGGGTCGGTCTCCAGCGTCATGGTGCGGATGCCGATCTTGTCGAACAGGGCTCGCTGCGGGAACGACAGGTACTCTTCGCCGCGCTTCTCGACGGCCAGACGGACCAGGTAGTTCGCCAGCACAGGGTCGGTGTTGCGGTAGCGCCCGACCGTGTTCGGCGGCCATTGCTGCGGGCGGGTGGCCGCGTAGTTGAACGCGTTGATGCGGCCGGTGTAGAAGTAGACGTGATCGGGGTAGGTGCCGTTGGGGTCGAAATCGGGGTCGTCCGGCGCCTTGATGCGCAATCCGCTCGACATGTGCAGGATGTCCGAGATGCGGATCTCCTTGCGCTTGTCGCCGTCCGCCTGCCATTCGGGAATGGGTGCGGGCTGGTCGATCTGGTAGTCGCCCTGCCTGATGAGCGTGCCCAGCAGCGTGGCGGTCACGCTCTTGCCCATCGACCACGACTCCAGCGGCGTCGTCGGGCCGATGCCGCTCATGTAGCGCTCGCCGACGATACGGCCCTTGTGCGTGACCACGAAGGCCGCGGTGTACGCCTGGGGCACGTCGAAGGCGGCATCGATGGCCTGGCTCACCCTGTTGGCGTTCACGCCGGGCGCAGCGCCCGCGGGCATCACGTTGCCCATCGGCCAGTCCTGCGTCGCAGGGTCGGGGAGGGTGCTGGTGACGGTCACCGGCGTGAAGAACACGTCGTCCTTGCCGGGCGGCAGCGTGATACAGCCCTGCGAGCCGTAGTAGCGCGCCACCAGCGTCGTGCCGTTCAACATGCCGATGCGGACTTCCTTCCTGTCGCGATCGATCACCGGCTTGCCGACCTTGCTGCGCTGCGCGTAGGGTCCGACGAAGTAGCCCACGCTCTCGGCGGCAACCTCGGGGTCGAGGCCGGTGATGAAGGCGGCGGAGCACATGGCCTTGGCGTAGCCGGACGTGTTGTGCTCCAGCGGATCGCCCGGCGGCGGAACGTAAGGGGTGTCGAGTTCGTAGGTTCTCGCGCGGGCAATGAGTGCCTCGCGTGCCGGCAGCTCGGGCGTCAACCCTCCGGTCGCAGGCGGTGCGACGGTGCCGGGGAGCACGACGGCCACTCCGCCCCCGCCACCGCCGCCGCCGCCACCTCCGCACGAGGTCAGGGCCATGACAAGAAGCGCACTTGTCGCAATCGCCGCAAGAGGGACTCGGGCAAACCTCGTCATCAGCTCTCCTCGCTTTTTTGTAGCGTGAGTCTCCTCAAGAGTGTGACGAAGTGCAAGTACTGCTTTCTGCTTGTACTCAGCTTCCGGTCGTCGTTTGCGAAACGATCCAGTTCCACACCGCACGAAGCGGCGCTTCGTTCTCCCGCCCATTGGCCACCGCCACGAAGTAGCTGCCGGTGTCGAGCGCAGGCCCGAAGGGCTGCACCAGCGCGCCGCTGCGGATCTCGGGCGCGGACAGCGTGAGGCTCAGCAGCGCCACCCCGTGCCCGCCGAGCGCCGCGAGCATCGCGTGCGATTCGTCGGAGAACGACAGCGCGGGCGCTCGCATCGCGCCGCCGCCCGGCGATTTCGGCTGCGCGATCCCCGCTTCGCGAAACCAGCGCGGCCACAGGGCAGGCGCCAGCGCGTGCGGCTGCCAGTCGCAGTGAATGAGCTGGTGCTTCGACAGGTCGGCCACGCGCTTCAGGCCGAGCATCGGGCTGCACAGCGGTGCGTACCTTTCGGGCATCAGCTCGCGCGATAGCAATCCCGGCCATTGGCCACGGCCCGAGCGGATGGCGATGTCGGCGTCGCCGCGCGCCAGGTCGACCAGCGTGTCGCTCGCATGCAGGCGCAGTTCGACCCCGGGGCAGGCCTTGCGGAAAGCCTCCATCCGCGGTAGCACCCAGCGCGCCGCGAAAGCGGCGTTGGTGGTCAGCGTCACTGTCTGCGAAGCGGGCGGACGGCGCAGCCTGTCGATGCCGGCCTCGAGCACGTCGAAGCCGGTGCGCAGGTCGTCGAAAAGCCGCTGCCCCGCAGGCGTCAGCGCAAGCTGCCGCGTGAGCCGCCGGAACAGCGGCTGGCCGAGCGTGTCTTCGAGCGAGCGCACCTGATGGCTGATGGCCGATGGCGTCACCGAAAGTTCGAGCGCGGCGCGCTGGAAGCTCAGGTGTGCGGCGGCGGCTTCGAAGGCACGCAGCGACAGCAGCGGGGGCAGCCGCCGCCCCGGGCGCGGAAGCGATTGGACAGGTGAGCCAATTTCGTTCATGGGCGGAGAAATGATCGTTTGTGGGGCAGGCGTCTTATCCATAGATTCAAGGCCTGCGCTGCCATTGTGGCTGCGGCGAACAAACCAGATCAACTCACCTGTCCATCGAGCAAGACCATGACTCTCAACATCCTTCACATCGACGCCAGCGCCCGTCCGGGCCGCTCCGACATCGACGCCCACGGTTCGCACACGCGCCGCCTCTCGGCGCGCTTCGTCGAACGCTGGCGCCGCGCGCGTCCAGACGACGGCGTCGGCTACCTCGATGTGGGCCAGCAGCCCCCCGCGCACGTCGATGGCCGCTGGATCCACGCAGCCTTCACGCCGCCCGCGGCGCGCGAGCCATGGATGGCCGACGCGCTCGCCGAGAGCGACCGGCTTGTCGACCAGCTCATCGCGGCCGACCTCATCGTGGTCGGCCTGCCCATGTACAACTTCAGCGTGCCGGCGCAGTTCAAGGCCTGGATCGACAACATCGTGCGTGTCGGACGCACTTTCGGTTTCGACCGTTCGCGCGGTGCGCTGCCGTACTGGCCGCTGCTCGCCGATGCGGGCAAGCGGGCGGTGCTGCTGGGTGCGCGCGGCGACCACGGCTACGGCAAGGGCGGGCGCATCGCGCACCTGAACCACACGGAGGACAGCGTGCGCTCGGCGCTCGGCTACATCGGCATCACCGAGGTGCACGAAGCGGCGGTGGAGTCCGACGAGTTCGGTGGCGTGCAGCTTGCGCAGTCGCTGCGCCGAGCCGAAGAGGGCGTCGACAGCCTGGTCGACCGGCTGCTCGCCGAGGTGCCGCGGGTCCGGCCGGCTCCAAACGGCCGGCTCACGCAGTCAGCGTCTTTCGGAAGCCGATCGACAACCGGTTCCAGCTGTTGATGGTGTTGATGGCCATGGTCAGGTTGACCTGTTCGGCCTCGGTGAACTGCGCGGCCAGGGCTGCGTACGCGGCATCGGGCGCGCGCGTCTGCGCCACCTCGGTCAGGGCTTCGGTCCAGGCCAGTGCGGCCTGTTCGCGCTCGGTGAAGAACGGTGTTTCGTGCCACACGCCGAGCGTGGCCAGCCGGCGGTCCGTTTCGCCGGCCTTGCGCAAGTCGGCGGTGTGCAGGTCGATGCAGTAGGCGCAGCCGTTGATCTGCGAGGCGCGCAGCTTCACCAGGTCGACCAGTTTAGGGTCGAGACCGAGCTTGCCGACGGCCACCTCGAGCGCGATCAGCGCCTTGAGTGCTTCGGGGGAGGCCTTGTAGAAATCGAGACGGGCTTGCATGGTGCGGGTTCCTTTGTCGGCAGTGGTTGAATGCAGGTTCGATGCTAGGAGCGCAGGGCGCCGCCGCAGGCGGCCAATCCGCGGCATTCGCAGGAGACCAATCCGATGGAATTGCACGTCGTCATCGAAGGCGACAAGGACCTGGCCGGCCAGCTCTACCGGCAGCTGAAGGAGGCCATTCGCAGCGGCAGGCTCGCCACGGGCGAGAAGCTGCCGCCCTCGCGCCTGCTCTCCGCGCAGCTCGGGCTGTCGCGCAAGACGGTGTCGGAAGCCTATGCGCGCCTGACCTTCGACAAGCTGCTGGCAGGCCGCGTCGGCAGCGGCACCTTTGTGGCCGAAGGTGCTGTACGTCGCTTGCCCGCGACGGCCGCGAGACCGCTCGCGGGTGCTGCCATGGCCGGGCACTGGCGTGGCATGAGCACGCCGCTTCGTCATCCGGCGCCGGCCGGCAGTTCGCGCTACGAATTCATCGGCGGCGCGCCGGCGCGCGACCTGTTCCCGCATGCCGACTGGCGCCGCTGCGTGCTGCACGCGCTGCGCCAGGGCGCGCGATCGCGCGGGCTCTACGGCGACGCCGAGGGCCTGCACGAGCTGCGCGACGGCATCGCGCGGCATGCGAGCTTCTCGCGCGGCGTTCGCTGTGCCGCCGCCGACATCCTGGTGACCAACGGCGCGCAGCAAGCGCTCGACCTGGTGGCGCGGGTGCTGGTGGAACCGGGCAGCACGGTGGCGATGGAAGAGCCCGGCTACCCGCCGGCGCGCCTGTTGCTGAGTGCGCAGGGCGCCAATGTGGTCGGCGTGCCGGTCGACGACGAAGGCATGGTGGTCGGGCGCATTCCCGATGGCACACGGCTGGTGTACGTGACGCCGGCACACCAGTTCCCGCTGGGCATGCCGATGAGCGAGCGCCGCCGCAAGGCGCTGCTGGCGCGCGCGGCGGAGCTCGGCGCGCTGGTGATCGAGGACGACTACGACAGCGAGTTCCGCTACGAAGGCCGCCCCACCGACTCGCTGCAGAGCATGGATGCACACGGCTGCGTGGCCTTCGTCGGCACCTTCTCGAAGACGCTGTCGCCCGACCTTCGCCTGGGCTACCTGATCGCACCGCCGGCCCTGCTGGACGCCGTGGGCACGGCCAAGCACCTGACCGACTGGCACACCTCCACCCCCTCGCAATGGGCGCTGGCCAAGTTCATCGCCGATGGCGACCTGCAGCGGCACATCCGGCGCTGCCACCTGGCGTACGCGGCGCGACGCGAGCGCATCGTGCGGCGCTTCGCGGACGACCTGTCGCCGTGGTTCGAGCTGGTGCCGGCCACGGCCGGCATCCACCTGGCAGCGCTGTGCCGGCGCGAGGTCGACGTGGCGCAACTGATCGCGCTGGCGCGGCGGGTCGACGTGGGGCTGTATCCGCTGGCGCCGTTCTTTCACTTCTCGGCGCCGCGCCAGGGGCTGATGCTGGGCTACGGCGCCATCGCCGAAGCGGACATCGACCCGGCGCTCGACCGGGTCCGCGATGTGCTGCAGCAGCTGGCCTGAATCGGGCCCGGTGTCTTTTTTTTGCTGCATCCGGAAACAGGGAACCGCACCGTACCGGCGCCGGAAGACCCCCGGTGCATCCAAAACCTTTCGCACCGCGTAGAACACGCGGATACTCCTCACCGGCAACTTCCGCCGGCAACGCACCGGCCCTCACCAGATCAATGAACGAACCCGGCCTTCCGACATTTCGCTTCGGCCTGCACACGCGCCTGAGCCTCGGGGTGGCCGCGGTGGTGCTGGCGGCGACCTTTGCCATCGCCACGTATGCGCTGCACCTCGTCAGGGGCAGCATGCGGGCCTCGATCGCTGCGGAGGAGATGGGACGCGTGAGCGCCATTTCGGACGCCATCGACCAGAAGCTGGGCAGCCGTCGCATCCTGCTGCAGACCTTCGCCGAGAGCATCCAGACGCAGGGCTTCGCGGACGCCGAAGCCTTGCAGGTCTTCCTTGAAAAGCACGGATCGCTTCACCAGGCCTTCGACAACGTGGCCCTGCTCGACCTCAACGGCAACCTCGTTGCGAACCTGAACGGCGCGCAGAAGAACGGCAGCGTCAACGTCAAGGATCGCCCGTATTTCGTGCAGACCGTCGCCACGAAGGCCGGGGTGGTGTCGGAGCCCTACCGCAACCGGCTGAACGGGCTGGCGCAGGTCGCCATCACCCAGCCTGTGTTCGACGGCGATGGTCGGGTCCAGTACGTGATCTCGGGCGCCATCAACCTGAAGGACCGCAACATCCTGGGCGCGTTCGGCGACGTGCGATTCGGCAAGAGCGGCTACCTGTTCATCGTCACTGCCGACGGCGTGGTGGTCGACCACCCGGACACCGCGCGCATCCTGACCGACGTCAGGGCCGCCAGTGGCGGCGGCAATCCCGACATCCTGCGCGCCATGGGCGGCTTCGAAGGCACCGGGGAGGGCGCCGACGAGGCCGGCGTGCCCAGCCTCTATGCCTTCGACCGCACCGAGCGCACCAACTGGATCGTCGGCGCCATGTATCCGAAGGCCGAGGCCTTTGCCGGTATCGAGTCGATCGAGCGCGGCGCCTGGCTGGGCGCGCTGACGCTGTCGCTGCTGGCCGGGGCGCTTGCCCTGGGCGTGGTGCGGCGGCGCCTGAAACCGCTGGCCGAGCTCCACCGGCACATGCAGTCGGCCCAGCAGTCCCCGGGCCAGGCCTCGCCGATCCCGGCAAGCTATGCGCGCGATGAGATCGGCGACCTCGCGCGCACCTTCGACGCGCTGATGACGCAGCGGCTGGCCACCGAGCTCAGCCTCGCGCACAGCGAGGCGCAGCTGCGCACCATCGCCGACAACATCCCGGCGATGGTGTCCCGCGTGGACGCCTCGCTGCGCTACACCTTCGTCAACGCGCGCATCAGCGCGCTGCACGACAATGCGCCGCTGGTCGGCCGCTCGATGCCCGAGTCGCGCGGCGACGACTACGCCGTGGTCAAGCCGTATTTCGAGCGCGCGCTGGCCGGCGAGACAGTCATCCTCGAGAAGACCGGCGACCCGGCGCTGGGCATCGGCCACCGCACCTTCCAGGCCCACTACATTCCCGACCTCGATGCCGATGGCGCGGTGCGCGGCGTGTTCGCGATGACCTTCGACATCACGGAGGAAGTGAACATCCGCAAGGCCGTGGCCGAGCAGGAAAAGCGCCTGCGCGACGTCACCGACAACATTCCGGCGCTGGTGGGCTATTTCGACCGCAACCAGAACTGCCTGTTCGGCAACGTGCGCGCACGCGAGATGGCGGGCCTGGGCGACCGGCCGGTGGAGGGCACGACCATGCGTTCGGCGCTGGGCGACCCGGTGTACGCGCAGTGCCAGCCGTACCTGCCGGTGATGCTGTCCGGCAAGAAGGTGCGCTTCCAGGTGCGCACGCCGCTGCGCGGCAAGGAAGGCTTCTTTCAGGTCAACCTGATTCCCGACACCAATCCGCGCGGCGAAGTGGTGGGCTTCTACCTGATGAGCTTCAACATCACGGCGCTGAAGGAAGCGGAACTGCGCCAGGCCGAGAGCGAGCTGCGCCTGCGCACCATCACCGACAACATGCCGGCGCTCATCACCTACATCGACCGCGACGAGAAGATCACCTTCGCCAACGCCACCAGCCGCGAATGGCTGGGCCTCGATCCCCTGCAGCTTCTGGGCCGCCACCTGCAGGACGTGGCCGGCCGCGAGGTCTACCTGTCGCGCCGTCCGATGCTGGCGCGCGCGCTGGCCGGGGAGCGGGTCGAGTTCGAGGCGCGCACGCAGCGCAAGGGCTTCGAGCGCATCACCCAGGTCATCTACGTGCCCGACGTGCGCGCCGACGGTCTCACGCACGGCATCTTCTCGCTGGCGCTCGACATCACCGCGCTGAAGCTGGTGGAGCACAAGCTCATCGAACTGGCGCGGCTCGACACGCTCACCGGCCTGCCGAACCGGCTGGCGTTCAACGAGTACCTGCCGGACGCAGTGCTGCGCGGCCGGCTCACTGGCAATGCGATGGCGCTGATGTTCCTGGACATCGACCATTTCAAGACCATCAACGACACCTTCGGCCACGCGGTGGGCGACGCGGTGCTGGTCGAGTACGCGCGGCGCCTGACGGCCAGCGTGCGCGGCACCGACAAGGTGGCGCGGCTGGCCGGCGACGAATTCGTGCTGGTGCTCGAGAACCTGAGCGGTACGCAGGCAGCGGCCACGGTGGCCGAGAAGATCGTGGAACGTGTCGGCAAGGCGCCGTTCGTGATCGAAGGCCAGACCATCGCCGTGACCACGAGCATCGGCATCGCGTTCCATCGCGCGGCCGATTCCTCGGCGTCGGCCGAAGAGCTGCTGGCGCGCGCCGACGCCGCCCTCTACAACGCCAAGGCGGCCGGGCGCAACCGCTTCGAGTTCTTCCTGCCCGCAGGCGGTCCGCGCGATCCGCTGATGCTCGACGGGAGCCCGAGCCCGAGTTCGGCGGACCGGTCGGACATCGACGGCTGAGCCTCACGGGGCGGACGCGGCGAGCATCGGTTTCCGATGGCTCGCCTTGCTTGCAGCGCCCGTTGTCGCACCGGCCCGGTCAGGCCTGCGCCGAGGCGCAATCGGCCAGTTCGCCGCGCGGCTCGCGCCGGTCGAGCGAACGGCTCCACAGCGCGATCGTCAGGCCGGCCAGCGTGAGCAGCGCCGCCACCCAGCCCAGCGAACGCAGGCCCGGGCCGTGGTCGATCACCACGCCGCCGACCCACGCGCCGAGGGCGTTGCCGAGGTTGAAGGCCGCGATGTTGAGGCTCGACGCCAGGTTCTGGCCGGCGCCCGAGGCCTTTTCGAGCACGCGCAGCTGCATCGGCGCCACGGTGGCGAAAGAGGCCACGCCGAGAAGGCCGACGAACACCACGGCGGCGAACGGCGTGCCGATGGTGAACTGCATCGCACCCAGCACCGCGGCCAGCGCCACCAGCGTGGCAAGCACGGCCGCCATCGGCGCCCGGTCGGCCAGCTTGCCGCCAAGGATGTTGCCGAGTGCCATTCCTCCGCCGAACACCAGCAGCACGGGCGACACCGCCGACTCGGACAACCCGGTGAGCCGCGTGAGCAGCGGCTGGATGTACGTGTACACCACGAACACGCCGGCAAAGCCGAGCACCGTCATGGCCAGGCCGAGCAGCACCTGCGGACGCGCCAGCACGGCCAGCTCTTCGCGCAGCGGTGCGGGCTTGACCTCGCCCCTGACGCGCGGCACGAACGCGGCGAGCACCACGAGCGCCAGGAGGCCGATCGCGGTGACCGCCCAGAAGGCCGAGCGCCAGCCGAACTGCAGGCCGAGCCACGCGCCTGCCGGCACGCCGAGCAGCGTGGCGGCGGTCAGGCCGGTGAACATGATCGCTATGGCAGAGGCGCGCTTTTCGGGCGCCACCAGGCCGGTCGCCACCACCGAGCCGACGCCGAAGAAGGTGCCGTGCGCCAGCGAGGTGATGACGCGCGCGGCCATCAGCATCTCGTAGCTGGGCGCCAGCGCGCAGGCGAGATTGCCGAGCGTGAAGATCGCCATCAGCGCGAGCAGCACGGTCTTGCGCGGCAGCTTTCGGGTCGCGATGGTGAGCACGGGCGCGCCCACCGCCACCCCGAGCGCGTAGCCCGAGATCAGCAGGCCGGCGGCCGTGATGGAAACGTGGAGGTCCGTCGAGACCTGCATCAGCAGGCCCATGATGACGAACTCGGTGGTGCCTATTCCGAAGGCACCGGCGGTGAGGGCAAGGAGAGCGATTGGCATGATGCCCTGTACTGTGGAGACATTCCATGTCGATGACTAGAATGCCGCCGATACACAGACTTGTGACTTGAACTCACAGAACGACGGAAAAAAGCCATGCCGCGCATCGACGTCAACCGTTCCGGCGAGATGGAAGCCTTCGTGCAGGTGGTCGAGTCGGGCGGCTTCTCGTCGGCGGCGCGACTGCTCGGCATGACGCCCTCGGCGGTGAGCAAGCTCGTGGCCCGACTCGAGCTGCGCCTGGGCATCCAGCTGGTGCATCGCTCAACGCGCAAGCTGCAGCTCACGCCCGAAGGCAGCGCGTTCTACGAGCGCAGCACGCGCGTGCTGGCCGACATGGACGAGGCCGAGCGCTGTGCCGCCGCCGGCGCGGCGCCGCGCGGGCGGGTGAGCATCAATGCCAGCGTGTCCTTCGGCCAGCACAGGCTGGTGCCGCTGGTGCCGCGCCTGCTGGAGCAGCATCCGCAGATCACGCTCGACATCGCGCTCACCGACCGCATCGTCGACCTGATGGACGAGCGCGCCGACATCGCGATCCGCTGGGGCCAGCTGCCGTCCTCAGACCTGGTCGCGCGGCGGCTCGGCGAAACGAGCCAGGCCATCGTGGCCGCGCCTTCGTACCTCGCGAAGTACGGCACGCCGCACACGCCGCAGGAACTGGAGGCGCACAACAGGCTGGGCTGGAGCTTCCGGCGCAACTCGCCAGACTGGCCGCTGCGCTTGGACGGCCGCACGGTGTGGATGCCGGTGGCCGGCCCGGTGCGCGCAGGCGACGGCGAGACGCTGCGCCACCTGGCCATGGCAGGCGCGGGCGTGGCGCGGCTGTCGCTGTACCACGTGCAGCACGACATCGACGCAGGCCGGCTGGTGCCGCTGCTCGAGGAGTTCAATCCGTGCGAGGTGGAGCCGATCCACGCGGTGTACATCGGCAAGGCCGGCACGCTGCCCGCGCGGGTGCGGGCGGTGCTCGACTTCCTGGTGGCCTGTTCGGGCGTGGGCGGCGGACGCTACACGCTCAGGCGAACGGAGCCGATGCCGGGAAACTCCGCCGTCACCTGATCGCCGCGCCGGCACGGCACGATGCCGACCCACGAGCCGGTGGTGACCACCGTGCGCGCGGGCACGGTCTGACCGTGCCGCGTGAGGTGGCGCAGCCAGATGGGCAGCAGCCACGCCGGGTCAGCCAGCGGATGCGTGCCTTCGCGTACCACGGGCGCGGCATCGCCCACCCGGGTCTCGCAGCGCTGCGAGGCCCAGTCGACCGCCACGTAGGGCTTCCACTCGCCGAGCACCAGCGCGCCGTGCACCTGCGAATCGGCCAGGCGCAGCAGGGCGGGCGTGGCGGCGAGGTCCTGCCAGCGCGAGTCGACGACTTCCACCGACACCGTCATGGCGTCGATGAGCGATGCGGCGCTGTCGTGGTCGAGCGTTGCAGCCTGCTCGGGCGTCACATCCCGTCCGAGCCGCAGGGCGATCTCGGCCTCGATGCCGGGCGAATGGAACACGAGATCGGAGAAGTCGGCCGGGCCCTGCCGCACGCCGGCGGGCGGCAGCGGTGCATGGGTGAGGGTGGCGCTGCGCGAGCCGCCGCCCGACTTCCAAATGCCGGGCACCGGCCGGCCGTCGAACCAGTCGAGCGCGGCCGCCACGGCGTCCTGCACTTCGTAGGCTTCGGTGGCGCTGGCGAGCGCGTCGGTCCAGGGCGAGGCGTCGAGGGTGCGGTTGCCGCGGCGCGCGGCCACGAGTGCGTCTGTGAGGGCGGTCTGGGATGGGTTCATGTCCTCGATCTTCTCAGGTTGCACCGGCCCTTCAGGTGTCGACGTGCACCTTGCCGTCCTTCACGACCTTCGCCCACTTCGCGATCTCGGTGCTGATGAACTGCTTGAACTTGTCCTGCGAACCGCCGCCGTCTTCGGCGCCGTAGGTGTCAAGGCGCTCCTGGACGTCGGGCATGGCAAGCACGGTGTTCACGTCGCGATTGACCTTCTGCGCGATCGATGCCGGCAGCTTGCCCGGACCGGCGAGGCCGTACCAGGTGGTCGCCTCGAAGCCCTGGAAGCCTTGCTCCTGCATCGTCGGCACGTTCGGATGGCCCTTGGCGCGCTGGGTGCGGGTCTGCGCAACGGCGATCACCCGGCCGTTCTTCACGTGCGGCGTGGCGGCCGTCATGGTCTCGAAGCTGTACTGGATCTGCCCGCCCATCAGGTCGGCCAGCAGCGGGCCGCTGCCCTTGTACGGCACGTGCAGCGCATCGACACCGCCCTGCAGCTTGAACATCTCGAGCGCCAGGTGCTGCGCCGAACCGGCGCCGGCCGAGCCGAAGCTCAGCGTGCCTGGCGCGGCCTTGCAGGCGGCCACGATCTCCTTCACCGTGAGCGCCTTCTGGCCGGGGTTGGCGATCAGCAGGTTGGGCGTGACGCCCACCAGCACGATCGGCACGAAGTCGCGCTCCACGTTGTAGCGCAGCTTGGGCTGCAGGCTGGGCGCGAGCGCATGGCTGTTGATGTGGGCCATCAGCAGCGTGCTGCCGTCGGCGGGCTGCTGCGCCACGTAGTCGGCCGCCAGCACGCCGGCCACGCCGCCCTTGTTCTCGACGATGACCTGCTGGCCCCACATGATCGTCAGCTTCTGCGCGACCACGCGCGCCAGCGCATCGGTGCCACCACCCGGCGGAAATCCGACCACGATGCGCACCGGCCCCGAAGGCCACTCCTGCGCGAAGAGCCGGGGCACGCCCAGCGTGGCGGCCGCGGCGCCCGCGGCCTGGATCAGGGAACGTCTTTGCATCTTCTTTGTCTCCGTCGTGAGTAGGAATCCGATGCGCGCCGGCGGGCGTTGCTTGCGGGCGCTGTTTGCAGGAGCGACGCCGGCAGGCGCTGGGGCCGGCGCAATGCCGGCCGTGCTGCGTGCCTATGCGGCCTGCTGCAGCGCGCCCTGTGCCGGGTGGCTCGCGAAGTGGTCCATGGCCGCGTGCACGCCGCTGCCGGCCAGCTTGATGCCCGCGAGCTTCATGCCCATCTCGACACCCGCGACCATGGCCACCAGCGTGAGGTCGTTGCTGTCGCCCAGGTGGCCCATGCGGAACATGCGGCCCTTGAGCTTGCCCAGGCCGGTGCCCAGCGAAAGGTCGAAGCGCTGGTGGATGAGCCGGCGCAGCGCGTCGGCATCGACGCCCTCGGGCGTGATCACGCCGGTGAGCGCCGGCGAGTACACGGCGGGGTCCGCGCATTGAATGGGAAGGCCCCACGCGTTGACTGCCGCGCGCACGCCCGCGGCCCAGCGCTGGTGGCGCGCGAACACGTTGTCGAGTCCTTCGCCGAGCAGCATGTCGAGCGCCTCGGACAGCCCGTACAGCAGGTTGGTGTTGGGCGTGTAGGGCCAGTAGCCGTCCTTGTTCATCTCGACGATCTCGTCCCAGGCCCAGAAAGCCTTGGGCAGCTTCGCGCTCTTCGAGGCCTCGAGCGCGCGCGGCGAGAGTGCGTTGAAACTCATGCCCGGGGGCAGCATCAGCCCCTTCTGCGAGCCGCTGACGGTCACGTCCACGCCCCATTCGTCGTGGCGGAAATCGGCGCTCGCCAGCCCCGAGATGCTGTCGACCATCAGCAGGGCGGGGTGGCCGGCCGCATCGATGGCCTTGCGCACGGAGGCGATGTCGGAGGTGACGCCGGTGGAGGTCTCGTTGTGCACCACGCACACGGCCTTGATCTTCTTCTCGGTGTCCTTGCGCAGGCGGGCCTCGATGAGGTCGGCCTGCACGCCGCGTCGCCAGCTCGGCGCGTTGGGCAGTTGCGCGTCGCTGCCCGACCATGCCAGGAATTCGGTGGACACGCCCAGCCGCGTGGCCATCTTCTGCCACAGCGAGGCGAAGTGGCCGGTCTCGTACATCAGCACGTGGTCGCCCGGGCTCAGCGTGTTGGCGAGTGCGGCTTCCCAGGCGCCGGTGCCGGACGCGGGGTAGATCGCGACGGGGTGCTTCGTCTTGAACACCTGCCTGATGCCGCCGAGCACCTTCAGGCCGAGCGTGCCGAACTCGGGGCCGCGGTGGTCGATGGTGGGCAGGCTCATGGCCCGCAGGATGCGGTCAGGCACCGGGCTCGGGCCGGGAATCTGGAGAAAGTGGCGGCCGGTGGGATGGATGTCGAGTTGCAGCATGGACTGTCCTTTCGCTGTTCAGTTTTGCATTCAAAATGCATTTTTGTTTGATGGTTAACCCTGATTCTCTGACGTTGTGAGCATCATTTTTTGCATTCAAAATGCATTCAAGGGACAAACCATGACCGCTGACATCATCGAAATTTCCAGGCTCGCGTTGCACGACCAGGTCGCCGCGCGCCTTCGCACCATGCTGGTGGAGGGCCACATCGCGCCCGGCGCCAAGCTCAACGAGCGCGAGCTGTGCCTGCAGCTGCGGGTGTCGCGCACACCGCTGCGCGAGGCCATCAAGCTGCTGGCCGCCGAAGGGCTGGTCGACCTGCTGCCCAACCGCGGGGCGGTGGCGGTGAAGCTCACCGAGGCCGACGTGGTCGACACCTTCGAGGTGCTGGCCATGCTCGAGGGCATGTCGGGCGAGCTGGCGGCCAGGCGCATCACCGACGAGGAACTGGCCGAGGTCCGCGCGCTGCACTACGAAATGATGGCCTGCTTCTCGCGGCGCGATCTCTCGGGCTACTACCGGTTGAACGCGCGCATCCACACTGCCATCAACGATGCCGCCGCCAACCCGGTGCTGTCGAACACATACCGCTCCATCAATGCCCGCGTGCAGTCGCTGCGCTTTCGCACCAACCAGAACGAGGCGAAGTGGAAGCACGCGGTGGAAGAGCACGAGCAGATGATCGAAGCGCTGGCCACGCGTGACGCCGCCGCCATGCGCCGCGTGCTGGTGGCGCATGTGCTGCGCAAGCGCGACACGGTGCTCGAGCTGCTGCGCGCCGGCGAGATCTACCCCTCGGCCCGGTCGAACTGATCCTTCAGGAAAAACAGAGCCCCACCATGCGCATCGATCCCGCCAGCCACATGCAGCCAGCCGGAACAGTTCTTCCGCCCAACGACACCTGCGAGCTGCTCGCGCGGCGGCTGCGCGCCGACACGCAGGGCGAGGTGCTGTTCGACGACGGCTCGCGCGGTCGCTACGCCACCGACGCGTCGATCTACCAGATCACGCCGGTGGGCGCCTTCGTGCCCACGAACGAGCGCGACATCGCCACCGCCATCGACATCGCCCGCGACCTGAAGGTGCCGGTGCTCGCGCGCGGCGGCGGCACCAGCCAGTGCGGCCAGACCACGGGCGCGGCGCTGGTGATCGACAACAGCAAGCATTTCCGGCGCGTGCTCGACGTGGACGTGGAGGAGGGCACCGCCACCGTCGAGCCCGGCCTGGTGCTCGACCACCTCAACGCGCAGCTCAAGCCGCACGGGCTCTGGTATCCGGTGGACGTGTCGACCAGCGCGCAGGCCACGCTCGGCGGCATGGCGGGCAACAACTCCTGCGGCTCGCGCTCCATTGCCTACGGCAACATGGTGCACAACGTGCTTGGCGCGAGCGCATGGCTGTCGAACGGCGAACTGGTCGACTTCGGCCCCGTCGGCACGCTGGGCGTGCGCGCGGCCGGCATCGCGCAGTTCGTGCGCAGCCTCGCGCGGCAGCACCGCGAGCAGATCGCCGAGCACTGGCCCAAGGTGATGCGCCGCGTGGCGGGCTACAACCTCGACATCTTCGACAACCAGAGCGAGCGGCCCTACACCGCGGACGGCAGCGTGAACCTCGCTCACCTGCTCATCGGGTCGGAAGGCACGCTGGCCTACACGCGCAGCCTCAAGCTCAAGCTGGCGCCGCTGCCGCGCGCCAAGGTGCTGGGCATCGTGAACTTCCCGACCTTCCATGCGGCCATGGATTCGGCCCAGCACATCGTGAAGCTCGGGCCCACGGCGGTGGAGCTGGTCGACCGCACCATGATCGAGCTGAGCCTGGCCAACCCCGCCTTCAGGCCGACGGTGGAAACCGCGCTCATCGGCAAGCCGGCCGCCATCCTGCTGGTGGAGTTCTCGGGCGCGGACAAGGCTTCGCTGCTGCCGCAGCTCAAGCGGCTCGTCGAGCTGATGGGCGACCTCGGCCTGCCGGGCAGCGTGGTCGAGATGCCCGACGACGCGCGCCAGAAGAACCTGTGGGAGGTGCGCAAGGCGGGCCTCAACATCATGATGAGCCTGAAGGGCGACGGCAAGCCGGTGAGCTTCATCGAGGACTGCGCCGTGCCGCTCGAGCACCTGGCCGAGTACACCGATGCGCTGACCGAGGTGTTCGCCCGGCACGGCAGCCGCGGCACCTGGTACGCGCACGCGTCGGTCGGCACGCTGCATGTGCGGCCGATCCTGGACATGCGCGTGGACGGCGCCTCGAAGATGCGCGCCATCGCGGAAGAGGCCGGCGCGCTGGTGCGCAAGTACAAGGGCGCCTTCAGCGGCGAGCACGGCGACGGCCTGTGCCGCGGCGAGTGGATCGAATGGCAGTTCGGCCCGGCACTCAACGAGGCCTTCCGCTCGATCAAGCGCAAGCTCGACCCGATCGGCCTGTTCAACCCCGGCAAGATCATCGATCCGCCGCGCATGGACGACGGCGCGCTGTTCCGCTTCGCGCCGCCCACCGCGCCCCGGCCGTACCGCCGCATCGAACTCAAGCCGGTGCTCGACTGGTCGGCCTGGAACGTCGACGCCGACCCCGTGACCGAGGTGACCACCGCGCCGGGCACCGGCGGCGACAGCACCGGCGGCCTGGCCAAGGCGGTGGAGATGTGCAACAACAACGGCCATTGCCGCAAGTTCGACGCCGGCACGATGTGCCCGAGCTACCGCGTGACGCGCGACGAAGAGCACCTCACGCGCGGCCGCGCCAACACGCTGCGGCTGGCGCTGTCCGGCCAGCTCGGACCCGACGCTTTCACCAGCGAGGCCATGCACGACACCATGGACCTGTGCGTCGGCTGCAAGGGCTGCAAGCGCGACTGCCCCACGGGCGTGGACATGGCGAAGATGAAGGTCGAGTTTCTCGACCACTACAAGAAGCGCCACGGCCACACGCTGAAAGACCGGCTGGTGGCCAACCTGCCCGACTACGCGCACAAGGCCAGCCGCATGCCGTGGCTGCTGAACCTGCGCAACAGCGTGCCGGGTGCGGCATGGCTCGGCGAGAAGCTGCTGGGATTTTCCGCGAAGCGATCGCTGCCGGCATGGCGCCGCGACACCTTCTGGCGCGGCAAGGCCAACGAACCGGGCCTGTTCGTCGAGCGCGACGTGGCGCTGGCCATCGCACGTCGCGGCGGCAAGGCGGCAGTGCTGTTCGTCGACACCTTCAACGGCACCTTCGAAAGCGAGAACGCCTTTGCCGCGGCGCGCGTGCTTCAGGCCGCGGGCTACGTGCTGCACACGGTCGAGAAGCGCGGCGGGCACCACTGCTGCGGCCGCACCTTCCTGGCGAGCGGCATGGTCGACGAGGCGAAGAAGAAGGCCGAGGCGCTGATCGACGCGCTGGTGCCGCTGGCGCGTGCCGGCGTGCCCATCGTTGGCCTGGAGCCCTCGTGCCTGCTCACGCTGCGCGACGAGGCGCTGGTGATGGGCTTCGGCGAGAAGGCCGAGATGGTGGCGAAGCACGCGTTGCTGTTCGAGGAGTTCATTGCACGCGAAGCGAAGCAGGGGCGCTTCGAGATCGCGCTGAGGCCGGCTGGGGTGCCGATCCTGCTGCACGGCCACTGCCACCAGAAGGCCTTCGGCGCGGTGAGCCCGGTGATGGAGGTGCTCAGGCTCATCCCGGGCGCACAGCCCGAGCTCATCGAAAGCTCGTGCTGCGGCATGGCCGGCAGCTTCGGCTACGAGGCGAGCCACCATGCGGTGTCGATGCAGATGGCCGAGGCCAGCCTGCTGCCGGCCATCCGCAAGCAGCCGAACGCCGTCGTGGTGGCCGACGGCACCAGCTGCCGGCACCAGATCGAAGACGGCGCGCAGCGCGAGGCGGTGCACGTGGCGGTGCTGCTGGAGCGCCACCTGCTGCACACGGACCCGGTCGGCGCGGCCTGATGCGCGCGACGGCGCGGGCCGTCGCCGTGACCTGCAGGATCGGCCGGGCTGCCGCAGAATAGGCCGACCGATCCCATGTCGACCACGCTCACTTCCGCCGCTCCCTCGCAGCCCGTGCTGCGCCTTGCCTTCGCGCTCTCGATGGGCGCGGCCGTGTCGCTCGGCATCACGCGATTCGCCTATGGGCTGCTGCTGCCGCCGATGCGCGAGGACCTGGGCTGGAGCTATGCGCTGGCCGGCGGCATGAACACCGCGAACGCAGTCGGCTACCTCATCGGCGCCTTGATCACGCCCGCACTGATGCGGCGCTTCGGCGTCACGCGGCTGCTGGTGTGGGGCGCCGTGCTGGCGAGCGTCTTCATGGCGGGCAGCGGCTTCGTGACGGCGGCGCCTGCACTGCTGCTGCAGCGTCTGCTCGCCGGCGTGGCCAGCGCGTGGGTGTTCGTGGCGGGCGGGCTGCTGGCCGCGCGGCTCGGCGAGGGCGGCGCTTCGCGCAGCGGGCTGCTGCTTGGCATCTACTACGGCGGCACGGGCTTCGGCATCACGTTGTCGGCGCTGCTCGTGCCGCAGGTGCTGCGCCTGGCGGCCGACGTGCCACACGGCTGGGCCTGGGCCTGGTGGGCGCTGGCGGTCGCGAGCGCGGCGGCCACGCTGCTGCTGGCCTGGGCCGGCCGTGCCATGCCCGAGCGGCCGGCCCAGGCCGCGCAACCGGCGGCAGCCGCCGGCACGCCGCCGGTCGCGTTGCGCCGATTCGGCTGGGCGCTCGCGGGCTATGCGTTGTTCGGCATGGGCTATATCGGCTACATGACTTTCGTGATCGCGCTGCTGCGAGAGCAGGACGCCAGCGCCGGTTTCGTCACGCTGTTCTACGCCCTGCTGGGCATCGCGTGCGTGGCTTCGTCGCGGCTGTGGGCCGGCCTGCTCGACCGCTACCGCGGCGGCCAGCCGCAGGCGCTGCTCGACGGGCTGCTGGGCGTGGCCACGCTGCTGCCGGTGCTGAGCCCTTCGGCACCCGTGGCGCTGGTGTCGGGCGTGCTGTTCGGCGGCGTGTTCCTGTCGGTGGTGGCCTCGACCACCGCGCTGGTGCGCCACAACCTGCCGCCGGCGCGCTGGGCGCAGGGCATCAGCATGTTCACCATCGTCTTCGCGCTCGGGCAGATCGTCGGGCCGACCGTCACGGGCTGGATCTCGGACGGCGCGGGCGGCCTGGCGCGCGGCCTGGTGGCCTCGGCGATCGCACTGTGGCTCGGTGCTGCGCTTGCCTGGCGGCAGCGGCCCCTGCAGGCGTCGGCATGAGCGGCTTCGCGTTGTTCGACACGGCCATCGGCATGTGTGCGCTGGCGTGGGGTCCGCAAGGGCTGGCCGGCGTGCAGTTGCCCACCGACGACGGCGAAGCCGCCACGCGCGCTCGCATGGCGCGGCGCTTTCCGGCGCTGCGCGAAAGCCTGCCCGACGAGATGGCGCAGCATGCGATCGCGGCCATCCAGGGGCTGCTGCAGGGCGGGCACGACGATCTGGCGCACATCGTGCTCGACATGCGGGGCGTGTCGGAATTCCACCAGCGCGTCTACGCCATCGCACGGCGCATTCCCCCGGGGCAGACCCGCACCTACGGCGAGATCGCGCAAGAACTCGGCGACAAGGGCCTCGCGCGCGCCGTGGGTCAGGCGATGGGCCACAACCCTTTCGCGCCGGTGGTGCCATGCCACCGCGTGCTTGCGGCCGGCAACAAGCCCGGCGGCTTCTCGGCAGGCGGCGGCGCACTCACCAAGCTGCGCATGCTCGCCATCGAGGACGCGCGGCCGAACGGCATGGCCTCGTTGTTCTAGCGTGTCGGCGGCATCGGCGCCCGATGCGGCCTCTCAGCCCGGCACCGCGGGCAGCCGGTGCAGCGTGGCGATGCGCGAGGCGAAGATGAGCGCGGTCTGCAGCGCGAAGCCTGCCAGCGCGAGCAGCAGGCAGGCCGGCTCGCCCCAGGCCGCACCCACCGCGCCGCCGAGCGCTGCGCCGATGGGCCGCGCACCCGCGTTGATCGTGAGGAACACCGCCGACACGCGCCCGAGCATGGCCGCTTCCGTGACGCTCTGGCGCAGCGTGGTCGAGGTGATGACCCAGACCATCGGCCCCGCACCGAACAGGAAGAACGACAGCGCGGCCAGCCAGGCGGCCGGCACCGCGAGCGTGGCGGCCATCACGGCCGCGGCAAGCACGGCCACCGCTGGGCCGACCTGGATCGCGCGGCCGAACGGCAGGCGCGCCACCACGCGCGAGGTCAGCAGCGCGCCGGCGACCATGCCCGCGCCGTAGGTCGCGAGCGTGAAGCCGACCGCCTGCGCGCCGAGGCCGAGCACGCGCACCGCATACGGCACATAGCCGGCCTGCAGCACGAACCACGCGATGTTGAAGACTGCGCCGGTCATCAGCATCGGCCGCAGCAGTTCGCTGTGCCAGACGAAGCGTGCGCCGTCTCGCACCTCGAGCAGCGGATGCCGGCGCGAGGCGGGCGCGCGCGGCGCCTCGGCCAATCTCAGCAACAGGCCCACCGCCGCGGTCGAGAGCACAGCGGCCAGCACGAACGCCGCCGCTGCACCCGCCCATGCGACCAGCGCGCCCGCCAGCGCGGGGCCGGCGGTGAACGCGGCGCTGCGTGCAAGTTCGAGCAGGCCGTTGGCCCGGCCCAATGCCTCGCGCGGCACGAGCGACGGCACCAGCGCCGGCGCCGCCACGCTGAAGCCCACGGTCCCGACCGCACCGAGAAACCCCAGCACCGCGAGCCAACCGATGCCGAGTCTCGAGGCCATCACCAGGCCGAGCAGCACCAGCAACGAGACGGCACGCAGCCACTCGGCCCACACCATCAGGCGCCGGCGCGACATGCGGTCTGCCAGCAGGCCCATCGGTATCGAGACGAGCAGGAAGGGCAGTGTCTGCACCGCCGCGAGAAAGCCGATCTCGCCGGGACCGGCGCCGAGCGCGAGCACCGCGACCAGCGGCACGGCCGCGAGGCTCAGCTGTTCGGCGGACTGCGCCGCGAGGTTGGACCCGGCGAGGTACAGGAAAGGGCGGGGAAGCACTTCGGACATGCGGTGGTGCCTGCGGACGTCTGGCGAAAGCCCGATCTTGCGAGCGAGTGCCGGGGCGCGCCGGCCGTTTCCGGACCCGCAAGCATCCGCGGTGCGCAACCCCTCAGCGGCGCGTCCCCGGCTTCGCTGCAGGCATGGCGGCCGGCGCGACCACGCCCATCACGAAGTCGATGAACGCGCGCACCTTCGCGGCCGGCAGGTGCCGCGACGGATACAGCGCGTAGAGCGGCAGCCGCTCGTCGGGCCAGTCGGGAAACAGGTCGACCAGCGCGCCGCTGTCGAGCTGCGGCTGGATGCCGACCGCCTTGATCTGCGCCACGCAGATGCCCGCCAGCGTGGTCTCGAGGATGGTGCCGGGATCGCTCAGCAGTAGGCGGCCGGCGGTCGGAACCTTCACCAGCTTGCGCCCGCGCTGGAATTCCCAGGCGAAGGGCTGGCCCGTGGCGGCGTTGCGCACCTGCAGGCAGGCGTGGCCGGCAAGGTCTGCCGGCTTCGCGGGCCGCCCGTGCCGTGCGATGTACGCCGGAGAGGCCACGGTGACCACGCGCGAGTCGGTCAGCTTGCGCGCCACCAGGGACGACGATGGTGGCTCGCCGAAGCGCACCGCGATGTCGAAGCCCTCGGCCACGAGGTCGCCGAGTTGTTCGCGTGCGATCAGTTCCAGGGTGAGGTCGGGATGCTGCGCCAGGAAGCGCGGCAGGTGCGGCGCCAGCAGCAGGCGCGAGCTGAAGGCGTCGGTGTTCACGCGCAGCCGTCCGCGCACCGCGCCGGACGAGCCCGCGGCGAGGGTCACCGCGTCCTCGATGCCGAGCACCAGCGGGTTGATGTTGGCGTAGAGCAGCCGTCCCTCGTCGGTGAGGCTGAGCGAGCGCGTGGTGCGGTCGAAGAGCCGCACGCCGATGCGGCCCTCGAGCCGGGCGATGGCGCGGCTCACGCCGGAAGGCGTCAGGCCGAGTGCGTTGGCCGCGCTCGCAAAGCTGCCGCCTTCGACCACGGCGGCCATCACGCTGACGTTGGAGAGAAGGCGCCCGTCGAGTGTCATTTTTCGTTCGTTTGAATTCGTGATCTGCCGTCATGAATGATATGCCTCGAGGTCGCTTTACTCAAAGATGACCGGTTCCTACGATTCGCTGCGTTGCATCCCGCATCGATAGGAAAAAGGAAAACCTCATGTACGCCATCACAGGAATCACGGGACAGGTCGGGGGCGCCGCCGCGCGCGCCTTGCTGTCGGCAGGCCAACCGGTTCGCGCGGTCGTGCGCGACGCCGGCAAGGGCCACGCCTGGGCCGGGCTCGGCTGCGACGTTGCCGTTGCCGGCATGAACGACGCGCAGGCGCTGTCGCGTGCCTTCGCAGGCACGAAGGGCGTCTTCGTGCTGCCACCGTCCAACTTCGATCCCGAACCGGGCTTCCCGGAAGCCAGGGCGGAGAACGCCGCGGTGCGCGAGGCACTCGACGCGACCCGTCCGCCGCGCGTGGTGTGCCTGTCGACGGTCGGCGCGCAGGCCGCGCAGCCCAACCTGCTGAGCCAGCGCACGCTGATGGAAGAAGCGCTTCGCACGCTGCCGATCCCGGTCACCTTCCTGCGGCCGGCGTGGTTCCTCGAGAACCTGCGCTGGGACATCGCGCAGGCGCGCGAGCAGGGTGTGCTGTCGAGCTACCTTCAGCCGCTCGATCGCGCCATTCCGATGGTGGCGACGGCCGACGTGGGGCGCGTCGCGGCCGAGTTGCTGATGCAGCCGGGCGATGTGCCGCGCATCGTCGAGCTCGAAGGACCGCAGCGGTTGACACAGCACGCGGTGGCCGATGCACTCGCGCAGGTGCTGGGCCGGCCGGTGCGCGCCGAGGCGGTGCCGCGCGAGACCTGGGGCGCGGTCTTCCGCGCGCAGGGCATGCGCGACCCGGTGCCGCGCATCCAGATGCTCGACGGTTTCAACGAAGGATGGATCCGCTTCGAAGGCGCGGACGATAGCGTGCGCAAGGGCTCGGTAGGCGTGGCTGCGGTGATCC
Source organism: Variovorax paradoxus (assembly GCF_902712855.1). Taxonomy (NCBI): domain Bacteria; kingdom Pseudomonadati; phylum Pseudomonadota; class Betaproteobacteria; order Burkholderiales; family Comamonadaceae; genus Variovorax; species Variovorax paradoxus. The sequence continues at coordinate 3,304,383 of NZ_LR743507.1, forward strand.
GCTCGCTGCTCGGCTGACCCGCCGGACGAGCCGGTGCTAGACCGCCTCGGACCGCATCTGCTCGAACCACTCGGCCACGTACGCCGCCTCCGGGGCGGCGTCCGGCGCGAGGCCATAGTAGTAGCGCTGGAGCGTCATGCGCATCTCCGGCATCGGCGACTGCAGCCGCCCGGAGGCCAGGTCGTGCGCCACCAGCGACGTCGGCGCGAGCGCGATGCCCAGGCCGTCGATCGCGGCCTGCAGGACGAAATGCAGGTGGTCGAACTGCAGCCGGCCGGCCGGGCGGGTGCGTGGTGCGCCGAACTGCTTCTTCCAGGCATCCCAGTCGTCCTTGCGCGTCCTGGCCGACAGCAGCACGTGCGCAGCGAGCGCGCGCAGGTCGGGCAGCGGGTGCGCCTTGAAGAGCGCCGGTGCACCGACCACCAGCACCTCGTCCTTCAGGAACGGCCGCACCTTGATGGACGGCGGCCAGCCTTCGAGGCCCCGGCGCACGGCGATGTCGAAGCTGTCGACCGCCTGCTCGGGCATCACGGTGCTGGTGACGACCTGCGGCTCGATGTCCGGAAAGCGCTCGACGAAGGAGGGCAGCCGCGGAATGAGCCAGCGCACCGCGAACGACGGTCGGACGTTGATCCGCACCGCGCGGGCCGGGCCATGGGCCTGCAGTGCGCGCGCGGCGGCGTTGATCTGCGCGAGGGCGGGTTCGACTTCGGCATGGAACTGCTGTCCCTCGGCGGTGAGTGCCACCTGCCTCACGCGCCGCTCGAACAGCACCACGCCGAGGAATTCCTCGAGGCTCTTGATCTGCCGGCTCACCGCGCTGTGGGTCACGTGCAGTTCGAGCGCCGCGCGCGTGAAGCTCAGGTGGCGGGCCGCAGCGGCAAAGGCGCGCACGGCGTTCAGGGGAGGCTCGCGGAACGACATATGCGTGCGATTTTCTCACGCATGACGCACGTTAATGTCGTTTGTCGGCGGGGCAGGGCGCGGCGCACCATCAGGGCTCGATGTCCTTCAACGCACCCGCCGCATCCGCACCCGGCCTCACGGCCACCGACCTGAACTCGCGCCATGCGGCGATGGCCCTCGGCCTCTCGCTGCCGGCCGACGTGGTGCTCTACCTGCTGCTGCCGATGTATGCGAGCCAGTTCGGCGTGACGCTGGCCGAGGCGGGCATGCTGCTGGCGGCCAACCGGCTGGTGCGCATCGCGGGCTACGGCTACGTCGCGCGCTTCTATGCGCGCCATGGCGACCGGCCGACCTGCACGATGGCCGTGCTGGCGGCGGCCGCCTGCGGGCTGGGCTACGCAACGCTCTCCGGTTTCTGGGCCTTGCTGCCGCTGCGCCTCGTGTGGGGCCTGTGCTTCGCGGCACTGAACCTGTCGACGCAGGCGCTGGCCACGGCCGACCCGATCGGCGCCGCGCGGCGCAACGGCCGCTCGCGCGCCTTCATCGCCCTGGGGCCGGTGCTGGCGCTGCCGCTGGGCGCGCTGCTGGCGCACTGGAGCGGGCCGCGCGCCATCTTCGGCATCCTGGCGGTGGTCTCTCTGTCAGCGTGGTTCGTCACACGGCGGCTGCCTGCCGCACCGCATCCGGCAGGCAAGCCCGCGCGCCGGTTCAAGTGGCCCAACAGCCTGGACGGCTGGTCGTTCATGGAGGGGCTGGCGCTCGACGGGCTCTTCATCGTGGGCCTGTCCTATCTCGGCAAGGACCTGATGCCCGGCGGCGCGGTGATCGTGGCCGGCGTGCTGATGGCGCTGCGCTACCTTGCGGAGATCCTCCTGAGCCCGGTCGGCGGCCACATGGCGGAGCGCTTCGGTGCCGAGCGCCTGCTGGTGAGCCTGTCGCTGGTCACGGCCATCGCGCTCGTGGGTTTCGGCCTGGGGTGGCTGTGGAGCTGCGCGGCGCTGATCGTGGTGCTGCGGGCCCTGCAGCTGCCGCTGCTGCCACCCATCGTGGTGCGTCGCACGCCCGGCCCCGAGCGGGTGCAGGCGCTGGCGGCGCGCTCGGTGTGGCGCGACATCGGCGCCGGCACCGGGCCGCTCATCGCCGGGCTGCTGCTGCCCGTGGCGTCGCCGCCGTGGATCTACGGCACGGCCGCGCTGCTGCTGGCCGCGATGGCGCTGGCCTGCGGCTGGAATTCGGCGCCTGCCACCGAAGCCGCGCGCGCGGCCCGTTGAACTGCCCGCTGCATTTCCTGTTTCAAAGGACCCATCGAATGACCACGGCACATGCCATCGAGAACATCGAGCAGCTCGAGGCCCTGTTCGGCCAGCCCGGCGAGGCCGCGCTGAAGAAGGAGGTGTCGTACCTGCACCCGTCCTACCAGGCGCTGATTGCCGCATCGCCTTTCGCGGCGCTCGCCACCCTGGGGCCCGGCGGGCTCGACGTGTCCCCGCGCGGCGATCCGCCGGGCTTCGTCGCGGTGCAGGACGACAAGACCCTGCTGATGCCTGAACGCCGCGGCAACAACCGCATCGACAGCCTGCGCAATATCGTGGCCGACCCGCGCGTGGCGCTGCTGTTCCTGATTCCCGGCGTGGGCGAGACGCTGCGCGTGAACGGCAAGGCCGGCATCACGGTCGATCCCGCGCTGCTGGCGCGTTTCGCGATGGACGGCAAGCCGCCGCAGTGCGTGATCCGCATCCGTGTGGAAAAGGTGTTCTTCCAGTGCGCCCGCGCGATCCAGCGCTCCAGGCTGTGGGCGCCGCTGCCGCCGGACGCGGTGCGCGCGGTGCCCACGCCGGGCGCCATCCTGTCGGCGCTGACCGGATCGGCGTTCGACGGGGCGACATACGACAGGGAACTGCCGGCCAGGCAGCGTGCGACGCTGTATTGAAAAAGCCCGCTGGCGCGGGCTTTTTCAATGGACTGTGACCCGTCCTGACCTGGGTTGACACCTTTTCCTCTCAGAAAAGGCGAGTCAATGGAATCAGGTATCAAACGCACGCAGAGCGACTACACGCTGGCTTTTAAGCTGTCGGTGGTCGATCAGGTAGAAAAAGGCGAGCTCACGTACAAGCAGGCCCAGGAGCGCTACGGCATCCAGGGTCGCTCGACGGTGTTGGTGTGGCTGCGCAAGCATGGCCGCCAGAGCTGGGGTTCGGCATCATGTCGGCTTCCCATGCCAGTACCGATCAAGAATTCCGCATCGCCATCCGCTGCGCCGCTGACTCCTGAGCAGAGGATCAAGGCTCTCGAAGTCCAGCTTCGCGAGGCCAATGAGAAGGCTCAGTTGTTCGAGGCCGTGCTCGATGTCCTGAAGAAGGACTATGGGGTGCGTGTCGTAAAAAAGCCTTCGGGCAAGTCCTCTCGCAAAAGCTCGTCCCGGGGCTGAGCGTGTTGAGGGCTTGCCGCCATTGGGGCGTCAGCCGCCAGGCTTACTACCAACAACTGCAGCACCAGCAGCAATGCCGTGCCCGTTCTGACACAGTGATCGAGCTTGTGCGTTCCGTGCGCCTGCGCCAGCCGCGGCTGGGCGCGCGCAAGCTGCACCATCTTCTCAAGCAGCCGCTGCACCAGGCCAACGCGAGCCTGGGGCGCGATGCGTTGCTGGACGTGCTGCGCGAGGCCCACATGCTGGTTCAGCCCAGGCGGGCGTATCACAAGACCACCGACAGCCATCACCGGTTGCGCCGTCATCCCAACCTGCTCAAGCAGGGGCCGGATCAGGTGCGCCCCACCGGCAGCGAGCAGGTCTGGGTGGCTGACATCACCTACCTGCCGACCGATCAAGGATTCGTCTATCTCAGCCTGGTGACGGATGCGTGGTCGCGCAAGATCGTGGGCCATCACGTGCACGACAGCCTGCACACCGAGCAGGTCAGCCGGGCGCTGAAGGTGGCGCTCAAGGGCCGCAAGACTGGGCAAATGCTGGTGCATCACTCGGACAGGGGCATCCAGTACTGCTCGAACGACTATCAGGAAATCCACCGCCGCCACGGCATCGCCTGCTCGATGACGGACGGCTACGACTGCTATCAGAACGCGCTGGCCGAGCGCGTCAACGGGATCTTGAAGATGGAGTTCCTGCTGCACCGGCCTGCCGATCTGACCCAGGCCAGCCGGATGGTCCAGCAGGCCGTGCAGATCTACAACCAAGAGAGACCGCACCTGTCCCTAAAATTGAAAACGCCCGATGAGGTTCATCGGGCGTCCGTTGCCGGCTGGATCAAGCCGGCTGTGTGTCCTTCATAGGTGTCAACCTATGGCAGGACGGGTCACTGCCGATGGGGCGATCAACGCACCCAGTGGCACACGCGGTGGTGGTGACGCGCGTCCCACTTGCACACCTTGTGCTTCTGCGGGTGGCGCGGAGCGGCGGAAGCAATGCTGGGGGCGAGCATTGCGAGGCCGGCGAAAGCGAGAACGCTGGAGAGGATGAGCTGCTTGGTCTTCATGTGGTTCTTTCTAAGCAATGGCATCGAAGAAGAGGAATGCGTCGTTCAATGGCGCCCCCGTCCAACGGCCCAGGGACGCGTTCCGATGACGGCGGTTGTGTCAAATGCAAGAAAAAGTTCGCGGGCTTGCGGCGGTGACGAAATTTCCTCGGCAGGCCGGGCGACTCCGGCGGCAAGGAAAGGAAAGCCGCGTCACGCCCGGAAGCCGCGGCTCGATATGGCCACCGGGTTGCCGTCCGGGTCCTTCGCATTGGCGAACGCATAGCCGTTCGCCTGGTGCGTCGCCCCGAACGCCAGCCCCTTCGCTGCCGCCTTCTGCTTGAAGCCTTCGATGTCCTCCACGTCGAACATCAGCTTCACGCCCGCCTGGCCGAGCTTCACGCTCTTCGCGGCCTGGTGGATCAGCAGGCCAGCGCCGCCTTTCGTCGCGCGCAGTTCGATCAACCCCTCGACGACCTCCAGGCTCGACGCGAATCCGAAGTGCATGCAATAGAACTCGGCCGTGGCTCGCATGTTCCGGGCGTAGAGGATGAGGGTCTGGAGGCGCGGACTGGTCATGGGCAAGCGGGGTTCGTGCGGGTCAGGCGCGGCCGGGTGCGGCTGCCTGTTCGGTGCGGGCATCGTGCCCGATGATGAGCACCAGCGCGAACGCCACGGCCGACAGCAGCGCCAGGAAGATCACGGCATAGATGTCGTTGCCCATGCGGTCCTTCAGCGCGCCGAAGATCGTCGGGCCGATGTAGCCGCCCAGATTGCCGATGGAGTTGATCCACGCGATGCCGGCCGCCGCCGCCGTGCCGCTCAGGATGGCGGTGGGCAGCGTCCAGAAGGTGGGCAGGGCGCTGAAGATGCCGAAGGCGGCGAGCGTCACGGCGGCCATCTTGGGAACGGGCGCGCTGGTTTCGGCCGCGAGCACCAGGCCGAGGAAGATGCAGGCCAGCGGAATCAGCAGGAACCACTTGCGCTCCTTGCGCGCGTCCGAGGCCCGCGTCCAGAACAGCATGGCGATGGCGCCCACCAGGTACGGGAAGGCGTTGATGAAGCCGATCTCCACATTGCTCAGGCCGCCGAAGCCCTTGATGATCTGCGGCAGGAAGAAGCTCAGGCCGTACAGCGGCACGGTGATGCCCATGTAGACGAAGCCCAGCCCGATCACGCGCGGGTTCAGCAGCGACTGCTTCCACGAGATGCTGTTGATCGACTCGCGGTTGCGGCGCTCCGAGTCGAGCGTGGCCTGCAGCCAGTCGCGTTCCTCGGTCGTGAGCCACCTGGCGTCCTTGGGGCCGTCGGGCAGGTACATCAGCACGAAGAAGGTCAGGATCAGCGAGGGAATCGCCTCGAGGATGAACAGCCACTGCCAGCCGTGCATGCCGCCCATGCCGTTCATGTTGAGGATGTAGCCCGAGATCGGCGAGCCGATCACGGTCGAGATGGGGATCGCGAACATGAACCAGCCCACGATGCGTGCGCGGTAGGCCGCCGGAAACCACAGCGTGATGTAGAAGATGACGCCCGGGAAGAAGCCCGCCTCGGCGATGCCGAGCAGGAAGCGCACCATGTTGAAGCTGGTCGAGCCGCCCACCCACGCCTGCGCGGCGGACAGGATGCCCCAGCTGAACATGATGCGTGCGATCCAGCGGCGCGCGCCGAAGCGCTCGAGCGCCATGTTGCTCGGCACCTCGAACAGGAAGTACGCGAGGAAGAAGATGCCGGCCGCGCTGCCGAACACCGCGGCGGAGAAGCCCAGGTCCTTGGACATCGCGGAACCGGCAAAGCCGAGGTTCACGCGGTCGAGGTAGGCGATGAAGTAGCTGACCATCAGCAGCGGCAGCAGCCGCCAGCTGATCTTCGAGATGGTTCTCTGTTCGACGGGATTCATCGTTTTGTCTCCGGTGTTGGATGGTTTTATGGAGCGTCGGGAGCAGGGCGTTGGGTACGCAAGGTACGCCGGCGGGCCCTGGCCGCCGTGGTCGTCAGTTCTGTGCTTGCTGTTGCTGCGCCCTCATGATCTGGTGGCGTTGCCAGTAGTGCCCGGCCGCGGCCTTGAAGTTTTCCTTCTGCTTGCCGAGGCCGGCCAGCTTCACCTTGGTGGTGCGCGCGCCGAGCATGCCCTTGTCGTGGTGCGTCACCACGAGCGTGTCGCCGAAGCTGCTGTCCTTGTAGGTGAGGCCCTTGACCTCGTCCCACGCGATGGTGGAGCCGCCGTCCGCGCTCGGGTGCAGGCCTTCGTAGCTCACGTCGATGCGGTTGCCGTTCTTCAGTGCGAAGCCGACCGGCGGGAAGTGCCGCAGCACCACGGCGCGCTCTTCCTCTGTCGCGGGTTCGTAGCGATAGGCCAGGCTCAGCTCGTGGTTCTGCACGAAGCGCTGCTCGTAGTCGCTCCACAGGCGCGCCTCGATGGCGCCGGCAGTCTCGATCTCGTCGGCCCACGAAGCCTGCGGCGCGGTGGCCACGATGGCGCCGTAGGCGGACTCGTCCACGTGGTGGCCCACGTTGCGCATGCGCTCCAGCAGCGGCGGATGCGTGTCGTAGGGATGCGGCACGTCGGCGGTCTTCATTGCCTCGATGAAGGCGTCGGAGCGCGCATAGGGCGGCAGGCCGTCCGCCACGAAGCCGGCGATGCCGAGCGCACCGTCGTGCTCGCGGTTCTGCGCGAACAGCTGGCGCTCGACGTCGTTGCGGTAGCTCGCGTAAGCCGAGATCTTGATCAGCGACTGCACGATGGCATGCGGCGCGGTGAGCCCGGCGGCCACGCGGTCGGCCTTGTATTCGCGCTCGCGGCTGTCGCGTGCCAGCGCGAAGGCGAAGATCATGCGGTACAGCCGCAGCAGGTAGTGCGCGACGATTGTGAGGCCGGCGCTGCGCATCTTCCAGGTGTACTGGTCGAACTGAAGCAGTTTCGGCCCGAGCGCCGCGCTGCTGCGCGTGTCGCCGCCGCCCAGGTGGGCCAGTTCGTGCGCGAGCACCGCATCGGCCTCGGTCTGGTCGAGCACGCGCAGCAGCGGGATGCTCACGAACAGCGTGCGGCCGCGCAGCGACTGGCCGCGCACCTCGCAGGGCGCTTCGGTCACGAAGAAGTTGGTGTCGATGCCGGCCACGATCTGGTCGGGCGGCGCGGTCTTCACGCGGCCGGCCAGCTGGCGCACGCGCTCCCACAGGCGCGGCGCGTCGGCCTGCGCGATGAGTTCGCCCTCGATCTCGCTGCCCGAGGGCAGCTTCTTGAACAGCGTGTAGACAGCGTAGAACACCGCTGCTGCGGCCGCGATGCCGGCCAGCGCAATGAGCTTGACGTAGTAGCTCTGCCAGAAATACGCGGTGAGCCAGAACGACAGCCACACCAGCATCGCGCTCTGCAGCACCACCTCGACCGCGCTCGACACCGTCATGAGCCGCCAGCCCGCGACGAAGCTGGCGTATCGCAGGCCACGGTTGGCGAAGGCCAGCGCGCCCAGCACCAAGGCTGCAGCGAGCAGCGCCGCGCCCAGGCCGATGGTGTAGAACGCCGCGCGGTCGGCCCAGTGGAACTGCCACTGCATCGAGTAAGGGCTGCACACCTTGTCGTGAAAATCCTTGTCTTCCGGCGCGGTGGCGTCGCAGGCGGTCGAGAGCGGATGGCTGCGGTAGAACTCGGTGGCGCCGGCCTTGTCCTCGGCGGACATGCGCGTGCTGGACGCGATGCGTTTTTCCACGGACTGCATGAAGGCCGCGTCCTGAGAGCGCAATGCGTATTCGGTGAAGGCGAGGGTCGCGGCCGGAATCGCGAACAGCGAGACGAGCGTGAGAACGAAGACGCGCAAGAGGTCGCGATGGACCGTGGTGCGTGCGATGGCCATGTGTTGCTTCTCCAGGATAGCGGCTGCTATGAGTTGTTGTCGGGCGGTCCGGGAAGCCGATAGCGTAGCGGGCGCGGCACCTGGAGTGAAGCACGCCATGCCGTCAAGCGAAGCGGGGCACCGACCTGCCGCCGAATAAGGTTATCGCTTTCGCATCGTTCCACGCGGCGGGGCGCAGGTATAGCCTTCGTGAACACCTATGGCCGTCACCTCCAACACCGCCGCCGCTGAAGCCGCCCCTTCCACTTCCTCGCCTTCGCCGGTCGCGTGGATCGCCGGCGTCGGCGCCAGTGCCGGACTCGGCGCGGCACTCGCCCGGCGTTTCGCGTCCGAGGGCTTCGCCGTCGCGCTCACCGGGCGCACGCCGGCGCAACTGGCCGCCGTCGCAGCGGAGATCGAGGCCGCGGGCGGTCGCGCGCATGCCTTCGCGGGCGACGTGGCCAGCGAGGCCGAGATCCATGGCATCGCGCAGAAGGTGCGTGCGCTGGGCCCGCTCACCGTGGCCATCTTCAACGCCGCGAGCGCCGTGCGCGCGCCCACGCTCGAATTGTCGGTCGAGCAGTTCACGCAGGCCTGGCGCACCAGCGCGCTCGGCGGCTTCATCTTCGGCCACGAGGCGTTGCGCGGCCTGCTGGCCAATCCCTTCGCGGCCGACGGCGCGCACGCACGCGGCACCTTGCTGTTCACGGGCGCCACCGCGGCACTGCGGGGCAAGCCGCCGTTCGCGGCCTTTGCCGCGGCCAAGGCCGCCTTGCGCTCGCTGAGCCAGAGCCTGGCGCGCGAGTTCGGCCCGCAGGGCGTGCACGTGGCGCACGTGGTGATCGACGGCGGCATCGACGGCGAGCGGCTTCGCACCGGCGCGCCGCAACGCGTGGAACAGGCGGGCGACGACGGGCTGCTGCAGCTCGACGCGATCGCCGAGAGTTATTGGCAACTGCATGTACAACACCGCAGCGCGTGGACGCAAGAGCTCGACCTGCGGCCTTTCAAGGAGCCGTTTTGACCGGATCGAATGGCCAGATGCTGGCCGCGACGCTGCCTTCGGTGGAGGCAGAGCTCAATTACCTGAAGGCAGGGCAGGGCAGGCCCGTGAGCTACACCTTCGAGCCGCCGCCCGGCACGCCGTGGGTGACGGGCGAACTCGAGGCGCGCCGCGTGGCCATCCGCGACGGCCGCCCGCTGGTGGCGCTCAACGAGCTCTCGCTCGACCGCAGCGGCTTCACGCAGGTATCGCACCGCAGTGCCGTCGCCGACTTCTCGCACGAGGGCACCATCCGCGACATCTACTACCGCGAATCGGAAGCCTTGCTGCGCGACGTGACCGGGGCCGAGAAGATCGTGGTGTTCGACCACACGCTGCGCGACAGCGCGCAGGGCTCGCGCCGTACCGCCGAGCTGCGCGAACCGGTGCGCCGCGTGCACAACGACCAGACCGCGGTGTCGGCGCCGCGCCGCGTGCGCGCCCACCTGCCGCCCGACGAGGCCGAGCAGCGGCTGAAGCACCGGTTCGCCATCGTCAACCTGTGGCGGCCGCTCGCCACGGTAGAACGCCTGCCGCTCGCGCTGTGCGACGCACGCTCCATCGCGCCGCAGGACCTGGTGCCGAGCGACCTGGTCTACCCGGACAAGGTGGGCGAGATCTATTCGTTTCTCTACAACCCGAACCATCGCTGGTACTGGTTTCCGCGGCTGCGGCCCGACGAGGCGCTGCTGCTGAAGATCCACGACTCCCGCGAGGACGTGGCGCAGTTCACCGCACACACCGCCTTCGAGGACCCGACCGGTTCGCGCGAGGCGCCGGCGCGCCGCAGCATCGAACTGCGCGCGCTGGTCTTCTGGCCGGCCGGCAGGTAGACGGGTGAGATGGATGTCGTCCATGGCGACGACATGCTGACGCATCGAACGGCGCGATTCTTTCGACAGAATTAGCGAGCGGGCCGCCGCGCCGCGGCCCGACCCCACGCCGGCACCGATCGCCGCCCTTGGCGACAATCGGGGCAATGCGCTCTTCCCCCTTCTTCAAGATGGCCCTGCTGCTGGGCCTGCTCTCGGCCATCGGGCCTTTCGCCATCGACATGTACCTGCCGGCGCTGCCGGCCATCGGGCAGAGCCTGCGCGCGGACATCGGCGCCGTGCAGCTGAGCCTCACGGCGTTCTTCCTGTCGCTGGGCGCAGGGCAGCTGCTCTACGGTCCGGTGTCGGACATGGTCGGGCGCAAGCCGCCGCTGTATGCGGGTCTCGTGCTGTTCGCGCTCGCCAGCGTGGGCTGCGCGATGGCGACGGACATCCAGACCCTGATCGTGCTGCGCTTCGTCCAGGGGCTGGGCGCCGCGGCCGGCATGGCGATTCCGCGAGCGGTGGTGCGCGACCTGCACACCGGCACCGACGCCGCACGATTGATGTCGCTGCTGATCCTCGTGTTCAGCGTGTCGCCGATCCTCGCGCCGCTGGCGGGCAGCGCGGTCATCGCCTTCGCCGGATGGCGCGGCGTGTTCTGGGCCGTGACCATCGCCGCGGTGGCGGGCCTGGCCATGATGCTCAAGCTGCTCGACGAGACGCGCCCGGCCTCCGAGCGTGTCGAGAGCAGCCTGGGCAGCGCGCTGGCGGCCTACTGGCTGCTGCTGCGCGACTCGCACTACCTCGGGCTGGTGTTCATCGGCAGCTTCGCGATGGCGGGGTTCTTCACCTACCTGGCGAACTCGTCGTTCGTGATGATCGACCACTACGGCCTGTCGCCCGCCATGTACAGCGTGGCCTTCGGCGTGAACGCGGCCGCGTTCATCGTGGCCTCGCAGCTCACCGGCACGCTGGGCGAACGCTACGGGCTGGTCAACCTGGTCAAGTTCGGCGTGGTGTGCTGCGGCGTGGCGATGGTCGCGATGTTCGTCTACTTCGCCATGGGCGGCGACAGCATCTGGGTGCTGATCGTCCTGTACTTCATCGCCTCGGGCTTCATGGGCCTGGTGATTCCGACCACCGGCGTGCTGGCGCTCGAGATGCACGGCGCCATCGCGGGCACCGCCTCGGCGCTGCTGGGCACGCTGCAGATGCTCACCGGCGCGCTGGCCATGGCGGTGGTGGGCTTCTTTACCGATGGCCGGCCGCTGCCCATGGTGGCCGGCATGGCCGCCGGCGCACTCATTGCGCTCGTGCTGACCTGGCTCACGCTGGGCGGCGTGCGCTCCGAACCCACACGGAATGCAGGAAGGGCGCAGCAAGCCTGATGAACACCGCACGCGCAGGCGCCACGCTCGAGGCCGCCGAAGAAAACAAGCACAAGGACGCTCCCCGGCACATCGACGGACTGGCCCAGCCGGAGCGGGCCTGGGCAATGCTGGTCATCATCCTCGGGCTGATCGTGGCCGTGCTCGACGGCACCATCGTCAACCTGGCGCTGCCGGGCATCGCGCGCGAGCTGCAGGCCAGCCCGTCGCAGTCGATCTGGGTGGTCAACGCCTACCAGATCGCCACGCTCGTGATGCTGCTGCCGCTCGCCTCGCTGGGCGACCTGGTGGGCTACCGGCGCGTGTACCTGGTGGGAATGGCCGTGTTCACGCTGTCGTCGCTGGCCGCCACCTTCGCGAATTCGCTCGGCACGCTGATCGCGGCGCGCGCATTCCAGGGCCTGGGCGCGGCCGGCATCATGAGTGTCAACGCGGCGCTGGTGCGGCTCACCTATCCGTCCTCGCAACTGGGCAAGGGGATGGCGATCAACTCGCTGGTGGTGGCCACGTCGTCCGTGGCGGGGCCGTCGGTGGCCGCGGCCATTCTTTCGGTGGCGTCGTGGCCGTGGCTGTTCGCCATCAACGTGCCGCTGGGCATCGTCACCTTCGCGCTGGGGATGAAGGCGCTGCCGTTCAACCGGGTGGCGCCGGCGGCGGGCCTGCGCTTCTCGCCGGTCGACGTGGCGCTGAACGTGCTGATGTTTTCGCTGGTGTTCCTGGGCGTCGACCGGCTCGGCGTGCGCGAAGGGGCAGTGCAGGGCGCGGGCGGCTCGCAGGCCTCGGCCTGGGGCATCCTGCTGGCCGGCGTGGCGGTGGGCTTCGTCTACCTGCGCCGCCAGCGCAGGCAGGCGGTGCCGCTGTTCCCGATCGACCTGCTGCGCATCCCGGTGTTCGCGCTGTCGATGGGCACCTCGGTGGCCGCGTTCTGCGCGCAGATGCTGGCCTACATCGCGCTGCCTTTCCTGCTGCTCGAGGTGTACGGCCGCAGCCACATCGAGGCTGGGCTGCTCATCACGGCCTGGCCGCTGGCGATCGTGGTGATGGCGCCCATTGCCGGCAAGCTCATCGGCCGCTACCCCGACGGGCTGCTGGGCGGCATCGGCCTGGGCCTGCTGGCCGCCGGCCTGGCGCTGCTGGCGGCGCTGCCGGCGCATCCGGGCAATGCCGACATCGCCTGGCGCATGGCGCTGTGCGGGCTGGGCTTCGGACTGTTCCAGTCGCCCAACAACCACACCATCGTGACATCGCCGCCCGCGCACCGCAGTGGTGCGGCCAGCGGCATGCTGGGCACCGCCCGGCTCACCGGCCAGACGCTCGGCGCCGTGGTGCTGGCGGGTGTCTTCAGCCTGTGGAGTCCGCACGGCGGGCACGGGCCGGTGGTCGCGCTGGTGCTGGCTGCCAGCTTCGCCGCGGTGGCGGCGGTTTTCAGCACGCTGCGCCTTAAGACGACAAATCACGCGGGCTGAATCGGTTAGGGTGCTCACCTATGAAGGAAGTACCTGACACCGTGGTCTGCCCGGGATGCGACGCGGTCTATGCCCGCGCGCCGTTGCACCCGCGCGATGTGGCGCGCTGCCCGCGCTGCGGCACGGAACTCGGCCGGCACCCGGGCGAGCAGGAGCGCCGCATCCTTCCGCTGACGGTGGCCAGCCTGATCATGTTCGCCATCGCGAACCTGTTTCCCATCGTCGAGATCGAACTGCGCGGCCTCACTAGCCAGACCACGCTCGTCGGCGCGGTGATGGCGCTGAGCGCCGAAGGCATGTCGGCGGTGGCCTTGCTGGTGCTCGCCACGACCATCCTTTTTCCGTTGCTGCAGCTGTGCATCCTGGCCTACCTGCTGGTGCCGCTGAGCCGCGAGCACCGCCCGGTGGGTTTCGCGCTGCTGGTGCGCGCCATGCAGTCGCTGCGGCCCTGGGGAATGATCGAGGTGTTCCTGCTGGGCGTGCTGGTGGCCATCGTGAAGCTCAGCAGCATGGCCACCGTGGTGCCGGGGCCGGCGCTGTGGGCCTTCGTGGCGCTCACGGTGCTGCTGACGGCGGTGCTGTCGTTCAACCCGGGCGCGTTCTGGGAGATGAAGTTTCGCCCGGCCGGGCAAGCCGACGACGGCGACAGCAGCGGCAGCGGCGGCGACGGCAGTGCCGACAGGGCCTCTGCATGAAACTGCTCGACTACGTGCGCCCGCACGCCCGTCACGAGGACGACGACGCCCCGCCGGTTCCCACCTCGGCTTCGCTCGGCCTGATGGCCTGCAGGCATTGCGCGGCCGTCTGGAAGGGCGCGCAGGACGGCGACGCCTGCGCCCGCTGCGGCACGCGGCTGCATGTGCGCAAGCCGCAGAGCCTGAAGCGCACCTGGGCCTTCCTGATCGCGGCCTGCATGATGTACATCCCGGCCAACATGCTGCCGGTGATGATCACGCGCACGCTGTTCGGCGCGCAGTACGACACCATCCTGAGCGGGGTGATTTATTTCTGGGTGTCGGGCGCGTGGGGCCTGGCGGCCATCGTCTTCATCGCGAGCTTCCTGGTGCCGCTGTTCAAGCTCGCGGTGCTGTTCCTGCTCGTGGTGCTGGCGCAGCGCGGCAGCACCTGGCGGCAGCGGGAGCGCGCGAGCCTCTATCACATCATCGAGATCATCGGCCGCTGGTCGATGCTCGACGTGTTCGTGGTGTCGCTGCTGACCGGGCTGGTGCAGATCCAGGGCTTCGCGGTGATCACGGCGGGCGTCGGCATCGCGGCCTTCGGCGCGGTGGTGGTACTGACCATGCTGGCCTCGTTGAGCTTCGACCCGAAGCTCTCCTGGGACAGCAAGGAGGCGCAGGCGCTTGCGCAGGAACAGGAAAATCAGCACGGACATGAAAACAGGGACGAGAAACCAGCATGAGTGACGAAGAGCATCCCCAGGACCCGACGCCGGCACCCGCGCCGCCGCCGCAGCAGCACGCCGCGTTGCCCCGGCCGAGCGTGGTGCGCCGGCGCGAGTGGCTGCCCTCGCTGATCTGGCTCATTCCCATCGTGGCCGCGCTGGTCGGCATCACGCTGGTGGCGCGCATCATCCTGGAGCGCGGGCCGGAGGTCGTGCTGACCTTCAAGACCGCGGAAGGGCTGGAGGCCGGCAAGACCGCCGTGAAGTACAAGGACGTGCAGATCGGCCTCGTGACCCACCTCCGTCTGGCGCGCGACCGCTCGCACGTGCGCGTGCTGGTGCAGTTCAACAAGGATGCCGAGAGCTTCACGGCTTCCGACTCGCGTTTCTGGGTCGTGCGCCCGCGGCTGGACACCTCCGGCATCTCGGGTCTCAACACGCTGTTGTCGGGCGCCTACATCGGCGCCGACCCTGGCGTCTCGAAGGAAACCTCGGGCGAGTTCACCGGCCTCGAGACCCCGCCCACGGTCACGCGCGACGACTCGGGCAAGCAGTTCCTGCTGCGCGCCACCGATGTCGGCTCGCTCGACGTGGGTTCGCCCGTGTACTTCCGCCGCGTCAAGGTCGGCCAGGTCGCGGCCTACGAGCTCGACGGCGACGGCCGCGGCGTGACGATGCGCGTCTTCGTCAACGCGCCCTACGACAAGTTCGTGGGCATGAACACGCGCTTCTGGCAGGCCAGCGGCATCGACGCACAGCTCAGCGCCAGCGGCTTCACGCTGCGCACGCAATCGCTGGCCACCATCCTGCTGGGCGGCATCGCGTTCAAGGCGCCCGACGACACCATGGGGCCGGTCGCCAAGGAGAACGCCTCGTTCACCCTGGCGCAGGACGAGGCGACCGCCATGAAGGAGCCCGACGGGCCTTCGCAGACGCTGCTGATGTACTTCAACCAGTCGCTGCGCGGACTGACGCCGGGCGCGCCGGTCGACTTCCGCGGCGTGGTGATCGGCGAGGTCAAGTCCATCGGCGTGGAGTTCGACCGCGCCGAGCGCGAGTTCCGCATGCCGGTGCTGGTGCAGGTGTACCCCGACCGGCTGCGCCGCCGCGAGAGCAACGGCAACGCCGAGACCACCGAATCGCGCGCGACCCAGCAGGAGCGGCTGCGCTTCCTCACCGAAAAGGGGCTGCGCGCCCAGCTGCGCAACGGCAACCTGCTGACGGGCCAGGTCTACGTGGCGCTCGACTTCTTCCCGAAGGCGCCGGGCGCGAAGATCGACGTGACGAAGAATCCGATCGAGCTGCCGACCGTGCCCAACAGCCTCGACGAGATCCAGTCGCAGGTGCAGGAAATCGCGACCAAGCTCAACAAGGTGCCCTACGAGCAGATCGCGGCCGACCTGCGCACCACACTGGCCACGCTGAACAAGACGCTGACGGCCGCCGAGCAGACGGTCAACCGCATCAACAGCGACGTCACGCCCGAACTGGCAGCGGCCATGAAGGATGTGCGCAAGACCGTGAACACCGCCGAGCGCACGCTGGCCGACGACTCCCCGCTGCAGCAGGACATGCGCCAGACGCTGCAGGAGCTCACGCGCGCCGCGGGCTCGGTGCGCGTGCTGAGCGACTACCTGGAGCGGCATCCCGAGTCGCTGCTGCGCGGCAAACCGGACGACAAGAAATGAAGAAGAAGCAATCTGCAATCGCCGTGGCCGTGCTTTCCGGGGCGCTGGCCCTGCTTGCCGGCTGTGCCAGCAAGCCCGACAACTACTACACGCTCGCCAGCCCGGTGGCCGCCGATGCCGCGCCCGCCACGCCCGGCGGCAGCGCGCTACCGCTGTACATCGAACTGGCGCCGGTTGCCGTGCCGGAGCGCTTCGCGCGTCCGCAGATGGTGGTGCGCCAGCCCAACGGCAGCGTGCAGGTCCAAGTGCTCGAGCAGCACCGGTGGGCCTCGTCGTTCGAGAACGAACTGCGCGACGCGCTTTCCGCCGGCATCGCCGGCCGGCTCGGCGCGCTCGACGTGACCAAGGGCGGGCGGCAGAACTCGCAGCCGGTGTGGCGCATCGCGGTGCAGTTGCGGCAATTCGATGCAGTGGACGGCGGGCGTGTCGATGCCAACTTCAGCTGGACGCTGCGGCGCTCCGACGAAGCCCGCACGATGGCGTGCCAGCTGAGCCTGGGCGAGGCCGTCGGCAGCGGCATGGATGCGCTGGCGCGCGGTGCGCAGCGCGTCACGGCCAATGCGGCGGCGGCCATGGCACGCAGTGTGGACGCGGCCCGCGCGAACCCGCAGGCAACCGCATGTCCGGCCTGACGAGCTGGCCCTCTCCCTTCGGGACAGGGCAGGGCGGCGCGCAGGTGGCGCCGGGCGATATGTGGCGTATCGTGCGCCAGCAGTCCCCGTCCCGAGCGCGCTTCACGGAAGCAGGGCGCGAGGCCGGCATCCGATAGAGCGCACACAACGGAGACCCCATGGCACAGATCGGCAAGGCGCCCTGCGACGACACGCTGATCCTGCACAGTGCCGGGCCGCAGGAGGGTGCCTGCCCCGAGGTCTCCAAGCCATGGGTGCTGGCCGCCGCCATCGTGGGTTCGAGCATGGCCTTCATCGACGGCACGGTGGTCAACGTGGCGCTGCCGGCCATCCAGGCCGAGCTCAGGGCGACGGCGTTCCAGGCGCAATGGGTGGTCGAGTCGTATGCCTTGCTGCTGGCCGCGCTGCTGCTGGTGGGTGGCGCGCTGGGCGATCATTTCGGACGGCGGCGCATCTTCGCGATCGGTGTCGGTCTCTTCGCGCTGTCCTCGATCGGCTGCGCGCTCGCAGGCACGGTGGAGCAGCTGATCGCGGCGCGCGCGGTGCAGGGCGTCGGCGGCGCGTTGCTGGTGCCGGGCAGCCTGGCGCTCATCAGTGCCTCGTTTCCCGAGAAGGAGCGCGGCAGGGCCATCGGCACCTGGTCGGGCTTCAGCGGGATCACGGCGGCGGTGGGGCCGGTGCTCGGCGGCTTCCTGGTGGATCACTTCTCCTGGACCTGGGCCTTCCTCATCAACATCCCGATGGCGCTCGGCGTGCTGTGGATCGTCTGGCGCCACGTGCCCGAGAGCCGCGGCGCCTCGGCCAGCGGCGGGCTCGACCTGTGGGGCGCGCTGCTGGCGACCGCCGGGCTCGGCGGCATCGTCTACGCCTTCATCGAGGCGCCCACGCAGAGGTGGAGTTCGCCAGCCGTGATCGCGGCGCTGGCCATCGGCGTGGCCGGCTGCCTGGGCTTCGTCGCGGCCGAGCGCAAGGTGCGCGCGCCGATGCTGCCGCTGGCGCTGCTGCGCATCGGCAACTTCAGCGGCGCCAACCTGCTGACGCTGCTCCTTTATGCCGCGCTCGGCGGCAGCCTGTACTTCTTTCCGCTCAACCTGATCCAGGTGCAGGGCTACTCGGCCATGGTGGCGGGCGCGGCGCTGCTGCCGTTCGTACTGATCCTGTTCGCGCTGTCGGGCTGGGCGGGCCAGCTGGTCGACCGCTTCGGGCCGCGCATTCCGCTGGTGGTGGGGCCGTCGATCGCTGCGGTGGGCTTCGCGCTGTTCGCGGTGCCGGGCGTCGGGGCCAGCTACTGGAGCGGCTTCCTGCCCGCCGTGGCCGTGCTGGGTTTCGGCATGGCAGTGACCATCGCGCCGCTCACCACCACGGTCATGAATGCGGTGGGCCCCGACCTGGCAGGCGTGGCCTCGGGCGTGAACAACGCGGTGTCGCGCGCGGCAGCGGTCTTGGCGATTGCGGTGTTCGGCGCGATCATGGCCTGGGCCTTCGACGCTGCGCTGGCGGAACACCTGCGCGGCATGGGTGCTTCTCCGGAGCTGACGGCCTTCCTGGAAGGCGAGCGCAGCAAGCTGGCAGGCGCCGCGGTGCCGCCGGGCGTGGACGCCGCCACCGCGGCGGCGGTGAAGCGCGCGGTGGCCGAGTCGTTCGTGGCCGGCTTCCGCTGGGTGATGCTGCTGGGCTCTGGGCTGGCCTTGCTGAGCGCGGCCAGCGCGTGGTGGATGATCCGTGGCCGCCCTGCGGCGGGAGGGCCGGGCAAGACATAAGGAGACGATATGTCGATGCAGCAAGAACAACACGTCGATGTGCTGATCGTGGGCGCCGGCCTCTCCGGCATCGGCGCCGCCTGTCGCCTGAAGGCGAGCTGTCCTCGCCGCAGCTTCGTCATCTTCGAGGGCCGCGACCGGAGCGGCGGCACGTGGGACCTGTTCCGCTACCCGGGCGTGCGCTCGGATTCCGACATGTACACGCTGGGCTACGCGTTCCGCCCGTGGACGCAACCCGTGTCGATCGCCGACGGGCCCACCATCCTCCACTACCTGCGCGAGACCGCCGCGCAGCACGGCATCGATTCCAAGATCCGCTATGGCCACCGCGTGCTGCGCGCCTCGTGGTCGACGCCCGACGCCTGCTGGACCGTCGAAGCCGAGCACGGCCGCGACCGCCAGCCGGTGCGGCTGCGCTGCAACTTCCTTTTCCTGTGCAGCGGCTACTTCCGCTACGACGCGGGCTACACGCCCGAGTTCGCGGGCATCGCCAGCTACACCGGCCGCATCGTGCATCCGCAGCACTGGCCCGAAGAGCTCGACGTGAGCGGCCAGCGCGTGGTGGTGATCGGCAGCGGCGCCACCGCGATGACGCTGGTGCCGGCGCTGGCCCGAACCGCCGCGCACGTCACGCTGCTGCAGCGCTCGCCGACCTACGTGGTGGCGCGCCCGGCCGAAGACCCGATCGCCAGCGGATTGCGGCGCCTGCTGCCTGCGAAGCTCGCCTACGGGCTCACGCGCTGGAAGAACGTGCTGCTGGGCATCTTCTTCTTCAAGCTCGCGCGCAGCCGGCCGGACCGCGTGAAGCGGCTGATCGTGGGCGGGGTGCGGCAGGCGCTGGGCGCGGACTACGACGTGGCCACGCATTTCACGCCGCGCTATAACCCCTGGGACCAGCGGGTGTGCCTGGTGCCCGACGGCGACCTGTTCGCCGCGCTGAAGGCGGGCCGCGCCTCGATGGCCACCGACCTTGTCGACACCTTCACGCCGCGCGGCATCCGGCTGAAGTCGGGCCGCGAGCTTGAGGCCGACCTGGTCGTGACGGCCACCGGGCTCGAGCTGCAGGTGCTCGGCGGGGTGCAGCTCGACGTGGACGGCGTTCCCGTGGACCCGGCCGGCATCTTCAACTACAAGGGGATGATGTTCAGCGACGTGCCCAACCTGGCCTCGACCTTCGGCTACACCAACGCCTCATGGACGCTCCGGAGCGACCTGACCGCGGCGTACGTCTGCCGCCTGCTCAACCACATGGAGCGCGGCGGCTGGACCCAGTGCACACCGCGCAACAACGACCCCGCCCTGAAGCCGCAGCCGTGGCTCGACTTCAGTTCGGGCTACGTGCAGCGCGCGATCGCGCGGTTCCCGAAGCAGGGGACGCGCTCGCCGTGGCGCGCGCACCAGAACTACATGCGCGACCTGCTGAGCCTGCGTTTCGGGTCGGTGGACGATGGGGTGATGAAGTTCTCGCGCAATCCGCTGAACACGCACACCGCCTGATGCCGCCCGCGGCTCAGGCCGGCGCGTGCGAAGGCGAGAGCAGGGTGTCCAGTTCCGTCCAGAGCGGATCGCATTGGCCTGCCCGGAAGGCGGCCGCGCGGAAGGTCGGCTGCTCGCCGAAGTAGGTGTCCCACAGCGCACGGTGGCCGTCGGCCACGCAGGCGCGCACGTTGGCCAGGCGGTCGGCGGCCTTCACCACCAGCGCCAGTTCCTCGTCCCCCGTGACCTGTGCGAGCGCCGCATAGGTTTTGGCCTTGCGCTCCTTGCGGCTGGCGCCGGGCGCATCGGTGAGCAGGGCCACGCAGCGCGCCACGAGGTCGCCGAAACGCTCCTGGACGTCCGACACGGTGGCGTCGGTATCCTCGACCACATCGTGCAGGTAGCCGATGACCTGCGCCGTCGGGCCGTAGGGCTGGAGCAGGGCGACCACCGCGTCCAGGTGATGGACGTAGGGGTGCGGGCCGTATTTCTGGTCGCCATGCATCTCGATGGCGTAGCTGCGCGCGTCGCCGAGTGTCGGTGGAGTCATGCGGGTCCTGTGTTTTTTCCATTCTGCCCTTGCAGCCAGGGGGCTTCAGCCTGTTTACGAAGGAAAACACCTATCGGAACTGCATTGCCGGTGGTCTTGTGTATCGATACAGTAAATCGTTCCACCAAGTCGCATCCACAAGAACGGGCCATGACCCGACCACTTCCAGGAGACAAGAAATGACCTCGCCTTCGATTTCGTTTTCGCGCCGCCGGTTCGTCCAGTCATCGTCCGCCCTGTCGCTCGCCGCGGCCACGGCGGGCTTCTCGCGCCATGCCTTCGCGCAGCAGAAGACGGTGGCGCTGCGGCTGTCGTCTTCCCATGTGGCCGACCTGAACTCGTCGCACTTCGCGTGGGCGCAGCTGATGCAGGCCAACCTGAAGAAGGCGGTGGGCGACCAGATCCGCATCGACTACTTCCCGAACAACCAGCTCGGCAAGGAAAGCGACGTGGTGCAGCAGGTGAAGGTGGGCTCGATCGACATGATGCTCACCGGCTCGTCGATCTGGGCCACGGTCACGCCGCAGCTCGGCATGCTCGACCTGGGCTACCTGTTCGACAGCTACGAGCACGTGTCGCGCGCGGTGGAAGCGGGCGTGGGCCAGAAGCTCAACGACATGCTGGTGAAGAGCACCGGCTGCCAGATCATCACCTGGGGCGCGCACTACGGCGCGCGCAACGTCTACACCAAGCAGCCGGTGAAGGGCCTGGCCGACGTGAAGAACGTCAAGCTGCGCGTGCTGCCCACGCCGGCCTTCATCGAGACCTTCAAGATCATGGGCGCGATCCCCACGCCCATCTCGTTCGGCGAGCTCTACATGGCGGCGCAGACCGGCGTGGTCGACGGCTTCGAGCACGACGCGGGCACGGTGCTGGCCAACAAGCTCAACGAGGTGGTCAAGCACTGCTGGATGACCGAGCACCTGTTCAGCCCCATGGTCTGCGTGGCCGGCAAGCGCGCGATGGACCGCGTGCCCGCCGCGCTGCGCCCGGCGTTCCTGCAGGCCGCCGCCGATTCCACGCTGCAGCAGCGCCAGATCGGCAACGAGCGCACGCAGCAGGTGATGGAAGAGCTGAAGAAGCTCGGCATCACCTTCACGCCGATGGCGAAGAACGAGCGCGACCAGGTCCGCAAGGAGATGGAGGCCAAGCTCTGGGCCGGCTTTGCGAAGCAGTATCCGGAGACCGGGCCGCTGTTCGCCGCCATCAACGCCGCGCGGGCCTGAGAGCGGCCATGTCGAGCATTCCGGGCATTGCGCTGCCGATGCAACCCGTCCAGACCGTTCCGCATGCGCCGGCAGGGCATGCCGCCGGTGCCGCCACGGGTTTCGATTCGACCCACGCCGCGGGCCGCTGGCTCGCCTGGCTGATGCGCACGACCGAGTACGTCGCCGGCGTGGTGCTGGCCATCGACGTGGTGGTGGTGTTCATCTCGGTGGTGTTCCGCTACTTCCTGCACGACCCCTTCGACTGGGCGGAGGAGGTGGCGCGCGCGCTCATGGTGATCCAGGTGTTCTTCGGTGCGGCCACGGTGCTGGCACGCAGCCAGCACGTGGGCGTGGACCTGTTCCGGGGCATGCTGCCGGCGAGCTGGCAGCCGGCGCTGATCCAGCTCGGCAGCTGGATCATCGTGGGCGTGTCGGCGAGCCTGTTCGCGTCGTCGTGCGAACTGCTGGCCGACTCTTACAACATGACCACGTCCATCGGCCTGCCGCAGTGGATCTACGTGTACCCGGTGGCCATCGGCAGCCTGTTCATGACGCTCTTCGGCCTGGCCAACGCCGTGAACGGACCGCGGCGCATGGTGTGGGGCACGCTGGCCGCGGTGCTCGCGCTGACCGCGGCCGTGGTGGGCTGGAACATGCTCATGAGCGACCACGCCATCCCGCCCTGGGCGCTGCTCACCGGGGGCTTCCTCGGCGGCATGGCGCTGGGCATGCCGATCGCCTTCGTGCTCGCGCTGTCGTCGCTGGTGTTCTTCATGGCCGATCCGTCGCTGCCGATGCTGGTGTACTCGCAGCAGGTGATGGCGGGCACCGACCACTACGTGCTGCTGGCGATCCCGTTCTTCGTGCTGGCGGGCCTGCTGATGGAAGCCAACGGCATGTCGTCGCGCCTCATCGAACTGCTGCTGCGCATGTTCGGCCGGCTGCGCGGCGGGCTCGGCCTCATCACCATCACGGCCACCGCGTTCTTCTCGGGCGTGTCGGGCTCCAAGCTGGCGGACATCGCGGCAGTGGGCGGCATCATCATGCCGGCGGTGCGCAAGACGAAGCAGGACCCGAACGAGACCGCCGGCCTGCTGGCCTGCACCGCGGTGATGGCCGAGACCATTCCGCCGTGCATCAACATGATCATCATGGGCTTCGTGGCCAACATCTCGATCGCCGGGCTGTTCATGGCGGGCCTGGTGCCGGCAGTGGTGCTGGCCGTGTCGCTGGCGGCGGTGACGATCTATGTCGGCACGCGCATCAACCCGGACGAGGCCTTCGACGTGCGCACGCCCATGTTCCGGCTGCTCGGCGGCGCGCTGGTGGCGCTGGTGATGGTGGCCATGATCGGCAAGGGCGTGACGTCGGGGGTTGCCACGTCCACCGAGGTGTCGTCGTTCGCGGTGGTCTATGCACTGGTGGTGGGCTGGCTGGCGTTCCGGGAGCTCACGGTGAAGTCGGTGGCACGCCTTTTCGTGCGATCGGCGTCGATGGCCGGCGGCATCCTGTTCATCGTGGCGGCGGCGTCGAGCCTGTCGTTCGCGCTCACGATCCAGCAGATCCCGCAGTACCTGTCGGAGTTCATGATCGGCTTCGCGCATTCGTACGGCAGCATGATGTTCGTGATGCTGTCGGTGCTCATCATGATCGTGTTCGGCGCCATCCTGGAAGGCGCGCCGGCGCTCATCATCTTCGGCCCGCTGCTGACACCGATCGCGTCGCAGCTGGGCGTCAATCCGTTGCACTTCGGCACGGTGATGGTCATTGCCATGGGCTTCGGGCTGTTTGCGCCGCCGGTGGGGCTGGGCCTGTTCGCCACCTGCGCGATCACCGGCACCCAGGTGAAGGACGTGGCACGGCCGATGTTGAAATACCTCGCCGTGCTGTTCGTTACCCTCGTGGTGCTGGTCCTGGTGCCGGCCTTCTCCACGTGGCTGCCGACGCGCATGGGGATGTAGCGGCTGCACCTAGCCAGGAACATAGATCACAGGAAGGATGCCGTGAGCAGAATCAGCGATGTCGCCCAGCGGGCGGGGGTGTCGACCAGCACCGTGTCGAACGTGTTGAACGGGCGCAGCGACCGCATGGCCAAGGAGACGCTGGCGCGCGTCGAGACGGCCATCCGCGAGCTCAAGTACCGGCCCAACACCTCGGCGCGGCAGTTGAAGACGGGGCACACGCCGCTCATCGGGCTGCTGGTGCCCTCCATGGCCAACCCCATGTACGGCTTCATCGCCCGCGAAGTCGAGACGCTGGCGCAGGAGCGCTATGGCTTCCGCATCATGATCGGAAACACCTACCGCGACGCCGCCAAGGAAGCGCACTTCTTCGAGGACCTGATGGCCCACGGCGTTCGCGGCGTGATCATCATCTCGTCGCTGGTCGACGAGCAGCACGTGGAGACCGCCGCCGAGCGCGGTCTGGTGGTGGTGAGCTACGACCGGCGCGCCACGCCGGCCGCGGCTTCGGTGATCGACCACGTGACGGTCGACAGCTTCGAGTCGTCGCGCATCGCCACGCAGCACCTGATCGACAGCGGCCATCGCCGGCTGGCGTTCGTCACACCGTCGGGCCGGACCATGAGCCGCAGCGAGAAGATCGCCGGCTTCCTCGCCGCCGCGAAGAGCGCGGGCCTCGAAGGCAGCGCGCAGGTCATCGAGGGCCTGCCGGTGGACGAGTACGGCGACTCGATGATGAGCGAGCTCGGCCGCATGCAGGCAGGCGAGCTGGCCCGCGCCGCGGATCGTCCGACCGGCGTCATCGGCGTGAACGACCTGCTGGCCTTCGGCCTGATGGCGGGCTTTCGCGATGCGGGGCTGGCAGTACCGCAGGACGTGTCGGTCGTCGGCATCGACAACGTGTTCCTCTCCACGCTGATGCACCCGGCCATGACCTCGGTGCGGGTGCCGGTGCCAGAGATGGCGCAGGTGATGGTCGAGCGGGTGATGAGCCGGCTGTCCGACCCGTCGCTGCCGACCGGGGAATTCGTCTTCGCGCCCACGCTGGTGGCGCGCGATTCCGTCGCGCCGCCGCGCGGCCGGTCTTCATCAGAGCAAGCAAGCAAGAGCCTTTCTTCATGACCACGGTTTTCGTCAGTCACCCGCAGAGCAAGCTGGGCCACTACTTCGGCGACCGCGCCACGGCCGCGCTGCGGGCCATCGCGCAGGTGCGCTTCAACCCGGGCGATACGGACCTGTCGTCGCGTGAACTGGCCGCGCTGGCGCACGACTGCGATGCCATCATTTCGTACCGACAGACCGTGGGCGACGAGGCGCTTTTCGCGGCGTTGCCGCGGCTCAAGGCCTTCGTGCGCTGCGCCATCGACATCCGCAACATCGACGTGCCATCTGCCAGCCGGCACGGCGTGCTGGTGACGCAGGCCAGCGCCGGCTTCATCGCCTCGGTGTCGGAATGGATCGTGGGCGCGATGATCGGCCTGGGCCGGCACATCAGCGCATCCGCCGAGGACTACCACGCGGGCCGGCCGGTGGTGCCCGCCATGGGACGCGAACTGCGCGGCAGCACGCTGGGCGTGATCGGCTATGGCCAGATCGGCCGCTACCTCTGCGAGGTGGCGCAGGCGCTGGGCATGCGCGTCGTGGTGCACGACCCGTTCGCCCGTATCGAAGGTGCCGGGATGGAGCAGGTGAGCTTCGACGCACTGCTGGAGCGCTCCGACTTCGTGGTGTGCCTCGCTGCCGCCACCGAGGCTACCGAGAACCTCATGGATGCCCGCGCGTTCGCGGCGATGCATCGGCATGCCTTCTTCATCAACGCCGCGCGCGGCAACCTGGTCGACGAACAGGCGCTGCTCGCCGCGCTCGACGCCGGCCTCATCGCGGGCTGTGCGCTCGACGTGGGGCGCGCGCCCGACCAGATGCCGTCGCCGCACGTGGCCGCGCATCCGCGCGTGATCGCCACGCCGCACATCGGCGGGCTGACGCCGCCGGCCGTCGAGCACCAGGCGATGGAAACCGTCGCACAACTGGCCGAGATCTTCCAGGGCAGGGCGCCCAGGGGTGCGGTGAATGCGGCCGAGGCCTACCGATGGCAGCAGGCGTTCCGCGTGCAGGCCTGATCCTTTCCACTCTCCTCGAAGCACCCATGGAACCCACCCGCAACACGCGCTACGCCGGCGCCTGCGACTGCCACGTCCACATCTACGAAGACCGCTTTCCGCTGATTCCGGGCGTGGCCTGGGTGCCGCCGCATTCGCCGGTGTCGGCCTATCGCGAGCAGGTGCAGCTGCCGCTGGGCATCGACCGCGCGGTGGTGGTGCAGCCGACCGGCTACGGCTTCGACAACAGCTGCACGCTCGACGCGCTGGCCCAGTTCGGCGATTCGGCGCGCGGCATCGCGCTGCTGGCGCCCGATGCCCCCGACGCCGAGATCGCGCGCCTGCACGCAGGCGGCATGCGCGGCGTGCGCTACATGATGATCGGCGGCGTGCTGAGCTGGGCCTCGCTGCCGGGCATGGCCGCACGCATGGCCAACGCCGACTGGATGGTCAACCTGCAGCTCGACGGCCGCACCATGCCCGAACACGAAGATGTGCTCAAGCGCCTGCCGTGCCGCCTGGTGCTCGATCACAACGGCAAGTTCCTCGAGCCGGTGGCTCCGAGCCATCCGTCGTTCCAGTCGCTGCTGCGCGTGATCGATTCGGGGCGCGTGTGGATCAAGCTTTCGGCGCCCTACGAGACCTCGAAGACCGGTGCCCCCGGCTACGACGACGTAAGCCTGCTGGCGCGCACCCTGGCAGAAACCTTCCCCGAACGATGCCTGTGGGCCAGCAACTGGCCGCACCCGGGCCGCAGCCCGCGGCCCGAGAGCGCACCGCTGTACGACCTGCTGTTTTCATGGGCCGGCAGCGACGACACGCGGCGCCGCATCCTGGTCGACAACCCGGCTGCGCTCTACGGCTTCTAGCGCCCACGCTGTGCATCGGGCACGGCGGCGGTGCCCGCAGGGCGGCATGCGCCGATAATCGCCGCTTCCTGTTGTCGGAATCGATTCAGGTCAGCCGCCATCGACAGGCTGCCACCGCGCTGCGTTCGTGCGCTTCAAGCTCAACGTGCTGTCGTAGGCAGAGGCGGCCCGGCGCATGGGCATCCCGGTGCGAACGCTCGAGGTGCAACTGCGCGTCGCGATCGACGCCTGCGGGACCTGACTGGAGCGGACCGACCGCGGAGCCGGACCCCGATGAACAGCCAGCAAGAACCCGCGTTCCCCCATGCCACCACCGTCGCCGCCACAGACACCGGACCCGGACGCATCGCGCCTTCGCCAGGACGTGCTCGAATGGTTCGTGCGCCGCCACCGCGAGGACTGGCGCGCACCGGACGAGCACGACTTTCAGGCCTGGCTCGACGCCGACCCGCGGCACGGCGTGGCCTATGGGCAATGGGAGGCGCGCTGGGAGGCGCTCGACGCGATCTCGCCGGAGACCGTGGCCGGCTGGCGCCGCGGCCTGGCAGACCAGAAGGCCGCGGCCATGCCCACGCGCCGGAGCCTCCTGAAGCCGGCGATGGCCTTCGCCGCCGCCGGCATGACGGTGGGTGCGGGCTATCTCGGCTGGCGGCAGTTGCAGGCGCAGCCCGTGTTCGAGCAGGCCTTCGCCACCCGGCGCGGTCAGCAGCTCGATGTGCCGCTGCCCGATGGCACGCGGCTGCGGCTCGACACCGCCACCCGCATGGAGGTGCGCCTGTTCCGAGACCGTCGCGAGGTGACGCTGATCGACGGACAGGCTGTTTTCCTCGTGCGCGCCGATGCGGCACGGCCTTTCGACGTGCTGGCCGGACCGCTGCAGGTGCGCGTGTCCGGCGCGCGCTTCGCGGTGCGGCACACGCCGGACATCTGGGGTGCCGAAGGGGCGCGGGTGTCGGTGGAGGAGGGCAAGGTGCGTGTGATGCGCAGCGGCGGCGGTGAGCACGCCGTGTTCCTCGCGGCCGGCCAGCAGGTGGAGAGCGACGCGCTGGGCGTGCTGGCTGCTGTGTCCGGCGTGCCGGGCGAGGGCATCGCCCCGTGGCAGTCGCACCGGCTGAGCTTCGTCGACACGCCGCTGTCGCACGCGCTGGCCGAGCTCGAACGCTACGGCAGCACCGGACTCGTGGTGCACGACCCGGCCGTGGCCGCGCTGCGCCTGACCGGCACCTTCGACCCACGCGATGCGCGCACATTGCGGCGCGCCTTGTCCAGCGCCTTGCCGGTCCGGCTCAGGCATGCGGGACCGGTGGCCGAGGTGGTGTCCGCGCCCTGAGCAGGCTGCCCCGAGCGCAGCGGAGCAAGAAATCTCGGGCGGCATACGAGGTTCGCGCCCGGCTCCATCGCGAGCTGCGGCCACGGCGACCCTCGCAACGCAGTGGCCACGGCCACCTGGCGCTGGTGACACTGGCGGCTGCGCACGATGCCTGTCGGCACAGGGCACGGTTGACAAGTGCCGCGGGACGCTTCGATACTGAACTCTCAGGTTCATCGTCAAAGCAAAAGGAGACTCCCATGCAGAAGATCGTTCCCTGCCTCTGGTTCGACGGCAACGGCGAAGATGCGCTGAAGTTCTACAGCGCCATCTTCGCGAACTCCCGCGTCATCGGCACGCTGCTCTGGGGCGACGTCAACCACGATAAGAAAGGCAAGTTGCTCACCGCGACCTTCGAGCTCGAGGGCCAGGAGTTCATGGTGCTCAACGGGGGGCCGGAGTACAAGTTCACCCCGGCCATCTCGATGTACGTCAAATGCGAGACGCAGGCCGAGGTCGACAACTACTGGGAGAAGCTGCTCGAAGGCGGCGGCCAGCCGGTGCAGTGCGGCTGGCTCACCGATCGCTTCGGCGTGTCGTGGCAGGTTGCGCCCACGCCGGTCATCCGCATGTTCCAGGACAAGGACGCCGCCAAGGCCGCCCGCGCAATGCAGGCGATGATGAAGATGGTCAAGATCGACATCGCCGAGGTGAAGAAGGCCTTCGACGGCGGCTGAGCCGCCGAAGGCAAGGCGGCTACACCAGCCGGTGGATCGACTTCTTGCGCCACACCAGCTGGTAGTACGCGGTCTGCAGCAGCAGCATCGCGCCGAAGGTGGCCGGGTAGGCGATCCAGATGCCGTCGAGGCCCATGCGGTGGCTCATCAGATACGCCACCGGTACTTCCACGCCCAGGATGCACACGATGGAGATCAGGGTGGGCACCAGCACCGAGCCGCTGGCGCGCATGATCCCCGACAGCGCCGAAGCCATGCCGAACATCACCAGGCTCCACAGCATGATGTGCAGCAGCGTCTGCGCGATCTCGATGACCGGCGCGCTGGTGATGAAGAAGCCCATGAGATGCCGTGAGAACAGGTAGCCCAGCAGCACCAGGCCGCCGGTCAGCACGAGATTCATCAGCAGCGCGGTCTTCGCGATGGCGCCCAGCCGGTCGGAGCGGCCCGCGCCGATGGCCTGCGCGCCCAGGATCGACGTGGTGATGGCGATCGAGATGGCCGGGAACTGCACGTAGGCCACCACCTGGTTCACTGCGCCGTAGGCCGCGGTGGCGTTGGAGCCGTAGCGGTTGACCAGCGACAGCAGCACCACTTCGGCCAGCGCCACCACGATCATCTGCACGCCCGTGGGCACGCCGATCTTCAGCACGGCCTTCAAGAGCTGCGGCTGGATGCGCAGGTTGCGCAGGAACTCCGCGTCGGGCGCCAGCGGGCTCTTGCGCTGGCGCAGCCTGAAGCCCAGCCACAAGGTGGCGATCACGAACGCAAGCACGGTGGCCCATGCACCACTGGCCACCCCGAGCTGCGGCAGGCCGGCCCAGCCGCGGATGAGTGCGGGCGTCACCACCAGCCCCACCAGCGTGGAGATGACCAGCGTGAACAGCGGCGTGATGGTGTCGCCCACGCCGCGCAGCATGGCGGTCGACATCAGGAACACGAACAACCCCGGCATCGCGATCAGCATGATGCGGGCGTAGCGCGTGGAGTCGGCCAGCACGTCGGGCGGCGTGCCCAGCGAGGCCAGCATGGGCGTCGTGAAGATGCCGCCGAACACCGCGATCAGCAGCCCCATGAGGATGCCCACGGTGAGCGTGGTGCCGGCCACCGCCTTGACCTTGGCGACGTCGCGCGCGCCCCAGGCTTGGCCGATGAGCACCGACGCGCCAGCGCCCAGTCCGATGATGAAGGCGATGAAGAAGAACATCACCGGAAAGAAGCTCGACACCGCGGCCAGCGCGCTCACGCCGAGCATCTGCCCGACGTAGATGTTGTTCAGCGTGCCCGACAGCGACTGCAGGATGTTGCTCAGCAGCATCGGCGCGAGGAAGAAAAGGAACACCTTCCACAGCGGCCGCGGCGTGTTGACGGGCGCCACGGGCACGCCATGCAGGCCGCTCTGGCCACTGCCGGCGGATGTCTCTGTCGTTGTTCTCATTGGGGGTTCCAGCTGGCGGCGGAGAGTGTCTTCAGGTGGGTGCGCAGGTCCGCGGGCCAGGGTTCGATCAGGTGGCCGAAGCGCTGTTCCTCGCCGGCGAACAAGGCGCGCGTGGCTTCCTCGAAGCCAGGCAGATTGCCGGCGATGGCGGTCATGAAGCGGTAGGTGGCTTCGCGCGCGGCACGTGCGGTGTCGCGGTCGGCGTGCACATGGCGTGCGTCGTCGACCAGCTTGCGCAGCGCAACCGAGGCGCCGCCGGGCTGGCGGCCGAGCCAGTCCCAGTGGCGCGGCAGCAGCGTGACTTCGCGCGCGACCACGCCGAGCTTGGGCCGGCCGACGCCGCGAGGCGCTTCGTCGCGGTGCTCGCGCGGATCATGGCTGTCGCGTGCGCCGCTCGCCGACGGCGGCAGCGCATGCAGGTCGCGCGGATCGAGGTCGAATTGGGCTCCGGTCTGGTCGTCGAACACCAGGTACGGGCCAGGGTCGTCGCGGCGGCGCAGTTGGTCGATCACTTCGGCCTTCGTGCCGTGCGCAACGCGCTGGAAACCAAAGAAGACGGTCAGGGTGGTTGATGGGTTGTCTGGTGACATTCGGTTATGTGTCTCCCGGAGACCGGGGCAAACGAGGTGCGTAATCTACCCGCTGGCGCACGCGGGCGCTCGGCCGTGCGGAGGGTTGTCACCGCTCATTGCACTCATTGCAACAAGCGCGGTGTGCGCTGCACGCAGGCACTCGGGTTCGACGGGTCGCAGGGCTTCCTTGCAATGGGCTTCGACGGTCGCGACGGCATCCTGCACGAGCCGTCTTCCGCCGGGACGCAGCGCCGCATGGCGCCGCGCATCGGTGTCGGGGCCGGCGACGCGTTCGGCGAGGCCGGTCTTTTCGAGCAGGACCATCTTGCGGATGAGCGCGGACACGGGCAAGCCGAGGCTGTGCGCAAGGCCCGGCATGGGCAGGCGGCCGTGGTCCGAGCGCATGAGAAGGTAGAGGAGGGTGAAGTCGCCGAAGTTCAACCCGTGGAATGCGCCGAGGTCGTCATCGAGCCGCCGTGCGAGGCCGGCTTGGGCGTGGGTCAGCGCCAGGCAGAAGTCGAGCGCCCCCGGAACCGCGGCGCTCATGGCGTGTTGTAGCCGTGCTCGCCGAAGCACTGCAGCTCTTCCTGCCACAGCGCCAGCAGCTTCTCGAGCTCTGCCGCACGGTCGAAGCCCGGGTCGTTCTCGCGTTCCTTGACGCGGTCGACCACCTCGAAGCCAAATTGCTCGGGCCCAAGCGCCAGCCAGTCCTGCAGCAGGGCCTTGTTGCGGTGCGAGCGCAGGTTGAGCTCGAAGCGTGCGCGGTTTATGGCGCCTTCCACGTCGAGGCTGCCGGCGACGTAGACGCGCGCGTTCGATCGGTTGCGGATGGCGAACACGCCGGCGGGGCGTACGCTGTCCTTGTATTGCCGGCTCAGGGCACGCTTGGTTTCAGGTGACAGGTTCATCGCCCAGATATTACCCGGGTGAAATATGATTGGCAATAAGACCCGGGTAAAAAGAGATCAGCTTTCCCGCAGCCGGCGCCAGCCCCGGGACACGAGGCGATTGATCGCACGGGCCATCCGCCAAGGCCGCGTCTGCCGCACGAGATGGAACACGTGGTCTTTCCAGGCCTTCCATCGCGGATACCAGCGGGCAAACCACGGAATGCGCATCAGCGGCCCTTCGACCAGCTGGAAGATCCGCGCCACGATGGCAGTGCCCGCCAGCTTGGCCAGTACCAGCACGGTGATCGCGGTGGCGGCGTGGCCGCGGCTGAAAAGAAAGAGCGCCAGCACCTTCACCGGCAGCAGAAGGACGACCGGAATGAAGAAGGCCAGCAGCGCGCCCCAGGGCGGCAGGCGGCGCAGCCTGTCTTCGAGCGCGGCCCAGAACGGCAGGCGGGCCAGTCGTGCCACCAGTGCCGCCAGCGGCTCCCACCCCCATTCCTCGAACAGCAGCAGTGGAACGACCAGTGCGATGCCGAGAGCGCGGAGGAGGGCGCGCAGGAAGCGCGCGATCGATGTCATGCGCGAAGGGTACGGCAACGCGCGCCCTTTGGCGCGCGTTGCGTTGGAGAAAGCGCGAAGCCGTTATTTCCTTGCCGGTGCAAAGAACAGGTATTCGCCGCGGCCGAGTTCCGGCGTGACCTCGTAGCCGGCGCACAGGTCGGTGCTGCACGGCACGATCACCACGCGGGGCCAGATGGTGGCTGCCGTCGGGAAACCCGGCATGTACTGCGGCACGTGCCAGACGCCCAGATCGCCGACGGGTTCGGCGTTGTCCGTGCCCCTGGCGTTCTGCACGCCGCTGCCCATGTT
The DNA here is from genome assembly GCF_902712855.1 of Variovorax paradoxus. NCBI lineage: Bacteria > Pseudomonadati > Pseudomonadota > Betaproteobacteria > Burkholderiales > Comamonadaceae > Variovorax > Variovorax paradoxus. The sequence continues at coordinate 3,336,767 of NZ_LR743507.1, forward strand.
CACGCGCTCGATGCGCAGCAGGTTGTTCGGCGGCGGCGCGGCGGCGGCAGCCATTGCCGCTGCGAGGCCGCAGGCTGCCGTCCAGAGGAGCAGGGTCCTGGTCATTTCGGACTCCCGGTGCTCACTGCGGGAATTCCGTCGAACGGCGCGCCACCGCGACGTCGCCGGGTTCGCCCATCAGACGTGCCGCGCGGATGGCGGAAACGTCGGCCGGGTCGATCGGCGTCACCGTGGCACTCGCGACAGGCGTCACCTCGACCGTGGCCGGCTGCTGCACCGCCACGGCGGCAACCGGCTGCGTCGTCGCCGCCGGCACTGCTGCGGAGGCGCGTGCTGCCGGTAGCCCGGGCACCGCGGCAACGGGTTCAGGCGCGGGCTGTTGTGCCGCAACTTGCGGCGCGGGTTGCGGTGCAGGTTCCGCCTTGACCATCGGCGCTGCCGGCGCCGGCAAAGGAGCCGCCGGTGGCAGGGGCGCCGCTGCCGCCGGCTGCGGCGTCGGAACGGGGCTGGGCACCGGCGGTGCGATGGCCGCCACGGGCTGGACCGGCGCAGGTGCCGGTGCGGGTGGCGGTGCCACGGGCGCTGCAACCGCCACCGGGCGCGGTGCAGCACCGATCGACGAAGCCTGCGGGCCGTAGGCATTCACGCGTTCGTCGGCGTTCATCGACTGCGGGCACTTGGTGCCGGTCATCTCGAGCGCGGCCTGCGCTGCGGGGTCCATGCAGTCCATGGCCAGCGAGGCGGCCTTCATGCCCTTGTTCCAGAGTTCGCGGCTCATCTTGAGCCGCTTGCAGTGCTCGTCCGTCCAGGTGGTGCCGAAGCTGAGGCCGACACCGGGGCCGTTCGCGCTAGCGCTCGTGCTGCCCATGCAGGTGTCGTTGCTGGTCGTCAGGTTCGGTCCGTTGACGGACGGCACGTTCTTGATCGTGTAGCTGCCCGCGTAATCCACCGTGTTGGTGGTAGCGCCCGTGTTGTTGACGTTCTGGTTGCTGGTCATCGTGGTGGTCACGTTGGCCGGGCTCGAGAAGGTCACGGCCTGGGTGTTGCCCTGGGCCGACGTGGTCGCCGAACTGCTGGAGCCGTTGTTCGCACCGCCGTTGTTGGTTGTCTGGGCCATTGCCGCCACGGAGGCGGTCAGCACTACGCAAAAAAGCAGCTTCTTCATTTTTCGTCTCCTTTGATGACCGGGGAGGGGCGGGTGCCCCTCCCCATGAATGCAGCAACCGATGCGTGCGAGGCTCAGGGAGCCGATGCGGTCGCGCTGGAAGCGGCGGAGCCACCGGTGCCGCCACCGTTGGTGAAGCCGCCTGCATTGCCGAAGGCGAAGTTGCTCACGCCGAACGAGCCGCCGTTCGAACCTGCGGTTGCAGAGGTCGAGGTGCCGTTGATCGGGCCGTTGACGGCGCCCGACGAGGCGTTGTAGCCCGAGGTCGTGGTCGACGTGCGGGTCACCACGGCGAGACCGCCGCCAGGACCTGCCGCCGTGGCGGCCGTGTTGTTGGTGCTCGAGGATGCGGCGCCGCCTGCGCTGCCGCTCACGTGGGTCATTCCACCCGCGGAGTAGTTGGCATTGCCGGACGAGGTCGCATTGGCCTGGGCATTGGCACCGCCTGTTGCGGCACCGTTGCCGGTGGTCAGGGCCATGCTGGTCACGCGTCCCGTGGAGGTGGCGGAACCGTTCGCCGAGGCGCCGCCGATGGCGAAGCCCGGAACGGCGAATGCGCTGCCTGAGGCACTGGCGTTGGCCGACGAACCGGAGTTCGCGGCGTTGTAGCTCAGTGCACTGCCCGTTCCGGAACTGGCGGCCGAAGAGCCCGCCGAGCTCGAAGAGCCGGTCGTGGTGGAGGTGGCTGCGATGGCGGAGCTGCCCGTTGCCGAAGCAACGCCGCCAACCAGAACCACTGCGATCGCGATGAGAGTCTTCTTCATGATGCTGCCTCTATGGATTTGTGGAACACATCTGATCGCCGGCCCCTCCGGCCATCAGTTCGCGGTCTGTGACGCCGAATCGGATGTTTCTGCGACGACCGGGGTGCAGTTTCTGCGTCGGGCCGGCAATGAAAAATGCCCTGCTCTAGGTAGTGCGAGGCTATGGCGAAAGGCATGCCGGGGCAGGTTGCGTGTGCTCACAAGAAACCGCTTCACCATCCGAGGAAATATGCAGAAACTAGCACTTTTGTTGGACAGTAAAGCCCATCAGCAACAAAATGCAACCGAAGTAATCAAAAAAGCTGAAACTCAAAATCTGAGTAGAAATGAATTAACTTTTGGACACGAACACGGGGTTTTAATTGTCACAAAGGGGTTGGAATGGAAAGCGAACTCGACATTTCGTTGACAGAAGTTGGTACTGGGGCTAGGAAGTACTCGAACCCTGGTCAATTCGGGGGGCTGTTGTCACCCTCCGCCGACACGCTGCCCTGGCCGGATTTCCTCACCGGACAGCAAACCAAACCAGTACGCGTTCTCTTGGTAGACGACGACCCGTTTGTGCGCCGCGTCATCGCCCAGGAGCTCCTCGGCGACCTGCGCATCCAGCTCGAAGGGCAGGCCGGCACCCTGCGCGAAGGCCGGCGGCTGCTGATGCAGCACGAGTTCGACGTGTTGATGGTCGACATCCGCCTCGGCGACGGCAGCGGGTTCGAGCTGATCGAGGAAGCGAAGCGCCACCGCAGCGCCGCCGAGATCATCGTCATCTCCGCGCTCGAGGACGAACCCCAGGTCCTGCATGCCTTCGAGCTCGGCGCCTCCGGCTACCTGGTCAAGAATGCGTGGTTCCAGAGCTATGCGCAGGCCGTTCTGCAGGTGGTCAACGGCGGAGCGGCCATCACGCCGCGGCTGGCGCGACGCCTGCTCGTGCACCTCGACCACAAGCGCACCAACGTCAACCCGGTGCGGCCGCCCGAGAGCAAGGCGACCTTGTCGGCGCGGGAGCGTGAAGTGTTGCGACTTGTAGCGACAGGGTACGTTACAGAGGAGATCGCTCTGCAGCTCACCATCAGCGCCCAGACGGTCAATGCCCACGTCAAGAACATTTACAGGAAACTGCACGCCCATACACGTGCGCAGGCGGTGAGCTTCGCCTCGCACCGGGGTCTTCTATAGGCCGTCTCATGCTCGCGCCGCAGGTCCTTCAGATTCCGCACTTCCTGGAAGACCAGTTCGTGTGGTTGTCGATCGGAACCTGGGGCATGCTGCTGATGTGGCTGCGCGCGCGCATCTCGCGCCGGCGCGTGCTCATGTGGGCCGTGCTCGCGGGGGCGCTGCACCTGACGCCGGTGGCGGCGCAGGTGCTTCGCGCCACCTCGGCCATCTCCTTCATGGCGGATGACATGCCGTTCACTTTCTGGGCCCTCCAGGTGTTCAACGTGCTGGTGCTCGGCACGATCCTCGGCATCTGGTACGTCGCACAGCGCCGCGCGGCGCGGCTGCGGCAGGTGCAGGCCGTGATGAACGAACGCCGGCGCATCGCCAACGACCTGCACGACGGCGTGGGGTCCCGGCTGGTGGCGCTGCTGGCAAGCCAGGACCCCAAGGCGAGCGGCCCCGACAGCCTCGCGATGGCGCTGCAGGCCTGCCTGCTCGAACTGCAGCTCACGGTCGACGGCCTGGACGACCAGACCCATGCCACCGTGCTGGAGCGGCTGGGCCACCTGCGCTATCGACTGCGCCCGGCTTTCGAGCGCATGGGCATCGCCCTCGAATGGAACATCTCCGCCGAGGCCCAGGCGCTCGACCTGCCGCCCGAGACGGCCACGCAGGTCTGCCGGGTGGCGCAGGAGGCGCTGTCGAATGCGCTGCGCCACTCGCGCGCCAGCCGCGTCGAACTGCGCGTCGCGGCGCAGGACAGGGGCAGGGCGCTGTCGATCGAGGTGCGCGACAACGGCCGCGGCCTGCAGCCGCAGGCTGCAGGCTCGCCCGAGCTGCCGGCGCCCACGAACCTCGGAAAGGGCTTGCGAAGCATGCACTCGCGCGCCGAGGCCATCGGCGGCGAGCTGGACATCATGGGCATCGCGCCGTACGGTCTCTGCGTGCGTCTCGTGGTGCCGTGCAAGGCCGCGGCCGACGAGCCGCAAAGCACCCGGCCACAGGCCGAAAGCATGCTGTAACACCGCGCGCCGGGCGCCCGGGCGGCACCGTCTGCGCCTATGGCAAACTCCCGCGCTTTGCCAGGGACGCGCTCAAGCATGCAGAAAATCATTCGCCAGCTCGCCGCCGAGATCAAGGTCGGCGAGAACCAGGTGAAGGCCGCCGTCGAACTGCTCGACGGAGGCGCCACGGTTCCATTCATCGCCCGCTACCGCAAGGAAGTCACCGACGGCCTCGACGACGTGCAGCTGCGCGAACTGGAAGCCCGCCTTTCCTACCTGCGCGAACTCGAGGACCGCCGCGGCGCGGTGCTCAAGGCCATCGACGAGCAGGGCAAGCTCACTCCCGAACTGCGCGCCGCGATCGAATTCGCGCCCACCAAGCAGGAGCTCGAAGACCTGTACCTGCCTTTCAAGCAGAAGCGCCGCACCAAGGGCCAGATCGCCCGCGAATTCGGCATCGAGCCGCTGGCCGACAAGCTGCTGGCCGACCCCACGCTCGACCCCGCCGTGGAAGCCAAGGCCTTCCTGCAGCCTGCCACCACGCTGGACGACGGCAAGCCGGGTCCCGATTTCTCCACCGTGCCGCTCGTGCTCGACGGCGTGCGCGACATCCTCTCGGAGCGCTGGGCCGAGGACGCCGCATTGGTGCAGGGCCTGCGCGAATGGCTCTGGAACGAAGGCCTGCTCAAGTCCAGCCTGATGGCAGGCAAGGACGAGAACAACGCCGACGTGGCCAAGTTCCGCGACTATTTCGAATACGACGAGCCGATCGGACGGGTACCGTCGCACCGCGCGCTGGCCGTGTTCCGCGGCCGCGCGCTCGACATCCTCGACGCCAAGCTGGTGCTGCCGGTCGAGCCCGAGCCGGGCAAACCCAGCGTTGCCGAAGGCCGCATCGCGCTGCACCTGGGCTGGAGCCACGCGGCACGCCCCTCGGACGACCTGCTGCGCAAGTGCGTGGCATGGACCTGGCGCGTGAAGCTGGCGCTGTCGACCGAGCGCGACCTGTTCACCCGCCTGCGCGAAGAAGCCGAGAAGGTCGCCATCAAGGTGTTCGCGGACAACCTGCGCGACCTGCTGCTGGCCGCGCCGGCCGGCCCGCGCGTCGTGATGGGCCTTGACCCGGGCATCCGCACCGGCGTCAAGGTGGCGGTGGTCGATTCGACCGGCAAGCTGGTCGAGACTGCGACCGTTTTCCCGCACGAGCCGCGCAAGGACTGGGAAGGCTCGCTGCACACCCTGGGCAAGCTGTGCGCCAAGCACGGCGTGAACCTGATCGCCATCGGCAACGGCACTGCCAGCCGCGAGACCGACAAGCTGGCCGCCGACCTCATCAAGCTGCTGGCCAAGATGGCCGCGCAGGCCGGCGCACCGGAAATCAAGGTCGACAAGGTGGTGGTGAGCGAGGCCGGCGCCTCGGTGTACTCCGCCAGCGAGTTCGCCTCGCAGGAAATGCCCGACGTCGACGTGAGCCTGCGCGGCGCTGCGTCCATTGCGCGCCGCCTGCAGGACCCGCTGGCCGAGCTCGTCAAGATCGACCCGAAGAGCATCGGCGTGGGCCAGTACCAGCACGACGTCAACCAGAGCGAGCTCGCGCGCACGCTGCAGGCCGTGGTCGAAGACTGCGTGAACTCGGTGGGCGTCGACCTCAACACGGCGAGCGTGCCGCTGCTGTCGCGCGTGTCGGGCCTGTCCGGCAGCGTGGCCAAGGCCGTGGTGCGCTGGCGCGAAGCCAACGGCGCGTTCTCGACCCGCAAGCAGCTGCTCGACGTGACCGGCTTCGGCCCCAAGGCGTTCGAGCAGAGCGCGGGTTTCCTGCGCATCCGCGGCGGTGCCGACCCGCTCGACGTCACCGGCGTGCACCCCGAAACCTATCCGCTGGTCGAGCAGATCATCGTGAAGACCGGCAAGCCCATCGCCGAGCTGATGGGCCGCGCCGAGATGCTCAAGACCCTCAAGCCCGAGCTGTTCGCCAACGAGAAGTTCGGCGTCATCACGGTCAAGGACATCCTGGGCGAACTGGAAAAGCCCGGCCGCGACCCGCGCCCCGACTTCAAGGTGGCTCGCTTCAACGACGGCGTGGACGACATCGCCGATCTGGTCGAGGGCATGATCCTCGAGGGCACGGTGAGCAACGTGGCGCAGTTCGGCGCCTTCGTCGACCTTGGCGTGCACCAGGACGGGCTGGTCCACGTGAGCCAGTTGAGCCACAAGTTCGTGAACGACGCGCGCGAAGTCGTCAAGACCGGCGACATCGTCAAGGTCAAGGTGATGGAAGTGGACGTGGCACGCAAGCGCATTGGCCTGTCGATGAAGCTCGATGCCGCACCCGCGCGGCGCGACGGCCCGCGCGACAACCGCTTCGAAGGCGCAGGCCGCGGCCAGCAGCAGCACGGCCGCCGCGACAGCACACCGCAGCCGGCCGGCCAGATGGCCAATGCCTTCGCCAAGCTGCAGGGCCTGCGCAAGTAGGCTGCACGCACATTTCCTGCTTGAGGCTCGCGGCATGAAAGCCCTGCGCATCTATGCCGGCCCCGCGGCCCGCAAGCACATCGAACAGCACGGCCTGCGCCCGCAGGACGTGCGCACAGTGCCCGGCGCGGCCGGCGGTCCCAAGGGGCTGATCCTCGGACCGCTCGACCGCTTCATCTTCGGCCGCTGGCTGCCGCAGTCGAGCCAGCAGGTCCACCTGGTGGGCGCGTCGATCGGCGCCTGGCGGCTGTCGACGGCCTGCCTGTCGAACCCTGACGCGGCCTTCGCGCGCTTCGAGCACGACTACGTGCACCAGCAGTTCGAGGTGCCGCCCGGCCAGAAGCGGCTCAGCCCGCGCCAGCTCAGCGAGCGCTTCGCCGAAAGCCTCGATGCGTTCTACGGCGGGCGCATCGGCGAGGTGCTGGCGCATCCGCGCTACCGCCTGCACGTGGTGACCTCGCGCGGGCGCCACATCCTCGGGCGCGAGGGCAGGGCGCGCACGCCGGTGGGTTACCTCGGCGCCTTCGCGACCAACAGCCTGCACCGCAAGAGCCTGGGCGCCTGGCTGGAGCGCTGCGTGTTCTCCACGCCCGGGGCGGCCTTGCCTTTCGGCACGCGCGACTTCCGCACGCGCCAGCACGCGCTGAGCGAGGCCAACTTCAACATGGTGCTGCAGGCGTCGTGCTCCATCCCGTTCCTGCTGGCGGCGGTGCACGACATTCCCGGCGCGCCGCGCGGCGCCTACTGGGACGGCGGCATCACCGACTACCACCTGCACCTGGACTACCAGCCCGCCGACCAGGGCATCGTGCTCTACCCGCATTTCCAGCAGGCCGTGGTGCCGGGCTGGCTCGACAAGGGCCTGCGCTGGCGTCACAAGGCCAGCGGCTTCCTCGACCGCATGGTGGTGGTCGCGCCCGATCCCGGTTGGGTGCGTTCGCTGCCCAACGGCAAGCTGCCCGACCGCAAGGATTTCATCCATTTCGCCAACGACGCGCAGGCGCGCATCGCGGCCTGGGGCAAGGCCACGCGCGAGGCGCAGCGCCTGTCGGACGAATTCGAGGCCTGGCTCGGCGCCGGCCGCACTGCGGACGTGTTGCCGCTGTGAATCGCAGGCATGCGTGGGCGCGGCGGCAAACCGTGAAGCACGCGGCCAGGTGGGGCAGGCTCACCCGCACGGCGGGAGGTGACGGTGGGGTGGCGACCGCTTCACCGGCTGCCCCGAAGGTCATCCGGATGGCGCTGCACGGATAGCGCGGCGCGCTCCGGCGCGATCCAGAATTTCAAGGCCTCCCGAAGAAGGCATGGTTCCACCCCGGGGAAAAAAGGGGGTGGATCTCGTGGAATTCCGATCGACAACGCTGGAGACAAATCTTGAACAAGACCAACCATCCCGGCTTCCTGAACGGACGGCGGCCGATCCGCCCGGTCCTTGCAGCTCTCGCTCTCGGAGGAATCATGTCGTGGGCCCATGCGGCCACCGACATCTCCAACACCCTCGTGCGGACCTGTTCCAACCAGCTCGACGGCTCGCAGTACGGCGACGCCGTCCTGAACGATTTCCGCAGCGCCCGGTTTCCCTCCCCGAGAACCGGCGGCTTCAGGATCACCTCGGTCGAGCAGGTCTGGCTTGCGCTGCCGGCTTACTGCCTGGTCAAGGGAACGATCCAGCCGACTTCGCCCGGGGGCATCGATCCGGCGGTGAAGGACCCGAGCTTCCGTGTCCGCGACATCAACTACCAGATCTACATTCCCGCCCTGTGGAACGGGAAGTTCGTGCAGCTCGGCGGCGGCGGCTTCGCCTGGAAGGCCGACGTGGTGCAGACGGGCATGCAGACCAATCTCCAGTACTCACCGTCGCTGCAGGGGCCGGCCCTGTCGAACTACGCCGTGGTCCTGAGCGACGCCGGGGCCGACGGCTCGAACGGGGCCTTCGATCCCGACTTCGTGCGGCCCGGCAGGCAGCTTGCCGACGTCGCCAGGCAGGAAATGGTGAGGAACTTCGGGCAGGACTCGATCAAGAAGTCGCTCGACGTCGGGATGTACCTGCTGAAGAAGCTGACCGGGACGACGCCCACCGACACCTATTTCGTCGGCATTTCCACCGGCGGCAGGCAGGCGCTGAAGGCCATGGCCAACTGGCCCGACGCCTACGATGGCATCGTCGCGGGCGCGCCGCCCGTCGACGAGACCAACCTGCTCAAGACGCTGCAGGTTCCGGCGGTGGTCAACGACTGGGTGGTCAACTGGAGCGGCGCAGCGGCCATGCTGACCAGCCTCCTGGGCCAGGACGTCTCGCCGCAGACCCTGAGCGACGGCCTGGGCGCGACCTCGAGGCACCTGGCGGATGTCGCGGTCGAATCGGGCGCGGACCATGACGGCTACGCCCGGCTGCTCGACGAGCTGGCGCCGGTCTGGAACGTCACGCCCGGCGACCTCGCCAGGTTCTTCGACGCGGCAGCGCGGCAGCGCAAGGAAGGCGGGAAGGGCAAGAAGATCATCATCTACCAGGGCACCTCCGACTTCATGGTGCCCTGCACGCAGGCCGGCGAGTTCGTCAGGAAGCTGAACGAGCTGCCGGCTGGCGGGAAGGTCACGCAGGCCGATGTCCGCAACGCCGTGCGCGCCTATTTCGTCGAGAACTACAGCCACGGCTTCTACAACACCGATTCGCTGCTCAAGAGGCTGGGCCTCACGCCCCTGCAGCTGAACTGGAATGCGCTGTCCGACCTCGACCGCTGGGTGCACGACGACCAGGCGCGGGGCGGCGCGCCTTTGCTCGCGCGCAACGCTTCGGGCGAGATTCCCGCCACCCAGGCCCTGAGCGCCTGGCAGTGCGTCGCCACGCCTTGATCGCTTCGGTGCTGCTGCAGTCGAACGACCGCGACCGCAGCGGCGCGTTGGCATGACGGTTGCTTGACGTACGCGTCGCCCATCCGGAAGCCTTGCAGGCCACGCGTCCTTGAAGCACTTCATCGTCGAGATCAACTACCTCGTGCCGCTGGAACGCATCCAGTCGTCGGTGCCCGCCCATCGCGCCTACCTTCAGCTGGGCTACGAAGCCGGCCTGCTGCTGTGTTCCGGACCGAAGGTGCCGGCGACCGGCGGTTTCATGCTGGCGCGCGCGGCCTCGCTGGAGGCGTTGCAGGCATTCTTCGCCGAAGACCCGTTCAGCACCGAAGCACTCGCCAGCTTCAGGTTCAGCGAGTTCGACCCGGTGAAGCGCCAGGGCTTCGCCGAGCACTGGTTCAGCGAGCGCTGAGTCGGGAAGGCCCTCAGGGCTCAAGATTCCCGCGGTGCTGCCGATAAGACAGAAGTCCCCAACTCTTGCTGTCACCGCTGTCCATGAAGCTACGAACCCGCATCCTTCTCCTGTGTACCGCCGCCCTGATCGGGATGGTCGTGCTCGCCTCCGTTTCGCTGTCGACCCTGCGCCAGGCGATGATGAAGGAACGCACCGCGCAGCTCTCCACGCTGGTGGTGCTCGCAAATGCCTCGCTCGAACGCCTGCACGAGCAGGAAAAGGCCGGCGAGCTCACCCGAGACCAGGCGCAGAAGGAGGCGAAGAAGCTCATCGGCAGCCTGCGCAAGGACGAGCTCTACTTCTTCGTTCGCGGCTACACGAACGACGTGAACTACGTGCATCCGAACCCCAAGCGCGTGGGCATCGTGGACGCCAAGGGCGGCAAGGAAGCCGGCGAGCGCTACCGCGCCGCGCTGGCGGGCCACACCGTGGCCACGCTCACGGCCTACGGCACCCGTCCCGGCGCCAAGCAGGAAGTGGAAAAGCTCTACGCCATCGTCAAGTTCGAGCCCTGGGACTGGATCGTCGGCTTCGGCGACTACATCGACGACATCGACACGGCCTTCTGGCGCAACACCGTCATCCTGCTGGCGATCGGCGGCGCGCTGATGGTGGTGGTGGGCGGCATGGCCTGGGCCATGGCGCGCAACCTGTACCGCCAGCTGGGCGGCGAGCCCGACTACGCCGCCGAGGTGGTGCGCCGCATCGGCGCGGGCGACCTCGGCGTGCAGGTGCAACTGCAGCCGGGCGACAGCGCCAGCCTGCTTCACGCCATGCAGCAGATGCAGCAGAGCCTGGCCGGCACGGTGAGCGAGATTCGCGGCTCCACCGACACCATCGCCACCGCGAGTGGCCAGATCGCCTCGGGCAACCTCGATCTCTCTTCGCGCACCGAGGAGCAGGCCAGCTCGCTCGAGCAGACCGCCGCGTCGATGGAAGAACTCACCAGCACCGTGAAGCAGAACGCCGACAACGCGCGCCAGGCCAACCAGCTGGCCGTGTCGGCCTCCGAAGTGGCAGTGCGCGGCGGCAGCGTCGTCGGGCAGGTGGTGGACACCATGGGCTCGATCAATGCGTCGTCCAGGAAGATCGTGGACATCATCGGGGTGATCGACGGCATCGCGTTCCAGACCAACATCCTGGCGCTGAATGCGGCGGTGGAAGCCGCGCGCGCCGGCGAGCAGGGCCGTGGTTTCGCGGTGGTGGCCTCGGAAGTGCGCAACCTCGCGCAACGCTCGGCGGGCGCGGCCAAGGAAATCAAGCTGCTGATCGACGACTCGGTGGACAAGGTGGGCGCGGGCAGCGACCAGGTGGCCGAGGCGGGCCGCACGATGGAGGAGATCGTCGCCAGCGTGCGCCGTGTGACGGACATCATGGGCGAGATCATGGCGGCAAGCCAGGAGCAGACCTCGGGCATCGAGCAGATCAACCAGGCCATCTCGCAGATGGACCAGGCCACGCAGCAGAACGCTGCCCTGGTGGAGCAGGCCGCAGCGGCCGCCGGCTCGCTGCAGGAGCAGGCGGGCAGCCTGGTTCAGGCCGTGAGCGTGTTCAAGGTCTGACCGAGGTCCTGGGCCGAAGCCCTCCTGGCTTCACGCCGCCAGCACCAGCACCTTGAACTGGCTCGGCACGATCCGCATGCCGACGATGTTGCAGCGGTTCTGCAGCGACAGGCTGGTCATGCGCGTGCAGGGCGTGCCCTTGAGCAGCACGGTGAAGGCGCCGGTGATGTGGCGCGACGGACCCATCACGGTCTGCGACACCACACCCATGAGCACCCCCGCGTTGTCGCCGTTGGTGATGGGCGTGGTGGTGGCCATGTTGTGCGCCGGCGTGCCGCCGTAGAGGATGTTCCAGGCGTTGGGAATCGCCGTGGGGCCGAGCGCGAAATTGGGGTAGGGAATGGGAATGGCGGGCGGGGTCTTGCAGACGTCGGGAAACGCGAGGTCGACGCCCATCATCTGGCTGTTGGCGAACATGCGGCTGGTTCCTTCCTGGTTGCGTCGGGCCGGCTTCAGCCCATGTGGATCTGGTCGGCATCGACCTTGACCAGCGCCTTGCTGGTCACGAGCGTGTTCTTCGCGTGCAGGCGCATCGTCTCGGTGGCCTGGTAGTCGATCTGCCCGGCGCGCACCTGCTCGACCTCCTCGGTCAGCCGGAAGCTGGAGCGCGTGAGCACGCTGAGGCGGTCGAGCACCGCCTCGCAGGTGCGACCGACGAAGCGTGCGACCAGCGTGGTGACGCGGACTTCGGCGCCCCGGTAGTCCATGTCGCCGACGTCGAGTAGCGCCTTCTGCGCGTGCAGGGACAGCGCCGGTGCTGCCATGGCGAGCCGGGTCTGCGCCTGCAGCGCGACGCTGCCATGGCGCGAGCGCAGCGTGACGTCGCCGTCCACGACCAGCTCCGCGCTGCCCGTGTCGGCCTGCGTGATGACCGCGATCAGGTACACGTGGTCGCGCTGCGGTCCGGCCACGAGCACGGTGTCGCCCACGCCTGGCGACAGCAGACAGCTCGCCGCGCGCGGGCATTGCCAGCGCTCGCCGCCATCCTGAGGCTCGACGATGCAGCGGCCGTCTTCCAGCACGCGCACGATGCTGCCGAGGGCGCTGCCGGTCCAGGGCGGCGGGCTGGCGATCGAGGCGGGCAGCGGCTTTCGCAGCAAGGCCTGCATCTCGCCTTCGTGGTCGTCGACGGGCGGCAGCGGACGCTGCTCGCGGATGGCATGGCGGGTCATGGACCGGTGTCCTCCGAAGGTAGGGCGGGGGTGCGAAGCGGGCGGCCGAAGGCATCCCGCCCCGCGCGTTGCGGCCGGGAGCCGCGCGCCACCGCGCGGCGCTCGGCCTCGAACAGCGCGGGGTCGTTCTCGAGCACGCCGATGCGGTCGCTCCAGCGCGTTCCGTCCTGCATGGCGCGGTGCAGCTGCGTGCGCTGGAAGGTGGCGCCGCGCATGTCGGCGCCGCCGAGGTCCGCGTAGGAAAAATCGGCGTACACCAGTTCGCTGCGCGCGAACGAGGTGCGGTTGCAGCGCGCGCGATGAAAGACGCACTGCGTGAGCTGCGCGCCGGACAGGTCGGCATCGGCCAGCTGTGCATCGACCCACAGGCTCTGCGCAAAATGCCCAGCGCGGGCGTCGGCTTGGCGCAAGTCGGCTTCGGGGAACAGGCACTGCGGCGCATGCACGTTGGCCAGCACCGCGCGCTGGAGCCTGGCGCCCTTGAAGTTGCACTGGCTCAGCCGCGCGCGCTCGAAACTGCAGCCCGTGAGGTCGGCGTCGATGAACTGGCACAGGTGGAAGTCCTGCGCGGAGAAGTCCTGGCCCGCCAGTTCGGCCTCGCTGAAGATCACGTTGTGAAAGCTGGCGCCCCTGAAGCCGGTGCCGCGCAGGGCAGCGCGATAGAACACGGTGGTGTGCAGCGCCACTTCGTCGAAGCGCGCCTCGGCGAGGCAGGATTCGCCGAACACCGCCTTCGTGAGATCGGCACCGCCGAAGTAGGCCCGGTCCAGCGCGCTTTGATGAAAGGCCGCCAGGTCGAGCCTGGCGCCGCTCAGCTGCGCGCCCTGCAGCTGCGATTCGCTGAAGACGGTGCGCGTCATCGCTGCCTGCCGAAGGTTGGCGCCGGACAGCGTGCACTTGTGGAAGGCCGCGCGCTGCAGTTCGGCACCGTCGAGCGTGGCTTCGTCGAATCGGCAGGTGTCGAACATCGACTCGGTCAGCCGCGCGCCGCCCAGGCTGGCGCCCGAGAAGTCGCATTCGCCGAATGCGCCGCCGCTCAGGTCGAGGCCGTCCATGACCATGCCCCTGAAGTCCTGGCCCTGGATGTGCTCGCCGCCGCGGATCTTCCGTACCAGCTCGCCCGGCGTCATCGGACCGGGTCCGCCGCGCGGCGCGGGACGGTCTTGGCCTGCTCGAGGTAGGCGCCGCGGGTTTCGGTGACGGTGTCGATCAGCGCCTGCGAGACGTCGGCGCGGAACAGGTTGGCGTCGCGCAGGTCGGTTCCGACCAGCGTCGCCTTCTGGAGACTGGCATGCATGAGGTTGGCGCCGCGCAGCGACGCGTGGGTGAAATCCGCGCGGATGAACAGGCTCTCGGGCGCGTCGATGGCGCTCAGGTTGGCGCCGGCAAGGCAGCAGGAGGACAGGTCGCAGGTGTCGAGCGTGGCCCGCGCGAAGCGCGCGTGCTCCAGCGGCATCTCGCGCAGGCTGCACTGCACCAGGGTTGCATCCTCGAAGCCGGCCGTGCGCAGCGTGCTGGTGCCGACGAAGCAGGTGGTCCGCAGCGTGGCGCCGCTGAACACGATGCCGTCGTCCCCGCCGGTGTGCACCCAGGCGCAGGCTTCGAGGCTGGCGTGCGAAAAGTCCAGCTGCGAGACCACGCACGAGATCAGGCCGAACTTGTGCAGCCGGGCTGCATGGAAGCTGCAATCGTGCAGGCGGCTCTGCTCGAGCACGGTGACGTAGTCGAGGCGTGCCCCGTCGAAGCGGCAGCGTTCGAAATGCATGCCCATCAGGTTCAGGTGCTCGAGCCGGGCCTGAGTGAAATCGCAGTCGTCGAAGCGCGTCTTCTCGGCCACGGTCTCGTGGAACTTCGCTCCCGCGAACGATGTGCGCGTGCATTGCGCCAGGCTCAGGTTGGCGCGATCGAGCACGCAGCCCGCCAGCGATGCGCCCTGCAGGTTCGCGCGCACCAGCACCGCCTCGGTGGCGTCGGCGCCGTCGAGCAGGGCACCGGCCAGGTTCGCGCTCTCGAGCAGCGTGCGGTGCAGGCGGGCACCGCGCAGGTCCATGGCCGACAGGTCGGCGCCCGTCAGGTCCAGGCCCGACAGGTCGCGCGAGCTTTCCATGGCCTGCCGCACGCGGTGGCGCGCTTCGTTCGTCTGCTCGGTGTTCATCGTGTCGGCGGCCGATTGGTGCTGGGCCGCAAGCCGGTACATGTCGATCAGGCCGCGGCGGCCTTTTTCGGCGGTCTGTGCAAGTTCCGCCTGCTGCGCCGCCGACATCGGCGCGGTGCCGGTGGCACCGGCGATGCCGAGCATGCCCTGCACCACGGTGCGTGCGTCGAAGGCGGGCGGGCCCTTGGCCTGGCTCTGCGTGGCGGTCCGGACGAGCTCGCCGGTGTCGAAGCCCACCTTGCGCGACTCGGCGGCGTTGGCCTCGCCCAGTTGCGCCAGCTCGCGGCGCCCCTGGTCCAGCCTGCGCTGCTGCTCGAGCTCGTAGACCTTGGTCTGCTCGATGAACTCGGGCAGCTCTGCCAGGCTCGGCATCTTCGTGAACGGCGCGGGCATGGCCTGTTCCTTGAAGTGGCGCGGCTTGTGGCCGATGTCCAGCGCCTGCCGGGTCAGGTCTTCGCGCACGGTGCGGCCACGCTCGCGCATGTTGCGCAGCAGAGGGGATTCCTCGTCGCCGCCGGTCTGGTCGATCCAGGGGCCGACGGCGGCGGACGGCAACAGCTCGTCGTCGCGAAACATGTGGAGCCCGCCGGTCTCGGGGTTGCTGCGGCGTTGCAGGATGGCGAAATAGTGTTCGAGCGGCCGCGGCGCTTCGGACGCAGCCTCGATCGCCGGCATCACGTGCGTGACGTCTGCGGCGTCGTCCTCGGCGATGGCGGTTTCGCCGTGGAAGATCAGCGCCACCTGCGACAGGTGCGGGAAGAACCATGCTGTGGTCAGCCGCAGGTCGACTTCCTCGAAACGCTCCGGCTCGGCGAGGCCCGATGCGGTCTTGCGCGCGATGAAGCCCCGCGCGCGCCAGTCCGGCAACAGGCCGCGCTGCACGGGCTGCGACGGGTGCATGTTCCAGATCTCGTAAGGCGTGCCGCCCGGGATGCGGTCGCTGTCGCTCCAGCGCTGATCGGGCAGGGCGGCGTTGAAGAGGCGCCAGTCCATGTCCTGCGAGAAGCCCGGATACAGGTTCTCGCGCCAGTGGCCGTCGTAGTGCCGTCCGATCAGCTGCATGCGCGCGGGCCAGCTCACGTCCATCGCGCCCAAGCAGGCGGGCGCGGGCTGCCGCGAGGGATGATCGATGCGCCGGTGCGGATGCTCGACGTTGGGCAGGCGCTGCACGAGTGAGCCGTCGGCAACCAGCTCGGGCGCGTGGCCGATGCCCAGCGGGTTGTCGGCGAAGCCGGGACCACCGTAGGCACGGCTCCAGTCGAGCCGCATCGACTCGAAGGGCTGCGGCGCGGTGGCCCGGCCGTCGATCCAGTGGCGGTCGCCGAACACGATGAGCTGCTTGGCCAGCGCGCCCACGCGCACCTCGACGGCACAGGCCGTCTTTTCCTGCTGGTGGCGGGTGTATGCGTGGCCGGTGGCCAGGAACTCCGCGCAGGGCTTGGGCATGCCCAGGTCGAGCACACCGGTGGTGCCGAGTTCTTCCGACACGGTGTTCCAGAATTCGGTTTCGGGCAGCAGCACGCCGGCGCCGAGGCCTTCGCCGTCGTCCATCGACAGCATGCCCATCACCGTGAGGCCCAGCCGCTGGTGGCCGGAGCGCAGGAACGGCCGCGTGATCACGCTCAGCCGAAGGGGTTTGACTGTTTTCACGAGGAAAGGGCGCTCAGCTGCCGGCGCGAGGAATCTCGAGCGGCGTGCGCGCCCGATCGATCGCGAGCACCGACGCGTCGCCCGGGTCGCGCAGCAGGTGCACCCGCTTGCCCACCAGGGCGAACTGCGGCACCAGTCCTTCGTCGATCAGCGTGCGCAGCACGGCGGGACGCGAGCCGCCGTCGCCGTCGAACACGTTCAGCGCGAGCTCGCAGGCATACACCGTCTGGCCCTGCGTACCACCGCGCGACAACTCATGCTCGGAGCGTTTGAGCGACTGGACTTCGGCCTCGGCCGGGATGCCGGTCTGCGCCAGGCGTTGCCATGTCTTCGCCTCGGCCGAATAGATGCGGTTCTCGCGCGAGGCCACGATCACCACCGACAGGGCCACCACGAGCATCGAGCCCATCAGCACCGCGAACACGATCCACAACAGTATTTCCATCGATCTCGTTTCTCAGGCCACCAGTGTCAGCGCCTTGAACTTGGCCGCCAGCCCGCCAGTAGCGATGAGCATGCCCTTGTTCGCGATGGCCAGGCCCTTGGTGCTGACTTCGAGCGGCTTGTTCTTCATGGAGAACAAGGCCGTGTCGATCTTGACCGTGGCGATCTGCGCATTGAGCGCCGCGTAGTACTGCAGCCGCGCGCCCCACACGTCCAGCGAAGTGCCCACCAGGCTGATGCGGAAACCCACGCCACCCGCGCGGAACAACCGCCAGTCGCCGCTCTTGGCGTAGTTGTTGTTGTAGGTGACGGAGTTGTTGGTGTAGTCGTTCGTGATGTTGTTGTACGTGTTCGACGTGGTGTTGTAGATGGTGGTGTTGATGACGTGCTGCGTCGTGTTGTGGATGTGGTTGGTGGTGTTGAAGGTGACGTCGGGCGAGGTGTGCACCGTCGGGCCCGTCACCGTGGTGGTCGAGGGGCCGTTCACCAGCACGTCGTTCGAGGTGTTGATGGTGTCGTTGCGCCCGCCGCTGACGAAGCGGATCTCCTGGCCGTCGATGGTGCCGTTGAATCCGCCCGTGATCGCCAGCCTCACGCCGCCGGTGATGGTGTCGTGCAGCCCGCCGCTGAGCATGCGCGTCTTGCCGCCCGAGATGGTCTGGTTCACGCCGCCCGTCACCGTCTCGGTGAAGCCGCCGGTCACGTCGCGGGTGTCGCCGCCGGTGATGGTTTCCTTGGCACCGGCGGTGATGTCGCGCGTCTCGCCGTTCTGGTAGGTGGCCGACTCGTGGTCCTTGATGAGCGTGGTGCGGGTGCCGTCGGTGGTGTGGGTTTCGTCGGCTTCCACTTCGACGTCGAGGTTGCGCTCGGCGTGCAGCAGGATCTGCTCGGCGCCGGTGCGGTCCTCGAAGCGCAGCATGTTCGCCTGGTTGGCCGCGCCGCCCGTGCTGGAGCGCGTGAGGATGCCGCTGGCCGTGGCGTTGGCCGGCAGCTCCCATGGCGGCATCTGGTCGCTGTTGTAGACGCGGCCGGTGATGATGGGCCGGTCGGGTTCGCCGCCGATGAAGTCGACGATGACCTCCTGGCCCACGCGGGGCATGTGCATCGTGCCGTAGTTGGCGCCGGCCCAGTTGCTCGACACGCGCACCCAGCACGAGCTGTTCTCGTCCGACTGGCCGTAGCGGTCCCAGCGGAACTGCAGCTTCACGCGGCCGAAGCGGTCGGTCCAGATCTCTTCGGGGCCGACCACCGTGGCGGTCTGCGGGCCATTGGTGCGCGGGCGCGGCGTCCTGCGCGCGGGCCGGTAGGGCACGCTCGACGGCAGCACGCTGAAATCGAACTCGCACACCGATTCGCTGCTGCCACCGGTGGAGTACTCGGGCTCCTGGAGGTCGTAGCGGGTCTCGGTGACCAGGTACTCGCGGTTGTCCGATTCGCGCGGGCAGTGCGTCATCTGGAACAGGTAGCCCGGCGCCATGCCGACCACGTTGGTGTGGCCCGCCGCCAGCTCGTGCGCGCTCTGCAGCTCCTGCAGACGGA
The DNA here is from genome assembly GCF_902712855.1 of Variovorax paradoxus. Lineage (NCBI taxonomy): Bacteria > Pseudomonadati > Pseudomonadota > Betaproteobacteria > Burkholderiales > Comamonadaceae > Variovorax > Variovorax paradoxus. Next base: position 3,355,156 of record NZ_LR743507.1, read on the forward strand.
TGCGCGCATAGCTGTCGCCCTGCTGGTGCTCGGTGTAGCCGCCGAGCCACTCGTACACCTCGTAGGTCGAATGGTCGTGCGGCTTGGGGTCCTGCTGCACGCTCTGCAACGAGGCGCGCGACTTCTTGAAGTCGAAGTCGTCGAGCATCACGCGGCCCGAGGTGATCTGCTCGGTCACGCGCCACTGGTCGATGCAGGGCTCGAGCGCGTTCAGCACGCGGTCGCGCGGACGGTAGGGAATGCTGGCATGGCCGGGCAGGGGGGTGTAGCTGCCACTGTCGTCAGCCAGCACCAGCAGGTGCGTGCCGTTGGCGTGCTCGAAGTGATAGGCGATGCCCTCGTGTTCCATGAGGCGGCTCACGAAGGCGAAGTCGCTCTCCTGGTACTGCACGCAGTACTCCCACGTGGGGTAGCTGCCGGTGAGGCGCTTCTCGAACTGGAAGCCGTACTTGCCCAGCACCTCGTCGAGCACCTCGGGCACGCTCTTGTTCTGGAAGATGCGGCAATCGGTGGTGCGCGTGAGATACCAGAGCCACGGCTGCACCAGCGCGCGGTAGATGTAGTGGCGGCCGGTTTCGTTGGCGCGGCCGACCAGCTCGAAGCGCACCACGGTGCCGTTGAGAAATCGCGGCGCGCCTTCGTCGGCCAGTTCGAGCGTGAGCGAAGTGCCGAGCAGCTGCTTCAGGTCGAGGCTGAAGCTCGTGCTGACCATGTCCACCTCGAACTCGAAGAGCTGCGAGAGCCCTTCGCGTCCCCGCATCGCGCGGAACTTGAGCTGCTCGGCGCTCAGGACGGTGTGGACTTGGACGGTACGTGGCATGCGGAACTTCCCTGACCTCTCTGTGCTTTCGCGGTTGCGAAGCCTTCTGAGGCCAGTCTAGAAATTCCTCATGTCATACGAATGACGCGAAGTCTGTAGAAAAAGCGCTTACAAGAGCGCCGAATGCACGTCGACAGTGCCTCACATCGAGGCTTCGAGCATCGCCTTGTAGTCGTCGCGCGAGGCCAGACGCGGGTTGGTCTTGTGGCAGTGGTCGGCCATGGCGCCGTCGATGATCCTGTCGAACATCTCGGGCGTGACGCCCACTTCGCCCAGGCCCTTGGGCAAGCCGAGGCGCGCGTTCATGTCGCGGATGGCATCGCCCAGGTCGCCGGCCGAATCGAGATGCATCGCCTGCGCCATGCGCTGCAGCCGCTGCTCCTTCTGCACCGATTCGGCACCCGCATTGAAGTGAATGACGGCAGGCAGGAAGAGGGCGTTGAGCGTGCCGTGGTGCAGCCGCGGATCGACACCGCCCAGGCTGTGGCTCAGCGAGTGCACGCAGCCCAAGCCCTTCTGGAAGGCCATGGCGCCCTGCATCGATGCGCTCATGAGATTGAGGCGCGCCTCGCGGTCGCTGCCGTCCTTGGTGGCTCGCTCGATGTGGCCCCACGCGCGCTCGAGTCCGTCGAGGCCGATGCCGTCGGCCGGCGGATTGAACGCGGCCGACATGAAGGTTTCCATGCAATGCGCGATGGCGTCCATGCCGGTGGCGGCCGTGAGCCTGGGCGGCAGGCCGAGCGTGAGCTCGGGGTCGCAGATCGCGGCCTTGGGCATCAGGAACCAGCTGTGGAAGCCCAGCTTGCGATGGTCGTCCACGATGACGATCGCACCGCGCGCGACCTCGCTGCCGGTGCCGCTGGTGGTGGGCACCGCAATGAGCGGCACCACGCGTTCGGTGATCTTCGGCGAGCCGCCTTCGATGGTGGCGTAGGTCTTGAGCGGCCCCTCGTGCGTGGCCGCGATGGCCACGCCCTTGGCGCAGTCGATGGCCGAGCCACCGCCCACGGCGATGAGGCCGTCGCAGCGTCCGGAGCGATACAGCTCGACGGCCGCGCGCACCGAGGCTTCGGTGGGGTTGGAGGGCGTCTGGTCGAACACCGACACCTCGAGATCGGCGATGGCATCGAGCGCCTTCTGCAGCACACCGGCCGCGCGCACGCCGGCATCGGTGACGATCAGCGGACGATGGATGCCGATGCGCGCGCACTCGCTGGACAGCAGCTTGATCGCGCCGAATTCGAACTGGATCTGGGTGAGGTATTGGATGAGGGCCATGGGTGTGGGGTGCTCGGGGCAGTACGATTGCCGACCAGCCAAATCTAACAAGAGCGACCAGTCTTGCACACGAAAGAAACCCTTGCCGGTGTCGCGCCCGGAACACCTCACGCCTCGCGGCTGACCCCGAAGATGGCAAGCGTCGTCGAACGCATGGCGCGTGCCGGCCATCCGCCGCTGGACCGGATGACGCCCGACGAGGCCAAGGCCTCCTACGAGAAAGGCGCAGGCGTGCTCGAAGTGCCCAAGCCCGAGTTGGCCCGCATCGAGGACTTCAGCATTGCCGCGCGCGACGGCTTCGCGATGCCCGCGCGGCTGTACGCACCGTCGGCCGAAGTGCTGCCGGTGCTCGTGTACTTTCACGGCGGCGGCTTCACGGTGGGCAACATCCGCACGCACGACACGCTGTGCCGCGTGCTGAGCAGCAGGAGCGGCTGTGCGGTGGTGTCGGTCGACTACCGGCTCGCGCCGGCGCACAAGTTCCCGACCGCGTCGAACGACGCATGGGACGCGTTCGAATTCATCGCGAGGCAGGGCGCAAGCCTGGGCTTCGACCCGTCGCGCATGGCCGTGGGCGGCGACAGCGCCGGCGGCACGCTCGCCGCCGTCTGCGCCGTCCTCGCGCGCGACGCAGGCCTGCCGCTGGCGTTGCAGATGCTGATCTACCCCGGCACGACTGCACACCAGGACACGGCCTCGCACCTGCGCCACGTCGATGGGCCGCTGTTGACGAAGGCGATGATCGACTTCTTCTTCGCGCAGTACGTCCGCACGCCGGCCGACCGCGACGACTGGCGCTTCGCGCCGCTGCTGGCCGACGATGTCGACGGCGTGGCGCCCGCATGGATCTGCCTGGCCGAGTGCGATCCGGTGGTCGACGAAGGCATTGCCTACGCCGACAAGCTGCGTGCCGCGGGCGTGCCGGTCGACCTGGAGATCTATCGCGGCGTGATCCACGAGTTCATCAAGATGGGCCGCGCCATTCCCGAGGCGCTGCAGGCGCAGGACGATGCGGCGAAGGCGCTGCGCGAAGCCTTGCAGCCGTGACCTGACCCCTTCGCGTGGCCGCACATGCCGGCCGCCGAGCGATTTCCGATCCTCAGAACTTCCAACCTTTACGGAGACAAGAATGCAACGCAGTGACTTCCGCTTTTTTCATCGGCTGCGCGTGCGCTGGGCCGAGGTCGACATGCAGAAGATCGTGTTCAACGCGCACTACCTGATGTATTTCGACACGGCGATTGCGGACTACTGGCGCGCGCTGGCACTGCCCTATGAAGAGGCGATGCACGCGCTGGGCGGCGACCTGTACGTGCGCAAGGCGACGATCGATTTCCGCGCTTCGGCGCGCATGGACGACATGCTCGACGTGGGCATGCGCTGCGCGCGCATCGGCACGTCGTCGATGGTGTTCGAAGGCGGCCTGTTCCGGCAGGACCAGTTCCTGGTGGGTTGCGAGCTGGTGTACGTGTTTGCCGATCCGGCCACGCAGACATCGAAGCCGGTGCCGCAGGTGCTGCGCGAGGTGCTCGAGGGCTACGAGGCCGGCGAGCCGATGCGCAGCGTCGAGACCGGCGACTGGGCCACGCTGGGCGAAGGCGCCGGAGCGCTGCGCCGGGCGGTGTTCATCGAAGAGCAGAACATTCCCGAATCGCTGGAGTGGGACGCGCACGACGCCGTCGTGCTGCACGCCGTGGCGCGCAACCGGCTGGGCCAGGTCATCGCGACCGGGCGCCTGCTGCATGCCGAGGACGGCATGTCGCACATCGGCCGCATGGCGGTGCATCGCAACCTGCGCAGCGGCGGACATGGCGCCGCGGTCGTCCGTGTGCTCGAGGACGCCGCCAAGGCGCGCGGCGACCGCGAAGTGGCGCTCAACGCGCAGCGCAGCGCCGAGCGCTTCTATGCGCGGCTCGGCTATGCCGCGCACGGTGAAGGCTTCGAGGAAGCCGGCATCCCGCACATCGAGATGCGGCGGACCCTGAAGCCCTGACGCGCCCGATTCAGTAGCGCGGCGGCGGGTCGGGCACATAGCCCGGTTCCGATCCCGGGAACGGCGACGGACCGGCGGGACGCGGCCAGCGCGGCGGCGGCGGAACCGGGATCACGCCCGCCGCCACGAGGTTCTCTCGGCTGTCGTAGCGGATGCGGATCACCTCGTCGGGCGACGACTGCGCGCGCTCGAAGGTGGTCTTGCCCACATAGGAAGTTTCTCGGCGGCCATGGGCCGTGCCAAGGCTCGGGCTGGGCGCGGACTGGCGAGCCATGCTGCCCGAAGGGGACGCAGCGGATTCGGCCGCCACGCTCTTGTCGGCCGCAGCGCCAGGCGCTGCCTTGGCCCGCGCATCGCCGAGCGACGAGGACTCGCTGCGACGTTCCCGATCGCCGAATTCGTCGCGTCGCGGATAGGGGGTGACCGGCGGCGGTGGCGGCTCGGGCATGCGTTCGCGGAACATCGCGACGCCGATCACGCCCACATCGTCCGGGCGGCCGGTGCGGCTCGCGTACGAATTGCCGGCAGCGGCGAACTCGAAGGCTGCGATCTGCGAATCGCTCTTGCGCCAGCCCGTGATGTCGCTGCGTTCGCGCGCGCCGAACACGTAGCCGTTCTGCCCGACCCCGGCGGTTTCGCCGGTGACGACGTTCACGCCGTCCACCGACATCACGGCCATGATGCGTTCGCCCATCGCGTTGCGCGCACGAATGGCATAGCGCGCGCCGGGACGGCCGGCCACCCAGTATTCGCCGCGATGGCGGTAGACCGGCAGTTCGGCGCCGGTCCCCCGGTCGACCACGCTGATCTGCATCAGGGAGCCGACGCGTGCGGGCGGCTGGCTCTGGGCCTGGGCGGGCAGGGCCAGCGAGGAGGCCACGGCGCCCAGAGCCAGGGCGGTTGAAATGAGTCTGCGCTTCATGGTGTCTTCCTTGCCGGGAGTTGATCGGTGCAGGCTTCTACGGCGCAGCAACGGCGGCAGGGTTAAACGACGCGCAAAAAAAACGGCGCTATCTGTTCGATAGCGCCGAACGCCCGGCTGCCGGGCGTCTTCGGGGATGGGGTTCAGCTCAGATGTCTTCGAGCAGCGGGTAGGGCAGCGGTTCGAGCTTGAGCGCAGGCCCGTCGACCGCGCCGGCATGCAGGCCGCCGCCTTCCAGTGCGGAGATCTGCATCGAGATGAGCGCGGCCCAGCCGCCATCGGGCGCGGAAGCGGCCTGCGCCACGGTGCCCACGGGTTGCTCGGCGTCGCCTGAGGCGAAGACCTCCTGCCCGACGGCAACGGGGGCATCGGCCTTCACGAGGTAGGTGCGGCGCTTCAGCGTACCGCGGAACTGGCTGCGCGCCACCACTTCCTGCCCGGGGTAGCAGCCCTTCTTGAAGTTGACGCCGCCCACCGATTCGTAGTTGATCATCTGCGGCACGAAGGCGTCGATGACGGGCGTGGTCAGCGTGACGATGCCGCTGCGCACCTCGCTCCACTGCCAGAGGCTGTCGTCGAGCGCCGTGCCCGTGGGAGCCGGCTGGTCGGCCGGGGCGATCCACAGCGCGCGCGGGATGCCATCGGCCGGATAGAGCGACACCACGCTCACGCCGTCGCCCACACCGGTGCGCTTGCCCGGCGGGGTGTCCGCATCGAGGCCGTTGGCGGTGAGGGCGGTACCGGCCAGGCCGTACACCGCGAACTGTTCGGTGGCGTCCGACAGCTCGACCTTGGCGCGCAGCACGTACATCTGCAGGCGCTTGAGCGTCGCTGCCAGGATGTCGCGGCTGCAGACCAGGAGAATCAGCTCGGGTTGCGGCTTGATGCCGATGAAACTCGCGATCACACGGCCCTTGGCGGTGCACAGCGCGGCCAGCCGCGCGTCGGCGCTGCCGAGCAGCGAAAAGTCCTGGGTGAGCTGGCCGTGCAGGAAGCTCGCGGCGTCGGGGCCTTCGGCGCGGATCACGCCGAGGTGGCCCGACGGGCCCGTCAGGGAGGCGGCGGTCACGCCATTGAGAACGACAGTGGTCATCGCTGAATTATCATGGCCGGGCCTGTCCCTTCGGGGCGGCAGGGACTCCTCCCTTGCAGCCCGCAGGGCCGCTGTTTTTTCATCTCCCTCTTCGGACTCGTGCGCAGCTTCTTCCTCACGCTCTTCCTGCTCGCCGCCCTGGTTGCGCTCGCGCTCGGCGCCGGCGGTCTCTGGTGGGTGCACCAGCCGCTCAAGCTGCCCGCGCCGAGCGTCGACCTGTCCGTCGAGCCGGGCACCACCCCGAGAGGCATTGCGCAGGCCGTGGCCGACACCGGTGTCGACGTGCCGCCGCAGCTGCTCTACCTGTGGTTCCGCGTCTCGGGCCAGGACCGCCAGATGCGTGCCGGCAGCTACGAGCTGGAGCGCGGCGTCACGCCGAAGTTGCTGCTGAACATCCTGGTGCGTGGCGAGGAAGCCACGCGCAGCCTGGTGCTGGTCGAGGGCTGGAACATCCGCCAGGTGCGCGCGGCCCTTGCCAAGGCCGACCAGCTCAAGCCCGACAGCGTCGGCATGACCGACGATGCGCTCATGGCCAAGCTGGGCAAGCCGGGCCTGCACCCGGAAGGACGCTTCTTCCCGGACACCTACACCTATTCGAAAGGCTCGACCGACGTCGCGCTGCTGCAGCGGGCGATGCGGGCCATGGACAAGAAGCTCGAGGCCGCCTGGGCCGCCCGCGCGTCCGACCTGCCGCTGAAGTCGGCCGACGAGGCGCTCATCCTGGCGAGCATTGTCGAAAAGGAGACAGGAAAGGCCAACGACCGCGCGGAAATCGCAGCGGTGTTCACCAACCGCTTGCGCATCGGAATGCCGCTGCAGACCGATCCGACGGTGATCTACGGCATGGGCACGGCCTTCGACGGCAACCTGCGCAAGAAGGACCTCCAAACCGACACGCCCTGGAACACCTACACCCGCGGCGGCCTGCCGCCCACGCCGATCGCCATGCCCGGCAAGGCCGCACTGCTGGCCGCGGTGCAGCCGGCGCAGAGCAAATCGCTGTACTTCGTCTCGCGCGGCGACGGCACCAGCCAGTTCAGCAACTCGCTCGACGACCACAACCGCGCGGTCAACCGTTATCAGCGCGGCGGTGGAGACACCAGAACCAAGGCGACCCAATGAGTGACAACGGCCTGTTCCTGACGCTGGAAGGCATCGACGGTGCCGGCAAGTCGAGCCATCTCGACGCGCTGGAGGCGCTGTTCAAGGCCCGCGGCCGCGCCGTGGTGCGCACGCGCGAACCCGGCGGCACGGCGCTGGCCGAGACGCTGCGCGGGTTGATCCTCGAACAGCCGATGGACCCGCTGACCGAATCGCTGCTGGTGTTCGCGGCCCGGCGCGACCATGTGGTGCAGGTCATCGAGCCGGCGCTGGCACGTGGCGACGTGGTGCTGTGCGATCGCTTCACCGACGCCACCTTCGCCTACCAGGGCGCGGGCCGCGGCTTCGACGGTGCCGTGCTGTCGACGCTCGAGCAATGGGTTCAGGCGGGCAGGGCGGGGCGCCCTGCTTCGACGCTGCTGCAGCCCGACGTGACGCTGTGGTTCGACCTGGCGCCCGAGATTGCCGCCCAGCGGCTGGCCGGCGCACGCGTGCCCGACAAGTTCGAGGCCCAGCCGGTCGAGTTCTTCAAGCGCGTCGCCCAGGGCTATGCGGCCCGTGCGGAGGCGGATGCCCGGCGTTTCGTGCGCATCGACGCCAGCCAGGCGCGCGACCAGGTCTGGCAACAGGTCGAGGCAGCCCTTGTGGCGCGCGGGATCGCTGCCGGAGGTGCCCGATGAGCGCGCCCCAGCTTTCGCCCTGGCTGCGCCGGCCGTTGACAGAACTGTTGCGCCAGCGCGGCCACGCATGGCTGCTCCAGGGGCCGTCGGGCATCGGACAGTACGAGCTGGCATTGGCGCTGGCGTCCGCCTGGTTGTGCGAACAGCCAACGCCTGAAGGCGCGGCCTGCGGCCATTGCGCGAGCTGCCATGCGATCGAAGTCCGCACCCATGCCGACCTGTGCGTGCTGATGCCCGAAGTCGCCATGCAGGAACTCGGCTGGCCACTCGACGAAAAAGCCCAGTCCGATATCGACGACAAGAAGCGCAAGCCCAGCCGGGAGATCCGGGTCGAGGCGATGCGCGACGCAGTCGGCTTCGCCCAGCGCACCAGCGCGCGCGGCCGCGGCAAGGTGGTGCTGGTGTACCCGGCCGAGCGCATGAACACGATCACCGCCAACGCGCTGCTGAAGACGCTCGAGGAGCCGGTCGGCGATGTGCGCTTCGTGCTGGCCAGCGAGGCGGCGTGGCAACTGTTGCCGACCATCCGAAGCCGCTGCCTGGGTTTCACGCTGCCGTGGCCGGAGACTGCAGAGGCCGAAGCCTGGCTGGTTGCGCAGGACGTGCCAGCCGCCGATGCTGCCGCACTGTTGCGCGCTGCGGGCGGCCGGCCCAGCGATGCCTTGCGCCTCGCGCGGTCCGGACAGTCGCCCAAGGCGTGGGCCTTGCTGCCCAAGGCCATGACGCGCGGCGAGGTGGGTGCCCTGGCCGACCACGCACCCGCGCAGGCCGTGAGCGTGCTGCAGAAGCTCTGCCACGACTTGATGGCTGTCGGCAACGGTGCCGAACCCCGGTTTTTCGAGCCCGCCGATCTGCCTTCCGCACCGTCGCGGCTGGCGCTGGCGCGCTGGTCGAAGTCGCTCGCGAGTGCCGCGAGAACCGCCGAACATCCGTTCAACGCGGGCCTGATGCTGGAAGCGCTTGTGAGCGAAGCGCGAACCACCCTAAACTCTGCCGCTCGTCGCCCATGAACCAACCCGCCGCCCCCGCATCCGCTGCTCCCGCCGCCCCGGCCACGCCTGCACGCCCGAGCGTCATACAGCTCGCCATCAAGGAAAAAGGGGCCTTGTACGCAGCGTACATCCCGCTGTTCGCGGAAGGCGGCATCTTCATTCCGACCACGCGGGAATACCGGCTCGGCGATGACGTCTACGTCCTGCTGACGCTGCCCGAAGACCCTCAGCGCTACCCGGTGGCCGGCAAGGTCGCCTGGATCACCCCGCCGCGCGCCGCCGGCAACCGGGCGCCCGGCGTGGGCATCCGCTTTCCGTCGGATGAGAAATCGCGCCAGCTGAAGGCTCGCATCGAGGCTGCACTGGGCGGCTCGATGGCCTCCGACAGGCCCACCCAGACCATCTGAGTCTTCCGCCGTCCTGGTGACGCGGAACTCTGCACACGGCGCCATCTCCCAAAGGAGCGAGCGTCGAAGCTCGCCATTTCCGATGTTCACAGACTCCCACTGCCACCTCACGTTTCCCGAATTCGCGGACCAGATGCCGCAGATCCGCGCCGCCATGGCCGCCGCGCAGGTCGATCGGGCCCTTTGCATCTGCACCAAGCTCGAGGAATTCGACGACGTGCAGGCGCTTGCCGCCAGCTACGACAACTTCTGGGCCAGCGTGGGCGTGCACCCCGACAACGAGGACATCGCCGAACCCAGCGTCGACGAGCTGGTCCGGCTCGCCGCACGGCCGCGTGTCGTGGCGATCGGCGAAACCGGCCTCGACTACTACCAGATGGAAGAACGCAAGGGCGGTCGCAGCATTGCGGACATGGAATGGCAACGCGACCGGTTCCGGGTGCACATCCGTGCGGCGCAACAGACGCGCAAGCCGCTGATCATCCACACGCGCGAAGCGTCGGCGGACACGCTGGCGATCCTGAAGGAGGAGGGCGAGGACGCCTCCCCCGGCGCGGCCGGCGGCGTGTTCCACTGCTTCACCGAAACCGCCGAAGTGGCGCGTGCGGCGCTCGACCTGGGCTTCTACATTTCGTTCTCGGGCATCCTGACGTTCAAGAAGGCGCAGGAGCTGCGCGACGTGGCCGCCTTCGTGCCGTTGGACCGCATGCTGATCGAGACCGACAGCCCGTACCTCGCTCCGGTGCCGTACCGCGGCAAGACCAACAACCCCTCGTACGTGCCCTTCGTGGCGCAACAGATCGCCGAACTGCGCAAGATGCCCGTGGATGCCGTGGCCAAGGCCACGAGCGACAACTTCGAAACGCTGTTCAGGGAAGTCAAATCATGAAAAACTACTTCAAGAAGTCGATATATCTCATTGTCATTGCTGCATCTTTTGCGGCACACGCCGGTTCGTTCGAGGACTTTTTCCGGGCCGTGCGCGGCGACAACGCCAGTGGCGTGCGCACGCTGCTTCAGCGTGGTTTCGACCCGAATACCCGCGACGAACATGGCCAGACGGGCTTGCTGATTGCCTTGCGCGAGCCATCGCCGAAGGTCATCCAGGTGTTGATCGAGTCGCCGCAGACGGACGTGGACATCGCCAATGCCAAGGACGAAACACCGCTGATGCTTGCGGCCATCAAGGGACAGCAGGACCTGGTCAATCAGTTGCTCAAGCGCGATGCAGCCGTGAACAAGACAGGCTGGACGCCGCTGCACTACGCCGCCACCAGCGGTCAACTGACCATCATGAAGGTGCTGCTCGACAAGTACGCGTTCATCGATGCGCAGTCGCCTAATGGCACCACGCCGCTGATGATGGCCGCGATGTACAGCTCGAGCGAAGCCGTGAAGCTGCTGCTGGCCGAAGGCGCGGATACGACGATGAAGAACCAGTTGGGCATGACGGCTGTCGACTTCGCGAACAAGGCGAACCGCCCGGAAGCAGCGTCTCTGATCACGACCGCAGTGGCGGCACGGGCCAATGCGCCAAAGGCCGTTCCGAAGGATGGCAAATGGTGAACATCATCTGATTCGAATGAACCCGGCAAGGCTCACAATGAGTGTTATGTCAAATAGAAGATTGCTGCTGCAATAGCGATCGCGATCCCGGAACAGGCCCTCCGTGACGGCAAGGCCCATTGCTACGAAATGCTCCGCGCCACCACGCCCAGGTCTCGCCAGGCTTCCGGATGGCAACTGAAGATCAGGATCTGGTGCCGCGTCGCCGCGTCGTACAGCACGCGCTTCATCTGACCGAGCCGTTCCTCGTCGGTGTGCACCAGGGCGTCGTCGAGGATGAGCAGCGTGGGCTTCCTCGCTTCCTTCAGCAGATCGGCATATGCCAGTCGCGCAACGACCCCCATCTGTTCCCGCGCGCCGACGCTGAGCTCCTCGAACGTCCCGCTCTGGACGCCGCGCACGCCTTGCCGGGTGATTCGGCTCGGTGACAGGTCTTCACCCACCTCGACCTGCGCGCCCGGAAAAAGAATCTGCAGATAGTGATCGAGGTGCTTCTGCAAGGGCGCGCGCAGACGGCGCGCCAATGCCGAGCGTTTCTCGCGCAACAGCTTCAGCAGGTGGTCGAGTGCCTTGGCACGGCGGTCGAGTTCGGCGCTGCGCCGCGCGGCGTGCTCGAGTTCACGCCGCTTCTCCGACGCAATTTCTTCCTGGCCCAGCGCACCCTTGGTCTCGAGTTCGACTTCGAGCCGCGTGATCTCGCCGGCCCGCTGGCTGTGAGATGCCTCGGCCTGCCGGGCGCTGCGCTCGAGCCGCTCCACGTCCTGCGCCAGGACCGGCAGGTTGACCGTGCGCAACTGTTCCGCCAACCCGGCGGCCCTTTGCTCGATGGCCGATTGCTGTGCCAGCGCATCGGTCAATGCCTCGCCGGCCTCGCGCTTGCGGCCGGCCCGCAGCGGATCCGCGAGCGTGGACTTGACCGCCGCCAGTTCGTCTTCTGCGGCCTTGACCTGTTCTCGCGCATGGCCGGTCTGCAGCTTCGCCTCGTTGAGCGCCGAAGAGGCCGCCTCCAGCGCCGTGCGGGCAGCGCCCTCCTCCGACTCGGCCTGCAGGACCGACGGCACATGCGCATCCGATGTCGACGCCATCGCGAGCAGCATCTGCTTCGCCTCTGCCAGACGGGCTTCGCGCAGCCCGACGTCGGCGGCGAGCGTGTCCAGCCCCTTGGGCGCGAGCGCCGACAGAACGGCTTCCGCCGCACGGACCTCCCCGTTGCGCAAGGCATGCAGGCGAACGCGCTCCTCGACAGCCGCGACGCTGTCGGCGCGCAAGGCCTGCAACAGCGAGACCAGTTCTTGGTGCGCCCGGTCGTGTTCGACGCCGAGACTTTCAAGGTCGGTGCCGCCCGGCAACACCGTGATGCGGCCAACGCCCTCGATGTCGATCTCGGTGCGCGCAATGACGGTCTGCCGCGTCGTCCCGGCAATCTCGGCACCGCCGACACGCACACGCGCACCGGGCTGCAGATCGAAGGCCAATGCGGTCGAGACCGCGTCGAGCCGCGCCTGCGCTGCCCGCAGCGCGTCGGCGCTGCGATGGAGGCGCTTGAGCTCGCTCTCGGACACCGTCAGCGAGCGCGCATCGGCCTGCAGACGAGCAACCTTTTCCTGTTCGCTCCTTGCCTTGCCGAGGTTCTGCACAAGCCCGGCGAGCTGCTCTGCAAGGCTGTCGACGGCCTTCTCCTGTGCAGACCGCGAGGCCGCCTGGCGCGCCAGGCGCAAGGTTTCTCGCGCACGTGCATCGGCCTGCGCCGCAGCCGCATGGCGCGGTTCCCAGGCCTGCAGCTCGCCGAGCGCCTTGTCCAGGCCTTCCCTGACTGCCTGCAGGTTCTTCTCGCGCTGAACGACGGTCGCCTCCTCGCGCTCCATGGACTGAAGCTGCGTGCGCCACGAGACAACCTGCGCAACGATCTGCTTGAGCGCCACGTCCTGCGCGGCCTTGCGTTCGGCCAGCCCCTTGCCATCGTTCAGCCGTTGCTGCGCCGCGGCGAGCTGTTCGCGCAGCGCCACCCATGGCCGCGCCGCGTCGTCGCGTTGATGCTCGCGCCGCAGTCCCGAAAGCCGGTCGACGCCCGACCGATAGGCCTCGATGTCGGCCAGCAGGCGCGCCAGTTCGGATTCGAGTTCCGAGCGCAGCTTGAGTGCATCCGCATAGGCACCGCGCGGCGCACCGCTTGCCGGCGTGAGCAGTTCGTTGCGTTCGCTTTCCACGGCCTTCAGCACCGCGTCGCCCTGGCTCGACGCCAGTTCGCCGAGCGACTCCCCGAGCGCATTGCGCAGGTGGTCGCTGGCAAAGCCGACAGCATGCGAAATGTCGTGCGACGTGCCCTGCCTGATCCACAGCAGGCCTGGGATGCCCATGTGTTCCGGCGTGCTCGCGCCCTTGCCTGGAAAGCGGAATCCCAGCAGGCTTGCGAGATGGTCTTCCGCCACGGCACCGTCCATCGGCCTGCCGTCGATCACGAGCTCGCAGCGCTTCTTGCCCAGGAAGGCCTTGGTGAGCCGGCAGGACTTGCCGTCGAGTTCGAATTCGAGTTCGACGGTCGGCGTGGCCGAGCTTTCGCCCCACGGCCGCAGGTGCTCGACCGCGCTCGAGCGATGCCGTTCGAAGAATGCCGCGCGAATGGCTTCGGCGACGGTCGATTTGCCGGACTCGTTGGGGGCCGTGAACAGGTTCAGGCCGTCGGTGAAGCCGTCGATTTCCAAAGGCGCACGGAACAGCTTGAAGTTCTCGATGCGAAGACGCTGCAGCTTCATGCGGCGCCCCCCGTGCGCGCACCGTTCGGGCCTTGCGCATCGAGCACACGGGCCAGGGTCAGCAGTGCATCGCGGGCCAGTTCCGCATCGGCCTCGCCTTGTTGTGCGCGCAGTTCCTGCAGCGCTTCGCCGACGAAACCATCGGCATGCAGCGCCTGGATGTCGTCCTCGGTCGGCTCGAGCCGCAACGCCTCGCCGTCCCACACCAGCGCGCGGGCGCGTGCACGCGCAGCATCGAGCGCCACGCCGAGCCGGCGATGCGCGCCAAGATCGCAGCTGCCGTGGGCGCGCAGTTGCAGCACGTCGTTGCCGTCGATGAGCGCCAGGCTTTCCACGAGCCGGTCGACGTCCGACGGCACCGAAAGCCGAGGCTCGAGCTGCTGCCACCTGAACTGCCCGGTACGCACCGGCTCGACGTCCGGCTGCGCGCCGGCGCCCGCAATCGATACCAGCAGCGCCTGCCCCGATTCGTTGGCCCTGAACCTGTCGGTCTCGGGCGTGCCGGCATACCAGGTACGCTCGTCGATCTGCCGGGTGCCGTGCCAGTCGCCGAGCGCGAGATAGCTCAGCCCGGCCTCCCCTGCCCGCCCTGCCGCGATCGGATTGGCCGAGTCGATGTCCTCCGACAGGATGCCCTGCACGCAGCCGTGCGCCAGCCCGATGCGCGGCAGGCCGCTGTCGTCGGCCGCGCCCGAAAACCACTCGGTGAGATCGCCGTAGGTGTGGCGCTGTGTCAGCGGCGCCGGCAGCAGCACGAACTTTCCATCGACGAGATGCGGTTTCGGCTCGAGGCAGCAGACGACATTCGGCGGGATCGCGCCCAGCCGCTGCGCACGGCTCCAGACGGACTCGCTCAGCGCCGAGTCGTGGTTTCCCGGAATCAGCAACCAGGGGCCCGAAAAGCGCTGCATCGCATTGAACATGCGCCGGATGGTCTTGTCCGACACGGTCTGCAGGTCGAACACGTCGCCTGCCACCAGCACGGCGTCGACATTGCGTTCGTCCGCAATGCCCGCCAGCCGTTCGACGGCCTTGAAGCGCGCCTCGAACAACGCCGCGGCGTCGTCAGGCTCGAACTGCGAGAACACGCGGCCGATCTGCCAGTCCGCGGTGTGGAGCAAAGAAATCATGCGCGGCCCTCCCCTTTGCCTCTCGCGTCTTCACGTATTCCAAAAGAGCGAGCATCTTATAGAGGCAGGGAGGGCATCGAAGGCATCCGGGCCTTCGATGCCGGGCCGCGCAGGCCCGTTCAGGTGCGAGGCGTCTGCACCGTGTGGCTGAAGCCCGAGGCGCACTCCTGGACCAGTGCGGCCGATTGCGTGACCTGCTCGGCGATCTGGTCGCGCATCGGCTGCCTGTCACGGCTGATCTGCGCCAGCAGAAACCATTGCGTCAGCAGCGCAAGCACGATGCCGACCACAACAAACACCCAATGCACGAGTTCCATGAACGCCCCCTTCGAAGAGTGAGGCGCGAGTCTGCGCATTTCGGGCTTGTTCCGATATCACCAATTTGGGGGATGCCTTTCGCCAGATATGGCAACGCCGAAGCGAAAAAGTCAGCGCGCGGTCAGGTACTGGCGCGGATCGACCGCATTCCCGCGGTAGCGGATCTCGAAGTGCAGCTTGCTGCGGCCGTCCTCGTCGCCGCCGATGTCGGCGATCTTCTGGCCGCGCTCCACGCGCTGGCCCTGCTTGACCTGCACCGTGCGCAGGTTGGTGTAGACCGACATGTACGAGCCGCCGTGATCGATCATGACCACGCTGCCGTAGCCGCGCAGCATCTCGGTCACCGCGACCTTGCCGGCGCCGATGGAGAGCACCGCGTCGCCCGGCCTGGCGGCGATGTCCAGCCCCTTGTTGCTGCCGCCGTTGAAGCCCGCGATCACCTGGCCCGGCGCTGGCCAGCCCCAGTCGCTGCGGCGCGATGCCGGCGGCATGGGCGGTTCGGGTTCGCGCGTCTTCGGTGGCCTCGAGCGCTCGGCACCGGCGCTTCGCGCAGGCGGAGATGGCTCGCCCGCACTGCCGGACGACGCCACCGGCGCGCCGCCTAGAGGCACCACGCGAAGCACCTGCCCCGCCTCGAGCTTGTCCGGGTCCTGCAGGTTGTTCCAGCGCGCGATGTCGGCGGTGGAGCGCCCGCTCTTCGATGCGATGCGATACAGCGTGTCGCCAGGCTGCACGACGTACTCGCCGGGGCCCGCCACCGGCGCCTTCGGCGAGGTCGAGCACCCCGCCACCATCAATGTCGCTGCGAGCGCGATGCCCGCGCACCAACCAAAGCCTGTCCTGCCTGATGTCCTGACTGTCACGACCACTACGGGAGTCCTTCCTGGATTGCCTGGATAGCGCGCCCGCCTGCGGGGGCGCGTTCGAAGAATCCGCAGAGGCTACCAGCAGTCGCCTTGTCTCCCTGTTTCGGTATTGCCGGACGGCTCACATGATCAGGGTGGTCCTTTCCTCGTGCACGCGCCGCGCGATGCACATCAGCGACAACGCACTCGCGGGTGCCGCCGGGTCCCGGCCCGACAGTACGTTGCCCATGCGGTACTTCCACTGCGCGGGCCCGAGGTCGCCTCTCAGCGCGTCGGCCCCGACCTGGTGGTTGTGCGGGTACACGGCAACCTCGAAGCCCAGCGGCTCCAGCGTGCGCTCGAAGAACTCCTTCGTGACGCCGTCGCCGGGCCGGTGATGCACCTCGGTCCGCAGCCCCCACGACTGCTGGCTGCCCGACTTGTGAAAGCCGTGGCGCGTCATGCGGTAGACCCACAGCCGCGCGTCCCACAGGAATCTGGCGAGCCCTTTGTAGTCCCAGGCCGTGAGCTGCGGATCGTGGTCGGTGATGAGCACGCCGTCGGCCTTCACCAGCCGCGCGCCCTCGCGCAGCACGGCGTCCATGTCGTCGCAATGGTGCAGCGAGGCATTGATCACCACGATGTCCGCCACGCCCGAGCGGAACGGCGTGTGCGCGGCATCGGCCAGTACCGCCGTGTAGCCCAGCCGCGAAGCCAGTTCCAGCGAACCCGCGGCCACATCGACACCCACCAGCAACTCGGGCTTGCCGCCCAGCGTGGCGAACACGTTGCCGGGGCCGCATCCCAGGTCGATGACAACCTTGCCGGTCCAGTCGCCACCGGCCGCCAGCCAGCGGCTGCGGAAGTGCTCGTCGCGGTGGCAGAAGTCCAGGTACTCCTGGGCCCAGCCGGCATTGCCGAAATAGGTCGCATTGGCTTCCAGTCCCGCGGAAATATTCGGTATTTCCGACTCGAAGTAGAGACTGCGGGGAGTAAGAACTACACCTGGTAATAGGATGTCGCTGAACATTCTTTTGCCCCTCTTGAAGATCTATTTCGGGTAAACCAGAGATTTCCGAAGTTTTTGCGATTTTCAGGTTTTGTACAGCTATTTTTTATCCGGTTACATAGTCGGCAATTTAATAACAGCCTAAAACTGTCCGATGTTTCCTGATGCGCGAGTCGCGCCGGTGCGTTTTCCGCATCGCTCCGAGCGAAACGCGTACGCCGATTCGGTTATGCATGCAAACCATCCGGCGCCTGCGGATTTCTGCGATCTCCCCTGCGCGCATCCCCATGAGTACCCCGGTTCGAGACGGCAATCCGATGCCTTGCACCGGTCCGTTCGTCCGCCTCGACCCGCCCGATCGCGCATCAGTTACCTTGAACTGGACAATTCGGGTAGTACGTTTTCGAAATAACCTTGTCTGAATGTAACCTAGGCCTTAAGTCCTCACTCCGACCGCTTCAAACCTCCTAGGATCGAGCCAAGAAAAACGACGAACACCTTTAACTGACGCCAATTAATTGAGCGATCTTTTCGCCCATTCAATTAATTCCATCGTATTTCGTTTCCGGGTATTTACATGGAAATTCAAACTGTTTTGCCGTTGCACGAAACAGCTCCGAATCTGCTCCTCGGGGACCTGTTCGTGCCCCGCACCAACCCGGATGCACCCCATGCCAGGCACGCGAGCTCGGTTTGGACGACTGGCGGTTCCAGTGCCGCCCTGCTGCCCGACACTCCCTACGCAGGCGCGTGGCTGCTGCTGCAGTCGCGCTGGCTGGGCACCCTCTGGCCAGTGCTGGAGGAAGTCGCTGCCGCCGAGGGCGGCCGCACGCAACGCTGCTCGACCACCGCCGCCTACGACGCCACCCGCCCCGCCGGCGACTGGCTCGCCGAACTCGATCAGGCTCGCCGCGCGGCGCCCGGCACGACACGGATCGCCCAACGGACCGACGCCCTCTGGCTGCGCGACGACATCGCCGCCGCCGAGGCCGAAGCCGCCGACGCCTCGCTTCGCCTCCGTTTCGACGCTGCCAGCGCACGCCTGCATATAGATAGTGCAGTCGGCCTGCTCGATGCCGCCGCCTCGCAGTCGCTCCTTGCCGCCATTGCCGACACCGCGGCCGACCTGCTCGCTCGCCCCGGCGCCGCGCTGGGAGACATCCGTACCCTGCCGCTTGCCGACAGCAAAATCCAGCTTGCTCAATGGAACACGGCCATGTCGCCGCTCGACCGCTCGCTCACGGTCACGGGCGTGTTCGGCCAGCAAGCGCAAAGCGCGCCCGAGGCGATCGCGCTCGCCGAAGGCGACCTGCGCATGAGCTACGCGGAGCTCGACCGGCGCTCCGACGAACTCGCGCACCGGCTGCAGCGCCTGGGCGTGCGCGGCGGCGACAGCGTGGGCATGCTGCTCGACCGCTCGATGGGCGCCATCGTCGCGCTGCTCGGAATCCTCAAGGCCGGCGCGGCCTACGTGCCGGTGCCGACCGACTTCCCGGTCGATCGCATCGCCCACATGCTCGGCGAAACGGCCGCGCACCATGTGCTGACGACCCAGGCGCACCACCATCTCGTGCCCGCCGCACACGCGGTTGTGCTCCTCGACGAGTACGCCGACAAGCCAGATCGCGGTTCTTGGAATCGTCCGGCCATCGACGGCGAATCGGTGGCCTACGTGATGTACACCTCGGGCTCCACGGGCACGCCCAAGGGCATCGAGATCTGCCACCGCTCGATACTGCGGCTGGTGGTCGGCGTCGACTATGTCGATCTCGCCGCGGGCCGCGCCGTGCTGCACGCGGCACCGCTGGCCTTCGATGCCGCCACGCTCGAGATCTGGGGCCCTCTGCTCAACGGCGGCTGCTGCGTGATCCACGACGAGCGCGTGCCCACCGGCGCCGGCCTGGCACGCACCATCGCGCGGCACGACGTGCACACCGCCTGGCTCACGGCTGCGCTCTTCAACGCGGTGATCGACGACGATCCGGCCCACCTCGCGGGCCTGCGCCACCTTTTCACCGGCGGCGAGGCGCTGTCGGTGCCGCACGTTCGCCGTGCGCAGGCCGCGCTGCCGCAGCTCGTGCTGAGCAACGGCTACGGCCCGACCGAGTGCACCACCTTCGCGGCCACGCACCGCATCCCTTCTGCCCTGCCGGACGACCTGCGGTCGGTGCCGCTAGGCCGGCCCATCAAGGACACCGTGCTGCGCGTGCTGAGCCCGTCGATGGCGCTGCTGCCGGCCGGCTTCGTCGGCGAACTCTGCATCGGCGGCCACGGCCTGGCGCGCGGCTATCTGCGCCAGCCCGCGCTCAGTGCCGAACGCTTCGTGGCCGAC
This sequence comes from Variovorax paradoxus, assembly GCF_902712855.1. NCBI lineage: Bacteria > Pseudomonadati > Pseudomonadota > Betaproteobacteria > Burkholderiales > Comamonadaceae > Variovorax > Variovorax paradoxus. The sequence goes on from NZ_LR743507.1 coordinate 3,374,395, forward strand.
CCTTTCGGCGGTCCGGACGACCGGCTCTACCGCACCGGCGACCTCGTACGCTGGCTGCCCGACGGCACGCTCGAGTTCATCGGCCGCCGCGACGGGCAGGTCAAGATCCACGGCCATCGCATCGAGACCGGAGAGGTTGAGGCGGCTGTCCTGGCGCACCCGGCGGTGCAGTCATGCGCCGTGGTCGCGCGGCCCGACGCCGGCGGCCAGCTGCGCCTGGTGGCCTACCTCGTCGCGCGCACGCAGCAGGTCGCCTGGGACGAACTGCGCGCGCACCTCGCGGCGCGCCTGCCCGCCGCCCTGGTGCCGACCGCGCAGGTGTGGCTTGCCGCGCTGCCGGTCACGTCCAACGGCAAGCTCGACCGCAAGGCGCTGCCCGAACCTGCCGGCGAGCGGCCCGACCTGGCGCAGCCCTTCGAGGAAGCACACGACGCCATCGAGCAGCAGGTGTGCGACGCCTTCGCGCGTGCGCTGCGCATCGACAAGGTCGGACGCAACGACAACTTCTTCGACCTCGGCGGCGATTCTCTTCTGGTGCTGCAGGTGCTCGCCGAGCTGCAGCGCGGCACCGGGCTGCCGCTGTCGACCAATCTTTTTTTCCGCAACCCCACGCCAAAAGCAATGGGTGCGCGGATGCAGCCGGCGGGTGACAAGTCCGCCACGGCCGCCGCGACCGGGCTCCAAGCACGAACGGCCGCGGCGGCCCCTTCATCGGCCTTCGCCAGGGGCGCCGGCACCGACGACGACGCCATCGCACTCGTCGCCACCGCCGGCCGCTTTCCGGGTGCCGCCGACGTCGAGCAGTTCTGGAACAACCTCGTCGCCGGCCGCGACACCATCACCTTCTTCGACGACGCAACGCTCGACGCGGGCATCAGCCAGGCCTTGCGCAGCGACCCGTCGTACGTGCGTGCACGGGGCGTGATCGACGGCATCGAGGACTTCGACGCCGCCTTCTTCGGCATCGGCCCGAAGGAAGCGCAGCTGATGGACCCGCAGCAGCGGGTGTTCCTCGAGATCTGCTGGGAGTGCCTCGAGCGCGGCGGCTACGTGCCCGACGCCGCGCCGGGTCCGGTCGGCGTGTACGCCGGCATGTACAACGCCACCTACTTCCAGCGCCACGTCAGCACCCGGCCCGACCTGGTGGAGCCGGTCGGCGAGTTCCAGGTCATGCTGGCCAACGAGAAGGACTACATCACCACGCGCGTGGCCAACCGGCTCAACCTGACCGGGCCGGCCGTCAGCGTGCACACCGCCTGCTCGACCTCGCTGGTGGCCGTGGCCCACGCCTTCCATGCGCTGCGCACCGGCCAGTGCTACATGGCCCTGGCTGGTGGCGCCTCGGTCACCTGCCCGCCGCGCAGCGGCTATCTCTACAACGAGGGCTCGATGCTCTCGCCCGACGGCCGCACGCGCAGCTTCGACGCGAAGGCGCAGGGCACGGTGTTCAGCGACGGTGCCGCCGTGGTGCTGCTCAAGCGCCTGGCCGATGCACAGGCCGACGGCGACACCATCTACGCCGTGCTGCGCAGCGCCCGCGTGAACAACGACGGCGGCAGCAAGGCCAGCTTCACCGCGCCCAGCGTCGACGGCCAGGCCGCGGTGATCCGCGCCGCGCTGGCCGCGGCCGATGTCGATGCGCGCAGCATCTCCTACGTCGAAGCGCACGGCACGGCCACGCCGATGGGCGACCCGATCGAGGTCGAGGCCCTGGCCGTGGCCTACGCGGAGCACACCGACGCGCTCGACTACTGCACGCTCGGCTCGCTCAAGAGCAACGTGGGCCACATGGTCACCGCCGCGGGCGCGGCCGGGCTCATCAAGACGGCGCTGGCGCTGCACCACGAGGTGATTCCGCCGACCGTGCACTTCAGCGCGCCGAACCCGTCGATCGACTTCGCGCGCACGCCTTTCCACGTCAACAGCGAACTGCAACCCTGGCCGCGCGCCCACCTGCCGCGCCGCGCGGGGGTCAGCTCCTTCGGCGTGGGCGGCACCAACGCGCATGTCATCGTCGAGGAAGCACCGCCTCGGCCGGCCTCGCCCATCGCGGCCGGCGAACAGGTGCTGTCGCTGTCGGCCCGCTCCGAGGCCGCACTCGCCGTCGCCTGTGAGCAGCTCGCGGCACACCTCCAAGCCCAACCCGGCCTGCCGCTGGCCGACGTGGCCCATACGCTGGCCGTCGGCCGCAAGGCGCATGCCTTTCGCCGCGTGGTGGTCGCGGGCGGCGCGGCCGACGCGGCTTCCGCCCTGCGCAATGCCGATTCGCCGTGGCGCGCCAGCGGCCGCACCGCCGCGCGCGCACCGCAGATGGTGCTGATGTTTCCCGGCCAGGGCGCGCAGTACGCGGGCATGGGCAAGCACCTGCACGCTGCCGACCCGGTATTCGCGGCGGCCTTCGACGACTGCATGAATGCCTTCGAAGACACGCTCGACTTCGACCTTCGCGCACGCATGTTCTCGGACGATCCGCAGTCGCTGTCCCCCACCGCCGCCACGCAGCCGGCCATCTTCGCGCTCGAGTACGCGCTGGCGCGCCGGGTGCTGTCGCTCGGTGCGCGCCCGCATGCGCTCATCGGCCACAGCGTCGGGGAGTTCGTTGCCGCGGTGCTGGCCGGCGTGATGCGCCTCGAGGACGCTGCCAGGCTCGTAGCCCGCCGGGGCGCGCTCATGCAGGCCCAACCGGCCGGTGCCATGCTCTCGGTACGCCTGGGCGCGGCCGAACTGCTCGACCGGCTCGGCCCGGACCTTTCGCTGGCCGCGGAAAACGGCCCCACCGCCTGCGTGGCCGCCGGCCCCTTCGATGCCATCGCCGCGCTGCAGGCCTCGCTCGAGGCCGATGGCATTGCGGCCCGCGCGCTGCAGACCTCCCACGCCTTCCACTCGGCCATGATGGACGGCGCCGTCGAGCCCTTCGCGCAGCTGGTGCGGCAGGTCGAACTGCACGCGCCGCAGACGCCCATCTTCTCGACCATGACCGGCCGCCTGCTCGAGGCGGCCGAGGCCACCAGCGCGACCTACTGGGCGCAGCACCTGCGCGGCACGGTGCATTTCTCGCCGGCCGTGCGCTGCGCGATGGACCAGGTGGCGCATCCGCTGTTCGTCGAAGCGGGGCCCCGCAACATGCTCGCGACCCTGGTGCGCCAGCATGGCGCGGGCAACGTGGTGTCGCTGCTGCAGGGCGATCCGGCGGACGAGGCGCGCACCCTGCACCTGGCGCTGGGCCGCCTCTGGACCTGCGGCGCCGACGTCGAACTCTCGCGGCTCGTCTCGCGCACCGGCGCGCAGCGCCTGCCCCTGCCCACCACGCCATTCGAGCGCAAGCGCTTCTGGGTCGACATCGCCGCCGCCCCGCCCATCGCCACCGAGGCTGCGCACGCAGCGGCCCCGGCCTCCCTTCTTGTTACCACCATCGTCCTGGAGCCGACCGTGACCGCAGCAACGCCCTCGCCTCTTCCTCGTCCCGCCTCGAACGTGGATGCGCGCCTGCGCACCCTGTTCGAGGACATCTCCGGCCTCGACATGGCACAGGCCGAAGGCCACGCGCCCTTCGGCGAGCTGGGCCTCGACTCGCTCACGCTGACGCAGGCCGCCACGCAGATCAAGAAGCACTTCAAGGTCAACCTCAGCTTCCGCCAGCTGATGGAGAACTACCGCAACTTCGATGCGCTGTCGGCCTTCCTGCAGGCGAGCCTGCCGCCCGAGGCTGCGGCGCCCGCACCTGCAGCGGCTGTGGATGCCGCACCGGTGGCCGTCGCCGCGCCCATTGCCGCGTCAGTTGCCGCACCGTCGGTGCAATCCGTCGTTGCCTACCAGCCCGTGGCCACGCCCCCCTATGTGCCGATGCAAGGTCTCATTGCCGGCGGCGACCAGCTTCCACAACTGATTTCGCAGCAGATGGAATTGATGCGCCAGCAGCTGGCGCTGCTGTCGGGCGCCGCGCAGGCCACGCCGGTCATGACGCTGCAGGCCGTGCCAGCCGTGGCGCCCGTGGCTGCCGCGACGTCGGCCCAGCCCGCGCCCGAACCTGCGGCACCAGCCGCAACCGCGGTTTCTGCAACGCCGGCCGGCGACGAACCCGGCGCTGCCAACCAGCCGGTGCGCTACGACGTCGCCAAGGCCTTCGGCGCCATCGCGCGCATCCACACGCAGCGCACGGCCGAGCCCAGCGGCCGGCAGAAGGCGCGCCTAGCGGCTTTCATGCGCCGCTATGTCGAGCGCACGCAGAAGAGCAAGCAGTTCACCGAGGCCAACCGCGCCCACATGGCCGACCCGCGCGTGGTCAACGGCTTCCGCCCGATCACCAAGGAGATCACCTACCAGATCGTCATCGAGCGCTCCAAGGGTTCGAAGATGTGGGACCTCGACGGCAACGAATACGTCGACGCGCTCAACGGCTTCGGCATGAACATGTTCGGCTGGCAGCCCGACTTCGTGCAGGACGCGGTGCGCAAGCAGCTCGACGAGGGCTACGAGATCGGCCCGCAGCATCCGCTGGCGGCCGAGGTCACGTCGCTGATCTGCGAGCTCACCGGCCACGACCGCGCGGGCCTGTGCAACACCGGCTCCGAAGCGGTGATGGCCGCGCTGCGCATCGCGCGCACCGTGACCGGGCGCAGCACGGTGGTGGTGTTCACCGGCTCCTACCACGGCACCTTCGACGAAGTGCTGGTGCGCGCCGGCAAGGGCGGCAAGGGCCTGTCGGCGGCGCCCGGCGTCATGAGCGGCATGTTCGGCGACATCCGCGTGCTCGACTACGGCACGCCGGAGGCGCTGGCCTTCATCCGCGACAACGCGCAGGACCTGGCCGCGGTGCTGGCCGAGCCGGTGCAGAGCCGCCGGCCCGACTTCCAGCCGCGCGAATTCCTGCACGAGGTTCGCGCCATCACCGAGCAGAACGGCTGCGCGATGATCTTCGACGAGGTCATCACCGGCTTCCGCGTCGGCCTCGGCGGCGCGCAGGAGCTGTTCGGCGTGCGCGCCGACCTGGCCACCTACGGCAAGGTCATCGGCGGCGGCTTTCCGGTGGGCGTGATCGCAGGCAAGCGCGAGTTCATGGACGCGCTCGACGGCGGCCCCTGGCAGTACGGCGACGACTCGATCCCGGGCGTGGGCGTGACCTACTTCGCCGGCACTTTCGTGCGCCACCCGCTCGCGCTGGCCGCGGCCAGGGCCTCGCTGCTTCACCTGAAGGAAGCCGGCCCCGCGCTGCAGGCCGGGCTCACCGGCAACACGGCCGCGATGGCCGCGGAACTCTCGGGCTGGTGCAAGGAGGTGGGCGCGCCCATCGAGATCCGGCACTTCGCGTCGCTGTGGCGCGTGAGCTGGCTCGAGGACCACCCGCTGCAGGACCTGCTGTTCGCCATGATGCGCAGCCGCGGGGTCCACATCCTGGACAACTTCCCCTGCTTCCTCACCAGCGCGCACAGCGCCGAGGACATCGCCTTCATCCAGCGCGCCTTCAAGGAGTCCGTCGCCGAGATGCAGGAATCCGGCTTCCTGCCGCGCCGCGCCGCGGTCGTCACCGGCTTCGACCTGCGCAAGCCGGCCGAGGAAGGCTCGGTGCTGGCACGCGACGTCGACGGACAGCCCTTCTGGTACGTGCCCGACACGGCCAGCACCCCACATCACCTCATCAATGGAAAGGCCGCAGCATGAACGCCGTTCTCAAGCCCACCGCCAGCGGTGGCGCCATCGAGTGCATCATTCCGACGACGGAATCGCAACGTGAAGTCTGGCTCGGCGCCACGCTGAGCACCGAGGCTTCCCTGGCCTACAACGAATCGGTGGTGCTGCGCATGCACGGCCCGCTGGACCGCCAGGCCCTGGCCGGCGCCATGGCCCTGCTGCTGGAGCGTCACCAGGCGCTGCGCGCCACCATCTCGCCGGACGGCACCTGCATGCTGGTGAGCCAGCCCGGCGACAACCATCTGCTGCAGGAAGACCTGGGCGGCCTCGATCCCGATGCCCGCGCGCATGCACTGCGCGCCGCGCACAAGGACGCGGTCTGCACGCCCTTCTCGCTCGAGCACGGCCCGCTCTTCCGCGCGGTGCTCTACCGCCTCGGCGAGGAGGAGCACGAACTCGTGATGTCGGCGCACCACGTCGTGTGCGACGGCTGGTCGTGGGCGGTCATTACCGAGCAACTGGGCCACCTGTACGCCGAGCAGACCGGCGTGGGCCTGAAGCTCAAGCCGGCGCCCTCGTTCGCCGACTTCGCCGCGCAGGAAGCCGCCGATGCCGCCCATCCCGACATGCAGGCGCACATCGACTACTGGCTGGGCCGCTTCTCGGGCGGCACGCTGCCGGTGCTCGACCTGCCGCTGGACCGCCCGCGCCCGGCCGCGCGCACCTTCAACTCGCGCCGCGCCGAACGCCTGCTCGACAAGCGCCTGGTGAGCGCGGTGCGCACCACCAGCACCAAGGCCGGCGTGAGTCTGTTCACCGGCCTGCTCAGCGGCTTCGTCGCCACGCTGCACCGGCTCACCGGACACGAGGACATCGTGGTCGGCATCCCGGCATCGGGCCAGCTCGCGCACGACATGCCCGGCCTGGTCGGCCACTGCGTCAACCTGCTGCCGCTGCGCCTGTCGGCCAGCACCGGCATGCGCTTCGACGCGCTGATGGACGAATGCAGCACCGCGGTGCTCGACGCCTTCGACCACCAGGCCCTGACCTACGGCGCGCTGCTCGGCCAGTTGTCGCTGGAGCGCGATCCGAGCCGGCTGCCGCTGGTGAGCGTGGCCTTCAACGTCGACCCCGACGTGGCCGGCAGCGCACAGGCCTTCACCGGCATCGAGGTGCTGCAGGACACGATCGCGCGCCAGTACGAGAACTTCGAGCTCTTCCTGAACCTGCGCCCGCTCGACGGCGGCCTGATGATCGAGGCGCAATACAACACCGACCTGTTCGACGACGTCAGCGTGCAGCGCTGGCTCGACATGTTCGAGTGCGTGCTGCAATCGGCAGCGCACAAGCCCGACGAAACCGTCGGGCGCCTCGAGGTGCTTTCCAGCGAAGCCGCACATGCGCTGATCGCGTTGCAGCCGGCACGCGTGCCGCTGGTCGGCGCGCCGCTGGCGCATGCCGGCTTCCTGGCCCGCGTGCCGCAGCAACCCGACCACCCGGCGGTGCGCGACGGCGCCCGCACCTGCAGCTACAGAGAGCTCGACGCGCTGTCGAACCGCATGGCGCGCGCGCTGCGCGAGCGGGGCGTGGGCCGCGGCCAGCGCGTCGGGCTGAGCCTGCAGCGCAGCCTGGAAATGGTGGTCTCGATGCTGGGCATCCTGAAGGCCGGCGCTTCGTACGTGCCGCTCGACCCGGCTTTTCCGCAGGCACGGCTCGACCACTACGCCAGCGACGCCAAGCTCAGCCTGATGGTGACCACGTCGGACATCGCCGCGACACCGCGCGACTGGCGGGCCGACGCGGGCCAGCGCATCTTCGAGATCGACCGCGACACCGCCTGGCGGCAACTGCCGGGCGAGCCGCTGCCGCCGAGCGCCGACGACCCGGGCCCGGAGGACGCCTCCTACGTCATCTACACCTCGGGCTCGACCGGCCTGCCGAAGGGTGTCATCGCGCACCACCGCGGCGTGGCCCACCTGCTGCAGTGGATGCAGCGCGAATCGGGCATCAGCCCGGCCGACCGCATCGCCGCGGTGACCACCCTGTCGTTCGACATGGCCGTGCCCGACCTGCTGCTGCCGCTGGCCGCCGGCGCCGAGCTGGTGATGGTGCAACGCGACGTGGCCATGGACGGCAACCGCCTGTCGCGCCTGCTCGACGAGGAACAGATCACGCTGCTGCAGGCCACGCCCGGCATGTGGCAGGTGCTGCTCGACGCGCAATGGAAGGGCGCACCGGGCTTCCGCGGCTGGACCGGCGGCGAGGCACTGCGCCCCAGCCTGGCCCTGGCGCTGTGCGAGCGCATGGAAGGCCTGTGGAACGGCTACGGCCCGACCGAGACCACCGTGTATTCCACCGCGTGGCATGTTCGCCCCGAGGAGATCGCCGCGCGCGGCGTGTCGATCGGCAAGCCGGTGGACAACACCGAGATCTGGATCCTCGACGCCGACCTGCAGCCCTGCCCCATCGGCGTGCCCGGCGAGATCTGCATCGCCGGCGAAGGCGTGTCGCTCGGCTACCTCGACCGCGACGAGCTGACCGCCGAGCGCTTCGTCACCGTGCGCGTCTTCGGCGTGCCGAAGACGATGTACCGCTCCGGCGACCGCGGCCGCTGGCGCAACGACGGGCTGCTCGACCACATGGGCCGGCTCGACTTCCAGGTGAAGGTGCGCGGCTACCGCATCGAGCCCGGCGAGATCGAGGTGCGCTGCTGCGAAGTGCCCGGCGTGTCGCGCAGCGTGGTGGTGGCCCGCGAGGACAACCCCGGCGACGTGCGCCTCGTGGCCTACCTTGGCCTGACCCCGGGCGCGGCATTCGACCTCGACGCGCTGATGGTGCACCTGCGCAAGCACCTGCCGGCCTTCATGCTGCCGCAGCACGTGGTGACGCTCGACGCGCTGCCCACGCTGCAGAACGGCAAGGTGGACCGCGTCTCGCTGCCGCCGCCGCAGGCAGCGGCGCGCGACGAGGTGCGCCGCGGCGCCGGTCCGCGCAACGAGCATGAGCGCAAGGTGCTGGCGGCGATGGAGAAGGTGCTCAGCCTGCCCGGCCTCGACATGCACGACGACTTCTTCACCATGGGCGGCCATTCGTTGCTGGCCGCGCGGCTCACCACGCTGCTCAGCCGCGAGTTCCAGGTGACGCTGCCCTTGCGCACCCTGTTCGAGGCACCCAACGCCGAGAAGCTGGCCGCGGCCATCCAGGCGTTGCAGGGTGCGGGCGTCGGCCTGCAGGCGCCGATCGCGCTGCGCGCCGAACGCCGCAGCGCACCGCTGACCATGGCGCAGGAGCGCATCCGCTTCATGGAAGAGCTGCACCCCGGCCGCTCGGTCTACAACGCGCCCTCCGCCCAGCGGCTGCTGGGCCCTCTCGACGCACAGCGCTTCGAGGGCGTGCTGCGCGAGATGATCCGCCGGCAGCCCTCGCTGCGCACCCGCATCGGCACCGACCCGCAGACCGGGCAACCCGTGCAACTGATCGCGGAGTCTGTGGAATTCGCACTGCCGATGGTCGACCTGCGCGCACTGCCGGCCGACCAGCGCGACGCCGAGCTTGCCGAGCGCATGCAGGAGATGGCGGACCGGCCGATCGACATCCACAAGGCGCCGATGGCCAACGCCACGCTGTTCCAGATCGACGACAACGAGCATGTCTTCCTGTTCGTGCCGCACCACCTGATCTGGGACGGCTGGTCGTTCGACCTGCTGCAGAACGAGCTCGGCGCACTCTACGACGCCGCGGAGCGCGGCCGTCCGCACAACCTGCCGGCACTCACGACCACACACGGCGACTACGCCGAGTGGCTGCAGAAGTGGATGACCGAGCCCGCCTGCGAGGAGCAGCTGGAGTTCTGGCGCCGGCGCCTCGAAGGCGCCAGAGCGGCACGCCCGCCCCGCACCGACATGCCGCGCCGCGCCGGCAAGAGCGGCCAGGGCGGCGCGCACTGGATCAACATCGACCTGCAGAGCACGCAGCGCCTGCGCGAGATCGCCCGAGACATGGACGTGACGCTCAGCATGCTGACCTTCGGCGTCTACGCGCTGACCATGGCGCGCGTGATCGGCAGCGACTTCATCGTCATCGCAAACCCGGTGCGCGGGCGCCAGCAGGCCGAGACCGAAGACGTCATGGGCTTCTTCAACAACGTGCTGCCGGTGTCGCTGGCGGTCGACCTCTCGCTGCCGCTGCCCGAGTTCATGCGCTACGTGAAGCAGGAGCTGCTGTCGATGATGAACAACCAGCAGGTGCCCTTCGAGCGCCTGATGGCCGAGCCCGGCTATGCGAGCCAGATCAAGACCTCGGGCCCGTACCAGTCGATGTTCTCGTTCCAGGACGCCCGCGAGCGCGCGCGCTCGGTGGGCAGCCTGCAGACCCGCCAGATGCACGTGATGCAGCACGGCGCCACCGACGACATCGGCGTCTGGCTGATGGACAAGCCGCACGGCCTGGAAGGCGCGCTGATCTACAACGCCGACGTGTACCTGCGCGAGACCGGTGCGCAGCTGCGCGAGCGCTACCTCGAGGTGCTGCGCCGCGTGGCCGACGAACCGAACGCCACGCTGGCCGACATCGCGGACACCGAAGGCTCCACCAGCGCCGCCTACCTGCGCAAGCTCGCAGCGGAAGAGCCGGGCAAGGGCACGCCGGCGGCCGCTGCCGGCGACGAGACCCGGGCGAAGCAGCCGCTGCTCAACCCCGAGCACGCGCAGCTCGCGCAGATCTGGGCCGGCGTGATCGGCATCGACGTCGACGACATCCGCGCCAGCGACAACTTCTTCGACCTCGGCGGCGACTCGCTGCTGGTGCTGCGTGCGGTGCAGCAGGCGGCCCAGATGCTGGGCCACCGCGTGGAACCGCGCCGTTACCTGTTCGAGAACCTCGGGCAGATCGCGTCGTCGCCGCGCACCGCGCCGGAAGGCGTGCCCTCCGACCTCGCCGAGCTGGCCGCCGGCACCGCCGCCAACGCGCAGCGCGGCGGGCTGCTCAGCCGCGCCTTCGGCAGCTGGCTGCGCAAGGGGTGAACATGAACAGCTCCGCCTACGCCCTGTCCATCGACGCGCCGCTGTGCCGGTACGTCGACCTGGACAGCTTCACCGAACTGCTTCCCGCGCAGTTGCTGTCGGACGAAGAGTGCACGCGCGCCGCGAAATTCCGGTTTCCGGCCGACCGGCAGCGCTACGTGGCTTCGCACATCGCGCTGCGGCAGGCGCTGGCCGAATACACCGGCCTGCACCACGCGGCCCTGCAGCTGGCCACGGGCTCGTTCGGCAAGCCATCGCTGTCGGGCCATACGCGCACCCAGTTCTCGCTGAGCCACAGCCAGGGCCTGGCGCTGATCGCCGTCGGCGGGCGCGGCCCGCTGGGCGCCGATGTCGAACTGCTGCGCCCCGTGCCCGACGCGGCGGTGCTCGCCGCCGAGCACTTCACGCGGCGCGAACAGGAGGCGCTGGCCGCCCTGCCCGCGCAGGAACGCGACAAGGCCTTCCTGACCTGCTGGACCCGCAAGGAAGCCTGCCTGAAGGCCATCGGCGTGGGCCTGCTGCTCTCGCCGCAGAGCTTCGAGGTGGGCCTGGTGCCGGACAGCCGCAGCGTCGAGCTGTCGGTGGCCGGCCGCATCCTGTGGCTGGTGCTCGGCCCGGCACCCGCGCGCATGGACTGCGTCGGCTCGCTCGCCGAGTGGCGCCAGACCGAGGCTCGCACCGGGAATTCGAGCCGGCTGGCGGAGGTTCACGCATGACGTCCCTTCCGCTCATGTTCGGCCCCGCGTCGCGCCGGGTCTTCGGTGTGTTCCATCCCGCCGAGGCGGACCGCGCCGAGAACACCGCCGTGCTGATCTGCCCGCCCTTCGGGCAGGAAGGCCTGCGCACGCACCGCTTCTTCAAGGTGCTGGCCGAGCGCCTGTCGCGAACGGGCATCGCCACGCTGCGCTTCGACTTCTACGGCTCGGGCGACTCGCCCGGCGACGAGAGCGAGGGCGAGTTCGACGGCTGGCGCCGCGACCTGTGCTGCGCGCACGAGGAACTGCGCCGGCGCGCGCCGGGCGCCTCGATCGTGTGGATCGGCGCGCGGCTCGGCGCCACCCTGGCCGTGCTGGCGGCGCGCAGCGGGCGCTGCGACCCGGTGCGCCTGGTGCTGTGGGAGCCGGTGATCGACGGGCGGCGCTATGCGCGGCTGCTGCGCGAGGACCACGTGACCGCGATCGACACCACCTTCTGCATCCCGGACGTGGCCTGGCGCCGCAGCCTGGCGCAGGAACCCGACGCGCTGCCCACCGAGGCGCTGGGCACCTCGCTGTCGCCCGCGCTGCGCGCGCAACTGTCGGCGCTGGTACCCGAGTCGCTGCCTCTGACCGCGCTGCACGACACGCTGGTGCTGGCCAGTCCCGACGAGGAGCGCACCGCGCAATGGGCGGCCGACCAGCAGTCGCGCCACATGCCGGTGCGCCTGGGCTACTTCAAGCACCAGCTCGACTGGACCTCCGACCCCTACCCGAACAGCGCGATGGTTCCGGCCGATGCGCTCAACCGACTGCAGGGAGCCATTCATGAATGAAACGACACAGACACCGGTGCGCTTCGGCCCCGCCGACGCGCTGATGGGCATGCTCACCGCGCCGGTGCAGCAGGCACCGGCCGGCGTGGCCTGCCTCATGTTCAACATGGGTGCCAACCATCGCGTGGGGCCGCGCCGCATCAACGTCAAGCTGGCGCACATGCTCGCCGCGCGTGGCGTGAGCAGCCTGCGCTTCGATCTCGGCGGCGTCGGCGACAGCGACGCGCTCGACACCTCGCCCGAACTGCTGACCCGCGCGGTGCACAGCCTGCAGGCCGCCATGGACGTCGCCGAGCGCATGCTGGGCGTGCGCCAGTTCGCCATCGTCGGCATGTGCTCGGGTGTCGAGCACAGCATGGCGGCGGCCGCGGCCGACCCGCGCGTGGTGGCGGTGTCGCTGTTCGACGGCTTCGCCTTTCCCGAGCGGCGCGCCCGCTGGGAACGCAACCTGCGCCGCGCGCTGGCGGCACCCGCGCACCCGTCGTTTCCGGGCAAGGCCAAGCGCTGGCTGCAGCGCCACTTCCTGCGCAGCCACTCGACCACGCCGCTGCCGGGCTTCTTCGCAGAGAAGCGCACGCCCGACGACAACGCCGCATGGTTCAGCACCACCCTGCGCGGGCTGGTCGAGCGCAAGGTGGCGGTGCAGCTGCTGTATTCGGGCTCGCTGCACGTGTGCGACCGCGGCCGCGACCAGCTCGGCGCCCTCGGCCGCGAGTCCTACACGCAGGGCCTGCAGTACGAGTTCATGGCCGAGGTCGACCACACCGTGTGCACCGAGCGCGGCCAGCAGCTCTTCCTGAAGTCGGTCGGCGACTGGGTCACCGACCGCTGTTTCGGTGCCAGCACCGAGCGGCGCAGCCAGAGCCGTCCGCACGCCGGCACCGAACACGCCATGCCCACCACCTGGGCCGCGCCCTGAAACGCGGCATCCATTTGAAGCCCTTCCGTCTTCAGCCTTTTTTTTCTTCCCGCTCACCCCACCGTCAACCGGCCGTCAAGGAGATCACCATGCAACGCCCCGATCCAGCGACGCAGACATGCGCCAAGCGCCCCCTCACAGTCAGCGCCAGGGCCAAGGCCCGGATCGACAGCCGGCTGCGATGGCTGGGCCTGGCCCTGCTGCTGTCGCTCGGGATGATCGCGCTGTCAGGCTGCGCACCGGGATTCGGCAGCGTGGGCCCGCTGGGCTTCACCAGCACCACCGGCGACAGCACGGCCTCGGCCGAGAGCAACAGGATCATCCCGATCACGCCCGACCTGATCCGCTCGCAGATGGCCGCCAGGCCGACGACCGTGCCCGAGAACGTGAAGCGGCTGTTCGCCAAATCGCCGGTCTACACCATCGGGCCGGGGGACGTGGTCGGCATCATCGTGTACGACCATCCCGAGCTGCTGCCGAACGCCGGCGCGGTCATCGCGCAGCAGTCCGACCCGACGGGCGTGAGCGTGGCGCCGGGCTTCATCGTCGGCGCCAACGGCGAGATCAGCTTCCCGTACATCGGCCGCACCAAGGTGCAGGGCCTGACCGAAGCCGGAGCGTCGGAGCTGATCGCCAGCCGCATCCAGAAGTTCATCAAGGAGCCGCAGGTCACGGTGCGCATCCAGTCGTTCCGCAGCCAGCGCGCCTACGTGCAGGGCGAGGTCCGCACGCCCGGCCTGCAGATCTTCACCGACGTGCCGATGACGCTGTCGGAGGCCATCAGCCGCGCCGGCAGCTTCACCACGGCGGGTGACCGCGCCCGCATCACGCTCACGCGCGGCGGCGTCTCCACCGTGGTGGACATGACGGCGCTCCAGGCCGCGGGCATGGACGGCAACAGCATCCCGCTGCGCAACGGCGACGTGGTGAACGTCGGCACCCGCGAGGACAGCCGGGTGTACGTGATGGGCGAGGTGCGTTCGCCCTCGCCGCTGCAGATGCGCATGAACGGCCGCCTGAGCCTGAACGAGGCGCTCGGCGACGTCGGCGGACCCGACCTGCTTGCGGCCGATCCGGCGCAGATCTACGTGGTGCGCAACTCGCCCGACAACCTCGACGTGCAGCAGATCTTCAACCTCAACGCGAAGAACCCTGCAGCGCTCGCGCTGGCCGACCGCTTCGAGCTGATGCCGCGCGACGTGGTCTACGTGGACCGCGTGCCGCTGGCCACGTGGAACCGCGTGATCAGCCTGATCCTGCCGTCGGCACAGGTCGTCAACCTCTCCCGCGACACCGCGCGCCGGTGAGTTCTCCACCCCTCCACACGAAAAGGTGAACCCCATGAACGCGCGTTGGCAACCCTCGCTCCCGGGCCCCGCGGCCACACCCGTCACGGTGCTCGAGACGACCGCCTGGCCCCGGGAATCGCGGCTGCGGGAATGCATCGACATCCTGATCGACAGCCGCTGGCTGATCGCCACCATCACCGTGCTGGCGCTGCTGATCGGGGTGGGCTATGCCCTCTTCGGCCCGCGCGTGTACGAGGCCAACATCCTGATCCAGGTGGAAGACTCGGAACGCTCCAGCGGCAACTTCCCTGGCGACGCGAACGGCGGCGGCGGCATCAACGTGAAGACGCCGACCACCGGCGAGACCGAGATCCTGCGCTCGCGCATGGTGCTCGGCCAGGCGATGGAGAACACCCGCCTCTACATCAGCGCGAAGCCGCGCTACATCCCGGTGGTGGGCGAGTTCCTCGCGCGCCATTCGAACCGCCTGTCGACCCCCGGCATCTTCGGCATGGGCAACTATGTCTCGGGCACCGAGCGCATCGCCGTCGCCCAGATGGACGTGCCGGCCGCCTTCGAGGGCAAGAAGTTCACGCTGGTCGCGGGGGACGGCGGCAACTACACGCTGACCAACCCCGACCTCGAGACACCGCTGAAGGGCACCGTCGGCGTGCCGCTGGACGCCGCCGTGCCCGGCGGCACCGTGCACCTGCTGGTGGGCTCCTTCGACGCCGAGCCCGGCGCCGCCTTCGAGCTGGAGCGCAAGTCCAAGCAGCTCACCCTGCTGAACCTGCAGAAGGACCTGCGCGTGGTCGAGAAAGGCAAGCAGTCGGGCGTGATCGACGTCAGCCTGCAGGCCGAGGACCGCGGCCAGCTGGCCGACATGCTCAACGAGATCTCGCGCCTTTACGTGCGGCAGAACATCGACCAGAAGACGGTGCAGGCCGAGCGCGCACTGGCGTTCCTGGGCACCGAGCTGCCCAGGTTCAAGGCGCAGCTGGAGCAGTCGGAAGACAGCTACAACCAGTACCGCAACCAGAACGGCACCATCAGCCTGGACGACGAGGCCCGCAATGCCCTCGCGCAGAACGTGGACCTGCAGGCCAAGCTGCTCGACGCGAAGCAGAAGCGGCTGGACCTGGTGGGCCGCTTCACCTCCGCGCACCCGATGGTGCAGACGCTCGACACGCAGATCGCCTCGCTCAAGAAGGAACTGGGCTCGGTCGACGGGCGCATCCGCCGCATGCCCATGCTGCAGCAGAACTCGCTGCGCATGCAGCGCGACATCAAGGTCAACACCGACCTGTACGCATCGCTGCTGAACAGCTCGCTGCAGATGCGCCTGGCCAAGGAGGGCAAGGTCGCCAACGTGCGCGTGCTCGACCAGGCGCTGGTGGCCGAGAAGCCGGTGCGTCCGAAGCCGCTGATCGTGGTGGCGCTGGCGCTGGCCGGCGGGCTGTTCCTCGGTGGCGCCGCGGCGCTGGCACGCAAGAACCTCAAGCGCTCCATCGAAAACCCCCAGGACATCGAGGCCGTCACCGGCCTGAGCGTGTACAGCTCGATTCCGCTGAGCACCCAGCAGCGCGTGCTCGACCGCGCGGTGCGCGCGGGCAAGCCCGGCGTGAAGGTGCTGGCCGCGCTGCACGTGGAAGACCCGGCGCTGGAAGGCCTGCGCCGCCTGCGCACCGCGCTGAAGTTCGTGATGCTGGGCGCACCCAACAACCGGATCATGATCTCCAGCGCCACCGCCGGCGCGGGCAAGACCTTCGTGTCGTCGAACTTCGCCACGCTGCTGGCCACCTCCGGCAAGCGCGTGCTGCTGATCGACGGCGACCTGCGCCGCGGCACCCTGAGCGAGGAGTTCGGCCTGCAGCGCAAGGACGGCCTGTCGGACGTCATCACCGGCGACGTGCCGCTGGAGCAGGGCATCCATCACCACGTTCTGCTGAACCTCGACGTGATGAGCGCGGGCACGCTGCATCCCGACCCCGCCGGTCTCATGACCAGCGACTCGTTCGCCCACACGCTGGCCACGCTGTCCTCGCGATACGACGTGGTGGTGGTCGACGCGCCGCCCGCCCTGCTGGCCTCCGAGACCGCCGCGATGGCGCCGAGCATGGGCACGCTGCTGCTCGTCGCGCGTGCCGACATGAGCGAGATGGGCGAGCTGGTGGAAAGCGGCAAGCGCCTGGCCCACGTGGGCGCGGCCTTCCACGGCGTCGTGTTCAACGCGGTCGACACCACGCAGCGCCAGAACCGCAACTACGGCTATGGCTACTACGGCGCCGGCGCGCCGGCCGCGCGGCGCGAGCCCGCCTACGCACTGGACACCTCCACCGCCGACACCGTGATGCCGAAGCGCATCGAACCGGAGCACGCAGGATCATGAACACGCTGCAGTCCACCTCCACCACCCGGCGCGCCGCCGACGGCACGGGCGCCGGCGCGGCGGCCAACACGCCCGTCTACGGGCCGATCGGCGGCGCGCTCTGGCTGCGCTGCGCCAAGCGCGCAGCCGACATCCTGATGGCCGGTTCGTTCTTCCTGTTCTTCGGCTGGGCCTACGCGCTCATCTGGCTCGGCGTGCTCTACACCTCCGGCGGGCCGGCCATCTACATGCAGCCGCGTTTCGGCAAGGACGGCAAGGTCTTCAAGTTCTACAAGTTCCGCTCGATGGTGGCCGACTCCGAGGCGGTGCTGGCGCGACACCTGCGCGAGAACGAGGCCGCGCGCCGCGAGTGGGCCATGTACCAGAAGCTGGTGCACGACCCGCGCATCACCCGCTTCGGCGCCATCCTGCGCAAGTACAGCATCGACGAGTTCCCCCAGTTCTGGAACGTGCTCAAGGGCGACATGAGCATGGTCGGCCCGCGCCCCTGCATGTTCACGCAGAAGCACCTGTACGGCGACTACTGGGACCACTACTGCGCGGTGCGCCCCGGCATCACCGGCCTGTGGCAGATCAGCGGCCGCAACGAGATCAGCTACCGCCGCCGCGCGGCGATGGACGCCGAGTACGTGGCGCACCTGTCGCTGTGGCGCGACCTCGTGATCCTGCTGAAGACCTTCGGCGTGGTGACCGGGGCGCGCGGGTCGCGCTAGGCGCACCGCCAGCCGCACGTGGCTCCGATTTCGATTTCGTCTCCCTGGAACTTCAACTTCTTCACCGAAAGCACATATGCGAGTCTTTGTTGCTGGTCATCGCGGAATGGTGGGTCAGGCGACCGCAAGGCGCCTGCGCGAAATGGGCCATGAGGTCGTGACACGAACCCGCTCCGAACTCGACCTCCTCGACCAGGCGGCCGTGGCCCGCTTCTTCGCGGCAGAGCAGATCGACCAGGTCTACCTCGCCGCAGCCAAGGTCGGCGGCATCCACGCCAACATGACGTATCCGGCGCAATTCATCTACGAGAACCTGATGATCGCCACCAACGTCACGCACCAGGCCTTCCTGGCGGGCGTGAAGCGGCTGCTGTTCCTGGGCTCCAGTTGCATCTATCCGCGGCTGGCCGAGCAGCCGATCCGCGAGGAATACCTGCTCAACGGCAAGCTCGAACCCACCAACGAGCCCTATGCGATCGCCAAGATCGCGGGCCTCAAGCTGTGCGAGAGCTACAACCGCCAGTACGGCGCGACCCACGGCATCGACTACCGCAGCGTCATGCCGACCAACCTGTACGGCCCTGGTGACAACTACCACCTCGAGAACAGCCACGTGGTGCCGGCGCTGATCCAGCGCTTTCACCTGGCCAAGATCAGCAACGCGCCCAGCGTTCTGATCTGGGGCAGTGGTCGGGCACGGCGTGAGTTCCTCTACGTCGACGACATGGTCGAAGGCTGCCTCGAGGTCATGAAGCTGTCGCGCGCCGACTACGACCAGCAGACCGATGCGATGCGCGGCCACATCAACCTCGGCACCGGCGAGGATGTGTCGATCGCCGAACTCACCGAACTGATCCGCGACGTGGTCGGCTACACCGGCAGCATCCGCTACGACCTCGCGCAGCCCGACGGCGCGCCGCGCAAGCTGCTCGACGTATCGCGCGCCGACAACCTCGGCTGGCACGCCACGGTGCCGCTGGCCGAGGGACTGCGCCGCACCTACGCCGACTACCAGACGGCGATCCGTCCGGTCGAGGAATCCGACCCGATGCACGCCCACGCACACGCCTGAGCGCAACGACCCACCCCACACCCTCCAGGGCCCACCATGCGAACCCTCTCCTTCTGGTCCGGCATCGTCTGCGCGCTGCTGTGCGGCCTGGTCGACCCGGTGTGGGGCTATGTGGCGGTGTTCGCGCTGTCGCTGGTCCAGCTCGCGCTGCTGGGCTCGTCCGGCGGCAGCGTGTTCCTGCTGATTCACTACGCGACGATCCTGACGTACTTCTCGCTGGCGCCGGCGATGCAGATCTCGCACGACGTCGATTTCTGGGAAGCCGGACTCATGAGCACCTCGGCGCATACGCAGGCGCTGGTGCTGCTCGTCCTGTACATGGCCGGCGTGGAGGCCGCGCGGCTGGGCGTGCCCGACGGGCCGGCGCACCAGCCCGGACGCCACGACCGGCAGCTGGCCGGCGTCGCCCATCCGCTGTTGCTTCTGCTGAGCTGCTCGCTGGCCGCCTTCGCCGCGCTGTTCATCCGGCCCGACCTCAACTTCATGGCACGCGGCCTCTCGGGCGATGAGGAAAACATGCCGCTGGACTTCATCGTCTATTCGACGCTGCCCAAGCTGGTGGTGCTGATGTGCTTCGTGGCGCTCGCCATCCACGCGGTGCGCCGGCGCACGGCGTGGTCCTGGTGCGCGGCGGCGCTGGCGTTCGCGCTGGCGATGATCGCGGCCAACCCGGTCAACACGGCCCGCCAGGTGCTGCTGATCGGGCTCCTGCCGCTGCTCATCCATGCGCTGGGCCGCCACCGCCGCTGGCTGCTGGGCGCCGTGATCTTCGGCGCCATCGCGGGGCTGGGTCCGGTGTTCAACCTCATCTCGCGCGGCAGCATGTGGGGCGAGGAGCTCACGACCTTTCCCTTCAGCCCGGACTTCGACGCGATGTTCGTGGTCGCCGGCATTCTCGAGCGCGCGCCGATCCCGGACCTGGGCTGGGGCCGCTACCTGCTCTCGGCGTTCTCGTTCTTCCTGCCGCGCGACCTGAAGATGTTCCCTGACTTCGACCCGCTCGGCTGGTCGGCCATCCTGGGCAACTTCTCGCAGAGCAACCTGTCGCTGCCGCCCTTCACCACGGCGTACTTCGACTTCGGCTTCGCCGGGCCGGCCCTGCTGGGCATCGCGATTTCGGCGGGCTTTCGCATCGTCGACCGCGCCGTCGATCCGAACCGCGCGCTGTCGAGCGGCTACCTGTCGGCGCTGGTGCTGCTGGCCGCCTACGTGCCTTTCATGCGCGGCCCGATCCTGGGCTGGGGGCCGTTCGCCGCCTCCGGCGTGATCGCCGCCGTGATCGCCGGTGCCCTGAGTGCCCGCGCCCGCCGTCCCCAGCGGCGGATCGTGCGCCAGGGCCTTCCGAGTGCGTAAGGAACAGAGCGCCATGGCCACCTACCTCTACTACGACACCATCCGCCTCAACAAGGGCGCCGGCGGCGTGCTCAACATGTCGGACGTGCTGCTGCGCCACATGCGCCTGTCGCGCGACGACCGGGTGGAATCCGTCAGCGAACGGCATCCGCGCCTGTATGCGCTGGCCGAGCGGCTGAAGATCAGCCGCTTCGTGCTCGACACGCTGCTCTACAACTTCCATCGCCTGCGCATGCTGCTGACCGGCGAGCAGCTGTTCTCGGTGTTCCCCAACTACTTCCTGCCGTTCACGCTGCTCGGGCGGCACCGCGACGCGATCGTGGTGGTGCACGACCTGCAGTACAAGGCATACCCGCAGTACTTCAAGCGCACGAAGCGGCTGTTCCTCGACTGGAACCTGTGGCGCGCGGCGCGCAGCGAAGCGGACGTGGTCTTCATCAGCCGCAGCAGCCAGCAGGACTTCGAGCGCCATTTCGGCCGTTGCGAGCACTCGGCGGTCATCTTCAACCCGGTGGACGCGCCGCGGGTCGCCGCGGCAGAACCGTCTTCGAACGGCGCGCCGCCCGAGCGCTACCTGATCGCGGCCTACCACTACTACCCGCACAAGAACTTCGGCGGCATCCTGGCGCTGTTCGAGCGCATGAAGCGCGCCGGGCTGGTCGACTTCCTCGACATCACCGGCAACGGCGCGGCCGAGGTGGAGCGCATGGTCTCGGCGCTGGCGCCCGAGGTGCGCGGCTTCGTGCGGCACCGCGGCCTGGTGTCGCGCGAGGAGCTGCTGCGGCTGTACACGGGCGCCACGGCGTTCATCTCTCTGTCGACCTTCGAGGGCTTCAACCTCTCGGCGGCAGAGGCTGCCACGCTGGGCGTTCCGCTGCTGCTGTCGGACATCCCGGTGCACCGCGAACTGTTCGCCGGCTACGGCTTCTTCGTGGGCAGCGCTGGCAGCGATCCGTACCGGCTCGCCAAGTACCTGGCGCTGCACGAACGCACACAGCCGTCATGGACGCATGCCGCCGCCTGCGCGCCTTCGGCGATCGCGGGGCGCTACCTGATGCTCAAGCGCGGCACGCTGTCTTTCGAACGGGTGACGCCATGATGTCCTTCGCCACCGCCCCCCGCTGCGTCATCCGGCGCTTCATTGCTGCACTGCTGCTCGCGGCCGCACCGCTGGCCGGTCATGCACAACCGGCCACCGTGGCAGACGCACCGCCGATGCCGGGCTTCGGCGTGATGGTGCACTACCTGCCCGACAAGCAGAACGTCAACGAGATCAAGCGCTTCGACGTCGAGGCCTTCGCGTCGGCGCTGGCGGACATGCGCGCGTCGCACCTGATCCTGACGGTCGGGCAGAACAGCGGGCAATACATCGCGCCCAACTCCGCGCTCGAGGTTTTGTGCCCCGGCAGCGCAAAGAACCGCCCGCCGCGCGACCTGCCGCTGGAGATCGGCCAGGCGCTGCGCAGCCGCGGCATCGCGCTGATCCTCTACCTGCCGTTCCGAGCGCCGCAGGAAGACCGTGCGCTCATGAGCTGCCTGGGCGACGTGAACGAACAGCAGCCGCCGCCCGCGCGCTTCATCGCGGCGTGGTCGAGCGTGATCCGCGACTGGTCCGAACGCTACGGCGCGCTCGTCAGCGGCTGGTGGTTCGACGGCACCTACAACACCCATGGCATCACGCCGGCGGGCTGGGACATGCTGTGCAGCGCCTCGCGCGCCGGCGGCGGCAACCGCTGGCTGGCGTTCAACGCCGGCGAAGGCGCGCAGCGCTTCGCCCTCAAGTCGGCCCCCTGCCAGAACCTGATGGCCGGCGAATACATGGAACCGCCGGAGCACCTGTCGAAGGGGCAGTCGGAACTGGTGCTGCATGTGCTGACCCCGCTCGCCGCCTCATGGGGCAGCCCGACACCGGCGCGCTGGTCGGCCTCGCAGCTGCGCACCTGGATCTCCGACACGGCCAGCGCCCGTGGCCTCTTCACGCTGGACATGCCCATCGATGCCGCAGGCCGCTTCGTTCCCGCGCACGTCGCGCTGGTGAAGAGCGTCACCTCGCGCAAGCCCTGACCGGCCCCGCCCCGCGCCGTCATGTTTTCCCAACCTCAACCCAACGTCATGAACCCCACCCTGCCCTTCATCGTCGTGGAAGACCGCCAGAACAAGACGCTCGCCGCGTGCCGCGAATCGGCAGCGCGGGCGGGCGAGCCGCTCCTCGTGCTCGCCGAGACCGACGCCGGCCCGGCTTACGAGCGCTTCTGCCGCTCGTACGTGCACCTGTCGAGCAACACGCCGGAGTTCGAGAAGATCTGCTTCCGGCGTTACTTTCTCCTCGCGCAGTTTCTGGAATCCAACCCGGATGTCGGCGCTTTCGTGCTGATCGACAGCGACGTGCTGCTGTTCGACGGTGTCGGCGGGCATGTCGCCCGGCTCGTGGGCAAGTCCGATTTCTCGGGCTCCAGCATGCAGAGCGCGGACGGCTGGAACCCCTGCCAGATCTCGCCGCACGTGAGCTACTGGACCGCCAACGGTCTGCGGCGCTTCGTGGCCTACGTGCTCGACAGCTACGCCACGCCCTCGGGCCGCCGCAAGCTGCGCGAGATCGCGGCGCGCTTCGCCGCGCGCGGGGTGCGCGGCGGCGTTTCGGACATGACGCTGCTCTATCTCTGGGCGCGCGCCACCGGCAACGACGCCCCGATCAACCGCGTGCACGAGGGCATGGTCATCGACCACAACATCAACGGCACGCACAACCACCAGCTGCGCGAGTTCAAGGTGCTCGGCGGCGCCAAGCGCGTCACCTTCGGCGAAGGCAAGGCCTGGCTCAGCAACACCGCCGACAGCGGCCTGACCCGCGTGGTGGCGCTGCACTTCCAGGGCAGCGCCAAGATGGCCATGCCCTACGCGCTGCACGGCCACATGCGCACCGTGGCGGCCGTGACCTATGCCATGCAGATGGCGCGCACGGCCAAGAACCGGGCGTTCCGCGCCGGCAACCTGCTGCGCCGCCTGTTCGATGCGCGCCGCGTTCCGCACGCGTCGGCAAGCAAGTAGGCAGCCCGGCAAGCGCAACACGCAACCACACCACAGCGGCCGATGCCATGAAACCCTCCAGCCCATCCCTCACGCTGCCCGGCGCGCGCATCGCCTGGCTCTCGGGCCTGGGTGCGCTCGCGTCGCGGCTGTACGTGTACCTGTCGGGTTTCCTGGCCATCTTCCTGATGGCGGCGGCCATTTCGCCGGCCCGCTTCGGCGAGTACTCCATCTACCAGTCGGTGCTGGAGGTGGCGCTGGTGCTCGGCACGCTGGGCAGCTCGCTGCTGTTCTCGCGCAACGCCGCGCCCGCGCAACCGGGCACGGCACCGCGCGTGACGCGCGGCGACGTGGTGCGCACGCTGGCCATCGGGCTGCCGCTGGCCACGGTGCTGGTCACCGTGATCCTTGCGATCCAGCGCATGCCGGTGGGCGACGCGCCCTTCGTGCTGCTGGTTGCCACGCTCGCGGTGTTCGCCTTCAACAGCCTGCGCCTGTCGTTCAGCCGCGGCCTTGGCCATGCGGGGCTGCTCAACCTCGAGGCCGGCGTGCGCTCGACCATCCTGGTCGCCGGCGTGGGCATCTGCGCCGCGCTGCACTTCGACCTGGGCGTGGCGCACCTGCTGCTCATCAACCTGTTCGCGGTGGTGGTGGTCTGCGCCGCCATCGGCCTGCCGGGCAACGGCGCGGCACCGCCGCCCGGACGGCATGCGCTCAGCCTCGTCTCGCAGGCCAGCGCGACCGTGTATTCGCTGCTCACCTTCCTGCTGCGCAAGTCCGACCTGCTGATCGTCGCGTACTTCATGCCGCTGAGCTATGTGGGCGCCTTCAAGCTGGCCTTCCTCCTGGCGGAGGCGCCATCGCAGTTCGTGCAGGCCTACCTCGTCACCAAGACGCCCGCCATGCTGGAGACCAGCCCGGAGAACTTCACCGCAGCAAAGCTGCGGCTCGCGCGGCATTCGTTCCTGCTGGGGTGCGGGCTCTTCGTGGGGCTGGCGGTCGTCATCTCGGTGGCCGCGCCGCTGCTCAAGCTCGGCAACGAGGCTCGCGCCATCTTCCTGTGCATTGCGCCCTACTTCCTGCTGCGCACCTACACGATCCACCACGAGATGGTGCTGTCGCTGAAGACGTCGATGGGGTCGCTCGGCCGCTGGGCCCTGCTGGAGGTGGCGCTGCGCCTCGCGTCCTACGCGGCGGTGGTGGCCGTCTTTCCGGACAAGCCGCACTACGTCTTCTTCATTGCCTGCGTGTCCGACCTCGCGCTGTACGAGACGCGCATGCGGCTGCAGTTCGGTTTCTTCCCCATCGTGCGCCTGCTCGCGCGCCGGAGCGCGCCATGAAGATCCTCGTGTACTCGATGAACTTCATGCCCGAGCTCGCAGGCATCGGCAAGTACTCGGGCGAGATGGCCGAGTGGCTGCATGCACGCGGGCACGAGGTGCGTGTGATCGCGTCGCCGCCCTTCTTTCCGCAGTGGTCGGTGTTCGAAGGCCATTCGGCCCGGGCCTGGCGCACGAGCAACTGGAACGGCATCAGGATCTTCCGCTGCCCGACCTGGATCCCCGCCAGGCCGCGCGCCCTGGGACGCATCGCGCACCTGCTGTCGTTCACGCTGTCGAGCATCCCGGTGCTGCTGGCGCAGGTGCGCTGGAAGCCGGACGTGGTGTTCGTGGTCGAGCCGCCGGTGTCCTGCGCGCCGGCCGCGCTGTGCTTCTCGAAGCTGCTGGGCATCCGCTCCTGGCTGCACATCCAGGACTACGAGGTCGATGCCGCCTTCGACCTAGGCTGGCTGCGCGGCGAGCGCGTGCGCCGCTTCGCGCAGGTCGCCGAGCGCTGGCTGATGCGCCGCTTCGACCGCGTCTCGAGCATCTCCTCGACCATGTGCGCCAGGGCCCGCGAAAAAGGCGTGGACGAGCAGCGGCTGGTGATGTTCCCGAACTGGGTCGACATCCAGGCGATCCAGCCGGTCGTGCGCCCGCACATGGGCGAAGCGGTGCCGACGCAAGGCTACCGTGCCGAGCTGAACATCCCCGCCAAGGCGGTGGTGGTGCTCTACGCCGGCAGCCTCGGCAGCAAGCAGGGCATCGAGCTGCTGGCCGAGGCGGCAGGCCTGCTGGTGTGCTCGCACGACATCCACTTCGTGTTCTGCGGCAACGGACCGAGCCGCGCATCGCTGATGGACGCCTGTGCAGGGCTGCCCAACGCCCACTTCCTCGACCTGCAGCCGGCCGAGAGGCTCAGCGAGCTGCTGGGCATGGCCGACATCCACGTGCTGCCCCAGCGCGCCGATGCCGCCGACCTCGTCATGCCGTCGAAGCTCGGCGGCATGTTCGCCAGCGGCCGCTCGGTGATCGTCACCGCGCATGCCGCCACCGCCCTCGGCGAGGCCGTGCAGGGACGCGGCGTGGTGGTCGAGCCCGGCGACGCGGCCGCATTGGCAGACGCCATCGAGCAGCTCTCGATGTCGCCGTCGACACGCGAGCTGCTGGGTGCGGCCGGCCGGCGCTTCGCCGAGGCCGAGCTGGACCGCAACGTCATCCTGCAGCGCCTCGAAGAGGAACTGCAGCGCTGCATCGCCCGCTGACCGGGGCAGTTCACGGAGCCGCACATGAAGCCGAACGCCAGAACGACCGCCCCGCCCCCACTCCGGCCCCGCGTGCTCGTGACGGGCGGCGCGGGATTCATCGGCAGCCACACCTGCGTGGCGCTCATCGAGGCGGGCTACCTGCCGGTCGTGCTCGACTCGCTCGTCAACAGCGATGCGCGCTCGCTGCACCGGGTGGCGTGCATCACGGGCGTGGAGCCGGTCCTGGTGCGCGGCGACGTGCGCGACGCGGCGGTGCTCGACCGCGTCTTCGCCGAGCACGCGATCGGCGCCGTCGTGCACCTGGCGGGCCTGAAGGCGGTCGGCGAATCGGTGGCCGACCCGGTGAGCTACTACGACGTCAACCTTGCCGGCACGCTGGCACTGGTCAAGGCGATGGCACGCGCCGGCGTGCGCACGCTGGTGTTCTCGTCGTCGGCCACGGTCTATGGCGACGCGCAGCTTTCCCCCATTCCAGAGACCGCGCCTTGCGCTGCCGTCAATCCGTACGGCCGCACCAAGTCGATGGTCGAGACCGTCCTGTGCGACCTGGCCCACGCCGACCCGCGCTGGGGCATCGCCTGCCTGCGCTACTTCAATCCGGTGGGCGCGCACGAGAGCGGCCTGCTCGGCGAGCGCCCGCACGGCCCGCCCAACAACCTGATGCCGTACATCTCGCAGGTGGCCGTGGGCGAACGCGCCTACCTCGTGGTGCACGGCACCGACTACGACACCGTCGACGGCACCGGCGTGCGCGACTACGTGCATGTGATGGACGTGGCCGAAGGCCACGTCGCCGCGCTGCGCCATGCCGCGCACAGCCCCGGCATCCTGATGAGCAACCTGGGCACCGGGCGCGGCGCGTCGGTACTGGAGGTGATCGCCGCCTTCGAGCGTGCGAGCGGCCGCCGCATCGCGGTGCGCACGGGTCCGCGCCGCCCCGGCGATGTGCCCGCCTATTGGGCCGATGCCCGGGGAGCATGCGACGTGCTCGGCTGGCGCGCGCGTCGCGACCTCGACCAGATGTGCGCCGACAGCTGGCGCTGGCAATCGACGAACCCGCACGGCTTCGACGACCCGGTGCCGCCGCACCTCGACCCCGCATGGTCGCCCGAGGCGGGGGTGCTTCCGGTCTTCGCCGCGGACAAGCCGCGTTTTCATACCTCCAACCTGGGACACACCAATGGCTGACAACGCTACCCGTTCCTTCGGCGAGCAGGCCGACAGCCGCTCCGGCTATCCGCCGGGCATCCTGCCGCCGACCGCGCCCCTGTGGCCGGGCTTCCTGACCGGGCAGGAAGACGCACCCGTTCGCGTGCTGCTGGTGGACGACGACGAGTTCATGCGCCGCGTGATCGCGCAGGAGCTGCTGTCGGACCTGCGCATCCAGCTCGAAGGCCAGGCCGGCAGCCTGCGCGACGGGCGACGGCTGATCGCCACGCAGCCCTTCGACGTGCTCATGGTCGACCTGCGCCTGGGCGACGGCAACGGCTTCGACCTGATCCGCGAGGCGCGCAAGCTGCATCCCGCCGGCGAGATCGTGGTCATCACCGCGCTGGAGGACGAGGCCCACGTGCTGCAGGCCTTCGAGCTCGGCGCCACCGGCTACCTGCTGAAGGACGCCTGGCTGCAGAGCTTCGCGCAGGCGGTGCTGCAGGTGGTCAACGGCGGTGCGGCCATCACGCCGCGTCTTGCGCGGCGGCTGCTGGCGCGCCTGAGCCACCGCCCCGCCGGCGCACCGCCCTCGGCGGAGCCGCCGCAGCGCGAGGCCACGCTGACGGCGCGCGAATGCGAAATCCTGCGCTGCGTGGCGCGCGGCCATGTCACCGAGGAGATCGGCGTGAAGCTGGGCATCTCGGGGCAGACCGTCAATGCCCACATCAAGAACATCTACAAGAAATTGCACGTGCACTCGCGCGCGCAGGCCGTGAGCTACGCGGCGTATTCGGGCCTCATCTGAGCCGCCCCGCGACCCGACCGCAAGACAGCGCCCAGCGCTCCCTCCGAACACCCATCAGACCATCATGAACACCACTCCCATCCATCCCGTGGTTCTCTGCGGCGGCAGCGGCACCCGCCTGTGGCCGCTTTCGCGCAAGGCGCTTCCCAAGCAGTTTGCGCCGCTGATCGGTGGCAAGAGCCTGCTGCATCTCACGCTCGAGCGGCTGTCGGTGCTGAACCGCGACATCACCTGCATCGCGTCGGAAGAGCACCGCTTCCTGGTGAAGGAAACGGCGGACGCCGCTCGCACCGGCGGTCGCCAGGTGCTCGAGCCGGTCGCGCGCAACACCGCCGCGGCCATGGCCTGCGCAGCCCTGCTGGCCGCGCCCGACGACCTGCTGTTGTTCGCGCCGTCGGACCACCACATTCCCGATGCGGCGCTGTTCGAACGCACGGTGCGCGCCGGCGTGGCCGCCGCACAGGCCGGCAAGATTGTCACCTTCGGCGTGGTGCCGAGCTTTCCGAGCACGGCTTACGGCTACATCGAGGCCGGAGAGGCGTCGGACGACGGCCACAGCCAGGCCGTGGTGCGCTTCGTCGAGAAGCCCAATGCCGAGGTGGCCCGCACGCTGCTTCTGCATGGCGGCTACAGCTGGAACGCCGGCATCTTCCTGGTGCGCGCGCGCACGCTCATCGCGGCACTGCGCGGACATGCGCCGGACATTCTGCTGGCCTGCGAGCGCGCCACCGCCGCGGCCTCGACCGACGGCAGCTTCCTGCGGCTGGACCGCAAGGCCTTCGAGGCCTGCCGCAGCGACAGCGTCGACTACGCCGTGCTCGAGAAGCACAAGGACATCGCGGTGGTGAAGTTCGAGGGCATATGGAGCGACGTCGGCAGCTGGAACGCCGTGGCCACCCTGCATCCCGCGGACGACGCCGGCAACCGCCTGAGCGGCAAGGCGAGCGCGCTCAACGCACGCAACACCTTCATCCATGCGCCGCACCGGCAGGTGGTGGCGCTGGGCACCGAGGGCCTGATCATCGTGGACACGCCCGACGCCGTGCTGGTGGCCGGCGCCGGCTACGCAGAGCAGGTGGCCGACGTGGTGCGCAAGCTCTCGCTGCAGGGCTGCGCCGAGGCCACCGAACACCGGCGCGTGGTGCGGCCCTGGGGCGCCTACGACAGCGTGGACAACGGCGAGCGCTTCCAGGTCAAGCGCCTTACCGTCAAGCCCGGCGCCAAGCTATCGCTGCAGATGCACCACCATCGCGCCGAGCACTGGATCGTGGTCAAGGGCATCGCCAAGGCGACCTGCGACGGTGTGGACACTCTCGTGCGCGAGAACGAGTCCATCTATCTCCCCTCGGGCGCCATCCACCGTCTGGAGAATCCGGGCAAGACCGACCTCGAGGTGATCGAGGTGCAGACCGGCAGCTACCTGGGCGAGGACGACATCGTCCGCTTCGACGACACCTACGGCCGGTGCGCGCCGGTGGCGCCCGCCTCGGCCGACGGCGTGGCGCCGCCGGTGGCGACCTCCGCGGGATCGGGCTCGACCGCGGTGCTGCATGCGCGCGTAAAGCACTAGCGAAACCCACGAGGCGCCGCGGTCCGCGCCAGGCCCGTTGACAGCGCGCCCCCGGGGGGAAATGGCCGCCCGCCGTGGCCAGCGGCAGCCGTTGCCCGGATACTCGGGGGTTTCCCTTTGCCCCCTCATGCACCCACTCGCCTTCGTCCTGCATCCGCCGCGCAGCTTCGCGCGCGCGGGCTGACGGCAGCCCGAGCCGCACAGACCATGCAGGAACACGAGCCTCCCGCGCCCGCCGAAGTGCACTGGTACTTCGGCTCCTTCAAGCTGTGGGAAACGCAGCGCAGGCTCGAACGCGCCGGTCAGGTCGTGAAGCTGGGAGGGCGTTCCTTCGACCTGCTGCTGCAGCTGGTCAAGCGCGCCGGCGAATGCCTCGGCAAGGACGAACTCCTCGCATCCGTATGGGCCGGGGTCCTGGTCGAGGAAGCCAGCGTGCGGGTGCACATGTCGCTGCTGCGCAAGGCGCTGGGCGAGCCGGCGCCCGAGGAAGGCTGCAAGGAATGGATCTCCAACATCCCGCTGCGGGGCTACCGCTTCAACGCGCGCGTGCGGCATGAGGCGGTCGACGCATCGATGCCGGCGACGCCGGCTGCCGACGCCCGGGTCCCGCAGTTCATCAGGCCGCCCGCGCGCCTGACACAGCTGGTCGGGCGCGACGCCGAGGTCGACCGCGTCCTCTCGCTGCTCGAGGACCATCGGCTGGTGACCATCGCCGGCCCCGGTGGTATCGGCAAGACCAGCGTGGCGATCCGCGCGGCGGAGTGCCTTCATCGCGCACAGGGCGTGCAGGTCGCGTTCGTCGACCTCGCGCCGCTGATCTCGCAGGACCACGTGGTCGGCACGCTCGCGCGCGCCGTGGGCGTGGCCGCCGACATGCCCGACACGCTGCATGCGATCACCCGATGCCTGCTCGGGCAGGACGTGCTGCTGCTCGTCGACAACTGCGAGCACATGCTGGACGTGCTGCCCCAGCCGATCGCCAGCCTGCTGACGGCACTGCCGCGGCTGCGCGTGCTCGCGACCAGCCGCGAGGTGCTTCGGGTGACGGGCGAATTCGTCCTGCGGCTGCCTGCGCTCGCGTTCCCCGACGCGGAGCAACTCACGCTCGAAGAAGCGATGGACTGGCCCGCCGTGAAGCTGCTGGTGGCGCGCGCCCGCGACGCCGGCGCAGGCATGTTCACGGAATCTCACGGCCCGCTGCTGGCCAGGATCGCGCAGCAGGTCGACGGCATTCCGCTGGCCATCGAGCTGGTCGCGGCGCGTCTGGGCGTGCAGTCGGTGAACGACCTCGCGCTGCTGCTCAACGACCACATGCGCCTGTATGCGATCGGCAAGCGCTCGCTGCACCTGCGCCATCGCACGCTGGCCGCGGCGCTGGACTGGAGCGTCGCGCTGCTGGACGAGGACGAGCTGCGCATGTTCCGGCGGCTGTCGGTGTTCCGCGGGCGCTTCGACGTCGATTCCGCGCTCGGCGTCAGCTCGGACATGGACGGCGAACTCGCGTTCAACGCGCTGATCTCGCTGGCCAACAAGTCGCTCGTGTTCTTCGACAGCACCGACCCGGTGGCGCCGTACCGCATGCTCGACACCACGAGAAGCTACGCCGCCTTGTTGCTTGAGCAGGCTGGCGAGCGCGCATCCGCCCTTCGGCACCACGTGCGGCTGATGCTCGATCTCATGAAGACGGCAACCGGCGAGCTGCCCACGCTGACCGAGCAGGCCTGGGCCGCCCGCTATGCCTATCGGCTGAACGACGTCCGCTTCGCGCTGCAGGCCTGCCTGACGGAGCTGGCAGATGCCAGCGCCGCGGCGGCGCTCATCGCCGCATCGGCTTCCCTGTGGTACCAGGTGTCGGAGGTGGAGGAATACCGCGACGGCATCGTCGCCGCGATCGCGCTGGTCGAGCAGCAGCAGGCGCCCGACCTGGAAGCGGTGGCGCAGCTGCACACGGTGCTGGTCGGCGCGCTCCTGCACACGGGCGGCAACGTCGAGGAACTCGGCGTCGCCTGCGACCGCGCGCTCGCCGGCGCACTGGCGGTCGGCGTGCCGGCACTCGAGCTGCAGGCACGATGGGGGCGCTGCACGCACGACATGTTCCGCGGCGAATACCTGGCCGCCCTGCACCATTCGCAGACGCTGCAGGACGTCGTCGCGTCGTGGTCGAACCCCGCCGCGGAGATCCTTGCGCACCGCGTGAGCGCGATGGCGAACCACTTCTGCGGCCGCTTCGAAGCCTCGCGACAGCACAGCGAAGCAGCCATCGCAGTCTCTCGGGCCGCGGGCCGCACGCATGCCAACATCGGCTCGGACTCCACCGTTGCCGCCAAGGCGCTGCTCTGCCGCACGCTCTGGATCCAGGGCGAGACCACGGCCGCCCTTCGCATGGCCACCGACGCCGTGACGCGCGCCGAGGAGCTCGGCAATGCCGTCTCGCTCTGCTCCGCGTTGTACGGCGCCTGCCCGGTCGCTCTGTGGTCGGGCGAATTCG
Source organism: Variovorax paradoxus (assembly GCF_902712855.1). Taxonomy (NCBI): domain Bacteria; kingdom Pseudomonadati; phylum Pseudomonadota; class Betaproteobacteria; order Burkholderiales; family Comamonadaceae; genus Variovorax; species Variovorax paradoxus. Next base: position 3,405,939 of record NZ_LR743507.1, read on the forward strand.
AACTCGCCGGGCGGTGGACCCAGCTCATGCTGAACGAGGCGCAGCGCAGGGGGCTGATCGGCTGGCATCGCTATGCCGAGTGGTTCGTTCAGGGCCTTCAGGCGCATACGGAGCGCGAACCTGCGCAGCACGTTCTCGCTGTCGCCGCGCAGCTTCCCGGATACGACGCGCCGCGCAAGGAAATGCTCGTGACCTTCTGTCCCGAGTGGCTCGACGATGCGCTGTTCATGCGCATCGAGCGCGGCGAAGGACTGTGGTGCGAACCCGAGGTCTGGCGTGCGGCCGGCCTGCGCCACGAGCGTCACGGGAATGCGACCGAGGCCTCCAAGGCCTACCAGCGCGCCATCGACGTCGCGAGGCAGCGCGGGGCCGTCGCATGGGAACTGCGCGCGGCACTCAGCCAGGCCAGGCTCTGGGCGGGCTCGGGCCGCGAGCAGCACGCCGCGAAGGCCGCCGAATTGCTCGGCGACAGCATCGGCCATGCACCGGCGGACGTCGCGAACACGGCTCTGACCGAAGCGCGAAGCCTGCACGAACGCCTGATGCGGCGTTGAGCCGCGTGCGGACCATCGGGGGCCGCACGGATCCGGCCAGCTCAGGCAGCCTTCGCGGGCCGCAGCCACGACCTTTCGCGCCACCGCCTGATCGGCACGTCCACCAGATGCAGGCAGATCGCCGCCATGGTGAACGAGAACAGGATCGTCGAGCCCAGCGTGATCCAAGTCGGCTGCGAATCGCGCACCAGCAGCGCGAAGGGAAAGTGCCAGAGATAGATGCCGTACGACAGCCTGCCGATGTAGGCGACCGGCCGCCATGAGAGAAAGACGCTCCTGTGGTTTGCCGCCGCATGGCACACGAGCACGAAGGCCGCGAGTTCCGCCAGGGTCATGCGCAGCGTGACGGCGTCGATCTGGTTGCTGGTCGGCAGCGAAGGCAACGCGAGGCCGACGGCCAGCGCGATGCACGCCACCAGGATCGCGAGCCTGCCCGGCGTGAACCGCGTCAATGCGGCAATCGCTCCCAGCAGGATGCCGCTCATGCGCGTGTCGAAGCGGAAATAGGCCTGCGCCCAGTCCCACCTGAAGGCCACGAAGTAGCGCCAGGCCGTCGCCACGATGAACGCGGCCAGCAGCCACGCAGCCGGCCGCCGGGTGCGCAGCACCAGCGGAAGCAGCAGCGGCCACAGCAGATAGAACTTCTCCTCCACGCCGAGCGACCAGGTATGGCCGATGGTGTACGACAGCTTGCCGAAGGCCAGCCCGTAGTCGTACATGTAGAAGGCGGCGAGCCCGACGGAGAGCCACCGGTCGTCGGCCGGCCAGAACACCGGCGCCAGCACCGCGTAGGCCGCGATCAGCAGCAGCAGGCTCGGGTAGAGCCTCAATGCCCGCCGCGCATAGAAGCGGCCGGTTGCGATGCCGCCTGCACGATGCTCCGCCGCGAGCAGCGCGGTGATGAGGTAGCCGGACAGCACGAAGAACATGTCCAGGCCGATGAATCCTCCCCCTGCCCCGGGCACCTGGCAATGGAAGAAGAGGACGGCAAGGATGGACAGCGCCCGGATTCCATCGAGCGCCGGGTTGTTTTTCATGGGCAGGCGAGGCGGAGAGTGAGGCTGCGTCGCCCCGTAACGAAAGGGGCGACATCTTAGGGCCTGCCGCACGCCGGCACATCCCGGTCCGCACCCTTGGCGGTACAGCCGGTCCCCTTCGCGGTGCCGTGCGCGCGGCCGGGCCGTCAGAAGTCCCAGATCACCGGAACCCAGCGAAAGACATCGCCATCGGCCGCCACGTGGCCGACGGACGGGAACGGCAGATGGGCGGCCACGAGGAGCCCGCCGTTCTCCGCGAGTTCGCGGAAGAGGTCCATGCGAACCCGGGCCGCCTCTTCGGGGTCGTGTTCGAAGCCGTTGTGCCAGTCGGGATGGTCGAAGCCGACGGGGAAGATGGCGTCGCCGGCGAAGGTGAGGCGCTCGCCGCGCGACACCAGGTCGACCACGCTGTGGCCCGGCGTGTGGCCGCCCGTCAGGCGCACGTGCACGCCGGGCGCGACCTCGCATTTGTCCTCGAAGATGCGCAGCTTGTCGCGGTACACCTCGTAGAAGCTCCTGGCCGTCGAGCGGAGCACCTCCGGCACCGGATTCGGCATCACCGTCTGGGTGAAGTCGGGCGCCGTCCAGAACGCGACTTCGGCGGCCGACACGTGGATGCGCACGTCCGGACGCAGGCGTTGCTTCACCCCTTCGACGAGCAACCCGCCCACGTGGTCCATGTGCATGTGCGTGATGATCACGTCGGTCACCGACTCGATCTCGATGCCCGCCGACGCGAGCCGCTGCGGGAACTGGCCGGCGCGCGGAAAGCCCGAGAACTGGCCGCCCAGCCCGGCGTCGATCAGGATGGTCTGCTCGCCGCTGCGGGCGACCATCACGTTCAGCGGCCAGTCGAAGGCATCCGGCGGCATGAACATGTGGTCCAGCCAGTTCGCCAGGTCGACGGGATCGGCATTGGTGGCCAATGTCTTCGTGGGCAGCGGCAGCACCCCGTCGCTGACCACCAGCGCGTCGATATCGCCGACCTCCACCGCATAGCGGGACGGAACGATCTCGCTGGGCTGGCAGCCGGGCGGAAGGTTGTTGTTGTTGACGGAAAACATCGTGGAATCTCCAGAAAAACGGCCCGATTGCCCGGGCGAAGCCAGCCATGCGGCTGGCAGCGGAGGCCGTTCAACACGCGCGGTTGTCGGGCCCGGATCGCGGCGGAAAGCCGCATGCCGTTCATCGTAGGGACGGGGTCCGTGAAGCGGTAGGCACGCGAACGGGATCACCGTGGTGCCCTATACGCACCAAACGTGCGTCCGGTCACCGGCGCACGAAAGGCTTGCCGGCACGCGAGGCGGCATCGGGGACCTGCCCAGGCGCGCGGCCGAGGTCTATAGTCCCGTCAGCCACGGGGCGTGCTTCTTCTCCAAGGTTCGGCTCGCCACATGGTCAGACGGCCGGGGTGCTCGCGCATCCCGGCCGTCGCCGTTTGATGCCCGCGCACGCACGGCGCGGGGCCTGCGTCACCAGCCGTGAAAGCGGTCCCAGGTTTCCAGCCGGCCTTGTTCCGACACCGCGTGGTACTGCGGAAACTGCGCGCCGGTGGCGCAGGCATGGTTGGGCAGGATCCGCAGCCGCGTGCCGATGGGAAAGCGCGCAACGATGTCCGTCTCCGCCGCACCCTCGCGTGACAGGATGCCGTGCTCCTGGTTCGCTCCACCGAGCACGTAGCCCTCGAGCACGGTGCCGTCTGCGGTGCAGGCCTGGCCGTAGCCGAAGTCGCGCTTCTGCTTCTGCGTGCCGCGGTCGCGGCTCATCGCCATCCAGCCCGCGTCGACGATCGCCCAGCCCTTCTCGGCCTGGTGGCCGATGACCGTGGTGAGCACGCTCAGCGCGATCTCGTCCTCGCTGCAAACGCCGACGTTGCGCATCACCAGGTCGAAGAACACGTACACGCCGGCGCGCACCTCGGTCACGCCGTCGAGCGCCTGGGCCATCAGCGCCGTGGGCGTGGAGCCGACGCTGACCACGTCGCACGGCAGGCCTGCGTCGCGCAGGCGCTGCGCCGCGCGCACGCAGCCGGCGCGCTCCTGCTCGGCCATGGCGCGCAAGGCGTCGGGCGTGTCGAGTTCGTAGCTGGAGCCCGCGTGCGTCATCACGCCGCGCAGGCGCATGCCGCCTTCATGCAGCACGCGCGCCACGTCGAGCAGCGCGTCCTCTTCCGGGCGAATGCCGGAGCGGTGGCCGTCAGTGTCGATCTCGATCAGCACCTCGAAGGCTTCGCCGTGGAGCTTGCCGAACCCGGCGATCGCGCGCGCCGCCTCGACCCCGTCGGTGACGATGCCCAGCGCGCAGCCGCGCCGGCGCAGTTCCATCGCATGCTGCAGCCGGTGCGGCGCCATGCCGACCGCATAGAGGATGTCGGTGAAGCCCTGCGCGAAGAACTGCTCGGCCTCCTTCAGCGTGGACACCGTGATGCCCTGCGCGCCGGCGTCGCGTTGCGCACGGGCCACCTCGATGCACTTGCTCGTCTTCACGTGCGGGCGGAAGCGTACGCCGAGCGCGTCCATGCGCTGCTGCATGCGTGCGATGTTGCGTTGCATGCGCGCTCGTTCCACGAGCGCGGCGGGGGTGTCGAGGGTGGCAAGGGTGTCGGCGTCGTTCATGTCGTGGTCTCTTCCAGGAGGGGTTTCGCCCTTGGTATCGGGAGCGTGCATGGCAGCGGACTGTACGTCTCATGACCCTGCCTGTGCTTCAATGCAGGCACATCAATCGTTAAGCAGAGATTAATGATCCAGATCGAGGACATGCGGCTCGCGGCCGCCCTGCTGCGCGAGCCTTCGCTGAGCGCCGCGGCGCGTGCGCTCGACGTGACGCCGCCAGCGCTCTCGATGCGGCTGCGCAAGCTCGAGACCGCGCTCGGGCTTTCGCTGGCCACGCGCACCGCGCGCCGGCTCAGCCTCACGCCCGAGGGTGAACGTTTCGCGCGCGAGGCGGCCGCGCTGCTCGGACAGATCGAAGGGCTGCGCGAGTCGATGCAGCGCGACGACCGGCGGCTGACCGGCACGCTGCGCATCGCGGCGCCCTTCGGCTACGGCCGGCAGTACATCGCGCCGATGCTGGCGCGCTTCGCGCGGCTGCATCCGGGCCTGCACATGCAGCTCGACCTGCGCGAAACGCCCTGGCCCGACAGGCACGACGCCGACGCGGTGATCCACATCGGCACGGTGCGCGACTCGTCCTGGGTCGCGCGCACGCTCAGCGCCAACGAGCGCTGGCTGTGCGCCAGCCCTGACTACCTGCGGCTGCGCGGCACCCCCCGCGTGCCGCGCGACGTGATGGCGCACGACTGCATCTGCATCCGGGAGAACGACGAAGACGTGACGCTGTGGCACCTTCGCCCGGCGAGGGCAAAGGCCAGCGCCGGCCCCGGCGCGCGCGCGGCCGCACGCGAGACCCTGCGCATCTCGCCCGCCTACGTGACCAACGATGGCGCCGTCGCGCGGCAATGGGCCGAGAACGGCATGGGCCTGGTGCTGCGCTCCGAATGGGACGCGGCCGAGGCGGTGGCACGCGGAACGCTGGTGCGCGTCTTGCCCGGCTGGCTGTTCGACAGCGCACCTGTCACGCTGCTGGTGCCCAGCCGCAAGGGCCGCACCGCACGCGTGCAGGCCATCGTCGAGTTCCTCGTCGAGAGCTTCGGACCGTTCACGGAAAAGCAGCCGCGCGCATATCCATAGCCGCATTCATTCGTTGGCCGCGCACGCACCGCGCGCCAACACTCGGTGCTTCCAATACTCCGGTGGAGAAGCCCGATGAACGTTCCGCTCGATCATTTGCCGCCGTCGCGCCGCAGCGTGCTGCAGGCCGGCGCCGCTGCCGCGGTGGTCGGCTCTGCCGCGCTCCTTGGCGCGTCGGCATGGTCGCAACCCCGCAAGCTCACCTTCGCCTGGAGCCAGGCGGGCTTCTGCCTGGCGCCCGTGCCGGTGGCGCTGGAACGCGGCTTCTTCGAGAAGAACGGCCTCGACGTCGAACTGCTCAACTGGGCAGGCTCGTCCGACCAGATGCTCGAGGCGCTGGCGACCGCCAAGGCCGACGTGGGCGTGGGGCTCATCCATCGCTGGGTGAAGCCGCTGGAAGCGGGCTTCGACGTGAAGGTGGTCGGCAGCGTGCATGGCGGCTGCCTCCGGCTGATCGGCGCGAAGGCGTCGGGCGTCACGTCCGACGTGGCCAGCCTGAAGGGCAAGACCATCGGCGTGTCCGACCAGAACAGCCCGGCCAGGCAGTTCTATGCGATCCACCTCGCGAAGAAGGGCATCGACATCGACAAGGATGTCGACTGGCGCGTGTACCCCGCCGACCTGCTCGACGTGGCGGTGAAGAAAGGCGAGATCCAGGTGATTGCCGACGGCGACCCGAACGTGTTCCTGATCGAGAAGCGCAACCCCGGCGTGTTCACCGAACTCGCGAACAGCGCCAAGGGCGAATACGCCGAGCGGCTGTGCTGCATCGTCGGTGCGCGCGGCGAGCTGGCGCGCAACGACAAGCCGCGCGCCGCTGCGGTCGTGCGCGCGCTGGCACAGGCGTCGGACTACGTGTCGGAAAACCCGAACGAGGCCGCGAAGATCTATTCGAAATACGCACCCAAGGTGCCGCTCGAGGACCTCCAGCGCTTGCTGGGCGAACTCACCTACAAGCACCACCCCGCCGGCAGGGCGCTGCGCAACGAGGTCGAGGTCTTCGCCTCCGACTTCCGCAATGCGGGCATCCTGAAGAAGAGCACAGACGTGGCCCGGTTCGCCAACCACGTGTCGCTGGACGTGCTGGCATGACGACCGCCGGACAGGTACTAGACGCCCTGGGAGCGCGTCATGCCGAAGCACCCCTGCCCGCACCCGCGCCCAGGCCGCGCGCGCCGGCGCCGCAGACTGCCGCCCCGGTCGCGCCCGCGCTGCACGCTGCCGTTCCCTCGGGCGTCTGGCCCGCGGGCCTGCTCGCATCCGCCGCCTGGCTCGGGCTGGGCCTGCTCACGCTGCTGTGGCCCAACAAGTCGGCCGGCTTCAGCGACTGGGCCTTCACTGAAGAGTTCGGCATCGCCACGCTGGCGGTTGCCGCACTGTTGTTCGCGCTCGGGCTGCTCGGCACCCGCGCCGGCAGGCTGTCGCATGCGCTGCGGCCCGCAGGACAGTGGCTGGTGGCGCTCGCCGTGGTGTTCGCGGTGTGGGAGGCCGCCACCGCCAAGCTCGGCGTGCTGCCCTCGCCCTTCTTCGCGCCGCCGCAGAGCCTGATCGACGTGGTGCACGAAGACTGGCAGCGGCTGGGCCTCTCGACCGCGTATTCGCTGCGCCTGCTGGCCAACGGTTTCGTGCTCGGCGCGCTCGCGGGCTTCCTCACGGGCGTATCGATCGGCTGGTCGCGCATCGCGGGGTACTGGGTGCATCCGCTGCTGCGCTTCCTGGGGCCGGTGCCCGCGTCTGCGCTGCTGCCGCTGGCCTTCTTCTTCGCGCCGTCGAGCTATGTGGCGGCGGTGTTTCTCGTCGGGCTGGCCACCTTCTTCCCGGTGGCGGTGCTGACCTGGTCGGGCGTGGCTTCGGTGCACAAGAGCTACTACGACGTGGCGCGCACGCTCGGCGCGTCGGAGCGCTTCCTGGTGCTGCGCGTGGCCATTCCCGCCGCCCTGCCGCAGGTGTTCGTCGGCCTGTTCATGGGCCTGGGCGCGTCGTTCTCGGTGCTGATCACCGCGGAGATGATGGGCGTGAAGGCCGGCCTGGGCTGGTACCTGCAGTGGGCACAGGGCTGGGCTGCTTACGCCAACATGTATGCGGCGCTGTTCGTCATGGCTGCGCTGTGCTCGGGACTCATCACGCTGCTGTTCAAGGTCCGCGACCGCGTGCTGTCGTGGCAGAAGGGAACCGTCAAATGGTGAACGCCGCTCTCTCTTCCGGCTCGCCGCCGAAGGCCACCGCGGGCGCGCAGATCGACATCCGCGGCGTGAGCCACTGGTTCGAGGTGTCCGGCGGCGTGCTGCAGGTGCTCGACGGCGTCGACCTGCAGGTGCGCCCCGGCGAGTTCGTGGCGCTGCTGGGGCCGAGCGGCTGCGGCAAGTCGACGCTGCTGCGCCTCGTGGCCGGCCTCGAGCCCGCCACCACCGGCACGATCGTGCAGAACGGCGAACCCATCACGAGGCCCGACCCGTCGCGCATCGTCGTGTTCCAGGACCCGACGCTCTATCCGTGGCGCAGCGTGTGGGACAACGTGGCGCTCGGCCTGCAGGCGCGCGGCGTGCTCCGGGAGCAGCGTGCGCGCGTCGACGAAGCGCTCAGGATCGTGGGCCTCACCGAGTTCGCCAAGGCCTTTCCGCACCATCTCTCGGGCGGCATGGCGCAGCGCGTGGCGCTGGCGCGCGCGTTGGTGAACGACCCGCAACTGCTGGTGCTCGACGAGCCGCTGGGCAAGCTCGACTCGCTCACGCGCATCGCCATGCAGAGCGAGCTGGTCAACCTCTGGCAGCGCGCGGGCTTCTCGGCGCTGCTGGTGACGCACGACGTGGAGGAGGCGCTGTTCCTCGCCAATCGCGTGATAGTGCTGAGCGACCGGCCGGCGCGCATCGCGGCGGAGATCGCGGTCGACCTGCCCTACCCGCGCCACCGCGGCGACGCACGGCTGGCCGCGCTGCGGCACGAAGCGCTCAAGCACCTCGGGCTCGACGCCACCTGGTGACATGGGCGGCGTTCCCGAGGCCGACTGGCTCAACCTGCTGATCGGCCTGCTGCAGGGGGCGCAACTGCAACTGCTGCGCGTGCTCGATGCGCTGGGGCTGGTGGTGCAGGTGCATGGCCAGCCGGCGTGGCCGTGGGACCACCGGCTGTCGGGCGAGAACCTGCTGATCGACCTGGGCCAGGCGAGGCGCCTCGGGCTGACGGTGGTGGTGCTTGCCGTGGCATTCGTGGTGCTGCTGCTGGCCCTGCTGTGGCGCCGCCGCCGGCTGTGGCTGGTGGCGCTGACCATGCTGCTGGTGGTGCTGGCGCCCTGGCCCGAGGCCAACGTGGTGCTGGCGCCGGCCTACCCGACCAGCTTCCAGCAATCGCCCACGGGCTTCACCGCCGCCAGCATCGACCGGGGCCGCGTGCTGTATGCCGCCCAGTGCGTGGCCTGCCACGGCACCGACGGCAAGGGCCAGGGCCCGCTGGCCGCCGCGCAGCCCGTGTGGCCGCCCAACCTTGCCGGTCCGCTGCTGTGGCGGCGCGCCGATGGCGACGTGCTGTGGCACGTGCTGAACGGCGTGCGCGACCGGCGCGGCGCCGTCACCATGCCCGGCTTCGGTCCCGCGCTGCGCGACGAAGACGCCTGGGCGCTCATCGATTTCATGAAGGCCCAGGGCGCCGGAGAAAGCCTGCGCGCGGCCGGCCTGTGGACGCAGCCCATCGCGCCGCCCGACGTGGCCGTGCAATGCAAGGGCAAGCCGCGGCGCATGCTGAGCAGCTGGCGCGGTCAGCGCCTGCGCATCGTGGCGGCCGGTGGCGGGCAACCCCTGCTCGAAGACCCGCGCATGGTCACGGTGTTTCTGAAGCCGAACGCGCAGGCTGGCGATGCCCACGCCGGCAATGCTCAAACCGGTGATTGCGTGGCCGACGCGCCCGCCGCATGGTCGGCCTTCTCGCTCATCGCCGCGACCGACCAGCTCGCGGGCACGCAGCTCATCGTCGACCGCGATGGCTGGCTGCGCGCGCGCGGCGAGCCCGGCAAGAACGAATGGAGCGACGACGACCTGCTGTGCCGTACCGACGCGCCCGCGCGCGTGGATTCAAAACCCCTGCCCCTGCAGCCCGACGGACTCGGTGCCCTCATCGCCCGCATGGACGCCGAGCCGGTGCGCTTCGTCAAGGGCGGCTTCGTCCATTAGCGCAACAGGACTACGATGTTTTTGCCTGCCGCCTTTTTTTCACCCCCCTGAAGGAGACGCTCCCATGTCCAACCACGTCTACAAGACCCTCGAACTCACCGGCTCGTCGCCCACCGGCATCGAAGACGCCGTGCAGACCGCCATCGCCAAGGCGCACGAAACGGTGCGCAACATCCAGTGGTTCACCGTGACGGAAACGCGCGGCCATGTGGTCGAGGGCAAGGTGGCGCACTGGCAGGTGTCGCTGAAGATCGGGTTCACGCTGGAGTGAGTGGAACGGGTGGGGCAAGGTGCCCCAGGCCCAACCCCGGCAAGCCGGCCACGCTGTCGCGCAGCCAGCGCTGCGCCGGGTGTGCGTCGTTGCGCCGGTGCCAGGCCATCACGAAGGGCACCGGGGCCAGCGCCAGCGGCGGCGGCTGCACGCACAGCTCGCCCCCGTAGCCCGATGCCAGCACCGCGCCGTGCATCAGCGTCGCGACCATGTCGGAGTGCGCGACCAGCATGGGCGCCGCGTACATGTGCGGCAACGTGAGCCCGAGCCGTCGCTGAAGCCCCTGCTGCGCAAGCTGCGCATCGACCAGCCCGAAGCGCTCGTTCTCGGGCGACACCAGCAGGTGCGTGAGCTCGACGAAGGCATCGAGCGTCAGCGGCACCTTGGCGGCCGGATGGCCCTTGCGCATCACGCACACGAAGCGTTCCTCGAACAGCGGCTGCGTCAGGATGCGCCCCGACGGCGACGTGGGCGGCACGCCGACCGCCAGGTCGACCTCCCCCGCATCGAGCAGCGCCACCGCGTCGTCGCGCGCGGTGAAGCTGCGCACGCGCAGGTCCACCTGCGGCGCGGCCTCGGCCAGGAAGGCGATGAGCCGCGGCAGCAGCACGAACGCCGGATGCTCCGACAGCGCGATGGTGAAGGTGGCCGGCGACGAACCCGGATCGAAGGCTTGGGTGAACTGCAGGATGCGCTGGATCTCGGCCAGCGCCTGGCTCAGCGGCTCGCCGATGTCGAGCGCGCGCGGCGTGGGCTGCAGCCCGTTGGGGCCGCGTACGAACAGCTCGTCTTTCAGCAGCAGGCGCAGCCTGGCCAGCGCGGCGCTCACCGCCGGTTGCGAACGGTAGATGCGGGCGCCCGCGCGGGTCACGCTGCGCTCGGCGAGCAACGCGTCGAAGGCGACGAGCAGGTTGAGGTCGATGCCATGTAAATCCATGGGACGAATGCTCTCACATACCGTCAATCGATTTTACTTATGGCCGCCGAATTCTTACGCTGGCGGCATGAACTCACACACCACTGAAACCAACGCCGTGCCGGCGCTCGTCGCCGGCCTTTCCGCCGTAGAACGGCACGCCGTCGAAACCCTGTACCGCGCCTTCAGCGAAGGCGACACCGACCTGCTCGACGAGGTGCTCGCCGAAGATTGGGACGACGTGCCGCTCGCGCCCGGCCAGGGGCCCGGCCGCGAAGGCATCAAGCCGATGGTGGTGGCCTTCCGGGCCGCCTTTTCGGACCTGCGCATCACCGTGCACGAATTGATCGGCGTGCCGGGCCGTGCGGCGGTGCGCGCCACCATCACGGGCGTGCACACCGGCGAATGGTTCGGGGTGGCGCCCAGCGGCAAGCCGTTCGAAATCGCCATCCACGAATTCCACCGCATCGCCGACGGACGCCTCACGCACACCTGGCACCTGGAAGACTGGTTCGGCTGGTTCAACCAGGTGGGCGCCAGCCCGGCCCGCGGAGCCGCAGCATGAGCCGCACCACTGCCGCATCCACCGTGTCGACGCTCTCTGTCGTCTTCTTTTCGGGCACCGGCACCACCGACCTGCTGGCACAGGCCATCGGCGAAGGCGCGGCCTCGGTAACCGACGTGCAGGTGAAGCTGCTGCGCATCACCGGCGAGCAGATCGACAAGGGCCGCTGGCAGGATGACGCGGTGCTCGAGGCATTGAGCGCATCCGACGCCATCGTGTTCGGCTCGCCCACCTTCATGGGCGGCGCGGCCGCACCGTTCAAAGCCTTTGCCGATGCCACGGCGGGCATCTGGTACGGCCGCGGCTGGGTCGGCAAGTTCGCGGGCGGGTTCACCATCAGCGGCAGCCCGAGCGGCGACAAACTGCACACGCTCGCCTACTTCAACCTGCTGGCGGCGCAGCACGGCATGACGTGGCTCAACTGGAACGAGCTGCCGCACCAGACCGACGGCACCAACCGCCTGGCCTCCTTCATGGGCCTGATGGCGCAAAACGGCGGTCCACCGGGCAGCCCGCCGGCGCTGGACCCGGCCGATGCGCTGTCGGCCGGCAAGTACGGGCGCTACCTGGCGCAGCAGGTGCGCCGGTACGCGGCAGTCAGTCAGCCGGAAGCCGTGGCGGCGCCCGCCTGATCTGCCTGCCTGCCCGAGCGGAACGCGCTGAGCGCGAGCTCAGCGGGCCAGCAGCTGGTTGAGCTTCTGCTGCGCATACTCCTCGTTCGTGGTGCCGTCCGGTGCCTTGGCGCCCCAGAAGTCGGCGTTCCACTTGATGGCCTTCTTCTCGACTTCGGGCGCGTTGGTCCAGTAGTCGCGCAGCTTCGGGTCGGCCGCCTCGTAGACGCGCGGCGACGGCAGCGCCACGCTGGTGGCCTCGGCCACGCGGGCGGCGCGCGCCGCATCGAGGCGGTACGACAGCAGCTTGAGCGCGGCGTCGTGGTGCGGTGCGTCCTTCGGGATGGAGAAGAAGTCGTAGTAGGTGAAGGCCTGGTCCCAGGTCAGCTCGAGCGGCGCGTTGGCGTCTTCCTTCTTCAGCCGCGCAACCGGGCCGGTGTACGACAGGCAGGCAGAAGCCTCGCCGTCGAGCAGCAGCTGCGGCGCCTGCGAGTTGGTCAGCCACCACTTGACCACGTGCGGCTTGATCTCCGCGATCTTGCGCAGCGCGCGGTCGAAGTCGATCGGATAGAGCTTGTCGGCCGGCACGCCGTCGGCCAGCAGCGCCGACTCGAACACGAAGCGCGACCACTGCGGCAGGCAGCGCTTGCCCGGAAAGTCCTTCACGTTCCAGAAGTCGGCCCAGGTCTTCGGGTATTTCTTCGACGGGAACGCCTCCTTGTTGTAGACCAGTGCCACGCCGATCACCTGCAGCGCCACGCCCTTGGGGCGCACCGCCTCCTTGGGCAGCGAGGCGACGGTCTTCTGCGCCTCGGGCGAGAGCTTCCGGTAGTCGATCTCGGCCAGGTAGGGGTCGAGCTGGCGTACCTCCTGGTCGAAGATGAAGCTCAGGTCCCACTCGGTGCGCTTCGCCTCCACCTGCGCCTTGACGCGCGGGCCGCCGCGCGCCTCCTGCACGGTGAGCACCTTGATGCCGGTTTCCTTGGTGAAGGGGTCGTACACGAGCCGGCGCAGGTTCTCGCCATAGGTGCCGCCCGGGTCCTGCGTGACGACCTCCTTCGACTGGCTCCAGGCCGCGCCCGCGCCGCAGGCGCTGCCGAGCGCGATCGCCAGCGCAACCAGCGTCTGCAGCGGGCGGGAGGAAGTGTGTTGCTTCATTCGGATGCTTTCTTTCTTCGATGACAAGGGAAACAGGAAACGTGACCGCCAACGGGTCAGTGCGGCTGGCGCGCGGCCCACGCCGAGCGCGCGAGGAACAGGCCGGCCACGATCAGCCCGACCTCGAAGGTGGCGACTACGGCGGGCACGGGGTCGAGCTTGTAGTTGACGTTGCCCCACAGCCGCAGCGGCAGCGTGGTCATGCGGGCACCGCTCAGGAACATCGACAGCACGAGGTCGTCGAAGGAATGCAGGAAGGCGAAGAACGACGCCGCCAGCACGCCCGGCCGGATGGCCGGCAGCGTGACGAACCGGAACACGCGCAGCGGCGATGCGCCGTGCACCGCGGCGGCCTGCTCCTGCCGCGTGTCCACCGCCTGCAGGCTGGCCGCGACGATCACCAGCACCAGCGGAATGCCGCCGACCGCATGCGCCGCCGCCAGCCCGAAGATGCTGCCCGCGAGATCGGCACGCAGGAACAGGCTGTAGAGCGACAAGCCCAGCACCACGCCGGGCACGATCAGCGGGCTCACGAGGAAGGTCATCCATGCCGACTTGCCGCGCAGCGAAGACCGCACGAGGCCGAAGGCGGCGGCCGTGCCGAGCACCACCGAGAGGGCCGCGGCCAGCAGCCCGACCGCCACCGAGGTGCCGAGCGAAGCCATCCAGGCCGGGTCGGCCAGGAACTTCTCGTACCAGCGCAGCGAATACGCCGGCGGTGGAAAGCGCATGTAGGCCGAATCGCTGAACGAGATGAGCGCCGCGATGGCGATGGGCAGCAGCAAGGCCAGGAACGCAACCGCGGCGAGCGCACCCGACACCAGCGCACCCAGCCATGCCGGCACCGCGCCGAGCGCGCGCAGCAGCGGCCAGCCGACAAAGTCCGCAGCCCGGCCGAGCACCGCGCGGCGCCACGGGGCGAGCCGGCCCGGCGCCGCGTCGCGCAGCGGCCTGCCTGCCCGCTGCCCGCCCCAGATGAACTCCAGCCCCAGGAAGCGCGCCGCCACCGCCACCACCAGCAATGTCACCGCCAGCAGCACGGCGGCCAGCGACTGCAGGAAACCGCCGCTGGCCAGGAAGTCCGCCTGCTGCGTGATGTGCATCGCGAACATCTGGTCGGCCGGACCGCCCAGCAGCGACGGCGTGATGAAGAAGCCCAGCGCCGAGATGAACACCAGCAGCAGGCCTGCCAGCAGGCCCGGCAGCGTCTTCGGGAACAGCACGCGCCAGAAGACGGCCAGCGGCCCTGCCCCGCTGGCCGTGGCGGCGCGCTGCACCAGCGGATCGATGCGCGCCAGGCTGCCGCCCACGGTGAGCACCATCAGCGGCAGCAGCACCGCGCCGATGGAAATGAGCACCGAGGCGCGGTTGAAGATGAGCGGCAGCGGCGCATCGACGACGCCGAGCGACAGCAGCAGCTTGTTGATGGGGCCGTTGCGCCCGAGCAGCACCATCCACGAATAGGTGCGGATCAGCACCGAGATGAAGTACGGCAGCACCACCGCCGCCGTCAGCACCAATTTCCATGTGCCGCGCGCGCGATGGATGAGCAGCGCGGTCGGATAGCCGAACAGCGCGCACAGCGCAGCCACCGCCGCCGCGATGCCGAAGGTGCGCACCAGCGACTCCCGGTACAGCGGCACTTCGAACACCCGCGCGTAATACGACAGCCCGGCATCGCCCGCCACGCTCAGGTGCAGCAGGTCGGCCAGCGGCACCACGTAGAAGAAGGCGAAGAACGCCAGCACCGGCGCCAGCAGCCACGCCGGATCGCGCAGGTCGATGCGTGCCCGGCGCGGCGCTTCAACGGTGGCTGCTGCCCTCACGCCAGCACCCAGGCGTCGCCCGCCTGCCAGGCGAGGTGCACGGTCTCGCCGATGGCCGGCAGCCGCCCGTCGCGCGGGTCGAGGCAGCGCATCTGCACCCTGGCGCCACCGGGCAGCACGGCATCGACGCGCAGGATTTCGCCGAGAAACACGGTCGACTCGACGGTCGCCGCGAGCGCGCCCGCGGTGCCGGGCGCCACGCGTGCGATGCGCTCCGGACGCACCAGCACCTTGACCTGCCGGCCCGCGGCCAGCGAGGCACCGACATGGCGGGCCTCGAAGCTGTGCGTGCCGTCGGCCTGCAGGACGACCGTGTCGCCGTGCGAGCGCAGCACGCGCGCGTCGAGCAGGTTCGACTCGCCCACGAAACGCGCCACGAACTCGTTGCCGGGCTGGCGGTAGAGCGCGCCCGGCGAGCCCACCTGCACGATGCGCCCCTTGTCGAGCACCGCGATGCGGTCGCTCAGTGCCAGCGCTTCGCCCTGGTCGTGCGTGACGAAGACGATGGTGGTGCCCAGCGTGCGGTGCAGCTCGCGGATCTCGATCTGGATGGCCTCGCGCAGCCGGCGGTCGAGCGCGCTCAGCGGTTCGTCCATCAGCACCACGGGCGGCCGGCGCACGATGGCGCGCGCGATGGCCACGCGCTGCTGCTGGCCGCCGCTCAGTTGCGCGGGCAGCCGCTGCGCGAACTCGCCCAGGTGCAGCAGCTCCAGCGTCTCGCCGATGCGGCGCGCACTCTCGGCGCGGCCCAGCCCGGCCATGCGCAGCGGAAAGCCGACGTTCTGCTCGACCGTCATGTGCGGGAACAGCGCGTAGTGCTGGAACACCATGCCGAAGCCGCGCTTGTGCGGCGGCACGCGGCGCACCGAACGGCCGTCGACCAGGATGTCGCCCTCGTCCACCGCCGCGAAGCCCGCGATGGCGCCCAGCAGCGTGGTCTTGCCGCTGCCGCTCGGGCCCAGCAGGGTCACGAACTCGCCCGGCTCGATCTGCAGGTCGACGTTGTCCACCGCGGTGAAGCGGCCGAAGCGGCGGCTCAGGCCGCGGATGTCGATGCGGCTGCCGATGGACGAGGACGATGCCGCGCGCACGGACGCCGGAGCGCGCAGTGCGAGCCCGGCCAGGGGAATGTCGGTGCCGATGGAACTCATGAAGAAGGTAGGGAAATGCGGTCTGTCGGGGGTTGGCCGTGCACCACGCGCCCGCCGACCAGCGTCAGCTCGGCGCGGATGTGCGCGAGTTCGTCGACCGGCACGCCGAGCGGGTCGGCGTTCAGCACCGCAATGTCGGCCCAGTGGCCCGGCGCCAGCGTGCCCTTGCGGTCTTCCTCGAAGCTCAGGAACGCGCCGTTGCGGGTGACGGTCTGCAACGCCTGCAGCCGGTCGAGCGACTGCGCAGGGCCGATGACGCGGCCGGTGGTGCGCTCCTGCCGAGCCACGGAGGCCCACACGGCCGTGAACAGGCTCACGGGAATATTGTCGCTGCCGGCGGCCAGCGGCAGGCCGGCCTCGAGCAGGTCCCGCTGCGGCAGGAAGCTGCCGTGCCGCGCTTCGTCGGCCAGCCGTGCGGCACCGTTCTTCCACAGCATGTAGAACGGGATGCTCGTGACCATCAGGCCCAGCCGCTTCACGCGCGCGATGTCCTGCGCGGTGACGTGGCCCACGTGCTCCACCACCCAGCGCCGTCCTGCCAGCGGAAAGCGCGCGTCGATGGCCTCGAACACGTCGAGCACTTCGGCCAGCCGGTCGACCACCACGCTGTGCACGCGCAGGTCGTGCTCGGCGGCGAGCCAGGCGTAGTCGCTGAAGTCCTCGATGCGGTTGGCCCACTCGACGAAGCCCATCCAGCCGGTGTTGGGCAGCGCCCGGCGCACCGCGCTGGCCGCGGCCTTGTCGCCGCCCAGGCCGATGTAGACGCCGCTGACCGAGAGCATCGTGTCGCCGGTGCCGCGCCCGCGCGCATGGGAAAGCCAGTCGCGCATGGCCAGCCGCGCTTCGGTCACGTTCGACCAGGTCGGGCTCACGCACAGGCGCGTGCGCATGGTGAGGCCGCCCTCTTCCCACAGACGGCGGTACACGGCGATGGTCTCTGGCGACGAGCCATGGCCTTCGTAGATGCTGGTGGTGCCGCAGGCGTGGTACAGCGGCAGCGAGCGGCGCAGGCCCTCGAGCCGGTCGTCGAAGCCGAAGGCCGGCACCTGTGTGAGCACCGAGAACTCCACCAGCGGGCGCTTGTTGGTCTCGACGATCACGCCGTTGGGTTGCCCGTCCGGACCCAGCTCGATCTGCAGGCCGCTGCAGTCCGGGCAGGTGGTGTCGTCGATGCGGTGCAGCGCCAGCGCGCGGCTGTTGAGCGCGCTGTGCCCCGGCGGCACGCCCCAGTTGCCGAACAGGCCCGGGATGTACACGAGGTGGTCGGGCGCGACCGCGTCGAGCTCGTGGCGGTCGGGCATGCGGCCCTCGGCGAGGTTCGACGGCCCGCCGAAATAGAACGGCGGCTGGCCCACGGGCATGGTGACGATCCACGCGCCACGCGGCAGGCGCGCCGCCTCGGCCGCGACGACGGCGAGCACGTCGGCGATGTTCCTTGCATGCGCCAGGCTGGGGCGCAGCGTCTTCAGGCCTTCGCGCTCCATGTGCGCGTGCGCGTCGATGAGGCCCGGCACCAGCGTGCGGCCCGCCAGGTCGACCACCTGCGTGCCGGGTCCGCGCGTGCGCGCCACCCCGGCATTGCTGCCGGTGGCCAGCACACGGCCCTGCGCGAGCGCCACGGCCTGCGCGGGCGGCGCGCCCGGCACCATGGTCAGCACCTGGCCGTTCTCGAAGATCAGCTCAGCGTCTTGCATCGGCGCCATACCATGGGAAGAAGCGGTGCAGCAGCCATGCGAACAGCTGGTCGGCCAGGAAGCCGATGGCGCCGAGGTACAGCAGGCCGACGAACATGATGTCGACGCGGAACACCAGGTGCGCGAACGAGATCAGGAAGCCCAGGCCCTGCTCCGCACCCACCAGTTCGGCGGCCACCAGCACCACGAAGGACACCGCCGTGGCCTGCCTCAGGCCCGCGAACACGAAGGGCAGCGCGGCGGGCAGCGCCACCTGCACCATGGTCGCGAACGGGCTCGCACCCAGCGCCGCGGCCGAGCGCAGGTAGACCACCGGAATGTCGCGCACGCCGATGAAGGTGTTGACCCAGACCGGAAAGAACGCCCCCCAGGCGATCAGCATCACCTTCGACAGGTCGCCGAGCCCGAACCACACGATGGCCAGCGGCACGATGGCGATGGCCGGAATGGCGCGCAGGCCGTGCAGCACCGGGTCGGTGATCTGCCGCAGCGTGGCGTTGCGACCGGTCAGCACGCCCGCCGCCACGCCGAAGGTCGCTCCCAGCAGGAAACCCCAGAGCGCGCGCAGCAGGCTCGCGCCCACGTGCGGCCAGATCTCGCCGGTGCGGAATGTCATGTCCACCAGCACGCCGGCCACCTGGGACGGCGGCGGGAACATCTTGGGGTTGACGCCGGGCACCACGCGCGGCGCGATCTCCCAGGCCAGCAGGAAGGCGATGACGCCGGCCACGCCCAGCAGCAGCTGGCGCTGCCGGCCGCGCCGGCGCTGCGCCTGCTGCTCGCGGCGAAAGTCCTGCTCGATGGCCTGGCGGCGGTCGAGGGCAGCGTCCGGCCGCGGTGCGGCGTCGAGCCGGCGAAGGTCGTCCAGGGCGGCGCTCATGCGGAAGCCTCGTCGGTCTGCGCGAATGCCGCACCGATGCGCGCATACAGCTCGCCGAACGCCGGGTCGGCGCGGTCGCGCGGGTACGGCAGGTCGATGTCGACGATCTCGCGGATGCGGCCCGGATGCGCGCTCATCACCACCACGCGCTGTGCGAGGAACACGGCCTCCTCGATGTTGTGGGTGATGAAGAACACCGACAGCTTCAGCTCCTGCCAGATGCGCAGCAGCTCGCGCTGCAGGCTGGTGCGGGTCAGTGCGTCGATGGCGGCGAAGGGCTCGTCCATCAGCAGCACCTTCGGCTGCGTGGCCAGCGCGCGGGCCACCGCAATGCGCTGGCGCATGCCGCCCGAGAGCTCGACCGGATAGCGCGTGGCCGCATGCGACAGCCCCGTGAGCGCAAGCAGCTCGTCGGCGCGCCGGCGGCGTGCCTTCGCGTCGAGTCCCTGCATCTTCAGCCCGAACTCGATGTTGCTGCGCGCCGTGAGCCACGGGAACAGCGCGTACTCCTGGAACACCACGCCCCGGTCGGCGCCCGGCCCGCTCACGCGCCGGCCACCGGCCGTCACCGTGCCGGTGGTGGGCTGGATGAAGCCCGCGATGGTGTTCAGCAGCGTGGTCTTGCCGCAGCCGCTGGGGCCGATGGCGCAGACGAACTCGCCATCGCCGATGTCGAGGTCGACGCCGGTCATGGCCCAGTTGAGCTCGCCGCCCGAGGACGCATAGAGCTTCGAGGCATCGCGCACCCGCACGGCGGGCGGCGCGGCAGTCGCTGGCGCGTTCATCGTCAGGCCAGCGTGACGCGGTCGGGCGCGGCCGCCTTCAGTGCGTCGGCGTAGATGAGCTTGCGGTACAGCGCGCGCAGGTCTTCCTTCGGCGGCGTGGCCAGCCCGGCCTCGACCGCCCATTGCGCGTTGAGCACGAGGTCGTCGAGCAGGCGGTTGTCCAGCCGCACGCCGATGGAGACGGTGTCGAGCCCGGCCTTGGTGGTTTCCACCGTGGCCTTGGTGCGCTCGGCGACCAGCGCAACGGCGTCGGCCGCCTGTGCGCGATAGAACTTCTCGGCGTCCAGCAGGCTGCGAACGGCCGCCTCGACCAGCCTGGGCTTGCCCTGCACCAGCGACTCGCTGGCGGTGAGCACGTAGTGGCTCAGGAAGACCTTCTCCAGGCCGGTGTCGTCGAGTACCTGCACCTTGCCGCCGCTGTCGGCCACTGCTTTCTGCCCCGCGTCCCATCCCCAGGCGAAGGCGTCGATGTCGCCCTTGACGGCAGCGGTGACGGCGTCCGGCCCGCGCAGGTTGACGAGCGTGACGTCCTTCAACGCCAGGCCGTGCAGCGAGAGGAAACGGCTCAGGAAGTAGTGGCCGCTGGTGCCGATGGTCGTGGCCACGCGCTTGCCCTTGAGCTGCGCGCCGCTGCGGATGCCGCGGTCGGTGCGCGCCGCCACCACCATGCCGCTCGACAGCCGCGAGAACTCTGCGACGATCACGGCGGGCACCCCGTTGGCGCCCGCCAGTCCCACCACGCTGTCGGTGGAGGTGGCGAACTGCGCCTTGCCGGCCACCGCCGCATCGAAGGCCAGCCGGCCCGAGGTGAACTGGAGCGTCGTGGCCTCGATGCCGTGGTTCTTCCAGTAGTTCTTGCCGGTGACGAGGTACGGGATCGCCCAGCTGAAGCCCTGGCTCTCGGCAACCACGATCTTCTCGACGCCCGGCTGCTGGGCCCAGGACGGCGCGGCGGAGGCGGACAGCGCCAGGCCGGCGAGGCCGAGGCCGAACTGGCGGCGATCGAGGTGGCGGGGAAATTGCGAAGTGGTCATGCGGGCATCCGGAAAGGCAAGGAGAGAAACGAAGGAAGACGGGTCAGCCGTAGCCATGGGGGTTGGGCACGTCGCCCGCCAGCAGCCAGGCGCCGATGCCCTGGTGCCGGTAGTCGAGCGGGTCGTGCAGCGTGTGCACGCGCACGTTGCGCCAGTAGCGGTCGAAGCCGTGGCGCGAGGCGGTCGCGCGTGCGCCGACCAGCTCGAAGATCTGCGAGGTCACGTGCAGCGCGGTGCGCGCGGCCTGCGTCCGGGCCGAGGCCACGTCGATGGCCAGCGCGGCACGTTCTTCCGCCGTGAGCGCCGCGCCGCGGTCCCAGGCCTGCTGGAACCGGGCGTTGGCATGGTTCGACAGCGCCGTGGCGGCCTGCAGCGCCGACCACATCTCGCCGGCGCGCAACTGCAGCAGCCGGTCGTCCTGCGAGCGCTCCACGCCGGCCATCGGCCAGGGCTGGGTCTGCGTGCGCAGGTAGTCGATGGCTGCGCGCAAGGCGCCGAGGGCGTTGCCCAGGTAGATCTCGGTCAGCACGACCTGGCCGATGAGGTTGCGCAGCGTGGCGCGCGGGCTCGAGGCCACGCCGGGCGGACCGAGCACCTCGTCGTGCGCGATGCGCACGCGCTCGAACGACACGCTGCCGCTGTCGGTCTGGCGCTGACCCATGTTGTCCCAGTCGTCGTGCACGCGGATGCCGGCGCGCGAAGTCGGCACCACGGCGAACACCCGGTCGGTGGGGTCCCGGCCGAGCACGACCGAGATATTGAGCACGTCGGAATCGGTGGCGCCCGAGCAGAACGCCTTCGTGCCGTCGATCTCCAGGCCGTCGGCGGTGCGCACGGCGGCAAGCCGGGTGTCGCGCGCGTTCACCGCGTTGCCCCAGAACCAGCGGTGCTCGACCGCGCTGCCGAGGTAGCGCGCCTGTTGCGCCGCCGAGCCGAAGAGCAGCACGCTCGCCACCTGCAGGTGCTGGAAGCCGAACAGGTGCGCCAGCGAGCTGTCGGCCTGCGCGAGACGGCGGATGGCGCGGAAGATCAGCGGCCAGCCGGCCTCCAGCCCGCCGAAGGCGCGCGGAATGGCCAGCGCCAGCAGCCCGCTTTCGCGCAGCAACCGGCGCTCGGCCAGGGCGGTGCCGCCGGCACGGTCGCGCTGCGCCGCGGTGGCCGCAAGCGCATCGGCAAGCGTGTTCACGGCGGAGGTGAATTCGCCGAATTCCTCGGCGAACGGGTCCGCGAACGAAGCGGTGGACAGGGAGAAAGACGGGGATGAGGGAGAAGAAACCACGGGAATTCCGGCGAGCCGCCAAGGGAGCGAGGAACACCGCTCGAAGGAGAAGCGACGGAGTCTAGAAACGGAAGTCCTCGTCCGGAACGAAGAAAAGCGCATGAGTACATGCGGAGATCGTTCGGAGCGCACGGCCGCTTTCGGGCAGCCGCAACCCGGGTGCACGGCGGGGCGCAAGCGCTGCCGCGACTGCATCGGACCTCCGGGGCTGGTACATTTCCCCGGCCTCGCAAACCAAAGGGATATCGGTGTCACTCGCAGCGGCCATGGCCGGACTTTCCATCCTCGTCATCGGGGACAGCCACCTCGCACAATCCAACTACCTGATCTCGTCGCTGCACGACAACCTGCTGCGCCAGGGCGCGACGGTGCATTCGATCGGGGTCTGCGGCGTGTTGCCCTACGACTGGACGGTGTCCAAGGTCGGCACCTGCGGCGGCGCCGAGCGCATCGGCAACCGTCCGCCGGTGGAAAGCAGCACCGGCAAGACCACGGCCGTGGCGCAGCTCATCCGGCAGGAGCGCCCCGACCTGGTGCTGGTGGTGCTCGGCGACACCATGGCCGCCTACAAGCAGCCCGATTTCCCGATGAACTGGGTGTGGCAGCAGGTGGGCTCGCTCACCGGCGCGATCGCGGCAACCGGCACCCGCTGCGCCTGGGTCGGCCCGGCCTGGGGCCAGGAAGGCGGCAAGTACGGCAAGACCTACGCCCGCGTGGAGCTGGTCAGCCGCTTCCTGGCGACCAACGTCGAACCCTGCACCTACATCGATTCCCTCGAGATGTCCCGCCGCGGCCAGTGGCCGACCATCGACGGGCAGCATTTCAGCTCGAACGGCTACCGCGCCTGGGGCGACGGGATCGCCAAGGCGGTGGCGAAGCTGCCGCTGCCGGCCGCCACCAACCCGAACGCCGCCGGCGCCGCACGCCAATGAACCGCGCGATCCGCCTGCCGCTGCTTGCGGCGCTGTATACGCTCGTGCCGGTGGCCACCGTTGCCGCGCCCAAGCTGTACGACACCGGGCCGGCGCAGGACCTGGCGCTGGTGCGCTTCGTCAACGCCAGCGCGCAGCCGCTGACGGTGCAAAGCGGCAGCAACAGCGGTGGCGCCAAGGCCAGCATCGTGGTCGCGCCTGCCGCCCCCGTCACCGACTACCAGCCCGCGCGTTCCGACGCGCCCGTCACCGGCCAGTGGCAGTCGGGCAGCCGCACGCTGCCGATCTCGCTGCGCGTGAAGGCCGGCGGCTCGGCTTCGGCCGTGGTATGGACCGACGGGAGCGGCAACCTTGCGGGCACCAGCTTCACCGAGGAGCCGCCGGCCTTCGACCCGCTGCGCGCCTCGCTCGCGTTCTACAACGCCGATGCGCGCTGCACGGCCGCATCGCTGGCTTCCAGCCCGGCCAAGGTCGCCATCTTCGAGAAGCAGGCCGCCGCGGCCAGCGCCCGCCGCGCGATCAACCCGGTCAGGCTGGTGGTCGAGGCGTCGTGCAACGGCCAGCCGGTGGAAGGCACGGTCGACCTCGGCTCGCTGCAGGCGGGCCAGCGCTACAGCGTGTTCCTCGTTCCCGCCGGCAGGAACGCCAGCCGGCTGATCGGCCTGCAGGACCGCATCGCACGCTGACGGCCCGTGGTCTTCGCTTCGCTCGAATTCCTCGCGGTCTTCCTGCCGTTGTTCCTGCTGCTGTACGCGGCAACGCCGGCGCGGGCGAAGAACGCGCTGCTGCTGGCGGCCAGCTGGCTGTTCTACGGCTGGTGGAGCCCGCTCTTCCTGCTGCTCTTCATCGCGCTCACGGCACTGGCATGGGCTGGCGGACTGATGGTCGAGCATGCGCCGCCGCGGCGGCGCAAGGCGGTGCTGGTGGTGCTGATCGCCGCCAACCTCGGCGTGCTCGCATGGTTCAAGTACGCCAACATCGTGGTGGAGACCTTCAGCGCGGCCATCGTCCACGCGGGCGCGATGCCGCTCGCCTGGCAGCGCATCGCGCTGCCCATCGGGCTGTCGTTCACCGTGCTGCAGGCGATCTCGTACTTCGTCGACATCCATCGCGGCAGGTTCCGGGCCGAGCGCCGCCCGGTCGACTTCGCCACCTACCTCGCGATGTTCGGCCACCTGGTGGCGGGGCCGATCATCCGGTACGACTGGATCCGGCAGCGCCTCGCGCACCGGTCGATGCGATGGTCGGGCTTCTCCCGCGGCGCCCGCCGCTTCATGATCGGCATGGCCATGAAGGTGCTGGTGGCCGACACGCTCGCACCGGTGGCCGACCAGGTCTTCGCATCGGCCGACCCCAGCTTCGCCGACGCCTGGCTCGGCTGCCTGGCCTACTCGCTGCAACTGTTCTTCGACTTCGCGGGCTACAGCGCGATGGCGATCGGCATCGGGGCGATGCTGGGATTCCGCTTTCCCGAGAACTTCAACGCGCCCTACCTGGCGCGCAACGTCGCGGAGTTCTGGCGGCGCTGGCACATCTCGCTGTCTTCGTGGCTGCGCGATTACCTCTACGTGCCGCTCGGCGGCAGCAGGCGCGGCAACGGCCGCACGGTGGCCAACCTGATGCTGACCATGGGCATCGGCGGACTCTGGCATGGCGCGGACAGCTGGAACTTCCTCTACTGGGGGCTGGCGCACGGTGCGGCGCTGAGCGTGGTGCACCTGTGGCGCCAGCGCGGCCCTCGCCTGCCCGCGCCGCTCGCCCATGCGGCCACGCTGCTGTTCGTGATGCTGGGCTGGACCCTCTTCCGCTCGCCCGATCTCGCAACGGCCGGCGCCATGCTGGGCGGCCAGTTCGGCCTGCACGGCCTTGCGCTCGGTGACGCGCTGTCGAACACGCTGCGTGCACCGGTGGTGCTGGCGTACCTGCTCGGCATTGCGTGGGCGATCGCGCCGGCGGCGATGGCGCACCGCCGCCATGCAGGCACCGCTTTCGCGCTGGCGGCCGGCATCGCGCCCATTGCGGGGTTCCTGCTGTCGATGGCGCTGGTCGCCAGTCGCGGCACGGTGCCTTTCCTCTACTTCCAGTTCTGAAGATGGCCCGCTCCACCCGACGCCTCAGAGCACGCCTGCGCCGGGCCACCTCGGCCGCGTTCCTGGCGGCCATCGGCAGCGCCTTCATCGCGACGCTTCCGAACGTCGGCGGCGTGCTGGACCGCGCGAACATCTCCTTGCTGCACGACGCGGCGGCGCGGCGCGACCTCACGAAATCGCTGGTCACGACGCCGGTCACCGAGACACTCGCGCGCTGGCAGCGCGATGCCGGCTGGCTGGCGCTGCGCGACCTCGGCCCCGAAGTGAAGCGCGGCGAGGCCAACTGGCTCTTTCTCGACGAAGAGCTGCAGGTGCACCCCCAAGGCAACGCCCACGCGAACGCCCGTGCGGATGCGGTCCGGCAGGTCGCGCGCGGACTGGCCGAGCGGCACATCGCGCTGCTGGTGGTCGTCGTGCCCGACAAGAGCCGCATCGAAGCCGCGCACCTCGCGTCGCTGCGACGCCCCGGCGAACTCGCGACCCGGGCGCGCGACTGGACCGCACGGCTCGAAGCCGGGGGCGTGCCTGCGCTCGACCTCACGACGGCGCTGTCCGTGCCGGCAGGCGGGCCGTCGCCCTTCCTGCGCACCGACACGCACTGGAGCGAGCACGGCAGCATGCTCGCCGCGCAGGCCGTGGCACGCCGCCTGAAGGACATGCACGCGCTCGAGGGCGACCCGGTTCCCTCGGTGATCGTCTCGCGCCAGTCGCATTCGTCATGGGGCGACCTCGTGCGCCTTGCCGGCATCGACGGCCTGCCGCCTGCGCTCAAGCCCGCGCCGGACACGGACACGCAATCGGTCGTGGAAACGCGCAGCGACAGCACCGACCTGTTCGGCAGCGCGGCATTGCCGTCGACCGTGTTGCTGGGCACATCGTTTTCGCGGCGCAGCAATTTCCGGCCGTTCCTGCAATTGGAAAGCCAGTCGCTGGTGGCGGACTTCGCCATGGACGGCGGCGATTTCGCGGGCGCCGCGCGCGGCTACTTCGCGAGTGAATCGTTCGCGAAGAACCCGCCGCGCACCATCGTGTGGGAAGTGCCTGAACGCGCGCTGACGCAGCCCATCGGCGATGCCGAGAAAGCCTGGCTGCGCGCACCGCTGCCGGGCCGCTGACGCGCTTCAGCGCATGTAGCCGAGGTCTCGCACGTCGGAACGCACCGCTGCACGGTCGCCGCCGTGCAGCGGCAGGCTGATCAGAAGCTCCAGCCGGCGCCGCAGCGAGAACAGCATCTGGATCGCGTCGTGCGCGACCTTCTCGGGGTCGTCGCCGCCGGCCACGTCGGGGTAGTCCCACAAGGCGCCGTCGGGCTGGCCGGGCCAGCGCGGCTGGCGCCCCTCGGTGTCCTTGTCGAGCGTGATGACGAACTCGGCCGGCGTGCCGACCGATCGCGCCACGTCGTCCCAGCTGCGGGGCGCGTGCGTCGGAACGGGCATGCTCGCGCTCACCAAAGCACCGATGGCGGCGGGATGGAATTCGCGGCCGACCTTGCCGGGCTGACCGCAGGAAGATGCCGAGAACCGCTTGGGGTCCAGGTGCGTGAGGCACGCTTCGGCCAGGATGCTGCGCAATGAATTTCGTCGGGAGACGAAGATCACGCCGATACGTTTTTGCATGGAGTCTTCACTATAGCCAAGGCTTGCGCATCCGTCATGACACCCGGCCCTTTGCACGGCGGCCCTCGATCAGGGCAGACTCGGGGGATGATGGACAAGCACTTCCTCAATCCGCTCTTCGCGCCCTCCTCCGTCGTGGCCTTCGTGGGCCATGCGGACGACCCCGGCGGCCAGCCGCCGGCGGGACGCACGCTGCGCGAAGCCTTCCGTGCCGACCGTTTCGACGGCACGCTGCGCTTTCTCGACGTGCGCACCAAGGGCACGCTCGAGGAGCTCTCGCAGACCCATGCCGACCTGGCGCTGATCGCGCTCGCGCCGCGCGACGTGGCAGCGGCGCTGGAGATCGCGGGCCGCATCGGCTGCACCGCGGCGGTGGTCATCTCGAGCGGCATCGGCGCCGAACAGGCCGCGCAGTGGCGCAAGATCGCCAGGCGCGAAGGCGTTCATCTGCTCGGCCCGAATTCGCTGGGCTTCCAGCGCCCACTGCTGCACCTGAACGCCGGCGTGGCGGGTCCGCTCGCCAGGTCCGGGCCGCTCGCGCTGGTGTCGCAGTCCGGCGCGCTCACGGCGTCGATGCTCGACTGGGCGCGGCAGAACGGCGTGGGCTTCTCGAGCGTCGTCTCGCTCGGCCCTCACACCTCGGTCGACATTCCGCAGGTGCTCGACTTCCTGGCCAACGACCAGGCCACCCACAGCATCATCGTGTACCTCGAAGGCATCGCCGATGCGCGCCGCTTCATGAGCGCGCTGCGCTCGGCTTCGCATGCCAAGCCGGTGGTGGTGCTCAAGGCCGGCCGCAAGCCGGCGGGCAACGAGGCCGCGCAGACGCACAGTGCCGCCATCGTCGGCAGCGACGACGTCTTCGACTCCGCCTTGCGCCGCGCGGGCGCAGTGCGCGTGCGCTCCTTCGTCGAGCTGTTCTCGGCGGCCAAGTGCCTGGCCTCGCGCTACCGGCCGGTGGGCAGGCGACTGGCCGTGGTCACGAACGGCGGCGGGCCCGGCGTGCTGGCGGCCGACTGGATCAACGAGATCGGGCTCGACCTCGGCAAACTGTCCGCGCCGTCGCAGAAGGTGCTGTTGCCCGGGCTGCCGCCGCTGGCGTCGCTCGCCGACCTGATCGACCTGTCGGAAGACGCCCAGCCCGCGCACTACCGCGCGGCCATCGATGCCGCCTCGGCCGACAGCGAGGTCGACGGCGTGCTCGCCATCTTCTCGCCCAAGCCCGGCGCCGACGCGGCCGCCACCGCCAAGGCGCTGGCCGACATTCCGCGCCCGATGAACAAGCCGCTGCTGGCCTGCTGGATGGGCGACTCGTCGGTGGGCAAGGCGCGCTCCGTGCTGGCCGACGCGACCATCCCGAGCTTTCGCACGCCCGAAGCCGCCGTGGGCGCCTTCGGCAACATCGCGGCCTTCTACCAGAACCAGCAGCTGCTGCAGCAGACGCCGCCGCCGCTGTCGGCGCTGGCCAAGCCCGACATCGACGGCGCGCGCCTGCTGATCGAGAGCGTGCTGGCCGAACGCCGCAAGGTGCTGACGGAGATGGAGTCGAAGTCGCTGCTGTCGTCGTTCCACATTCCGATCACGCGCACGCTGCTCGCACGCAGTGCGAACGAGGCCATGATGATCGCCACGCAGCTCGGCTTTCCGGTGGCGCTCAAGATCGACTCGCCCGACATCCCGCACAAGTCCGACGTCGAGGGCGTGGCCCTCAACGTGCTCAATGGCACCGCCGCGCGCGACACCTACCTCGAGATGATGGAGCGCGTGTCCCGGCTCGCGCCCGAGGCGCGCATCAACGGCATCACTGTGCAGAAGATGGTGCGCGCGCGGCGCGGCCGCGAGATCTACGTGGGCATGGTGACCGACGAGCCTTTCGGGCCGGTCATCGTGTTCGGCGCCGGCGGCACCATGATCGAGCTGCTGAACGACCGGGCCATGGAGCTGCCGCCGCTCAACCAGTTCCTGGCGCGCCGGCTCATCGAGCGTTCGCGCGTCGCCGAGACGCTGGGCGAGTGGCGCGGCGCCAGCGCGGTGGACATGGAAGCGCTCGAGGACGTGCTGCTGCGCGTATCGGAGATGGTGTGCGAGCTGCCCGAGCTGCGCGAGATGGACATCAACCCCATCATCGTGGACGAGTCGGGTGCGATCTCGGTCGATGCGCGCATCGTGATCGAGAGCAGCTCGCAGGGTGTCGCGGGCAACACGGGCCATGCAGGCAACGGCTACCAGCACCTCGCCATCATGCCGTACCCCGCGCGCTACCGGCGCGAGTGGCCGCTGCCGGGCACGGGCGGCGGCACGTACATCGTGCGGCCGGTGCATCCGAACGATGCGCAGATGCTGCAGTCGCTCGTTCAGGGCCTGTCGCCCGAAAGCCGCTGGTTCCGCTTCGTCTCGCGCTTCCACGAGTTGCCGCCTTCGATGCTCTCGCGCTTCACGCTGATCGACTACGACCGCGAAATGGCGCTGGTGGCCGTGGTGCTCGACCGGAGCGCGTCGCCCGACGGGACGATCCTGGAAAGCGAGCGCATCGTGGGCGTGTCGCGCTACATCACCAACCCCGACCAGACCAGCTGCGAGTTCTCGCTGGTGGTGGCCGACGAGTTCAGTGGCAAGGGCATCGGCTCGCGCCTGATGGAAAGCATCATCGACGTGGCGCGCGACAAGGGCCTCGCCGAGATGGACGGGCTGGTGCTGGCCAACAACCCCGACATGCTGAAGCTGGTGCGCCGGCTGGGGTTCACGGTGAAGTCGTTCCCGGAGGACCCCGATTTCAAGCTCGTGAGCTACATGCTTTAGCCGAAGACATGCCCGTCGTAAGCTAGCCGGGTTCCAGCTTCCGTTTTCCGCTTCCATGATCCGAACGCTCCTGCGTCACATCGGCCGCTTCCTGCTGTCGCTCGCCGTGCTCCTGACCTCGGCATGGGCCTGCCTCGCACTCTGGTACCAGCTGCCCGGCCCGCCTGCCGTGAAGATCGGCGCCGGCGTGCTGTGGGCGGGCTTCGGCCTCGTGGCGATCGCGCTGGCGTGGCGCGGACGGGCGGCGCGCGCCCTGCTCTCGTACGCGGTGAGCTTCGCGCTGCTGCTGGGCTGGTGGGGCACCATTCTTCCGTCGCAGGACCGCGTGTGGGCCGACGACGTGGCCAGGCAGGTCACGGGCCGCGTCGAAGGCAGCGTCGTCACCATGGACAACGTGCGCAATTTCGACTGGCGCACCGACACCGACTACATGCAGCGCTGGGAAACGCGCCGCTACGACCTCGACCGCCTGCGCAGCGTGGACGTGGCGCTGTCGTACTGGACCGGCCCGGCCATCGCGCACACGCTGGTGTCCTTCGGCTTCGACGACGGCCGGTTCGTCACTTTCTCGATCGAGATCCGCAAGGAACGCGGCGAGAGCTTCTCGTCCATCGGCGGCTTCTTCAAGCAGTTCGAGACCAGCCTCATCGCGGCCGACGAACACGACATCCTGCGCGTGCGCACCAATGTGCGCGGCGAGGACGTCTACATGTACCGCGTGCAACTGCCGCAGGCCGAAATGCGCTCTCTGTTCATGGCCTACCTCGGCGAAGGCGCCTCGCTGGCGCAGGCGCCGAGCTTCTACAACACGCTGACCGCCAACTGCACCACCATCGTGTACGCGCTGGCCAGGCGCATCGTGCCGGGCCTGCCGATGGACTGGCGGCTGCTCGCCTCGGGCTACCTGCCCGAATACCTGTTCGACGTGGGCGGCCTCGCGCCGGGCTACAGCATGGAAGCGCTTCGCGCCGCGGGCCGCATCACCGACCGGGCCATCGCCACCGACAAGGCGTCGGGCGCGGATTTCTCGCAGGCCATCCGCAGCGGCATGCCGGGCGTCGCGGTCGTGAAAGCTGTGAAGGCCACGCCATGACGCGCACTCGCCTCGCCGCGCTTGCGGCAGGACTGTGCGCCGCGGCGCTGCTCGCGGGCTGCGCGGGCGTGAAGGTCGGCTCCATCTCGCCGGCCGAGTACCTCGCGCAGCGCCGCGGCGACGTGCTCACCACCGGCAGGCTCAGCACATCCGCACAGGAAGTGCTGCGCGTGATCGGCTCCGGCCCCGACCTGTGCCGCAAGACCGGCCCCGCCTGCCGCAACGCACTGGCCGATTCGCCGGGCATCACCGACGAGCAGCGCCTGTCGGCGCTTTCCGAGGTCTGGCTGCAGGTGGCGCTGGCGGCCGACAAGGGCGTGGCGGCGTCGCCGGGCGACGAGGCCGCATCCGCGGCCACCGCCATCGACGCCTGGCTCGAAACCGCGCGCCATGCCTACGCCTACCTGTTCTTCACGGCCCGCAAGCCGCGCGACCGCGCCTTCGAGGACCGCCAGACGCAGGTGCGCGACTACTACAACTACGCGGTGCAGCAGGCCATCACGGGCTTGTTCCGCACCTACCGGCGCAGCGGCGCACCGGAATCCACGGACGCGCCGCAGCCCGGCACCCGGGTGCAGCGGCCGCCGCAGCCGCCCGAGGTACCGCAGGTCGGCGACTGGCACATTGGCAGCGACGTGACCGCGCTGCGCCTGCCTGCCAACGCCGCGCTGCCCGACGAGCTGATTCCCGCCGCCTCTCTGACTTTCTCGGGCCTGCGCAACACCTACCGGCGCGACGGCTTCGGTGCCGAACTGGTGGCCTCGGCGAGCAAGCGCGCCTACGACCAGGCGCAGGACCCGGCACTGCCCTACCGCGAAACGCCGTTCCCGGCCATCACCGCGCTGCTGCTGTTCGACGGAAAGAACCTCGGCGAGATCCTCGGGACGCGGTCGGTGCGCATCGCCGCCTACGACCCGTACCGCACCGCCACCGTGCAGTTGGCCGGGCAGGATGTGCCGCTGGCCGCCAACTTCACCTCGGGCTACGGCCTGTGGCTGGCGCGCTCCGACTTCGCGCTGCAGGCGCTGCGCAGCCTGTTCGGCAGCGCCGACGGCCTCACGCAGCCGCGCATCTACCTGATGCAGCCCTACGACCCGGACCGCCGCACCATCGTCATGCTGCATGGCCTGGCCAGCAGCCCGGAAGCCTGGATCAACGTGGCCAACGAAGTGCTGGGCGACGAGACGCTGCGCCGGCGCTACCAGATCTGGCAGGTCTACTATCCGACCAATGCGCCGCTGCCGCTGAACAACCAGGCCATCCGCCAGGCGCTGCTGCAGACGCTGGCGCACTTCGACCCGACGGGCAAGGCCACGGCCTCGAATGACATCACGTTGATCGGCCACAGCATGGGCGGCGTGCTGTCGCGGCTGATGGTGTCCTCTTCGGAAGACAAGCTCTGGGACGCCCTGCTCGACAGCTACCCCATGCAGGGCGCCCAGCAGCAGCGCATGGAAGCGAAGCTCTCGCCGTACCTGCGCTTCGAACCGTTGCCGCAGGTGAGCGACGCCATCTTCATCGCCGCGCCGCACCGCGGCACGTCGTTCGCCAACAACCGAGTCTCCCGCTGGGTGTCCAACCTGATCACGCTGCCGGTGACCATGCTCGGGCAGCTCAACGACATCTCGCGCGAGCTGATCCGCATCGCGCCAGCCCGCCAGGACCGGGGCGCCTTCCGCATCCCCAACAGCATCGACAACCTGAGCGACCGCGACCCGTTCGTGCGGCTGTCGTCCGGCCTGCCGATGAATCCGCGCGTGCGCTTCCACTCCATCATCGGCAACGACACGCCGGGCCTGGCGCAGGCGTTGTCGAGCGACGGCATCGTGCCCTACGCCAGCGCGCACCTGGACGGCGCGGCGTCGGAGCTGGTGATTCCGTCTCAGCACAGCGTGCAGGAGAACCCGCTGGCCATACTGGAGATCCGGCGCATCCTCAAGGAGCAACTGGGCGCGCCTGCGGCGCAGGCACGCTAGTTCGCCCTCAGTGCGCGACCACCGTGTTGCGCGTCGCCTTCGCGGCATACAGCCTGCGGTCGGCGCGCGCCAGCAGAGCGTCGACGTCCGCCGCTGCGCCGTCCGTCGTGCTGGCGATGCCCGCGCTGAAGGTCACGCCGCCCGCGGCCTCGGCCTCCTGCGCCATGCGGCCCTGCATGCGCTGGAGCGCCGCCAGCGCGTGTGCCGCGTCGGTGTCGGGCAGCACCAGCAGGAATTCCTCGCCGCCCCAGCGCGCCACCAGGTCGGTTGCGCGCGCATGGCGCAGCAGCGCGCCCGAAAAGGCCTGCAGCACGCCGTCGCCGGCCGCGTGCCCGCGCGTGTCGTTGATGTTCTTGAAGTGATCGATGTCGCACAGCGCCACCGACAGCGGCGTGCCGTGCCGCGCCGAGCGCGCCAGCTCGCGCCGCAGCTGCGGCAGCACGCCGTAGCGGTTGAGCACGCCCGTCAGAAGGTCGGTGTGGGCGGCGCGGCGCAAGGTCTCGCGCAGCTCCTCCTGCAGCCACAGCACGAAGGCCGAGGTGGTCACCATGGTCATCACCATGTTGATCAGCAGGCCCGGCATGGCGCCCTTCAGCACGTCCTCGGGCCGCGCCGCCGCACCGAGCAGCAGCAGCACGTTGGCGACGATCGCGAAACCCATCGCCGTGATCAGGATGCGCACGCCGAAGAACCGGCGCACCGCGACCAGCTCCCGAGCGATCGTCGCCGCCAGCATCGCGACCAGCACCACATGCAGCAGCATCACGCGATGGGCCGGCTCGCTCATGAGCACGCTGGCCGCGGCCACGAACACGCCGAGCCCGAGGGCGACGGCATGTGGCGCTGCGCCCTTCTGTGCGGGCCGCGCGTGCCGGTGGATACCCACCAGGTGCAGCGCGATGCCGGCCGTGACCAGTCCGCTCGACAGCGTCAGCGGCGGAATGTCGAGCAGCCGGCCGAAGTCGACCGCGTCGATCGCGATCACGGCCTGCCCCGTGAGCAGCACCACGTCGCCCGCCAGCCA
The DNA here is from genome assembly GCF_902712855.1 of Variovorax paradoxus. NCBI lineage: Bacteria > Pseudomonadati > Pseudomonadota > Betaproteobacteria > Burkholderiales > Comamonadaceae > Variovorax > Variovorax paradoxus. The sequence goes on from NZ_LR743507.1 coordinate 3,439,082, forward strand.
CGAGCGCATGCCGCGCGCCCCGCTGCCCAGGCCCACGCGCGTGCTCATGAAGACCAGCACGAGGGTCAAGCCGACAAGCAGGTTGGCGAGCAGCAATGTCGGGGGATCGAGAAAGGGCATGCGTTCGATGGGGTGGTCGCTGAACGCAGGCACGCGTTTCTGCGCGTGATTTTGCGACAGCCCGATGCCGGTCCATCGCACGCCGCAGAACCGGGCCGCGCCCGACGGGCTGCGCTAAGATGCGCGCCGCGGTTGCAAGCCGCGCCCGGGCCCGCGGGAAGGGTTGAACCCACTTGCGTTCATCCTTCGCTGGTCGAACAGCCTTTTGTGCAGCCGGAGTTGCGGGTCGTCGGCGTCCGATGCACGGAGGTTTCATGAAGCGCATTCCCGCCCGGCCCGATCCAGGGCGTGTTCACACTATTTCTGGCGTCGCGTTGGCCGGCAAAGGGGCTGGCTGCAAGGCGCGCGTGCGCAGCAAGGCTGATGCCTTGCAAGCGCGGGCAACGCCGCAGACGGCCCCTTTGCCGGCCAACCCGAAGGGAAGGCCTGTCACGGCGGGCCACTCGGCGTTGCGCTCCTTGCATGGGCATACGCACATGCGGCGTCGCGCGCCTTGATTGGCCCGCCGTGACAAGCCTTCGCGACGCCAGAAATAGTGTGAACACGCCCCCTGACCACCTGAAGAAGCAAGCCAAGGAGCTGCTCGCTCTCTACCGGCACGACGATCCCGAAGCCATCACCCGTTTCCGCGAGGCCCTGCCTGTGGCGGCGGGCAAGTCCGACACCGCCATCGCCGCCCTGGGCCTGCGCCTGCACGACGCGCAGTCGTGCATCGCGCGCGAGTACGGCTTCGCATCCTGGGCCGACCTGCAGGGTTTTGTGCTCGCGCGCAGGGCGCAGGCGGAAGACCCGGCCAAGGCCCTGCTCCACTGGCTGCGGCTCGTGTACGCGGGCGACATCGCCGGCGGGCCGAACGGCGCGCGGCCCTCGGTGGCCGCCCGCCTGCTCGAGGAAAACCCCGCCCTGCCCGGCGACGACGCGTGGCTGGCCTGCGCGGTCGGCAACGAGGCCGCGGTGCGCCAAGCCATCGCGCAAGACCCGGCCTGGGTGCACCGCGCCGGCGGCCCGCTGGCGTTGCCGCCTCTGGTGGCCGTCACGCACTCCGGCCTGATGCAGTTGCCGGCCTTCCGCGACGGCCTGCGCGCCTGCGCGAAGCTGCTGCTCGACGCCGGGGCCTCCCCCGATCAATCGGCCGGCAACCGATGGCCGCCGGCCTCGCTCGAGCAGCCTTCCGAAACCGAGCGCCTCTCCGCACTCTACGGCGCCGCCGGACGCAACCACGATGCGGCGCTCACCCGCCTGTTGCTCGATGCGGGCGCGAACCCCGACGACGGCGAGTCGCTCTATCACGCGCTGGACAGCCTGCCATGCACGCGGCTGCTGCTGGAAGCCGGCGCGCGCGTCACCGGCTCGAACGCGATGTACCGCGTGCTCGACCTCGACGCCGTCGACACGCTGCGGTTGCTGCTCGCGCACGGCGGCGACGCCAGCGAAAAGCCGCTGGGCGAGCCCTCGGCCGAATGGGGTTCGCCGCTGCTGTGGGCAATTCGCCGCCGCCGCTCGCCTGCACACATCGAGGCGCTGCTGGCCGCGGGCGCCGATCCCAAGGCCACCACGCGCGACGGCACGCGCGCGCACACCGTGGCCCTGCGCTTCGGACTGACCGACGTGGCGCGGCTGCTGGAAGCCGCAGGCGGCGGCGATGCACCGCTTGCGGCCGACGAAGCCTTCATTGCAGCCTGTGCACGCGGCGACGAGGCCGCGGCGCGGCAGGTTCTGGCCAACCACCCCGGCCTGATCAGCACGCTCGGCGAAACGCAGCTGCGGCTGCTGCCCGAGCTCGCCGCCCAGGGCTGCAACGACGCGGTGCAGGTCATGGCCTCGCTCGGCTGGCCCATCGAAGTGCGCGGCGGCGACTGGGACGGCTCGGCGCTGAACCATGCCGTGTTCAACGGAAACGCCGCGCTCGCCGGCTTCTTGCTGGCACACGGTGCCGACTGGCGCGCGATGCATGGCTTCGGCGACAACGTCATCGGTACGCTGTCGTGGGCATCGCTCAACGAGCCGGCCGCGGGCGGCGACTGGGTCGGTTGCGCGCAGGCCCTGTTCGCCCACGGCATGCCCACCGTGCGCCCCGACCCGGAGAACCCCGACGGCGTGCTCGTCGGCACGCACCACGGCAGGTTCTCGGACGAGGTGACGGACTACCTGCTCGGCGCGTTCGCTCAGCGTTAGACGGTCCGGGTCGGGGCCAGGTCCTTCATCGGCTCATCCGCGAAGCAATCGGGAAGGCTTTCGCGATACGCAAAAAAAGCGGGCCCGAAAGCCCGCCTGAAAGGCCAACCATCGGGTCGCCGCAAAAGCGACCCGATGCCGACCCACCTCGAATCGGTGTCAACCTGCTGCTGTTCGCCCTGCCTCTTCCCGGTTTTGTCGGCGGCTCACCACGAATGCGGAAGCAAGGCCAGCACGGCCGCCGCGTGCAGCCTGCGCATGGCGCGCATCGGCACATGGCCGTACGGCGCGCGCCGTGCCACGGCGCGCGGCGAGGCCGGCGGAATGCGCCAGGCCTTGGCCGTCAGATCGAGAACTTGACGCACCTGGGCGGCGGGAGAGACGGGATGGGTACGCAGTGGCATGGCAGGAATCGTTTGAACGCTTCGCCCGATTCTGCGCAGCGCCGCCGCTTTCCCAAAGACGCATTCCAAGTTACCTGATGCGGTTCGCGATGCAGCGGGCATCGCGCGCCGCCGGTCAGGCGAAGTCGGTCGACGGCTTCTCCCAGAGGTTGACGCCGCCTTCCACAGCGTACCTGTCGATCTCCGCCAGTTCCTCGGCGCTCAGCGGTGCATGGGCGAGCGCCGCGACGTTGTCGACGATCTGCTCGGGACGGCTGGCGCCGATGAGCGCGGAGCTCACGCGGGGGTCGCGCAAGGTCCAGGTCAGCGCGAGCTGCGCCAGCGACTGGCCCCGGCGCTGCGCTATCTTGTCGAGCGCGCGGGCGCGTTCGATGTTGGCTTCGGACAGATGCTCCTGCTTGAGCGAACCGCCGCCGGGCCGGTTGATGCGCGCGTCGTCCGGAATGCCCTTCAGGTACTTGTTGGTCAGCAGGCCCTGCGCGAGCGGCGTGAAGGCGATGACCCCCGCGCCGAGTTCGTCGGTGGCGTTCAGCAGGTCCTTCTCGACCCAGCGGTTGAACAGGTTGTACGCCGGCTGGTGGATCAGCAGAGGCACCTTCCACTCGCGCAGCAGCGCGGCCATCTCGCGCGTCTTGCCGGCGGAGTACGACGAGATGCCGATGTACAGTGCCTTGCCCTGCTGCACGGCCTGCGCCAGCGCGGAGGCGGTCTCCTCGAGCGGCGTGTCGGGATCGAAGCGGTGCGAGTAGAAGATGTCGACGTAGTCCAGGCCCAGGCGCTGCAGGCTCTGGTCGAGGCTCGCCAGCACGTACTTGCGCGAGCCGCCGCCCTTGCCGTACGGGCCGGGCCACATGTCCCATCCCGCCTTGCTCGAGATGATGAGCTCGTCGCGGTAGGCCTTGAAGTCCTCGCGCAGCAGGCGTCCGAAGTTGGTCTCGGCGCTGCCGTACGGCGGGCCGTAGTTGTTGGCCAGGTCGAAGTGGTTGATGCCCAGGTCGAAGGCCGTGCGCAGAAGCTGGCGCTGCGTGGCGATGGAGGTGGTGTCACCGAAGTTGTGCCAGAGCCCGAGCGAGATCGCGGGCAGCACGAGCCCGCTGCGGCCGACGCGGCGGTAGGGAATGGCGTCGTAGCGCTTGGAATCGGCGTGGTATGTCATGGATGTGTCTTGTCTCGACGACGGATGAGTGGATGGGAAGAGAGAACGAAAGAATGAATGCGACATTGCGCGCGCGACGGCATGCGGCGCGGCATCGAGGATGCACGCCCCCGCGCGGGGCTGCAAGCCGGGCAGGCATGCCCACGCCGCAAGCGCGTGCATGCCGCGGCACCGGCGCGTCGGGTCTTCAGGCTTCCGCCGCCCGCCACTGCGCGAGCGCGAAGTCGCGGCTCACGAGGTTCTCCGCCAGCAAGAACTTCTTGACCTCGTCGAGCAGCGCCATGCCCTCGGCCGGGTACGCCTCGTCGGAGAACTGCGACAACGGATGCGACACCTTCACCACGTCGAGGGGAAAGCCGCTCACCTCCGAGTGGAAGGCGTAGTAGGCGGCGCTGTCGCGGCGGATCTCCTGCAGGGCGCTGCGGCGCGCACGGGTCCATGCGGCGGGCACGCCGGGCGCGGCAGCGAGCAGCCTGCTCGACGCCACGATCACCGAGGTGCCGCGCAGCGTGGGATGCTGCTCGGCCTGGTCGATGACCGGGTAGCCCCGCGAGGCCAGCAGCGGGCCCACGTCGATCTGCGCCGCAAAGGCCGCGATGGAGCCCTGGTCGAGCGCGGCCTCGCCGTCGCGCGGGAACATGTGGATCACCTTGACCGACTTCTGCAGCCCATGGGCCTTCAGCAGGCCCAGCACGTAGCGGTGCATGTACGAGCCGCGCGCCACGCCGATAGCCTGCCCCTCGAGCGCCTTCACCTCGCGCACGCCGTTGCGCGGCGTGAGCAGCCAGACGTTCATGCCCACCGCATCGAAACCGATGAGCTGGCTCTCGAGGCCGCGCGAGCGCGCCACGATGGCGGGCGTGTCGCCGTAGATGCCGACATCGAGCACGCCCGAGAGGAAGGCCTCGTTGAGGTCCGGGCCGTTGGGAAAGTTGCGCGTGCTCACGTCCTTGAAGCCGAGCGCCGCCAGTTCGCGCTGCAGGTGGCCCTGGCGCAAGGCCCAGCCGGTGGCGTTCGCGGGCTTCTTGCCGGGGCCGATGTAGCCCAGGCGCAGCACCTGGCCGTTGCCCTGGCTGGCGCCCTGGGCGATGGAGAAAGCGGGCAATGCGCTGGCGGCCGCCGCGGCCACGGCGCCGCGCAGCAAACGGCGGCGGCCGGAAAGATCGGACATCGATGAACTCACAGGAAAAAGAAGGAACGGTTCAGTGCGCGCGGCGCAGCAGCTCGAAGCTCGCGTCCGCCGAAGCGGTCGATTGCCGTCCCCTGCCCCAGCCCACGGCGCTGCGGTAGCTGCCCATCAGCGCCCCGGCCGCGGCATCGCGCTCTTCGGCGGTGGCGCCGCGGTCGGCAATGGGTGCGACATAGAGCGCGTCTTCCGGGCAATACAGCTCGCACATGAAGCAGGTCTGGCAATCGTCCTGGCGCGCGATGCGCGGCGCACCGCCCTTCACCGCCTCGAACACGTTGGTCGGGCAGGCATTCACGCAGATGTTGCAGCCGGTGCAGCGTTCGGCGCTGACGACCTCGATCATGCGACCTCCTTCACCGCCTGGCGCTCGACCCAGACCTCGTCGAGCCCGCCGCTGAGCAGCCGGTGCCGCTGCGTCGGGTCGATCGCGCCGTGCTCGCGGCGCCGGTGCATGCCGCGGGTTTCGGTGCGCTGCAAGGCGCTGCGGTACATCCAGCGCGAAGTGGCCAGCATGGCGGCGGCCTCGCGTGCGCGCACCGCCTCGGTGGCCGTGGTGGCCGGTGCACCTGCGCGCAGCCGGGCCCAGAGCGAGTCGAGCCGGCCGAGCGAATCGCGCAGCGCATCGCCCTCGCGGAACCAGTTGCGCTCATAGGGAAAGACTTCGGCCTGCACGGCGCGGACCACCTCCTGCACGTCGAACGACTCGCTGCCGCGCGACGACAGCGCCACGCCGCCCGCGCGCAATGCGGTGCGCCGGGCCTGGGCGCGGGCGTCGCGCCCGAACGCCGCCGCGCCCGCACCGGCCCAGAAGCCCGACGACAGTGCCCATGCCGCGTTGTGGCTGCCGCCGCCGGTGAAGCCGCCGCAGATCAGCTCGCGCGTGGCCGCGTCGCCCGCCGCATAGAGGCCCGGCACCGAGGTCGCGCACGAGTCGTCGACCAGGTGCAGGCCGCCCGTGCCGCGCACCGTGCCTTCGAGCCGCAGCGTCACCGGGAAATGCTGCGTGAAGGGGTCGATGCCCTGCCGGTCGAAGGACACGAAGAAGTTCGGCTGCGCGGTGCGCATCCAGGCGCGGATCTGCGCATCGGCGCGGTCGAGGCAGGCGAACACCGGTTGCGACTGCAGCGTCTGCGCGATCACGCCGCGCCCCTTCGACGAGCCTGCGCCTTCGATCGCCACGCCGTCGGCCGTGTAGAAGGTGGCCCAGTTGTAGAACAGCGACTTGGTGACCGACGAGAACGCCGGTCCCAGCCCGTAGGCATTGGAGAACTCCATGCCCGACAGTGCCGCGCCCACTTCGGCCGCCATCAGCTGGCCGTCGCCGGTGAGCACGTTGCAGCCGAGCGCGCGGCTCAGGAAGGCGCAGCCGCCGGTGGCGATGACCACCGCGCCGGCGCGCACCACCCAGGTGTCGCCGCTCTGCCGGTTGACGCCGGTGGCGCCGCAGACGGTGCCGTGCTCGTCCACCAGCAGTTCGAGCGCCGGGCTGTGGTCGAGGATGCGCGCGCCCGACTCCTTCACGCGCTTGCGCATCAGCCGCATGTACTCCGGGCCCTGCAGCGAGGTGCAGCGCAGCGCGCCCTGGTCGTCGGCCGGAAACGGATAGCCCCAGTCCTTCAGGCGCTCGACGTTGTCCCAGGTCTGCGCCAGCACCCGGTCCATCCACGCATGCTCGGCCAGCTGGCCGCCCATGTTGAAGCGGCTGGCCTTGGCTTCCTCGCGCGCCGTGCCTTCGGGCGGCACATGCCACAGGCCCGTGCCCGAAGGCGCCGTGGCGCCGGAGGTGCCGCAGAACCCCTTGTCGGCCAGCACCACCCGCGCGCCCTGCGCCGCAGCGCTCACCGCGGCCCATGCCCCGGCCGGGCCTCCGCCGATCACCAGCACGTCCGCCTGGTGCTGCACCTTGCCTTCGGCACCTGACAGCAGCTGCCCTTCGAAATCTCTTGCGCCCATGGTCGCTCGCCCCGCAATGCAAAGAGGGTGACCGTATCAACGCATGGCGCGGCGCACAAAGAAGGAAAGCGCGCAACGATATGCATGCGCTGCGAATCGGGCGGCGGCAGCGCCGCATGCGGGCAGAATGCCGCCTCCGCGCAACGCTCGACCATGCAAGGGCCGCCATGCACATCACGATCTCCACCCCGACCGACGAGCAGGTCCGCACCGGCGCGCTCGGCCGCAGGCTGCGCCTCTACAACCACAGCTTCGTCGGCGAGTACCCCGAGCAGCAGTACATCCGCCTCGACGCACGGGACGGCAACGGCCGGCTGCTCGGCGGGCTACGCGGCTTCGTGTTCCTCTACTGGCTCAATGTCGAGGTGCTGTTCGTCGAGGAGGATGCGCGCGGCGCAGGCCTGGGAAGCCGGCTTCTCGCCGAGGCCGAACGCCAGGCCGTGGCGCTGGGTGCGAAGAACGCGAAGCTCGACACCTTCGAGTGGCAAGCGCGCGAGTTCTACGCCAGGCACGGCTACGAGGTGTACGCCCGCATCGACGACTACGCGCCGGGTTACTGGCTGGCGTACATGAAGAAGACGCTGGCGCGCTGAGGCAGCGCCCGGACGGCTGCTTCAGCTACTTCGCGGCCGGCTTCCCCGCGCCGATCGCATGGCTCTCCAGCCCTTCCTTGGGCAGCAGCAGTGCGAGCGCGACCACGCCGAGGCTCACGACCAGCATGGTCACGAAGGTCAGGTGCAGCGAGCCGCCCAGCGCCATGCGGATGCCCGCGTCGGTCGCGGCCGAGCCGTGCGAGCCCTGCAGCAGCAGGCGCAGCTGGTCGTCGGTGAAGGCCATGGCGCCGTCGCCGCGCGTCAGGCCGAAGTTGAAGACGGCGCCGAAGAAGGTCGCGCCCAGCGCGCTGCCGAGGTTGCGCGAGAACACGTTCGACGCGGTGGCCACGCCACGTTGTGCCACGTCGACCGCTTCCTGGATGAGGATCAGCGACGCCAGGCTCATCACGCCCATGCCGAGGCCCATGACGAAGGAGCCGACGCCTGCCAGCGCCGGCGTGCTCTGCGACGACAGCAGCGCGAACGCCGCCGTGCCCAGCGGAATGAGCGCGCCGCCGATGAGCACCATGCGCCACAGGCCCACCCGATGGAAGGTGCGCGACGTGAGCGTCGCGCCGATCGGCCAGCCCAGCATCACCATGGTGAGCGTGAGCCCGGCCGTGACCGACGAACGCTGCAGCACCACCTGCACGTACATCGGCAGGAAGGTGGTGATGCCGATGAGCACCATGCCGCCCAGCATCGCCGCGCCGTTCACGGTCGCGATGATGCGCGCGCCCCACAGCCGCAGCGACACCATCGGGTCGGCGGCGCGGCGCTCCTGCAGCACGAACAGCACCAGCGTGACGGCGAACACGGCCGTCCACAGCGCCGCGCTGCCGGTATTGCCGATGCCGAAGTCTGTCAGCGCGATCATCAGTGCCGCGATGCCGACGGTGAACAGCACCGCGCCGACGATGTCGATGGACGAGCGCCGCACCGTCGGCGCCTCGTGCAGGTAGAGCCAGAAGCCCGCCGCGGCCGCCAGCCCGATGGGCACGTTCATCCAGAAGATCCAGCCCCACGACAGCTTCTGCACGATGAGCGCACCGATCATCGGCCCGACCACGGCCGAGATGGCCCACACGCTGGCCAGGTAGCCCTGCACCTTGCCGCGTTCGCGTGCCGGATACAGGTCGCCCACGATGGTGAGCGCCACAGGCTGGATGGCACCCGCGCCGATGCCCTGGATCAGCCGGAAGCAGATCATGGCCGGCATCGACCAGGAGAAGCCCGCCAGCACGGAGCCGGCGAGGAAGATGGCGATGCCCGCGAACATGACGGGCTTGCGTCCGTACAGGTCGGAGAGCTTGCCGAACACCACGGTCATCGCGGTCTGCGCCAGCAGGAAGGACGCGAAGACCCAGCTGTACAGGTGCAGCCCCCCGAGTTCGGAGGCGATCTGCGGCATCACGGTGGAGACGATGGTCGCTTCGATGGCCACCATGGCCATGGAGGCCATGATCGAGGCGATGACCAGCGGGCGGCTTGTTGTCTTTGTCGAGGGGGTCATGTGCGCGCGATGCTAAAGAGGGAGGCCCGCCCCTGTCCTGTGCTCAAGCTCTCGCCGGTGCAACCGGCGCCACCGTCGCGGCGCTACAGTCGCCCGCATGACCCCATCAGGAACCGAGGGCTACGCCGAGAAGGCGGGCCGCCTGGTCAAACGCTACGAGGCGCTGTCGTTCGAGGAAAAGCACGCGCCGGTGCTGCACCTGCTGCCGGCCGCGCCCGCCTCCATCGCCGACATCGGCGCCGGCACGGGCGCCGATGCCGCATGGCTCGCGTCGCGCGGGCACCGCGTGGTTGCGGTCGAGCCGACCGCGCCGCTGCGCGAAGCAGGCATGGCACTGCATGCCGCGCAGCCCATCGAATGGATCGACGACAGCCTGCCGGCGCTCGCTTGGCTGCACGGGCGCGAAGCGGCATTCGATGCCGTGCTTCTCACTGCCGTGTGGATGCATCTGGATGCGGCGCAGCGCCGTCGGGCCATGGCAGCGGTGGCCGCCCTGCTGGCGCCGGGCGGACTGCTGCTGATGTCGCTGCGCCACGGGCCGGTGCCTGCCGGACGGCGCATGTTCGACGTGACCGCGCAGGAGACCATCGCGCTGGCACGCGAACACGGCCTGCGCGCCGTTTTCGAGGCGCGCAACGCGTCGCTGCAACCCGAGAACATCGCCGCCGGCGTCGCGTGGACACGGCTGGCCTTCCGGGCCTGAGCCTCCTGCGCATGCGGCGCAGGCGTAGGCGCATTCCGCCATCACGACGAGCGCCGGGCCGTGCCCGCACGCACCATGGCGGCCGGACATGCCCCCCGAAAGGAGTCAGCATGTTCGGCCGCATCGGATACCGCGTGCGCGACCTGCCGACGGCGCGCCGCTTCGACGAGGCCGCGGCGGCCGCGCTGGGCCTGCAGGTCATCGACAACAGCGAGACCTCGTTCCTTGTCATCCGCAGCACCGAGGCGCGCCTGCCCTTCGTCTGGATCGGCACCGAGCAGCCGGCGTTCTGGTCCGCGCGGCACCAGGTGTCGGCCAGCCCGATCCATGTGGCGTTCGCCGCGAAGAGCCGGGCCGAAGTCGACGCGTTCCACAAGGCGGTGCTGGCCGCGGGCGGCACCGACAACGGCAAGCCGGGTCCGCGCGGACCGGCCGCCGCGCACTGCTACACCGCCTTCGCGCCCGACCCCGACGGCAACAACATCGAAGCCGGCGTGCGCGAGGCGCCCGCCGCCTGAAACGCCGGGCCGGCGCTCAGGCCGCACCAAGGCCGCACTAAGACCGCATTCAGGCCGCGCTCAGCGCGGAGGTGCCGTCGTAGATGTAGCGGCGCGACCACGGCAGCGTCTTCGCCGCTCGTCCTGCCTTGCGCCCGACGATCTGGTAGATCGCCACGTCGTCGTTCTCGAAGGCATAGGCGCAGCCGGCGAGGTACACGCGCCAGATGCGGAACTTCTCCTCGTCCACCAGCGTGCGCAGCTTCGCGCTGTTGGCCTCGTAGGCGTCGCTCCAGCAGCACAGCGTCTGCGCATAGTGGCGGCGCAGGTTCTCGACGTCGAACGCTTCCAGGCCGCCCTGCTGCATCGCCTGCAGCGCCAGGCTGATGTGCGGCAATTCGCCATTGGGGAAGACGTAGCGGTCGATGAAGTCGCCGCCGCCATAGGACACGCCGCCGCCCTCGGGGTCGGACGAGGTGATGCCGTGGTTCATGACCACGCCGTCGTCGGCCAGCAGTTGCTGCACGCGCCTGAAGTACTCCGGCAGGTTCTTGCGGCCCACGTGCTCGAACATGCCGACACTGGTGATGCGGTCGAACTGCCCGCTCACGTCGCGATAGTCCTGCAGGCGGATCTCGATGCGGTCTTCGAGGCCGGCGGCGCGCACGCGCTCGGTGGCCAGGTCGAACTGGTTCTGCGACAGCGTCACGCCGACGCAGCGTGCGCCGAACTTCTGCGCGGCACGGATCACCAGCGCCCCCCATCCGCAGCCGATGTCCAGCAGCGTCTGCCCCGGCCGGAGTTCGATCTTGGTGAGGATGTGGTCGATCTTCTTGAGTTGCGCGGTGGCGAGGTCTTCGTCGCCGTTCTCGAAGTAGGCACACGAGTACACCATGTTCGTGTCGAGAAAGAGCTGGTAGAACTCGTTCGACACGTCGTAGTGGTACTGGATGGATTTCTTGTCCGAGGACCTGGTGTGCGTGAAGTAGCGCGCCATGTTCTGCAGCGCGCCGCCCGGCTTGTCGATGGATGTCTTCGCGAGCCCGTAGGCGATGTCGATCACGTCGGTGAGCTTGCCCTCGATGTCGATCTTGCTCTTGACGTAGGCCTCGCCGAGGTTGTCGAGCGTGGGCTGCAGCATCAGCGACAGCGCCGCGGGCGACTTGACGTGCAGCGTGACCGAGGGTCCGCTGAAGTCGCCGAAGTCATAGGACTTGCCGTCCCACAAGGTGAGCCGCGCTGGCAGGTTCGCACGAGCGCGCACACCGGCGCTCCATTGCGCCAGCTTGTTTTCCCAAAGCATGCTTACTCCGTATGTTGTCCGTGTAGTCGGGGTTCTCCCGCCATCCATGGCTTGGTGCCTGGGGTGGCGGGGCGTGCTGCAGCGGACAAAACAATAGCGAGATTTTGTAAAACCTGCATGGTCGTGTCGACGCAAGAAATCGCGGAAAGTGCTAGGACGTGTGCACTAAATTCTTCGCACACGTTGCGCACCTCGCGCATCTCGCGCACTCCGCGGCTTGCCGCGCACCGGACTACCTCCTCGCAACGTGCGCCGCCACATCGACGGCGGGCGCGTCGCTGGCCTCGATGAACAGGCGCTTGATCATCGGGAAGCGTGCGCGGACCTGCTTCTCGATGGCGGCGATGGCCTCGGCGGCCTCGCCGGTGTCTGTGTCGTCATGGAAGTTGACGTCCACCACCACCAGCACGTTGTCGGGGCCGACGTACATCGACAGCACATGGCCGACCTCTTCCACGCTGGGCTGCGCCATCGCCAGCTCGCGGATCGCGCGCGCCGTCTCGGGGCGGATGCCTTCGCCGATCAGGAGGCCGCGCGCCTGGCGTATCAGCAGCACGGCCACCCCTGCCAGCAGCAGCCCGATGACCACGGAAGCGGCCCCGTCGAGTTCGGGCATCTCCAGCCGGTGGCTGAAGTAGATGCCGAGCCCGGCCACCACGAGGCCCGCCAGCGCCGCCGAGTCTTCGGCGAGCACGGTGTAGGTGGTCGGGTCCTTGCTGTGGTCCAGCGCCTCCCAGAACGGCATGTCGCCGGCCTGCGCGAGGAACTGGCGCAGCGCGATGACGAAGCTCGCGCCCTCGAACAGCGCGGCGGCCGCGAGCACGACGTAGTTCCATGTCGGGTCGCGCATCGGCTCGGGGTGGCGGATGTGCTGCACGCCCTCGAAGAACGACACGCCGCCGCCGAGACCGAAGATCAGCACCGCGACGATCAGGCTCCAGAAATACAGCTCCTTGCCGTGGCCGAACGGATGTTCCGCGCTTGGCGGCCGCTTGCTCAGGCGGATGCCCACCAGCAGCAGCACGCCGTTGAAGGTATCGACTGCCGAGTGGATGCCCTCGGACAGCATCGCGGAGCTGCCCGTGATGCCGCCCACGATGAACTTGGTGATGGCGATGGCGACATTGGCGCCGATCGCACCGTAGATGGCGACTCTGGATTCGGCCATGGCTGTGGAATGGGGGAAACATGCAGTCTCGCCAGTCCACGGCCGCGCGCCGCCGGACGCGTGCGCGATCCCTTGCAGGACGCGCGCGCACGCCGGCGGCAAGGGTGAAGCGCTACGCGGCTTCCATCGACGCGGCACCGAGCGCGTCGTTGCCGGCCTCGCCGAGCCAGCGGCGCTTGTCGCGAAGCGGCGGCGCACCGAACATGCGGCCGTACTCGCGCGCGAACTGCGACGGGCTTTCGTAGCCCACGCTGTGCGCGGCCGAGGCCACGTCGGCGCCGGCAATCAGCATCTGCCGGCGCGCCTCCTGCAGCCGCAGCTGCTTCTGGTACTGCAGCGGGCTCATCGCCGTCACCGCCTTGAAATGGTGGTGGAACGAAGACACGCTCATGTGCACCGCGCGCGCCATGTCCTCCACCCGCAGCGACTGCGCGTAGTTCACGCGCAGCGCGCTGATGGCCTTGGCGATGCGCTGGGTGTGGCTGTCCTGCAGCGCGATCTGGCGCAGGCGTGCGCCCTCGCCGTTGACCAGCAGGCGGTACATGATCTCGCGCTTGATGAGCGGCGCCATGATCGGCACGTCTTCCGGCGTGTCGAGCAGCCGCAGCAGGCGCAGCACCGGCTCCAGCACCGGCATGGCGATCCGGTTGACATACATGCCGCGCGAGGCCGGCGCGTTGGCCTTGGCAGGCAGCTTTTCGTCGCCGATGAGTTCGCCGATCTCGTCCACGGCCAGTTCCAGGCGCACGCCGAGGTACGGCTCGCTCTCGCTGGTCACGCAGACCTGGCCGCACACCGGCAGGTCGACCGAGGTCACCAGGTAGTGCATCGGGTCGTACACGTAGATGTCGTCGCCCACGATGATCCGCTTGGAACCCTGGGCGATCAGGCCCAGCGCCGGCGTGGCGAAAGCGTGCTTGGGGCCGTCCGGCTTGCTGATGCAGTGCACCTGCAGACCGGGCACGGCGGTGATGACGGTGCCGTCCTGGCCGCCGGTGATGTGCTCGATCAGCGCCACCAGTTCCTTGCGGGCGTCGTCGAGTTCGGGGTCCAGCGGCATCGGCTGGGCAATCACTGCGGCAATTTCGGGTGTTTCGTCGGACATGTTCTGGCCCTTGTCACGATGGATTCACGATGAAGGCGGCGCCCGCAGGCAGCCACCCTGGAGGAATGAGCGGTTTGCAGCTTAGCGCCGCTCCCCCGGATCTGCACGCCCGCCGCGGGAGGTCTGGAGAAATAGGCAAGACCTTTGCAGGAACGCGCTCGCCACGCGGCACAGGCCGGCGGGATACTTTTTGGCGTCGCCCGGGGCTTGTCGGCCTGCCGGGGCGCCTCCAAGCAAAGGAACTCCTTCATGCAATACCGCAAATTCGGCCGCACCGGCCTCCTGGTTTCCGAACTGTGCCTCGGCACGATGACCTTCGGCGGCTCCTCCGGCATCTGGGGCCAGATCGGCAACCTGCAGCAGTCCGAAGCCGAAGGGCTGATCGGCAAGGCGATGGACGCCGGCATCAACTTCATCGACACGGCCGACGTGTACTCCGAGGGCCAGTCCGAGGTCATCACGGGCCAGGCGCTGAAGAACCTCAAGGTGCCGCGCGACAGCTTCGTGCTGGCCACCAAGGTGCTGGGCGAAACCGGCAGCAAGGGCGTGAACTCGGCCGGCGCCTCGCGCTTCCACATCATGGACGGCGTGAAGGCCAGCCTGCAGCGCCTGCAGCTCGACCACATCGACCTCTACCAGATCCACGGCTTCGACCCGCTCACGCCCATCGAGGAAACCGTGCATGCGCTCGACACGCTGGTGCGCCACGGCCACGTGCGCTACGTGGGCGTGTCGAACTGGGCGGCGTGGCAGATCGCCAAGGCGCTGGGCATCGCCGAGCGCGACCGGCTGGCGCGCTTCGAGTCGCTGCAGGCCTACTACACCATCGCCGGGCGCGACCTGGAGCGCGAGCTCGCACCCATGCTGCGCAGCGAGAACGTCGGCCTGATGGTGTGGAGCCCGCTGGCGGGCGGCCTCCTGAGTGGCAAGTTCGACCGCAACACCGAAGCCGAGAAGGGAACCCGCCGCGCCACCTTCGACTTTCCGCCGGTGAACCGCGACCGCGCCTACGACTGCATCGATGCGATGCGCGAGATTGCCGAGGCGCGCAAGGTGTCGGTCGCGCAGATCGCGCTGGCCTGGCTGCTGCACCAGCCGGTGGTGACGAGCGTGATCATCGGCGCCAAGCGCGCCGAGCAGCTCGACGACAACATCGCGGCCACCGCGATCAAGCTCACGGCCGACGAGCTGGCAACGCTCGACAAGGTGAGCGCGCTGCCGTCGGAATACCCCGGCTGGATGCTCGAGCGCCAGGGCGGCACGCGGGCGAAGCGGCTGGCGGATTCAGCCCAGCGCGGCTGACGCTTCCCGAGCCAGGGCGCGGCGCGCGGCCTGGGCCGCCGTCGCGCGCAGCGCGCGCAGGTCGATATGGCGTGCCGCCTGCGCGGCATCGGGCTGCGGCAGGTGCGGCACCACGCCCAGCAGCGGTGCACCGAGGCGCGCGCGCAGTGTCTGCAGGTTGGCCTGCGGCGCGAGCATCGACGGATCGACCATGCTCGCCACCCACCCCGCGAGCACCAGCCCGCGGGCACGGATGGCCTCCGCGCTCAGCAGCGCGTGGTTGAGGCAACCCAGCCGCAGCCCCACGACCAGCACCACCGGCAGGCCCAGCGCCACGGCGAGGTCGGCGCTGTCGAAGTCGTCGCAGAACGGCACGCAGAAGCCGCCCACGCCCTCGACCACCACCGCGTCGGCGCGCGTGGCGAGCGCGTCGAAGGCCGAGCGGATCCGTGCCAGGGCGATGCGCACGCCCTCCTCCCGGGCCGCCAGGTGCGGCGACATCGGCGCACGCAGCAGGTACGGGCAGCGCAGCGCGAGCGGTGCGTCGACATTGCCGGCCGCCTGCAGGCGATCGACGTCCTCGTTGCGCCATTGGCCTCCGGCCTCCTCCAGGCCCGCAGCCACCGGCTTCATGCCGACCGCGCGAAGGCCCGAGCCCGCCAGCAGGCTCAGCATGGCGCTGCTGACGAGCGTCTTGCCGATGCCGGTGTCGGTGCCCGTCACGAACCAGTGCCGGCGCGTCATGCGGCCTCCATCACCGGGTGGGCAAGCGCCTCGCCCACCGCATCGACCAGCCGTGCCACGTCGGACTCGGTGTGGCTGGCGGACAGCGCGATGCGCAGCCGCGCCGTGCCCTCGGGCACGGTCGGCGGGCGGATCGCGCCGACGCGCAGGCCGCGTGCGTCGAGCTGCGCCATGACGCGCATGGCACGCGCGTTGTCGCCCACGATGAGCGGCTGGATCGCGGTGGGCGACGTCGCCAGCCAGGCACTGCCGTCCGCCGGCAGCACGGCGTGCAGGCCATTGCGCAACTGCGCGATGCGCGCCTGCAGCAGCGCACGCCGGTGCGCGCCCTCCTCGCCCTCGATGAGTGCAAGGCTCGCCAGCAGCGCATGCGCCACCGCGGGCGGTGCGGCCGTGGTGAAGATGTAGGGCCTCGCGCGCTGCACCAGGTAATCGACCACGGCGCGGTGCGCCGCTACGAACGCCCCCGCCACGCCCGCCGCCTTGCCCAGCGTGCCCACCAGCACCACGCGCTCGGACCGCAACCCCAGAGCCTCGAGCACGCCTCGCCCGGTGGCGCCGAGCACACCGAAGCCGTGCGCATCGTCGATCACCAGCCACGCGTCGTGGCGCTCGGCCAGCGCGAGCAGCGCGGCCACGGGCGCGATATGACCGTCCATGCTGAAGACGGCGTCGCTCACGATCAGCTTCACCGGCGCATCGCAGGCGGCCAGCTGCGCGTCGAGCGCGGCGATGTCGCAGTGCGGATAGCGCTCGACCCGCGCGCGGGCCAGCCGCGCGCCGTCGATCAGCGAGGCGTGGTTGAGCGCCTCCGAGAAGATCACGGCCTCGGCGCCGCCCAGCGCGGAAAGCACCGCGAGGTTGGCCATGTAGCCGGTGCAGAAGAACAGTGCCTGCGCTTGCGGAATGAACGGGGCCATCCAGCCGGCGAGCCGCTCCTCGAGCTGCGCGTGCGCGCGCGAATGGCCGAGGATGAGGTGCGAGCCGCCGCTGCCCGTGCCGTACAGCGCGGCGCCCTCGGCCCAGGCCGCGGCCAATGCGGGGTGCGCGGCCAGGCCCAGGTAGTCGTTGCTGCTGAAGCCCAGCATGGCGCGCGGCGCCGGTGCACCCGCGAGCGTCAGCACCTGCCTCGGCGCGCAGGCGGTTTCGGCGACCTGCCGGCGGCGCCGCAGCGACTGCGCGTCGAGCGCGGCGATCTCGTCGTGCAGGCGGTCAAGCAAGCGCGGCATCGCGGGCTCCTTCATTCGGACGGTTGGCCATGGCGGCATCGAGCGCGGCGAGCGTGCCGTCGACGAGCCGGTCGATGTCGTCGTCGTCGATCGCATACGGCGGCATCAGGTACACGGTGTTGCCGATGGGCCGCATCAGCAGGCCGTGCGCACGCGCTGCCATGTGGAAGCGCTCGGCGAAGCGCGCGCCGGGGGCGCGCACGTCGAAGGCGGCGATCATTCCGCGCTGCCTCGGGTGCTCGACATCCTGGCCTTCGAGTGCGTCTAGCAGACGGTGCTGCAGCCTTTGCGCGCGGCCACGGTTGCGCGCCAGCACGTCTTCGCTGTCGAACAGGTCCAGCGTGGCGAGTGCGGCGCGACAGGCCAGCGCGTTGCCGGTGTACGAATGCGAATGCAGGAAGCTGCGCGCCGCATCGTCGTCGACGAACGCCTGGTGGATGGCGTCGCGCGCCATCACCAGCGCCAGCGGCAGGTAGCCGCCGCTGATGCCCTTCGACAGGCAGAGGAAGTCGGGCCAGATACCGGCCTGCTCGCTCGCGAAGAAGCTCCCGGTGCGCCCGCAGCCCACCGCGATCTCGTCGGCGATGAGGTGCACGCCGTGGCGGTCGCACGCGTCGCGCACGCGGCGCAGGTAGACCGGGTCGTGCATCGCCATGCCCGCGGCGCACTGCACCAGCGGTTCGACGATCACGGCGGCGATGGTGTCGTGCTGCGCGGCCAGCAGCGCGTCGAGCTCGTCGGCCGCGCGGTGCGCCACGGCCGCCGCGTCTTCGCCGGGCCGGGCGCGGCGTGCGTCGGGTGAAGCGACGAGGTGCGCGTTCGCGAGCAGCGGCGCATAGGCGTCGCGGAACACCGGTACATCGGTCACGTGCAGGGCGCCGAGTGTCTCGCCGTGGTAGCCCTGCCGCAGCGCCACGAAGCGCCGCTTGCGGGCATGGCCTGCATTGCGCCAGGCGTGGAAGCTCATCTTCAGTGCGATCTCCACGGCCGAGGCGCCGTCCGACGCATAGAAGCAATGGCCGAGCGCATGCCCCGTGCGCGCGGACAGCCGCTCGGCCAGTTCGACGGCCGGCGCGTGCGTGCAGCCGGCGAGCATCACGTGCGAGAACCGGTCGAGCTGGTCTTTCAGAGCCGCATTGAGCGCGGGGTGCGCGTGCCCGAAGAGGTTGACCCACCACGAGCTGGTGGCGTCCATGTAGCGGCGGCCTTCGGCGTCGAAGAGCCACACGCCCTCGCCGCGCGCGATCGGAAGCGGCGGCACGGCCTCGAGGCGGATGCTCTGCGTGCAGGGATGCCAGACGTGGCGTCGGCTGCGTCGTTGCCAGCTTGCGTTGGCGTTCTTTTCAAGTGAGGGGTCGATGGTCGAGGGCACCCGCGCAGTCCTTTTCATGAGGCAAGGCGCGGGATCGTATCGATGCGTACACAGTGCGGCAAACGCCCGGACCGCGCGTGAAATGAAGGCAGGTTGCCCGACCTTTCCCGGCGTACAAGGCACGTTCGGCACAACGTCGCCGAACAAGCCGCCAACCTGCGATTACGTGCTCATGGCGTGAAAACGCAAGTTGTCCGGCTGGCATCAGAAACAGGTCACGAATGTCCGGTTCTCGCGATGTTGCCGATGACTCGCTGCTTTTCGGACATCGCAGGTGGCCGGTTTCAACGACCCGCATTCACGGCGTGCTCTTCCTCACGAGCGCGGTGATGTACTCGCGCAGCGAGATTGCGCCGCGCTCCGGGCGCTCCGGCTCCTGCCTGGCCTCGAGCGTGAGCCGCGTCATCTCC
This sequence comes from Variovorax paradoxus, assembly GCF_902712855.1. NCBI lineage: Bacteria > Pseudomonadati > Pseudomonadota > Betaproteobacteria > Burkholderiales > Comamonadaceae > Variovorax > Variovorax paradoxus. The sequence continues at coordinate 3,457,997 of NZ_LR743507.1, forward strand.
GCGAACGACTGCGCCGCCACTTCGGAGAATCCCTGCGCCCTGAACGCCTGCACCCACCGTGCCTGCGGCGTCACCACCACTTCGACCGGCCGCGCCAGCGCTTCCGAGAAGGCCTTCGCCACGTCGGCGGCGGAGTAGCGCTCGGGCCCTTCGACGTAATGCGGCCCCGAGGGCGCGGGCGACCCGAGCATCAGCTTTGCGGCGAACTGCCCCAGGTCGTGCGGCGCCACCATCGGCAGCGCGAAATCGGCGGGGAACATGGTGTGCAGCTGGCCTTCCTCGCGTGCGGTCTTCAGCGAGGCATCCCAGTTGCTCATGTAGTAGGCCCCACGGATGATGTCGAGCGGAACCGGGCCGGCGGCCAGCGCCTGCTCCATCTCGTACAGCACACCCAGGTCGCCGATGCCGTCGCCGGGCTGCGCGCCGTAGGTCGATTCCGCCACGATCTTCTCGAGCTTGCAGCCTTCGAGGGCCGACACGATCGCCCGCAGGCTGCGGCGCTCCACGGCGTCCCTGTCGGTCGACGGATCGGCCGGCGGGTTCAGCACGAAGACGCGCTTTCCGCCCATGAAGACGCGGTGCAGCGCGGCGGTATCGAGCAGGTCGACCACCGCCACGCGCGCGCCCTTCGTCTGCAGCGCTTCGGTCCGGTGCGCGTCGCGGGTCACCACGGTCACCGGTTCGTTGTGCGCGAGCAAGGCTTGCGCCAGCGCCGAGCCCACATGGCCGGTCGCTCCCAGGATGATGTGCATGGCGGCCTCCCGGCTCAGCCGCGCTTCTCTGCGTTGCGCTTACGCGTGGCCGCGCCCTTTTTCGCGGAGGCCGAGCGCTCGGCTGCGGTGCGGCCCGCAGCCGCGGCGCCACCGATGCGTCCGCCCTTGCGGGCAGGCGCATGGTTCTCCGGCTTGCCTCGGCCCGCGCCCGACTTCTTGCCGCCACCGGTCTCGGCGTTCAGCGTGGCCCAGGCGCGGCGTTCGGCCTCGCCCTTGCCCACGCCGCGGTGCTCGTAGCCTTCTTCGATGTGCTCGGCCTGTCGCTTCTGCTTGTCCGTATAGGACGACTTGTCGCCTCTTGGCATGGCATGGCTCCTTTGCTTTCCTGCACGGCAGGTGCAGGTTGTGGAGCCTTCATGCTGTTCGCGCGAGGCGCACCGCGGGTAAGAAGACGCACGCGCTGCGCGTCAGCCGTGTCCGTCGTCTGTCAAGGGCGCGTCAGCAGGCCGCCTTCATGCGGCGCAGGTGCGCCAGCATCTCCGCGCGGACGACCGTCGTGATGTGGCTGCGGCGACCGTTCTCCAGCATGCCCACGCGGCGCGCCACCGGGCGGCCGGGCATCTGCAGGATGCACAGCGAGGGGTCGCTTTCCCAGTTGAAGTTCTTCAGCAGCGGCGCCACGGTGAAGCCCACGTTCTTGCGCACCGGCTCCGCGATCGCCAGCAGCGAGTTGAGGTCGAGGAACTCCTTCGGCACCAGCTGCAGGCGCCGCAGGATGCGGTCGATGCGCGCGCCGGTCGGCGTCCGGCGATCGAAGCGGATGAAGGGCTGCGTGGCGAACAGGCTCGCAATGGGGTGTCGGGCGATGCGACGCCGGAGTTCGCGATGACGGTCAGCGCCTCGTCGTAGCACGGCGTCCACAGCAGGCCCGGCACTTCGGGCCACTGGCGCTCGACCACCACGGCCGCGTCGAGCTCGCCGCTCGTCACGTCCTGCATCAGTTGCATCTGCTCGCGCACGCGCAGTTCGACCTCGAGGTTGGGGTGCACCGACTTGAGTTGCGCCAGCGTGCTCGACAGCAGCCCCATGGCCTGAAGTCGTGCGCCATCGATGCGGGCCAGATCACGTCGAGCGACGCGCAGGAGCTCAGGAACGACCGCAACCTCGCGGTGCAGGCGCCGCCCGAGGCGATCAAGAACATGCTGCTGATCCAGACGCGCGACCCGCTGCTGAAGAACCAGAAGCTGCGCCAGGCCATCGCCGCCTCGCTGGTCGTTCAGCTACTCGTCGCGGCTGGACCCGGCCCTGAGCTACGAACAGTTCGCGGGCCCGAAGGACAAGCAATCTCGCAAGGTGTGGGAAGACCCGCAGGCGCTGAAGCTGATCGACGACAGCTTCACCGAGTCGGACCCGAAGAAGCGCCAGGCGCTCTTCGACCAGATCCACGCGCAGATGATCCAGCAGGTGCCCATGGTGATGCTGTTCAACGGCATCGATGCGTGGGCCGTGCGCAAGCGCGTGAGCGGCTTCGCGGTGTGGGAGGGCAAGCCGCGCCTGTGGGGCGTGTCGGTCACGGCAGCGCGCGGCTGATCGCGGGCAGCGGTACCAGCTCGTGTGCCAGCGACGCCACCATGGCGACCAGCGCGTCGCCGCAGCCGTCCATCGCCGATGCGCTCGCGCTCGTCGTGCGCGGAATGACGGCACCGGTCACCGGATGCCCTCACGTTGCGCCACCGAGCGGCCGTCGCGCGCCCAGACCTGCAGCACGAAGTCGTCCTCTTCGTGCAGCGCGAGCCGCGCAAGGCCGAGGCCCGACAGGATGCCGTGCACCTCGCGCGTGGAAAGGCTGCGCTGCGCGAAGTCGGGCGTCCAGTCGCAGGCGACCAGCGTGCCGTCGTCTTCCAGCGAGGCCTTGCAACACTCGGCCACGCGTTGCATGTCGCGGCGCTCGAAGAAGTAGCCGAGTTCGCTGAGCACGATCAGGTCGAAGCGGCCTGCGTCGCGCGGCCAGTCCATCGGCAGCGCATGGCGCGCCACCTGCACGTTCGCCCGCTCGCCGGTGCGCTTGCGGGCGAGCTCGACCGCGTGGGCCGAGAAGTCGCTGGCCAGCAGCTCGTCGCAGCGGTGCGACAACGCCAGCGTGAGCTCGCCGATGCCGCAGCCCGGCTCGTAGACGCGCCGGTAGCGCGGCTGCGGCAAGGCGGCCAGCAGCACGGCGCGCTTGCGCGCTTCGTACCAGCGCTCGCGCGAGGCATAGGGGTCGTCGCTGGCGGCGTAGAGTGCGTCGAAATAAGGGCGATGGGCGTCGCTCACAGGAACACCACCTCGTAGGGCCGTGCGGCCCGCTCGACGGTGGTGGCCCGCAGCACAGGGCCCGAGCCGGTCGAGGCGTCGCTTTCCAGCTGGCTGGTGAATGCCTTCACGGCCGCGCGCTTGCGACGCACGGCCTCCTCGCTCAGCGGCAAGCGGAAGGCATGGGCCCACGGCATGCGCTCGTCGCCCGGCCGCGACCAGTGCCACCCCCACACGGGCACTTCGACCAGCCGCGCGCCGGCACTTGCTGCAGCCAGTGCACAGGCCTCGCCCGTGACCTCGTGGTCGGGGTGGCCGTCCTGCCGCCAGGTGGTGAACACCACGTCGCGCGGGCGCAGCAGAGACACCAGACGAGCTGCCAGCAAGGCGCGGACCTCCTTCAACCCGCCGTCGGGCATGCCCAGGCGCGCGGGCTCGATCGACAGGCCCAGGCACCGCAGCGCCTTCAGGCTTTCGCGCGGCCTGGCCTGTGCGAGCCGTTCGGCGGTCCATTCGGTCGAGCCGCGATGGCTGGCGGTGCCGTCGGTCACGGCGATCACCTCGACCGGCGCGCCGATGTCGGCCAGCTGGGCCAGCAGCCCGCCGACCGAGAGCACCTCGTCGTCGGGATGCGGCGCCACAACCACCGCGCGCGCCCCCTCGGGCACCAGGTCGCAAAGATCGATGGCCGGCAGGCTGGCCAGGCCGGGCCAGCCATGCCATTCGGCCTCGGTGGTGCCTTCGCCCCGTATGGCGCGGCGCGCTACAGCGTCCATGGTGATGTGTCCTCTTTGTCGTCGTGGATGGCCTGCGCGCCGACCTGTTGGCCGAGTGCCGCCAGGTCGCGCTCGGCGTGACTCTGGCGCAGGAACACCGGCAGATCGGCCATGGCCCGTGCGAAGCGTGGGTCGCGGCACAAAGGCCCCGCGCCGACCGCGCGGCCAGCGTGATGCATGACTTCGTTGGCGGCCTGTTCGACCGCGAGGCGCACGCGCATCGCGACGCGCTGGGCGTTGGCTTGCGGATGCCGGTCGATCCATGCGGCCGATTCGCGCAGCAGCGCGGCGGCGCCGCCCAGCGCGACCTCGATGGCGCCGAGATGCGCGAAACGGTGTGCATCGGACTTCGGCCCGGAAAGCTCGCGCACCGTGCGCGCGATGCCCGACGCCCCGCCGAACCAGCAGGCGGCGATGCCCGCGCCGCCCTGCCAGAAACCGGGCCGGCGCACGTAGTCGCCGGGCTTGCCGATCTGCACGGCGTGCGCGCCGTCGAACCGCACATCGACGCTGGCGCTCCCGGCCATGCCGACCGCGTGCCAGCCCTCGCCGGTCACGCGCACGCCGGGCTGGTCCATGGCCACCGCGGCCAGGCAGGGCTCACCGGCGGCGTTCCAGCCGCTGAGCACGGCGTGCGTCACGCTGGCCGCACCGGAGCACCATGCCTTGGTGCCGGTCAGGCGGATGTCGCGTTGGCCGGCTGCTTCGAAGGTGACGCGCGCATCGGGCGGCTCGGCGCACCACGTGGCCCAGCGCGCACCCGTGGGCGTGTCAGGGGCGCCGCCGAGCTCGGCCATGATCGCGAGCGCGTCGGTGTGCCCCTCGAACAATTTGACCAGCGACATGTCGTGCGCCGCCACAGCCGCCAGCACTCGCCAGCGCGACAGCGTATGCCCTGCGCCGGGCCGCGGCAACCGGTCGATGCCGGCTGCGACAAGATGGTCGAGCGACAGGCCGCAGCCGTGCCGCAGCGCCAGGGAGACAAGGACATCGGCGGCTTCGGCAGGCGGGGCATCGTACATCTCCGCACCTTAGGCAGGCCGCGGGCGCAGCCGCGTCGGCAAGGTGCGTAGCGCGCTGTAGGAGCCCGGCCGCCGCGCGACCTGGAAGACGCCCGGGGTGGGCGCATTCCCACAGGGCGTGCTGCCGGGCGACACAGAACGGTTTCGTATCCCTCCCGCTTTCTTCCACCCCGCTCAAGGGCACCCCGTGACGAGTTCCAGCCAGCACCCCAACGCCCTCACGACCGACGAGCACGACGCAGTGAAGACCGGGCACAACAAGGCCGGCCGCCAGCCGGTCACAGGCAGGAACGAACCGCGCCGCACGCCCGAGAGCCGCAACGACCGCGAAAGCCAGGTCGGCGGCAGCAGCCAGTCGCGCAGGCGCGGCGCGGCGGCTGACCGCGCTGGCTCTTGGGTTGCACGAGGCTCAGCCTTGCAGCAGCCGGGCCAGTTCCGCCTTCAGGGCGGTCGCACGCTCGGGCGCGCGCGCCAGGCCGGCATTCACCAGCGCTTCTGCCCGCACGCGGTCGCCGAGCTGAACGGCGATCCGGCCCAGATGCAGTGCCGTGCGAGCGTGAATGCTGTTCGGATCGGTGTCGCGCAGCATCGTTTCGAAGCTCTGCGGATAGCTGCCGTGCCGGGCGAAGAACGCGCGGCCCGGGCCGGCCCACTCGCTCACGATGAATTCGACGCTCTCTTCGGCCTCCTCCGTGGATGCGCCGTAGGCCCATCCGAAGGCTTCACCGGGCGGAGGGTGCATCCGGTCGCGGAACACGCAGTGCGACTCCTCGATGTCCCAGGGCGCCACGTGGCCGCCACCCTCGGAGGGCAGGAAGTCGAGGTGCGCGCCCAGGTTCAGATAGCACGCCTTGCCGCCGCTCGCGCCCTGCACATTGAACACATGGATCACCGGGCCCTCGATCCGCCGCAGCGTCTGTCCCCGGGCCACGAAGCCCTCCGCCTTCAGCACCGGAAAAAGTTTCTTCTCGAGAAGCTTGAGGAAGGTGGCGCGGTTCATGGACGGGCTGTTCTCCGTGTACGCAAGGTGATCGAGTATCGCAACCCCGGCGTGGGCGCTATCGCGTGCTGCCATGCCCACCGCGCCGGTCCGCGCAGCACGTAGATCGAGCGCGGCTCGATCAGGAACTCGAGCGACGCCGGCCCCGAAGCGCTCGCACCGGGCACATAGGGCCTGAACTGCATCACGGCATCGGTGTGAAGCGAGACGCCGACGATCTCCTCGAAGTCGGGCACGTCGCGATGCCAGCCCAGCGGCGTGCCGGGCCGGTATTCGGCAATGAGCGCGTGGGTGAGATCCCCGGGTGCGACGCCGGCCCAGGCGGCCGCCTTGTCGCGCAACGGGTGCAGCACCTCGGGCATCGGCGCGCCGGGCTTCAGCCGGTTCGTGTCGAAGTCGTAGCTGCCGCCGAAGCCGATGCCGCGCCGCTTCGCCGTGTATTCCTTGTAGCGCATCTCCCTGAGCGGCAGGCCCTGCACGATGCGCAGCAGCCCGGCCTCTTCCTCGCGCGAGAGAAAGCCGTTCTCGTAGCGCAGCCCTTCGATGGCCGCGGCGGGCGCCTCGCCGAACAGGTCCGGCTGGCCGGCGTGCTCGAGACGCCTAGCGGTACGCATCGGCATCCTCCCCACGATCCCCATGCATGCCCGCCAGCTGCACATGCCACCAGCGCGGCAGCAGTTCGCGTATCTCGGCCCGCGCGAAGCGGTCGTCGAGCAGGTGCAGCACGCCGCGGTCTTCCTCGGTGCGGATCACGCGGCCGGCGGCCTGCACCACCTTCTGCAGGCCCGGATACAGGTAGGTGTACTCGTAGCCCTTGCCGAAGCGCGCCTGCATGCGCTCGCGCGTGATCTCGTTGAGCTCGTTGTACTGCGGCAGACCCAGGCTGGCCACGAACGCGCCGATCAGCCGGCTGCCCGGCAGGTCGATGCCCTCGCCGAAGGCGCCGCCGAGCACCGCGAAGCCGATTCCGCGGCCGTCCTTCTCGAAGCGCGCGATGAAGTCGTGCCGGTCGGCCTCGCGCATGCCGCGCGTCTGCGTCCAGACCGGCACGCCGGGGTGCCGCAGCGAGAACGCCGCACACGCCTTCTCGAGGTAGTCGAAGCTGCTGAAGAAGGCCAGGTAGTTGCCCGGCATGCGCTCGAACTGTGCACCGATGATGTCCGCCACGTTGCGCAGCGACCCCGCGCGGTCGCGAAAGCGCGTCGACACGTGCGTGGCCACCTCCACCCGCAGTTGCCGGCTGTGGAACGGCGAGGCCACGTCGAGCAGCGCGGTGTCCTCGGGCAGGCCGAGCGCGTCGCGGTAGAACGCGAACGGCGACAGCGTGCCGGAGAAGCAGGTGACCGACACGGCGTGCCCGAAGCGCGTCTCGAGGAACGGCGCCGGCACGAGGTTGCGGATGGCCAGCGAGCGCTGCGCCTGGGTATCGCCCAGCGTCCGCTCGAACACCGAGTGGTCGCCGAAGGCCTCGGCCAGCCGCGCGAAATGCAGGGCGTCGAAGAAGAAGCGCTGCAGCGGCCCCTGCGAAGCGTCGGGCGTGGCCGCGAAATATTCGGCCATGGCGGTGTTGGCGGCCTGCAGGGTGCGCAGGAAACGCTCGGGAATCTCCTCGGCGGTTTCGTAGGCGGCCTGCTGCGACTGCTGCACCGCGTCCCATTCGCGGAAAAGCCGCGCCAGCGGGCCGCGCAAGGCGGCGGGCGCCACGCGGTGCGCCTCCTCGAGTGCGGCGCCATCGAGCGCCGCGGTGTACATGCCGCGCGCGCGCTCCAGCAGGTTGTGCGCCTCGTCGACCAGCACGGCCGCGCGCCAGTCGGCCTCGCGCATGGTGGCGTAGAGGAAGGCGCTGCTGTCGAAGTAGTAGTTGTAGTCGCCGACCAGGGCGTCGGCCCAGTGGCTCATTTCCTGGGCGAGGAAATAGGGGCAGACCTCGTGCGCCAGCGCGATGTCGCGCAGCGCCTGGCGATCGAGCCAGGCCACCTGCGCGGCCTGCTCGCGCGCGGCCGGCAGCCGGTCGTAGAAGCCCCTGGCCAGGGGGCAGGCCTCGCCGTGGCAGGCGCGGTCGGGATACTCGCAGACCTTCTCGCGCGCCGCGAGCTCGAGCACGCGCAGCCTGCCCTGCCCCCGCCCCTTGTCGAGCACCCGCAGGGCGTCGAGCGCCACCGGCCGTCCCGAGGTCTTGGCGGTAAGGAAGAAGATCTTGTCGATCTTGCGCGCGGCGCGCGCCTTGAGCAGCGGGAACAGCGTGGCGAGCGTCTTGCCGATGCCGGTCGGTGCCTGCGTCATCAGACAGCGCCCGCCCACGGCAGCCCGGTACACCGCCTCGGCCAGTTCGCGCTGCCCCGCGCGGAAGTCGCGGTACGGAAATTCGAGGCCGGCGAGCGTGGCGTCGAGCGACGCGCGGTGCGCCGCCTCGGCGGTGGCCCACGCGCTGTAGCGGGCGCAAAGCTGTTCGAAATGCGCACGCAGCGTCTCGCGGGAGTGCGACTCCTCGAGCACGGTTTCGTCGCCGGTGGCGAGGTCGAGATAGACCAGCGCCACGGTCATTTCCTCGTGCCCGTCCTGTTCGCAGAGCATCCAGCCGTAGGTGCGCGCCTGGGCCCAGTGCAGCGCGCGATGGTTGCCGCGGATGGCGTCGAAGTCGCCGCGGAAGGTCTTGATTTCCTCCACGCGGCGCCTGCGCGCTTCGTATCCGTCGGCCCGGCCGCGAACCCGCAGCGTGCCGCAGGTCGTCTCGAGCCCGACTTCGCAGGCGTAGTGCTCGGGGTCGCGCCGGTGCTGCACCATCGCATGGCCGGCCATGCCCTCCAGCGCGCTGGGCGCGGGCACGAAGCGCAGGTCCAGATCGCCTGCCTTCGCGCCGAAGGCGCACAGTGCCTTGACGGAAACGGCGTGCGGAGCGGCGCCGGCCGTGCCTGACGGGGTGGAGGGTTCGGGAGCCATCTCGCTTGGGGCTGTATGAAAGTACAGTATAACGAGCGACCCCGCAGGCCGCGCACCTCGCCGGCAACGGCTTGCAGCGGCCTCTCCCGCGTCGGACGGGGCGTTCTCCGACAGGCCCACCGGCGTTTATCGGCAAAACTTGACAAGTTTTGCTTACAAATGCGACCGATGAACACTCCCACCGCGATCGACCCCGATGCCTTCGAGCGACTACTGAGCCGCAACATCAAGCTGCCCCTGATCGGCGGCGTCTTCGGCGCCGTGGTGTTCGTCGGGCTGATCCTCTTCCTCCTCAACACCATCGGCTGGGTCGAGCACACCGACCGCGTCGCCCGCGCGGCCAGCGAACTGCAACGCCAGGGCATCGACATGGAAACCGGCATGCGCGGCTTCCTGATCACCGGCGACGAGAGTTTCCTCGAGCCCTACCAGAGCGCCGCGCCCCGCATCAAGGGCGACACCGAAGCGCTGCGCGCCCTGGTGTCGGACAACCGGCAGCAGGTCGAGCGCGTCAACCGCATCGCGGCCATCCAGGCGACCTGGCTGGAGTTCGCGCGCAGCCTGATCGCCGCGCGCCGCGCCGGTGAAGACGCCCAGGTGCAGGTGCGGCTGGGCCGCGGCAAGCGGCTGACCGACGACATGCGCGCCGAGTTCACCGCGTTCATGGACACCGAGCAGACGCTGCGCTTCCAGCGCAACAACGACGCCAACCGCACCGCCTGGTGGGTCGTGGGGCTGTTCCTGCTGTTCACGGTGGGCTTCACCGGGCTGGTGGCGTATTTCGGGCGGCGGCAGCTGGTGCGGCTGTCCGACAGCTACGACGTGGTGCTGAAGGAGCAGGCGGCCCACACCGACCGTCTCGCACACGAGGCCTGGCTGCGCAGCGCACAGACGGAACTGGTAGGCGAACTCGTCGGCGAACTGAGCGCGTCCGACATGGGCCGCAAGATCCTCGCCTTCTTCTCGCGCCACCTGGGCACCGCCGTGGGCGCGATGTACGTGCGAGAGCGGCAGGGCCCGCTGCGCCGTGCAGCGAGCTACGGATTCTCGAGCGCGGCCGAGGCGTCGCCGCAGGTGTTCTCGCCCACCGAGAGCCTGATCGGCCAAGCTGCGGCCGAGCGCCGCCGCATGCTGGTCGACCCGATCGACGCCGACTACCTCAAGGTCAATTCGGGCCTGGGCCAGATGGCGCCCAAGGCGGTGCTGCTGCTGCCGGTGGCCAGCAACGGCATGGTCAACGGCGTGATCGAACTCGGCCTCGCCGGGCCGCTGGACGATCGCTGCAACCAGCTGCTGGATGTGGTGTCCGACGACATCGGCACCTCGCTGGCGGCCGCGCGCTACCGCGAACAGTTGCAGGACGTGCTGGCCGAGACGCAGCAGCTCAACGAAGAGCTGCAGGTGCAGCAGGAAGAACTGCGCACCGCCAACGAAGAACTCGAAGAACAATCGCGCGCGCTGCGCGCCTCGCAGGCCATGCTGGAGAACCAGCAGGCCGAACTCGAGCAGACCAACAGCCAGCTGTCGGAACGCACCGAGGCGCTCGACCAGCGCAACACCGCCCTGCGCCGCGTGCAGCGCGACCTCGAGGACCGTGCCGACGAACTGCAGCGCGCGAGCCGCTACAAGTCGGAGTTCCTGGCGAACATGTCCCACGAGCTGCGCACGCCGCTGAACAGCGCACTCATCCTGGCCAAGCTGCTGGGCGACAACCCGCAGGGCAACCTCACGCTCGAGCAGGTGAAGTTCGCGGAGTCGATCTATTCGTCGGGCAACGACCTGCTGGTGCTGATCAACGACATCCTGGACATCGCGAAGGTCGAGGCCGGCAAGCTCGAAGTGGTGACCGAGGACGTTCGCCTCAACAAACTGGCGCAGAGCCTCGAGAACACCTTCAGCCCGCTGGCGATGCAGAAGAACCTGAGCTTCCGCCTCGAGGTGCGTCCCGACGCGCCGGCCACGCTGGTTACCGACCGGCAACGCGTGGAGCAGATCCTGAAGAACCTGCTGTCGAACGCGCTGAAGTTCACCGACCGCGGTGAAGTGTCGCTGGTGGTGTCGCCGGCGCCGGACGGCGGCGCGGTGTTCGCGGTGTCCGACTCGGGCATCGGCATCGACCCCGACCAGCACGAGCTGATCTTCGAAGCCTTCCGCCAGGCCGACGGCACCACCAGCCGCCGCTACGGCGGCACCGGCCTGGGCCTGTCCATCTCGCGCGACCTCACCCAGCTGCTGGGCGGCGCGCTCACCGTGGAAAGCACGCCGGGCAAGGGCAGCACCTTCCTGCTGGAGCTGCCCGCCAAGGCGCCGCAGGCGTCCGCAACGGCGTCGTCGACGCCCCACCAGCCTTCGGTCGCCTACACGCCCCGGCCGCTGGTGCCCCAAAACGCACCGCTCGCGCCGCAGCCGCCCTCCCCGGTGCCGGCGCCGCAGTTCGCCGACGACCGCTCCATTCCGCGCGACCAGGTGCGCCGCGTGCTGGTGATCGAGGACGAGCCGCAGTTCGCGCACATCCTCTACGACCTCGCGCACGAACTCGGCTACCGCTGCCTGGTGGCGCACGGCGCGGCCGACGGTTTCGAGCTGGCCACGCAATTCCTGCCCGACGCCATCCTGCTCGACATGCGCCTGCCCGACAGCACCGGCCTCGACGTGCTGCAGCGCCTGAAGGATTCGCCCCACACGCGCCACATCCCGATCCACGTGGTGTCCGCCGCCGAGAACGCGCAGGGCGCGGCGCTGCAGATGGGCGCCGTCGGCTATGCGCTGAAGCCCGCCACGCGCGACGAACTCATGAAGGTGTTCGGCCGGCTGGAGGAAAAGCTGACGCAGAAGGTCAAGGTCGTGCTGCTGGTGGAGGACGACGAGCTGCAGCGCGAGAGCGTCATCAAGCTGATCGGCGACGACGACATCGAGATCGTGGCCGTGGGTTCGGGCGAAGAGGCGCTGGAGCTGCTGCGCACGCGCGTGTTCGACTGCATGATCACCGACCTGAAGCTGCCGGACATGCAGGGCAGCGAGCTGCTCAAGGCCATGGCCGCCGAAGAGATCGTGTCGTTCCCGCCGGTCATCGTGTACACCGGGCGCAACCTGACGCGCGACGAGGAGACCGAGCTGCAGCGCTATTCGCGCTCGATCATCATCAAGGGCGCGCGCTCGCCCGAACGCCTGCTCGACGAGGTGACGCTGTTCCTGCACAAGGTGGAGGCCGAGCTGTCGAGCGAGCGCCAGGGCATGCTGAAGACGGCGCGCGGGCGCGACCGCATCTTCGAGGGCCGCACCATCCTGCTGGTGGACGACGACGTGCGCAACATCTTCGCGCTCACCAGCGCGCTCGAGCAGCGCGGCGCCATCGTCGAGATCGGCCGCAACGGCCGCGAGGCGCTCGAGAAGCTCGACCAGGTCGGCGACATCGACCTTGTCCTGATGGACGTCATGATGCCGGAGATGGACGGCCTGGAGGCCACGCGCCGGCTGCGCACCGACCCGCGCTTCGAGAAGATGCCGGTGATCGCCATCACCGCCAAGGCCACCAAGGACGACCGCGAGCAATGCCTGGCCGCCGGCGCCAACGACTACCTGGCCAAGCCGGTCGACCTGGAGCGGCTGTTCTCGCTGCTGCGCGTGTGGATGCCGAAGATGGAGCGCCTGTGAACCGGCCGCCGATCACGTCGTCTTCCGCCAAGCCGCCGCCGCTGCATCCGCTCAGCGACACGGAGATCGAGCTGCGCCTGCTGATGGAGGCGATCTACCTCAAGTACAGCTACGACTTCCGCAACTACACCGTGGCCTCGCAGAAGCGCCGCGTGCTGCATGCGCTCGACCAGCTCGGCCTGCCGAGCATCTCGGCGCTGCAGGAGCGCGTGCTGCGCGAGCCGGCGCTGTTCGGGCGGCTGCTGCAGTTCCTCACCATCCCGGTGAGCGAGATGTTCCGCGACCCGTCTTACTTTCTTGCGCTGCGCCAGCACGTGGTGCCGATCCTGCACACCTACCCTTCGGTCAAGGTGTGGGTGGCGGGCTGCAGCACCGGCGAGGAAGTGTTCTCGCTGGCCATCCTGCTGCGCGAGGAAGGGCTGCTCGAGCGCACGCAGATCTACGCCACCGACATCAATCCGGCATCGCTCGAAAAAGCGCGCCAGGGCATCTTTCCGCTGGAGGCGATCCGCGGCTACACGGTGAACTACCAGCGCGCGGGCGGACGCAGCGCCTTCTCCGACTACTACACCGCCGCCTACGAGGCCGCGCGCTTCGACCCGTCGCTGTGCGCCGACGTGATCTTCGCCGACCACAGCCTGGCCACCGACAGCGTGTTCGCCGAAACGCAGCTGGTGTCGTGCCGCAACGTGCTCATCTACTTCAACCGGCAGCTGCAGGACCGCGCGCTGGGGCTGTTCCACGAGTCGCTGTCGCACCGCGGCTTCCTGGGGCTGGGTTCGAAGGAAAGCATCGACTTCTCGGGCTACTCCGACCGCTTCGCGCCGCACGCGCGCGCCGAGCGCATCTACCGGAAGGCCACATGACGCGGCCGTTGCGAATGCCCAAGTCGAGGCAGGTGGATGCCGTGGTGCTCGGCGCCTCGGCCGGCGGCATCGATGCGCTCAGCACGTTGCTGCACGAGCTGCCCGCAACCTGGAAGCTGCCGATGGCGGTGGTGCTGCACCTGCCCGAGGACCACGAGAGCCACCTGGCCCAGATCTTCGCGCAACGCCTGCCGATCGCCGTGCACGAAGCCGCCGACAAGATGCCGCTGGCCGCGGGCAGCCTGTACTTCGCGCCGCCCGGCTACCATCTGTCGATCGAGCGCGAACGCACGTTCTCGCTGAGCTGCGAGCCGCCGGTGCTGTTTTCGCGCCCGTCGATCGACGTGCTCATGGCCTCGGCCGCCGACGCCTACGGCCCTGCACTGGCAGGCTTCCTGCTCACCGGCGCCAACGACGACGGCGCCGAGGGCCTGCTCCGCATCCATCTGGCCGGCGGCCTGACCGCCGTCCAGGAACCGAAAGAAGCCCAGATTCCCACCATGCCCCAAGCCGCCATCGCGCGACACGCCCCCGACTACGTGCTCCCGCTGCGCGAACTGCGCGAGCTGCTGCTGCAACTGGAGGCCGTCCATGAACATTGACATCGAAAGCAAGCTGCTGATCGTCGATGACCTGCCGGAGAACCTGCTGGCGCTCGAGGCGCTGATCCGCGCGCCGGGCCGCGTGGTGTACCGGGCCGCCTCGGCCGAGGCGGCGCTGGCGCTGCTGCTGGAGCATGAGTTCGCCCTGGCCATCGTCGACGTGCAGATGCCCGGCATGAACGGCTTCGAGCTGGCCGAGCTGATGCGCGGCACCGAGCGCACGCGGCATATCCCCATCATCTTCGTGAGCGCCGCCGGGCGCGAGCTGAACTACGCCTTCCAGGGCTACGAGAGCGGTGCGGTCGACTTCCTGCACAAGCCGCTCGACCCGCACGCGGTGGTCAGCAAGGTGAACGTGTTCGTCGACCTGCACCGGCACCGCAAGGCGCTGCGCCACGAGATGGACCAGCTCGCGGCCGCGCACCAGACGCAGGAAGAACTGGTGCAGCAGCTGCAGCACACGCAGCGCGAGCTGGAGCGCGCGGTGCGCATGCGCGACGACTTCATGTCGATGGTGTCGCACGAGCTGCGCACGCCGCTGAACACGCTCTACCTCGAGGCCCAGTTGCGGCAGTTGCACCTGTCCAGGGGCAACCTGGCCAACTTCGCGCCCGAGCGGCTTCCCGCCATGATCGAGCGCGACCAGCGCCAGGTCCGCAACATGGTGCGCCTGATCGACGACATGCTCGACGTGACGCGCATGCGCCGCGACGCACTGTCGATCCAGACCAAGCCGGTGGACCTTGCCGCGCTCGCACGCGCAGTGGTCGAAAGCCTGCGGCAGCAGGCCGAGGCGGCGGGCTCCGTCATCGAACTCGAAGTGCCGTCCGAACTGCGCGGCGTATGGGACGAGTTCCGCATCGAGCAGGTGCTGACCAACCTGCTGACCAATGCCCTGCGCTACGGCGGCGGCAAGCCTGTGGAGATGGTGGTGCGCGAAACCGGCGGCCGGGCGCAGGTGTCGGTGCGCGACCAGGGCATCGGCATTGCACCCGAGGACCACGCGCGCATCTTCGAGCAGTTCGAGCGCACCGACAGCAGCCGCAAGCACGCGGCCGGGCTGGGGCTGGGGCTGTACATCACGCGAAAGATCGTGAGCCTGCACGGCGGGCAGATCAGCGTGGAGAGTGCGGCCGGCGAGGGCTCGCGGTTCGTCGTCGAGCTGCCGCTGCACGCGAGCGATGCGGGCGTGGAAGCCGATCCCGAATCCGTCAATCCGTAGGCTTGCTCCTACGACGCGGCCGGGAGCGGGCCGCGATACTGCTCCATTCGACTTACCAAGAAAAGAAGGTTTCCAGTGAACGTGCTGATCGTGGACGACAACGAAGCTGCGGCCGACCTGTTGCAGGAACTGTTGACCTTGCAGGACCACACGGCGCGCTGCACCTACACGGCGCAACAGGCGCTGGACGCGGCGGCGGTGGAAAGCTTCGACGCCGCGCTGATCGACCTCACGCTGCCCGACTTTCCCGGCACCGAGGTGGCCCGCCGGCTGCGCGAAAGCACGGCCGAAGGCACGCCGAAGCTGCTGGTCGCCATCTCCGGGTTCTCGGCGCAGGATGCGGGCGGCCACTCGGCCGAAGGCCTGTTCGACCACCACCTTCAGAAGCCGATCGACATCGACAAGCTCGACCGCATCCTGGCGCAGGCGGCGTCCTGACGCCCCGCCCGCCTTCTTCGCACTGAGCGCGGCGGCGCGCTCTCCTTCCTCCGCCTCCCTCTTACCCCGTTTTCGTGATAGCGCCCTGGCGGCGCGGCGTGAGCCTGCGCTACGCATGAGCCTGCAGGTCTACTGGTAAACCACGAGGCCAGAATTGGTGAACCACTTTTAGACTGGCTCACCAATCATGGCCACGCTCACCGAATCCCCTTTCATCCAGGCTTCCGAGCCGGAATCCGACCGCTCGTACCAGAAGCTCGCGGCACGCATCGCCGAGCTGATCCGCAGCGGCGAATTCAAAGTGGGCGACCGCCTGCCGTCGGAACGCGCACTGGCCGAGCGCTTCAACGTGAGCCGCACGCTGGTGCGCGAGGCGATCATCGTGCTGGAGATCCAGGGCGCGGTCGAAGTGCGCGGCGGCTCGGGCATCTATATCTGCGCTCCGGTGGCCGGCACGGCGTCGGCGCCCGCTTCCGGCTACACCCTGCCGCCCGGACCCGGCCCCTTCGAGCTGCTGCGCGCGCGCAGCCTGATCGAATCGGAAATCGCCTCGGTCGCTGCCGAGAACCGCAAGGACAGCGACATCGACCGCATCTACGCGGCGCTGGCCGCCATGCGCGAGCACATGCAGGACAAGGCAGCCAACGAAGCCGCCGACCGGCTGTTTCACCTGCGCATCGCCGAGTCGACCGGCAACAGCGTGCTGCTGCAGATGGTCACGGCGCTGTGGGACCACACCAAGGCACCGATCTGGTCGCAGATGGAGGCGCACTTCCACACGCCGGACCTGCGCCGCGCCTCGCAGGACGACCACCAGCGCGTGTTCAACGCGCTGCTCGAACGCAACCCCGCCGAAGCCCGCGCCGCGATGCGCGCGCACATCGACCGCGTGATCGCGGAGTTCGCGCAGGCCTGGCGCTGACGCCGACGGCGCACCCGCCGCGACGACACCCGCGATGCCCCGACGGCGCCAGCGCGTCCCCTCTTTCGTTGTTCCCGCCGCCCGATCCGGGCCTTACCCAAAACCACAGAACTGGAGACAGAAGATGACGACTACGAAGACCCTGCTCGCCGCCCTCATGGCTGCGGCGTTCGTCGGCCACGCCGCCGCGCAGACCGTGCCGGTGCCCGCGCCCGGCACCAGCGCGCGCATCGACGCCATCAAGAAGGCCGGCGTGCTGCGTGCGGCCGTGCTGTCGAATCCGCCGTGGCTGATCGAGAACACCACCGGTTCGGGCGACGCATGGGCCGGTCCGGCGTGGCTGCTGGCCAACGAGGTGGCGAAGCAACTCGGCGTGAAGCTGCAGGCCGTGCCGGTGTCGCACGAGACCAAGGTGCCGGTGCTGGCGTCGAACCAGGCGGACATGACGATCTCCCCGCTGTCGGTGACGCCCGAGCGGCTGAAGGTGGTCGACTTCGTGACCTACTCGCGCACCGCGCTGTGCGTGTTCGGCCGCGCCGACAACCCGAAGGTGGCCAACGCCAAGTCGATCGACGAGTTCAACAACCCGAACGTCACGGTGGCCTACTTCACCGGCGGCGGCGAGGAAAACTGGGTGAAGAAGCGCTTCCCCAACGCCAAGCTGCGCGGCGTGTCCACCGCGGGCACCGCCGCACCGGTCGAAGAGATCATGGCCAAGCGCGCCGACGTGACGCCCATCAACCGCGTGCCATGGCAGGCGCTCAACCGCAAGGTGAAGGGCCTGAAGGCGCTGCCGGACGGCAACAACTGCCAGGACTCCACCGAGATGGCCACGCCCATCGGCCTCGCGATCGACAAGAACCAGCCCGAGTACCTGAACTGGCTCAAGGCGGTCAACGACCAGATGAAGCCCAAGCTCGACGCGGACGAAGCGCGAATCATCAACGCGATGTGAGCTCCGGCCCCGGCCGGAATGCACTGAATTCGCCGATCTCACGGGTTCCATGGATCTCGACTTTTCTCCCCTGCTCGACAGCTGGCAGTACCTGCTCGGCGGGCTGGGCATCACGCTGCTGCTGTCGGTGCTCACCGCCATCGGCTCGCTGGTGCTCGGCACCGCGCTGGGCCTGGGCCGCGTCTACGGCGCGGCCTGGCTGCGCATACCGATCGTGTTCTACATCGACACCCAGCGCGCCATCCCGGTGCTGGTGATCCTGGTGTGGTTCTACTTCGCGGTGCCGATCCTCACGGGCATCAGCTTCCACCCGTTCTGGGCCGCGCTGATGGCGCTCACGCTGCACATCGCCGCCTACGTGGCGGAGATCGTTCGCGCGGGCATCGAGTCGATCCGGCCCGGCCAGATCCGCGCGGCGCTGGCGCTGGGCATGTCGCGCGCACAGATCGTGCGCAAGGTGGTGCTGCCGCAGGCGCTGGTGCGCATGCTGCCGGCCTTCGGCTCGATCCTCTCGATCACCATCAAGGACACGGCCATCGCCACCGTCATTGCGGTACCCGAGCTCATGAAGCGCGCCGAGACCATCGCGGGCCAGAGCTACCGGCCGATCGAGGTGTTCACGGTGGTGATGGTCATCTACTTCATCATCCTGTTCCCCGGAACACGGCTGATCGATGCGCTGTACAAGCGCGTCGCACACCTGGGGAGGTCGTGATGGGACTGGACTGGAGCATTGTCTGGGACCACCGCTTCGACCTGCTGCACGGCGCCGGGCTGACCGTGCTGCTCACGGTGCTGACCATGCTGGTGGCGGTGCCCGCGGGCATCGTGCTGGCGCTCATGCGGCTGTCGAACAGCAAGGTGCTTGCGGGCGCGAGCCAGGCGTTCGTGGAGTTCTTCCGCAACCTGCCGCTGATCCTGGTCGTGTACTGGGCGTTCTATGTGATGCCGGTGTTCCTGCACATCGAGTTCTCGGCCTTCACCACGGGGCTCGTGGCGCTGTGCCTGAACGTGTCGGCCTACAACGCCGAGACCTTCCGCGCCGGCATCAACTCGATCCGCAAGGGACAGACGGAGGCCGCCATCGCGGTCGGCATGAGCCGCTGGCAAGCCATGAAGAAGGTGGTGATCCCGCAGGCCTGGCGGCGCGTGCTGCCAGTGCTGGCGAGCACCTGGGTGTCGCTGTTCAAGGACACCTCGCTGGTGTCGGTGATCGCGGTGGGCGAACTTGCGCACGTGGCGCTGCAGATCCGCTCTTCGAGCTTCCGCGTGCTGGAGATGCTCACGGCCATGGCCATCATCTACTGGCTCATGGGCTACCCGCAGGCCAAGCTGGTCGACTGGATACAGAAGAAATTCGAGGTCAAGGAATGATGAACGGCGAACGAAAGTCGGCGGGCCAGGCGCCGGTCGTGGTGTACGACAACGTGCGCAAGCTGTACGGCAGCTTCGTCGCGCTGGACGGCGTGACGGTGCAGGTCAACAAGGGCGAGGTGATGTGCCTCATCGGGCCGTCGGGCTCGGGCAAGTCGACCCTGCTTCGCTGCACCAATGCGCTGGAGAGCATCGACGGCGGACGCGTGCTGATCGATGGCGTGCCGCTGCCCACCGACGAGCGCGAGGCGCGCAAGGTGCGCCAGCGCATGGGCATGGTGTTCCAGAACTTCGAACTGTTTCCGCACAAGAACGCACTGGACAACGTGGCCATCGGCCCGGTCACCGTGCTGGGCATGAGCGAGGCGCAGGCGCGCGAACGCGCCATGAAGCTGCTCGAGAAGGTCGGCCTGGCCGCCAAGGCGCACAACTTTCCGAGCGGGCTGTCGGGCGGCCAGCAGCAGCGCGTGGCGATCGCGCGCGCGCTGGCCATGGAGCCCGAGGTAATGCTGTTCGACGAGCCCACGTCGGCGCTCGACCCCGAGACCATCGGCGAAGTGCTCAACGTGATGAAGAAGCTGGCCGACGAAGGCATGACCATGGTCGTGGTCACGCACGAGATGGCATTCGCCCGCAGCGTGGCCGACTGGGTCGTGGTGTTCGACCACGGCAAGGTGGTCGAGCAGGGGCCGCCCGGGCAGATCTTCGAGGCCCCCACGGCCGAGCGCACGCGCGACTTCCTGGGCCATCTCGGCTGGCACGGCTGAGCCTCGCCAGCCGCGCCCCTCTCCTCTCCCCACACAACGGCACACACCATGAAAATCACCAATGCCCGCGTCATCGTCTGCAGCCCGGGCCGCAACTTCGTCACGCTGAAGATCGAGACCGACGAAGGCCTGACCGGCATCGGCGACGCCACCCTCAACGGCCGTGAACTGGCCGTGGCGGCGTACCTGACCGAACACGTCATTCCCTGCCTGATCGGGCGCGACGCGCACCAGATCGAGGACATCTGGCAATACCTCTACAAGGGTGCCTACTGGCGCCGCGGCCCGGTCACCATGACGGCCATTGCCGCGGTGGACACCGCGCTGTGGGACATCAAGGCCAAGGCCGCGAACATGCCGCTGTACCAGCTTCTGGGCGGCAAGAGCCGCACCGGCGTGATGGTGTACGGCCACGCCAACGGCCGCGACATCGAGCAGACAGTGGACGAAGTGCTGCGCTACAAGGAAGAAGGCTACCTGGCGATCCGCGCACAGAGCGGCGTGCCCGGCCTGGAGAAGGTCTACGGCGTGGGACGCGGAACCATGTTCTACGAGCCGGCCGACGCCGACCTGCCGAGCGAGCACGACTGGTCGACCGCCAAGTACCTGGAGCACACGCCCAGGCTGTTCGACGCGGTGCGCAGCGCGGTCGGCCCCGACATCCACCTGCTGCACGACGTGCACCACCGCCTCACGCCCATCGAGGCGGGCCGCCTGGGCAAGTCGCTCGAGCCCTTCAACCTCTTCTGGATGGAAGACGCCACGCCCGCCGAGAACCAGGAGGCCTTCAAACTCATCCGCCAGCACACCACCACGCCGCTGGCGGTTGGCGAGATCTTCAACAGCATCTGGGACTGCAAGGACCTGATCGAGAACCAGCTGATCGATTTCATCCGCACCACGGTGGTCCATGCGGGCGGCATCACGCAGCTGCGCCGCATCGCCGACCTGGCCTCGCTCTACCAGGTGCGCACCGGCTGCCACGGCGCGACCGACCTGTCGCCGGCCTGCATGGGCGCGGCGCTGCACTTCGACATGTGGGTGCCCAACTTCGGCATCCAGGAGTACATGCGCCATACCGACGAGACCGACGCCGTGTTTCCGCACGCGTACAGCTTCACGAACGGCATGCTGCACCCCGGCGAGGCGCCGGGCCATGGCGTGGACATCGACGAGAAGCTGGCCGCGAAGTACCCGTACCAGCGCGCCTACCTGCCGGTGAATCGCCTGCAGCACGACGGCACGCTCTGGAACTGGTGAGCGCGCGAATCATGGAGCCCCTGAACCCCGACGCCCTGCCCCGCCTGCCCGCCGACGTGGCACGGCCGCGCTACGGGCGCGACGCGCTGCGTGCCGGCATCGTCCACCTCGGCGTGGGTGCGTTCCACCGTGCGCACATCGCGGTCGTCAACGAAGCCGCGCTGCATGCGGGCGGCGACCTGCACTGGGGCACGGTGGGCGTTTCGCTGCGCGCGGCCGACACGCGCGACGCACTGCAGCCGCAAGGCGGCCTCTACACGCTGGCGCTGCGCGATGCCGCGGAGGACGGCACGGCGCGCGAAGCGCTGCAGGTGGTGGGCAACCTGCTCGAGGTGCTGGTCGCGCCCGAGGACCCGCAGGCCGTGCTGGAACGCATCGCACACGCCGACACACGCATCGTGAGCCTCACCATCACCGAGAAAGGCTACCACCACGACCCGGCCACCGGCGCGCTTCGGCTCGACGCGGCCGACATCGCTCACGACCTCGCGCACCCGGAGACACCGCGCACCATGCCCGGCTTCGTGGTGCATGCGCTCGCCCTGCGCCGTGCCCGCGGCCTCGCGCCGGTCACGGTGATGTCCTGCGACAACCTGCCCGCCAACGGCGACACCACGCGCGGCATCGTGCTCGCCTTCGCTCGGCAGGTCGACGCCGGGCTGCGCGACTGGATCGAAGCGCATTGCACCTTCCCGAACTCGATGGTCGACCGCATCGTCCCGCGCACCACCGACGGCGACCGCGAACGCATCGCCGCGCGGCTCGGGATCGAGGACGCATGGCCGGTCATCGGCGAGCCGTTCCTCGAATGGGTGGTGGAAGACCGCTTCGCCAATGGCCGCCCCGACTGGACGGCGGGCGGCGCTCGTTTCGTGGCGCATGCGCAGCCCTACGAGAAGCTCAAGCTGCGCATGGTCAACGGCGCCCACTCGGCACTGGCCTACCTTGGCGCGATGGCTGGGCTGCGCACCGTGGACCGTGCCATGGCCGAGCCCGCGCTGCGCAGCTATATCGATGCGCTGATGCGCGAAGAGATCGCGCCAACGCTGCCGGCCATGCCGGGCCTGGACCTCGACAGCTACCGCGCGCGGCTCCTGCAACGCTTCTCGAACTCCGCGCTGCATCACCAGACGAAGCAGATCGCCATGGACGGTTCGCAGAAGCTGCCGCAGCGGCTGCTCGGCACGCTGCGCGACCGCCTGGCCGCGGGCCTGCCGATCGACCGGCTCGCGCTGGCGGTGGCAGCCTGGATGCACTACCTGCGCGGCACCGACGAGACCGGCGCGACGCACGACATCCAGGACCCTCTGGCGCCCGCGCTGGCCGAGCGGCTCGCGCAGGCGGGGGCGGCATCGGGCATGCAGGACCGCGTGGCCTTCTTCACCGGCTTTGCGCCGGTGTTCGGCGAACTCGGCAAAGAGCCGCGCTTCGTCGCGGCGGTGGCGCGCCACCTTTCCATGCTGGAGACGCAGGGCGTGCGCGCCGCGCTGGCCGCGACAACTGCCCCGGCCTGATCGACGTTCGGAGCGAAGCTCAGCGCTTCCTGCTTTTCTTCGAGTAGCTGCGCATGGCTTCGTAGCGGTACAGGCGGAAGCCGTCCTTCTGCACGAAGCTGATCGGCTCCCAGCCGCGCGCCAGCGCGCAGTCGGTGATCTGCGCCATCTGCACGCCCAGGTAGTCCTGCAGGCTGTCGGCCACCGCAAGCTCGAATTTCTTCAGTTCCCGGTCGAGCGACTCGATGGCGCCGATGGCGCCCTCGACGGTGCCGAACGGGCGCACGTTGGTCACCTCGCTGCTGCGCATCAGCGGTCGGGTCTCGCGGGGGTGCTCCCCGCCGAAGCTGACGCTGGCGCCACCCTCCATGCCGTTGAGGCTGCCCATGTCGGTCATGCCGCTCATGTTCACCATCATGCCGTTCATCTCGTTCATGCCATGAATCCCATGTTGCGCGGGTAGCTGATGCCGCTCGGCGCTGAGACGTTGTTGAAATTCTTCAGGTTGGGCAGGATGCCGTCGAGTTCGGCATCGGGCACGCCGAACCAGCGGGCCAGCGTGGCGGCGTACTGGTCGACCGAGGTGGTCGGCAGCAGGCGGCCCTGGCCGACGTGCCACTGGTCTTCATCGGCCGCGGTGCTGCCCACGCTCACTGGCGGCGCCGTGCCGTACAGGGCCTTGCCGTTCACCGCGCCACCGACCACGAAGTGGTGGCTGCCCCAGCCGTGGTCGGAGCCATTGCCGTTGCTCGACAGCGTGCGGCCGAAGTCCGACGCAGTGAAGGCGGTCACCTTGCCGTCGAGCGTCAGCAGTTCCATCTGCTGCTGGAACGCGGTCATGGCGTCGGACAGCCGCTGCATCAGGTCGCCCTGCCTGGTGTCGAGGTCGTCGTGCAGGTCGAAACCGCCCATCGACACGAAGAACACCTGGCGCTTCACGCCCAGTGCGTCGCGGCCACGGATCATGCGCGCGACCATCTTGAGCTGGTCTGCCAGGTTGTTGTTGGCCGGAAAGTTGGCGCCCAGGTCGTCGGGCTGGATGGCCGCGGTGACCGTGCCTTCGGCCAGGCTGGCGCGCTCGGTGACCTTGTTGTATTCGTTCTCCAGCGTATGGCTGCGGGGCTGCTGGGCCAGCTGCTGCATGGCCGCCTTGACGGCCGCGGAGCCATAGACATTGCCGGAGGCCTTGCTCACGCTGTTGATGCGCACCGCGCCGCGCGTGCCCACCTGGTACTGCTGGGCCACGTCGCCCGACAGGAACACCGCGTTGCCCGACACCGAGATGCAGGTGAAGAGCGAACCCTGCTGCTGGCCCGACAGCATCAGGTCGCCGAGGTTGCCACCCCAGCCGATGGTCGAGCCTTCAGGCGAGGACGACTGCCACACCGACTGCTGGTCGTTGTGCGAGAACAGCTTGGGCGGCACCGGGAAGTCCTTGCGGTTGCCGCTGTTGTACTGCGCGCGCGTGAGCGGCTTGACCAGCGGGCCCACGTTGAGCTGCACCGCCATCTTGCTGCGGCCGAACAGCGTGGCCAGCCCGGTCATCCGGGGATTCAGCGCGTACTTGCGGCCGTCGGCCAGCGGCACGGTGGGCACGAGCTCGGTCGCCGCGAGCGCGGCGTCGTACGGCAATGCAATGGCACCGCGGATGCCGGCGTACTTGCCGTAGCTGGCGGCGTCGAAGTTGACGAGGGTGTTGGCGTAGTCGTTGCCGCCGAACAGGAACACGCACACGAGCGCCTTGTAGTCCCCGCTGGGCGCGCCCTGCGCGGCGGCTTCGCCCATGGCGGCCAGATTGAGCGCGAATGGCGCTGCGGTGCCGGCCATCGCGAGGTGGCCTGCGCGGCGCAGGAAGGCGCGGCGGGTGTGTGCTGCGGGGTCGATGAGGTACATGGGCAGTTCGCTCCGGCTTGCTGTCTGCTTATTTCTGCACGAGGTATTCGGGCGAGCCCATCACCATCAGCACGGCGGCGTTGACCACCGCGAGGCGGCCGGTATCGCTGGTCGGGTTCGCCAGCGGCGGCTTCGACAGCGCATCCGTGATCAGCGCCACGGTGGCGGCCGACAGCTGGTTGCCGGCCAGCAGCAGGTTGAGCCGCCGCACCAGCGCACCCGGGTCGCCGGCCATGGCCTTCTCGTTCACGTAGCCCACCTTCACGTCGCCGCCATCGAAGCCGTTCGGCAGGATGCCCTGCACGAAGTTCAGGTAGCCGCCCACGCTGGTCTCGTTGACCAGCTGGAATTCGGGCGCGACCATCCTGTTGCTCGCGATGGCGGTGGCCGGCGGCACGTAGCCGGGGCGGAAGAAGTTGAACACCGAGGGCGAACGCAGCGGGCTCTGGCCGAGGCTCTGGCTCGGGTCGGAGGTGTTTCCGATCTTCCAGGTGTCCCTGGCCGACCCGATGCCGAAGCTGCGGCCCCACTGCACGAACCGCAGCATCGGCTCGCGCAGGCGGCCGAAGTGGGGATCGGACAGGCCTGCGGGCCCGCGCGCCTCGTCGTCGAGCAGCACGGCCGCGAACACGCTCTTCATGTCGCCTCGCACGCCCGTGCCGTTGTCCGCGAAGACGCCGGACACGCGCTGCACGTAGGCCGGGCTCGGGTTGCTGGTCACCAGCCGCTGGATCAGCTGGCGGCCGATGAAGGGCCCGACGTTCGGATGATTGAAGAGCGTGTCGAGCGCAATCTTCAGCGCATCGGGGCCCGCAGTGCCGTCCGGCACGGTGGCGCCGAGGAAGCGCGCCGCGAGCGTCGAATGGTTCCTCGCCGTGAGGGCCATGGGCCGGGTGGTCCACTCGTTGCTCTCGACGCCGGCACCCGCCGCGTTGCGTTCGGCGGTGCGGATGTCGAGGTCGTAACCGGTGAACACGCGCGCCAGGTTCGACACGTCGCCTTGCGCGTAGGTCTCGAGCGGCTGGCCGTCGGGGCCGGTCTTCACCGTGCCGTCCGCCTCGAGCTGGTACAGGCCGATGCTCATGAGCTGCATGACCTCGCGCGCATAGTTCTCGTCGGGCTGGCGGCCCGAGATGTCCTCCTTGCGATTGCCGCGGGTGTTCAGGTAGAAGCCCATCGCCGGATTGAGCGTGACGTCCTCCAGCAGCTGGCGGAAGTTGGCCGTGGTGCCGGTCACCAGCGTGTCCCAGTACTGGGCCATCATGGCGGTCGGCCAGCTCGAGCCGATGTCGGTCGACGACACCACGAAGATCTCGCTGAGCGCCAGCGCCATCCGCTTGCGCACCGGGTCGGCCGAGGTCATGAGCTGGCGCCAGATCATGGCGTCGGCATCGACCGCGCCGCGCGCGCGACCATTCACCCACTCCCAGGCGGAAGGTTCGCGCGGTGCCGAGAACTGTTCGGCGAGCCACGGCATGTAGCCCTTGGCGCGCACATCGGCGATGTCCTTGTCGGAGGCGGAAAGCTGGGCCTGCAGCAGGAAGCGCGCGGCTTCGTCGTCGGTGTCGGCCCGGGGGTAGTGGTACGGGCCGGTATCGGTGACCGGTCCGGAGCCGCCCGTGCCGCCGGGCGGGAACACGCCGCCCGCAAAGCCGCTGCCGCCGCCCCCGCCCTCCGCCGCACGCGGCCAGCGCCGCCGCGATGGAAAACACCGCCGCGGCCTTCGCCGGCCTCGAGACCCCGGGTCCATCCTCCCCGGCCAGGGCTGCGGCGTCTGCCTCGAACTGTTCCACCATGTTCCTCGCTCCTGCGGCGCTCTGACGCCGTTGTCGCGAGTCAAGGCAAGCTGCATGCCCTGCAGGCAATGTGCTGGAAATGACATGCAGGCATGGCCAGATTTGGACACATGACCACACAAATGTGAATTAATGTGACTTTTTCGTCACCTCCTGAAACAAAAATGGCATGCCAGCCGGCATGCCATTTCCAGGAAACCTGCGAGCCGCGCCAGGCGGCAGCGGCTCATTCGCCGTCTTCGTCCAGTTCTCTCGGCGTGCGGTACTGGAAGCCCGGACCGTAGTAGACGCGGCCGACTGGCGGCGTGTAAACCGGTGCCGGACGGTAATACACCGGCGGCGCGGGCCGATAGTAGACCGGCGGCGGCGCGCCGTAGTAGACAGGCTCGGGGTACGGATAGACGGGTGCTGGAGCGTATCCGCCATACGGCGCGTAGTAAGGCGCGGGATAGGCCCCCACGCCCAACCCCGGGGTGCCGATCTGCACCGACCAGTGGCCGCGTGCGCTCGCGGCGCCTGCGCCCAGGAGCGCGCAAGCTGCGACGACGCCCAGCGCCGACCGTGCCGCCCATCGGCGGGCGGATGAAGCTTTGTTCGAATTCATGGATCCTCCTTGGTATGGGCGGACGGGTGTCCGCATCAACGTGCGATCTCGCGCCGCGACAGCGTGACGTCGCCGGCGGTGGTGTTGAAGGCGATGGTCGGCGCGCTGAAATCGCTCAGCGGCGCGCCCAGGCCGATTTCGCCGCGGCCATGCAGCACGCACTCCTCGCGGCGCAAGGCAATCTCGGTGCTCGGGCCGCCGTTGCCATGAAAGCGCACCCAGGTGCCGTAGGTGCTGACATCGATCAGCACGCAACTGCCCTGGCGCAACTCGATGCGCGCATGCAGACGCGACACGCGGGGATCATTCACCACGAACTGCGCCTCGTCGACACGGCCGAGATGGATCGGCAACTGCTCGGTGCGGAACATCGAGCGCACGTCGAGCCACGCAAGTTCTATCTGCCCGAACGACGAGTCGGGCATGCGCAGCGGCGCGAGCGCGGCCGGCACGGTGAGGAAGGAAGTGACGTCCTCCTGCCAGTCGATGCGGTGCACCACCGACATTTCGCTGCGGCCGCGGATGTTGATCAGGCCCAGGTCGCGATGCTGCACCGAGCCGTCGCGCAACTGCTGGATGACGGTATCGGTCACCCAGATCTGGCCCGGGCCGGCGAGGTCGCTCAGCCGCGAAGCCAGGTTGACGGCATCGCCGTAGCAGTCGCCCTCTACCTCGACCACCTCGCCGCTGGCCACGCCGATCTGCAGCGCCATGCGAAGCGGCGCCGGCCACGCGAGCAGGCGTTTCTGGTGATAGCGCTGGAGTTCGATGACCGCGTGCGTGGCGGCAGCGCCGCTCGTGAACGTGGCGAACACGCCGTCGCCGAGCGACTTGACGACACGGCCGCCGTGCGCCTGGCACACGCCGCCGATCCATTGCGTCAGTCGCGTCACGGTTTCCGTCGCCCGTGCATTCCCCATGGCCTCGAAGACCCTGGTGCTCCCCGTCAAGTCCGCGAAAACGACTGTGGAATTGACACCCATATTCTTGTGATTCTTGATTTTTTTCAGACCGCCGGTTGTGAATGGTCAGGTTCCTTGCCGTGCCCTGCAAGCAATTTCCGGGACATCTGTCCAACGATGCGAAAAAGGAACGGATGGCACGCCAAGTTTGTTGACGTTTCATGTATACCGCGGCTTGCAAACAACGCGGCTACAACAGGGTCATTCGTTCGTATGTAGTACTTTGGAAAACAAAACTGGACGACATCCTGATGACAGTAAGTAAAGCGTGTTGTTTGAAAACAAGAAACACTGTTCCGGATCTTGTGCAATGGTTAACTGGGCCTTAAGGTAGCGGTCGTCTCCGCTTCCGGCAATACGCTTTTCGTCTCATGTTCTTCCGCCGCATTCTTCGTCTGCTGAACGTGCCAGGGTTCGGATCCCGTCACGCGGCAGAGAGCCAGCTGGGGCGCATCCGTACCGCCATGCTGTCGGTGCTCCAGGCCCATGGCGGTCATTCGGTCCAGCGTGTCAGCCAGCGCGTGCGCTTTGCCGCCGATGTGGAAGCCCTCTGGTACCTGCGCCAGGACGTGATGATGGCGCTGAGCGCCATCGACGGCGAAACCGCCGCGCGACGCCAGATGAAAACCATCAACAGCATGTTCAAGGGCGGCTTGCCCGGATCGATGAGTCCCCGCGCCCATCAACGCTTCACCAGCAACGGCTGAAGCCCGAGAGGTTTTCCACCCACAGCAGCGGCCCTTCAGGGCCGCTTCGTTTTTTGCGGCGCCTGCTCCGAGCACGCGTCAGTGGTCGTGGTGGTGATGATGATGGTGGTCATGGCCGTGGTGATCGTGGCCGCCGCCAGCTCCCGCGTGTCCCCAGACCAGGAAGACATCGCGCCCTTCGGCCGCCATGGCCACCTTCGCGCCCACCGGAAGCAGCACCTTCGTCGGCACATGGCCGAAAGGCAGGCCGGCCAGCACCGGCACCTTGAGCGACGCGCGCAGGCGATCGATCACCGTGTTCATGCCGAAGCCGCGGTCGTAGCCCGGCACGCTGCGCACGCCGGTGAACTGCCCGAACACGATGGCGCGCTGGCGCGCGAGCACGCCGGCCAGCTTCAGCTGGTCGAGCATGCGTTCGACGCGGTACGGATGTTCGTTGGTGTCCTCGATGAAGAGCACGCCCTTGTCCACGACAGGAAAGTACGGCGTGCCGAGCAGGCTGGTAAGCACGCACAGGTTGCCACCCCACAGCACCGCGTCCTGCACGGGCTTGAACTTCAGCTCGGCGTCGCGCGCCGGCATGCGCCAGCCAGTGCCCTCGCCCTGCCCCGTGACGAGGTCGTCGAAGCAGGCTTCCATGATGTCGTCGGGGCCGGCTTCGGCGCCGAAGTCTTCGCCGACCGCGGGCCCCGACCAGGTGACCGCGCCGGTCTTGGCGAGCAAAGCGTTCTGCAGCGCGGTGAAGTCGCTGCAGCCGACGAAGTGGGTGCCCTTGCCGATCGCCTTGGCGATGGCCTTGTAAGGCAGCGCGTCGAGGATGCGCGTGAGTCCGTAGCCGCCGCGCGAAATCAGCGCCACATCCGCGCCGCTCGCGGCAGCACGCGAGATCGCGGCGAGCCGCGTGGCGTCGTCGCCTGCAAAGCGCTGGTGCGCCGACAGGGCCGCATCGTCGACTTCGACTTCATGGCCCAGTGCCTTGAGCCGCTTCACGCCGCGGCGGAATGCGGCCTTGTCGCGAACGGCACTGGAGGGGGAATAGATGTAGATGTGTTTGGTCACGTGGTCGAGTATCCCATTGCGTTTCTGGCTTGCGCTGCAAGCGTGCGGGCCTGCTCGGCCGTCGGCCCCGACGAGGAAGCCAAGGGGCCGAGCGCGCGCAGCGCGGCTTCGTAGCCCCGGTCCGGAAATGGCGCGCGCCATGCGTCCCTTGCAAACTGCCCGCCGTCCGGCGCAGCCAGCGATGCGACGAAGCGGTGCGGCGCCGCAGCCTGCAACAGCGCGGCCAGCTCTGTCGCAGCCGCGCTGTGCACCAGCACCATCGGTCCGGCCTCAAGCCGCGCCAGCCATTCGAGCAGCACGTCGCGATGCCAGGCCAGCGTGTGCGGCGTCTCGCGCTTGGGCTTGTCGCTCCGGCCGAAGCCGATGAGGTCGGGTACCAGCGTGCGCAGTCCTGGCAGGCCCGCGAAATGCCGGAAGAAGTAGCCCCATTCGCCGGGCCCGTGCAGGCACAGGCAACAAGCGACGTTGTCTCCAGTGCCCTGCAGGTTCCCTGCGCCTTCGTCGATGTAGTGCATCCGCCAGCCGTTCAGGCTCGGCAGGTCCTGCACGTGGTGCGGCGCGAAGCCGCGGCCTTCGAGCCCTTCGAAGCGCCCGGCCGGCGTGCGCAATGCGTCGTCGCGCAAAGGCTCGGCCTGTGCCCGTGCGGCGCTGCGCCGCTGCTGAAAGAAGCTCTGCAACACCGCGGCGCATTCGTCGGCAAGCACGCCGCCCTGCACCTGCGTGCGATGGTTCAGCCGGGGCTCAGCGAACAGGTCGAGCACCGAACCGGCCGCGCCGGTCTTCGGATCGGCCGCACCGAACACGACGCGCGCGAGCCGCGAATGCAGCATCGCGCCCGAGCACATCGCGCAGGGCTCGAGCGTCACGAACAGCTCGCAGCCGTCGAGCCGGTAGTTGCCGACCGCGGACGCGCCCGCGCGCAGCGCGTTGATCTCCGCATGCGCGCTCGGGTCGTGCTGCGCGACCGGCGTGTTGCGGCCGGTGGCGACGAGCTGCCCGTCCTTGACGAGCACCGCGCCGACCGGCACCTCGCCGGCCTCGGCCGCCAGCCGCGCCTGGGCGAGCGCGAGCGCCATCCAGTGCGCGTCGTCAGGCGCATGCGAAGGTGTCGACTCGCCGGGCTCAGTTGTCATCGGGCATCTGGCGCGTCTTGGCGGCGGCATCGAGCGCGTCCTTGACCTGCTGCTGCACCTGCCTTGCCTGCTCGCGCTGGCTGACGGGCGCACTCGCAGGCGCACTCGCAGACGCATCGCCGGCAACAGGCGCGGCCGGAACCACTGCCATGGCCGTCATCTGCTTCTTCACCACCAGGCCGACGATCGCCAGCGCCAGCACGAGACCGACCAGTCCGAGCGCGCGCATCTCAGTGGCCCTCCGCCGCGGTGGCCTCGGCGGGCATGCCGAGACGCTCCATCCAAGCCGCGAGCGCACGCTCGTCCGGCGTGCCGGCGCCGTAGACCGCCCGCATGGCCGCATGCGACTCGCGACGATGCTGGTTGAGCTTGATCTTGCACTGCAGCGATGTCACGCGCAGCTCGAAGCCGACGATGCCGGCCAGCATCTTCAGCTGGAACTCCTCGCCGAGCTCTCGCCATTGCTGCGCATAGGCAGGCTCCTGCGTGGCGATGAGCTTCTTCAGCAGCGCGTCCTTCGCGCCCGGTTCCTCGACCAGCCGCGCCTCCACGGTGCAATGCACGGCGAGGTAGTTCCAGGTCGGCACGCGCGCCAGGTCCGGGTAGACCGAGGGCGACAGGTAGGCGTGCGGCCCCATGAAGGTGACGACCGCGCGCGGCCGCGCCTGCAAGTGGCGCCAGTGCGGATTGGGCTTGGCGCAGTGGCCCAGGAGCACGAGCGAGTCGTCCGGCCCGGACTCGGCCACCAGCGGCAGGTGCGTGATGAAAGGCAGGCCATCGTCGTCGTTCGAGACCAGGCTCGCGAACGGATGCGCGCGCATCAGGTCCAGCGCGATGGCCGGGTCCCTGGCGTTGAACTGCGGGGGCATGTACATGGGGCGGTGTCCTCGTGGGTCACCGATTGTCCCCGAGCCAGCCTATCTTGCGCGCGGCGTCTCCAGCAGCTTCACCATGGCCGTGTAGCCGCGCGCCTTCGCAAGCTGCAGCGGCGTGTTGCCCTGCCGGTCCGTCAGCTTCAGGCTGGCGCCGGCATCGACCAGCGCGGCCAGCGTGCGCTGGTGGCGCGGGCCGCCGTCGCCCAGCACGATCGACTCGATCACCGCGGTCCAGTGCAGGTTGTTGACGTGGTCCAGCGGCGCGCCAGCCGCGATCAGCCGGCGGACCACCTCGTCGTGCCCCAGATGCGCGGCAGCGATGAGCGCGGTGCCGTCGTAGCGGCTCGTGGTCTGCCCCGCGCTGGCGCCGAGCGACAGCAACAGCGACAGCGTGGCCGTGTCGTCGGCCACCGCCGCGATGGTGACCGCGTCGTATCGGTCGTCTTCCAGCAGGTCGAGCTGGGCGCCGGCCCTGGCCAGCAGCCGGATCGCCTCGCGCTGGCGCGCATGCGCGGCCATGTGCAGCGGCGTGCGGCCGCGCGGGTCGCGCGCATCGAGGTTCGCACCCGAGGCGATGAGCGCCTTCAGCTTCGGAAGATCGCCCTGCCATGCGGCCTGATGCAGCCCGTCGTAGGCCAGCACCTCGGCCGCGAGCGGCGGCACCTGGGCCAGCGCGCCGGCCGCCACGCCCAGCCCGAGCGCTGCCGCCAACATGCCTTGCCGGATGCCGCGCGCCAGCATCAGAGCAGGCCCTTGACCTTCTCGAGCGCGGCGTTGGCGCACTGCTCGTCGAGGTGGCCGCCGGGCGCGCCGCCCACGCCGACCGCGCCGATCACCTCATTGCCCGACTTCACCGGCACGCCGCCGCCCAGCAGGAGCATGCCCGGCAGGTACACCAGGTTCGCGCCGGCCGGGTTCTTCTGCGAACCTTCCATCATGGCCTGCGTGGGGCTCTTGGCCGATGCCGAGGTCCAGGCCTTGCGCTCGCTCGAGCCCAGCGTGTGCGGGCCGGCGTTGTCGGCGCGCTGCACGGCACGCACGGTGCCGGCGCGGTCGACCACCGTGGCCGCCACGTTGTAGCCGTTGGCGGCGCAGGCGGCCACGGCCTCGGCCGCGATCTGGTTGGCCAGCGCGAGCGACATGTTCTTCTCGGTGCGGACCGCGGGGGCCGGCGTCTGGGCCTGGGCCACGGAAGCAGCGAGCAGGACGGCGAGGCTGCCGAGGCGAAGGACGTTTTGCATTCTTGATGATCTCCAGTGGATTCGGGGTTTGCGCCGGCCCTTGCCGGCAGCTGCGCCACTGTAGAAAACAAGCCCGCCGACGGCCATTCGTACGGCTACGCGCGCGGCTCCGTAGAACTACGGAGCCGCATCCACCAGGACCGCATAGCGCCGGATCAGCTGCGCCAGCGATTCGCAGCCGAGCTTGGCGAACAGGTTGGCGCGGTGGGTCTCGACCGTGCGCGGCGACAGCGCGAGCGTGCGCGCGATCTCCTTGTTGGTCAGTCCCTGCACGATGAAGGCCAGTACCTCGCGCTCGCGCTCCGACAGCTGCGCCACGCGCTCGCGCGCGGCGTTGTCGGCCTGCGAGCGTTCGCGCGAACGCACATGCTGCCGCACGGCCTGCTGCAGCGCCTCGAGCAGTTGCTCGTCGTCGACCGGCTTCTCGAGGAACTCGGCCGCGCCCGCCTTGAAGGCCCGGCGGCACATGTCGACGGTGCCGTGGCCGGTGAGCATGACCACGGGCTGGTCGACGCCCTGCGCCACCAGCCGGTCGAGCACCGTGAGGCCGCTGATGCCGGGCATGCGCACGTCGAGCACGATGGCGCCGACGCTCGCGCGATCGAAGCTGTCGATGAAGACCTGCGGGTCGGCCCAGGCCTGCACGCGCAGGCCCACGGTGCCGATCAGCAGCGACAGTCCGTCGCGCACGGCCTGGTCGTCGTCGATCAGGTGGACCAGCGGAGACAGCGGCGGATGGGGTGCGGACGTATTCATTACGGGACCTGCTGCGCGGGCGCGACCAGCGGCAGCAGCAGCGTGAAGCGCGCGCCGCGCGGTGCGACGTTGGCCGCGCCCAGGCTGCCGCCCATGCCGCTGGCCAGCGTCTCGCTCAGGCTCAGGCCGAGGCCCAGGCCGCCTTCGCGCGTGCTGAAGAAGGGTTCGAAAAGACGCGGCAGCGCTTCGGGGGCGATGCCGCGGCCGTTGTCGGTCACGGTCAGCATGCCTTCCTGGCCATTGCGGCCGACGGAGACCACGAGGCGGCGCTCGGCGGGCGGCACCAGCTCGAGCGCCTGCACGGCGTTCATCAGCAGGTTGTGGACGATCTGCTCGAGCGCCACCGCCTCGGCCTGCACGCGCACCGGCGCCTGCGCCGCGGCGTCGAACTGCGTCGCGACCGTGTGCCTTGCGAACTCGGGCGCCAGCAGGTGCATGGCGCTGCGCACCACGTCCTGCAGCACCAGCGGCTTCAGGTCGCCGCCGGCTTCGGGCCGCTCGATGACGCGGCGCAGGCGCCCGACCACGCCGGCCGCGCGGCGTGCCTGTTCGACCGCCTGCCCCATGGCCTCGCGCGCGGTGCCGAGATCCGGCGGCTCGTCGTCGAGCAGGCGGCGGGCCGCCTGCGCGTTGGCCAGCACCGCGGTCAGCGGCTGGTTGAGCTCGTGCGCCAGCCCGGCCGACAGTTCGCCCAGCGCATTGAGCCGCGCCACCTGGCCCAGCCGCAGCAGCTCTTCGGCACGCCGCCGCGCGACGCGCTGGCGCTGCGCGGCCCACAACCCGGCCAGCAGCGCGGCCATGGCGGCGGCCCAGCCGGCGATGCCGCGCCACGGCAGTTCGCCCCACCCCACCTGCCGTTCGGCCACCAGATCGAAGGGCTGGCTCGGCGATGCCAGTGCCTTGGTCAGGTCGAAACGCCAGCCGCTCGAAGCCGGCACGCCCGGCTGCAACGACAGCTGCTGGCCATCGCGCTGCAGCCACAGCCGCACCGGGCTGCGTTGCGGGTTCATCGGCCAGTCGCGCCAGGGCACCGAACCGGCCAGGTCGATGTCGAGCGCGTAGCTGAACGGCGTGGCGCCGATCACCAGCACGTAGCGGCCCTTCGGCAGGTCGAGCAGTGCCAGCTCGGCGCGCTGCTGTTCGCGCGAACGCGCTTCTGCGGCGGCCAGTGCCTGCGCGGTCGCGCCGGGCAGCGCGCCGTCCTGCCAGGGCTGGTCGCGTTCGCGCCGCTGGACGCGCAGGATCGACGAATACACCGACGGCAGCCGCTGCTCCGGATGGTCCGCGCCGGTGCTGGGTTCGAGCAATGCGAGCGTGGCGAGCACCGCGTCGTACTGCACCATCTGCTGGCTCATGAGCCGGTGCACGATGCGCACGTCGGTCTCGAAGTCCTGGTGCATGTGCGCGAGCGCCGCGCGCGCGATCCACACGGCGCCCACGGCGGTGAGCGCCAGCCATGCCAGCCACCAGCCTCCCTGCGTGCGCAACCACTGTTTCATGGCGCGGATTGTGCCCGCCGCAGCGCAGCGCTCCGGTGTTGGACCAGAATGCGGCCCCAGACATGGCTGAAGTACAGGACTCCCTCTTTCCCGACCTCCCCGGCCTGACGCTGCCCGCGGCAGCGCCCGAGGCCGCAACGCCCAGGCCGGAAGCCGACGTGCCGCCGAAGAAGAAGCCCCGCGCCGGAACCGTCGAGCCGGCCCCCGCCGACCCGGCGCTCGCCGAGCTGGCCTCGGCGCTGCCGCCCCACCTGCGGCTGGGCACGTCGTCGTGGAGCTACCCCGGCTGGGCCGGCCTCGTGTGGGACGGCGAGTACTCGGAGAGCGTGCTGTCGAAGAACGGCCTCGGCGCACTCGCCAGGCATCCGCTGTTGCGCACCGTGAGCCTGGACCGCAACTTCTACCGTGCGCTCACCGCGAGCCAGTACGCGCGCTACGCATCCATGGTGCCGGGCGACTTCCGCTTCGTGGTGAAGGCACCCAGCCTCGTCACCGACGCCACGGTGCGCGACGAGAGCGGCCGCGGCACGCAAGCCAACCCGGTGTTCCTGAACAGCGAGATCGCGATCCAGGAGTTCGTGCAGCCCGCGCTCGAGGGGCTCGGCGACCGCATCGGCGCGCTGGTGTTCCAGTTGAGCCCCATTCCCGGCCACATCCTCACCGACCAGCCCGCGCTGATCGCGCGCATCGGCGGGATGCTCGAGGCGCTGCCCGGGCTGAAGCCCGCGGCGCCGAACGCGGTCATCGCCGTCGAGGTGCGCGACCCCGTGTTGCTGACCCCCGCGTTCGCCGCGATGCTGCGCAGCGTGGGCGCGACCTTCTGCATGGGCCTGCACGCGAAGATGCCTCCGATCGAAGACCAGCTGCCGATGCTGCGCGCACTGTGGCCAGGCCCGCTGGTGTGCCGATGGAATCTTCACCGCCGCCACGGACGCTTCGGCTACGAGGACGCCGAGAAGCTCTATGGCCCGTTCGACAAGATCGTCGACCCCGATCCAGAGACCCGCGCCGCGCTGGCGAAGGTGATCGTCGGCACCACGCACGCCGGCCAGCCGGCATACGTGACGGTGAGCAACAACGCCGAGGGCTGCGCACCGCTGACCATCGCCTCGCTCGCGCGGGACATCGTCGAGCTGCAACTGCGCGCGGGGTAGACGGCAGATCGCGTTCACGTCGCATGGCCGGGTCCTCCCACAGGTCCTTCGCGGCGTACCTGCACCGCACCGAACCTTCGCGCCGCCAGCAGGCCCGGCTGCAGGCCGCCTGAGGCTCAGGCCTTGTCGCCCTTGGCGGCGACGGTCATCTCCAGCTCCACGCTCGCGTTCTTGGGCAGCTGATAGACCCCGACTGCCGTGCGCACGTGGACGCCGGCATCGCCGAAGACGCGGTGCAGAAGATCGGACGCCGCGTCGGCCACTTCGCTCTGCTGCGTGAATTCGGCGGTGCACTGGATGAAGACGCCGACACGCAGCACCTTCTCCACGCCGTCGAGCGAACCGAGTTCGCGGCGCAGCAGCGTGAGGCAGCGAAGCGCGCAGATCTGCGCGCCCTCGCGCGCCTTCTCCAGCGAAACGGCCTCGCCCACGCGGCCGGTGACGACCACCGTCGTGCCCACGCGCGGCACCTGCCCGCTGGTGTAGAGCGTGCGGCCGTCGCGCACGATGGGCACGTAGTGCCCGCCGGCAATCATCTCGCCCGCGAAGCTGTGGCCCAGCTCGGAGGCAATCTGGTCGGCAATCTGGTCGCGGCTTTGGGCTGTCGTCATATCTGCTCCATGAAACGGAGCGCCATTGTCACCAGCCGCGTGCGTGGAAAACAGATACAGATCGCCCGTCGCCGATACGGAACAGTTCGCCGGCCTACGCCTCGAACGCCAGGAACACCCGCCCGCCCTCGATCTTCACCGGATAGCTGCGCAGGTCTTCCGTGAGCGGCGCGCACATCGCCTTGCCCGTGCGGACGTCGAAGCGTCCCTGGTGCAGCGGGCATTCGATCTCGTGGCCTTCCAGGAAGCCGTCGCACAGCCGCGCGTGGCCGTGCGTGCAGATGTTGTCGGTGGCGTGTATGCCGTCGTCGGTGCCGTACAGCGCAATGTCGCGCCCCTGCACCTCGATACCGACCACGTCGTCGGAGGGAACGTCGTCGACCGCGGCTGCGTCGACCCAGGTCATCGTGCTCATCGTTGTGTCCTTGCTCGGTGTGGTTCAGTCGGGCTTGATGCCGGCGCGCTCGATCACCGGCTTCCAGCGGCGCAGCTCCTCGCCCATGAACTTGCCCAGCGCCTCGGGTGTACTGCCCACAGGGTCGAAGTACGCGGTCTGCAGGCGCTTGACGGTCTCGGGCTCCTTGAGCGCGGCAGCAATCTCGCGGCTCATGCGCTGCACCACCTCCGGCGGCGTGCCCTTGGGCGCCATGTAGGCGAACCACGGCACGGCCTGGATGTCGGGCAGGCCCGATTCGCGCAGCGTCGGCAGTTCGGGCAGCAGCGCCGAGCGTTCGGCCGAGGTCACGGCGATCGCCTTGAGCCGGCCTGCCTTGGCCTGCGGCATCACCGTGACCGGCGGCAGGCAGGCGTACTGCACGTCGCCCTGGATGATGGCCGTGACCGCCTGCCCCGAAGACGCATACGGGATGTGCACCGCGAAGGAGTTGGTCTTGAGCTTGACCAGTTCCACGCCCAGGTGCGAGATGGAGCCGTTGCCCGTGGAGGCGAAGTTGAACTTGCCCGGGTTGCGCTTCATCGCGTCGAGCCAGCCCTTGACCGAATCGACGTTCATCGAATTCGACACCGCGCACACGTTGGGCGTGGTCGCCGCGAGCGACACCGGCACCAGGTCCTTGAACGGGTCGTACGGCAGGTTCCTGTAGAGGATGGTGTTGTAGACCAGCGGCGCGTTCACCGACAGCAGGAAGGTGTAGCCGTCGGGCTGCGCCTTCGAGACCTGGTCGGTGCCGGTATTGCCGCCCGCACCGGGCTTGTTGTCGACGATCAGCGGCTGCCCGATGCGCGCGGCCAGCTTGTCGTTGACGATGCGCGCGAGGATGTCGGGCGACGAGCCGGCTGCGAACGGCACCACGATGCGGATCGGACGCTGCGGCCATTCCTGCGCGTGGGCGGCCACGGCCATGGCCGTGGCGCTGAGGGCGATCGCGAGGCGAGCGAGCTTCATGCCTTC
This sequence comes from Variovorax paradoxus, assembly GCF_902712855.1. Classification (NCBI taxonomy): domain Bacteria; kingdom Pseudomonadati; phylum Pseudomonadota; class Betaproteobacteria; order Burkholderiales; family Comamonadaceae; genus Variovorax; species Variovorax paradoxus. The sequence goes on from NZ_LR743507.1 coordinate 3,495,994, forward strand.
GCCTCCACGGCCACCATGCCCAGGTGGTCCTGCTGCTCGCGCGCAATGAAGCCCGCGATGAGCGCGCGGTAGGCAGCCTCGACCACCTCGGGGTAGGCGCCCTTCTCTCCGGCCAGCGCCTTCACCTTGTCGATCACCTCCTGCTGGCGCTGCGGCGCCGACACCTGGAAGGCATCCGCCTTGAAGCGTGCCGCGTCCTTCACGTAGCGGCCGCGCTCGGCCAGCAGCGCGACGATCTCGCGGTCGAGCCGGTCGATGTTCTCGCGAACCTCGCCGAGGTTCGCGCACAGCGGCACATAGGCCGGGTCGGTGAAGCGGCGCAGCGGCGCGCCGTGTGTCTCTGGTTCTTTTTGGATTTCGTCGTGCATGGTTGTCGGATCGGTTTTCATTCGGGAATACCGCGGAACCGGCTCTGCCGGGCCGCAGGTATTGCCCCCGGAAGGGGGAAGGAGGCCACACGAAGTGGGCAAGCCTGGGGTGAGCTCTATATCGGATAGATGATGGAGTTCGGGATCATTTCGCTGTCGAACACGCACAGGCGCGCGGCGAACTTCAGTCCTTCGGGCGTGGGCACGACCTTGTCGATGTAGCGCCCGACGTTGAACACGGTCGAGGGCCCGTCGAGCTTGGTGCGGAACACCGCGTAGTTGGCTTCGCTGTGGATCGCGCCGTCGTCGTCGACACGGTGCACCAGCGGCAGGCCCACCACATGGCGCTGGTAGTACGGGTCGTGGAACAGCGTCTCCTTGATGCCGTAGACACGGTCTTCCAGCATGCCCCGGCTCTCGAACGAGAGCGTGGCCAGCGGCAGGTTGCGCTCGTGGTTCTCGCGCGGCTGCAGCCGGTAGCTGCACTGCTCGGTGAAGAACGCGGGCCACAGCTCCCACTGGCCGGAATCGACCGCGTGCGCGTAGGCCGCGTACAAACGCGACAGTTCGAGGTAGGCGTCGGCGTCGAGGTTCTTCATGCTCATGCCTCCATCACCTCGCGCCAGTAGCGGTACATGCCGCGGATCAGCGTCTCGGTCACCATGTGGTCGGTGTTCTCGACCTCGCGCCCGCCCAGTTCGGCGAGCGTGCGGTGGAACGGCTTCTGCTCGAAGCCCTCCTGCGAGAACTCGATGACCTCGCCGTCGTCGGCCGAGACGAAGCCCGCCGGCCCGAACAGGTTGGCCTGGCGCAGGCGGCGCTGCGTCATCTCCTCGGTGTCGTCCTCGAAGCCGAAGTGCGTCCACACGAAATCGAAGGCGTCGTGGCCCACGGGCTGGATGTGGCGTGTCGAGACGCTGTTGACCTGCTGCTGCAGGATCAGGCTCGGGAACAGCGTCATCAGCACGGCCGTGGGGCCCTTCCACCAGTCTTCCTGGACGATGTCGAGGAAGCGCGGGTCCTTCAGCTGCATGCTTTCCTTGAAGCTCGACACCTGCGTGACCTGTGCCGCCTTGCCGCCGGTGCCGCGCGTGGAGATCATCGCGGCGTGGCGCCCGCGCGCGTCCATCTTGAGCTCCGACTTGTTGTCGGCGCGCCAGAGCCCGAAGGTGACGAACCAGGTGTGCAGCAGGCCCGGGTGGTACGGGTCCTTGATGTTCTCCTGCATCAGCTTCCAGTTGCCCGGAATGCGCTGGCGGTTGTAGCCGAGGATGGTGAGCTTGCGCCCGTCGAACAGACGGTCGAAGTAATGCAGGATGTCCGGCCCGAGGAAGTCTTCGAGCGACTCGACCTCATGGTCGAACGACGCGAACACCACGCCGCCGCGCGAGGCCACCTTCAGCTTGGTGAGGCTGTGCTCCTCGGTCTTGAAATCGGCCGGCATGCCGCCGTTGACCTTGCCGTCCTGCTTCACGCCGCGCCGGAACGGCACGCCCTGCAGGTCGCCCTTGAGCGTGTAGTTCCACTGGTGGTAGGGGCAGACGAACTCCTTGCGGTTGCCCTGGCGCTCGCGGCAGAACTGCATGCCGCGGTGCGCGCAGACGTTCTCGAACACGTGGATTGCGCCGTCCTCGTCGCGCGACATGACGACCGAGCGCTCGCCGATGGCGGTGCGCTTGAAGTCGCCCGGGTTCGGGATCTCCGCTTCGAGGCCGACGTAGCCCCAGTGCTTCTCGTAGAAGAAGCGCTGCAGTTCCTTCTTGTGCAGCGCCTCGTCGGTGTAGGCCATGAAGGGAATGCGGCTGCTCTTGTCGCTTTCCCATTTCAGCTCGATGGGGAACACGTCTTGCGTGGTCATCGCGGGTCTCCTTTTCTTCTGTCGTCGGATCTTCTGTTCAGGTGCCTTGCAGGTAGAAGGCATCGGCATGGGTCTGTTCGGGCGGCAGCCCCCTGCCCCGCACCAGCTGGGTGACGGCCTCGACCATCGGCGGCGAGCCGCAGAGGTAGGCACGCCAGCCGTCGAGGCCGCCCGGCCAGTCGGCGCGGATCGCATCGGTGATCAGCCCCAGCCGCTGGCCGTCTCGCGCGGGGCCGGTGACGACCACCACGTGCACCTTCAGGCCCGGGTGCAGCGCCTGCAGCTCGCGCAGTTCGGCCAGGCCGTAGACGTCGGCGTCCGAGCGCACACCCAGGTAGAGATGGATGGGCTGTGCGAGCCCGGCCGCGATGGCGCCGCGCACGATCGAGAGGATCGGCGCGAGCCCCGTCCCGCCCGCCGCGCACAGCATCGGCCCGCGGTGTCTGGTGCGCAGGTAGGCGGTGCCCAGCGGCCCGCTCACCCGCACCGCATCGCCGACCTTGAGCTGCTCGAAGATGTGCGCGGTGACGCGCCCGCCGGGCACGCGGCGCACATGGAACTCGAGCTCGGCGTCGCGGCTCAGCCCGGCCATCGAGTACGGCCGCGCCAGGTCGGGCGCGAATTGCAGCTGTGCGTACTGGCCCGGAGAGAACTCCAGCGGCTTGTTGAGCTTCAGGCGCAGGCGCCGGATGTCGTGGGTCAGCTCGTCGATGCCCGTCACGGTCGCCTTCAGGATGCGCGCCGGATGCACCACCACTTCGTCCGGCTCCGGGATCTCGATGGCGCAGCTCTCGGTGAGCGTGCTCTGGCATGCGAGCACGTAGCGCTCGCCCTGGCCGTCGGGGCGGATGGCGTCCTGCCCGGCGTCGAGCACCTGGCCCGACACCACCTTGCAGCGGCAGGTGCCGCAGCGGCCCGACATGCAGCTGTACGACACCGGCACGTGGTGCTCGCGCAGCACTTCGAGCAGGTTCGCGCCGGGGCGGACCTCGAGGGTGCGGGCAATGGGATGTATGTGCAGGTCCATCGTGGGCTCTCTTGCGCCGGTGGGGTGCCCGGCTTGTCTCTTGGGCTGGATGATGCGCGGCCGCTGCCGATTGACCAATAGAATTTGGTGAATCCTTCTCATCACTGCGCTGAATAAAGGTGCGCCATGCAACTCAAGGACATCGACCTCAACCTGCTGCTGGTGTTCGACCGCATGCTGGCCGAGAAGCGCGTGTCGGCCGTGGCCGATTCGCTGGGGCTGTCGCAGCCGGCCATCAGCAATGCGCTGGCGCGGCTGCGCAAGCTGCTGGGCGACGAACTCTTCCTGCGCACCGCGCGCGGCATGGAGCCCACGCCCTTCGCGCTGCAACTGGCCGAGCCGGTGGCGTACGCCATGGGTGCGCTGCACACCGCGCTCAACCAGCAGGTCGTGTTCGACCCCGCCACCAGCACGCGCGGCTTCACGCTCGCCATGACCGACATCGGCGAGATCTACTTCACGCCGCGGCTCATGGAGGCGCTGTCGGCAGCCGCACCCGGCGTGACCATCAGCACGCTGCGCAACAACACCGCCACCAACCTGCGCGAGGAGCTGGAGGCCGGCCATGTCGACATCGCCATCGGCCTGCTGCCGCAGCTGAAGGCGGGCGTGTTCCAGCGGCGGCTGTTCCTGCAGCGCTACGTGTGCATCTTCTCGAAGGAGCATCCGCTGGCGCGCAAGCGCAGCGTGTCGCTGAAGGACTTCGGCGCCGCCGACCACGTGCAGGTGCAGGCCGCCGGCACCGGACACGGCAAGGCCGACGACGTGATGGCCGCGCAGGGCATCCAGCGGCGCATCCGGCTCAAGGTGCCGCACTTCGTGGCCATCGGCCACATCCTGCGGTCGAGCGGCATGATCGCGACCGTGCCCGAGCGGCTGGCGCAGAGCATCGCCGAGCCCTTCGGGCTGGTGTGGCGGCCGCACCCGGTGGCGCTGCCGCAGATCGCCATCAACCTGTTCTGGCACGCGAAGGTGCATCGCGACCCGGGCAACCAGTGGCTGCGCGGGCTGCTGTTCGACAACTTCGCCGACGGCGGCTGAGCGCCGGACCTTTTCAGCCAGGCGAACCGACGGGCCGGATCTGCCCCGGCACCGCGTGGCGCGCGAGCTGGTCGACGGCGCGCAGCAATGCCGGCACGCGGTACGGTCCGTGCATGCGTCGCACTTGCTGCGCCGCCAGCGCGGTGTCGATGCCGATGGCAGTCACGAACAACGGCGCGCCGCTCTGGCCGCGACGCACCTCGATGGCTTCGGTCGCGCTGCGGTATGCGGTCTTCGCGACGCCGACCACCGGCACCTTGCGATCGAGCGCCTCGTGCAGGTGGGCGCCCAGGCCCGGGTGCCCCTCGCCAAGCGACACGTAGCCATCGACGATCACGATGTCCGCCGGCGGGCCTTCGCGCAGCACACCGAGCAGGCAGGGCAGTTCGCGGCGATAGAACTCGCCCGGCTCGTAGCCGGCCACGCCGCTGAAGCCGGCGACCGCCTGCGCCTCGTGCTGCGCCACGGCCCAGCCGCGGAACCAGATGCCCGCGGCCACGGCCATGTCGGCGCGATAGTCCACGTCGAGGCAGGCCAGCAGCGGCTCGTGCATGTCAGGCGTCCCAGCGGGCCAGCACGTCGTGCACATGCTCGCCGACATGGCTGTCGATGAGCACCAGCGAGCCCGCGCGCCATTGCACCGGCGCCTCGAGCGCGTGCTTCTCGAGCTTGCGCCGCGCGTAGGCCACGGTCATGTGCGGCGTGAACGAGCGCGAGGGCTTCAGCCCGGCGTCGGCCAGCGCCTCGCCGAGGCGCTGCCTGAACGCCTTGAGCGACGCGATGTTCCGTGCGTCGTCGGCGCAGAGCACCAGCGCGCCTTTCGGGTAGCTCATGGCCTTCTCGAAGACGACGTCGAAGGCCGGCGCGGCCACCGAGGCGGCGGCGTGCGACGCCTGCGCGACGCGGTCGGCCGGGAGCTGAACATGTCCGCCGAGGTCGAACAGCGTGACATGCAGCCGCGGGGCATCGACCAGCGTGCCCTTCAACGCGTGCTGCGAGTTCATGCGATCGCCCAGCGCGGCGATGGCTGCTGCGTCGTGCGCGGAAGGAACCAGCGCGAGAAAGAGCGAATGAGGCAGCGGCTGCTTGCGCTGGACCTTGCTGCGGGGCCGCGGCAGAGGCCGCGGCGGGGGATCGATTCCGGGAAGAAAAAGCTGTTCTGGCATTGCCCCCGATCATCGCCCATCGACAGGCGCTTCACGGGGCGTCAGCATCGTTTCGCCTGCGGTTTGGGGCGCCCTGTGCGCCCCCAACCGCCTGCACCAGCCCAGGCGCGATGCGCCCGCGCAGCCAGCCGATGCGCGACAGCAGCGCGAATGCCTTCATGTGCTCCGGGCAGGGCTGCGCGCAGGTCAGGGCCTGCCCGCTACGCATGCCGGCCTCGACCAGCCGCACCGCGACCGGTCGTCGGGCACGGCCTGCGGACCCGCGGCAAAGCTCGCACGGTTCCACCGCGCGAGCAAGGTGGTCTCGGGCACGCCGCTCAATGCAGGCGAGATGCGGACGAGATGCGGGCTGCGGGAGCGTCCGGCATCGGCGCCTGCAGCACGTCGCATGCGTTCATCGCGCGGCGTCCGCGTCGGCGATGTCGCGCGCGACCTGCTCGCCGGTCCACTCGCGCACGAACGACGGCGGTGCATGCCGGTCGGGTGCGCGCGTCGCTTCCTTCGGCGTTCCGACGTAGAGAAAGCCGAGCAACCTGTCCGCCGGCAACAGGCCCAGCGCCTGCTGCACATGGCGGTCATGGCTGTTGGCGCCCGTGGCCCAGAAACCGCCGTAGCCCAGCAGGTGCAGCGCGTTGAGCATGTTCATCGCGGCGGCGCCCACCGCGAGCACCTGCTCCGACTCGGGCACCTTGTGCGGCGCGGTGACGCGCGCGCAGATCGCGATGAGCACCGGCGCCGCCATCGCCTTGCCGCGGAAGCGCTCGCCGTCGTCCAGCGGATCGCGCAGGCGCGCGGCCTGCGCGAACACGTTGCCGAGCGCCACGCGCGCGTCGCCGCGGATCACGACGAATCGCCAGGGTTGCAGTTGCCCGTGGTCGGGAGCCCGCAGCGCGGCCTCAAACACCAGGTCGAGCTCCTGCGCGGACGGCGCGGGCTCTTCCAGCGGCCAGGGCGAATGCCGCTCCAGCAGCAGATCGAGCGCGCGGCGCCGGTCGGCGGCGATGGAGGAAAACGAAGAAGAATCCAGTTGCACAACACATCCTTTGAAACAGGAAAAGTCATCCGCGCGCCGCGGTAGGCGGCGGACAAGTTCATTGGCGGGCTGGCTCGCAAGCGCGACGGCATTCATGCATGACGAAGACCATCGGCAACCTGCAAGGTGGCTGGCATGCGGCTCACGCGCATCGCGCACAGGCAATGACGTCGGAACCGCTGCACCATCGTTCGACAGGGCGACGAACAGAAAGAGAGCCGCCATCGTAGCGACAGCGCATTGCCCCCGACTGCGGCGCGTGTAAGTAGCGCAGGCGGGCGGGCGCCCTCCGGCCGCGCACCTGCCGGACCGCAGATCACGAAAGTTATAGGACAGCGCCGCGGCATCCCACTTTCGAGGGATATCGCGCACCCACGACGCGCCGCATCATGTCGGCCCGAGCCAGCGCGTCGCACGCGCTGCCACTTCGCTTCATGAAGGGCACCCATGGCCAAGTCACTCGATCTGAGCAAGGAGCAGTTCAAGGCACTGGTCAAGGCGATCGGGGACAGCTTCGATCAGGCCGAGTTCGAGAGCCTGCTGCTGCTGGAATGCGGCCGGAAGCTCGCGAACCTGGTGGCGCTGCCCATGCTGTGGGAGCCGCTGGTCGCGAATGTCGTGAAGAAGGCCGAGATGCAGGCCTTCACCGACGAACTGCTGCTGGCCGTGACCGCCTGGCGCCCGCACAACGTGGCGCTGGCAGGCGTGCTCCGCGATCTGGTCGCCACGCCTGGCCAGGGCGCGATGCTGGCGGTCAGCGGCAGCCTGCGCAACGGGCAGCCGGCCGGCGCGGTGCTCGAAGGGCTGGTGCGCGGGCGCGCCGTCTACGGCGACATCGACCAGTTCCTGGCCGACCTTGCCGCGATCGCCGGGCGGGTCTGCCGCATCGAGGAAACCGCCGCGCCCGGCGCGCAGCCGGAAGCGCTGGGCACGGGCTTCCTGGTGGGCGACGACCTCGTGCTCACGAACCAGCATGTGCGCGAAGCACTGGCCACCGACCCGGTGCGATTTGCCTGCCGCTTCGACTACCGGGCGCTGGCCGGTTCCGTCGCGACGCGCGCCGGCACGGTCGAGAAGCCGGCCGGCACGAAATGGCTGGTGGCCGAGCGCGACCACGCACCGGGCGACGTGCAGGCCGGCGCGGCGCCGCCCACGCCCGAGCAGCTGGACTACGCCCTGCTGCGCCTGGGCGCGCCGGTGGGACGCTACCCGCCCGGGCAGTCCGACGACATGAGCGGTATCGGCAAGCCGCGCGGACATCTGGTGCTGGGCGCCGACGCACCTGCGCTGCAGCCGGGCGACGACATCTTCGTGCTGCAGCACCCCGGCGGCGCGCCGATGAAGCTGGCGGTGGGCCGCGTGTTGCCGGGCGCGCCGGCGCGCCGCATCTGGCATGACGCGCCGACCGAAGCCGGCACCTCGGGCTCGCCCTGCTTCAACCATGCGCTGCAGCTGGTGGCGCTGCACCACGCCACGGACGCGGCGCAGCCCGAACGGCCGGCCTACAACCAGGCCGTGCCCATCGGGCTCATCGCAGCCGATCTCCTGTCCCTGAACGCGCTGGACTGACTGACATGGCCGCCCGCGTCGCGTTTCCGAACGAGGAATTCCAGAGACTGCTGTTGCCGTGGGGGCAGCGGCTCGACCCCGAAGGCATGCGCGCGCTGTGCCTGCTGTGCGGCCATCCCGCGCACACCCTGACGGCCGAGGCGCTGTGGCCCGCGATGGCGATCGCCATCCTCGAGCGGGCGGCGCTGGACCTGTGGCTCGGCGAGCTGCTCAATGCCGTCATCCAGTCCCCGGACTACGGCGCGCCGCTGATCGATGCGTGCAAGACCGCCCTGCTCGCCTGGGAGAAGGCCGAAGCCCAGGCCGCGCCCTACGCGCCGACCGATCCCAAATCCGCGCTCATCCTGTTCAACGACGCGCCTTTCGTGGACCGCGTCGACCAGCGCCCGCACGTGCAGGGACTGGTGCAGCGCCTCGGCCGCCGCGTGCTCATCGTGCGGGGCGACCCGGCGACCGGCAAGACGCACACGGCGCTGTTCGTGCGCCATCTGGTCGAGCAGAACCCCGGCGCGGTGCAGATGGCGCCGATCCGCCTGCAGGAGGTCATTGCGGAGGACGGCGAACGCGTCACCGCCACCGACCTGATGCGCGCGATCGCCAACCGCCTGCATCTTTCCACCGAAGACGCGCGATGGGACACGATGGCGCAGGACGCGCGCAAGGCCGAGAAACTCACGCTCTGGCTCGAGGAGCAGACCGCCCTGCTGCGCACCCGCAACGAATCGTGGCTGCTGGTGATGGACAGCCTGAACCATCCGCGCGTGGGCAGCGGCGCACTGGAACTGGTGGACCGGCTCATCATTTCCGGCTCGCGCGGCGACCTCGTCAACGTGGGGCTGATCCTGCTGGCCCTGCCGACGCCGCCGCCGGCGCACGTGGCCAACGACGTGATCGACATCACCCTGCCGCCGCTGACCGAGACCGACTTCCGCACGCACGTGACCGAGCTGGCGCGCCTCATGCAGCGCGAGCTGGCACCGCCCGGCGCTGCCGTGATGCTCGACTACGTGCTCAAGGGCCTGAGCTTTCCGCTGGGCCACGACGACATGGACCTGGCCGGCCAGCGCCTGCGCGAACTGCCGGCGCTGATCGCGAGGGCCTGAGCATGATGATGCCCGCGCCCTTCGAGTCGTTGCCCGACGAACCGCCGCGCACGCCGATCACGCTCGAGTCGCTGCAGCGCCAGGTGGCCGAGCTGGAGCAGCGCGACGCCGCGCAGCGCGAGGGCGAGCGCGACCTCGCGCAACCGCTGGCCTGCGCCGCCACGCTGGTCGAATTTGACCCGCGGCGGCTGCTCGCGGTGTTCGACGTGGCCGTCGACGACGCCAACCTCGAGCGCCTGATCGGCCATACCGAGGACCCGTACGGCAGCAGCGCCGGCGATCCCGTGTCGCCTGTCTCGTGGCGGCTGACGCAGGCCGCGCGCCGCCGCGCGCTGGCCGTCATCGGCGAGCCCGAATCGTTGCGAACGCTGCGCCGGCGCCTGAGCGTCGCGGCGCCCGGCACGCTGCAGCGCATGGCCGACCTGCTCCTGTACGGCGAGCCGCTGCCTGCAACGCTCGCCATCGGCGAACTGGCGGCGCTGGTCGAGGCGCACGACTGGTACCAGGGCCTGCTGCCATGGCTGCCGCCGGCCGAAACGCTGCGCCGGCGCCTCGCGATGGCGCAGCTGCTCGAGCCGATGCAGCGCCTCATCGGCGACCAGTTCGTCGGGCGCACGCACGAGCTGGAGCGGCTGGCCGACTACGTGGGCATCCTGAAGGCGGACGGCCTGCTGACGTCGGTGGGCGTGTCGGCGCGGCGCTTCGTGCGGCGCACGCGGCGTTCGCTGATGGCCGACCCTCCGCTCTTCGTGCTGGGTCCGGGCGGCGTCGGCAAGTCTTCGCTCATGGCGCGCTTCATCCTCGACCATGTGGGTCCGGCGGGCGGCACGCCGATTCCCTTCGTGCTGGTGGACTTCGACCGCGCGCAGGTCGAGCCCACGCTGCCGCTGAGCCTGCTGCTGGCGGCGCTGCAGCAGCTGCGCGCGCAGTTTCCCCTGCACGACGCCGCGATGGCGCGGATGTCCGAGAGCCTGGCGCAGCGCATGCGTGTGCGGGATGCGGCGGAGTTCACCAAGTCGTACAGCCTGCAGGAAACCGTGGTCATGGACTTCGCCCGCCAGGTAGACATGGTGCTCGGCGGCCACGACGACCCGACGCCGCTGCTGTGGGTGCTCGACACCTTCGAGGAACCGCAGCGCATGGGCGACAGCACCGTGGGGCCGCTGTGGGAACTGATGAACACGCTGCAGCGGCATCTGCCGCGCCTGCGCCTCGTGGTGTGCGGCCGCGTCGCGCCGCCGGGCTTCCGCTGGGACACGGTGCCGCTGGAGGAGTTCGACGCGCTCTCTGCCGTGGCCTACCTGCGGCAACGGCTGGCGCAGATCGGCGCTGCGAACCGGGCGGACGAAGCGACGCTCACGCGCGTGATCGCGCTGGTGGGCCGGTCGCCGCTGGTGCTGCGCCTCGCGGCCCGGCTGATCGCGGAGGCGGACCCGAAGCTGCTGATGCTCAAGGTGCGGCGGGAGCGCATCCTGGTGGTGCTGTTCCACCGCGTGCTCGAGCACATCCGCGTGCACGGGCAGCTCGACGCGCAGCAGCAGGTGGATGCCGCCGAACGCGCCAGACTGCAACAGGAACTCGGCCTGCTGGTGTTTCCGGGGCTGGCCGTGCGGCGGATCACGGCGGGCGTGATCCGGCACGTGCTGGCCAAGCCCTGCGGCGTGGCCATGCGCGACCCCCAGCATGCGGAGCGGCTGTTCAAGGCGCTGCGCCAGCAGGTGGACATCGTGGATGCCGGCGACGACGAAGGCGGCGAGCCCAGCCTGCTGCACCGCAGCGACCTGCGCCGGATGATGCTGCGCGACCTGGAGGCCAAGGCCGGCTCGCGCACCGTGGAGCGCATCGCCCGGCGCGCGGTGCGCTACCACCAGAGCCTCTCCACGCCGAGCCACCGCGCGGAAGAGATCTACCACCGCCTGCGCCTGGAGCAGTCGGAGGCCACCATCCGCGCGCGCTGGATGCCCGAGGTGCAGCCCTACCTGCAGAACGCGCTGGAGGAAATGGAAGGCCCGGCCATGCGCGTGCTGCTGGCCGACCTGCTGGGCGTGACGCTGGACGCCGAGACGCTGCGCGACGCCGCACAGGAGGACTGGGAACGCCAGGCCGAGCGCCGCGCCACCGAGTACCTGCGCAACGCCAGCCCCGAGCGCGCGATGCGGATCCTGAACGAGCGCAGGCAACGGCTGCATGCCAGTCCGCTGCTCGGCCTGGAAGCGCAGGCGCTGCACCTGCTCGGCGAATTCGGGCGGGCCGCGGCGATGGCCCTGCGTGCGCACAACGAGTGCGCCGAGTCGGGCGACATGCCTGCGGCCTGCGATGCCGCCCTGCTACTTGCCGTGGCGCAGGAGGCCAACGACGACCCCTCCCACGCGCACGCGCGCGCGGACGAGGCGCTCGAGCTGGCGCGCCAGCTCGGCGACCAGATCCTGCTGCTGCGCGCCGGCGTCACCCTGCTGCGGCTGGAGCGCCGCCAGGGCCTGCCCGAAGAGGAACTCGTGCCGCGGGTGCAGGAGCTGAACTCGCTGCTCGACACCGAGACCCTGCGCGACCTGCGGCGCCGCCCCGTGCTGCTGCGTGAACTGCTGGCCGAACTGGCGGCGCTCAACCCGCGGCTGCTGCGCGCCGGCATCGACGTGCTGGGCGTCGAACTGCCGTCGCTCGAGGAAGCCTCCGAGCTGGCGGCCACGCTGCAGCTCTGGGCTGCGCAGGCGCCGGAGCTGGCGAGCGACAGCGCGCGCGCCTTCGGTGTCGCGACCGAGGGAAACAAGCCGCTGCCGACGCGGGACGAATGGATGTCGTGGCTGTGGCAAAGCGGCTCGGACCGCACCCGCCAGTTGCTGCTGGCGCTGCTGCGCACGATGCCGCCGCACAGCGACGTGCTGGCGCGGCTGGCCGACCTGTACCGGCGCGAAGTGCAGCGCCGCATCGTGCGCGCCGAGGCGGCGCGTGCCGCGTGAGCCGGCGCGCCCCCGTCTTCTGCCGCTTTCGACTTTCAACCCAACGAGGAGTGCGTCATGCCCGATGTCGGAAATTTCTTCGCCAGCCTCTTCGAGCGCCTGCGCCGCGATCCCAGCGTCGAGTACACGCACCAGCGGCTGGAGGGCCCGCCGGCCGACGCGCCCGCGATCCAGCCGGGCACGCAGTACCTGCGCGTGTGGCTTCGCTCGGCGCGCATCACCGACGTGCGCCGCTGGACCGCCAAGTTCCATGCGAGCGTGCACGCCCGCTTCGAGCTGAACGACCCGGTGCAGGGGCGGCGCGAAGTGGTCTGCGTCGTGGCGCCGGACAAGACCTTCTCCGAACTCGACCCTGCGCATCTCGATCGGCTGATCGTGGTGAACCAGCCGCTGCTGGGCCCCGTGCCCTACCGCGGCGAACTGGACGCCGACGTCGGGCTCTTCTCCATCGCCGCCACCGACCTCGCCAAGCCCTACCTCGAACTGCTGGCCAGCCTCACCGATGCGGCGGGCGTCGGCTTCCTGGCCAAAGCCGTGCCGTGGGCGGAGCCGATACGGCGCGGCGCCGAGATGCTGTTCTCCGAAGCCGGCCGCGCGCAGCTGGAGATCGGGCTGGCGCGCACCGACACACGGCTGTCGCCCGGGCACTGGGTGGTGGCGCGCGTGCCCAAGGGCCAGTTGCCCCAGGGGCTGAAGCTGGACCCGCACGACAACGGACTCGTCGATGCGCAGGGCAACGCCGTCGCCGGCTTTCCCTACATGGTGATCGGCGTGGAAGCGCTCGACCAGCGCGACGACTACGCGGCCATCCCGGAGCTGCGCGCGGGTTGGGAAGCCGTGCGAAGCGCCGTCACCGAGCTGAGGCCCGACACGGAGGTGCGCCAGCGCTTCGACCAGCTGCGCCGCGTGATCGCGGTGTCGCAAGACCTCGTGCCGGCGGACAAGCGGCGCGTGCTGCAGATCTTCGCGAGCGAACTCGGCGAGGCCGGGTACGCCATGGGCACGCCGGCGCCCTCGCCCTTACCCGCCGCCGCGCCGCGCAGCCTGGAATCCCGGCCCGCCACCGCCAGCCCGGTAGCCGCTGCAGCGCACAAGCGCCACGCGCTGCCGACGGCCGATGCCCTCCTCACGCTTCAACGAATGCGGGAGGCGCCGGCCGAAGAATCAGCTCATCCAGGGCATGCGGACTGCGATGCCGAAGATGCGGAAGACCCGCCGGCGCCCATGCCCGCCGCCTCGCCGCGCGGCGCAGGCGCGGCGCCGCTGGAAGCCGCAGTGCGCCCATGGCGCCTGGCGGCCAGCCTGCAGAGGCTGCGCGACAACGTCAATGCGCTGGCGCCGCTGCGCAGCAAGGCCAGCGACGGCAGCATCGGCGACGCCGCGCACGCCAGCCGCAGTTCCGATCACAACCCGTGGGTGGTGGCCGACGGCAAAGGAGTCGTCACCGCGATCGACGTCACCCACGACCCGGCCGGCGGCTGCGACGCCGAGCGGCTGGCCGAATCGCTGCGCGCGGCGCGCGATCCGCGCGTGAAGTACGTGATCTGGAACCGCCGCATCTTCAGCGCCACCGTGCAGCCCTGGCAATGGCGGCCCTACGCCGGCGCCAATCCACACGACCACCACATGCACATCTCGGTGCAGCCCGAACCCGGGCGCTTCGACGACGCCAGCGACTGGCAGGTGTCCGTCTGAGGGCCAGACGCGTTGCGGCCTGCGTCGAAGACCCCCGAACGGCCGCCGGCAGGACAAGGAGAACACGATGAGCGACGACGAACGAAGGAACTGGATCTGCACCACCCTGGACGTGGAAGGCGGCACGCGGCCTGCCGGTGATCCCATGCAACTGCTGACCCTCGGCGTGGCCGCGAAGGACAAGCTGTGGAAGAAGGGAACCGAAATCAAGGTGCGCTTCCTGCAGGGCACACCCGAACTGCACGAGCGCACGCTGAAAACGGCGAGGTCCTGGCTAGTGAGCGGCGTGCAGCTCGCGATGCGGCAGGCCCAGCCGGGCGAGGCGGCGGACATCCGCATCGCCTTCGATGCGACCAAAGGCTCGTGGTCGTACGTGGGCACCGACAGCCGCACCATCCACCCTTCCCAGCCCACGATGAACCTGGGCTGGGCCACGCTTGAAACGCCGGAGAAGGATTTTTCGAGCGTGGTGATCCACGAGTTCGGCCATGCCATGGGCCTGCTGCACGAGCACAACCACCCCGGCGCGAAGATCGAATGGGACAAGCCCGCGGTCTACGCCGACCTGGGCGGCGACCCGAACTGGTGGGACAAGGCCACCATCGACAGCAATGTCTTCGCCAGGTTCGACACCGGCAAGGTGATCACCACCGACTTCGACAGCGTGTCCGTGATGATCTACACCGTGCCGCCGAACTGGACCACCAACGGCAAGAGCTTCATGCCGTCGTGGAAGCTGTCGGACGGCGACACGGCCACCATCCGCAAGCTGTACGCCTGAAGCCTGCGCCGATGACGGCCTGGCGATTGCAGGGCGACATGGTGGTTCTCGAAGGCCTGCGATTGCGGCTGCATCGCATCGGCCGTTCGCACTGGCGCGCGTCCGGCTCGCTGCGCAGTTGGGGCGCGGTGCCGCTGCACCGCGTCGGCAATGCGCTGCACGCGCCTTGTGCGCCCGATGAAGCGCTGTGGCTCGGCGCCTGGCTGGATGACGACGATGCCGCCGGCGACCTGCGCCTGAGCGAGACGGCGTCGGGGCGCGCAGCCGGCATCGTGCTGCCCGACGCCTTCCAGCTCACGGCGCTGGCCGGCGCGAACGGAACGCCGCACCCCATCGAACTTGCGGCTCCCGACCTGTCGATGACGCTCGCATGCGGGCCGGCCCATGCCGACATTGCGCTCACGCTGCATGCGCCCGGCGACTGGGCCGCGCTTTCGGGCCGGCCCGCACCCCGCGCGCTGGCCGGACCGCCGCCGCTGCCCCCACGACTCGGATAGGAGGATCGACCATGGCCCTGCAGATCGTCGCAGCAACACCCGGCCTCTGGCGAGACGCCCAGTGGACGCCCGAGATGCCGGGCGTCTATGCCATGGTCGTCGGCATCAGCCGCTACGCCTATTTCAAGGGCAGCGAAACCGAGGCACCCGACACCTTCGACATGGGCCAGCTGGCGTCCTCCGCGGGCACGGCCGCGGAAATCTTCGAGTGGCTGCGCGACGGCTTCCGGTGCCAGGGCCTGCCCGTCGTGTGGTGCCAGTTGCTGCTCTCGCCCACCGCCGCGGAGAAGACCGTGCTGGACGGCCGCGGCCTCACCCACTACGCGCCGCCTACCAACGGCAACCTGCGCAACGCGATCGACATGTGGACCGGCAACGTGCCGACCACCGACACGGCCACCGGCAGGAGCCGAACGTTCTTCTTCTACAGCGGGCACGGCGTGCAGACGAACTGGTTTCCCCTGCTGCTGCCGTCGGACTACCTCGACCCCGCCTTCGGCAAGCCCAAGCTCGAGAACTGCTTCGGCGTGACCGAACTGCTGACCTGGATGGACCGCAACCCCGTGGCCGAGCACCTCGCGCTGATCGACGCATGCCGCAACGAGTTTCCGCCGCTGGCCTCGAAGGGCGCGACCGCGAACACCAGCTTTCCGGCCGCGGCGCCGGGTGGCAAGGCGCCGCGCACGGCGGCCTCGCTGTCATCCACGTCGCCGAACGCCGTGGCCTACCAGTCGCCGAAGAAGACACGCACCTTCTTCGGCGAGGCCGTGCTCGAGGCGCTGCGCAACGGCGTCGTCGGCGGCAGCGACGCGCGCCTGGCGTTCCGCGAACTCGTCGACTACGTGAAGCCGCGCATCAACGCACTGCTGCAGGAGGCCCAGCCCGGCACCGCGCTGGACCAGACCGCGCGCCAGCGCATCGATGGCGACGACACCATGGTCATCACCGAGATCGTGCCGCCGCCCGCGCAGACGCCGGCGCCCAGCCCGCTCGAAGGAAGGCGGCCCGTTCCTGCGACCGCGGCGCGGCCGCCGAAAGTGCGCGCGCCGGATGCGGCGGTCCTGCTCGAGGCGGCGGCCGCGCGCTTCGATCCCGGGCTGTCGGTGCGGGAGCCGATCCCGCTCGACGTCATGCGCAAGGACTTCGACGAGATCCACCGCCGCTTCGGCCACGAACATGCGTCGTATCCCTGGCGCGACGGCATGGCGATGTACGGGCTGAGCGATCGCCGGCCCGTCGAAGCGGGCGGCATCGTGCACGACGTGCAGCGCAACGACGCGAGCACCCTCGTGCAGGTGGACCTGACACTCGCGCCCCGCATGGGCGGGGTGCTGCTGGTGTTCGAGGGCAAGGACCTCGTGCAGCGCGAGCGGCTGGCCGTGGCGCTGCCGACCGACCGCAACGGCAGCGTGCCCATCCGGCTGAGCCTCGCCTTCGGCGGCGTCCTGGCGAACGACCGGCCCAAGCTGCAGAAGATCGAGGCCCGCCTGGGCCCGTCGGCCGGCAACCCGCACTACCGCTACGTATGGGAACTCGCGCAGGAAGCCGAACTCGGCAGCCTCGGCCACGCGTTCACGCGCGCCGACCCTGCGCGCCTGATGCAGGCCGCACAGGACCCGAAGGCCAACGGCCAGACCGCCGCCGTGGCCGGCATGCTTCTGCTGCAGCGCGCGGGCCTGATCGGCGATGTGAAGGACTGGACGCGCAACCTCGTGAAGTGGTTTCCCGAGGTGCCCGACGCCGCCGTGCTGTGGGCGGAATCGCTGCGCATGGGCATCGACTACCGCACGCCGGACCCGTTCGGCGTGAAAGCGCCGATCAACGCCATGGCGGATGCGCTGGAAAGCCTGGAGATCTCAGGCATTCCCTTTTTCGCGGACACCCTGGAGCTCGCGGAAAGCCTGATGCGCTACACCCTGCGCCGCCTGCCGCCCGGCCCGCAGCGCACGCGCCTGGAGGGCACGCAGCAGCGGCTCGCACAGGTGTTCCAGAGCGCGATGCCCAGCGGGCAGTTCATTGCGGTGGCCGGCCTGCCAAGGCCCGACTGGATGGGCGACCGCAGCGGTGCGCTGTCGGTGGACGAGATGTTCACGGTGCTGTGCCGGAAGCAATCGTCTCCCTGAGGGTTGGCCGGGTTCGCGGACGGCACCTCATCCGCCCTTTCGTTCTTCGGCACGCAAAGGCATCGAAGCAATCGCGCGGACGCTGGGGGGCAGCGTCCGCCGCCTGCGCCTTCGGCTTGGATCAACAGGCAGCGATCGCAGCCGAAGGATGCGGCTTCACTCCCACTCGATGGTCGCCGGCGGCTTGCTCGACACGTCGTAGGTCACGCGGTTGATGCCACGCACCTCGTTGATGATGCGGCCCGACACCTTCTTGAGCAGCGCGTACGGCAGCTCGGCCCAGTCGGCGGTCATGAAGTCGCTGGTCTGCACGGCGCGCAGTGCAACCACGTAGTCATAGGTGCGGCCATCGCCCATCACGCCCACGCTCTTCACCGGCAGGAACACGGTGAAGGCCTGGCTCGTGAGGTCGTACCAGGTCTTGCCCGTGGCTTCGTCGGTGAAGTTGCGCAGTTCCTCGATGAAGATCGCGTCGGCGCGGCGCAGCAGGTCGGCGTATTCCTTCTTCACTTCGCCCAGGATGCGCACGCCCAGGCCCGGGCCGGGGAAAGGATGGCGATACACCATCTCGGGCGGCAGGCCGAGCGCCACGCCGAGTTCGCGCACCTCATCCTTGAACAGGTCGCGCAGCGGCTCGAGCAGCTTGAGGCCCAGCTGCTCGGGCAGGCCGCCGACGTTGTGGTGGCTCTTGATGGTGACGGCCTTCTTGCTCTTGGCGCCGCCCGATTCGATGACATCGGGGTAGATCGTGCCTTGCGCCAGGAAGGTGGCGCCCTTGTGGCCGCCGTCGCCTGCTTTGAGCTTGGCGGCTTCCTGCTTGAACACCGTGACGAACTCGCCGCCGATGATCTTGCGCTTGGCTTCGGGGTCGCTCACGCCGGCGAGCTTGCCGAGGAACAGGTCGCTGGCGTCGACGCGAATGACCTTCGCGTGCAGCTTGCCTTCGAACATCTCCATGACCATGTCGCCTTCGTTCAGGCGCAGCAGGCCGTGGTCGACGAACACGCAGGTCAGCTGGTCGCCGATGGCACGGTGGATCAGCGCCGCGGCCACGCTCGAATCGACACCGCCCGACAGGCCGAGGATGACTTCCTCGTCGCCCACCTGCTCGCGGATCTTCTGCACGGCTTCGGCGATGTGGTCGCGCATGACCCAGTCCGGCTTCGCGCTGCAGATGCCGAGCACGAAGCGTTCGAGCAGCGCCTTGCCCTGCACGGTGTGCGTGACCTCGGGGTGGAACTGCACGCCGTAGTAGCGGCGCGCCTCGTCGGCCATGCCGGCGATCGGGCAGCTCTCGGTGCTGGCCATGAGCTTGAAGCCGGGCGGCAGCTCGGTGACCTTGTCGCCGTGGCTCATCCACACGTTGAGCATGCCGTGGCCCTCGGGCGTGGTGAAGTCGGCGATGTCCTTCAGCAGTGCGGTGTGGCCATGGGCGCGCACAGCCGCGAAGCCGAACTCGCGCTTGTGGCCGCCCTCGACCTTGCCGCCGAGCTGGTGCGCCATGGTCTGCATGCCGTAGCAGATGCCGAGCACGGGAATGCCGAGGTCGAACACGGCCTGCGGACACTTGTCGGTGCTTTCCTCGTACACGCTGGCATGGCTGCCCGAAAGGATCACGCCTTTCAGGTGGCCGTCGGCGGCGTACTCGCGAACCCATTCGTCGGTGACGTCGCAGGGGTGCACTTCGCTGAGCACATGGGCTTCGCGCACGCGGCGTGCGATGAGCTGGGTGACTTGCGAGCCGAAGTCGAGGATGAGGATCTTGTCGTGTTGCATGGCGAGGACTCAGAGCGTTGAAATGTCGAGCAGCCTGACGCCCGCTTGCGGCGCAGCCTGGATGAGTTGCTCGTCGAAGGTGGCGAGCGGAAGATTGAGCGATTTCGCGAGCCAGAGGTAGCCCGCGTCGTACTGCGAGACGCCGGCATCGATGGCCACGGCCAGCACGGCCTTGTGCTGCGCCGGGGCGAGGTCGTGGAGCTCCACGCGATGGCGGATGGCGTCGAGCACGCTCCATAGCCCTTCGACCGCCGCTGGCGGAATGCGGCCGCTGCGCACGCCGTTGGCGAGGATGTTGGTGCATTCCCACTGCCACGCGTTGGGCGCCTGCGGTTCGACCTCGTCGCGGCGAATGGCGGCGTAGAGCTTGCGCGTGTGCTCGCTGGCCATGTCGGGCAGCAGCCAGGCGGCAGTGACGGAGGCGTCCATCACGAAGGCGGTCATGGCTGGCGCCCTTCGTCGCGCAGGGCCCGCAGCGACAGGCCGGGCCGGATGGTGGCGTGCAGCGAGTCGATCTGGCCGAGCTCGCGCTGGATCTGCTCGTCGGTGATGACCGGCTTGCGGCGCACCGGCAGCATGCGCACGACTTCCTTGCCGTGGCGGGTGATGCGAACCTCCTCGCCCTTTTCGACCGAGTCGATCAGGGCCGAGAAGTTGTTCTTGGCTTCAGCGATGCCGATGGATTGCATTTGGGCCAGAAAAATGTGATCTGGCCCAAATTCTAATCTTGATCTGGCCCGAACTTCAAGTTCTGGCCAGATTGGGCTTACTCTGCCCTGTAGTTCGGTGCTTCCTTCGTGATCTGCACGTCGTGGACGTGGCTCTCACGGATGCCGGCCGTGGTGATCTCGACGAACTCGGCCTTGTTCTTCATGTCCTCGATGGTCGCGCAGCCGCAGTAGCCCATGCTGGCGCGCACGCCGCCTGCCATCTGGTAGACGATGGACACGATCGAGCCCTTGTAGGGCACGCGGCCTTCGATGCCTTCGGGCACGAGCTTGTCGGTGTTGGGGTTGCCGGTGGTCGACTCCTGGAAGTACCGGTCGGCACTGCCCTGCTGCATCGCGCCGATGGAGCCCATGCCGCGATAGCTCTTGTAGCTGCGGCCCTGGTAAAGCACGATCTCGCCGGGCGCTTCTTCGGTGCCGGCGAACATGCTGCCCATCATCACGGTGCTGGCACCGGCTGCGATGGCCTTGGCGATGTCGCCCGAGTAGCGCACGCCGCCGTCGGAAATCAGCGGAATGCCGGTGCCCTGCAGCGCGGTGGCGACGCTGTCGACCGCCATGATCTGCGGCACGCCCACGCCGGCCACGATGCGCGTGGTGCAGATCGAGCCCGGGCCGATGCCGACCTTGACGGCGTCCGCGCCGGCGTCGGCCAGCGCACGGGCGGCGTCGCCGGTGGCGATGTTGCCGCCGATCACGTCGACCTGCGGATAGTTCTGCTTGACCCAGCGCACGCGCTCGATCACGCCCTTGCTGTGGCCGTGCGCGGTGTCGACCACGATGGCGTCGACGCCGGCCTTGACCAGCGCTTCGACACGTTCTTCGGTGCCGTCACCCACGCCGACCGCCGCGCCCACGCGCAGGCGACCGTTGGCATCGCGTGCGGCGTTGGGGAAGCTGGTCTGCTTGGTGATGTCCTTGACGGTGATGAGGCCCTTGAGCTCCCAATCGCCGTTGATGACCAGCAGACGCTCGAGCTTGTGCTTGTTCAGCAGCGCCTTCGCTTCGGCCAACGTGGTGCCGTCGGGCACGGTGATGAGGCGGTCGCGCTGCGTCATGATTTCGCTGACGGGCACGTCGTAGCGGTTCTCGAACCGCAGGTCGCGGCCGGTGACGATGCCGACGACCTTGCCGGCGTCGACCACCGGAAAGCCCGAGATGCCGAGCTGGTCCGACAAGGCCATCACCTGGCGCACCGAGTGCGTGGGCGTGATCACCACGGGGTCGCGCAGCACGCCCGACTCGTAGCGCTTCACCCGGGCCACTTCTGCAGCCTGCTGCTGCGCAGTGAGGTTCTTGTGCACGATCCCGATGCCGCCTTCCTGGGCGATGGCGATCGCGAGGCGGGCTTCGGTCACGGTGTCCATGGCCGCCGAGACGAGCGGCAGGTTCAGCGTGATGTTGCGGGAGAGTTTGGTGGCGAGGGAAGTGTCCTTGGGCAGGACCTGGGAGAACGCTGGCACCAACAACACGTCGTCGAAGGTGAGCGCTTTGCCGAGAAGGCGCATGGGTGAAGCTCCAAAAGACGGATTGTAACGAGGGCCCCGGGCCGTTTGCAGGCGTGGGCTTTCTCGAATCGTTGCAAAACCACCCAATACGGATGTTGCTAAAAGTAAGGCCGGGCTAAACTTCGGGGAATGAAACTCGTGCACTGGCTGGTATTGGGATGTGTCGTTGCGCTGCCGCTTTCGGCCAGCGCCCAATGGCAATGGCTCGACAAGAACGGCAAGAAGGTCTTCAGCGACCAGGCACCGCCACCCGATGTGCCCGAGAAGAACATCCTGCGCCGTGTCGGTCCGCCCCCCAAGGCGCGCTCGACCGCGAACCCGAACGTCGACGCGATCCCTGTCGAGACCGAGGCCGCCGCCGCACCGAAGGCCGCCGACGGCCCGAAGCCCACGGGTGTCGACAAGGAACTCGAGGAAAGGACGAAGAAGGCAGAGGCTGACGAAAAGGCCAAGCAGGCTGCAGAAGCCGCCAAGATCGCCAAGGCGAAGGCGGACAACTGCGCCCTCGCCAGGCAGGGCAAGGCCACCGTCGACAGCGGCGTCCGCATTGCCAGGGTCAATGCGCAAGGCGAGCGCGAAATCATGGACGACGCCGCCCGTGCCGCGGAACAGAAGCGTCTTCAGACCGTCATCAACAGCGACTGCAAGTAGCCGCAGCCACGCAAGCCGGCGTCAGTACCCCGCCTTGCCGCCCTTGCGGCGATTGGCAAACAGGCCAGTTCCCCGCGCACCCTGCCGCTGGAACCGCTCCCGGCGCGCCACCTTCGGATCGACCGTGAGCGGGCGGCACAACTCGATGCGGTCGCCATCCTTCAAAGGCTGGTCCCATTCCACCGCCCTGCCCCAGATGCCAGGCGTCAGCGCGTGGCGCCAATCGAGCTCGGGGAACCGCTCTGTCAGCCCACTGGCCTTCACCGCATCGACCAGGGACACGTCGGGCGCGAGCCGCAGAACCTGCTCGAACACCTCGCGGGCCGCGGGCGAGCAGCTCAGCGTGACCTCGATCATCAGGGGCTGCCGTAGACCTGCTCGGCGCGCTTGACGAAGGCTTCGACGAGGCTGGACGCGATGGTGTCGAACACCGGTCCCACGAGCGCCTGCAGGGCGAAGTTGCTGAAGCCGTAGCTCAGGTGCAGTTCGACGCGGCAGGCGCGCTCGCCCTCCTCGCCCACGGGCGTGAACTTCCACTTGCCGTCGAGGTTGGAGAACGGCCCGTCGACCAGCTTGAGATGAACTTCGCGGCCGGGAACGTGGGTGTTGCGGGTGGTGAAGCTCTGATGCAGGCCGGCGAAAGCCAGACCGACTTCGGCGGTCATGCCGGCGTCGTCCTGCTCGATGACGCGCGACTTGTCGCACCAGGGAAGAAACTGCGGATACTTGGCCACATCGGTGACCAGTGCATACATTTCTTCGGCGCTGTACCAGATGAGGACGGACTTGTTGACTGTTTTCATAGAATCGGCACCGCGTGCGCGACGGATTGTATTGAAGCCATGCAGCCCCCACATCCCTGAGTCATGGCCACAAAGAAACAAGACACCTCCTCCCGCATCGCCGACAACAAGAAGGCTGCGTACAACTACTTCTTCGAGGAACGCCTGGAGGCGGGCATGGTCCTCGAGGGTTGGGAAGTCAAGTCCCTGCGCGAAGGCAAGGTGCAGCTCACCGACGGCTACGTGGTGATCCGCAACGGCGAGATGTTCGTGCTGGGCTGCCAGATCAACCCGCTCAAGAGCGCCTCCACGCACGTCTCTCCCGACTCGGTTCGCACCAAGAAGCTGCTGCTCAAGAAGGACGAGATCCGCCGGTTGACGGCCAAGGTCGAGCAGAAGGGCTACACGCTGGTGCCGCTCAACCTTCACTGGAAGGCCGGCAAGGTCAAATGCGAGATTGCCCTGGCCAAGGGCAAGGCAGAACACGACAAGCGCGACACCATCAAGGACCGCGAGGGCAAGCGCGAAGTCGAGCGCGCCATGAAGAGCCGCAGCCGCTAGCAATTTTTCGCGGGCGATGGCTGGTCGATGGAATAAACGGCGGGCCTCTGGCGTTAGTGCGGTTGTCACCGGGCGATCCGGTGCCATCCAACCAGGAGTATTTCCATGTCGCCATTCCGCTCGCGTTCCAGTCTGCTTGCCTCTTCCGCCATCCTGCTGAGCGCCGTGCTCGCGCTGCCGGCCATCGCCCAGCCCAAGCCCGCCGACGGCGCGCTGGTCGGTGCGACCGGCATGACGCTCTACACCTTCGACAAGGACACCGCCGGCAGCGGCAAGTCGGCCTGCAACGGCGCATGCGCCACCAACTGGCCGCCGTTCATGGCAGCGGACAGCGACAAGCCGGCCGGCGACTTCACCATCGTCACCCGCGACGACGGCAAGAAGCAGTGGGCTGCCAAGGGCTGGCCGCTGTATTACTGGGCCAAGGACAGCAAGCCGGGCGACAAGACCGGCGACGGTGTCAACGGCGTCTGGAAGACCGCCAAGCCCTGATCCCGCACGCCCGGCGCTGCCTGCACCCACGCACCCCATGGACGCCCGCCTGCTGGTCGAACACATCCCGAGCCTGCGCCGCTATGCGCGCGCGCTCACGGGCAATGCGTGGGCCGCCGACGACCTGGTGCAGGACACGCTCGAGCGCGCCTGCAGCAAGTGGCGCCTGTGGGTGGCAGGCAGCGACCTGCGTGCCTGGCTCTTCACCGTGATGCACAACATCTTCGCGAGCCAGGTGCGCCGCCGGCCGCCGCCCCATGCGGTGGTGGCGCTGGACGACGTGCCGCAGGAGTTGCAGGGCGGCATCGACCCAGGCCGCGACCAGGGCACGCAGCTCGATCTGCAGCGCTGCCTGATGCAACTGCCCGAGGAGCAGCGCGCCGTGCTGCTCCTGGTGACGCTCGAGGATCTGTCGTATGCCGAGGTGGCGAAAGTGCTCGGCATTCCGGCCGGCACGGTGATGTCGCGACTGTCGCGCGCCCGCGTCCGGCTGCAGGAACTGCTGGACGGCGCAGCCTCGCCCGTCCGGCCCGGCCTTCGCCGCCTCAAATGAAACCCGCCGCCGAACCATGAACCGCCCCGCCCCCCCACCCACCGACGACGAACTGCACGCCTGGATCGACGGCCAGTTGCCCGCCGATCGCCATGGCGCGGTC
This sequence comes from Variovorax paradoxus, assembly GCF_902712855.1. Taxonomy (NCBI): domain Bacteria; kingdom Pseudomonadati; phylum Pseudomonadota; class Betaproteobacteria; order Burkholderiales; family Comamonadaceae; genus Variovorax; species Variovorax paradoxus. Next base: position 3,520,366 of record NZ_LR743507.1, read on the forward strand.
GAGGACGCGATCGCGCGCGATCCCGAGGTGGCCGCGAAGATCGCCGCATGGCACACGCAGCGCGATGCTTTGCGCCGGCTGCATGGTGAACTGCTCGACGAGCCGGTGCCCGCGCCGCTGATGAATGCGCTGGAACGCGACCTGCCGCGGCAGGCGCAGCGCGTGTCGTGGCTGCGCTGGGGCGGCATGGCGGCGGGTCTGCTGGTCGCGTTCGCCGCCGGCTGGCTGGGCAGCATGCAGTGGGCCCGGGAGCCCACCGCCGCAAGCGCAGGTGCGCAGATGGCCAGGGTGCCTGCGGTGCGCGAGTTCGTGCACGATGCCTCGGTCGCGCACGCCGTCTACGCGCCCGAGAAGCGACACCCGGTCGAAGTGGCCGCCGCCGAGCAGCAGCACCTGGTGCAGTGGCTCTCCAAGCGCCTCGACCGGCCGCTGAAAGTGCCCGACCTTTCCTCGCAAGGCTACGTCCTGGTCGGTGGCCGTCTTCTGCCGGGCGAAAGCGGCGCGCGCGCCCAGTTCATGTTCGAGGACCCGGCGGGAGAGCGCGTCACGCTGTACGTCGGCACGCTCGACGCCAACGCCGCTGGCGCCACTGAGGCCCGGGAAACCGCATTCCGCTTCGCATCCGAAGGACCCGTGCCCAGTTTCTACTGGGTCGACCAGGGCTTCGGCTATGCCCTCGCCGGCAAGCTGCCGCGAGAAGTTCTGCTCAAACTTGCGACGCTGGCCTACCGCGATCTGTCTTGATGAACGCATAAACTGCCGGCTCGCGCATTCCTAAGGTCCGGCCCCGTCACCGGACCTGTCTTCGCGATTTTTCAACTGAAGGAGAAACTGCATGAAATTGCTCAGCGCCTCGATCCTCGCGGCGGCACTGCTTGCCGGCTGCGGCAGCATGTCCAACAAGACCGCCAGCGCGCCCGACACGCCCACCCGCACCGCCGACGGCGTGCTGGTAGGCCCGAACGGCATGACGCTGTACACCTTCACCCGCGACACCGCAGGTGCCGGCACCTCCGCCTGCAACGCCCAATGCGCCGCCAACTGGCCCGCGCTCGGCGTGGCCGACACCGCCAAGCCCATCGGGGGCTACACCATCATCATTCGCGAAGATGGCAAGCGCCAATGGGCCTACAAGGGCTGGCCGCTTTATTACTGGGCCAAGGACGTCAAGCCCGGCGACAAGACCGGTGACGGCATGGCCAACGGCGCCTGGAAGCTCGCCCGTCCCTGATCCTTCGCGCACTGAAGCGCACCCGACGCCGGCACTCGCCGGCGTCGTTGCTTGAGAGACGCCGGCGCCTGCCGGCGTTTCCCTTTCCGCCCTGCCGGAAACGAGGCGCGGCGAAGCCAACGGCAGAATCACCGCATGACATCCAACGCCAACCCGGACGCGTTTCTCGCATTGCTGACCCTGGGCCTGATCACCGATGCGCAGCACGACGCCGTGCTGGCACATCCCGAAGTCCGCTCACTGCCCCCGCTTCCAGGCCCCGCGCATGCGCTCGCCTGGATGCGCGTGCGCGGCCTAGTCACGCAGGCGCAGCAGGACGCGGCACTGGACGCGGTCGAGTCAGCCACGCCCGCCGATCCGCGCGCCGACGATGCGGCAGACATCGCGATCGACGCTGACGATCTGGTGGAGCTGGCCGAACAGGGCATCACGCACGAAGCCATCGAGGCGCTCCACAAGGACGGCCTGATCGACACCGCCACGCGCGACGAGGCACTCCCGGAAACACCGGTCACCGGTTCTGTGCAAGCGTCGCTGCCCGTCGCGCTGGCCTGGCTGGTGACCGACGAGCTGCTCGACAAGGCCAGCTTCGAGGCCACGCGGGCCCAGGTCGCCGCCGAGCCGGCGTTCGCCATGGCCGCGGAGCGCGCCCGCATCATGAACGAGGCGCAGGCGCTGATCGACGCCGACGCGAAGCTCATGAACACATGGAAGTCGAACGCACAGCGCACGCGTCGCAGCGGCGCGCTGAAGCTGCTGCTGACCCTGCTGGTGGTCGGGGGTGGCATCGGCTGGTACGCCTTCACGCCGGCCGGCGTGCCCGCCTGCGACGCCGCTTCCACGCGCAAGACGCTCGACCGCCTCATGTTCCGCGTGGCCATGGACACGCGCATGCACACGCTCGACCCCGAGAAGCGCGCCAGCATCCGCACGCCCACGATCGGCACGCTGCATGAGGTCGGGTATCGCAAGACCGACCGCTTGCGCGGATGCACCGCGGTCATCACGCAGGGCGACGACAAGGACGAGATGGCCTACACCATCGGCCCCGTGACGCCGAAGGGCGACGAGATGATCGTGCGCGGCGCCGATCCGACCATCGTGCGCGCCCGCTTCGGCCATCTCGACGCGAGCGGCAAGCCGCGCTACAACGCCGAGCCGATCGGTCGCGAAGCCATGGAGGCGGCCTTTCGCGCAGGAGCCAGGTGGCTGAACGCACGGTCGGTGCCGGCCTATCCGCGCATGCGCCCACGCAACCGATCCAGCATGGTCGACACCGACCCCGCCCGCTCGCGGGAAATCGCCGAGATCGAGGTCACGGGCCCCTGCCGCGCGCTCGAGGACGGTGCGGGCCAGGCCTGCCCGCTGGTCATCGAATACAACGACCTCCTGCTGGGCGCCATGGGGGGCGGTGACGACGGCGCCACCTCGCTCGCGCTGACAGGCGAGTTCGGCTTTGTCCAGGAAGGCGGCAACTGGCGAGTGGATGGCGACTTTGCCAAGACCTTCACGCGCACGCTGCTGGAGGCCCGCCTCAGGCGCATGGGCGTCACCGATGCGGCCATGCCCCAGTGACACGGCCACTTGCGCGACGGCCACTTCCACGCCTCGGACGCCCGCAACAACCGATAAAAAAATCACCTGCAGCGCCAGCTTCGTGAAGAAGCCGCGCCGGAGGTGATCTCCAGCTCTCGCCCCCGCTTGCGCGGGAGCGTGTCCCGTCAGGCCTGCATGTCGCGGCTGGCGCGCTTGCGTTCGTTTTCCTTCAGGAAGCGCTTGCGCAGGCGAACGCTCTTCGGCGTGATCTCGACCAGTTCGTCGTCCTCGATGAACTCCACGCCGTATTCGAGCGTGAGGTCGATCGGCGGCGTGATCTTGATCGCGTCTTCCTTGCCGCTGACGCGGAAGTTGGTCAGCTGCTTGGTGCGCGTGGCGTTCACCACCAGGTCGTTGTCGCGGCTGTGGATGCCGACGATCATGCCTTCGTACACCGGATCGTTCGCCTTCACGAACATGCGGCCGCGGTCGTCCAGCTTGCCCAGGGCGTAGGTGAAGATTTCACCGTCGTCCATCGAGATCAGCACGCCGTTCTTGCGGCCGCCGATGTCGCCCTTGTGCGGCTCGTAGCTGTCGAAGATGTTGCTGATGAGGCCCGAGCCACGCGTCAGGTTCAGGAATTCGTTCGTGAAACCGATCAGGCCACGGGCCGGGATGCGGTATTCGAGGCGAACGCGGCCGCGGCCGTCCGATTCCATGTTGACCAGCTCGCCCTTGCGTTCGCCCAGCGCCTGCATCACGCCGCCCTGGTGGCCTTCCTCGATGTCGGCCGTGACCATTTCGATGGGCTCGTGCTTCTCGCCGTTCACGGTGCGGAACACCACGCGCGGCTTCGACACGGCCATCTCATAGCCTTCGCGACGCATGTTTTCCAGCAGGATGGTCAGGTGCAGTTCGCCGCGGCCCATGACTTCGAAGATGCCTTCTTCGTCGGTCTCGTTCACGCGCAGCGCCACGTTGTGCTGCAGTTCCTTCTGCAGGCGGTCCCAGATCTGGCGGCTGGTGACGAACTTGCCTTCGCGGCCGGCCAGCGGGCTGGTGTTGACGCAGAAGTTCATCGTCAGCGTGGGCTCGTCGACCTTCAGCATCGGCAGCGGCGACGGGTTGGCCGGATCGGTGATGGTCACGCCGATGCCGATGTCGGCGATGCCGTTGATCAGCACGATCTCGCCGGGGCCGGCTTCGGTCGACTGCACGCGGTCCAGACCCTGGAAGGTCAGCACCTGGTTGACTCGCCCCTTCACGGTCTTGCCGTCCGGGCCTTCCATGACCAGCACGTCGGTCATGGGCTTGAGCGTGCCCTGGCTGATGCGGCCCACGCCGATGCGGCCAACGAAGGTCGAGAAGTCGAGGGCCGAGATCTGCAGCTGCAGCGGCGCGGCGGGGTCACCCTTCTGCGAGGGCACGTGCTTCAGGATGGTGTTGAACAGGGCCGACATGTCGGGGCCCCACTGCTCGCCGGGCGCGCCTTCTTCGAGCGACGACCAGCCGTTGATGCCCGAGGCATACACCACCGGGAAGTCGAGCTGTTCGTCGGTCGCGCCGAGCTTGTCGAACAGGTCGAAGGCGGCGTTGACCACCTTGTCGGGGTTGGCGCCCGGCTTGTCGACCTTGTTCACCACGAGGATCGGCTTCAGGCCGAGCGCAAGCGCCTTCTTGGTCACGAAGCGCGTTTGCGGCATCGGGCCTTCCTGCGCGTCGATCAGCAGCACCACGCCGTCGACCATCGACAGCGCGCGCTCCACCTCACCGCCGAAGTCCGCGTGGCCCGGCGTGTCGACAATGTTGATGTGCGTGCCTTCCCAGGTCACGGCGCAGTTCTTCGCCAGGATCGTGATGCCACGTTCCTTTTCGATGGCGTTGTTGTCCATCACCGTGTCGACGACCTTCTCGTGGTCGGCGAAGGTGCCGGACTGGCGCAGCAGCTGGTCAACCATCGTGGTCTTGCCATGGTCCACGTGGGCAATGATGGCGATATTGCGGATTTGCTTGGTACTCATGGTGTCACTTCGGTCTGTTGTGCGTTCAAAAGAATTTGCTGGATTTCGATGGGGTTCAGCAAGCGCCCCGGGATCAGTTCGCCGGCCGTGATGTGGGCCGTGCCCAGAAAAGCGGCTGGCTCGGCGCCGAAGACGGCCACCTCGCCCGCGTCGGCCCAAGTGCCGCGACGCCGCAGGCCCGAGAGAAAACGTGCCGCATCTTCCGCGCCGAGCGTGACGCGGCTGTGGCCGTCCACCAGCACCTCGGCAGGCAGCAGCCGCGCCAGGCGCTCGTCTTCGTCCATGGCCTCGAGTGCTTCCAGCGTGACGCACTGCGCCTCGAGGAAGCCACCGGTGGCAATGCGCCGCAGCGAAGTCAGGTGGGCGCCGCATCCGAGCGCCTCACCGATGTCTTCGCCGAGCGTGCGGATGTAGGTGCCCTTGCTGACCTTTGCGACCAGTCTGATGGCCGACAACGCGTGCGCAGCATCGGCCTCGGCCGCTTCGATCATCGGCGCCACTTCGAGCCGGTGGATCACGACATCGCGCGGCGCACGCTCGATCTCGATGCCCTCCCTCGCGTACTCGTACAAGGCCTTGCCATCTTTCTTCAGCGCGCTGTGCATCGGCGGCACCTGGCGGATCGGGCCGGTGAACCGGGCTGCGACGCGCGCCAGGTCTTCGGGCACGACATGGACCGGCCGTTCGGCGATCACTTCGCCCTCGGCATCGCCGGTCGCGGTCTTGATGCCGAGGCGGGCCGTGGCTTCGTAGGTCTTGTCAGCGTCCAGGTGCAGCTGGCTGAACTTGGTGGCCGCGCCAAAGCACAACGGCAGCACGCCCGTCGCAAGCGGATCGAGCGTGCCGGTGTGGCCCGCCTTTTCCGCACGCAGCAACCACTTGGCCTTCTGCAAGGCCTGGTTGCTGGAGAGTCCCAGCGGCTTGTCGAGCAACAACACCCCATGCACAGGGCGCCGCTGCACCCTTGTGCGTGGCGCGTTCATGGTTAGTCGTCTTTCGAGCGCGAAGCGACGGCCTGCGCGATGAGCGCGTTCATGTCGGCCGCACGCTCGGTGGTACGGTCGAACAGGAAATGCAGCGTGGGCACGGTGTGGATGTGCAGACGCTTGAACAGGCCGTTGCGCAGGAAGCCTGCGGCCTGGTTGAGCGCTTCGGTGGTTTCGTCCACGTCACCCGTGAGCAGGCTGAAGAAGACCTTCGCGTGCGCATAGTCGGGCGTGACCTCCACGGCCTGGATCGTGACCATGCCCACGCGCGGATCTTTCAACTCGCGCGCGATCAGCTCCGTCAGATCGCGCTGGATCTGGTCGGCAACCTTGAACGCACGGTTGGGAGCGGCAGCTTTTCTTTTGGGCATTTGATCAATCACTGGCGTCGCGACATCGGGCTCGGTGCAATGCGCGCCGTCGCTGACAGTACTTCAGGTACGCCAGGACGGCTGCAACGCGGCAACGTGCTCGATATCGCGGCGCGCGTCACAACGTACGCGCGATCTCCTTGATTTCGAAGAATTCGAGCTGATCGCCCTCTTTGATGTCGTTGAAGTTCTTGAGCTTGATACCGCACTCGAAACCTTCGCGGACTTCGCGCACATCGTCCTTCAGACGCTTGAGCGAGTCGATCTCGCCGGTGTAGATCACCACGTTGTCGCGCAGCAGGCGGAAATGCGCGCTGCGGTTGACGGAACCCGAGGTGATGTAAGAACCCGCGACAGTACCGATCTTCGATGCCACGAACACCGTGCGGATCTCGGCCGAGCCGATGACTTCCTCGCGGCGCTCCGGTGCCAGCATGCCCGACATCGCGACCTTGATCTCGTCCACGGCGTCGTAAATGATGCTGTAGTAGTTCAGCTGCACGCCGTTGTTCTCGGCCAGCTTGCGCGCACCGGCATCGGCACGCACATTGAAGCCGATCACCACGGCCTTCGAGGCGATGGCGAGGTTGATGTCGCTTTCGCTGATACCACCCACGCCGGCATACACCACCTGCACCTTCACCTCGTCCGTCGCCAGCTTGAGCAGCGATTGCGACAGCGCTTCCTGCGAGCCCTGCACGTCGGCCTTGATGATGATGCGCAGCGTCTGCACCTCGCCCGCCGACAGGTCAGTGAACATGTTCTGCAGGTTCGCGGCCTGTTGCTTGGCGAGCTTGGTATTGCGGAACTTGCCCGCGCGGTACGTCGCAATTTCGCGCGCACGGCGCTCGTCGCTCATCACCATGAATTCGTCGCCTGCCTGCGGCACTTCGGTCAGACCCTGGATCTCGACTGGAATCGACGGACCGGCGGCCTTCGTCGGCTTGCCGTCCTCGTCCAGCATGGCGCGCACGCGGCCATAGGTCGAGCCGGCCAGCACCACGTCGCCGGTCTTGAGCGTGCCGGACTGAACCAGCACGGTGGCGACCGGGCCGCGGCCCTTGTCGAGCTGGGCTTCGATGACGAGGCCCTTGGCGGCGGCATCCACCGGCGCCTTGAGTTCGAGAACTTCAGCCTGCAGCAGCACCTGCTCGAGCAGGTCGTCGATGCCCTGGCCGGTCTTGGCCGAAACGCCGACGAAAGGAACGTCGCCGCCGTACTCTTCGGGCACCACCTCCTCGGCCACCAGTTCCTGCTTCACGCGGTCCAGGTTGGCATCGGGCTTGTCGATCTTGTTGATCGCGACCACGATCGGCACACCCGCAGCCTTCGCGTGCTTGATGGCTTCCTTGGTCTGGGGCATGACGCCGTCGTCCGCCGCCACCACCAGGATCACGATGTCGGTGGCCTGCGCGCCGCGCGCACGCATGGCCGTGAAGGCCTCGTGACCCGGGGTGTCGAGGAACGACACCATGCCTCGCTCGGTTTCCACGTGATACGCACCGATGTGCTGCGTGATGCCGCCGGCTTCGCCCGCGGCCACCTTGGCGCGGCGGATGTAGTCCAGCAGCGAGGTCTTGCCGTGGTCGACGTGACCCATGACGGTCACCACCGGTGCGCGCGGAAGGGCTTCCGCCGTTTGCGCCGACACGTCTTCGTCGGTGAAGGCTTCCGGATCGTCCAGCGCGGCAACCACCGCGGTGTGGCCCATTTCCTCCACCAGGATCATGGCGGTGTCCTGGTCCAGCGACTGGTTGATGGTCGCCATCTGGCCAAGCTTCATCAGCTGCTTGATGACCTCCTGCGCCTTGACGGCCATCTTGTGTGCCAGCTCGGCCACGGTGATGGTTTCAGGCACGTGCACTTCGAGAACGCGCGCCTCGACCGGTGCGGCCGGCACGTGCTGCTCGTCATGACCACCGCGGTCGTTGCCACGGCGGCCACGCGGTCCGCCGCGCCAATTGCCGCGGCCCACGCCACCGCTCGCGTCGCCGCGGGTCTTGATTTCCTTCTTCTTGGCAGGATCGCCGGCCCAGCTCGAGGAGAGCTTCGCGGACTTGACTTCCTTGCCGGCACCAGCGGCGCCGGGTGCTGCGGCAGCGCCGGGTGCTGCAGGCGCGCCTGCGCGTGCAGCGGGGGCCGTCGGCTTGTGCAACGTACCCTTGACCGCAGCCTTCTCGGGTTGCGGCCTTTCGGGCGCCTTGTGCGGCACCAGCACACGGGCCGGTGCGTTCATCATCGCGCGGATAGCCTCGGCTTCGGCGAGGGCCTTGCGGCGGCGCTCGTCGAGGTCCTTGGCGCGCGCGGCTTCCTCGTCGGCACGAGCCTTCGACTCCGCGGCGGCCTTGGCCTTGGCGTCTTCCTTGGCCTGGTTGGCGGCATTCTGCGCAGCCAGCTTGCTGTCGGCGGCCTGCTGCTCGGCGGCAGCGGCGGCAGCCGTCACGGCGGGCGCAGGCGCAACCGCCGGCTTTGCGGGCGTGTTCTTCGCGTTTGCAGCGGCAGCCGCCTCGGCCGCGGCCTTCTTCTCGGCGGCGGCGCGCGCAGCTTCCTGCTCGGCCTTTTCGGCTTTTTCCGCCTTTTCGGCCTGCTCGCGTTCACGGGCTTCGGCTTCTTCGCGCAGGCGGCGCTTCTCGGCCAATTCCTCTTCCTGGCGGCGGATCAACTCTGCCTGGCGGCGTGCTTCTTCTTCACGGCGAGCCAGTTCGGCCTCGTCGATACGGGGAGCAGCCGGCGCAACTGCGGTCGCCTCGGCACCCTGCGAACTCGTCTCGGGCGTCGCGGGGTGACCGTCATCGCGCTGGATGAAGGTGCGCTTCTTGCGCACCTCGACCTGGATGGTGCGGGCGCGGCCGGTGGCGTCGGCCTGCTTGATCTCGCTGGTCGACTTCTTGGTCAACGTGATCTTCTTGCGCTCGGGCTCGACAGTGCCGTGGCTGGCCTTGAGGTGGCCGAGCAGGCGCTGCTTGTCGGCTTCGGTGAGCGCATCGGTGACGGCCGCCTTGGGCACGCCTGCGCTCTTGAGCTGGTCAAGCAAGGTTTCGGGAGTCTTCTTGAGCTCGTTCGCGAACTCGGCGACAGTGGTACTGGACATATTGGTTTCGTGCCTCCATGACCGTCACTCTTGGCCGGCGAACCAGTGTTCGCGGGCTTTCAAGATGAGGGCTTTGGCGTCATCGGCGCTCTGGCCGGTGATCTCGGTGAGTTCATCGACCGCGAGGTCGGCAAGGTCGTCACGGGTATTCACACCCGCTTCGGTCAGCTTCGGAATCAGCTCGGGGTCGAGACCCTCGAGGTCGTGCAGGTCTTGCGACACCTGCGACTGGCCCTCGACGCCTTCTTCCTTGGCGATTTCCATGGTCAGCAGCGCATCCTTGGCGCGTGCACGCAGCTCGTTGATGGTGTCTTCGTCGAACGCCTCGATCTCGAGCATTTCGGAGATCGGCACATAGGCGACCTCTTCGAGGCTGTTGAAGCCCTCGGAGATCAGGATGTCGGCGATCTCCTCGTCGACGTCGAGCTTTTCCATGAACAGCTTGCGGCTGGCGTCGGTTTCGCTGGCCTGCTTCTGGGCCGACTCGTTCGCGTCCATGATGTTGATCTTCCAACCCGTCAGGTCGGAAGCGAGGCGCACGTTCTGGCCGCCGCGGCCGATGGCGATGGCGAGGTTTTCCTCGTCGACCACCACGTCCATGGCATGCTTCTCTTCGTCCACCACGATCGACGACACATTGGCAGGGGCCAATGCACCGATCACGAACTGTGCCGGGTCTTCGCTCCACAGAACGATGTCCACGCGCTCGCCAGCGAGCTCGTTGGTCACGGCGTTGACGCGGGTACCGCGCACGCCGACACAGGTGCCGATGGGATCGACGCGCTTGTCGTGCGAAAGCACGGCGATCTTGGCACGCGAACCGGGGTCGCGGGCGCAGCTCTTGATCTCGAGCAGGCCTTGCTCGATCTCGGGCACTTCCTGGCGGAACAGTTCGATCATGAACTCGGGTGCCGAGCGCGACAGGATGATCGGCGCGCCGCGCAGCGTCAGGTCGACCTCCATGATCATGGCGCGCACGCGGTCGCCGTTGCGCAGGTTTTCCTTGGCGATCATCTCGCCGCGGCGCAGGCGGCCTTCGACGCGGCCAGCCTCCACGATGATGTCGCCCTTGTCCAGGCGCTTGACGGTGCCCACGAAGATCTTGTCGCCGCGCGACATGAAGTCGTTGAGCAGCATCTCGCGCTCGGCGTCACGGATCTTCTGCAGGATCACCTGCTTGGCGGCCATGGCGCCGATGCGGCCGATCGGCACCGAGTCGACAGCCTCCTCGATGTACTCGCCGACCTCGATGTCCGACATTTCTTCCTTGGCTTCGAAGAGCAGGATTTCCTGGTCGGGCAACTGCAGGCCGGCCTCATCCGGAACGACATGCCAGCGGCGGAAGGTTTCGTAGTCGCCGCTGTCGCGATCGACCGAGACGCGGATGTCCACGTCGCCCTGGTGGAGCTTCTTGGTGGCTTGCGCCAGCGCGGATTCGACCGCGCCGAAGACCACGTCACGTTCGACGTTCTTCTCGCGCGAGATCGCATCCACCAACATCAACATTTCGCGATTCATGCCACCACTCCTCTAGTCAGTCCGGAACCTGCGTTCCGTCGTCAATATCCGAAAAACCCGGTTGGGTTTTGGCCTTGCGGCCCTTGAAATCCACAATGGGCGCGAGCCGCGCGTCGCGCAGCTCGTCCAGAACGAAGCCAAGCGCATGCAACGGTGCAGGCGCGCGCTTCTTGCTCACTTTTTGTCCGGGCTTGGGCTCGGGCGCGTCACTCCAGACGATCTGCCAGCCCTGGGCGCCGCCGCCCTGCTCTGCGGCCCGCTCGAGCGTTCCGCGAAATTTCTTGCGGTTGGCAGACACCTGGCCCGCAGCCGCCGCACCCATGGGCGCCTTGAGGGTGATGTCGATCACCTCGCCCACGAAACGCTCGAAGTCCTGCTCGTTGCGCAACGGACGATCGATACCCGGCGAGGACACCTCGAGCCGTTTGTAATCGACACCGTCCACCTCGAGCGCAAACTGCAGCTGACGCGTGACCTTCTCGCAGTCCTCGACTGTGACGAAAGGCTCCGGAATGCCGGCAGCCACGTCTTCGGAGGTGGGGGCCGTCCAGGGCAAATCAATCGTCACGCGCAGCAATCCCCCGGCCGAGCGCTCGATCTCGACCAGGTCATAGCCGAGACCGGCCACGGTTTGTTCAACTATTTGCTGCAATGCCACGTGTTCGAAGGTGCCTTTTAAATACGGGGACCGAGTCACCCGCCCGCCACGGATGCCAGTTCGCTGGAATTCTGAGAATGAATAGACCAAAAAAAACGGGCGGTTGGTACCCGCCCGTTTGGTCGTGAGCCTCGAATTATATGCTATTCGGGTAATAAATGAAGGGGCTTCGGCACTCAAATGGCATTCGGGCGACGAGATTTGGACCAGACCCAGGCGAACAATACCGCGCCGAGCGCCAATGCCGCCGCCGCGACCAGCAATGGGACCTGGAATGACCCGGTTCGCTGCGCCAGCGGTGCGGCGAACAGCGGGCCGATGATCTGTCCCACCCCATACGACGCCGTCGCGTAGCCGATCAACCCTGCCGCTGCATTGCCCCGCAACCGGCGCGCGTCCCGCATCGCGAAAAGCGTGATGGCAGTGAACGGCATGCCCAGGAGCAGGCTGCCGAGCGCGAAGCCGCCGATGGTGGGCCACGCGACCGAGAACACCACCCCCAGCGCCTGAAGCCCGTAAGCCACAGCCAGCAGCAAGCGGTTGTCCCAATGCGTCGGCGCCCGCGCGCCGATCAGCGCGCCCGGAATGATGGCCAAGCCGAAGAGCGGCCAGAACAGATCGGGCCACGACGACCCAGGCAATGCCTGCCGCGCGATCACCGGCAGAAAGGTCGCGGTGATGATGTACCCGAATCCTGCAAGGCCATAGAGCGCCACCAGCCACATGGCGTCGCTGCGGTCGGCAGCCGAGCCCGCCGGCCTCGCTACCGCGGGCGTCGCTGGGGCGCCACCGCTCGGCGGCACGCGTTCGCCGTCGTCAAACACATGCCAGATGACGGCGATCAGCACCAGCGCCAGGATGCCCAGCCCGATCCATCCTGCCTCGGAGCCCCACCGCCCGAGCGCACCGCCGAGCAGCCCGGTCATTGCGATGCCGATGCCGGGACCCGTGTAGATCACGCCCGCCAGCGTCGGCGCATTCGTCTCGGCCAGCCGCCGCAGCCCCCACCCGGAGGCGAACACGAAGACCCAGGCGCTCATCACGCCGGCCGCGGTCCGAAGCACGCCCCAGCTCGCGAAGCTGTGCAGCACCCCCATGCCGACCAGCAGGGCCGCCGTGGCCAGCAGTCCGCCGCGCACCATGCTCGAGGCCTTGAAGCCGATGGCAGCGCAACTCACCGCCCCCAGGAAGTAGCCCAGGTAGTTGAGCGACGCCAGGACGCCGCCAGCCGCCAGTTCGAGCTTTCCTTCGTGCAGCATGATGGGCAGCATGGGCGTGAAGGCGAAGCGTCCCAGGCCCATGGCCACCGACAGGGTGACCATGCAGGCCAGCGCCGCGCGCCACGCCCCGCGCCGGTCGCGTCCGATTTCCGACATTGCTTTGCAGACTCCGTTTATTCCAGCAGCGCAGCGGCCACCAGTTTTTTTGTATAGGGATGCTCGGGCGCATCGAGCACGCGCTCGACCGCCCCGTTCTCGAGGATGGCGCCGTCCTTCATCACGATGACCTGGTGCGCCATGGCGCGAATCACCTCCACGTCGTGCGTGATCAGCAGGTAGCTCAGGCCGCGCTCCCGCTGCAGGCGCTGCAGCAGCGCCAGCACCTGCTTCTGGATCGTCACGTCGAGCGCGCTGGTCGGCTCGTCGAGCACCAGCAGTTGCGGATCGACGATCAGCGCTCGCGCGATCGCCAGCCGCTGGCGCTGACCGCCGGAAAATTCGTGCGGATAGCGGTCGAGCAGCGACGGGAACTGCGCTTCAGTGAGGCCGACGTCGGCCAGTGCCGCGACCGAACGGCCGCGGCGTGCCTCGGCATCCATCTGCGGCTCATGCACGCGCAGGCCCTCGCCCACGATCTGCTCGACCGTCATGCGTGGCGACAGCGACGAGAACGGATCCTGAAACACCACCTGCATCACGCGCCGCAGGCCCAGGTCCGACACGCGGTCGACCGCCCAGGCCTTCCCGTCTACCTTCAGTGCACCCTGATGCGGCAGCAGTCCCAATGCGGCCAGCGCGAGCGTCGACTTGCCCGAGCCCGACTCGCCCACCACGCCCAGCGTCTCTCCCGGCGCGATGCGGAAATCCGCGCCCTGCACCGCGACGAACTCCCCTTTTCGGAACCATCCGCCGATGCCCGGTTTCGGCACCGGATAACTCACCCGCAGTGCCCTGGCCTCCAGAACCGGCGCCGCGCCGCCTGCCGGCACGGCCGCCACATTGCGTTCGGGGTGGCTGTCGATCAGCTTGCGCGTGTAAGGGTGCTGCGGCGCCTCGAACACCGGCGCCACCGTGCCATGCTCGACGATATGCCCGCTTTCCATGACCGCCACGCGGTCGGCGAAACGGCGCACCAGGTTCAGGTCGTGCGTGATCAGCAGGACGGCCATGCCGTGCTTGCGCTGCAGGTCGGCCAGCAGGTCCAGGATCTGCGCCCGCACCGTGACGTCGAGCGCCGTGGTCGGCTCGTCGGCCAGCAGCAGGCGCGGCTTGCAGGCCAGCGCCATGGCGATCATCGCGCGCTGGCGCTGGCCGCCCGAGAGCTGGTGCGGAAACGCCTGCGCGCGCCGCGCCGGCTCCGGAATTCCAGTGTCGGCCAGTAGTTGCACGGCCGCCGCCTGCGCGGCGCGGGCCGAGAGCCCTTCGTGCAGTTCGAGCACCTCGGCGATCTGGTCGCCCACGGTGTAGAGGGCGTTCAGGGCGGTCATCGGCTCCTGGAAGATCATCGCGATCTCCTTGCCGCGGATGCCGCGCAGCTGGCGCTCCGGAATCGATAGCAGGTCGCGCACGTTCTGCGTGCGTTCGCCACCGAAAAGTCTCGCGCTGCCGGTCACGTCGGCGTTCTGCACCAGCCGCAGCAGCGACAGCGCCGTGACCGTCTTGCCCGACCCCGACTCGCCGACCAGTGCCAGCTTCTCGCCGGGCGCGATCTGGAAGTCGATGCCGTGCACGACCTCCTTGCCGCCGAACGCGACGCGCAGGCCCTTCACGTCGATCAAGGGTGAATTCATCGTGGTGCCGCCCGTCATCTGTCTGCCTTGCGCGGATCGAGCGCGTCGCGCAGCGCGTCGCCCATGAATGTCAGCAGCATCAGCGTGACGACAAGCACGCCGAAGGTGGAAATCGAGATCCACCAGGCGTCGATGTTGGCCTTGCCCTGGTTCAGCAGTTCGCCGAGCGACGGCGTGCCCGGCGGAACGCCCAGGCCCAGGAAGTCGAGCGAAGTCAGGGCCAGAATGGCTGCGCTCATGCGGAACGGCAGGAAGGTGACGACCGGCACCATGCTGTTGGGCAGGATGTGGCGCCACATGATCTGCAGGTTGCTCACGCCCAGCGCGCGCGCGGCGCGCACGTAGTCCATCTGGCGGTTGCGCAGGAATTCGGCACGCACGTAGTCGGCCAGGCCCATCCAGCCGAACAGGCTCAGCAGGATGAGCAGCAGCGCGACACTGGGCGCGAAGATGGCGCTGAAGATGATCAGCAGGTAGAGCTCGGGCATGGAACCCCAGATCTCGATGAAGCGCTGGAACGCGAGGTCGGTCTTGCCCGCGAAGTAGCCCTGTACCGCGCCCGCCGCCACGCCCAGCACGGTGCCGATGGCGGTGAGCGCCAAGCCGAACAGCACACTCACGCGGAAGCCGTAGATCAGTTGCGCCAGCAGGTCGCGGCCGCGGTCGTCGGTGCCGAATAGGTTGTCGCCCGTCGGCGCGGCCGGGCTGGGCGACTTGGCGAAGTAGTTGAGCGTCTTCGGACCATAGGGATTGGGCGCATAGATCGCCCAGTTGCTGCCCTGCGTGATGCGCTCGCGGATGAACGGATCGAGGTAGTCGGCCGGCGTTTCGAAGTCGCCGCCGAAGGTCTTCTCGGAGTAGTCGCGCAGCACCGGGAAATAGGTCTGACCCTCATAGCGCAGCACCAACGGCTTGTCGGTGGACAGCACCTCGGCGAACAGGCTCAGCACCACCATGATGGTGAAGATCACCAGGCTCCAGAAACCGAGCCGGTTGCGCTTGAATCGAAGCCAGGCGCGGCGGCCGGGCGAGATGTGGGCAGGCGCGCTCACCATGGGTGCGTCGGTTCCGTGGGCACCGCCGTGCTCGAACCCGGCATGCGCCACGTCGCAGGAGGCAGCTGCGAAGCGGCTGCACCCACCTTCAGGCATGGCACCCCGCAGGGGTCAGGCTTGGCCACGCGCCGTGCGCGCAGCATGAGGGCGAGCCCGATATCAGTCGAATTTGACACGTGGGTCCACCCATACGTAGCAGAGATCGGAAATCAGCTTGGTGACCAGACCGATCAGCGTGAAGAGATACAGAGTGCCCAGCACCACCGGGTAGTCGCGCCGGATCACGCTCTCGTAGCCCAGCAGTCCCAGGCCGTCGAGCGAAAACAGCGTCTCGATCAGCAGCGAACCTGCAAAGAACGCGCCGATGAACGCCGACGGCAACCCCGTGATGATCGGAATCAGCGCATTGCGGAACACATGCTTCCAGAGCACCTGCTTCTCGCCCAGCCCCTTCGCGCGTGCCGTCAGCACGTACTGCTTTCGGATCTCCTCGAGGAAGGCATTCTTGGTGAGCATGGCCGTCACGGCGAAACTTCCCAACACCATTGCCGTCACGGGCAGGGTGATGTGCCAGAGATAGTCGACGATGCGCGCACCCCAGCCCAGATCGTCCCAGTTGGCCGAGGTCAGGCCGCGCAGCGGGAACCACTGCAGCTGACCGCCGAACACGACGAGCAGCGCCACACCCAGCACGAACCCTGGAATGGCATAGCCGACGAGCACGATCAGCGTGCTGACCAGGTCGAAACGCGTGCCCGCCCGCACGGCTTTCGCCACGCCCAGCGGCACCGCCACGCCGTAGCTGATGAAGAAGGTCCACAACCCGAGGCTGATCGAGACCGGCAGCTTCTCGAGAATCAGCGTCCACACGTCCTTGTTCTGGAAGAAGCTCTTGCCGAGGTCGAATCGGGCGAACTGGCCGAGCATCTGCAGCAGTCGTTCGTGAGGCGGCTTGTCGAAGCCGTAGAGCGCCTTGATCTGCTCCAGCCGCTTGGGATCGACGCCCTGGTTGCCCCGGTAGCTCCCGCCGCCCGACTCGAACCCGCCACCACCGCCGCCCCGCCCTGCCGTCTTGGCTTCGGCCAGGTACTGTTCCACCGGGCCGCCGGGCACGAACTGGATCACCAGGAAGGTCACCAGCAACACCCCGAGCAGGGTCGGAATGAACAACAACAGGCGCTTGAGGACATAGGCGAACACGGCCGGGTTCCTTTACTTCTGATCCTGGCGTGGCGGCTTGGCCCACCACGTGCCCATGACCCAGTCCTCGCCGTTGGAATAGGGCGGCATGGGCGACTTGAAGGCCAGGCGCCAGTCGTCGTAGACGATGCGGTGCGAGGTCAGCGTCCACTGGGGAATCAGGTAGTGGCTGTGCATGATCACGCGATCGAGCGCGCGGCAGGCCGGCATCAGTTCGGCCTTCGTGTCGGCATCGACGATGTCCTTGAGCAGCGCATCGACCGCTGGCGTCGAAACGCCCATGTAGTTGCCCGAACTTTCCGTTTTGGCCGCCTTGCTCCCGAAGATCTCCAGCAGTTGCTGGCCTGGGTTGTTCGTGCCGGGGAAGTTGATGGTCGTGATGTCGAACTCGAACCGGTCGAGCCGCTCCTGGTAAAGCGCGAAATCGACGGTCGAGAAGTTCAGCGCGATGCCGAGCTTCTCCAGATTGCGTATCCACGGCGAAACGGTGCGCACCCCGCCTTCCTTGCTGTCGAGGTATTCCAGCGTCATGGGCTCGCCCTTGGCGTTTCGCAGCGCGCCGTCGCGGTATTCCCAGCCGGCCTGCTTCAGCAGGTCTCTCGCGCGGCGCAGGTTGTTGCGCAGCGACTGGCCCTCGCCTTCGGTGGTGGGCGGCGTGTACATCGGTCCGAAGCTCGCATCGGGAATCTTGCCGCGCCAGGGTTCGAGCAGCGCTTTTTCCTCCGGCGACGGGGAACCCTGCGCCTCGCAATCGGTGTTGCCGAACAGGTCCTTCACGCGCGGATAGCCGTTGTAGAACATCTGCCGGTTCATCCACTCGTAGTCGAGCGCCAGGCCCAGCGCCTCGCGCACGCGCGGATCGCTGAGCTTGTCTCGGCGGCTGTTGATCACGAAGCTCTGGAAGCCCGCCGGCTTCCTGTGCGGAAACTCGTGCTTCACCAGTTCGCCGGAGGTGAAGCGCTTGCCATTCACCCGGCGTGCCCAGTCGCCGGCCGAATAGAAGCTCATCATGTCGAACTCGCCGGCCTTCAGGGCCTCGAGCCGGGCCGTGTTGTCCTTGTAGATCTTGATGGTGATGCGGTCGAAGTTGTGCGAACCGCGGTTCACCGGCAGGTCGCGCCCCCAATAGGCCGGGTCGCGTACGTAGGTGATGTCCTTGCCGAAGCGCACCGGGCCGATCTTGTAGGCGCCGCTGCCGATGGGAATGTCCATCACCACCTGGTCGAAGGGCTTGGCCTTGCCGTTCTCCACGCCCCAGGCGCGGCTGAAGACCGGGAGGCTGCCCACGATCAGGGGCAGCTCGCGGTTCACGGTCTTGAAGCGGAAGCGGATCGTGCGGGCGTCGAGCACGTCGGCGCCCTCGACCTCCTGCAACAGCGTCTTGTAGCCGGGCGAGGTGAAGGGACCGATGAGCGTGTCGTAGCTGTGCTTCACGTCGGCGGCCTCGACCGGCGTGCCGTTGTGGAACCGGGCTTCGGGCCGCAGCCGGAAAGTGACGCTGCGGCGGTCGGGCGCCACGGCGACGTCCTCGGCCAGCAAGCCATAGCCCGAGCCGGTCTCGTCCATCGACCCGGTCAGCAGCGTGTCGAACAGCAGGCTGTCGAGGTAGGCCGGCGCCGAGCCCTTGATGGTGAACGGGTTGTACTTGTCGAAGGTGGACACCCGCAGGTTGCTCACCAGCCGCAGCTCGCCGCCCTTGGGCGCATCGGCGTTCACGTAGTCGAAGGCCTTGAATCCAGGGGCGTACTTCAGGTCGTCCCAGAGTGCATATCCATGCGCGGCCCACGCGGGAACCGCACACACCATCAACCACCAGACCCGGAGAAGCCGCATGCGAGAATTCTGCCCAAGATTTTCACGAGGCAACTTCATGGGCTTTCTTTCCGGCAAAAAACTGTTGATCACCGGCGTGTTGAGCAATCGCTCCATTGCTTATGGCATTGCCAAGGCATGTCACGAACAGGGCGCGGAACTCGCCTTCAGCTACGTCGGCGAGCGATTCAAGGACCGTATCACCGAATATGCCGCAGACTTCGGCTCCAAGCTGATTTTCGACTGCGACGTGGGCGACGACGCGCAGATCGACAAGCTCTTCGCCGACCTGGCGCAGACCTGGCCCAGGTTCGACGGCTTCGTGCACAGCATCGGCTTCGCGCCGCGCGAGTCGATCGCGGGCGACTTCCTCGACGGCCTCTCGCGCGAAGGCTTCAAGATCGCCCACGACATCAGCGCCTACAGCTTCCCGGCCATGGCCAAGGCGGCCCTGCCCTATCTCAACGACAAGGCGGCCCTGCTCACGCTGACCTACCTGGGCGCCGAGCGCGCGCTGCCCAACTACAACACCATGGGCCTGGCCAAGGCATCGCTCGAAGCCTCAGTGCGCTACACCGCATCGTCGCTCGGCCCGAAGGGCATGCGCGTGAACGGCATCAGTGCCGGCCCGATCAAGACGCTGGCAGCCAGCGGCATCAAGGGCTTCGGCAAGATGCTGGCCGCGGTGGCCGACGCCTCGCCGATCCGGCGCAACGTGACCATCGAGGAGGTGGGCAACGTGGCTGCCTTCCTGCTGAGCGACCTCGCCAGCGGCGTGACGGCAGAGATCACCTACGTGGACGGCGGCTTCAGCAACGTCGTCGGCGGGATGGCCGAGTAACCGCTCCCGCAATCGTCCGCCGCGGCCGTCGAACGGACGCCGTGCGGACACGCACAGCTACACAGCTACGCATTTCATAGCATCGTGCTGAGTCGACGCTCCCTCCTGCTGGCCGCCTTCGGCGTGATTGCGGCGCCTGCCGTGCTTGCGCGGGAACCCGCGCCGTCGCTGATGCTCGCCGACGTCTACCGGCAGGGCATGTCCCTGCATGACTACTGGGTCAGCGAGAAGTACGACGGCGTACGTGGCTACTGGGACGGCAGGCAGCTGTGGACGCGAGGCGGCGAGCGTGTGGTGGCGCCAGCCTGGTTCACCGCCCCGCTGCCCAAGCAGCCGCTGGACGGCGAACTGTGGGCGGGCCGCGGCCGGTTCGAACATGCAAGCTCGACGGTGCGCAGCCAGACGCCCAACGACATCGCATGGCACGAGATGCGCTTCATGGTGTTCGACATGCCCGCCCAGCGCGGCGACTTCACCACCCGGCTGGCCGCGCTGCGCAAGCTGCTGCCCATCACCGACGCACCCTGGGTGGTGCCGGTGCCGCAGCAGCGCGCGACGACACACGAGGAGCTGCAGACCCTGCTCGACAAGACGGTGAAGATGGGCGGCGAAGGCCTGATGCTTCACCGCGGCAGTTCGTCGTACAGCGCCGAACGCAACAGCGACCTGTTGAAGGTCAAGCCCTACGACGACGCCGAGGCCCGCGTGATCGAGCACGTGCCCGGCAAAGGCAAGCACAGCGCCCGGATGGGCGCGCTGGTGGTCGAGACGCCCGAGGGCAAGCGCTTCAAGCTCGGCACCGGCTTCACCGATGCCGAGCGCGAGCATCCGCCTGCCATCGGCAGCTGGGTGACCTACCGCTACAACGGCACCACGGCCAAGGGACTGCCGCGCTTCGCTCGTTTCATGCGGGTGCGCGAAGGCTGAGCCTTCGCGCCGTTGCGCTGGCTACGTGGTTTCCTTCACGCAGTCGGCGTAGTAGCGCTTCTTGCCCGTCTCGTCGACGCGCGCCACCAGGCCGTGGATGTCCGTCTCGAAGCCCGGGCACTGCGTGTTGAACTCACGGGAGAACTTCAGGTAGTCGACGATTTTCTTGTTGAAGACCTCGCCCGGGATCAGCAACGGAATGCCCGGCGGGTACGGCGTGATCAGGCTGGTGGTGATGCGGCCTTCGAGCTCGTCGATCTCCACGCGCTCGGTCTTGCGGTGCGCGATGTGGGCGAACGCGTCGCTGGGCTTCATGGCCGGCGTCAGATCGCTCAGGTACATCTCGGTCGTGAGGCGGGCCACGTCGTAGCGCGCATACAGCTGGTGGATGTGCTGGCACAGGTCGCGCAGGCCGAGGCGTTCGTAGCCGGGGTGCTGCTGGCAAAACTCGGGCAGGATGCGCCACATCGGCTGGTTGCGCGCGTAGTCGTCCTTGAACTGCTGCAGCGCCGTCAGCAGCGTGTTCCAGCGGCCCTTGGTGATGCCGATGGTGAACATGATGAAGAAGCTGTACAGGCCGGTCTTCTCCACGATGACGCCATGCTCGGCGAGAAACTTGGTCACCACGCTGGCCGGGATGCCGGTCTCGGCGAAGTTGCCCTCGAGGTCGAGGCCCGGCGTGACGATGGTCGACTTGATCGGGTCGAGCATGTTGAAGCCATCGGCCAGCTCGCCGAAGCCATGCCAGTTGCGCGGCGACTTCTTGCCGCCCTTGCCCGCCTTGGACTGGCCGTTCTTCTCGCCGTGCATGATCCAGTCTTCGGCTCGGCCAATGCCCTCGTCGACGAGCTTCTCCGGACCCCAGACCTTGAACCACCACTCGTCCTTGCCGAACTCCTCCTCGACCTTGCGCATGGCGCGGCGGAAGTCGAGCGCTTCGAGGATGCTCTCCTCCACCAGCGCAGTGCCGCCGGGCGGCTCCATCATCGCGGCAGCCACGTCGCAACTGGCGATGATCGCGTACTGCGGGCTGGTCGACGAGTGCATCAGGTAGGCCTCGTTGAAGAGGTCCCGGTCGAGCTGGCGGTTCTGCGAGTCCTGCACCAGCACGTGGCTGGCCTGGCTGATGCCTGCGAGCAGCTTGTGCGTGGACTGCGTGGCGAACACCAGCGACTCCTTCGGACGCACGCGACGCTTGCCCATCGCGTGGTAGGCACCGTAGAACGGGTGGAAGGCCGCGTGCGGCAGCCATGCCTCGTCGAAATGCAGCGTGTCGACGTAGCCGTCGAGCATGTTCTTGATGGTCTCGGTGTTGTAGATCACGCCGTCGTAGGTCGACTGCGTGAGCGTCATCACCCGCGGCTTGACCTTGTCGGCATCGACATCGGCCAGCAGCGGGTTGGCCTTGATCTTGGCCTTGATGGCGCTCTGCTCGAATTCGCTCTTGGGAATCGGGCCGATGATGCCAAAGTGGTTGCGCGTGGGCTTCATGAACACCGGAATCGCGCCGGTCATGATGATCGCGTGCAGGATCGACTTGTGGCAGTTGCGGTCGACCACCACCACGTCGCCGGGCGCAACCGTGTGGTGCCACACCATCTTGTTGCTGGTGCTGGTGCCGTTCGTCACGAAGAAGCAGTGGTCGGCGTTGAAGATGCGCGCCGCGTTGCGCTCGCTGGCGGCGACGGGGCCGGTGTGGTCGAGCAGCTGTCCGAGCTCTTCGACGGCGTTGCAGACGTCGGCGCGCAGCATGTTCTCCCCGAAGAACTGGTGGAACATCTGGCCAACCGGACTCTTCAGGAACGCCACGCCTCCCGAGTGACCCGGGCAGTGCCATGAGTACGAACCGTCTTCGGCGTAGTCGATCAGCGCCTTGAAGAACGGCGGCTGCACGCTTTCAAGGTAGCTCTTGGCTTCGCGGATGATGTGGCGCGCCACGAATTCGGGGGTGTCCTCGAACATGTGGATGAACCCGTGCAGCTCGCGCAGGATGTCGTTCGGGATGTGGCGCGAGGTCTTGGTCTCGCCGTAGATGTAGATCGGCACGTCTGCGTTCTTGCGACGCACCTCGCCGATGAAGTTGCGCAGGTTCAGCACCGCCGGATCGAGGTCGGGGCCGATGGAGAACTCCTCGTCGTCGATCGACAGGATGAAGGCGCTGGCGCGGCTTTGCTGCTGGGCGAACTGGCTCAGGTCGCCGTAGCTGGTGACGCCCAGCACCTCGAAGCCCTCCGTCTCGATGGCCTGCGCAAGCGCGCGGATGCCGAGGCCCGAAGTGTTCTCGGAGCGGAAGTCCTCGTCGATGATGACGATGGGAAAACGGAATTTCATGAGCAGGCTCCGAACAGGCTGGCAGGAAGACAGGGGCAATGAGCGAGGCGCGAAGTGTACGGAATTCGGATGACGGATTCGGTCAGCTTCGCGCAAGACATTCGAGCGGGTCGGGCAAGGACCCTGCGCTGACGCCAGTATCCCTACGCAGGACAAGCGCTTGGCGTGCATGCATCAGAATGACGCGCATCGAACAAAGAAAAGAGGAGTTGTCATGGCAAATTCCACTGTTTGGTGGCTAATTGCGGGGGGAGCCATCGTCATCGAGTTGTTGTCGGGCACGGTCTATCTGCTGCTGCTCGCCGCCGGCTTCGCGGCCGCTGCGATCTCCGCGCACCTAGGCTTCGGCACCGTCACGCAACTCATCGTGGCCGCCGTCATCGGCGTGGGGGCGGTGCTGGTCTGGTACTCGATCCAGCGCAAGCGCCCGCCAGCGCCACCCATCGAGGCCAATCGCGACGTGAACCTCGACATCGGCGAGTCGGTGCAAGTCGACGCCTGGAACCCCGACGGCACGGCCACCGTGCGCTACAGGGGAGCGCAATGGACCGTGATCCAGCGCGCGGGCCGCACGCCGTCGACCGGCGAGCATCGCGTGGTCGAGGTGATCGGCAGCCGGCTGGTGGTCGACAAGGTTTAGTCAGTCCGAAGAACACAGAACTTAGAGAAGGAAGCACACCATGGAATTTTCGGTCCCCCTCATCATCCTGGTCATCGCGATCATCTTCATCAGCCAGTCGGTGAAGTTCGTGCCGCAGCAGAACGCCTGGGTGCGCGAGCGCCTGGGCAAATACCACGGCACCATGACCCCGGGGCCGAACTTCCTGATTCCGTTCATCGACCGGGTGGCCTACAAGCACAGCCTGAAGGAAATCCCGCTCGACGTGCCGAGCCAGATCTGCATCACGCGGGACAACACGCAGTTGCAGGTCGACGGCATCCTCTACTTCCAGGTGACGGACCCGATGCGTGCGAGCTACGGCTCGTCGAACTACATCGTGGCGGTGACGCAACTCGCCCAGACCTCGCTGCGCAGCGTGATCGGCAAGCTCGAACTCGACAAGACCTTCGAAGAGCGCGACGTGATCAACGCGCAGGTGGTGGCGGCCATCGACGAAGCGGCGCTCAACTGGGGCGTGAAGGTGCTGCGCTACGAAATCAAGGACCTGACGCCGCCGAAGGAAATCCTGCTGGCCATGCAGGCGCAGATCACCGCCGAGCGCGGCAAGCGGGCGCTGATTGCGGCCTCGGAAGGCCGCCGGCAGGAGCAGATCAACATCGCCACCGGCGAGCGCGAGGCCTTCATTGCCCGCTCCGAAGGCGAGAAGCAGGCACAGATCAACAATGCGCAGGGCGAAGCTGCAGCCATCACCGCAGTGGCCACGGCCACGGCAGACGCGATCGAGCGCGTTGCTGCGGCCATCCGCCAGCCCGGCGGCGAGCAGGCCGTGCAACTCAAGGTGGCCGAACGCGCCGTGGATGCTTACGGCAAGGTGGCGGCCGATTCAAAGACCACGTTGATCGTTCCGAGCAACATGGGCGAAACCGCCGCACTCATCGCTTCGGCGATGCGCATGGTCCAGGCAGGAAAACCGTCGAATCCGAGCTGAAGCCACTGCTATACTCGTGGGCTCAGGAGCGGTGGATGAGCGGTTTAAGTCGCACGCCTGGAAAGCGTGTGAGGGTTAATAGCCCTCCGCGGGTTCGAATCCCGCCTGCTCCGCCAGAGATTGATTGTTCGTAACCGATCGCGAACATGCTGACAGCAAGAAGCCCAAGTCGCCAAAAGCGCTTGGGCTTTTTTGTTGTCATCTGCCATGCAGTGCTGTGCGTTGCTTTGCAACAACTGGATGACACCACCGGGCGACCAGCTCTGGCGGTACGATCCAAACGTTTTAGTTTCTAGCCCGCAAAAAGGACCCCCGATGGCCGGACAAGCTTCAACCTCGCCGCGTGGCACGACATCCCTGGACCATACGCTGAAGAAGAGCGAACAGGTAGCTGCCGATGTGCAGCGCGCCTCGGACAACCTCGCTGTCGTGAACACCGTGCTCGAGCAGGAATTGCCCGAGGAAGTGCAGGTTGGCGAAGTGGCGCAGGCCATCGAGCACACCAGCCAGCTCGAACAGAAGCTCGCAAGGTCAGCGGAGAAGCTTGCGGAGGTCAACGCAGCCCTGAGCGAAGAGATCGAGAAGCGTCTCGAGGCCACGGCCGAGCGCGACGAAAGCAAGGCGCTGGCCGAAAAGCTCAAGGCCCAGATTCGCGCCGACGGACAAAACTGAGCCCAGTCGAGCAACGCAACGCGCCCTGCTCCTTCGTCCGTATCCCTTCTCCTACGCAGAGTCGTCATCAGTCGCGCTACGCTATTGGTTCTCACAGCGAAACCAAGGCATGGCCCTCATCACGTTCCTCGTCGAGGACAACAAGACCATCAGGGATAACCTGGTCCCGGCACTCGAGGACCTCGTCAACGGTCATGTGGTCGGCTTCGCAGAAACCGAGACTGACGCACTCGAATGGCTCACCGCACACCCCGACAGCTGGCAGTTGCTGATCGTCGACCTGTTTCTCAAGGAAGGCTCCGGCCTCGGTGTGCTGGCGGGCTGCAAGGCGCGCAAACCGGGGCAGCGCGTGGTGGTGTTGAGCAACTACGTGACAGTCGACATCCGTGCACGCTGTGCCGCACTGGGCGCCGATGCGGTGTTCGACAAGTCGCGTGACCTCGACGCCTTCATCGAGTACTGCAACACCGACCGACCATCAGGCCTTGCGCCGCTCTGAAGCCAAGCCGACGCGGAAATGAAAAAAGGGCCCGAAGGCCCTTTTTTCTTTGCTGAAGCGAATCAGCGCACCACGGCGATCTGCGTGCGTGCACCACCCTTGTAGGTGTACAGCGTCAGGGCGCCGTTCTTGATGTCGCCCTTTTCGTCGAAGGCGATCGGGCCGGTCACGCCCTTGTATTGCACCTTGCCCACTTCAGGCAGGTACTTTTCGGGGTCGGACGAACCAGCCTTGACCATGGCTTCGGCCAGCACGTTGACCGCGTCGTACACATACGGTGCATAGATCTGCACGTCCACGCCGTTCTTGGTCTTGAACTTCGCCTTGAAGTCTTCCAGCGGTTGCTTGAAGTCGCCGTCCACGCCGCCGGCTTCCGCGCACACCACCATGTCTTCGCCGATGGCGTCGCCAGCCAGCTTCGGCAGTTCGCCGGTGCACAGGCCGTCGCCACCCATGAACTTGACATTCATGCCGAGCTGCTTGACCTGCTTGAGCATCGGGCCGCCGACGGCGTCCATGCCGCCGAAGAACAGCACGTCGGGCTTGGAAGCCTTCAGCTTGGTCAGGATGGCGTTGAAGTCGGTCGACTTGTCGGTGGTGAACTCGTGGCCCACGATGGTGGCGCCGGCAGCCTTGGCCGACTTCTCGAACTCTTCGGCAACACCTTGGCCGTAGGCGGTACGGTCGTCGATCACGGCAATGTTCTTGCCCTTAAGCGTTTCGACCGCGTACTTGCCCAGCGTACCGCCGAGCTGCGTGTCGTCAGCCACCACGCGGAAGGTGGTCTTGAAACCCTGGCGCGTGTACTTCGGGTTCGTGGCCGAAGGCGAGATCTGGGGAATGCCGGCGTCGCTGTACAGCTTCGAGGCGGGAATGGTGGTGCCCGAGTTCAGGTGGCCGACCACGCCGTTGACCTTTTCGTCGACGAGCTTCTGGGCCACTGCGGTGCCTTGCTTCGGATCGCCGGCATCGTCTTCGGGAACCAGTTCGAACTTGGCAACCTTGTCGCCGATCTTCAGGCCCTTGGCGTTCAGGTCTTCGATGGCCATCTTGGCGCCGAACTCGTTGTCCTTGCCGAGGTGGGCGATCGGGCCGCTGGTGGGTGCCACATGGCCGATCTTGACGACCAGCGTGTCTCCGGCAGGTGCGGGTGCAGGGGCAGCAGCCGGGGCCGCAGCCGTTGGCGCGGGCGCTGCAGCGGGAGCAGCAGCTTCTTCCTTCTTGCCGCAAGCCACAAGCGTGATTGCAGCCAGTGCGACCGCAGTCCATTTCAATTGCATGGGAACCTCCAGAACTTGGATGAAAACAATAAAAACCGGTCGTGTGATCCGGGCGCGCAGACCTCGCAAGTTTCGCGCCGCGGACCAGCGGCACCCTCACGCCCTTCCGACCTGCGGCGCAGTTTAGCCGAGGATTTATGCGCCGGAAGCTGGCGTAGACCCTGTGTTCTCGGACAGTTCGGCGGCCATCGCTTCGATCACCAAAGCGCGCAAGACAGCTTCGATTTCATTGCGCAAACGCGGCACCATGGCGTCGAGCTGATCCTGAACTGCAGCTGACACGGTGTCGCTCAGGCGCTCTTCGAGCGAGAGGTCGACGCGCTGCAGAACGCGGTGCAGCAACTGCTCCTCGAGGCTCACGATCTCGGCCTGCGACAGTTGCACCGCAGGCGGCAGCGCCATCGTGCTTGCGGGGTCGTCCGGGAGCGCAGGCGCGGCCTCGGGCTCGGCGGGCACCGGCTCCGCCGGGATCTCGAGCACGGTCGTCAGCGTGGGGACGAACCGCGGCGGCGTGCGCAACGTGCTGGCCATGTCAGGAACTCTTTGCGAAGTCGTGGGGCTGGATGGAGTAGCCGCGGTCGGCATAGTGCCGCCAGCGCGAGCGCCCGATCTGGCGGTCGTTGGCTTCGTCGCTCACGATGTCGATCATGCGCTCGTAGCGCTCGAATCCCGCAGGAACCTCGAGGCCGAGGTTCACCAGCATCTCGCGGTGCGGGAGCGAGGCCGCGTCGGCGCCCTCCGCCGACAGCACGACGGCCGAGCGCGCCACCACATGCGACGGCGCGTCACCGCGGCAGTGCGCGACGAAGTCCGCCGGCGAAAGTTGCCAGAGCGCGGCGTCCACCACGTCGAGCGTCTGCGCATCGCCCACGACCACCACGCGCAGCCCACGCGCGTTCACGGCCTTGCGAACCAGCCGGCAGGCGTAGGTCAGCTTGTCCGGGGCGTTGTAGTGAAAGCCGATCTCGGTCACTTCGCGGTCCGCGCCTTCGACGTGTTGGGATCCTTCGCCGCCTTCGGTGCCTTGGCGCCCTTGGGCTCCTTGACCTTGGCCGATGGTTCGGCGCTGCCGGCGCGGGTCATCAGGTAGGACACCAGCAGCCCTACCGGGCGCCCTGTGGACCCCTTCGCCGCCCCGCTCTTCCACGCGGTACCGGCGATGTCGAGGTGCGCCCACGCGAAGTCGCTCGTGAAACGCTGCAGGAACTTGGCCGCGGTGATGGCACCACCGGCGCGGCCAGCGATGTTGGCCACATCGGCGAAGTTGCTTTTCAGGCCTTCGGCATAGTCGTCGTCCAGCGGCAGGCGCCAGCAGCGGTCCTGCGACGCCTCGCCCGCCGATTGCAGCGCGGCGGCCAGCGTTTCGTCGCTGGAAAAGAGCCCGCTGCGCACGCCGCCCAGGGCCACGACGCAAGCACCCGTCAGCGTGGCGATGTCGATGACGGCCGCGGGGTCGAAGCGCTTTGCATAGGTCAGCGCATCGCACAGGATCAGGCGGCCCTCGGCGTCGGTGTTGAGCACCTCGATGGTCTGGCCGCTCATGCTGGTCACCACGTCGCCCGGCTTCACCGCGCGGCCGTCGTTCATGTTCTCGCACGAGGGAATCAGGCCGATGACGTTGATCGCCGGCTGGATGTCGCCCAGCGCGCGGAAGGTACCGAGCACGCTGGCCGCGCCGCACATGTCGAACTTCATCTCGTCCATCTCGGCGGCCGGCTTGAGCGAGACGCCGCCGGTGTCGAAGGTGATGCCCTTGCCGACCAGCACCACCGGCGCCTGCTCCTTGGGCCCGCCGTTGTAGCGCAGCACGATGAAGCGCAGCGGCTCCGCCGAGCCCTGGGCAACGGCGGCGAAGGCGCCCATGCCCAGTTTCTCGACTTCCTTCGGCCCCAGCACCTCGCACTTGATGTTGGGCAGCTTGCCCAGGCCCTTCGCGGCCTCGGCCAGCAGCGTGGGCGTGGCGTGATTGGCGGGCCGGTTGCCCCACTCCTTGGCCAGCTCGATGCCCTGCACGGTGGCGCGGGCGGTGTCGAACGCGCCGGAGACGGCAGCCGCGTCGGCCACGCCGAGCACCAGGTTGCGGATGCTGCGTGGCTCGGCTTTCGACTTGGTGGTCGTGTACACGTAGCTGGCATCGGCCGCGGCATTCACCGCGGCGGCCACGGCGGCGGCATCTGCGGGTTGTGCGAAGACCATCACCACGCGCCTGGGCGTCTGGGCCTTCGCGGCGCCGATGGCAGCCGCCACGCCGCTGCGCACTGCTGCGGGCTTGCCGTCGCCGATGGCAGCGAGCACGACGCGCGCGGCAACGGTGTCCTCGGGACGATAGAGCGACAGCAGCTTGCCGGCCTTGTCGGGCAGGTCGCCGGCCTTGCGGGCGCTCGCCGCGAGCACGGAAAGCGGGTCTTTTCCGGTGAGAGGTGCGCTGCCGACGAGCACGATCAGGACATCGGATTTCTCGGCTGCGGCCTGGGCGACGGTGAGGGTCTTGAGTTGAAAGTCCATAATCCTTTTTTTCCTCGAACGATGTTATTCCATTCTTCCTTACGCAAGGAGCTGTCCCGCAGCTTCGGAGCAACCCTCGTGGTCCTCGTCACGATCGTGATGACCATGATGCTCATCCGCACCCTGGGGCTGGCCTCCAAGGGCAGTGTGAATCCGCAGGAGGTGTTCCTGGTGATGGCCTACACGGTGCTCGGCTACATGCCGACCATCCTGAGCCTGAGCCTGTTCATCGCCATCGTCGGGACCCTGTCGCGCATGTACCGCGACAGCGAGATGGTGATCTGGTTTTCCAGCGGCCGCGGCCTGATGGATTTCGTCAAGCCCATGTTCCGCTTCGCGTGGCCGGTGCTGATCCTGATCGCCGTGATGGCGCTGGTGGGCTGGCCCTGGGCCAACTCCCAGACCATCGGCATGCGCCAGCAGTACGAGCAGCGCAGCGACATCGAGCGCGTGTCGCCGGGCGAATTCCGCGAATCCGCAGGCCGCGTGCGGGTGTTCTTCATCGACAAGGACACGCCCGACAACTCCAAGGCCACCAACGTCTTCATCTGGTCGATCGAGCGCAACATGCAGATCACCACCTCGGCGCGCAGCGGCAGCATCGAGAACATCGGTGAATCGCGCTACCTGCTGCTCAACAACGGCCAGAGGCTGGAGCAGCCGATGGCCAATACCGGGCTGAAGATCAGCGAGTTCAAGACCTACGGCACCCGCGCCGGCGGCAACAACGGACTGGTCAACAACGCCACGCCGCCGCGCGCGCGCACCACGATGTCGCTGCTGGGCGATGCCAGTGCGCCAAGCCGAGGCGAGCTCGCCTGGCGCATCGGCATGCTCCTGACCGCCGTCAACTTCGTGCTGCTCGCGCTCAATGTCTCGAGCGCCAACCCGCGCGTGGGGCGCAGCGGCAACCTGCTGCTGGCGCTGTTCGCCTTCGTCATCTACTACAACATGCTGAACATCGGCCAGAGCTGGATCAGCTCGGGCCGCTTC
Organism: Variovorax paradoxus; assembly: GCF_902712855.1. NCBI lineage: Bacteria > Pseudomonadati > Pseudomonadota > Betaproteobacteria > Burkholderiales > Comamonadaceae > Variovorax > Variovorax paradoxus. Next base: position 3,550,513 of record NZ_LR743507.1, read on the forward strand.
AGCATGGGCGGCTTCATGCTTGCGCTGCACGGCGGCGTGCTGCTGATCAACCTTGCATGGCTGAGCGCGCGACAGAACAACTGGGGCCGCCGCACCCGGCGCAGCCGCGCCGCCGCCGCGCCCGCACTCAAGATCGAACCCACGACGTGAAAACGATACGCCGCCTGATCTACGTCGAGGTGCTGAAGGCCGTTGCGTTCGTGACGCTCGGCTTTCTGAGCCTCTTCTTCTTCTTCGACTTCGTCGACGAACTGCAGTCCATCGGCAAGCCGGACAGCCTCAACTACGGTCCGATGCAGGCGCTGATCTACGTGGCGCTGCTGATTCCGAGCCATCTGTACGAACTGCTGCCCATCACGGTGCTGATCGGCTCCATTTTCGTGATGGCCCGGCTTGCGCAGAGCTCCGAATACACCATCCTGCGCACCAGCGGCCTGGGCCCATGGCGCGCGCTGCGTACCCTGCTGCTGCTGGGCATCGCTTTCGTGGTGCTGACCTTCGCCATCGGCGACTACCTGGCGCCGACGTCGGAACGCACTGGCCAGCTGCTCAAGGCCAGGTACCAGGGCACCTACTCGCTGGCGGGCAACACCGGCGCATGGCTCAAGGAAAAGCGCGGCGACACGTCCTACGCGGTGAACGTGCTGGCCGTCGACCGCAAGGGCGCGCTGAAGAGCCCGCGCATCTTCGAGTTCGACGACAACGGCTACATCAAGACCCAGATCGTGGCGGCCACGGCCACCATCGGCAGCGACGGTCACTGGATGCTGACCGACGTCGACGAGCAGAAGTACGACACGCGCAGCGGTGCCGACCAGGCGCATATCACCACGACCAAGATCCCTCAACTGAACTGGCCGACCTCGCTGACCGGCGAGATGGTGTCGGTTGCGTTGCTGCGTCCCGACCGCATGAGCACGATCGACCTGTTCGACTACATCCGCCACCTCGACGCCAACGGCCAGACCGCGCAGCGCTACGAGATCGAGTTCTGGCGCAAGGTGTTCTACCCGCTCTCGTGTCTCGTGATGGTGGTGCTCGCCCTGCCCTTCGCCTACCTGCACTTCCGCCAGGCGGGCATCACGACCTACGTGTTCGGCGGCGTGATGATCGGCATCAGCTTCTTCCTGCTCAACAACGTGTTCGGCTACCTGGGCAACCTGAGCAACTGGTCTCCATGGCTCACGGCGGCAGCGCCAGGGATGATCTATTCGGTGATGTCGCTCACGGCCTTCAGCTGGCTGGTGCTGCGACGATGACCGCCGCTGCGACAGACACGGCCGCACGGCGGCAGGTCCAGGGCATCGTGCTGCTGGCGCATGGGTCGCGCGACCCGCGCTGGCGCGAGCCGATCGAGGCGGTGGCGGCGCAGACGACGGCGCGCGTGCCCGATGCCCTCGTCACCTGCGCGTATCTCGAACTGGCCGCGCCCGACCTGTCGATGGCCACAGCGGCACTGATCAACGCCGGCGCCACTGCCATTCGGGTGGTTCCGCTGTTCCTGGGCATGGGCAAGCACGCCCGCGAGGACCTGCCGCGCCAAGTCGAGGCGCTGCGTCAGGCCTGGCCCCAGACCGTCTTCACGCTGGCGCGCATCGTGGGCGAAGAGCCCGAGCTGATCGGACTGCTTGCCCAGGTCGCCACTCGGGACGACGCTGAAAGCACCACCCAAAGCTGAACAAATCCGAACAGTTGCGCATTTCGATAGATTGCGAAGGCATAATGAATTCCGCAATAAGACGGAATTTGATATGAATCTGCATCAGTTCAAGTTTGTTCAGGAGGCAGTGCGCCGTAACCTGAACCTCACCGAGGCGGCCAAGGCGCTTCACACCTCCCAGCCAGGTGTTTCCAAGGCCATCATCGAACTTGAGGAAGAACTGGGCGTCGAGATCTTCGCGCGCCACGGCAAGCGCCTCAAGCGCGTCACCGAGCCGGGGCAGCATGTCATCGCCAGCATCGAACTCATCATGCGCGAGGTGGGCAACCTCAAGCGCATCGGCGAGCAGTTCAGCGCGCAGGACAGCGGCACCCTCTCCATCGCCACCACCCACACCCAGGCGCGCTATGTGCTGCCGGTGCCCGTGGCCAACCTGCGCGAGGCCTACCCCAAGGTCAACGTGAGCCTGCACCAGGGCTCGCCCGACCAGGTGGCGCGCATGGTGATCGACGAGATCGCCGAGATCGGCATCGCCACCGAATCGCTCGACGGCTATGCAGAGCTCGTCACGCTCCCCTGCTACGAATGGCAGCACGTGCTGGTGCTGCCCAAGGACCACCCGCTGGCCGCCAAGGAGCGCATTTCGCTCGAGGACCTGGCGACAGAGCCGATCATCACGTACCACCCCTCGTTCACCGGGCGCACGCGCATCGACCATGCGTTCGCCCAGAAGAAGCTCACGCCGCGCATCGCGCTGGAGGCGATCGACTCGGACGTGATCAAGACCTACGTGCGGCTGGGCCTGGGCGTGGGCATCGTGGCCGAGATGGCGGTGCGCGACGAGTCGAATGCCGACCTCGTGGTGCGCCCCATGGGCCATGTGTTCGGCCAGAACATCGCGCGGGTCGCATTCAAGCGCAGCGCCTATCTGCGCAACTTCGTCTTCAAGTTCGCCGAACTGCTGAGCGACCGGCTCGACCGCAACCTGATCGCCAAGGCGCTGAGCGGCCACCAGCAGGACTACGAGCTATAACGCGATCACCCCCAGGCTTCGCGCACTTCGTGTCGCTTCGCCAACCCCCTTCCGGGGGCAACACCTTCGGCCGGCAAAGCCGGTTCCGCGGTGCTTCTGGAAAGGGCAGCGACGAGCAAGTGGAATGTGGACCAACCGTTGAAGAAATCACGTACATCATGAGCACCTCCCCACGCACGCCCGACGTCGGCACCAAGCTGCCCTCCGTGGGCACCACCATCTTCACCGTCATGTCGGCGCTGGCCGCCGAGAAGAGCGCGGTCAACCTGGGCCAGGGCTTTCCGGATTTCAACTGCGATCCGAAGCTGCTCGAGGACGTCACGGCGGCCATGGCCGCGGGCCACAACCAGTATCCGCCGATGCCCGGCATCCCGGCGCTGCGCGATGCGATCGCGGCCAAGCTCTCGGCGATGTACGGCCACAGCTACAGCGCGGCCACCGAAATCACGGTGACCGCCGGTGCCACGCAGGCCATCATCACGGCCATCCTCGCGGTGGTGCGCCCGGGCGACGAGGTGATCGTGCTGGAGCCCTGCTACGACAGCTACGTGCCCAACATCGAGCTGGCCGGCGGCAGCGTGGTGCGCGTGCCGCTGGTGCCCGGCACCTTCCGGCCCGACTTCGGCAAGATCGCCGCCGCGCTCACGCCGCGCACGCGCGCCATCATCATCAACACGCCGCACAACCCGAGCGCCACGGTCTGGACCGAGGCCGAGATGCGCCAGCTCGAGGAACTGCTCGCGCCGACGGACGTGTTCGTGATCAGCGACGAGGTCTACGAGCACATGGTGTTCGACAGCGCCCGCCACGAAAGCGTGGCCCGCTTCCCTGGCCTGGCGGCGCGCAGCTTCATCGTGAGCAGCTTCGGCAAGACCTACCACGTCACCGGATGGAAGGTCGGCTACGTGGCGGCGCCGGCACCGCTGATGGCCGAATTCCGCAAGGTGCACCAGTTCAACGTGTTCACGGTGAACACACCCATGCAGCACGCGCTCGCCCAGTACATGGCCGAGCCGAAGCCGTACCTGGAACTGCCGGCGTTCTACCAGCGCAAGCGCGACCTGTTCGCCGCCGGCCTGGCCGAAAAGACGCGCTTCAGGCTGTTGCGCAGCGAGGGCAGCTACTTCCAGTGCGTCGACATCTCGGCGGTGAGCGACCTGTCGGAAGCCGATTTCTGCCTGTGGCTCACCAGCGAGATCGGCGTGGCCGCCATTCCGCTGTCGGCCTTCTACGGCAACGGCTTCGACCAGCGCGTGGTGCGCTTCTGCTTCGCCAAGAAGGACGAGACCCTGCTGGCAGCGCTCGACCGGCTGGCCAAGCTCTGAATATGAAGCTCGCGGCACTCATTCGATAGTGCCTGCGGGGCGTGCGCCGACGGCTGGTGGCCGCAGCGGCGACGCCCGCGGTAGGACGTTCACTGACCGCCGAAGGGGCGGCTCTCCGGCGATCCATTCGACATGGCGGGAGGAGCATGAAAGCTCATCACAACCACTGCCCTGGAGAAAACATGTCGCTCTCGTTCATTCTGCTGATCATCCTGATCTTGATACTGATCGGCGCATTGCCCAGCTGGGGCTACAGCCGGTCGTGGGGCTACGGTCCCAGCGGCGGCGTCGGCCTGATCGTGCTGATCGTCGTGATCCTCGTGCTCATGGGACGCATATAGCCCGCACCTTGGCCGGAACGCTAAATGAAAGAAGCCCGCGCAAGCGGGCTTTTTTTCGTCTGCGGCGCCCCCTTGCTCAGGCCTGAAGCTGCGCCCACGCCTTGTCGAGCCGCTTCACGCTCACCGGCTGCGGCGTGCGCAGTTCCTGCGCGAAGAAGCTCACGCGCAGTTCCTCCAGCAGCCAGCGGAACTCGAGCATGCGGTCGTCCACCACGCCCTTGCGCTCCGCCACCAGTCGCCAGTAGCGCTGGTCCTGGGGCTTCAGTTCGACCAGCTTGGCGGCGTCGCGTGCAGGGTCGGCGCGCAGCTTGTCCAGGCGCAGCACGATGGCCTTCAGGTAGCGCGCGAAGTGCTGCAGCTGCGTCCAGGGTGCATCGGCAATAAAGCGCTTGCCGACAAGGCGCTGCAGTTGCTGCGCGGCGTCCTGCACCGCGTCGGGCTGGATCTTGGTGTCCTTGATCTTGCGCGCCGCCGCGGCGTACTCGACGAGGATGGTGCCGGCCAGCCGCGCCACCTCGTTGGCGATGAGCGTGAGCCGGCCGCGGCCCTCCTCGAGCCGCTTCTTGAAGGCGAACTCGTCGGTGGGCAGCGGCTCCTGCAGGAAGGCGCGGTCGATCGCCACGTCGATGATCTGCGTGCGCAGTTCCTCGGAAGTGCCCAGCGGCATGTAGGCCACCGACATCTTCTGCAGGTCGGGGATGTTCTTCTCGAGGTACTTCAGCGCGTCCTTCAGCTGCAGCGCGAACAGGCGGCGCAGGCCGGCGCGGTGCTTCGCTGCCGCCACGGCGGGCTCGTCGAACACCTCGATGGTCACCGCATCGCCTTCGTCGCGCAGCGCCGGGAAACCGATGAGCAACTGCGAACCGCGCCGCACCTCCATCAGCTCGGGCAACTCGCCGAAGGTCCATGCCGTGTAGCGCTGGCCGGCCGGCAGCGCAGCGGGCGCAGGCGCGGGTGCCGCCGTCGACGGCGTCCTGGCACGCTCGTCCGACGCGTCGGCCTTTTTCTCCGGCGCAGCTTTGACGTTCAACCCCGCCAGCGCCTGGAAGGCGCCGCGCGCCTGTGCGCCCAATTCGGCCTTCAGCGCACCGAGATTGCGACCCATGCCCAGCTGGCGGCCATGCTCGTCGACCACGCGCAGGTTCATGAACAGGTGCGGCGGCAGCATGTCGAGCTTGAAGTCGGCGCGCTTCACGTCGATGCTGGTCATGTCGCGCACGCGCTTGAGCAGCACGTCGGTCAGCGAGCCGCTGCCGAACAGCTCGGGCGCCGACAGCTCTTCGGCCAGCTTCGACGCCGACTCGGGCAGCGGCACCAGCCGCGAACGCGGACGCTGCGGCAGGCTCTTGAGCAGCGCCTGGATCTTGTCCTTCAGCATGCCCGTCACCAGCCACTCGCAGCGCTCCTCGCTCACCTGGTTCAGCACGAACAGCGGCACGCTCACGGTCAGGCCGTCCTTCGCGTCGCCGGGCTCGTGCAGGTAGGTGGCGGCGCAATCGACGCCGCCCAGCCGCAGCGTCGGCGGGAAGGACTGCGTCGTGATGCCGGCGGCCTGGTGGCGCATCAGCTCGTCACGCGTGAGGAACAGCAGGCGCGGCTGCTCCTTCGAGGCCTGCCGGTACCAGCTCTCGAAGCTGATGCCGCTGGCCACGTCGGCAGGCAGCTGCGCGTCGTAGAAGGCGAAGATCAGCTCGTCGTCGACCAGCACGTCCTGCCGGCGCGACTTGTGCTCCAGCCCCTCGACCTCGCGCACCAGCTTCCGGTTGGCCTGCAGGAACGCGAACTTCGTCTCCCACTGCCCGCCGACGAGCGCCTCGCGGATGAAGATCTCGCGCGCCGCCACCGGATCGACGCGCGTGAAGTCGACGCGCCGCCCGCTGTACACCACCAGCCCGTAGAGCGTGGCGCGCTCCAGCGCCGACACCTGGGCGCCCTTCTTCTCCCAGTGCGGATCGAGCAACTGCTTCTTCAGCAGATGGCCGGCTACCTGCTCGAGCCACTGCGGCTCGATGTTGGCCACGCCGCGCCCGAACAGCCGCGTGGTCTCGACCAGTTCGGCCGCGACGATCCAGCGGCCGGGCTTCTTCTTCAGGTGCGCGCCGGGATGCTTGTAGAACTTGATGCCGCGCGCGCCGAGGTAGGCCTCGTCGTCTTCGAGTTTCCAGCCGATGTTGCCGAGCAGGCCTGACAGCATCGACAGGTGCAGCGGCTCGTAGCCCGCAGGCTCCGAATTGATGCGCCACTTGTGCTCGGTGACCACCGTGAGCAGTTGCGAATGGATGTCGCGCCACTCGCGCACGCGACGAATGTTGATGAAGTTCTGCCGCAGCAGCTGTTCGTACTGGCGGTTGCTGAGCTTGTGCGTGTCCCCGTGGCCGCCGCGCGCGTCGGCGATCCATTTCCAGAGCCGCAGGTAGCCGCTGAACTCGCTCTTCTCGTCGTCGAATTTCGAATGCGCCTGGTCGGCCTGCTGCTGCGCTTCCATCGGACGGTCGCGCACGTCCTGCACGCTGAGCGCCGACGCGATGACGAGCACCTCCTCGAGCGCGCCGCGCGCGCGGGCCTCCAGAATCATGCGGCCGACGCGCGGGTCCAGCGGCAGCCTCGACAGCTCGGCGCCGGTCTGCGTGAGCTCGTTGGCGTCGTCGACCGCGCCGAGCTCATTGAGCAGCTGGTAGCCGTCGGCAATGGCGCGCGGCGACGGCGCCTCGAGGAACGGAAAGCGCGCCACATCGCCCAGGCGCAGCGACTTCATGCGCAGGATCACGCCCGCCAGCGACGAGCGCAGGATTTCGGGGTCGGTGAAGCGCGGACGCCCTTCGAAGTCCTTCTCGCCGTACAGCCGGATGCAGATGCCGTTCGCCACGCGCCCGCACCTGCCGGCGCGCTGGTTGGCCGCCGCCTGGCTGATCGGCTCGACCAGCAGCTGCTCGACCTTGCTGCGGAAGCTGTAGCGCTTCACGCGCGCGGTGCCGGTATCGATCACGTAGCGGATGCCCGGCACGGTGAGCGAGGTCTCGGCCACGTTGGTGGCCAGCACGATGCGCCGGCCGTTGTGGCTTTCGAAGATGCGGTCCTGCTCCGGGCCGGAGAGCCGCGCGAACAGCGGCAGCACCTCGGCGCTGCGGAACAGCGGCTGGTGGTTGACGTGGCGGCGCAGGTGGTCGGCGGCCTCGCGGATCTCGCGCTCGCCGGGCAGGAAGACCAGGATGTCGCCCGCGTTGTGCGGGTCGCGCCAGAGTTCGTCGACCGCGTCGGCGATGGCGTCGTTCAGGTCGTGCTCGCGCGACTCCTCGAAGGGACGGTAGCGCTGCTCGACCGGGTAGGTGCGGCCCGACACGAAGATGGTCGGCGCCGGCCCCCTGGCCGAGGCGAAATGCTGCGCGAAGCGATCGGCGTCGATGGTGGCCGAGGTGACGATCACCTTCAGGTCGGGCCGGCGCGGCAGGATTTCTCGCAGGTAGCCCAGCAGGAAATCGATGTTCAGCGAGCGCTCGTGGGCCTCGTCGATGATGAGCGTGTCGTAGGCCTTCAGCAGCGGATCGGTCTGCGTCTCGGCCAGCAGGATGCCGTCCGTCATGAGCTTGACGGATGCATCGCGGCTCAGGCGGTCCTGGAAGCGCACCTTGAAGCCGACCACGTCGCCCAGCGGCGTCTTCAGCTCCTCGGCGATGCGCTTGGCGACCGAGCTCGCGGCGATGCGGCGCGGTTGCGTGTGGCCGATGAGGCGGCCCTTGCCCGGCTCGGCGTTGAGCTTGCCGCGGCCCAGCGCGAGCGCGATCTTCGGCAGCTGCGTGGTCTTGCCCGAACCGGTCTCCCCGCAGACGATCACGACCTGATGGGCCGCGATGGCGTCCATGATTTCGTCGCGCCTGGCGGACACAGGGAGCGATTCAGGAAACTCGATGCGCAGCGGCGTGGAGGGTGCGGAGGGGGTCGTGGTCGTCAAGGGAAGGCAGTCTTCTGGCTGTCGCGGCGGGCGAACCGCCGATTATCGGTGCGCGGCACAGCGGCTGCCGCGCACCGGCGGGGTCAGGCACGCGTCGTCGCATGAATGCACAATCACGCCCCATGTCCACCGTCTTCAATTTCACCTTCGTGCCGTGGTTCCGCTCGGTTGCGCCCTACATCCACACGCACCGCGGTAAGACTTTCGTGGTCGCGCTCGCGGGTGAGGCGATCGCGGCAGGCAAGCTTCAAAACATCGCGCAGGACCTGGCGCTGATCCAGAGCATGGGCGTCAAGATCGTGCTGGTTCACGGCTTCCGTCCGCAGGTCAACGAGCAGCTCGCGGCCAAGGGCCACGAGGCGAAGTATTCGCACGGCATCCGCATCACCGACGAGGTGGCGCTCGACTCCGCGCAGGAGGCTGCCGGCCAGCTTCGCTACGAGATCGAGGCCGCATTCAGCCAGGGCCTTCCCAACACGCCGATGGCGGGTTCCACGGTGCGCATCATCTCGGGCAACTTCATCACTGCACGCCCGGTGGGCGTGGTCGACGGCGTCGACTTCAAGCACTCGGGCCTGGTGCGCAAGGTCGACGCGGCCGGCATCCGCCGCACGCTCGACTTCGGCGCCATGGTGCTGATGTCGCCGTTCGGCTTCTCGCCCACCGGCGAAGCCTTCAACCTGACGATGGAAGAGGTCGCGACCAGCGTCGCCATCTCGCTGCAGGCCGACAAGCTGATCTTCCTCACCGAGATCCCGGGCATCCGCATGGACAGCGAACTGCCCGAGAGCGAAGACAACCCGATCGACACCGAGCTGCCGCTGGACGCCGCCGAGAAGCTGCTGGCTTCGCTGCCGCCCGCGCAGAAGCCGACGGACACGGCCTTCTACCTGCAGCACTGCGTGAAGGCCTGCAAGGCCGGCGTGGAGCGCAACCACATCCTGCCCTTCGCGCTCGACGGTTCGCTTCTGCTGGAGGTGTACGTGCACGACGGCGTGGGCACCATGGTGATCGACGAGAAGCTGGAGAGCCTGCGCGAAGCCTCGGTGGACGACATCGGCGGCATCCTGCAACTGATCGAGCCCTTCGAGCGCGACGGCACCCTGGTGAAGCGCGACCGCACCGAGATCGAACGCGACGTGGGCCACTACACGGTGATCGAGCACGACGGCGTGATCTTCGGCTGCGCGGCCCTCTATCCCTACCCCGAGGCGCGCACCGCCGAGATGGCCGCGCTCACGGTGTCGCCGCAGTCGCAGTCTCAGGGCGACGGCGAACGCATCCTCAAGCGCATCGAGCACCGCGCCAAGGCCATGGGCCTGGACAGCATCTTCGTTCTCACCACCCGCACCATGCACTGGTTCCTCAAGCGCGGCTTCCAGCAGGTCAACCCCGACTGGCTCCCCGAGGCGCGCAAGCGCAAGTACAACTGGGACCGCAAGAGCCAGGTGCTGGTCAAGAAGATCTGACGGCCACGGAGCACGCCCGATGACGCTCGCCACCGCCCTGCTCTTCGCCATCGTGGCCTTCGCCGCCATCGCCACGCCCGGCCCCACGGTGCTGCTGGCGCTGAGCAACGGTTCGCGCCACGGCGTGCGCCGCGCGCTGCCTGGCATGCTCGGCGCGGTGCTGTCCGACTTCGTGCTGGTCGGCGCCGTGGCACTCGGCCTGGGCGCGCTGCTGGCCGCATCGGAGTTCTGGTTCTCGATGCTGAAATGGGTCGGCGCGGCGTACCTGGCGTGGCTGGGCCTGCGCATGCTGCGCTCGAAGGGCGGCTTGCAGCTGCCGGCGGCCGATGCAGCGCCTTCGGTCGCCACGCACGAAAGCCGGCGGATCTTCTTCAAATCGTTCCTGGTGGCGGTGACCAACCCCAAGGGCTACATCTTCTGCTCGGCGCTGCTGCCGCAGTTCATCGACCCGTCTGCCGCGCAGGCGCCGCAGTACATCGTGATCGCACTGATCTTCGCCGGGCTCGACATGGCGGTGATGCTCGCGTACGCCTTCGTCGGCGCGCGTGCGATCCGCCTGCTCACGGTGTCGGCCACGCGCTGGATCGACCGCGCCTGCGGCGGCATGCTGCTGGCGCTGGCCGGCTCGCTGGCGTTCTATCGCCGCAGCGCGGCCTGAGCGAGCCGCGCCTGTCGACGGCCGCAGCGCGGCTGTCTCCCCAATGTTTCCCCGAGGCCTCGCGGCCCCGACGGTTTCCCGGCAAGCCGGTTGCGGCCTGCCTGCGCATTTCTTAGATGGAGGAAAAGTAAAAATGAAATATTGGACGTTCCTGGGAGCCACATTCGTCACCGCTTCGGCGCTCCTTGCCGGTTGTGGCGACAGCGACAAACCGGGTGGTGCGCAGCAGGCATCGCCAGCCTCGCAGGCGAAGCCGGACCAGGCTGCCGAAGAGCAGCAACGGGTCGAGAAGTACAACACCTACGTCGATGTCTCGAACAACCTGCGCACCTCTTTCCAGCAGGCGCGCGCGGAGTACGTGGCGCAGCAGGTGCCGCTGCTCGAGGCCAAGGCGCCGCTGACCAGCCTGCGCATCCAGAACGACATCCTCATCGACCGCTCGGCCAAGAAGCTCGACGCTGCCGCGGCCATTGCCGCGCCGCTGCCCGAGATCGACGCCTCGGCCCAGGCGTTTTCGGCCGCGCTCAAGGTGTTGTCGCCGCTGAGCCGCGAACTGAACGACTACGCGAATTCGAAGGGCTATCTCGCAGACAACGGCGACAAGGCGCGCCGGCTGAACAAGGACTATCTGGCCGCGCTCACCGGCGTTGCCACGGCCGAAGCTGCGTTCGACGACGGCCTGAGCGCGCGCGACCAGGCGCTGACCAGGGAAGCCTTCGAGAAGGCGCCGAAGGACTCCGCCGCCTACTACCGCGCCGGCCTGATCTACCACGGCAAGCTCAACCACAACGACGCCAACGCCCTCTTCGAATCGCCCAACGACCCGCAGGCGCTCGCCGCGTTCGAGGCCTCGCTGGCGCTGGTGGCCGATTCGGCCGCCGGCTGGAGCCGGACGATGAGCGAGCAGTCGGCCAAGAGCGGCGCTCGCTGCGACGGCGGCATGCTGCAGATCAACGAGTTCATCGGCCAGTCGCGCTCGATGGTCAAGGACATCAAGGACGGCGTGTTCAAACGCAAGGAAACCGGCGCCATGGCGCGCCTGCCGGCGCACATGCGCAGTTCGAGCATCGTGAACTCCGCCAACCGCTACAACCAGAACTTCGCCAACATGATCGGCCAGTTCAACCATCCGACATGCTGAACCGGCGCAGCGCCTGCGCCGTGTTCAGGCCGACACGCCGACCACGACGCGGCCCCGGGCCGTGCCGGCTTCGACGGCCTCATGGGCCGAAGTGGCCTCCTCCAGGCTGAAGCGGCGCGCATCCATCAGCGGCGCGAGCCGCCCGGCCTCGGCGAGCCGGGTGGCCGCCTCGAGGATCTCTCCGTGATGGGCGCGGCCTCGGCCGGTGATCATCGGCAGCAGCGTGAACACGCCCGAGTAGGTCGCCGCGCGGAACGACAGCGGCGCCAGCTTGTGGGTGCCCCAGCCCAGGCAACTGACCACATGGCCGCCGTAGCGGCGCGCGGCCGAGAAGGAGGCATCGAGCACGGCGCCGCCGACGGTGTCGTAGACCACGTCGAAGCCTTCGCCCGCGGTGTATCGCGCGACGTACTCGTCGACCGTCGTGGCCGTGTAGTCGATGGGCGTGGCGCCGAAGCGGCGGATCGTGTCGGCATGCGACGGCGCGCCGGTGGCGAACACCTCCGCACCCAGCGACACCGCCAGCTGCACGGCCATGTGCCCGACGCCTCCCGCGCCGCCGTGCACCAGCACCTTCTGGCCGGCCTGCGTCTTCGCGCGGTCCACCAGGCCCTCCCAGGCGGTGATGAACACCAGCGGCAAGCCCGCGGCTTCGCGCATGCCGAGGTTGTGCGGCTTCAGCGCGAGCAGGTCGGCATCGACCGCGGCGTAGTCGGCGAGCGTGCCCTGCAGCCCGCCGATGCCGCCGGCCATGCCGTAGACCTCGTCGCCGCGCCTGAACTTCGTCACACCGGGGCCGACCGCCTCGACCACGCCCGCGAGGTCCATGCCAAGAACCGCGGGCAGCGGCTGTTGTGCGTGGGCGGCCTGGCCGGCGCGGATCTTGGTGTCCAGCGGGTTCACGCCGCTGGCATGGATGCGAACCAGCACCTCGCCTGCAGCCGCCACGGGGCGATCGAGCCGGGCGATGCGGAAGGGCTGGCCGGCGGCATCGAGGACGGCGGCGCGCATGGTGCGGGGAGAAGTCGAAGAGTTCGTCATGGCTGGATTTCCTTGCAAGGTGAATGAATGGCTCGATTCTTCAATCAACACAATTGCAAGTAAATTGACAAAACTGCAGTCGTATCATTCATAAATGAATGAATCCCTCCAAGAACCGCCGGCCACTCGCATGGAATGGAGCGACGTTCGGGTGTTTCTTGCCATCGCCCGCAGCGGCACGCTGATGGGCGCCGCGCGGCAGACCGGCATGTCGCAGCCGACGATGGGCCGCCGCCTGAAGGCCCTCGAGGCCGCGCTGTCGCTCACGCTGTTCCAGCGCACCAGCGACGGCTTCGTGCTCACGGCCGAAGGCGAATCGGTGCTCGGGCATGCCGAGCGCATGGAGGAACAAGCGCTGGCGTTCCAGCGCGAGCTAGCGGGCAGCGGGCAACAGCTCGAGGGCATGCTGCGCGTGTCGTCGTCCGACTGGTTCGGCGTGCACGTGCTCTCGCCGCTCCTGGCGGGCTTCCTGCGCGAGCACCCGCGCGTGAGCATCGAGCTGCTGACCGACGCACGCCTGCTGAACCTCGCGCGCCGCGAAGCGGACCTGGTGTTTCGCATCCAGCCCTTCGAGGAGCCGTACATCATCCAGCGCAAGCTGCTGCATATGGACTACGCGCTGTATGCCGCCGCCGGCCAGCCGCATCCCCGTGCCGGCGACGGCGCGGGCAGCGCGCTCGTCACCCTCGACAGCGCCTACCGCGACTTTCCCGACGTGGCGTGGCTGCGTCGCATGCTGCCGAACGCCCGCACCGCCTTCGGCAGCAACAACCGCTCGGCCCAAGCCCGCCTGTGCGCCGAGGGCATCGGCCTCGCGGTGCTACCGGTGGCATTGGGCGATGCCACGCCCGGCATCGGCCGCGTGGACCTCGGCGAGCCGCCGCCGGGGCGCGAAGTGTGGCTGGGCTATCACCGCGACCTGCGGCGCCTTGCGCGGCTGCGTGCGCTGGTCGAGCGCACGATCGAGGCGATGTCGCCGGCGCCGTGAGCCCCGTCATGAAGCGGCCACCCCGTCGCCGATAATCCCGGGCATGAATCCCTTGCTCTCCAGGTTGCAGCCCTATCCCTTCGAGCGGCTGAAGCAACTGTTCGCGGGCGTCACGCCCAACCCCGAGTTCCCTGCCATCAGCCTGGGCATCGGCGAGCCCAAGCACGCGACGCCCGCGTTCATCAAGGAAGCCCTGAGCGCCAGCCTCGGCGCGCTGGCCGCCTACCCGGCCACCGCCGGCGACCTCAAACTGCGCAGCGCCTTCACCGACTGGCTCCAGTCGCGCTACCGCCTCGCGCTCGACCCGGCCACGCAGGTGCTGCCGGTCAACGGCTCGCGCGAGGCGCTGTTCTCGCTGGCGCAGACCGTGGTCGACCCGACCGTCTCGCCGGCGCCAGTGGTGATCTCGCCCAATCCGTTCTATCAGATCTACGAGGGCGCCGCCCTGCTCTCGGGCGCGGAGCCGTATTACGTGCCGAGCGTGCCCGCGCGCAACTTCGCGGTCGACTGGGACAGCGTGCCCGACGACGTCTGGGCCCGCACGCAGCTCGTGTTCGTTTGTTCGCCGGGAAACCCGACCGGCGCCGTGATGCCGCTGGACGAGTGGAAGAAGCTGTTCGCGCTGTCCGACCGCCACGGCTTCGTGATCGCGGCCGACGAGTGCTACAGCGAGATCTACTTCCGCGACGAGCCTCCGCTCAGCGGCCTGGAAGCTTCGGTGAAGCTCGGCCGGCCCGACTTCAAAAACCTGATCGCGCTCACCTCGCTGTCCAAGCGCAGCAACGTGCCCGGCCTGCGCAGCGGCTTCGTGGCCGGCGACGCGGCGATCGTCAAGAAATTCCTGCTCTACCGCACCTACCACGGCAGCGCCATGAGCGGCACCGTGGCCGCGGCCAGCATCGCCGCGTGGGGCGACGAGGCCCACGTGATCGAGAACCGCGCCATGTACCGCGCCAAGTTCGCGGCCGTGACGCCGCTGCTCGAGCCGGTGCTCGACGTGCGCCTGCCCGACGCCAGTTTCTACCTCTGGGCCGGCGTGCCCGAAGTGTGGGCTGGCGACGACGAAGCCTTCGCCCGTTCGCTCTACGCTCAATACAATGTCACGGTCCTGCCGGGGAGCTATCTGGCGCGCGACACCTCCCACAGCCCGAACCCCGGCCGGGGCCGCATCCGAATGGCGCTGGTGGCCGAGACGGCCGAATGCGTGGAGGCCGCCGGGCGCATCGTCCGCTTCGTCAAGGACGGCAGGTAACGGCTTCCGCGGCCCCAGTCCCCGCGCCCCATCGGGGCGCACCCATTTTTCACCCGAGACTTTCTCCATGACCCAGCAACTGCAACAAATCATCGACGCCGCGTGGGAAGACCGCGCCAACATCTCGGTCTCCGCCGCGCCCGCCGAAGTGCGCGACGCCGTCGAGCACGTGATCACCGAGCTCAACAACGGCAAGCTGCGCGTGGCCACCCGCGAAGGCGTCGGCCAGTGGACGGTGCACCAGTGGGTCAAGAAGGCCGTGCTGCTGTCGTTCCGCCTGAAGGACAACGAGCAGATGCAGGCCGGCTCGCTCGGCTTCTACGACAAGGTGCCGACCAAGTTCTCGCACCTGTCGGCCAACGAGCTCAAGGAATCGGGCGTGCGCATCGTGCCGCCGGCCGTGGCCCGCCGCGGCAGCTTCATCGCCAAGGGCGCGATCCTGATGCCCTCGTACGTGAACATCGGCGCCTACGTGGGCGAAGGCTCCATGGTCGACACCTGGGCCACCGTGGGTTCGTGCGCGCAGGTCGGCGCCAACGTGCACCTGTCGGGCGGCGTGGGCCTGGGCGGCGTGCTCGAGCCCCTGCAGGCCAACCCGACCATCATCGAGGACAACTGCTTCATCGGCGCACGCTCGGAAGTGGTCGAAGGCGTGATCGTCGAAGAGAACTCCGTGCTCGGCATGGGCGTGTACCTCGGCCAGAGCACCCCGATCTTCAACCGCGACACCGGCGAGATCTCCTACGGCCGCGTGCCGGCCGGCAGCGTGGTCATCAGCGGCAGCCTGCCCAAGAAGACCAAGTCGGGCCAGGACTACAGCACCTACGCCGCGGTCATCGTGAAGACGGTCGACGCGCAGACGCGCTCCAAGACCAGCCTGAACGACCTGCTGCGCGACTGAGCCTGATACCCCCCATGCCGCGCGCACTTCGCGTCGCTTCGCACACCCCCTTGCTGGGGGCAACGCCTGCGGCCCGGCAAAGCCGGTTCCGCGGCATTACCCGCGAAGACCAGGGGCCGCGCGCGGCGCAAGAATGATTCAAAGAGCACCCGAGGAGAGAGACCGATGAACATGATGGAGCGGATTCTTCGTTTGATGGCCGAGCGCAAGGCCTCGGACATCTACCTCTCGGCACACTCCCCGGTGCTCATCCGGATCAACGGCAACTGCGTGCCCATCAATGCGCAGGTGCTGCCGCCCTCCGCGCCGCTGGCGCTGCTGTCCGAAGTGGTGCCCGCCGCACGCATCCAGGAACTGGAAAGCACGGGCGAACTCAACATGGCCGTCGCCCTGGAGGGCGCCGGCAACTACCGCCTCAGCGCCATGCGCCAGCGCGGCACCTATGCGGTGGTGGTGCGGCACATCGCCGCGACCATTCCGGGATTTGCGGAGCTGAACCTGCCCGACATCCTGAAGACGCTCATCATGGAAAAGCGCGGGCTGATCCTGATGGTGGGCGCCACGGGTGCCGGCAAGACCACCACGCTGGCCTCGATGATCGACTATCGCAACGAGCACGCCAGCGGCCACATCCTCACCGTCGAGGAGCCGATCGAGTTCACCTACACCAACAAGAAGTCGGTGGTGAACCAGCGCGACGTGGGCAGCGACACCGGCTCTCTGCAGACGGCGCTGAAGAACGCGCTGCGCCAGGCGCCCGACGTGATCCAGATCGGCGAGATCCGCGACCGCGACACCATGTCCGCCGCCATCGCGTACGCGCAGTCGGGCCACCTGTGCGTGGCCACGCTGCACGCCAACAACAGCTACCGCGCACTGAACCGCATCCTGAGCTTCTACCCCGTCGAGGTGCGTCCCACGCTGCTGGGCGACCTGGGCGGCGCACTGCGCGCCATCGTGTCGCAGCGGCTGCTGCGCACGCCGGTGGGCGCACGCGTGCCGGCGTTCGAGGTCATGCTCAACACCGCGCTGGTGGCCGAGCTGATCGAGAAAGGCGACTTCTCCGGCGTCAAGGAGGCCATGGAAAAGTCGATGGCCGAAGGCTCGCAGACCTTCGAGGAAGACATCGCCCGCCTCATCACCGAAGACCGCGTGAGCCGCGAGGAAGGCCTCTCGCAGGCCGATTCGCCCACCAACCTGATGTGGCGCCTGCAGAACCGCGCCGCGCCCAAGCAGCAGGTCGACGACCGCCAGCTGACCGACCAGTTCGACGAGCCCACCTTCACCGACATCACGCTCGACGTCAAATTCTGACTTTCTCCCAGGCTCCGCCGGCCCCTTGCCCCGGGGCAACGCCAGCGGGCCGGCAAGGCCGGTTCCGTGGCGTTCCTGGAAGAGCCCTACTCCACTCCCTGCCATGTCCCGTACGCTCCAGCTCGCCGAACAACTCATCTCGCGCCCGTCCGTCACCCCTGACGACGCGGGCTGCCAGCAGATCCTGGGCGAGCGGCTGTCGCAGCTGGGCTTCGCGCTGGAAACCATCGAGAGCGGACCGGCAGACTTCCGCGTGACCAACCTCTGGGCCGTGCGCCGCCCCGCCTCCGGCAAGGCCACCAAGACCCTGGTGTTCGCCGGCCACACCGACGTGGTGCCCACCGGTCCCGTCGAGCAGTGGACCAGCCATCCGTTCACCCCCACGCACCGCGACGGCAAGCTGTACGGCCGCGGCGCGTGCGACATGAAGACCTCGGTGGCGGCGTTCGTCGTCTCGATCGAGGAGTTCCTGCTGGCCGTGCCCGACCCGCAGCTCACGCTCGCGCTGCTGCTCACCAGCGACGAGGAAGGGCCCGGCGTGGACGGTACCGTCATCGTGTGCAATGCGCTGGCCGCCCGCGGCGAGAAGATCGACTACTGCATCGTCGGCGAACCGACCGCCGTCGAGCGCTGCGGCGACATGATCAAGAACGGCCGCCGCGGCACCATGAGCGGCAAGCTCACGGTCAAGGGCGTTCAGGGCCACATCGCCTACCCGCACCTGGCAAAGAACCCGGTGCATTCGGTGGCGCCCGCGCTGGCCGAACTGGTGGCCATCAACACGGCCGGCGGCTGGGACGCGGGCAACGCCTGGTTCCAGCCGACCAGCTGGCAGGTCAGCAACTTCCACTCGGGCACGGGCGCGAGCAACGTGATTCCGGGCAGTGCGGTGATCGATTTCAACTTCCGCTTCTCGACCGAGTCCACGCCTGAGTCGCTGCAGCAGCGCGTGCACGCGGTGCTCGACGCGCACCAGGTCGACTACACGCTGGCGTGGACCGTCGGCGGCCTGCCCTTCCTGACCACGCCGGGCGAACTCGTCGCGGCCGTGCAGGGTGCGATCCGCGAGGAGACAGGCATCGAGACCGAGCTGTCGACCAGCGGCGGCACCAGTGACGCGCGCTTCATCGCCAAGATCTGCAGCCAGGTGGTGGAACTCGGCCCTGTCAACGCGAGCATCCACAAGATCGACGAGCACATCGACGTGGCGGAGATCGAGACCCTGAAGAACATCTACGTGCGCACGCTCAAGCAACTGGACGCATCGCTCGCTGCGGTGGGCGCATGAGCACCGTCATCGAACTCATCGAGGCCGGCGCGAAGCGGCTCGAAGACGCCGGCGTGGCTTTCGGGCACGGCACGGCCAACGCCTTCGACGAAGCGGCATGGCTCGTGCTGTGGCGCCTCAAGCTCCCGCTGGACGACCTGGACGGCGTGGCGGATACGCCCGTTTCGCCCGCCGACGCCGGCAAGGTCGACGCGCTCGTCGCCGAGCGCATCGCCACGCGCAAGCCGGCCGCCTATCTCACGAAGGAGGCCTGGCTGCAGGGCGTGTCGTTCTACGTGGACGAGCGCGCCATCGTGCCGCGCAGCTTCATCGCCGAGCTGATCGCCGATGGCAGCATCGATTACTGGCTGGGCGAGCACACGCAGCGCGTGCTCGACCTGTGCACCGGCAACGGCAGCCTCGCGGTGCTGGCTGCGCTGACCTACCCCGAGGTCAGCGTGGACGCGGCCGACCTGTCGGTCGAGGCCCTGGAAGTCGCCGCCATCAACGTCACGCGCCACGCGCTGGACGCGCGTGTGAAGCTGATCGAATCGGACGGTCTCGCGAACCTGCCCGGCCCCTACGACCTGGTGCTGTGCAACCCGCCCTACGTGAACAGCGCGAGCATGGCAGCGCTGCCCGCCGAATACCTCGCCGAGCCCGAACTGGCGCTGGCCGGTGGCGCCGACGGCATGGATTTCGTGCGACGGTTGTTCGCCGATGCGCCTTCGCGAATGGGCGAACGGGCGGTGCTGGTGCTCGAGATCGGCAACGAGCGCGATCATTTCGAGGCGGCTTTCCCGCAGCTCGAGGTGGTCTGGCTCGAGACCTCGGCAGGCGAGGACCAGGTCCTGCTCGTGACGCGGGACGCCCTGGCCGCCATGGCCACCCTCGTGGCCGGCGCTGGCGTGCGTTAGCGGCACCCGCCGGGCCGCTTCGCTTCTTCCGCCGCTTTCTCGCAGCCATTGGCTGCGATTTCCAGTTTCCGGGCCATGTCCCCCTGCCTTTGCCCCTTTTCGCCAAGCCGGATGGGCCGGGCGGGATAATCGCCCCTACGGTTCCTCTTTCATGATCACTCTCAAAAACGTCATTCTTCGCCGCAGCGCCAAGGTCCTGCTCGACGGCGCCACCGTCATCCTCAACCCCGGCGAGAAGGTCGGCCTGGTGGGTCGCAACGGCGCCGGCAAGTCGACCCTGTTCGCCCTGCTCAACGGCACGCTGCACGAAGACGGCGGCGATTTCTCGGTGCCCAGGCAGTGGCGCATGGCCCAGGTGGCGCAGAACATGCCCGAAACGGACGAATCGGCCACCGCCTTCGTGGTGGGCGGCGACACCCGCCTGGCCGAGTTGCGCGAGAAGCTCGCGACCATCGAGGCCGCCTACGCCGAGAACCCGGACGACGCCGACATCGGGATGGAGCTGGCGCACGCCTACACCGACCTGGCCGACGCCGGCGAGCACGACGCCGTGCCGCGCGCGCAGGCGCTGATCCTCGGTCTGGGCTTCAAGTCGCACGAACTCGAGGAACCCGTCAACAGCTTCTCCGGCGGCTGGCGCATGCGCCTGCAACTGGCGCGCGCGCTGATGTGCCCGAGCGACCTGCTGCTGCTCGACGAACCGACCAACCACCTGGACCTGGACGCGCTGGTCTGGCTCGAAGCCTGGCTGCAGAAGTACGCCGGGACCATGATCGTCATCAGCCACGACCGCGAGTTCCTCGACGCCGTGACCGACGTCACCCTGCACATCGTCAACGCGCAGCTCACGCGCTACGGCGGCAACTACAGCAAGTTCGAGGACATGCGCGCGCTGCAGATGGAGCAGCAGCAGCAGGCCTTCAGCAAGCAGCAGGACAAGATCGCCCACCTGCAGAAGTTCATCGACCGCTTCAAGGCCAAGGCCAGCAAGGCCAAGCAGGCGCAGAGCCGGGTCAAGGCGCTGGAGCGCATGGAGAAGGTGGCGCCGCTGCTGGCGGAAGCCGACTTCACCTTCGAGTTCAAGGAGCCGGGAAACATCCCGAATCCGATGCTGTCGATCGCCAATGCGAGCTTCGGCTACCTGGTGGAGAACGAAGAACCCAAGACCATCCTGCGCGGCGTCAGCCGCTCGGTGCTGGCGGGCCAGCGCATCGGCATCCTGGGCGCCAACGGCCAGGGCAAGTCGACGCTGGTGAAGACCATCGCACGCGAGATGGGCGCGCTGGCCGGCCAGGTGACCGAAGGCAAGGGCCTGAACATCGGCTACTTCGCGCAGCAGGAACTCGACGTGCTGCGCCCCCAGGACACCCCGCTCGAGCACATGGTGCGCATGGCGCGCGAACTCGGCAGCAACGCCAGGGAAGCCACCGGCGAGCAGGCCCTGCGCGGCTTCCTTGGCAGCTTCAACTTCAGCGGCGACATGGTCAAGCAGCCCGTGGGCACCATGAGCGGCGGCGAAAAGGCGCGCCTCGTGCTCGCCATGATGGTGTGGCAGCGCCCCAACCTGCTGTTGCTCGACGAGCCCACCAACCACCTGGACCTGGCCACCCGCGAGGCCCTCGCAGTGGCGCTCAACGAATTCGAAGGCACGCTGATGCTGGTGAGCCACGACCGTGCGCTGCTGCGCTCGGTGTGCGACGAGTTCTGGCTGGTCGGCCGCGGCGTGGTCGGCGACTTCGACGGCGACCTCGACGACTACCAGCGCTACCTGCTCGACGAAGCCAAGCGCCTGCGCGAGGAAGCCAAGGTCGCGGTGCGCGAGGCCGCCGACGCCGCGGCAGCGGCTGCGGCCGCCCCGGTTGCAGCGCCCGCCGCGCCGCAACAGCGCAAGCAGGACGCGCAGGAGCGCCAGCAGCGCAACGACCAGGCCAAGCCGATCAAGCGCGAGATCGCCCAGATCGACGAACGCCTGGCCGCGGCCGGCACGGAGCGCACCGCGCTCGAGGCCCGGCTGGCGCAGTCGCTGCCGCCCGCCGAGATCGCTGAGGTCGGCAAGCGGCTGAAGGCGCTCAACGACGAAATCGGCCGTCTCGAAGAACGCTGGCTGGCCCTGTCGGACCAGCTGGAAGCGCTCGCGGCCTGAGGCCGCGAAACCCTTGGCCGGAGACGCACCGGATGCCTTCAGCGATCGAACTGGCCCGCGGTGACGAGAAGCTCATTGCCGCCGTCCACCGCAGCCGCAAGCTCATCACCCGCAAGGCGCTGATGGCCGCGGCCGCAAGCGCCGTGCCCCTGCCCGGCGTCGACTGGATGGCCGACGCGGCGCTGCTGTCGCGGCTGGTGCCGCAGATCAGCGCCGAGTTCGGCCTCTCCGTCACCCAGGTCGAGAAGCTCGCGCCGCACCAGCGCGAGCGCATCCAGAAGGCGGCCACGACGCTGGGCGCCCTGCTGGTCGGCCGGATCGTCACGCGCGACCTGCTGATCCGGCTGGCAAAGCACGCAGGCATCCGCCTGACCGCCAAGCAGGCGACCAAGTACGTACCCGTGGCCGGGCAACTCGTCTCCGCGGCACTCGGCTATGCAGCCTTGCGCGCGCTGGGCGAGCAGCACATCAAGGACTGCGTGCGCGTCAGCGCGACGCTCGCCCTCGAACCGCCCGACCCGATCTGATCGCGGACCGTACCGCCGCCGAGCGCCTGAGCGCCTCACGGTCGAACAGCACCTGCGCAGCCCATCCGGCGCACGCCAGCCCGAAGCAGCCGCCCCCGGCAATGGCCGGATGCCCGGCCACCCAGCCGGCGATCAACGCCCCGATGGACAGCAGCGCCAGCACCGCGCACAGGGCGCGGTCGAGCCAGAGGCCCGGCGTCGCGCGACGGAGCACGCGTCAGTCATGAGGCACCGTGCCGCCGGCAAGCGGCGGTTGCGGCACGGGTGTTTCCTTGACCTGCGCCTCGTAGGCCTGCAGCAGCGCCACGTAATGGCGCGACATGACATCATTGACCCGGCCCAGCCCGATCTTGCTGACCGTCGGCTGGGGTATTCCGGTCTTTTTCTCGATCTGCTTTTGCGTGAGCCCCATGGCTCTCAGCGCCAGCACCAACTCGCGTGGCTTCATGGCATGCACTCCCTTTTTCTAATATTCTAGAGTCCATTCAGAATATTCATCTGGGCTTAAATTCGGCCGATGGAGAACATAGGGACCCGAGCCAAAGCAGCGCGTAAATTCGCCAAGATGACGCAGAAGCAGGCTGAAGCCGCCTCTGGCGTCAAGCAATCGAACATCTCGAAGATCGAGCGGGGCGACACGACCCGGTCGATGAGCGTGCTGGCACTGGCCCGCGTCTACCGCGTCGATCCGAACTGGCTCGACACCGGCGACGGCCCGGCGCCGTGGGACGAGGATCAGGTACGCCTGTCGCGCGACAGCGCCAACGAACCGCACGGGGCGTACCGCGTGCTTCACGTGCCGCCGCATGTGCCGTCGTTCAACCCGCGCACGCCCAACACGGTGCCGCTCATCACCTGGGAAGACGCCGCCGAGTGGCATGACCGCACGTCGTCGCAGCAGGCGCAGCCCGAGCGCTGGATCCCGTGCATCGCACACCACAGCCTCGACACCTACGCACTGCGCATCCGGGGTGACAGCATGACCGCGGACCATGGACTGCTCAAGAGCTACCGCTCGGGCTCGATCATCTTCGTCGACACGCAGCTGAAGACCCCCGAAGACGGCGAGCGCGTGGTGGCGCGCATCGACGACACCGGCGAAGTCACCTGCAAGGTGTTCAAGAACGAGGACGGGCGGCGCTGGCTGCTGCCGCTCAATCCGAAGCACGAGCCGATCCGCCTGCCGTTCACGGTGCTGGGCACCGTGGTGGGCAAGTGGGAAGACGAAGACTGACCAGCGCGGGCCGGGTTCGGTGAACCCGGCGGACGTCAGCGTCCGCGCGGCGGCGCTTCGTGCGGTGCCAGCGTCCAGCCTGCCATTGCCATCTCGGCGTCTTTCGCGCGGCGCTGGTTGATCTTCTTGGCTGCGAGCTGCGCCGACACTTCCAGCTTCTTCAGGTCGCGCTGCGTCAGCTGCTCGTTGGGCGCGAAGCTGAAGCAGCAGAAGGTGCCGTAGACGCGGCCGTCGTCCAGCACGATGGGGGTGCTCAGGTGTGCGCCGACGGGAAATCCGGTGCGCGGCAGTTCGTCGAACGACGACAGCGCCGCCACGTCGTTCACCATTCGCGGAAGCCGGCCATCGACCACGCGCTGGCAGAACGACTCCTCCAGCGGCGCAGACTGACCGGGCTCGATCACCCGCGCTTCGGGCCGGGTCTCGACACGCCGGAACACGCGGCGGCCCTCGGTGAATTCGGACACGAAGACCACATCCATGCGCAGGTGCTCGAGCACCATGCGCAGGACTTCGGAGATCGAATCGTCGATGAGTTCGTCGGAACCGTCGGGCGTGGCCACGAGCAGTTCCGACACGCGGACTTCGAACGCGTCCGGTGCGTAATCGGGATCGTAGAAAACCATCGGCAAATTCTAGGGAGGTCAGGTTGCGTGCAGGTTAGGGAGCGATATTCAAGTTTCTCCCTGTGGCCTGCATCCTCTGATCCTCCCTCCTCCAGCAGGTCACCTTCCAGCCCGCCTTCGTGCGGGCTTTTTTTTCGAGATTTTTGCTCGCCCCCAGGCTGCGCACACTTCGTGTCGCTTCTCCTTCCCCCTACCGGGGGCAACACCTAAGGCCCGGCGAAGCCGGTTCCTTGGTGTTTCTGGACTCGCCCCCAGGATTCGCGCACTTCGTGTCGCTGCTCCTTCCCCCTACCGGGGGCAACACCTAAGGCCCGGCAGAGCCGGTTCCTTGGTGTTCCTGGCTCGCCCCCAGGATTCGCGCACTTCGTGTCGCTTCTCCTTCCACCTACCGGGGGCAACACCTAAGGCCCGGCAGAGCCGGTTCCTTGGTGTTTCTGGACTCGCCCCCAGGATTCGCGCACTTCGTGTCGCTTCTCCTTCCCCCTACCGGGGGCAACACCTAAGGCCCGGCGAAGCCGGTTCCTTGGTGTTCCTGGCTCGCCCCCAGGATTCGCGCACTTCGTGTCGCTGCTCCTTCCCCCTACCGGGGGCAACACCGAAGGCCCGGCAAAGCCGGTTCCTTGGTGTTTCTGGAATGAGGTCGTCGTGCGGTTGGCGCCTTGGCGCTGCACTTGGCGCCGCGGTCTGCCGGCTTCGTCGCATTTCGCTCGCGCGATGAGACGCGAGCGGCGACATTCAGAAACAACTCAGGCACTCGGGCCGTTCCGGGTGTACAACGCTGCCCCATGCCAAATCGACACCACACTGCGCCGGAGAACCCACCCTGTTCATCGCGCGAGGCGCCTGTGCGCCGGCGAATCGCAGGGTCCGCCACATTCGCGATCCACGGCGCGTTGCTCGGCGCAACGTTGTTGCTGGGCGCGTGTGCGGTCGGGCCGGACTTCAAGACGCCCGAGCTTCCGGCCGGCGCACAGGGCGCGGACTACACGCCGGCGCCGATGCCCGCGCGCACGGCGCAATCGGACGTGCCGGGCGGCCAGGCGCAGGCGCTGGTGCCGGGCCGGGACATTCCGGCGCAGTGGTGGGAGGTGTTCCATTCGGAACCGCTCGACCGGCTGATCCGCGCCTCGCTCGCGCAGAGTCCCACGCTGGCATCGGCGCAGGCCGCGCTGCGCCAGGCGGAGGCCACGTACGACGCCAAGTCGGGCAACCTGCTGTGGCCGCAGGTGTCGGCGCAGCTCGGCGTACAACGCGAGCGCGCCTCCGAAGTCAGCACCAGGGTGGCGGGCGGACAGCTGCTGACGCTCTACAACGCCTCGGTCAACGTGAGCTACGACCTCGATGTGTTCGGCGGCGCGCGCCGACAGGTCGAAGGCGCACAGGCCGCGGTGGAAGCGCAGCGCTACCAGGTCGAGGCGGTGTACCTCACGCTCACATCGAACCTGGTCACTACGGCCATCCGCGAAGCATCGCTGCGCGCACAGTTGCAGGCCGCGCGCGAGGTGCTGCAGGCACAGAGCGACCAGCTCGGCGTGATCGAAAAGCAGTTCGACACCGGCGCCATTCCGAAGTCGATCGTGCTGCAGCAGCGCACGCAGGTGGCGCAGACGCAGGCGACCTTGCCTCCGCTCGAAAAGGCCCTCGCGCAGACGCGCCACCAGCTCGCCGTGTTCGCGGGCCGGCTGCCGTCGGAAGCAGGCCTGCCCGAGTTCGACCTGGCGAGCCTCTCGCTGCCCGAGGCGCTGCCGCTGTCGCTGCCCTCGGAGCTGGCGCGCCAGCGGCCCGACGTGCGGGCCAGCGAGGCGCAGCTGCACCAGGCGAGCGCCGCGGTGGGTGTGGCCACGGCCAACCTGTATCCGCAGCTTCAGCTCAGCGCGAGCTACGGCAACACGTCGCTGCGCGCACGCGATCTTTTCACCGGGCCGAGCACGCTGTGGAACGTGGGCGCCGGGCTCGCGCAGCCGATCTTCAACGGCGGCGCCCTGCGTGCGCAGCAGCGCGCGGCGGTGGCCGCCTATGACTCGGCCGCCGCGCAATACCGCAACACGGTGCTGGGCGCATTCCAGAACGTGGCCGACGCGCTGCGCGCGCTCGAAATCGATGCCGTCGCGTTGCAGACCCAAGCCACCGCCGAATCGCTGGCCAGGCAATCGCTCGACCTGTCGACCGCGCAGTTCCGCGCGGGTGCGGTGAGCTACGTGACGCTGCTCACCGCGCAGCAGGCCTGGCTGCAGACACACACGGCGCTGGTGCAGGCGCAGGCCGTGCGGTACGCCGACACGGCCGCCCTCTTCCAGGCGCTCGGCGGCGGCTGGTGGAACCGCGGCGCGCTGGCCGACGCTGCGATCGCGCCGGGGCTGCCCGCCGCATCGCAGGCGCCCGCGCCATCCGGCTCCAGCAACTGAACACCTCCTCCCAAAACTCCAAGAAAAGCCTACCTATGACCCGGAGAATGATCATCATGATCGGCTGCGTGCTGCTGCTGGTCGCCGTGCTCGCGCTCGGCAAGTTCCTGCAGATCCGCGCGCTGATCGCGGCCGTGCCCAAGCCCGGCCCGCAGACCGTGTCCACGGTCGAGGTGCAGAAGATGCAGTGGCAGTCGCAGTTCACTGCCGTCGGCACGCTGAACCCGGTGCGCGGCGCCGACCTCGGCACCGAAGTGGCCGGCCTGGTGCGCACCGTGCACTTCAAGTCGGGCCAGGACGTGAAGGCCGGCGCGCTGCTGGTCGAGCTCAACGCCGACTCCGACATCGCGCTGCTGCACGCGGCCGAAGCCGCCGCCGCGCAGGCCGCCACGGTGCTCAAGCGCGACCAGGCGCAGCTGGCGGTGCAGGCAGTGAGCCAGGCGCAGATCGACGCCGACACCAACGACCTGAAGGCCAAGCGCGCGCAGGTCGAGCAGCAGGCCGCGCTGGTGGCGAAGAAGTCGATCCGCGCGCCCTTCGCGGGACGGCTGGGCATCTCGGGCCTGAACCCGGGCCAGTACGTGAACGCGGGCGACAAGCTGGTCACGCTGCAGACGCTCGATCCGATCTATGTCGACTTCCAGCTGCCGCAGCAGCAGTTGGCGGGCCTCGAGGTGGGCCAGGTGGTGAACCTGTCGGTCGACACCTTCCCGGGCCAGGCCTTCAGCGGCAAGATCAATGCGATCAGCCCCAAGGTGGATGCCGCCACGCGCAACGTGCAGATCCAGGCGACCGTGGCCAACGCCAGGCAGCAACTGCTGCCGGGCATGTTCGCCAACGTGAAGATCGACATCGGCGGCACGCAGGAGCGGCTCACGCTGCCCTCCACTGCCGTGACCTACAACCCGTACGGCTCGACGGTGTACGTGGTGAAGCAGGCCGAGCCGCCCAAGCCGGGTGCAACGGCTGCGCCCGGAACGCCTGCGCCCGCACCCGCCACCGACGCACAGGGCAAGCCGCAGCTCGTTGCGCAGCAGGTCTTCGTGGAGACCGGCCCGACACGCGGCGACCAGATCTCGATCGTCAAGGGGCTGGAGGCCGGCCAGGTCGTGGTCAGCAGCGGCCAGAACAAGCTGAAGAACGGCACGCCCGTGACGGTGGACAACAGCGTCCAGCCGGCCAACGACGCGAACCCGAAGCCGCAGGAAAAGTGAGGCGCCCCGCATGAACTTCACCGACATCTTCATCCGCCGGCCCGTGCTGGCGATGGTGGTGAGCCTGCTGATCGTGGTGCTGGGACTGCGTGCGCTCTCGGGCTTGCCGGTCAACCAGTATCCGAAGACCGAGAACGGCGTGGTGACCATCACCACCGCCTACTACGGCGCGGACGCGGCCACGGTCGCGGGCTTCATCACCCAGCCGCTCGAGGCCGCGGTGTCGCAGGCCCAGGGCATCGACTACCTCTCGTCGTCCAGCAGCCTGGGCGTGTCGACCATCACCGCCACGCTGCGGCTGAACTACGACTCGAACCGCGCGCTGACCGAGATCAACACGCAGGTGAACTCGGTGCGCAACCAGCTGCCGCCGCAGGCGCAGCAGCCGGTGCTCACCGTGGCCACCGGGCAGACCACCGATGCGATGTACATCGGCTTCTACAGCGACACGCTGCCCAACAACAACGTGACCGACTTTCTGGTGCGCGTGGTGCAGCCCAAACTCAACGCGATTCCCGGCGTGCAGACGGCCGAGATCCTGGGCGCGCGCACCTTCGCGCTGCGTGCCTGGCTCGATGCGCAGAAGATGGCCGCCTACGGCGTGACCGCCACCGACGTGAGCGCGGCGCTTGCAGCCAACAACTACCTCGCGGCCGTCGGCACCAGCAAGGGCCAGATGGTGAGCGTGCCGCTCACGGCCGGCACGTCGCTACACAGCGTGGACGAATTCAAGCAGCTGTCGGTTAAGAGCAGCAACGGCGCCATCGTGCGGCTGCAGGACGTGGCCAACGTCACGCTCGGCTCGGAGAACTACGACTTCAACGTGGCCTTCAACGGCGTGCGCTCGGTGTTCATCGGCATCAAGGTCGCGCCCGAGGCCAACATCCTCGACGTGGCCAAGCAGGTGCGCACCGTGTTCCCCGACCTGCAGTCGCAGCTTCCCACGGGCCTGACCGGCAAGATCGTCTACGACTCCACCGACTTCATCAACACCTCGATCAGCGAAGTGATCAAGACGCTGGTCGAGGCGCTGATCATCGTGACGGTGGTGATCTATCTGTTCCTGGGCAGCTTCCGCGCGGTGGTGGTGCCGGTGATTGCAATGCCGCTGTCCCTCATCGGCACCTTCTTCGTGATGCTGATGCTGGGCTACTCGATCAACCTGCTCACGCTGCTGGCGCTGGTGCTGGCCATCGGGCTGGTGGTGGACGACGCGATCATCGTGGTGGAAAACGTCGACCGGCACATGCGCGAGGGCAAGTCGCCGCTGCAGGCGTCGCTCCTGGCCGCGCGCGAGCTGGGCGGGCCCATCCTGGCGATGACCGTGGTGCTGGTGGCGGTGTACGTGCCCATCGGCTTCCAGGGCGGGCTCACCGGTTCGCTTTTCACCGAGTTCGCCTTCACGCTCGCGGGCTCGGTGGTGGTGTCGGGCATCGTCGCGCTCACGCTGTCGCCCATGATGTGCTCGCGCTTCTTCAAGCCCGAGCAGGACAGCGGCAAGTTCGCGACCTTCATCGAGCACACCTTCGAGCGCGTGCATCACCGCTACCAGCTGATCCTGCGCGGCGTGCTGAAGACCTGGCCGGTGATGATCGTGATGGGCGCCATCCTGGTGGCGCTGCTGTTCGTGATGTTCAAGATGTCGAAGTCGGAGCTGGCGCCCGAGGAAGACCAGGGCATCGTGCTGTCGCAGGTGGTCGGTGCGCCCACGGCCACCATCAACCAGATGCAGACCTACGCCGACCAGATCTTCAAGGTCGCGCACGACACGCCCGAGTACGAGCAGCTGTTCCAGCTCACCGGCGTGCCCAGCACCAACGCGGGCATCGCGGGCGTGCTGCTCAAGCCCTGGGACCAGCGCACGCGCAGCGCGCACGACATCCAGACCGACCTGCAGAAGCGCTGGAACGGCATTGCCGGCGCCAAGGTGGTGGCCTTCCAGTTTCCGGCGCTGCCGGGTGCGTCGGGCCTGCCGGTGCAGTTCGTCATCAAGACGACCGAGCCTTTCGAGAACCTGAATGCGCTGGCGCAGCAGATCATGGACAAGGCGCGCGCGGACGGAAAGTTCTACTACATCGACGCCGACCTGAAGATCGACCTGCCGCAGGCCACCGTGGTGGTCGACCGCGACAAGATCGCCACGCTGGGCATCACGCAGCAGGACGTGGGCAACGCCATGGGTGCGGCGCTGGGCGGCGGCTACGTCAACTACTTCTCGATCTCGGGACGCTCGTACAAGGTGATTCCGCAGGTGCAGCAGGTCGACCGGCTCAACCCGTCGGACGTGCTGAACTTCTACATCAAGACGCCGAACGGCGTGGTGCCCGCCAGCACCGTGGCCAGCCTGAAGTACACGGTGCAGCCCGAGACGGTGAACCACTTCCAGCAGCTCAATTCCGTCACCATCCAGGGCGTGCCCAGCGGCACGCAGGGCGAGACGCTGGAGTACCTGCGCGGCGTGGTTCAGCAACTGGCGCCGAGCGGCTACACGGTCGACTACTCGGGCCAGTCGAGGCAATTCGTGCAGGAGTCGGGCAACTTCGCCATCACCTTCCTGTTCGCGCTGATCATCGTGTTCCTGGCGCTGGCCGCGCAGTTCGAGAGCTTCCGCGACCCGGTGGTGATCCTGGTGTCGGTGCCGCTCGCGCTCTTCGGCGCCATGATCTTCATCTTCTGGGGCTTCGCGTCGATGAACATCTACACGCAGGTGGGCCTGGTGACGCTGATGGGCCTCATCAGCAAGCACGGCATCCTGATCGTGGAAGTGGCCAACCGGCTGCAGAAGCAGGGCCTGAGCAAGCTCGACGCCATCGTCGAGGCGGCCGGCACGCGGCTGCGCCCCATCCTGATGACCACCGCCGCCATGGTCTTCGGCGTATTGCCGCTGGTGATCGCCTCAGGTGCAGGCGCCGCGGGACGCAAGGCGATGGGCATCGTAATCTTCAGCGGCCTGTCGATCGGCACGCTGTTCACGCTGTTCGTGGTGCCGGCAATGTACCTGTTCATCGCCGCGCGGCACGAGAAGGAAGAGACCGCCGGGTCACCCGATGCGCACGAACCGCCCGCACTGCCGGGCAAGGTGGCGCCCGAGGCCTGACGCCCCTCGGGCCCGGCGGCCCGGCGGCCCGGCGGCCTCGGCGGCTTCAGTCCGCCGTGGGTTCGCCGACCTCGCGCCTGGAGAACCAGGCCAGCAGGTCGCCCGCGGGCAGCGGGTGCGAGAACAGGAAGCCCTGCAGCTCGTCGCATCCCATGCCCAGCAGGATCTCGCGCTGCGCCTCGTTCTCCACGCCCTCGGCGACCACGGTCAGCCCCAAGGCATGGGCCAGCCGGATGACCGCATCGACCACGGCGCGCGCATCGTCCTTGAACTGCAGGTCCTGCACGAAGCTGCGGTCGATCTTCACCTGCCGCGCCGGCAGCTTGCGCAGATGGCTGAGGCTCGAGTAGCCGGTGCCGAAATCGTCGATCGACAGGAACACGCCGACACGCGCCAGCCCCTCGAAGGTGCGCTGCGTCGCCTTGATGTCTTCCATGGCCACCGACTCGGTGATCTCGCACAGCAGCAGAGACGCCGGCACGTCGTGGCGCGCAAGCGCCTGCTCGACACGCTCGACGAAATCGATCTCGCGCAACTGCATCACCGACAGGTTCACGGCCACGCACATCCACGTGCCGCGCGAACGCCATTCCGCGATCTGGCGGCAGGCTTCGTCGAGGATCCAGTCGCCCAGACGCACGATGAGGCCGAAGCGCTCGGCCAGCCCGATGAACTCGGTCGGCCCGATCAGGCCGTGCTGCGGGTGGTTCCAACGCACCAGCGCCTCCACGCCGCTGAGGTTGTCGCCCGCACCGTTGATCTTGGGCTGGTAGTAGAGCTCGAACTGCCTGAGCTCGACCGCCTGGCGCAGATCGCTCTGCAGTTGCAGCTGCTTGGCCGCGTCGGCGCCCATGTGCGACTCGAACATCACATAGTTGCCGCCGCCCGCGCGCTTGGCCTCGTACATCGCGGCGTCGGCATTGGCCACGAGCTTGTGGGGTTCGCCCTCCTCCGGGTGCAGCACGATGCCGACCGAGCACGCGATCTGGACCTGCTTGCCGAGCACGTTGAACGGCTCGCCGATCGTGCGCAGCACCCGGTTGGCAGCCTGGGCGCATTCCGCGCGGTCGCGCACGCCTTCGAGCAGCAGCAGGAATTCGTCGCCGCCGATGCGCGCGACCGTGTCGCTCTTGCGCGTCGTCTGGCTCAGGCGGTGCGCAGCGGCACGCAGGATCTGGTCGCCGGCCGCATGGCCGAAGGAATCGTTGATCGGCTTGAACCCGTCGAGGTCGACGAACAGCACGGCGATGCGCTCCTCGACCTGCAGCCGGTTGGCCCGCTCCATGCGCAGCAGCGCATGCCGGAGGCGGTCTTCGAAGAGCACCCGGTTCGGCAGCCCGGTGAGCGCGTCGGTGAAGGCGCGTTTCTGCAGCTCACGGTTGGCCTGCGTCAGTTCGGCGTTGGCCGCCTCGAGCGAACTCGACAGGCGCCGCGCAACCATTTGCAGGCGCGACTCGAGGATCGAGGTGAACAGCGTGCCGAGCAGCAGCAGGCCCGACGCCAGAACGACGATCCCAGTGAGCCCCGTGCCATACAGCGCGTCAGAGCTGCGGCACACCGAATCGAGCGGAAAGTTCGCCGCCGCCATGCCGGTGTAGTGCATGCCGCAGATCGCGATGCCCATCACGAACGCTGCCAGCAACTGGAAAGCCACGCGGCGCTTGTTGTGCAAGTCGCCGAGGAACTTGAAGATGCCCAGTGCTGCCGCGGAGGCGACCAGCCCGATCAGCAGCGACAGGCCGACGGTGGGCCAATGCCAGACGATCGGCGGCGACATGTCGAGCGCCGCCATGCCGAGGTAGTGCATGCCGCAGATGCCCACCGCCATCGCCACCGACGCGATGGCGATGCGGCGCACGCTGTAGTCGGCCTCGCTGGCCACCCACAGCGCGATGCCCGATGCGGTGACGCCAGCCACCCACGAGATCAGCGTCATCGAGCCCGAGAAACCCAGCGCGATCGGCAGCGAGAACCCCAGCATCCCGACGAAATGCATCGACCAGATGCCCGTGCCCATGGCGAACGAACCGATCGCCCACCACAGCAGGTGCGGCCGCCCGCTGACGTCACGCACGCGGCGCGACATGTCGAGCGCCACATAGGAGGCGAGTGTCGCGAGGAGGAGCGAAGCGGCCACCACCCACAGGTTGTGATGGGAAGGGAGAAAGGCGGGCGCGGTATTCACTGTGCAGATGACAGTCGGGTTCGTCCAACGGTGGTGGTGTGGTGCCAGGAGGGAATCCTTCGATTCCCAACAAAAAAGCCAGCTATCTCATCGACAGCTGGCTTTTATATATCCACAACGGGGGTTCTGGTAGGACGTACTGGATTCGAACCAGTGACCAACGGATTAAAAGTCCGCTGCTCTACCAACTGAGCTAACGTCCCGAACCTGTTTTTCTTACTTCTTGCCGGAGTTGAATCCGGCAAAGCCTGCGATTATAGCGCGAGGTTGGACGCTATTTTTTCCAGAACCCAACCTGCTGCACATTGACCGAAAGTGGCGGTCACGCTGACCACCGAACCGTAGCCGTGGCAGTTCAGCGATCCGTCGCCCTCGATCGCGCAGGACGCATCCGGCGGGGCCACGCTTTCGCGGCTGAACACGCAAGCCACGCCGATCTTGCGGCCTTCGCGCGGTGCGCCGTGCTCCTTGCGAAGCCGCTGGCGCAACTGCGCGAGCAGCGGGTCGTGCGTGACGAGCGACAGGTCGTCGATGTCGACCTTGTGCGCCTGCCGCTTGCCGCCTGCGGCGCCCACAGTCACGAATGCCGCACGCGATGCACGCGCCCACGCCGCCATGGCCACCTTGGCCTTGACCTGGTCGCAGGCATCGATGACGGCCGTTGCAGGTCCGTTCGCGGCTTGGGCCGCGTCGAGCAGCGACACCCAGTTGCCGGGTTCGACGAAATCGTCGATCGCCTGCACCCGGCATTCGGGATTGATCTGCGCGATGCGATCGCGCATCGCCTCGACCTTGGCCTGGCCCACGGTCGTTTCCAGCGCGTGGATCTGGCGATTGATGTTCGACTCCGATACGTGGTCGAGATCGATCATGGTCAGCCGCCCTACACCGCTGCGCGCCAGTGCTTCGACCGCCCACGAACCAACGCCGCCGATGCCGACGACCACCACATGGGCGTTGCGGATGCGCTCGGCACCCGGCACGCCGTACAGGCGTTCGAGCCCGCCGAAGCGGCGCGCAAAGTCGGGCGCCGCGGTGTCGGTGAGGACAACCGCGGCGGCGGAGGGTGTGAAAGCGTCGGTGGCGATGGTGCTCAAGCGGAATGCTCCGCCGGCCTCAACGCAGTCGCGAGAGACGCTCGCGACCGGCCTGCGCGGCTTCCGACTGCGGATAGGCCTTGGTCAGGTCTTCCAGCGTGCGGCGTGCGGCGCGCGTGTCCTTCAGTTCGATCTGGCAGTTCGCGATCGACAGCACGGCCTCGGGGGCCTTGGCGTGGTCGGGCGCGAGCGAGAGCATGGAGCGGAAGTTCGCGATGGCCTCGTTGTAGTTGCGCGTGGCGTACTGCGCATTGCCGAGCCAGAACAGGGCCGACGGGTTGTAGCCGCTCTGCGGGTAGCGCTTGACGAATTCGGCGAACGCGGTCTGCGCCTGCGCGAACTGGCCCGAGCGGAACACGCCAAGGGCCGCATCGAAATCGGCTTTTTCCTTGGGATCGGCATTGAACTCCCGGCCGTCCACCGACACCTTCGACGGCTCGCTCTGCTTGAGCTTGTCGTCGATGGTGGTCTGGCGCGACTGCATCTCGCTCAGCGTGCGCGTGAGCTGCTCGTTCTGGCCGGTCATGCGCGCCAGATCGCCACGCATCTGCTCGATCTGGTTCTGCAGATCGAGCAGGCTGCGACGCAACTGACCGTTCTCGTCGGTCAGGCGCTGGTCGGTCTGCTGCCGCATGGCCTCGACACGCTGGCGCAGGTCGAGGATGGCCTTGCGGGCTTCGTCATCCTCGAACAACGCTGCCTGCGAGCCGACCGAGGCGCACAGCAAGGCGGCAGCCAGCGCTGCGCCTCGCAATACAGCCCGTTGCATCACCGGCGGTACGTGATTTCGGCGCGGCGGTTCTGCGCCCACACTTCTTCACCCGAACCCGTGACGGCAGGCTTTTCCTTGCCGAAGCTCACGGCTTCGATCTGGTTGTCGCTCACACCCAGCAGCGTGAGTGCGCGACGCACGGCTTCCGAGCGCTTCTGGCCCAGAGCCAGGTTGTATTCGCGGCCGCCACGTTCGTCGGTGTGACCTTCGATCGAAATGCGGCGTTGCGGGTTGGCCTTGAGGAAACGTGCATGACCGTCGATGGCCGACTGGAACTCGGGCTTCACCGTGTAGCTGTCGTAGTCGAAGTAGATGATGCGCGCCACGCCCACCGGACCTTGCGCGGTACCCGCGTTCGGATCGATGGTGACGGGAGCCACGGCGCTTGCGCCACCTTGCTGGCCGGCACCGCCGGAACGGTCGGTCACCGGGGTGTCGTTGAGCTTGGTGCCCGACGAGCAACCGGCAATCAGAGCCACGATGGCCAGCGAATAAATCGTACGTTTCAACATTTCAAACTCCTCAAATAAACCTTAGTCATTGCTTTTGAAACGGACCCCAGTCCGGTTCTCTTATGTCTCCCGCCTGTCCTGCCAGTCGGGCCTTGATTTTCCCATCGAGCGTGGTGGTCATCAGTGCTTCGCGACCTTGCAGTTGCGTGGCGTAGACGATCAATTTGCTGTTCGGTGCAAAACTTGGACTTTCGTCGGCGGTCGTGTCGGTGATGGCATTGACGGTTCCGGTCGCCAACTCCATCACGTGGAGTTTGAATGCACCCCCCACACGGGAGATGTAGGCCAACCACCGGCCATCGCCGCTGACAGACGGAGAGATGTTGTAGGTGCCGCTGAAGGTCACGCGCGTGGGGTTGCCGCCACCCGCGCCCATCTTGTAGATCTGCGGCGCACCGCCGCGATCGCTCACGAAGAAGATGGTGCTGCCGTCGGCCGAGTAGACCGGTTCGGTGTCGATGCTGGAGCTTTGCGTGAGGCGGCGCGGTTCGCCCCCGCTCGATGGAATAGTGAACAGCTGCGACCCGCCGTCGCGGCTGAGCGTGACAGCCAGCGAGTT
Organism: Variovorax paradoxus; assembly: GCF_902712855.1. Taxonomy (NCBI): domain Bacteria; kingdom Pseudomonadati; phylum Pseudomonadota; class Betaproteobacteria; order Burkholderiales; family Comamonadaceae; genus Variovorax; species Variovorax paradoxus. Next base: position 3,586,140 of record NZ_LR743507.1, read on the forward strand.
GCCGTCGGGTGCCCAGGCCGGGGCGCTGTTGGAGCCCTTGAAATTGGCGATCAGGCGACGCTGGCCGCTGGCCACGTTGTGCACGTAGACGACGGGCTTGCGCGACTCGAACGACACGTACGCCAGTTGCTGGCCATTGGACGACCAGCACGGCGAGATGATCGGCTCCGGGCTGGCGAGTGCGGCTTGGGCGTTCTCGCCGTCGGCATCGGCCACCCACAGCGAATAGCGGCTGCCGCCCTTCGTGACGTAGGCGATGCGCGTCGAGAAGATGCCCTTTTCGCCGGTCAGCTTCTCGTAGACATAGTCGGCGATGCGGTGCGACGCCAGGCGCAGGTCACCCTGCGGCACGGTGTAGCTCTGGCCACCGAGGTCCTGGCCCTTCACCACGTCCCACAGGCGGAAGCGCACATCGAAGCGGCCGTCGGCCAGCTTGCTGACGCTGCCCACCACGAGCGAATCGGCCGTGCGCTGGCGCCACAGCGACAGGTCGGGACGGGAGGCCTCGTCCAGCGCCTGGCCCGAGGCGTCGACGCCGCGGAACTGGCCGCTGCGTTCGAGGTCGGCCTGGACGATGTCCGAGATCTTCTGGGGCGAGCTTTCCTGGCCCTTGAAGGGAACGAGCGCGATCGGCAGCTGCGTGAGCCCGACGCCCGACACTTCGACCCGGAACTGGGCCAGCGCAGGAATCATGGGAGTGGCAGCGAGGGCCGCAATGACTGTGCGGCGTGCAAATAGCGATGAAGAAGGAGTTGGAATTGGAGTTGGCAACGGCTTGTTCATGCGGTTCGGAGAGGTTTCCGGGTAAAAAGTTCTCCCCGGCTTGACGGGCCACATGTTACACACTGGCTCGCTGACGCCGTCACAAAACGTGTTTCCAGCGATGCGGTCCTACAGAACCGCCGCAAAGCACCCGTGGCAGGCCCCGAAAAGGGCCCCCCGTAGAATCCGCCGCCATGCAAGCTTCCCCCGGCGGCGAGAACCCTCGCCCTCCCCTGATGCGCCGCCTGGCGCGACTCATGACCTGGTTCGGCGGCTCGCGCCAGTGGTGGGCCCTCGGATTGAGCGGGGCGATGCTCGCGGCCATCACGGAGCCGCTCATGGCGGCGCTGCTGAAGCCCTTGCTCGACCGCGGCTTCACGCGCGGCGAGATGCCGCTGTGGTTCGTGCCCGCTGCCGTGCTGCTGCTCTTTGCGGTGCGCGGCATCGCCCAATTCATTTCGCAGTACGCCTTGTCGCGCATCGCCAACGAGGGCATGCAGAAACTGCGGCGCGTGCTGTTCGAGCGACTGCTCGGCGCCGAACTGGCACTGTTCGCAAGGCAATCGGCCAGTGCGTTGTCGAACACCGTGGTCTACGAGGTGCAGACCGGCGCCATGCTGCTGGTGCAGGCACTGCTCGGTCTCTCGCGTGACGGCTTCACGCTGATCGCGCTGCTGGGCTACCTGGTCTACCTGAACTGGAAGCTCACGCTGATCGTCGCCTTCCTGGTGCCCAGCATCTCCTGGATCATGAAGGTGTTCTCCAAGCGCCTGTACCGGCTCACGCAGCAGGGCCAGCAGGCCACCGACGAGCTGGCCTACGTGGTCGAGGAAAACGTGCTCGCGCATCGCGTGGTGCGCCTGCATGGTGCGGAAGAGGCGCAGGGCCATCGGTTCGAGCAACTGAGCCAGCGCCTCAACCGGCTGGCCGTGAAATCGACCATCGCCCAGGCCGCCACCACGCCCCTCACCCAGATGATGGCCTCGCTCGCGCTGTCGGTGGTCGTGATGATCGCGCTGTGGCAAAGCGGCAAGCAGGGCTTCACCGTGGGCGGTTTCGTCGCGTACATCACCGCCATGCTGATGCTGATCGCGCCGATCCGCCGGCTGGCCGAAGTGGCCGGTCCGATCACCCGCGGCCTTGCCGCACTGGAGCGCGGCCTGATCCTGATCGACGACGTCGCGCCGGAATCGCAAGGCACGTTCCAGGCCGGGCACGCGCAGGGGCGCATCGAGTTGCGCAACGTGCGCGTCAGCTACCGCGGCGACGACGAGCAGCGTGCGCTCGACGGCGTGAGCCTGACCATCGAACCCGGCCAGGTGGTCGCGTTCGTCGGACCCTCGGGTTCGGGCAAGACCACGCTCGTGAACCTGCTGCCGCGCTTCGTGCAGCCCAGCGCGGGCCAGGTGCTGCTCGACGGGCACGACACCAGCGAATGGCAGCTGAAGAGCCTGCGCGCTCAGTTCGCCATGGTGAGCCAGGATGTGGTCATGCTCAACGACACCCTGGCAGCGAACGTGGCGCTGGGCTCGGAAATCGATCGCGAACGCGTGATGCAGTGCATCGCCGCCGCCAACCTGAGCACCCACGTCGACAGCCTGCCGCAGGGCGTCGACACCGTGCTCGGCCACAACGCCACCCAGCTCTCGGGCGGCCAGCGCCAGCGGCTGGCGATTGCGCGCGCGCTCTACAAGAACGCGCCGGTGCTGCTGCTCGACGAAGCCACTTCGGCGCTCGACACCGAATCGGAGCGGCTGGTGCAGGACGCCCTGCAGCGGCTGATGCAGGACCGCACCACGCTCATCGTGGCGCACCGCCTGTCGACCATCCAGCATGCCGACCGCATCATCGTGATGGAACAAGGCCGCATTGCCGAGCAGGGCAGCCACGAGCAGCTGATGGCGCTCGACGGTCTCTATGCACGGCTGCAGACGCTCGCCGTGCGCAGCGCACAGCCGGGGCAGGACCCGACGCTCTGACGGACCTGCCGCTGCGGCGTCAGAGCAGCACGATGTCGTACTGCCCCTGCCCGATCGCCGGCTCGGACTGAAGCGAGATCGGCTTGCCGATGAAGTCGCTCAGGCCCGCCAGATGCTGGCTTTCCTCGTCGAGGAACAGCTCGATCACCTGCGGTGACGACACGATGCGGAACTCGCGCGGCGTGAACTGCCGCGCTTCGCGCAGGATCTCGCGCATCACGTCGTAGGCCACACTGCGTGCGGTCTTCACGATGCCCTGGCCGCCGCAGGCCACGCAGGGCTCGCACAGCATGTGCGCCAGCGATTCGCGCGTGCGCTTGCGCGTCATCTCGACCAGGCCGAGCTGCGAGAAGCCTCCCGCGGTCGTCTTGACGCGGTCGCGCGCGAGCTGCTTGCGGAACTCGCCCAGCACCTGCTCGCGATGGTCGTCGCGCGCCATGTCGATGAAGTCGACGATGATGATCCCGCCCAGGTTGCGCAGCCGCAGCTGCCGTGCAATGGCCTGCGCGGCCTCCAGGTTGGTCTTGAAGATGGTGTCGTCGAAGTTGCGCGCGCCGACGAAGCCGCCAGTGTTCACATCGACCGTGGTCAGCGCCTCGGTCTGGTCGACCACCAGGTAGCCGCCCGACTTGAGCTCCACCCGCCGGCCCAGTGCCTTGGCGATTTCCTCGTCGACCGAGTACAGGTCGAAGATCGGCCGCTCGCCCTTGTAGTGCTGCAGCTTGCCGGCCGCCTTGGGCATGAACTCGAGGCCGAACTTCAGCAGTACTTCGAACTGCTCGCGCGAATCGATGCGGATGGTCTGCGTGTCTTCGATGGTCATGTCGCGCAGCACGCGCTGCAGCAGGCTGAGGTCCTGGTGCAGCAGCGACATCGGCGCCATGCGCATCGAAGCCTCGCGGATGCGCGACCAGGTCTTGCGCAGGTAGGCGATGTCTTCGGCCAGTTCGGCGTCGGTGGAATCCTCGCCATTGGTCCGCAGGATGAAGCCGCCCGTGTTGGCCGGCACCACGCCGCCGCTGTCGGCCGCCGCCGCGGCCTCGATCAGCGACAGCATGCGGCTGCGCAGCGACTCGCGCTGGTCGGACGGAATCTTCTGCGACACGCCGATGTGGTTGTCCTGCGGCAGGAACACCAGCAGCCGCCCGGCAATGCTGATCTGCGTCGACAGGCGGGCACCCTTGGTGCCGATCGGGTCCTTGATGACCTGCACCAGCAGCGACTGGCCTTCGAACACCTGTTTCTCGATCGGCACCATCGGCCCGCCGTTGCGGTGGTCGCGCTCCGGGGCGGGTGCGCTGGGCCGCGAGCCCGGCGTGAATGGCGCCACGATGTCGGCCACATGCAGGAAAGCGGTGCGCTCCAGGCCGATGTCGATGAAGGCGGACTGCATGCCCGGCAGCACGCGCGACACCTTGCCGAGGTAGATGTTGCCGACCAGGCCGCGCTCGAGCGTGCGTTCGACGTGCAGCTCTTGCACCGCGCCGTGCTCGACCAGCGCCACACGGGTCTCCTGCGGGGACCAGTTGATCAGGATGTCTTGCATGGAATTCTCAGGTATGGAAACCGGCGCCTCGAAGCAGCTGCGCGGTCTCGAACATCGGAAGGCCCATGATGCCCGAATAGGAGCCGCTGATGTGCTCGATGAACGCGGCCGCCGCGCCCTGTACTGCATAGGCGCCGGCCTTGCCGAGCGGCTCGCCGCCCTGCGCATACCGGGCGACCTGCGCGTCGGTCATTTCCGCGAAGCGCACGCGCGACACGCTGAGCGCTGCCTGGCGCCGCGTGCCGTGCTGCAGCGCCACGGCGGTCAGCACGCGGTGCGTGGTGCCGGACAGCATCTTCAGCATGCGCGCGGCATCTTGTTCGTCTTCAGGCTTGCCGAGGATGGTGCGGCCGAGCGCGACCGTGGTGTCGGCGCAAAGCACCGGCGCATCGGCGAGCCCACGGCGCCGCAGCCGGGCCACGGCGGCATCGAGCTTGAGTGCGGTGACGCGCTGCACGTAGGTGGCGGGAGCCTCGTTCGGCAGCACCGCCTCGAGCGATTCGGCATCTTCGCTTTCGTCGGCCAGCAGCAGCGCGTGACTGATACCGAGCTGTCCGAGCAACTGGGCGCGGCGCGGGCTCTGCGAGGCGAGGTAGATGAAGTCCGGCAAGTTCAGTTCTCCTGGGAAGCCGGCTCAGTGCCGGCCACGGTGCGGTTCCAGACCAGCCCGTGGGGCAGGTGCGCGGGTCCGAAAAGAAAGTGAAGGACGCGGCGACGCTGCGGCGCATGCGCCCTGGACGATGCATGCAGCAGCAGCGGACGCATCAGCAAGGCGTCGCCACGCGCGGCCGTGCAGACCGTTTCGCCATGCTCGTCGCGCAGGGTCTGCGCTTCGGCGTCGCCAAGCCGGCCGGCGCGATGGCTGCCGGGAACCACGCGCAGCGGACCCGCGCTTTCGCCGCAGTCGTCCAGGTGGATGCGCACCGCCAGCAGCGACTGCAGGACTTCGTCCGGCGGCTGCAGGTAAGGCTCGCCTTCCTTGACGACACCCGCCACGCCTTCGCCCGAGGCGGGGATCGACGTGTCCTGGTGCAGTGCGACGAGCCAGTTGCGCGATGGCGTCTTGTCGAAGAGCGTGCATTGCACCGCCACGGATGACGCATCGAGCAACGAGATGGCGACGAGCCTCGCCTTCAGCGTCCGGGCGATTTCACGGCACTGGGGCTGCACCAGCAGGTTGCGGCTGCCGGCAGACGTGCCGAGCCGGTCGTCCAGCATGCGTGCCGCATCGTCGAGCAGGTCGGGCGGCAGCAGTCCTGGCAGCAGCGCGTAGCCCTTCCGTGCGAGCCACGCGGCCTGCCCTTCGGCGCCCGTCATTCTCGGTGGTAGGGGTGACCCGCGTTCACCGACCACGCCCGGTACAGCTGCTCGACGAGCAGCACGCGCGCCATGGCGTGCGGCAGCGTCAGGTCGGACAGGCGGATGCGCTCGTGGGCCGCGGCCTTGAAGGCGGGATCAAGCCCGTCGGGACCGCCGATGACCAGCGCGACGTCGTCGCCCTCGCCTTGCCAGGCCTGCAGGCGGGCCGCGAGTGCCTTGGTGGTCAGCGCGGTGCCGCGCTCGTCGAGCGCGACGATGCGCATGCCGCGCGCGATCGCGCCTTCGATGCGCTCGCGCTCGGCGGCGTAGAGGGTTTCCAGTGTCTTGGAGCCGCGCGGCTCTGTCTTGACCGCGCGAAGCTCGAGCTTGAGCTCGGGCGGAAAGCGCTTGGCGTAGTCGTCCCAGGCGGTCTGCGCCCAATCGGGCATGCGCTGCCCGACGGCGACCACCAGCAGCTTCATGCGCGGCGGGCTGGCGCCTTCTTGGCAGCCGCCGTCTTGCCGGCCACCTTCTTCGCTGCAGGCTTCTTCGCGGCGGGCTTGCCGACCACCTTGACCGGCACGCGCGCCGCGGGCGTCTTGCGTGCCGGAGCCTTCTTGGCAGCGGTCTTCTTGGCCGGTGCCTTGGCGGCCTTGGCCTCCTGCTCGGCGGCGCGGATCGCGGTCTTGGCGGCGCTCGAGCGGCGCAGCGTCGGTTCCTTGGCGGCCTTCTTCTTGCCTTCGGTCTCGTCCTTCGACACGCTGGTGGCCACCGCAGGCTTGGCACCGCCGAGCTTGGCGCGCACCGGCTTGTCGCCCCAGATTTCCTCGAGGTGGTAGTACTGGCGAATGGCCGGCTGCATGATGTGCGCGACGGCAGCGCCGCAGTCCACGATGATCCACTCGCCGTTGTCCTCGCCCTCGACACGCGGCTTGCCGAAGCCGGCTTCGCGCACCGCGTCGCGCACGCTGGCGGCCAGTGCCTTGGTCTGGCGGTTGGAGGTGCCCGACGCCACGATCACGCGCTCGAACAGCGGAGACAGATGCTCCGTGTCGAATACCTGGATGTCCTGCGCCTTGACGTCTTCGAGACCATCGATGATGGCTCGCTGGAGTTTCTGGGTGTCTTTCTTGGCGGCGGCTTCAGTGGTCATCAGGCAGAGCGGTAGAGGTGGTGTTGGTCAATATAGCGTGCAACCGTGGGCGGAACCAGCGAGGAAATGTCCACGCCAAGCGCCGCACGCCGCCGGATTTCGGTGGCGCTGGTGTCCATAGGAGGCAATTCGAGCGCCTCGAAACGCGCGCCAGCCGGGAGGCCGGGCAGCATTTTCGGATCAAAACGGGCAGTGTCGCCCGTCGATAGTGCGCGATACGCTACAGAAACGATAGCAATGCCGAGTATATCCTGCCAGCCATGCCAGGTCGGCAAGGCACTGGCCTGGTCGGCACCCATGATCAGCACCAGCTGCGCGCCGGGCTGTTCGCGCTGCAGTTCATGCAGCGTATCGAGGGTGTAGGTCGGGCCGTCGCGAAGCACCTCGCGGCTGTCGACGACGACGGTGCCCTGCAATCCGGCGAAGGCCAGCCGTGCCATCGCGAGGCGGTCTTCCTTGGCCGTGAGCGCCCGGCTCTTGTGCCAGGCCTGTCCGGTGGGAATCACGTGCAGTTCGTCGAGGCCGAGTTGCGCCAGCGCAGCGGTGGCCAACGCCACATGGGCGTTGTGCGGCGGATCGAACGCACCGCCGAAGATGCCGATGCGGCGATGCGGGTTGGTCGGCGTCACGCCAGGAATCGACGGCAGCATCGCGGAACCCGGGTCGCCTGACGGATGCCTGGCAGCACGACCTGAACGGCACTTGCCGGAGCGGCACGAAGTGCGCGAAGACCGGAGGTCATACCCAGTCCCGCCGCACGATGAAGTCGCTGTACAGCGCGGCTTCGGGGCTGCCCGCTTCCGGCTGCTGCTGGTAGGCCCAGCTGGCCAGCGGGGGCATCGACAACAGGATCGACTCGGTGCGCCCGCCCGACTGCAGGCCAAAATGCGTGCCGCGGTCCCAGACGAGGTTGAACTCCACATACCGGCCACGGCGATAGAGCTGGAAATTGCGCTCGCGCTCGGTGTAGGGCATGGCGCGGCGGCGTTCGACGATCGGCAGGTACGCCGGCAGGAAGCCATTGCCCACCGAGCGGATCATGGCAAAGCCGTTCTCCAGGCCACCCTCGGAAAAGTCGTCGAAGAAGATGCCGCCGATGCCGCGCTGCTCGTTGCGGTGCTTGAGGAAGAAATACTCGTCGCACCAGGTCTTGAAGCGCGGGTACTTGTCGTCGCCGAAGGGGGCGAGCGCGTCGCGGCAAACCGTGTGGAAGTGCACCGCGTCCTCGGCAAAGCCGTAGCAGGGCGTGAGGTCCATGCCGCCGCCGAACCAGCAGACCGGGTCGCCGCCTGCCGGGAGTGCCGCCAGCATCCGCACGTTCATGTGCACGATCGGCACATACGGGTTGCGCGGATGGAACACCAGCGACACGCCCATCGCCTCGAAGGGTGCGCCCGACAGTTCGGGCCGGTTCTGCGTGGCCGAAGGCGGCAGCTTCGGGCCGCGCACCTGCGAGAAACCGCAGCCCGCGCGCTCGAACAGTTCACCGCCCTCGAGGATGCAGGTCAGGCCGTGGCCTTGCAGTGGCTCTCCCGGCGGTTTTTGCCAGGCGTCGCGCACGCAGGTGCCGCCGTCGGCCTGCTCGACCGCCGCGATGATCGACTGCTGCAGTCCGCGCAGGTAGTCGCCGACCGCCGCCGGGGTGGTGGGCTGCATCAAGCGCTGGGGGTGTTGCGCGCGTGGACCGCGCGGAATCCGATGTCCTTGCGGTATTGAGCGCCGTCGAAGTTGACGCGCGCCGCGACCTCGTAGGCTCGCTGCTGCGCCTGCTTGACGCTGTCGGCCAGCACGGTCACACAGAGCACGCGGCCGCCGCTGGTCTTGAGCTCGCCGTTGTCGAGCGTGGTGCCCGCATGGAACACCACCGCATCGGGCGCCTCGGCCGGAATGCCGGTGATACGGTCTCCCTTGCGCGGCGACAGCGGATAGCCGTGCGCGGCCATGACCACGCCCAGCGCCACGCGCCGGTCCCACTGCAACTCGACCTGGTCGAGCGTGCCGTCGGTGGCATGCCAGAACACCTCGAACAGGTCGGACTTCAGGCGCATCATGATCGGCTGCGTCTCGGGGTCACCCATGCGGCAGTTGAATTCGAGCGTCTTCGGGTGGCCGGCCGCGTCGATCATCAGGCCGGCGTACAGGAAACCGGTGTACGGAATGCCGTCCTTCTCCATGCCGCGGATGGTCGGCAGGATGATCTCGCGCATGGCGCGGGCATGCACCTCGGCCGTGACCACGGGCGCGGGCGAGTACGCGCCCATGCCGCCGGTGTTGGGGCCTTCGTCGTTGTCGAGCAGGCGCTTGTGATCCTGGCTGGTGGCCAGCGCGGTCACGTTCTTGCCGTCGCACAGCACGATGAAGCTGGCTTCCTCGCCCTGCAGGAATTCCTCGATGACGACGCGCGCGCCGCCTTCGTTGTGCGACACACCGAACTTGTTGTCGACCAGCATGAAGTCGACGGCCTCGTGCGCTTCCTGCGCGGTCATGGCCACCACCACGCCCTTGCCGGCGGCCAGGCCGTCGGCCTTGACGACGATCGGCGCACCCTTGGCGTCGATGTACGCATGCGCGGCGGCGGCGTCGGTGAAGGCCTCGTATTCGGCCGTCGGGATCTTGTGGCGCTTCATGAACGCCTTGGAGAAGGCCTTGGAGCTTTCGAGCTGCGCCGCAGCCTGCGTCGGACCGAAGATGCGCAGGCCGTGCGCGCGGAACTCGTCCACCACGCCGGCGGCCAGCGGGGCCTCTGGGCCGACCACGGTGAGCGCGATCTTTTCCTTGATGGCCCACTCGCGCAGCGCGGCGGGCTCGGTGATGTCGATGCAGTCGTAGCGTCCGTCGCTGGCGGTACCGCCGTTGCCGGGTGCCACGTAAACGCGGCTCACCCGGTCGGCCTGCGCAAGACGCCATGCCAGAGCGTGTTCACGGCCCCCGCCTCCAATTACCAATACCTTCATTCGCGGGCCTTCATTTCTCGCAGTGGTTCAACAAACAGACACTCATTCATTCGGACAGCGAGGCGTTGTGATAAACGTCCTGCACGTCGTCCAGGTCCTCGAGCACGTCGAGCAACTTCTGCATCCTTGCGGCGTCCTCGCCGGTCACGTCCACGGTGTTTTCCGCACGCATGGTGACTTCGGCGGCATCCGGCTTCAGGCCGGCGGCTTCGAGCGCGTTCTTCACCGCTTCGAAGTCGGCCACGGCGGTGATCACCTCGATGGCGCCGTCGTCGTCGGTGACGACGTCTTCAGCGCCCGCCTCGAGCGCCACTTCCATCACCTTGTCTTCACTGGTGCCCGGGGCAAAGATGATCTGCCCGCAATGCTTGAACTGGAAGGCCACCGAGCCTTCGGTGCCCATGTTGCCGCCGTGCTTGGAGAAGGCGTGGCGCACTTCGGCCACGGTGCGCACGCGGTTGTCGGTCATGGTGTCGACGATGATCGCCGCGCCGCCGATGCCGTACCCTTCGTAACGAATTTCCTCGTAGTTGACGCCTTCGAGGTTGCCGGTGGCCTTGTCGATGTTGCGCTTGATGGTGTCGATCGGCAGGTTCACCGCCTTGGCCTTTTCGACCGCCAGCCGCAGCCGAGGGTTGGAGCCCAGGTCGGCGCCGCCGGCGCGGGCGGCCACCGTGATTTCGCGGATGGCGCGGGTCCAGAGCTTGCCGCGCTTCTCGTCCTGGCGGCCCTTCCGGTGCTGAATGTTTGCCCACTTGCTATGTCCGGCCATGGCTTTCTATCTCGCTGTCCTGTGTTTTCGAAGCAGGCTCCGAGTTTACTGTCCGGCGCATGCAACGGCCCGGCCGCACCGACGGATCGGATTTCGGGCCGGGGCTTTTGGTGATAATCGTTCGATGACGCCATCGCCTTCCGTCGGGCCCGGGAACCCTGACACCCTCCCGCCCCACGCTCCCCTGCCGCTGTACTACAGCAACGAGGCGGAGCACAAGGCTCCTCCTGCGAATCTTCGACAGCACCGCGGCCGACTACGACCGCATCGAAAGCGTGCTGGCCTTCGGCACCGGTCCTTCGTACCGCCGTGCGGCGCTGCGCCAGGCCGGGCTCATGCCGGGCGCGCAGGTGCTCGACGTGGGAATCGGCACGGGCCTGGTCGCGCGCGAAGCGCTCAAGCTCATCGGTTCCACCGGCCAGCTCGTGGGCGTCGACCCCAGCCCCGGAATGATGAGCCAGGTCAAGCTGCCCGGCGTCGAGCTGGTGCGCGGCGTGGCCGAGGCCCTGCCCCGCCCCGACGCCAGCTGCGACTTCGTGAGCATGGGCTACGCCATGCGCCACATCAGCGACGTGGCGGCGGCCTTCAGCGAGTTCCATCGCGTGCTGCGCCCGGGAGGGCGGGTGGTGGTGCTCGAGATCACCAAGCCCGGGGGCCGCGCCGCGACGGCGCTGCTCAAGGGCTACATGCGTGCCGTGGTGCCGCTGATTGCCCGCGTGGTCGGCCGCCAGCGCGACACCTCGGAGCTGTGGCGCTACTACTGGGACACGATCGAGGCCTGCATTCCTCCCGAACGGGTGATGCAGGCGCTGGCCGCCGCGGGTCTCCGCGACGTGCAACGGCATGCCAGCCTCGGCGTGTTCTCCGCCTACACCGCCACCAAACCCGAACAACCCGCAGAGGCCCGTTGACAGTGCGAGTCAAAGACGAAACCTCTTCCCATCTGCGCGTCGAGCGCCTTTCATTGCCGGACAGCCTGGCGCTGGCCACGCATGCCAAGGCGCCCTTCGCGGCGCTCGGCTACGGCACACCGCACGGCGTGGCATGGATGCCCACCGTCAATGCCCGTGTTCTGTCCCCGCAAGGCGCGATGGCCGACGTGTGGCATGTAAGCGCGCCGCACGTGGAGTCCGGCACCACTGGCATCGCGCGCTGGCGCACCGACGGCCACTGGCTGCTCGGCGCCATCGATCTCGATGAAGCCACCGAGAAGCAGGGCCTGTCCGAACTGGCTCACCGCGCCTACCGTGACCTGTTCAAGACACTCGACCAGGCCGGCATCCCGCACCTGCAGCGCATCTGGAACTACCTGCCGCGCATCAACGCCGACGGCGGCGGGCTCGAGCGCTACCGACAGTTCAACCTGGGCCGCCAGGAGGCCTTCCTCGAAGCCGGCCGCGCCGCCTTCGAAGGCGCTCCCGCAGCCTGCGCACTGGGCATCCACCAAGGCGCGCTGTCGATCCGCTTCCTGGCCGGCCCGCAGGCGCCGCTGCCGGTCGAGAACCCACGGCAGGTGTCTGCCTACCGCTACCCCGAAACTTATGGCCCGCGCTCGCCGACCTTCTCGCGCGCCGCGCTGGCGGACATCGGCGACGGCAACATCGCGCTGTTCATCTCGGGCACGGCGAGCATCGTGGGGCATGAGACCGTACACCACGGCGACGTGCTCGAGCAGACGCGCGAGACGCTGCGCAACCTGCAGGCGGTGATCGATGCCGCCAACGAGCGCGGCACCGCGAAGTTCTCGCTGGCCGAGCTCGACTGCGTGGTCTACGTGCGGCATCCGTCGGACACCGAGGCGGTGCGCGGCGTTCTCGAAGGCGCAATCGGTGCCGACGCGCCGATGACGCGCCACGCCGTCTATCTGGAAGCCGACATCTGCCGCAGCGACCTGCTCGTGGAGATCGAGGCCCACACGGTCGCGGCCGGGCAGCTGCGGGCATGACCCGCCATCGTCCGACTGCCTGCCTTCCGGCTCGCTGATTCAATGGCTCGCGTGCTGCGAATTCTCACGTCGATTCCGCTTGCGGCAATGCTTTACGCACTGCTGCTGTTCCTGGGCCTGATCTCGCTCGTCTGGAACCTTGTAGCCATGCTGATCTACCCGGTCATGCCGGCGACACCGGCGCGCGCGCTGGGCCGCATGACGATCGCCTTCGCCTACCGCATGTTCTGGGGGCTGGCGTCGGTCACCGGGATGATGCGCATCGATGCCTCCTGCCTCGACCCGATGCGCAAGGAGCCCGGCGTGATCTTCGTGGCCAACCATCCGACGATGCTCGACGCACTGCTGCTGGTGGCGAGGCTGCCGCGCAGCGCCTGCATCATGAAGGCCGACCTGATGGGCAACATCTTTCTCGGCGCCGGCGCCCGGCTGGCGCGCTACATCAGCAACAAGTCGGCCCGCACCATGGTGCGGCTCGCGGTGAACGACCTGCGCAGCGGCGGGCAGCTGGTGATCTTCCCCGAAGGCACGCGCACCGTGACGCCGCCGCTCAACCCGTTCCGCCCCGGCACCACGCTGATCGCCAAGCTGGCGCAGGCACCGATCCAGACGGTGTTCATCGACACCGACTCGCCCTACCTCAGCAAGGGCTGGCCGCTGTGGCGCGTGCCGCCGCTGCCCATCGTGTTCACGCTGCGCCTGGGCAAGCGCTTCGCGCCGACGCAGGACAGCGACGTGCTGCAGGCCGAGCTCGAACAATATTTCCGCCAAAACATGGAACAGCGCGCCACCGACGCGTCCCCCGAATGCCAGACGCCTCGCGCACCCACCTTGTCCTGATTCCCAGCTACAACACCGGAGAACGGCTCTTCTCGACCGTTGCCGCCGCGCGCGCGCAATGGAACCCGGTGTGGGTGGTGATCGACGGCAGCGACGACGGCACCGCCGAGCGGATGCAGCAGATCGCGGCCGGCGACGCCGGCCTGCGCGTGTGGGTGCTGCCGCAGAACCAGGGCAAGGGCTCCGCCGTGCTGCACGGACTTCGCGCCGCCAGGGACGCCGGCTTCACGCATGCGTTGACGATGGACTCCGACGGCCAGCATCCGGCCGACCTGATCCCCGAATTCATGAAGGCTTCGCTCGCCCGTCCCGAGACGATGGTGCTCGGGCGCCCGGTGTTCGACGCCAGCGCGCCGCTGCTGCGCGTGCGCGGGCGGCGCGTGTCCAACGGCTGGACCCAGCTCGAGACGCTGTTCGCCGGCGTGGGCGATTCGCTCTACGGCTTTCGCGTGTACCCGGTGACCGACCTGATCGCCGTGATGGCCCGCCAGCCGTGGATGCGCCGCTTCGACTTCGACACCGAAGCCGTCGTGCGGCTGGCCTGGCGCGGCGTCAAGCCGGTGAACATCGATGCGCCGGTGAAGTACCTGACGGCCGAGGAAGGCGGTGTTTCGCACTTCCGCTACGGTCGCGACAATGTGCTGCTGACGTGGATGCATGCGCGATTGATGGTCGAGTTCGTGCTGCGCCTGCCGGGACTGGTGGTTCGCAAGCTGATGAAGAAAGCGCCGTTTCAGGATTGATCCTGGAGTGGCGAGGTGGGTGGTGGTGTCTATGCTGCTGCCCTCACCCCAGCCCTCTCCCGCGTGCGGGAGAGGGAGCAATACCCCGGAGCAACGCCAGTCCATAAACTGTCTTGTCCCCTCTCCCGCTTGCGGGAGAGGGCTAGGGTGAGGGCTGCGCCCTCAACAAAGCACGTGCTCGAATCAGCCCTGCACCCCCACGGCCGCCCCGCCCAGCGCCTTGTACAAAGTCATAGTCGCATTGAGCTGGTTCAACCGATTCAGCGCCAGCGACACCTCTGCCGCGCGGCGCCGGTCCTTCGCGTCGAGCACCGGCTGCAGTGCGGTCGCTCCCGCGCGGTAGCGCACTTCCGACAGCCGCTCCGCGCGCTGAGCCTCCTGCAGCGCCAGCACCAGCTTGTCGCTTTCGGCACGCAGTTGCGTGCGCGATGAGAGCGCGTTTTCCACTTCCGACAGCGCCGCATACAGCGATTGGCGGAAACCGAGCACCGCCTCTTCGTACTGCGACTGCGACACCGCCACGCTCAGCCGCGCGGTGTTCCATTGCAGAAACGGCAGCGCCAGCCCGGCGCCCAGCGTGCCTACCGGGTTCTTCAGCAGCTCGCCCAGCGCCGTGCTCGACGTGCCCAGCGAACCCGTCAGGCTCAGTGCGGGATAGAACCCGGTGCGCGTTGCGTCGACATTGGCCAGCGCACCGCGCAACCGCTGCTCGGCGGCGCGCAGGTCCGGGCGCCGGGCCAGCACGCTGGCGGGCACGCCGGCATCGATCGCCGGCAGGTCGATGTCGGGCAGGCGTGCGGGTTCTGCGGCCATCTGCCCCGGTGGCCGGTCGAACAGGATCGCCAAGGCGTTGCGCGCTTCAACGCGTTGCTGCAGCAGCTGCGTGTGCGCGGCCTCCTGCGTCGCGAGGTTCTGTCCGGCCTGCGCCACGTCCAGCCCCGACACCGCGCCCGCCGCGTACTTCACGCGCACCAGCGCCAGGATGCGACGGCCGTCCTCGATGCCGGACTCGCTCAATGCGATGCGCTGGTTCAGGTAGCCCACCTGCCAATAGAGCCCGGCCGTGGTGCCGACCAGCGCCACCGCCGCGGCCTCCCGGTCGGATTCGGTGGCCTTCAGTTCCCAGTCGGCGGCGCTGCGCTGCGCCGCGAGCCGGCCCCACAGGTCGAGTTCGTAGCTCAGCGTGACCAGCGAGCTCGAGGCCGAACCGGCGACGCGGCCGCGCTTCAGGTCGTAGCTGCGGCTGGTGGCGGCCTGTCCGACCACGCCGGGCGTGAAGTTCGTGTTCGCGAGACCCGTCTGCAGTTGCGCGCGTTGCACGCGGATGGCCGCCGTGGCCAGGTTGCCGTTGGTGCGCAGGGCATCATCGACCAGCCGGTCGAGCTGCGGGTCGTTGAACGTTGTCCACCAGTTCGCGGGC
This sequence comes from Variovorax paradoxus, assembly GCF_902712855.1. Classification (NCBI taxonomy): domain Bacteria; kingdom Pseudomonadati; phylum Pseudomonadota; class Betaproteobacteria; order Burkholderiales; family Comamonadaceae; genus Variovorax; species Variovorax paradoxus. The sequence continues at coordinate 3,601,553 of NZ_LR743507.1, forward strand.
AGCACCGCGGCCGCGCTGCCACCCTGGCTTTGCTGCCAGCCCTGCGGCACCTCGAGCGGGTGCTGAGCCCGCTGCTCGGGCTGGAACAGCGTGCACCCGCCGAGCGCCAGCACGGCAGCCGCGGCGACGAAAGGAAAGCGCGCCCTACTCACGCGCCAGCGCCTCGATCGGGTCCAGCCGCGCCGCGTTGCGCGCCGGCAGATAGCCGAACAGCACGCCGATCAGCGACGCGCACAGGAACGCGGACACCACCGCGCCCATCGAAAAGATCATTTGCCATTGCTTGACGAAAAGCGAAAACAGAAAGCTGATGCCGTACGACAGCGTCACGCCGATCAGCCCGCCCACCAGGCACACCAGCACCGCCTCGGTCAGGAACTGCTGCAGCACATCGCTCTGGCGGGCGCCCACCGCCATGCGAATGCCGATCTCGCGCGTGCGCTCGGTCACCGACACCAGCATGATGTTCATCACGCCGATGCCGCCCACCACCAGCGAGATCACGGCGATGAGCGACAGCAGCAGCGTGAGCGACTGGCTCGTGCGCTCCGCCGTCTTCACGATGCTGTCCATGTTGAAGGTGAAGAAATCCTTGCTGCCGTGGCGCAAGGTGAGCAGCTTGACCACGCTGTCCTCGGCCGCCTTGGTCGGCTGGTCGTCGCGGATGCGAACTGTGAGGCTGTCGAAGTGCTGCTGCCCGAACAGCCGGCTCGCGCCGGTGCTGTAGGGCAGCCAGATGTTGAGCGACTTGTTCTCGCCGAACATGCTCTTCTTGTCCTGCGACACGCCGATCACCGTGCACGGCAGGTTGCCCACCAGGATGATCTTGCCCACCGCCTCGGTGCCGTCGGGGAACAGCTTTCGCCGGGTGTTCTGGTCGATCACCACCACCTGGGACTGGTGACGCACGTCGCTCGCGGTGAAGGCCGCCCCGCTGGCCATCTGCATGTCGCGAACGCGAAAGAAACTGTCGCTCACGCCGTTCACCGTGCCGTTGATGTCGACGCTGCGATAGCGCAGGCGAAGGCTGCGCGAGGTCGATGGCGTCACGCTGTGCACGTAAGGCTGGGCGGCGATGGCGTCGAGATCGGAAGGCGTCAGCGTGCGGATGCTCGAGGCCTTGTCGTCGCCGAAGTCGCGGCCCGGGTACACGTCGAGCGTGTTGGTGCCGATCGCCCGGATGTCGGACAGCACGAATCGCTTGGCACCCTCCCCGATGGCCACGATCGACACCACCGAGGTGATGCCGATGACGATGCCCAGCATGGTGAGCGCGGTACGCATGCGGTGCGACATCATCGAACGCCACGCCATGCGGAAGGCTTCGGCGAAGCGCGCCCAGCCGGTGCTGAAGCGCGCGATGCCGAGGCTGGGCCGGCTCAAGGTCGCGGGCGCGGCGGCGTGCTGCACACCCTGCGCGGGCGCCGGCACAGCCGCCACGCTCGGCACGTTGGGCCGGTCTCCCACGATCACGCCGTCCGCGATCTCGATGATGCGTTCGGTGCAGCTCGCCACCTGCATGTCGTGCGTCACGATGATGACCGTGTGCCCCTGCGCATGCAGCTCGCGCAGGATGCCGATCACCTCCTGCCCGCTTCGGCTGTCGAGCGCGCCGGTGGGTTCATCGGCCAGGATCACCTGCCCGCCGTTCATGAGTGCGCGCGCGATGCTCACGCGCTGTTGCTGCCCGCCCGAGAGCTGGCTGGGCCGGTGCTCGGTGCGGTCGCCCAGGCCCAGCCGCGCGAGCAGCTGGCGCGCGCGCGCGTCGCGCGCCTCGCCGTCGGTGCCGGCGTAAACGGCAGGCACCTCGACATTGCCCGTGGCCGTCAGGTGCTGCATCAGGTGGTAGCGCTGGAAGATGAAGCCGAAGTGCTCGCGCCGCAGCTCGGCCAGCGCGTCGCTGTCGAGCGTGCCCACGTCGTGGCCCGACACGGTGTAGGTGCCCGTGCTCGGCCTGTCGAGGCAGCCGAGGATGTTCATCAGCGTCGACTTGCCCGAACCCGACGCACCGACGATCGCCAGCATCTCCCCGCTGCCGATGTCGAGGTCGACGTCCTTCAGCACCTGTACCTGCTGCTCGCCCGAGGGAAAGCTGCGGCCGATGCCGCGCAGCGACAGCAGCGGTTGCTTCGGTGGCACTGCCTGCGTCATGAACGCTTGCCCCGCGGGCCGCCTTCGCCGTTGTCGTTGCGGTCGGGCGCCGTGGAAGGGTCGCCGGTGATGACGGTGTCGCCCTCCTTCAGTCCGTCGAGCACCTGCGCCTGGAAGTTGTTGCTGATGCCCACGCGCACCAGCCGCTTCTCGACGGTCTGGTCGGTTTTGAGCACGCGGACTTCCTGGCGTCCCTCCTTGTCGCGGGCGCCGAGCGCGGTCAGCGGCACGGTCAGCGCCTGCTTCGCCTCGCCGAGCAGGATCGCCACCTGCGCCGTCATGTCCACGCGCAGCATGCGGTCGGGGTTGGGCACATCGAACAGCGCGTTGAAGAACACCGCGTTGTTGATCTTCTCGGGCGACGGCTGCACCGCGCGCAGTGTGCCGTGGTAGCGCTTGTCGGGGTCGCCGAGGATGGTGAAGTACACCGGCTGACCCGGCTTCACGCGCACCACGTCGGCTTCGGACACCTGCGCCTTCACGGTCATGGTCGAGAGGTCGGCGAGCTTCATCAGCGTGGGCACCTGGAAGGCGGCCACCACGGTCTGGCCTTCGAGCGTGCTGATCGACACCACGTCGCCGTCGATGGGCGCGACGATGCGCGTGTACGACAGGTTGGTCTGCGCCGATGCCACGGCCAGCTTCTGCTGGCGGATCTGCGCCTCGAGCGACACCGCGTCGGCACGCAGCGCACGCAGCTCGGCATCGGCGCTTTCCATGTCCTGCCTGGCTGCGGCATCCTGGGCGAGCATGTCCTGCTGCCGCGTCCACGTGAGCTGGGCCTGCTTCACGCGCACCTCCTTCGCGAGCTTCTGCGCCTGCAGGTTGTCGAGCTTGGCCTGCTCCTGCGCGAGCGTGTTCTGCGAGATGACGGGATCGATCTCGGCCAGCCAGTCGCCCTTCTTCACGGTCTGGCCCAGCACGACCTTCAGCGACTTGAGCTGGCCGCTGACCTGTGCGCCCACCTCCACCTGCCTGAGGGCCTGCAACACGCCGGTGGCGAGCACGGCGTTCTCGAGGTCGGTGCGCTGCACCGTCGCGGTGAGGTAGTCGGTCTTCTTGGGCGGGCTGAGCCAGAACAGGGACAGCAGGCCCAGGGCCACCACGGCGACGGCGCCGTAGACGAGCTTGCGCGAGCGCCGCTTGGGGGAGTTTTGCATGCAATGAGGATGAAGTGAAACGCCGCCGGCGCACATGGCGCGCTGGCAGCTTCATCCTAGCGGCGGTTCCTGAAGGTCCCCTAAAGACGGGGCCCGCATCGGGGCATTGCTCCCCGATGCCCGCCTTCTCGTTTCAGCGCGCGCGGCGCGAGCGCAACAGCAGCGTGACCAGCATCAGCGACAGCACCACGAAGGCGATGAAGGACCAGTTCGCGAGCGTCAGGCCGAACAGCGACCAGTCGACCTTGGAGCAGTCGCCGCCGCCGCGGAAGATCATCGGCAGCGCACGCTTCAGCGGGAACGTCTCGATCATCCCGTAGAGGTCGCGACCGCAGGACACCACTTCGGGCGGATACCACTGCAGCCAGCTCTGCGAGGCCGCCGTGTAGGCACCGCCCACGGCCGACACCAGGGCCAGCACGCCACCCGCGGCCTGCAGGCCCCGGTTGCGGAACATGCCGGCCAGGCCGGTGAACAGCGCCACCAGCACCAGCGCATACCGCTGCACGATGCACATGGGACACGGCTCGAGTCCGACCACGTGCTGCAGGTAGAGCCCGAAGGCCAGCATGAGAACGCAGGCGAGGCAGATCAGCCCATACGCGCGGCGCGGCGCGCCGAAGTACCAATCGATCAAGGAGACACCCAATCTTCTTCTACGAACACCCTGGCCTTGCGAGGGTTGGCGACGACGGTGTCGCCTTCCTTCAAGCCCAGGTCACGGAACTGTTGCGCAGGGAGTTGCGCCTCGATGATGGTTCCGGAGCCCGGATTATCTGGATTCGTTTCGGTGGGCTCAAGTTCCAGCCGCGCGATGGGTCCGACCACGATGGCGCGCGCCAGCGTGGCGACGATGCCGGAGGCGCCGGCCACGTAGGGTGTCACGTCGATGTCATGCGGGCGCACGTAGGCGCGCGCCTTGGCGTCGCGCGCTCCGCTGTGCTCGGGCGAGTCGAGGCGCATGCCGTCGAGCTGCACCGCACCGTTGTCGGCGCGGCCATGGAACAGGTTCACGTCGCCCAGGAAGCCATAGACGAAAGGACTCGCGGGCTGGTCCCACACTTCCTGCGGCGAACCGACCTGCTCGATCTGCCCCTTGTTGATGACCACCACGCGGTCGGCCACCTCGAGCGCCTCTTCCTGGTCGTGCGTGACGAAGATCGAGGTGACGTGCAGCTCGTCGTGCAGCCGGCGCAGCCAGCGGCGCAGCTCCTTGCGCACCTTGGCGTCGAGCGCGCCGAAGGGCTCGTCCAGCAGCAGCACCTTGGGCTCCACGGCCAGTGCGCGGGCCAGTGCGATGCGCTGGCGCTGGCCGCCGGAGAGCTGCGAGGGGTAGCGGTCGGCCAGCCAGTCGAGCTGCACGAGCTTGAGCAGTTCGGTCACCTTGGTCTTGATCTGTGCGTCGCTCGGGCGCTCCTTGCGCGGCTTCACGCGCAGGCCGAAGGCCACGTTCTCGAACACGGTCATGTGCCGGAACAGCGCGTAGTGCTGGAACACGAAGCCCACCTGCCGCTCGCGCACGTGCACGTCGGTGGTGTCCTCGCCCGAGAACAGGATGCTGCCGGTGTCGGCCGTTTCCAGGCCCGCGATGATGCGCAGCAGCGTGGTCTTGCCGCAGCCCGACGGGCCGAGCAGCGCAACGAGTTCGCCGGAGGCGACGTCGAGGCTCACGTCGCGCAGCGCGCGGAAGTCGCCGAACTGCTTGCTGATGTTGCGGATTTCGATGCTCATGGGATCTCTGCCTGTGTCTTCATCTGATTACCCCCTCTCCCCCCGGGGGAGAGGGTCGGGGTGAGGGTTCTCCCCCCACTCGACGCCTTCTCAAGCCGCCGTCGGTCGCTCGGGCGGCAATTCGGCAATCGCCTTCATCTCGCGCTCATGGCGCCACTCGATGACCGACTTGATCACCAGCGTCACCAGCGCGAGGATCGCCAGCAGCGACGCCACGGCGAACGCGGCCACCGACTGGTACTCGTTGTAGAGCACTTCCACGTGAAGCGGCATGGTGTTGGTCTGGCCGCGGATGTGGCCTGACACCACCGACACCGCGCCGAACTCGCCCATGGCGCGCGCGTTGCACAGGATCACGCCGTACAGCAGCCCCCACTTGATGTTGGGCAGCGTCACGCGCCAGAAGGTCTGCCAGCCGGTCGCCCCCAGCACGATGGCGGCCTGTTCCTCGTCGGTGCCCTGCGCCTGCATCAGCGGAATGAGTTCGCGTGCGATGAAGGGGAAAGTCACGAACACGGTGGCCAGCACGATGCCGGGCACGGCGAAGATGATCTTGATGTCGTGCGCCGCGAGCCACGGGCCGATCCAGCCCTGCGCGCCGAACACCAGCACGTAGATCAGGCCCGCGACCACCGGCGATACCGCGAACGGCAGGTCGATCAGCGTGGTGAGGAAGGCCTTGCCGCGGAACTCGAACTTGGCCACGGCCCAGGCCGCGGCCACGCCGAACACGAGGTTCAGCGGCACCGCGATGGCGGCCGTGATCAGCGTGAGACGAATGGCGCTCCAGGCGTCCGGCTCCTTCAGCGCATCGAGGTAAGCGGTGACGCCCTTGCGCAGTGCTTCTGTCGCCACGGCGGCCAGGGGCAACACGAGAAACAGGAACATGAACGCGAGCGCGAGCCCGATCAGCGTCCAGCGCACCCAGGGGGCTTCGGTGGTGCCGGCTTTTGCGCGGCGAACGGTCTTGGAAGGTGCGCTCATCTCAGCCTCCCGCCCTGCGGCGCTGCCAGGCTTGCAGGCCGTTGATGACCAGCAGCAGCACGAACGAGATCACCAGCATCACCAGCGCGACCGCGGTCGCACCCGCGTAGTCGTACTGCTCCAGTTTGCCGATGATGATGAGAGGCGTGATCTCCGAGATCATGGGCATGTTGCCGGCAATGAAGATCACCGAGCCGTACTCGCCGATGGCGCGTGCGAAGGCCATCGCGAAGCCGGTGAGCAACGCAGGCGCGATCGACGGGAAGATCACCTTGGTGAAGGTCTGGAACCGCGTCGCGCCCAGCGAGGTGGCGGCTTCCTCGAGTTCCTTTTCGGTGTCCTCGAGCACCGGCTGCACCGTGCGCACCACGAACGGCAGTCCGATGAAGATCAGCGCGATCACGATGCCGGCCGGCGTGAAAGCCAGCTTGATGCCGTGCGGCTCGAGCAGTTGGCCGATCCAGCCATTGCCTGCGAGCAACGCGGTCAGCGAGATGCCCGCCACGGCCGTGGGAAGCGCGAACGGCAGGTCGACCAGCGCGTCGACGATGCGCTTGCCCGGGAACTTGTAGCGCACCAGCACCCAGGCCACCAGCAAGCCGAACACCGCGTTCACGATGGCCGCCAGCAGCGATGCGCCGAACGTCAGCCGGTACGAGGCCATCACGCGCGGCGCGGTCACAGCGACCCAGAACTGGTCCCAGGTCAGCGTGAAGGTCTTGAAGACCAGCGCCGACAGCGGAATCAGCACGATCAGGCTGAGATAGAGGATGGAGAAGCCGAGCGTGATGTGGAAACCGGGCAGCACGCGCTTGGCGCCCCCTGCCCGGTTGGCACGCGAAAAAGGCGCTCCCGCGGTTGGGAGCGCCGAAGAAGTCACACCACTCATGATGAGAACGGTCCGTTATTGATTCTCTGGCCGCTTCGTGGAACACCGCCGAACCGGCTTTGCCGGGCCGCAGGTGCTGGCCCCTGCAAGGGGGCAGGCGTTGCGACACGCAATGCGCGAAGACTGGGGGTGCGCTTCACTTCGCGCCGGGGGTGTACAGCTTGTCGAACTGGCCGCCATCGTTGAAGTGCACCTTCTGCGCTTCGCCCAGGCTGCCGAACAGTTCCTGCACCGTGAAGAGCTGCAGCGGCTTGAAGGTCGCGGCGTACTTCTTGAGCACCGTCTGCGAGCGCGGGCGCAGCGCATGCTTGGCAGCGATTTCCTGCGCCTCTTCGGAATACAGCCAGTCAAGGTAGGCCTTGGCGAGTTCGCCGGTGCCCTTCTTGTTGACGGTGCGTTCGACCACGGCCACCGGGTTCTCCGCCACGATGCTGATCGAGGGGTACACCGAATCGACCTTGCCGGTGCCGAATTCGCGGTCGATCGACACCACTTCCGATTCGAAGGTGATCAGCGCGTCGCCGATGTTGCGTTGCAGGAATGCGGTGGTGGCGTCGCGGCCGCCGCGTGCCAGCACGGGCACGTTCTTGAACAGCTTGCCGACGAACTCGGCAGCCTGCGCATCGGTGCCGCCCTTCTTCTTGATGTAGCCCCAGGCGGCCAGGTAGGCATAGCGGCCATTGCCGCCGGTCTTGGGGTTGACGATCACGACCTGCACGCCGGGCTTGATCAGGTCGTCCCAGTCCTTGATGCCCTTCGGGTTGCCGTTGCGCACCAGGAACAGCATGGTCGACGTGGTGGGCGATGCGTTCTCGGGGAATTTCTTGGGCCAGTCCTTGGCGACCACGCCGGCGTTGGCCAGGAAGTCGATGTCGGTCGAGGTGTTCATCGTGACCACGTCGGCATCGAGGCCGTCGGCCACCGAGCGCGCCTGGGCGCTGGAGCCGCCATGCGACTGGTCGATCTTGACGTCCTTGCCGGTCGCCTTCTTGTAGTGCGCCACGAAGGCCGCGTTGTAGTCCTTGTAGAACTCGCGGGCCACGTCGTACGAGGCGTTCAGCAGCGTCGTGCCCTGGGCGAAGGCGGTGCTGCCGGCGAGTGCGGAGGACGCCAGCGCGAGCACGGCGACGAAGGTCTTGATTCTGGAAGTCATGTGATTGCCAAGTTTTCTGAAAATTCACGGCCCGCCGACCAGGCGGCGGGCTCGTCGGTCAACGATTGCAGCAGGGCCAGGCCGAGCGGCCAGTCTCCATGCCCCGAATCGATGTTGATGTGGCCCGCATTCTGCATGCGCACGAACTCGCTGCCCCAGGCGCGCGAATATGCACCCGCCAGGCGAATGGGGCAAAACGGATCGTTGCTGCTGGCCACCACGATGCTGCGATACGGCAGCGCCGCATAGGGCACGGGCGCGAAGTCGGACAGCACGGCGCGGCGCTCCGGGTCGGCAGGCGCCACCAGCAAGGCCCCCTGGATGCGCGCCGCCGCGGCGGGCGGCAGGTGCGCCGTGGCGATGCAGCCCAGGCTGTGCGCCGCGATGACCACCGGGCCGTCGCTCTGCATCACCAGCTTGGCCAGCGTGGAAACCCACGCTTCGCGCTTGGGCGAGGCCCAGTCGTCCTGCACCACGCGCGCCGCGCCCGGGATGCGCTCCTCCCACAGGCTCTGCCAATGGCCAGGCCCGGAGTCGCGCCAACCCGGCACGATGATGACGCGAGTGATCATGGGCGCTCCCCCCGGCTTCGCGCGCTTGGTGCCGCTTCGCCGCCCCTCTCGCTGAAGACGACACCGGCGGCCCGGCATAGCCGGTTGCGCAGTGTGCCGCGAAGGATCGCCGGTGCTTTCACGCTTGCCGTTCCGCTCTTCTTACTTGTTGGGCTGCGGCGTGATGCGCAGGTAAGGCTTCACGGCCTTGAAGCCCTTGGGGAAGCGCTCGGCGAGTTCGGCCGGGTCCTGGATGCTGGGCACGATGACCACGTCGTCGCCATCCTTCCAGTTCACGGGCGTGGCCACCTTGTGGCTGTCGGTGAGCTGCAGCGAGTCGATCACGCGGATGATCTCGTCGAAGTTGCGGCCGGTCGATGCCGGGTAGGTGATGGTGGTGCGGATGACCTTCTTCGGGTCGATGATGTACACGCTGCGCACCGTGGCCGTGGTGGAGGCGTTCGGGTGGATCAGGTCGTACAGGTCGGCCACCTTGCGGTCGGCGTCCGCGATGATCGGGAAATTGACCGTGGTGTTCTGCGTCTCGTTGATGTCGCCGATCCACTCCTTGTGCCTGGTGGCCGGGTCGACGCTCAGCGCGATGGGCTTCACGCCGCGCTTGGCGAACTCGCCCGACAGCGCCGCGGTCTTGCCGAGCTCGGTGGTGCACACGGGCGTGAAGTCGGCCGGGTGCGAGAAGAACACGACCCACGAATCACCGGCCCACTGGTAGAAGTCGATCGGGCCTTCGCTGGAATCCTGGGTGAAATTGGGGGCGGTGTCGCCGAGACGCAAAGTAGCCATGGTCGCTCCTGGATGGAATGGGAGTCCCGGATTGTGCGAACCATCGCTTCAACGACAAACGAATATCTGCTTGTTTGGATATGACGGTTTTTGCATAACGAACCCGTAACCCTGCGCGGCCTTGCTATCTTTTGGATAGCACCTCAAGCAGACCAGAACGCGGTCATCCGACTTTCGTGGCCTCAGAACATCCGCATGTCGACGTTCTGCAGATGCTCCGTCAGGAAGTCGATCAGGCGCCGCACCGCCGGCACCAGCGCGCGACGTGCCGGAAACACCATGTGCGCGATGACCGGCGACGGCCCCCAGCCCGGCAGCACGCGCACGAGCCGGCCGGCATCGATCTCCGCGCGGCACATGTAGTCGGGCAGCATGGTTGCGCCCACGCCGCCCAACGCGCCGAACTGCAGCGTGGCCAGGTCGTCGGCCACGTAGCGCGGCATGTGGGGATGGACATGGATCTGCCCGTCCGGCCCTTCGAGCCGCCACTCGGCCCGGCCGTCGCCGTTAACGGACATGGCCGCCGTCGGCAGCTTCGCAAGGTCGGCCGGCGTCTCGACCGGGCCGGTGCGCGCGAGCAGCTCCGGGCTCGCGATCAGCACGCCCCGGCTGGTGCCGAAGGTCTTGGCGACCAGCAGCGCGCTGTCCTCGATGGTGGGCCGCACGCGCAGCGCGATGTCGATGCCCTCCTCGATCAGGTCGACCGGACGGTTGATCACCCGCATGTCGATGCGAACCGCGGGGTACAGCGCCATGAAGACCGGCATCAGCTGCGCCAGGCCGCTGTGCGAGATGGTCACGGGGCAGCTCAGCCGCACCAGTCCGCTGGGCTCGGTCTGCACCTGTGCCACCGCCTCCGCCGCGGCCTGGGCGGCGTCGCGCATGGCGGAGGCGTGGCGCAGATAGATCTCGCCGGCCGGCGTGAGCGACAGCCGGCGCGTGCTGCGCTGCATCAGCTGCACGCCCAGACGCTCCTCGAGGTCGGCCACGCGGCGCGACAGGCGCGACTTGGGAATGCCGAGCGCCCTGCTGGCGGCGGCGAACCCGCCGCGCTCGGCCACTTCGGCGAAGAAAACCATGTCGTTGAGGTCTTGCATCGCCGCATTGTCCTGCAAACAGAACGATGAGTGCGATATTTGGCTACTTATCGATCACTCGATCCAAAAATAGAATTCTCCCATCCGCCGGCCACCTTCGAGTGCCGACAGCCAACACAGAAAGTGATTGATTGACATGAAGCTGCTCCATATCGACTCCAGCATCCTCGGCACCAACTCGACCTCGCGCCTGCTTTCCGGCGAAGTCGTGGCCGCCTGGCGCGCCGCCCATCCCGACACCGACGTCGACTACCTCGACCTCGCTGCCAACGCGCCTTCGCACTTCAGCGCCGATGCCCTGGGCATCAAGACCGGCGTGCAAGCGCAACCCACCGAAGCCCAGCGCCGCGAGAACGACCTGTCGGAGAAGCTGGTGAGCCAGTTCCTGGCTTCCGACGTGATCGTGATCGGCACGCCGTTCTACAACTTCTCCATTCCCACGCAACTGAAGGCCTGGATCGACCGCCTCGCGCAGATCGGCCGCACCTTCAAGTACACCGACAAGGGCCCGGTCGGCTTGGCAGGCGGCAAGACCGTGATCGTGGCCTCGACCCGCGGCGGCGTGTATTCGACCAGCGAAGGCGGCCAGGCCATGGAACACCAGGAAAGCTACCTGAAGGTGATCTTCGGCTTCTTCGGCATCACCGACGTGCGCTTCGTGCGTGCCGAAGGCGTGGCGATGGGCGACGAAGCCAAGGCCAAGGCCCTGGCTGCTGCCCGCGCCGACATCCTGGTGGCAACGGCCGAAGCCGCAAATCAGGGCAAGGCCACGCTGGCCGCCTGACGGCACGGCGCACGGCGCCATGAAGAAAGCCGCCCTCATGGGCGGCTTTTTGTTTTGTTGCCTGGAAGCCGGGCGGGCTCAGGCAGCGGCGTGGCTCTTGATCCAGGCCACGTACTTGTCCATCCAGCCCTGCAGGAACTTCTTCGAGCCTTCGTTGCCGATATGGCCCTTGTCGTCGAACAGGTCGTCCTTGGCCTGCAGGAAGACTTCGGGCGCGCCCATAGTGGGCACGTCGAGGTAGGCCAGGATGTTGCGCAGGTGCTGCTGCGCCAGCGCGGTGCCGATGGCACCCACCGAGATGCCGACCACGCCGGCCGGCTTGCCGGCCCAGGCGCTCTGGCCGTACGGGCGCGAAGCCTGGTCGATGGCGTTCTTCAGCACGCCGGGGATCGAGCGGTTGTATTCGGGCGTGACGAACAGCAGGCCGTCGGCCGCCGCGATCTCCGTCTTCAGGCGCTTCACCGGTGCAGACTGGTTGCCGTCGTCGTCCTGGTTGTACAGCGGCAGGTCGTCGATGCGCAGGGTTTCGAACGTGAAGTCCGATGGCGCGAGGTGCGCCAGCGCGAGGGCCAGCTTGTGGTTGTACGAGTCCTTGCGCAGGCTGCCGACGATGACGGCGATCCGGGTCTGGGCCATGTGTGAAGCTCCTTGATTGAGAGGGTCGGGATGACGAAGGCGATTATGCGAAGCGCCCAAGACCTTTTCTTGAAAAGTTCATGGGTCGTTTTGTACTTTCGTGCACCGGTTTGCGCATGAACACATGACGAAAGCTTCGTGGCGCGGCACCGCGTCGGCCCCTAGAGTCGCGGATTTTTCGCCGACGCCATGCATCACCTTTCCCCGGTCTCCCGCCGCACCCTCCTCCAGGCCGGCGCAGCCGCCGCAGTTGCCGCGGAAACCTCGACCTCCTTTGCGCAGCCTGCGCAGCCCGCGCAGGTGCGAACCCGCACGCTGCGCATCGGCTACCAGAAGTTCAACACGCTCAACATCCTCAAGGGCACCGGACAGCTCGAGAAGGCGCTCGCACCGGCCGGCGTGAAGGTCGAATGGGCCGAGTTCCTCGGCGGCAGCCAGCTCTCGGAGGCGCTGGCCGCCGGTGCCATCGATTTCGGCCATGCTTCCGACGGCATCGGCGTGTTCCAGCAGGCCAGCGGCAAGGGCCTGGCCTACCTCGCCGCCGAGAGCCCCTATCCCGGCGGCGTCGGCTTCCTGGTGCCGCGCGACTCGCCGATCCGCAGCGTGCGCGACCTGAAGGGCAGGAAGGTGGTCACCGGCCGCGGCTACAACACGCAGTACGTGCTGATCCGCGCGCTCGAGGCCGCGGGCCTGCGTTATGAAGACATCGAGCCGGTCTACATCGTCACAGCCTCCGACACGATCGCGGCCTACCAGTCGGGCAGCGTCGCGGCCATCGGCCTGTGGGACCCGTTCCTGGCCGCTGCGCAACTGGCCACCGACTCGCGCGTGCTGTTCGACGGCACCGGCCTGAGCGGCAACCGCACCTATCACTTCGCGCAACCCGGCTTCGCCCGCGCCAACACCGGGCTGCTGCGCACCGTGTTCGCCGAACTGCGCAAGGCCAACGAATGGGCGCAGGCCCACCCCGCCGAGGTGGTCGCGACGCTGGCGCCGCAGCTCAAGGTCGAGCCCCGGGTGCTGGCGCTGGCCACCGAACGGCGGCAATATGGCGTGGTTGGGCTTACGCCCGCCATCGCGCAGGAACAGCAGGGGCTGGCCGATGTGTTCGCGCAGCTCAAGCTCATTCCGAAACCCATCGAGGTGAAGGACGCCTTCCTGGACCTGAACCTCGTCTGACGCTTCTTTCTTCACGTGACCTTGTCCACCCATCACGACGCCATCGTCGTCGGCCTGGGCGCCCTCGGCGCCGCCACGCTCAACCAACTCGCGCAGCGCGGTGCGCGCGTGCTCGGCATCGACCAGTTCGATCCGCCGCACGACCTGGGCTCCTCGCACGGCGACTCGCGGATCACGCGGCTGGCGGTCGGCGAAGGCGACGAATACGTGCCCTTCGTGCAGCGCTCGCATGCCATCTGGCGCGAGCTCGAAGCGCGCACCGGCATGCCGCTCATGACCACCACCGGCGGCCTGGTGCTGGCACCGCGCGACCGCGTGGCCGAGCACCACGGCAAGTCCGATTTCGTACGCCGCACCATCGCCTGCGCCGAGCGCTTCGGCATCGCGCACGAGGTGCTCGACGCGGCCGGCATCCGCGCGCGATTCCCGCAGTTCCATCTGCAGGGCGACGAGATCGGCTACCTCGAGCACGAGGCCGGCTTCGTGCGGCCCGAGGGCGCCATCGGCGCGCAACTGGCAGTGGCCCGATCGCTCGGTGCACAGACGCGCAGCGGCGAACGCGTGCTGGCCGTGGAGCCCGTGGGCAACGGCGACACCGTCCGCGTGCGCACCGACAAGGCCAGCTTCACCGCCGATCGCGTCGTCGTGTCGGCCGGCGCATGGCTGCCAGGATTCCTGGGCGAGCATGCGCGTGCCGACTGGCAAGCCCACTTCTCCGTGCACCGCCAGGTCATGCACTGGTTCGACACCGGCAGCGCCGCTGCCGATTTCGCGCCGGGCCGCTTTCCGATCTTCATCTGGATGTTCGGCGACGGCCAGGAGGACTACATGTACGGCTTCCCGTCGTCAGACCCCGCCCAGCCGGCCCTCAAGGTGGCGACCGAGCAGTACGTGGACGCCACCACGCCCGACACCATCGAGCGCACCGTGGACCCCGCAGAGACCGCCGCCATGTATCGCGAGCGCGTGGCGGGCCGCTTTCCGCAGATCGGCGGGCGCGCCCTCAAGGCCCGCGCCTGCATGTACACCGTGACGCCCGACCGCCGCTTCGTGATCGACGAACTCGACGGCCTGCCCGGCGTGCTGGTCGTCTCGGCCTGCTCGGGTCACGGCTTCAAGCATTCGGCCGGGCTGGGCGACGCCATCGCCGATCGTGTGCTGGGTCGAAGCAGCACGCTCGACCTCTCGCCCTTTGCCCGCCGGCGCCTGCTGGAGAAAACGCCCGGCTGAAGCAGCCTCGCGCGATCGGGAGCATCATCGCGCTCGATCTTTTTCCAGCTCAGGAGCGCGACGGCAATGAAAGCGATGAGATTTCTGGTGGTGGGTGCCGGTGCACTCGGTGGTTATTTCGGCGGGCGGCTCCTGGAGGCGGGCCGAGACGTGACCTTCCTGCTGCGCCCGCGCCGCGCAGCGCAGCTCGCGAAGACCGGGCTGGTGGTGCAGAGCCCGTTCGGCAACCTGCAGCTGCCCGCGCCCCGGCATGTGCTGGCAGACGGCATCGACGGCCCGTACGACGTGGTGGTGGTCGGCAGCAAGGCCTACGACCTCGAATCCACCATGGATTCGTTCGCACCGGCCGTCGGTCCCGACACCGTGATCCTTCCGCTGCTCAACGGCATGGCCCACATCGACCGCCTGGCCGCGCGCTTCGGCGCCGAGCGCGTGCTGGGCGGCCTGTGCATGATCTCCGCCACGCTCGACGACGAGGGCCGCGTGCTGCACCTCAACGACATGCACGGCCTGAGCTACGGCGAACGCGCCGGTGGCCGGTCGGCGCGCGTCGATGCCATCGCCCAGCAGTTCGCGGGTGCGAAGTTCGACGCCACCGCCAGCGAGAACATCACGCAGGACATGTGGGAAAAGTGGGTCTTCATCGCCTCGGCGGCCGGCCTCACGAGCCTGATGCGCGCTTCCATCGGCGACATCGTGGCCGCGGGCGGGCAGGACGTGGCGCTGTCGATCTTCGACGAGTGCTGCGCCATCGCCGCGCACAACGGCTTCGCGCCGCGCCCGGCCGCCGTGCAGCGCGGCCGCGCCGTGGTGACCACCGCCGGCTCGCCGATGACCGCGTCGATGTACAAGGACATCGTGCGCGGCGCCGCGGTCGAGGCCGATCACATCGTGGGCGACCTGCTGGACCGTGCCGCGCCTGCAAGCACTCCGGTGCCGAGCGTGCTGCGCACGGCCTACGTGCACCTGAAGGCCTACGAAGCCCAGCGCGCGCGCACGACCGCATGAGCGCCAAGCGCGACGCGCTTGCCTTCGTCCACACGGCCCAGGCCCATGTGCCGACGTTCGACCGGCTGGTGCGCGAGATCGCGCCCGGCCTGCGCGTGCGGCACATGGTGCGCGAAGACCTGCTCGCCGATGCCCGCGTGGTGGGCGTCGACGACGAGGCGCTGGTTTCCCGCGTGCACCATGCCATGCGCGAAGCCGGTGCCGGCGGCGCAAGCGTCGTGGTGTGCACCTGTTCGACCATCGGCGGCGTGGCCGAATCCACCCCCGCCGGGGACGCCTTCAAGGCCTTGCGCATCGACCGCGCCATGGCCGACCGTGCCGTGCGCGCCGGTCCGCGCGTGCTGATCGTGGCCGCCGTCGAAAGCACGCTCGCGCCCACAACGGCGCTGGTTCGTTCGGCGGCAAAAGACGCGGGTGTGGACGTGCGGATCAGCGAACTGCTTGTCGGCGAGGCGTGGCCCCATTTCGAATCGGGCGACCTGGCTCGCTATGTGGCCACGCTGGCACAGGCGATCCGGGCGAACACCGCCGCGGCCGACGTGGTCGTGCTGGCGCAGGCCTCGATGACGCCTGTAGAAGCGGCGCTGGCAGACCTCGGCATCGAGGTGCTCAGCAGTCCTGCTCCGGGCGTTCGACTGGCGGTCCAGGCAGCCAGCCAGGCCGGAACGAAGCCTGATATCTATTCACCGATCCATTCATTTCCTGATTTTTACCAATGCAGAATAGAATAATTTATCTATTCACCTTGGTATTCAATGCCGCCCTCCTCCGCGACCTTGGCAGAAACAGCCCTTGCATTCATCCGCGTGCAGGGAGCCGCCTCCAGCGCTGACCTCCAGGCACGGCTGGGCGTCAGCCAGCCGACGGTGTCGCGCGCGCTGGCACCGCTGCTGCGCAATGCCTCCGTCCAGAAGATCGGTGCCGCACGCTCGCAGATGTACGTGGCGCCCAGGCATGTCGAGCGGGTGGGCGCGGAAGTGCCCGTGGTCAAGGTGGATGCAGGCGGTGACGCCTCGGCCTTCGGACGCATCGTGCCGTTGCAGGACGGCCGCTGCTGGATGGACGAGCAGGACGGCCCCAGCGCGCTGCACGACGGGCTGCCATGGTTTCTCTCCGACATGCGCCCCCAGGGGTTCATCGGCCGCGCCTTCGCGCATGGCCATCCCGAACTCGGCCTGCCCGCCAACCCCGAGCACTGGACCGACGACGACGTGCTGCAGGCACTGTCGCTCTGCGGCGAAGACCTGCCGGGCAACCTGGTCGTGGGCGGCGAGTCGTTCCGCCGCTTTCAATCGATTGCCGCGCGGCCGGCACCGGCGGTCATGGCCTCCGACTACCCCGCGATGGCGGACAGCGCCATGCAGGGCACCTTGCCGGGCTCCTCGGCCGGCGGCGAACAGCCGAAGTTCTGCACCGTGCGCGATGCCCGCCAGGTGATCGTCAAGTTCTCTCCGGCCGGGAGTTCACCTGCCGACAGGCGCTCGCGCGACCTGCTCGTGTGCGAGCACCTGGCGCTTCGCACGCTGCAGGAGGCCGGCGTCGCCGCAGCCAGCAGCCGCGTGTTCATCGAGGCAGGCCGCGTGTTCCTGGAGGTCGAGCGCTTCGACCGCACCGCCAGGGGCCGCATCGGCATGGTGTCGCTGATGGCCTATGACGCCCAGCACATCGGCAAGATGGACAACTGGGCCGCTACTGCCAACCGCATGGCCGCGCGCGGACTGATGCGCGCCGACGATGCCGCGCGGCTGCGCTTCCTCGAGGCCTTCGGCCGGCTCATCGGCAACACCGACCGGCACTACGGCAACATCTCGCTGCTGATCGAGAACGGAGTCTGGCGGCTGGCCCCGGCGTACGACGTGCTGCCGACGCTCTACGCTGCCACCAATGGCGAGCTGCCGCCGCGAGAACTGGCAGCCGGCGGCCTGGCGCCGACCATCGAGACATTGGCGGAATGGCCGTCCGCGCGGCAACTGGCCACCGTGTTCTGGCAGGCTGTCGCTGCAGACACGCGCATCACCGCGCCGTTCCGCGCCATTGCACGGAAGAACGCGCAATTCACCGGCGGCGACGCAGCGGGCTGAAACGGCCCTTCCCGGCCCGGCTCGGCGCCCCCGCCCCGATCGGGCTCACGTGTCCCGGATGACGATGCGGTGGCGCCGCCAGCCTTGCCAGCTGCGGCGTGCGTGGGTGACCGAGATCACGTAGTACAGGAACTTGAACATCCCGAGCGCGCGCCACATCGACTTGCCGCCGTAGATGTCGCCAGCCAGCAGCGACATCAGGCCCTCCTTCACACGGAAGGGGTTGCCCGGGTACATGAACATGTCGCGGATGGTCGGATTGGTCACGCGGTAGATGAACCACGAATACTCGCGCGGCCCCTTGCGCGACACGAGCTCGAAGGCCTTGCGTGCCGCTGGCAGCGCGGCCGGCCGGTCGAGCGCCGTGGCCACCAGCCTGGCGCCGTCGAAGGCGTTGACCATGGCCAGGTACACGCCCGAGGAGAACATCGGGTCGATGAAGGTGAAGGCGTCGCCCAGCATCAGGTAGCGGTCGCCCGTGGCGTGCGTGCTGGAGTACGAGAAATTGCCGGTGGCATGCACCGCGTCGTCGACCAGCGTCGCGTTCTTCAGGCGCTCCACCAGCACCGGGCACAGCGCGATGGTGTCAAAGAAGAACTCCTTCAGCGGCTTGTCGCGCGTCTTCAGGTAGTAGGGCCAGCAGACCGCGCCGATGCTGGTGGTGCCGTCGGCCAGCGGAATGAACCAGAACCAGCCGTGCGGAAACCAGCAGATGCTGATGTTCCCTTCCTTCTTGCCTTCGAGCCGCTCGGCATTGGTGAAGTGGCCGAACAGCGCGGTGCTGTTGTGCTTGGGGTTCTTTTCCTTGCAGCGGAATTTGTTGGCCAGCAGCGTGTCGCGGCCGGTGGCATCGACCACGAAGCGGGCGCGCCAGTTGCGCCTGGTGCCGTCGTCCATCTCGGCCTGCACGACGGCGCCATCGGCGTCGAAGGCCACGTCGCGCACCTTGCAACCCTCGATGGTCTGCGCGCCGCGCGTGGCGGCATTTCGGAACAGGATCTCGTCCAGCTCGGACCGGCGCACCTGCCAGGCGGAATCGAGCCGCTTGTTCAGGCCTTCGGAAAACTCCACATAGCTGCGGTGCTCGTGCTCGGGCGAGACGAATTCGATGCCGAACTTGGGCATGCCGATCTTCTCGACCTGCTCGCGCACGCCGAGCCTCTCGAACAGCTCGACGTTCGCCGGCAGCAGCGACTCGCCGATGTGGAAGCGCGGATGGTGCGCCTTTTCGAGCACCACCACCTTGCGGCCCTGCTCGGCCAGCAGCGCGGCGATGGTCGAGCCGGCGGGCCCGCCGCCGACGACCATCACATCGCAGGATTCGTCGGCTCGCGCGCCGGACCGGGGCTCGTCAACAGAAGATGCTTGAGGCAATGACATGCGATGGCGAGCGTCGTAGTTAACGATCTGGAAGCATAGCCTGCCATCAGGCAACCATGCAAAACCGCCAGGCGAGGCCTGTCAAGGCAGGCCGGCACAGCGCAGACTTCGCGGTGGACATCGACCCTGCGCGGGCCCGGGCAAGGCTGGCGCAGGCGCGCCACAGCCTCAGCAGGCGAACGCGTCGAGCCTGATCCGCCGTGCCAGCCGCGACTGCTCGAGCTGCTCGCAGCGCAGCAGCAGGCCGACCATGTTGATGCCCACCGCATCGGCGAGCTTGCGTGCGGTGACGATCGACGGGATCACGCGGCCGCGCTCGACCTCGCCCACGTACGAGCGGTTCAGGTCCGCGCGTTCGGCAAGCTGGTCCTGCGACCAGCCCTTGTCCTCGCGCAGCTGGCGCACCACGGCGCCGAAGTCTTCGACGAACTCCTTCATGCGCCTGCTCCCTTCGGTGCGTTCTGCAGGCTGGCCTGCGTGACGCTCGCGCCCGCGGGCACGTCGTCGGTGATCCACACGTTGCCGCCGATGACGGCGCCCTTGCCCAGCGTCACGCGACCGAGGATGGTAGCGCCGGCGTAGATCACCACGTCGTCCTCCACCACCGGATGCCGCGGCAAGCCCTTCTGCAGGTTGCCCTCGGTGTCGGTCGGAAAGCGCTTGGCGCCGAGCGTGACGGCCTGGTACAGCCGCACACGCTTGCCGATGACCGCCGTCTCGCCGATCACCACGCCCGTGCCGTGGTCGATGAAGAAGCCCGCGTCGATGCGCGCGCCGGGATGGATGTCGATGCCGGTCTGCGCATGTGCCAGCTCGGCCACGATGCGCGCCAGCAGCGGCAGGCCGAGCTTGTAGAGCTCGTGCGCCAGCCGGTGATGGATCATGGCCAGCACGCCGGGGTAGCACAGCAGCACCTCGTCCACGCTGCGCGCCGCAGGGTCGCCGTGGTAAGCGGCGAGCACGTCCGTGTCGAGCAGCCGGCGCAGCTGAGGCAACGCGTTGGCGAACTGGCGGATGGCGTCGGCCGCCACGCCGTCGATCTCGCTCGACGGCCGCGGCTCGTGGCGGGCGTTGTAGTTGAGCTCGAGCCGTGCCTGCACGAGCAGCGACTGCAGCGCCGAGTCGAGCGTATGGCCGACGTAGAAGTCCTCGCTCTCGTGGCGCAGGTCCGGCGGCCCGAGCCGCATCGGAAACAGCGCGCCCTTGAGCGATTCGATCGCCTGCGCGAGCGCGTCGCGCGACGGGAACTCGCGCGTGCCGGGCTCGCGCGAGCGGCGCTGCGAATCGCGCCATTCGTCGCGCACGCCGTGCAGCGCGCGGACAATGTCGTTCACTTCGAAATGGGCCATGAATGGGTACCCCCGGTAGGTGAATGGAACGGATGCGGCCCGACGGCTGGCGACGGCAGCAGGCACGGTTGCCGCCCATCTTCCCGCAAAACGGCTGCATGCACCTGCGCGGGCCTTCACATGCCCCCAAGGCCTCGAGGCCCTCGCGGACCGGCCTCAAAAAAAACCGGCGCCAGAGCGGCGCCGGGTGTTCGCCTGCCCGAGGGTCCGTCAGAGCTTGGCGATCGAAACCTCGGTGGACTTCACCAGGGCGACCACGTCGGAGCCCACCTTCAGCTGCAGCTCGTCGACCGAGCGCGTGGTGATGACCGAGGTGACGATGCCCCAGGCGGTCTCGACATCGACTTCGGAGACGACGTCGCCGCGGATGATCTCGCGGACCTTGCCCTTGAACTGGTTGCGCACGTTGATGGCTTGGATGGACATGGTGGGTTCTCTTTCAGGTTGAGGAAATTCGTTGAGGAAAAGCATCGAGAAAGGCGGCATGCGTCAGGCGATTTCCGCCACCTCGTCGAACGCCAGCCGGGGCCCACGCTCGAAAGTGCCGGCGTGGTCGGCCACGCCGAGGTTGACCAGGAAGTTGGCCTTGTAGCGGCCGTCCGGGAAGAAGGCGTTGTCGACCAGCTCGGCGTTGAAACCCGACTGCGGCCCGGCATCGAGCCCGAGCGAGCGCGCCGCCAGGATCAGGTACGCGCCCTGCAGGCTGCTGTTGCGGAATGCCGTGGCCTGCGCGGCTTCGGCACTCTTCTCGAAGATGGGCTTGGCGTCGTAGGCCGGGAACTGCGTGGGCAGGTGCTCGTAGAAGCGCGTGTCGTGCGCCACGATCACCGAGACGCCCGCGGCAAGCGTCTGCGCGGTGTTGCCCGAGGACAAGGCCGGCTTCAGCCGCGCCTTGGCCTCTTCGCTGCGCACGAACACGTAGCGGGCCGGCTGTGCGTTGAACGCGGTCGGCCCCCACTTCACGAGGTCGTAGAGCCTGTGGATGAGCTCGTCGCTCACGGGCACGGGCTTGAACGCGTGCACCGTGCGGGCCTTGCGGAACAGCTGGTCCAGCGCGGCGTCGGGGATGGCTTGCAATGTGGTCATGGCCTTTGAAAAGGGGTTCAGTTAGTTCGACGCCGCGGCGAGCGCCTGGTCGAGGTCGGCGATCAGGTCGTCGATGTGCTCGATGCCCACCGACAGGCGCACGGTGTCCTCGGTCACGCCGGCACGGGCCAGCTCCTCGGGCGACAGCTGGCGGTGCGTGGTCGATGCGGGGTGCGTGGCGAGCGAGCGCACGTCGCCGATGTTCACCAGACGCGTGAAGAGCTTCAGCGCATCGAGGAACTTCGCACCGCCCTCGCGTCCCGCGCCGATGCCGAAGGTCAGAACACCGCTGGAGCGGCCGCCGAAGTACTTCTTCGCCAACGGGTAATCGGCATGGTCTTCGAGCGCGGCGTAGTTCACCCAGTTGACGGCCTTGCTCTTCTTCAGGTGCTGCGCCACGGCCAGTGCGTTGCTGCTGATGCGGTCCATGCGCAGCGCGAGCGTCTCGATGCCCTGCAGGATCAGGAACGCGTTGAACGGCGAGATGGCCGCCCCCGTGTTGCGCAGCGGCACCACGCGCGCCCGGCCGATGTAGGCGGCCGGGCCCAGCGCCTCGGTGTAGACCACGCCGTGGTAGCTCACGTCGGGCTCGTTCAGGCGCTTGAAGCGCTGCTTGTGCTCGGCCCATGGGAACTTGCCCGAGTCGACGATGGCGCCGCCGATGCTGGTGCCGTGGCCGCCCAGGTACTTGGTGAGCGAATGCACCACGATGTCGGCACCGTGCTCGATGGGCCGGCTCAGGTACGGCGACGGCACGGTGTTGTCGACGATCAGCGGCACGCCATGGCGGTGCGCGATCTCGGCGATGGCCGCGATGTCGGTCACGTTGCCCGCCGGGTTGCCCAGCGACTCGACGAACACCGCCTTCGTCTTTTCATCGAACAGCTTCTCGAAGCTCGACGGATCGCGGTGGTCGGCGAAGCGCGTGGTGATGCCGAACTGCGGCAGCGTGTGGGCGAACAGGTTGTAGGTGCCGCCATACAGCGCGGTGCTGCTGATGATGTTGTCGCCGGCCTCGGCGATGGTCTGGATCGCGTAGGTCACGGCCGCCTGGCCCGAGGCCAGCGCCAGCGCCGCAATGCCGCCTTCGAGCGCGGCCACGCGCTGCTCCAGCACGTCCTGCGTCGGGTTGTTGATGCGGGTGTAGATGTTGCCCGGCACCTTCAGGTCGAACAGGTCGGCGCCGTGCTGCGCGCTGTCGAATGCGTAGGCCACCGTCTGGTAGATCGGCGGCGCCACGGCGCGGGTGGTCGGGTCGGGCGAATAGCCGGCGTGCACCGACAGGGTTTCGAATTTCCAGTTCTGCGACATGCGACGTACCTTTCAGAGTTGAAGGAAAAAGCGAGCCGAAGGACTCATTCCAGGAATACCGCGGAACCGGCTTCGCCGGGCCGCAGGTATTGCCCCCGCGAGGGGGTTGGCGGCCACACGAAGTGGGCAAGCCTGGGGGCGTGCATCAGATCGCCCAGCGCAATGCATGCGCGGGCGTGGCGAGCCAGCTTGCGTCGGTGCTCTCGGGCGCGGTGTCTTCCGGCTTCTGCAGCACCCTGTCGAGGATTCGTTTTTCGATGGCCGCGAAGGCAGGATCGCCCTGCGAGCGCGGTCGGGCCAGCGCGATGTTCTCGTCGAGCGCGATGCGGCCGTCCTCGATCAGGATCACGCGGTCGGCCAGTGCCACGGCCTCCTGCACATCGTGCGTCACCAGCAGCGCGGTGAAGCGGTGGCGCTGCCACAGGTTCTCGATGAGGCGGTGCATCTCGATGCGCGTGAGCGCATCCAGCGCACCCAGCGGCTCGTCCAGCAGCAGCAGGCGCGGGTGGTGCACCAGCGCGCGCGCCAGTGCCACGCGCTGGCGCTGGCCGCCCGACAGGCGCGCCGGCCATTCGTTCTCGCGGTCGGCCAGGCCGACCTGCGCCAGCACTTCCTTGCCGCGCGCCTTGGCGTCGTTCGGCAGGCCCAGCGTCACGTTGTCGAGCACGCGGCGCCACGGCAGCAGGCGGGCTTCCTGGAACATGATGCGGGTGTCGTCGTGCAGGCCGTGCACCGCCTTGCCGTCGGTGTAGAGGCCGCCGTCGCTCGGCTCCTCGAGCCCCGCGATCAGCCGCAGCAGCGTGCTCTTGCCGCAGCCGCTGCGCCCGACGATGGCGATGAACTGGCCGGGTTCGATGGTCAGGCGCGTGTTGCGCAGCACCTCGCGCGCGCCATAACGCTTGTGCAGGCCGCGCGCTTCGAGGCGCACGCCGCCGGCGATGGCTTGGGGCGCGTGCGTGGGGATGTCTTTCAGAACGGCACTCATGACTCAAACTCCGGGCTTGAACAGCGCCACCTTCAGCGCGTCGATTTTTCGGGGCAGCAGCTTCTCGGCGAAGAAGGCGTCGGCAATGCGCTGCTGTTCGGTCAATCCCTCGGGCACCACCGGGCGCACCGCATAGCTGCGGCGGCCGTTGGCCTGCTCGATGGTCGCGGCGTCCAGGCCCCACACCGGCGCGAGCAGTGCGGCGGCATCCTTCGGGCTCTGCTTGACCCAACTGCCGGTCTTCTCCAGCTCGGCGTAGACCACGCGCAGCACGTCGGGCCGCGCCTTCGCGAACTTGCTGCTCGCCAGGTAGTAGCGCTGGTACGACGCGATGCCCGTGCCGTCGGCCAGCACGCGCACCTTCGACTGCCGCTGCGCCGCGGCAAGGAACGGGTCCCACACCACCCACGCGTCGATCGCGCCCTTCTCGAAGGCGGCACGGCCGTCGGCGGGCGTGAGGTAGGCGGGCTCGATGTCCTTGAACGACAGGCCGGCCTTTTCCAGTGCGGCAATCAGCAGGTAATGCGCGCCGGCCGCCTTCGCGAAGCCGACCTTCCTTCCCTTCAGGTCGGCCACGGTCTTCAGCGGCGAGTCCTCGCGCACCACGATGGCCTGCGCTGCGGGCGACGGCGCCTCCTGTGCAATGAACGTCAGGTCGGCACCGGCGGCCTGCGCGAACACGGGCACCGTATCCGCCACGTCGGCGCTGATGTCGAGGTTGTCGAGGTTCAGCGCCTCGAGCAGCGGCAGGCCGCTGGTGAACTCGTGCCAGCTCACGCTCGCGTTGAGCGGCGCGAGTTGCTTTTCGAGCGTGCCCTGTGCCTTCAGCACGGCGACCAGCGTCGAAGACTTCTGGTAGCCCAGCCGAACGGTGGCGGGCCGCGCGGCGGTGCCTTGCGCCAGGACGGCACCTGCACCGAACGTGCCGAGCGCGCCCAGGGTGGCGATGGCGGTGCGGCGGGAGATCCGGGAGTTGAAGCTGGTCATGCCTGGCACCTCACTTCGCCTTCTTCTGGTAGCCCGGATGCCACCGCAGCCACCACTGCTCGAGGCCGCGCGCGAAGAGGTCGGCCAGCTTGCCGAGCAGCGCGTACAGCAGGATGCCCACCAGCACGATGTCGGTCTGCAGAAACTCGCGGGCGTTCATGGTGAGATAGCCGATGCCGGCCTGTGCCGAGATGGTCTCCGCCACGATCAGGATCACCCACATCAGCCCGAGCGAGAAGCGCAGCCCCACCAGGATGGAAGACAGCGCACCCGGCAGGATGACCTCGCGGTACAGCTGCCAGCGCGACAGGCCATAGGTGCGGCCCATCTCGATGAGCTGCGGGTCGACGTTTCGAATGCCGTGGAAGGTGTTCAGGTAGATCGGGAAGAACACCGAGACCGAGATCAGGAACAGCTTGGCCGACTCGTCGATGCCGAACCAGAGGATCACCAGCGGAATCAACGCCAGCGCGGGAATGTTGCGCACCATCTGGATGGTGGAGTCGAGCAGCGTCTCGGCAAATTTCACCGAACCCGTGAGCAGGCCCAGCAGCAGCCCCGCCCCGCCGCCAATGGCCAGCCCCGCCAGCGCACGGCCTGCGCTGACCTTCACGTGCGTCCACAGTTCGCCCGACGCGGTGAGCGTCCAGGCCGCCTTGACCACGTCGACCGGCGCCGGCAGCACGCGAGTGCTGAGCCAGCCCAGCGACGACGCGACCTGCCAGAACACGATGAGCCCGACCGGCACGAGCCACGGCACCAGCCGTTTCGCGACGTTGACGGCGAACCCCTTCAAAGCGTTGCCGCTGCTCTCGGCGGGCACGACCACGGGCAGCTCCTGGACTTGTTCGCTCATGGGACCTCCTTAGCTTTGCGAGACGAGGCGCGAAGGCGCGTCGAGGTTGGCGACGACCTCGCCGAAAGGCCCGCTCAGCGAGCCGCCGGCGAGCTGCGACTTCGCCTTGCGCGACAGCAGCGGGAACACCAGCTCGGCGAAGCGGTAGGCCTCTTCCAGGTGCGGGTAGCCCGAGAGGATGAACTTGTCGAGCCCGAGCGCCGCGTACTCCTCGATGCGCGCGGCCACGGTCTTCGCATCGCCCACCAGCGCCGTGCCGGCACCGCCGCGCACCAGGCCCACGCCGGCCCACAGGTTCGGCGAAATCTCGAGGTCGGCGCGCGAACGCCTGGCGCCGCCCGCGTGCAGCGCGGCCATGCGGCGCTGGCCTTCCGAATCCATGCGCGCGAACACGGCCTGCGCACGCACCACGGTCTCGTCGTCCACGCGGCTGATGAGTTCTTCGGCGGCTTTCCAGGCGGCGTCTTCGGTCTCGCGCACGATCACGTGCAGGCGGATGCCGAACTCCACCTTGCGGCCTCTGCGCTCGGCACGGGCATGCACGTCGGCGATCTTCTTCGCGACGTCCGCGGGCGGCTCGCCCCAGGTGAGGTAGGCATCGACCTGCTCCGCGGCCAGCTCGTGCGCAGGCGCCGAGGAGCCGCCGAACCACACCGGCGGATACGGCTTCTGCACCGGCGGGTACAGCAGCTTGGCGCCCTTCACGCTCAGGTGCCTGCCTTCGTAGTCGAAGGCCTCGCCGTCGTGGCTGCGCGCGATGATCTCGCGCCAGATGCGGATGAACTCGGCCGATTGCTCATAGCGCGAGGCATGGTCGAGATACACGCCGTCGCCTTCGAGCTCGGCCTGGTCGCCGCCGGTCACGAGGTTCACCAGCAGCCGCCCGCCCGAGAGCCGGTCGAAGGTCGCAGCCATGCGTGCGGCCAGGCTGGGCTGGTGCAGGCCGGGGCGCACCGCCACCAGGAACTTGAGCTTCTTCGTCGCGCCGATCAGGCTGGAGGCGATGACCCATGGGTCCTCGCACGAGCGGCCCGTGGGAATGAGCACGCCTTCGTAGCCCAGGTTGTCGGCCGCGCCGGCAATCTGCTGCAGGTAGGCCAGGTCGACCTGGCGCGAGCCTTCGCTGCTGCCAAGGTAGCGGCTGTCGCCATGCGTGGGAAGGAACCAGAAGATCTGCATCACGCCACCCCCGCGCCGGCGGCGTCGAGCACATTGATCTTCTTCGGGATCAGCTTGAGCTCGAAGAAGGTGTCGGCGATCTTCTGCTGCTCCGCCAGGATGGCCTTGGTGATCGGCGCCGTGCCGTACACCGAGCGGTTCACCGACAGCTCGGCCACCGGCTTCGGCAGGCCCCAGAGCGTGGCGAGCTCGCCGGCTAGCTCGCCCTTGTGAGCGGCACCCCAGACGTCGATCTTGTTGATTTCCTCGATCGCGATCGCCAGCACGTCGGCGTTCTTCGCCACATAGTCGAGCGACGAGAAGTAGTAGGCGCGGTTGCCGACCACGCCGGTGGCATCGGCCAGGATGCGCGCGTCGAGCGACTTCTCGGCCGCGGCCAGGAACGGATCCCAGATCACCCATGCATCGACCGAGCCCTTCTCGAAGGCAGCGCGCGCATCGGCCGGCGGCAGGTAGACCAGGTTCAGGTCGGCGTACGACAGGCCGTGCTTCTCGAACAGCTTGACGACGAAGTAGTGGACGTTCGAGCCCTTGTTCAGCGCGATCTTCTTGCCCTTGAGCTCGGCCACGGTCTTGATGGCGGAGCCCTTGGGCACCAGCACCGCCTCCGATTGGGGACGCGGCACGGTCGCGCCGACGTAGGCCAGCGGCGCGCCCGCGGCCTGCGCGAAGATCGGTGGCGCCTCGCCCACGTCGCCGAAGTCGATCGAGCCGACGTTCAGCGCTTCGAGCTGCACCGGCCCGGCGGTGAACTCGGTCCACTTCACGCTCACGCCGAGCGGCTGCAGGCGCTTCTCGAGCGTGCCGCGGCCCTTGAGCAGCGTGAGATAGCCCTTCTGGTGGCCGATGCGGAACTGGCGGGCGGGTGCCTGCGCCAGCGCGGCGAAGCCGGCGGGCAATGCGATGGCGGCGGCCGCGCCCTGGATCAGGCGGCGGCGGGGTGCGGAAATCAATGTCATGGCAAGGCTCTCTGAAGGAGGGGCCGCGCTCAGGCGGCGGCGATGAAGCTGACGATCAGCGCGACGGCGGTGACCACGATGGCGCTCACGGCGAGATCGCCCAGCGCGTGCCACAGCGAACGCGGCTTGGTGTCGAGCACGGAGTCTTCGGTTGCGACGGGGTTCATGCGTTGAATCCTTGATACAAAACGACAGGCAAAGGCTGGCCCGCGGCACGCGATGCGCCGGAAGCCTTTTCGTGGAACACCGCGGAACCGGCTTTGCCGGGCCGCTGGTGTTGCCCCCGGTAGGGGGTTGGCGAAGCGGACACGAAGTGCCGCGCAGCCTGGGGGCGAGCCTCGTTAAACGCTACATCGCACGCGAGAAAACGGCACCGGCTCGAAGCCGTGCGTGGCGGGGAGCTTCAGGCCCTCGGTGGCAAGCACCTCGACGGCCTCGTTGAGCCGCTCTGCCAGGTCGGGCTGCACCTGGTAGGCGTTCTCGGGCGTGAGCGCGATCTGCGCGTCGCTCGCGTAGACGCCCGGCAGGATGTGGCGTGCCGCCAGCGACTGAAGCACCGGCCGCAGCGCGTAGTCGAGCGCCAGCATGTGGTGCGGACTGCCGCCGGTGGCCAGCGGCAGCACCGTCTTGCCCTTGAGCGCGCTCTGCGAGAGCAGGTCGAGGAAGACCTTGAGCACGCCGCTGTAGGCCGCCTTGTAGACCGGCGTGGCCACCACGATCACGCGGGCCTCGGCCACCTTGGCGATGGCGCCAACGATGGCCGGATGGTTCCAGTCGGCCAGCAGCAGCGCCTGCGCCGGGAGGTCGCGGATGGCGAGGCGCTCGATGCGCGCCTTGCGCTGCGCCAGCCGTTCCCCCACCGCGTCGAGCAGTGCGGTGGAGCGGGATGGGGCCGAAGGGCTGCCGGCAATCAGGAGAACGGACACGGGAAACCTTGGTTCGGAAAGAAAGGGAGCGAATGGCGAAGGGCCGCCGCGCAAGGCCGCCCCGACATGGAGGAGCGGCCTCGGGCGAGCCGGTTACTTCTGCTTCGGTGCGTAGATCTGGTCGAAGGAGCCGCCGTCGGCGAAGTGCTCCTTGTCGGCCTTCGCCCAGCCGCCGAAGGCCTGGTCGATGGTCACCAGCGTCAGCTTGGGGAACTGCTTGTCGTACTTGGCCTTGGCCTTCTCGGAGGTCGGCCGGTAGAAATTGCGGCCCGCGATGTCCTGGCCTTCGTCGGAGTACAGGTACTGCAGGTACTCCTCGGCCACGGCACGCGTGCCCTTCTTGTCGACGACCTTGTCGACCACCGACACGCTGGGCTCGGCCAGGATGGAGATGGAAGGCACCACGATCTCGAACTTCTCGGGGCCGAATTCCTTCAGCGCCAGGAAGGCTTCGTTCTCCCAGGCCAGCAACACGTCGCCCACGCCGCGCTGCACGAAGGTGATGGTCGCGCCGCGCGCGCCGGTGTCGAGCACGGGCACGTTCTTGAACAGGTTGCCGATGTACTCCTTGGCCTTGGCATCGCCGCCGTACTTGCGCTTGGCGAATTCCCAGGCGGCCAGGTAGTTCCAGCGGGCGCCGCCCGAGGTCTTGGGGTTGGGGGTGATCACCTGCACGCCGGGCTTGACCAGGTCGTCCCAGTCCTTCAGGCCCTTGGGATTGCCCTTCTTCACCAGGAACACGATGGTCGAGGTGTAGGGCGCGGAGTTGTGCGGCAGGCGCTTCTGCCAGTCGGCCTTGACCAGCCCGCCGTGCGTGACGAGTGCATCGATGTCGCCGCCGAGCGCCAGCGTGGCCACGTCGGCGTCGATGCCGTCGATGATCGAGCGAGCCTGCTTGCCGGAGCCGCCGTGCGACTGCTTGACCGTCACGTCCTGGCCGGTCTTGGCCTTCCAGTACTTGGCGAAGGCCTGGTTGTAGTCGACGTACAGCTCGCGCGTCGGGTCATAGGACACGTTCAGCAATGTCACCGGCCCCTTGGCGGCGGGCGCCTGGGCGAACGTCGGCAACGCCGACAGGGCCATGGCACCGGCCACGCCGGCACCCAGGGAAAGCTTGATAAAGTCGCGGCGAAGGCTCATGGTGTCTTGCTCTAAAAAGGCATATCAATGAAGCTGCGTATTCTCAATACGACATATAGAAACTGGAACGACCAAGTTTTCAGTTCTAAATAGCGAAATCAACTAAGCAACCGCTTTCCCCACTTTTCCCGTCAAAGGCAATCCAAATGGCACGCATGGTTCAGTGCATCAAGCTCGGCAAAGAGGCCGAAGGGCTCGACTTCCCGCCCTACCCAGGTGAACTGGGCAAACGCCTGTGGGAAAACGTCAGCAAGGAAGCCTGGGCCGCCTGGCTCAAGCAGCAGACCATGCTGGTCAATGAAAACCGCCTGAACCTGGCCGACCTGCGCGCCCGCCAGTACCTGGCGCGCCAGATGGAAAAGCATTTCTTCGGCGAAGGCGCCGACGTGGCGCAGGGCTACGTTCCGCCCTCGGCCTGACGGTCACCCACGCGATTGCCGCCGACCTCTTCGTCCGGATCTCCGGGGTCTTCGGGAAACACCGCGGAACCGGCTGCGGCGGGTTCCAGTCGCGGCTTCCTCGAAGCGGCTGAGCCCGTGACCTGGCGCGCGGACGGCGTCCCGCGCAGCGAACGCTTCGACGACATCTATCACACCGAGTCCGGGGCACTGGCGCAATCGCGCCATGTGTTCCTGGGCGGCTGCGGCCTGCCCGATGCGTGGGCCGGACAGCCCCGGTGGCAGGTTCTCGAAACCGGCTTCGGCCTGGGCCTCAATTTCCTGGCGACCTGGCAGGCATGGCGCGCCGACCCCGCGCGGCCGCGGATGCTGCACTTCGTCTCGGTCGAGGCGCACCCGGTGTCGGCCGGCGACCTGCTGCGCGCGGCCGAGGCCTACCCCGAACTCGCGGCCCTCGCGCGCGAGCTGGCCGCGCAATGGCACGGCCTGCTGCCCGGCTTTCACCGGCTCGCGTTCGACGACGGCCGCGTGCTGCTCACCCTGTGCGTCGGCGACGTGCAGCCGATGCTGCGCGCGCAGCGTTTCGAGGCCGACAGCATCTTCCTCGACGGCTACAGTCCGCAGCTGAACCCGCAGATGTGGTCGGCCGACACGCTCAAGGCGGTGTCGCGCTTTGCGCGGCAAGGCACGCGCGTCGCCACCTGGACCATCGCGCGGGCGATCCGCGATGCGCTGCAGCAGCAGGGTTTCACCGTCGAGAAGCGTGCCGGCCTGCCGCCGAAGCGCGACTGCCTGAGTGGCGTCTTCGCGCCCGCGTGGACGGTGCGACGCCGCGGACCCGCGCCGGAGCGCATCGACAAGCCGGGCCGCTGCGCAGTGATCGGCGCGGGCCTCGCGGGTGCGGCCGTGGCGGCCAGCCTCGCGAGGCGCGGCTGGCAGGTAACGGTGTTCGACGCGGCCGACTGGCCCGCATCCGGCGCCTCGGGCCTACCGGTGGGCATGCTCGCGCCGCATGTGTCGCCCGACGACGCACTGCTGTCGCGCCTCGCCCGCGCAGGCATCCGCGCCACCTGGGGAGAACTGGCGCGGCTGCTCGAAGAAGGCCGCGACTGGCGCGCCAGCGGCGTGCTGGAGCGCCGCCCCGATGGCGACACTCGCGTGCCTGCCGGCTGGACCAGCGCCGGACCGAACGAGTCGTGGCCCGCGAACGCAGGGCAACTGGCTGCAGCCGGGCTGCCCGAACGCACGCCGGCGCTGTGGCATTCGCGCGCCGCGTGGGTCCGGCCGCACAGGTTGATCGCCGCATGGCTGCGCCAGCCGGGCGTCGAGTTCCGCGGCGGCTGCGCGGTGGCGCGCCTTGCGACTCGTCAGGAAGGCGGCTGGCAGCTTTTCGACGCGAACGGCGAGCGGCTGATCGACGCCGACCGTGTGGTCGTATGCGCCGGCTTCGAGTCGGGCCGCTTCGCGCCCGCCCTGCCCCTGCAGCCCGTGCGCGGACAGGTCGCCTGGGGCCCGATGCCCGCGGACGCCGACCTGCCCACCACGCCGCTCAACGGCGACGGCCACCTCATCGCCCACGTGCCGGTGGAGCGCGGCGTTCCGATCTGGCTGGCCGGCGCGACTTTCGGCCGCGACAGCACCGCCCTGGAGCCGACGCAGGCCGACAGCATCGCCAACCGCGAGCGCCTGGCGCGGCTCCATCCCGCGGCCGCAGCGTCGCTCGCCGGCGCGTTCGAGCGCGGCGATGTCGACACCTGGGTCGGCGTGCGATGCGCATCCGGGGACCGGCGGCCCCTTGTCGGACCGATCGACGCGCCGGTCGCCGGACTCTGGGCCTGCACCGCACTGGGTTCGCGCGGACTGAGCTTTGCCGCGCTGTGCGCCGAACTGCTGGCCGCGCAATGGCACGGCGAGCCGCTGCCGCTGCCGGCGACGCTGGCAAAGGCGCTCGGCACGCAGCGCCTCTAGCGGCGCCGGCTCAGGCTGCGCTCGATGCTCGCCAGGCCATCAGCAGCGCCATGCCGAGCACCAGCACGACGAAGTACTTGCGCAGCACCCGCTCGTCGAGCCGCGTGGCCAGCTGCGCCCCCGCGGCCGTGCCGACCCACAGCCCGAGCACGACGCACCCCAGCAGAAGCCATGGCAGTCCGTTCGCAACGCTCGCATAGACCAGCACTGCCGGCAGGGCCAGCGGCAAGGCGTTGACCGCAAGACTCACGGCCTGCGAGCGAAGCTGCGACCAGTGCAGCGCAACGGTCATCGACGCCGTGATGGCCAGCCCGCCACCGATGCCGAGCAGCCCGGAGGATGCGCCGGCGACGATGCCCACCGCCACCAGCGCCGCAGCCGCAGCATGCGGCTCCCCGGCCTGCGCGACGCCGCTCTCCTTCGCGGTCGACCTCCACAACACCAGCGTTGCCAGCACCAGCAGGTAGGCGACGAACATCCAGCGCAACGCCGCGTCGGCCAGGTGGCTCGCGCCCTTCGCGCCAATGAAAGCGCCCGCCAGGAAGCCGAGGGACATCCACGTCACCGTGCGCCGCGAGGCGCCATGCCCGGCCACGCGATAGCGGACGAATCCGGCCAGGCTGGTCGGCAGCAGTTGCGCCGCAAGGGAGATCGCCTGTGCATCGTGCTGGCCCAGGCCCGGCATCAATGCCAGCGCGGGCACCAGCGCACCGCCGGGGCTGACGCCGAGCAGGCCGCCCATCGCGTCCGCGAAGATGCCGGTCGCCAGGCCGCCCAGCACCTGGACGAGGCCGAGCGCTTCGGGCATCGCTCAGCCGGCGGCCGGCGCCGCGGACGCCAGCAGATGGTCGATGCGGCTGTCGCCATAGGTGCGCAGCACCTCGGAGACGACCACCTTGTAGCCGTCGAGCCAGTTCGCCTGCGCGGCCTTGGCCTGCCGGTGCACGGGATGGTGGATCAGCGCCTGCAGGCTGTCGAGCGAGTCCCAGTAGTACACGTTCGAGACCAGCCCGTTGCCCGCGTTCTCCCACGTCTCCTCGCCGAGGTAGCCGGGCAGCGATTTCGCAGCCTCGGCGATGGCCTGGTCCAGCCGGTGGAACTCGTCGTCGAACTGCTTCTTCGCGAAGATGAAGGTGGCGGAATACATGGCGAGCCGGTCTCCTGGAAAGCGTGCGAAGCCGGCGGCCGCCGGGCGGCGCCGAGTATCGGACAAAACCCCGCAGCCCCGGCGAACGCGTGAGAATGCGGTGCATGGCCACCCAGTACGACATCACGCACACCACCGTCTACCGCTACAACAAGCCGGTCACCTTCGGCCTGCACCGCGTGATGTTCCGCCCGCGCGACAGCCATGACCTGCGGGTGCTGGCCACCGACCTGCAGGTGAGCCCGCAGGCCTTCACGCGGCTCATCCAGGACCCGCACTCCAACTCGGTGGCGCTGGTGCAGCCGATGGGCGAAGCCACCGAACTGCGGATCGTCTGTTCCTTCACCATCGAGCACGTGCCCGCGCAGGAGGACCAGCTCGCGCTCGACCCGGCGGCTGAATTCCTGCCCTTCGCCTACACCCTGCAGGAGCGCCTGGACCTCGAGCACTACCTGCGCCCGCACCACGACGACGACAGCCAGGGCACGCTGATCCGCTGGGCCCACCAGTTCCTGCACGCGGACAAGCCCAACAGCACGCGCGAGGTGCTCACGCGCATGAACGCGCACATCGGCCAGAGCCTCCAATACAAGGCGCGCGACGAGGAAGGCACCCAGACACCGCTGCAGACGCTGGCCCTGGGCAGCGGCAGCTGCCGCGACTACGCACTGCTGATGATGGAAGCCACGCGCCGGCTGGGCATCGCGACGCGCTTCGTGTCGGGCTACATCTACGACGCCGCGCTCGACACCACCGCGCAGGCGCAGGGCGAATCGACGACCGGCGCCGGCACCACCCACGCCTGGCTGCAGGCCTACCTGCCGGGCGTCGGCTGGCTGGCCTTCGATCCGACCAACAACCTGATGGGCAGCGGCCAGCTCATCCGCGTGGGCGTCACGCGCGATCCGGCGCAGGCCGCGCCCATCTCGGGCAGCTGGTACGGCGACGCCGAGGCCTACGAAGGCCTCGAGGCCACGGTGGTGGTCACGCGCCGCAAGGACTGAGCGCCGCCCGGCCGCTGTCGCGCATGCGATAGCTGTTGCGGGAAATCCCGCAGCATCGCAGTTCGCAACACCTCTACGCTGCGCCGCCGGCCCGGTGGAAATAGCACGGTCGTTCTGCAAGACCGCGGGTGCCATGCCGCGCCGGTTTTCAATCCACAAGAAACAGGAACGGAGAGAGACAACCCATGCATTCAGCTCGCCTGACATTCATTGCCCTGGCAGCCAGCCTCGTCGTCGCATCGTGCGGCGGCGGTGGTGGCGGCGGCGGCTTCTCGCTGCCGGTGCTGCCGCCGGCCCCGGCGCCCGCACCCAACCCACCGCCCCGCCCCTCCTCCTCCACCCCCGCGCCGGAAGAAACGCGGCTTCAGGACAGCCGCACCTCGTTCGCACCGGCCGACCCCGCGGCGACGACCTTTGCCGCCATGGCACCGGCCAACGGCGGCGACACCTTCGACTACGCAGGCACGAGCCGCTGGGCCGGAATGATCGGCGGCGCGCAGTACAACGTCGAGGTGCCGAAGAACTGGAACGGCAAGCTCGTGATGTACGCGCACGGCTACGCCGGCGACGGCAACCTGTTGCAGGTGAATGCGCCGTCGATCCGCCGCCACCTGCTGCAGGAGGGCTTCGCCTGGGCCGCGTCGAGCTACAGCAAGAACTTCTACGACGTGCGCGCGGGCGTGGAAGACACCAACGCGCTGGCGCTGCAGT
Source organism: Variovorax paradoxus (assembly GCF_902712855.1). Lineage (NCBI taxonomy): Bacteria > Pseudomonadati > Pseudomonadota > Betaproteobacteria > Burkholderiales > Comamonadaceae > Variovorax > Variovorax paradoxus. Next base: position 3,636,377 of record NZ_LR743507.1, read on the forward strand.
TCAACGCCATCGCCAAGGCGGCCGGGCGCGAACTGGCCGCGCCCGACCGGATCTACATCACCGGCCACTCGATGGGCGGCCACATCACGGCTGCCGCCATCGAGGACGAGGCCTACGCCACGGCCAACCACAAGGTGAAGTACAACGGCGCGGTGCCGATGTGCGGCGTGGTCGGCGACACCGAGCTGTTCGACTACTTCGCAGGCGCGCAGGTCGCGGCGCAGGCGCTCGCCGGCCTGCCGAAATACCCGACGCCGAACTGGTCGGACATCTCCGCGCAGGTCACCAACACGCTGTTCACCACCTTCCCTTCGACGCCTACGGCCACGGGCGTGAAGTTCGCCTCGGTGGTGAAGAACCTGACCGGCGGCGAGCGCCCGATGTTCGACCTGGGGCTGGCCGCCGGCGGCTCGTTCGCGGCGGTGTGGGGCGTGTTCGGCAGCGACGGCACGGTCAACGGCATCCTGAACAGGAACACGCTGGACACCAACCGCTTCACCTACACGATCGACGGCGATGCGGCGGGCTCGACGGCGTTGAACAGCGCGGCCATCAAGCTCACTGCGGCCGCCGACGCCAACCGCCTGCGCACCGACGGCTTGCGCTGGATTCCCAAGGCCAACGGCGAATTCAGGATTCCGGTGGTCACGCTGCACACGCTGGGCGACCTGTACGTGCCTTTCAGCATGGAACAGATCTACAACAAGCGCGTGGCGGCCAAGGGCAACAGCAACTGGCTGGTGCAGCGCGCGGTGCGCGGCATCTCGCATTGCGACTTCACCGTTGCCGAGCAGGTCGAGGCCTTCGACGCGATGTTCAAGTGGGAGCGTGACGGCGTGAAGCCGGCGGGCGACGACGTGGTCACGGCCGCGACGGTGGCGGCGCCGAGCTACGGGTGCACATTCACGCGGCCGCTGAGCGCGCTCGACGAGAGCGCCACGAGCAACGCGACGCGTCCGGGCGCCGCGGCGGCACGCCCCTGCCCACCCTGACCGGCGAGCGGGCGGTCAGCGCGCGGGCGGCACGGCCGCCCGCGCCGCCGCGAGCTTCGCTTCGAGCTGCGCGACGAGCGCCCTCGCCTCGTCGCCCTCCGGAATGTCACGGCCGCTGTCGCGCCACGCGACGGCGCTCTTGAAGCCTTCGGCCTCCGCCTGCCGGCGAAACCACATTCCCTCGGGGTTGTGGCGCGTCACGCCGTCGAACACGGTGGCGAACATCTGGCTCTGCTCCAGCCCCATCGAATGCCACACCTGGTTGACCACCAGCTTGTGCATCATCAGGTGCGAGCGCGGCACGCCCGCGATGCGCTGCGCGAGCTTCAGCGTGGCGTCCTCGAGCTGCTCAGCCGGCACCGAGAAATTCGCCAGCCCCCACTCGGCCGCCTGCGTGCCGTCGATGGTGTCGCCGGTGAACATGAGCTGCTTGGCGCGCAGCGCGCCGAGCCGGTAGGTCCACATCGCGGTGGTCGGGCAGCCCCACACGCGCGTGGGCATGTAGCCGATGCGCGCGTCGTCGGCCATGGCGAGCAGGTCGCAGCACAGCGCGATGTCGCTGCCGCCGGCCACTGCGTAGCCATGCACCTTCGCGATGGTGGGCTTGTGGCAGCGCCACAGCGCCATGAAGTCGTCGGTGTTGCGCTTCATGGCAGCGTAGTCGAGCATCGGGTCCCATGGCGTCTTCTCCTGCCGGCACGGGTGGTCGCCCCGGTCGTCGCGGCCGTGGCCTTCCGCGTAGTCGCCGAGGTCGTAGCCGGCGCAGAAGGCGCGCCCTGCGCCCTCGACGACGATCACGTGCACCTCGTCGTCGGCTTCGGCCCATTCCACTGCCTTGCGTATCTCCGACGGCGTCGTCTCACCGATGGCGTTGAGCTTGTCGGGCCGGTTGAGCACGAGCCGCGCGATGCGCGGGTGCCGGGGGTCCTTGTCTATCAGGACGGTGTCGAAGGCGGGCATGTGGCTTGTCTCCTTGCGGTGAGGTCGGCTGCTGTCGCGCCGCTCTTGTAGCATCGACCGCCGCACGCAGGCAAACCATGAAAGCCCCGATGACCGCGACCTTCCGCATCTCCGAAGACGACTACCTGGCCGCCATGAAGCTCTACGCCCGGCTCACGCCGCTGCGCCTGGTGCTGGTGGCCGCCATCGGCGTGCTGCTGGCGCTGGCCGCGGCCTTCGGTCCACCGCTGGTGCAGACCGGTTCGGTCGGCGGACTGGTCGGCGGCGGCAGCGTGCTGCTGGGCACCCGCTTCATCGTGCTGCCGCTGATGGCGCGGCGCCACTACCGCAAGTACAAGGCGATCCAGGAAGAGTTCAATGCCGAGGTGCTCGACCACGGCCTGCGCCTCACGCTGCCGAACACCGATCACACGATCGTCTGGCAGAACGTGCTCAAGTGGCGCCACGACGAGCGCTTCGTGCTGCTCTATCCGATGCCGCGGCTCTTCCACATCGTGCCGAAGGCGCTGGCCGCGCAGGGTTTCGACCTGAAGGGCCTGCTGGAGCGGCTGAACCGGCACGTCGGACCGCCGGTCTGACCTGCCAATGCGGGGCCACCGGGAAGCCCCCAGCCCGGAGCCTCAGGCCGCCGCGCCGCCCAGCCGGAAGCGGAACACCGCCCCCTTGTCGGGCTGCTGCACCAGCCGGATGTCGCTGCCGTGCAGCTGCAGGATTCGCTTCACGATCACCAGGCCCAGCCCGCCGCTGCTCGCGCCGTCGGTGCGCGAGCCGCTCATGAACACGGGCCGCATGAAGAGCGCGGGCTGCAGTTCGCCGGGAATGCCGGGACCTGTGTCGCTCACCTGCACCGTGACGCCACCGTTCTCGGCCCGAAGCTGCACCACGATCTCGCCGCCCTCGGGCGTGTGGCGGATCGCGTTGTCCAGCAGGTTGGTCAGCACGCGCTCGATCATGCCGAGGTCGGCCGACACCACCGGCAAGCCGGATGCGATGTCGGGCTTCAGGCGCTGGTGCCGCGCCTCGGCGGCCAGCTCGAATTTCTGGAACACGTCCTGCACCAGGTCGGCCAGCGCGAACTCCTCCTTCTCGGGCTTGACCACGCCGTACTCGAGCCGCGCGAGTTCGAACACCTCCTGCGCGAGCCGGCCGACCTTGCGGCTCTGGCCCAGCGCGATCTCGAGGTAGCGGCGGCGCTCCGCCTCGTCGAGCGTGCCGGACTTGAGCAGCAGCGTCTCGAGGTAGCCGTGCAGCGACGTGAGCGGCGTGCGCAGGTCGTGCGAAATGTTGGCGAACAGCTCGCGGCGCTGCTGGTCCTGCAGAGTGAGCTCGCGCCACTGCTCGGCGATGCGGCGCGTCATCTGCGCGAAGGCCTGGCCGAGCTGCGCGATCTCGTCGGTGCCATGCGAGAGCCGCTGCAGCGTGGGCGCCTGGCTTTCGAGCGAGGCGATGCCCTCGGTCTCGAAGCGCTTCACCGCCGAGGTCAGCTCGCGCAGCGGCCGCGTGATGAGCCGGAACGCCGCCAGCCCCGCCAGCAGCCCGAGCAGCGCCACCAGCCCCATCGACCAGAGCGTGGTCCGCAGCACGTTGTCGGCCACCGCGCTGGCGACCAGCGCGTCGTGGTCCTCGCCCTGCAGCACCACGTACACATAGCCGGCGTCGCGCCCGCCCATGCGCAGCGGCGCGGCGCTGAACACCTTGCTGCCCGCCGGGCTGCGCGGATCGTCGCCGGCAATCGGCAGCGGCGCGCCAGACAGCAGCCGGCGCACCGGGGCCAGGTCGACCTTGTCGCGCTTCAGGTGGCCGGGCGGCGCGGCCTGCGCCTCGATGCGGCCGTCCAGCCCCAGGACGTAGACCTCCACGCTCGGGTTGACGGCCATGAGCTTGTCGAACAGGTCCTTCACCGCGCCCTGGTTCAGGCCGCCGGGCTCCATGAGCTCGGCGTTCTCCGCGATGTGCGCGGCGAGCCCGCCCGACAGCCGCTGGATCAGCTCCTGCTCGTGCATGCCGCTGGAACGCACCTGCAGCCACACCGAGGCGCCGCAGCACACCAGCAGCAGCACCGCGAACACGGCCGAAAGCCGGCGCGAAAGCGTGGCCCACGCAATCACGGCGCGCCCTCCTCCGTGCCCGTGGCCGAGAGCTTGTAACCGCGCCCCCATACGGTGAGGATGCGCCGCGGCTCGGCCGGATCGGCCTCGACCTTGGTGCGCAGCCGGTTGATGTGCGTGTTCACCGTGTGCTCGTAGCCATCGTGCTGGTAGCCCCACACCTGGTTGAGCAGGTCGAGGCGCGAGAACACCTTGCCGGGGTTGCGCGCGAAGAAGTACAGCAGGTCGAACTCGCGCGGCGTGAGTTCGATGAGCCTGCCGTCCACCCGCACCTCGCGCGCGAGCGGCTCGATGTCGAGGTTGCCCAGCGTGAGGCTGCCCGACTCCAGCCGCGCGTTGCGTGCCAGCGCATCGGTGCGCCGCAGCAGCGCCTTCACGCGCGCCACCAGTTCCAGCACCGAGAACGGCTTGGCCAGGTAGTCGTCCGCGCCCAGCTCCAGGCCCAGGATGCGGTGCACCTCGCTCGAGCGCGCGCTGATGATGATGATCGGCGTGTAGCGCGTCATGGCGCGGGCGCGCCGGCAGATCTCGAGGCCGTCGATGCCGGGCAGCATCAGGTCGAGCACCAGCGCGTCCCAGTTGCCGCGCTCGAGTTCGCGCAGGCCGGCGTGGCCGTCGGCCGCATGCTCGACGGCGTAGCCCTCGTCGCGCAGGTGCATGCGCAGGAGTTCGGCAATGTGGGCGTCGTCCTCGACGATCAGCACGCGCTTGGATGGGTCCATGGACGCGATTGTCCCGCGATACGGCCCGCCGAGTTATCACGATTAATTGAACCTTGCGTGATGAATCGGCCATGGGGTGCGCCCAACAATCCGCCCCATGCACAGCACCGCCATCGCCCCTCCCGCCGCTGCGGCCGATGCCCGTCCCATCCACCCGCTGTGGATGCGCATCACGCATTGGCTCAATGCGCTGGCCGTTCTGGTGCTGGTGACCAGCGGCTGGCGCATCTATGACGCCTCGCCGTTTTTCCCGTTCACCATCCCCACCGTCATCACGCTCGGCGGCTGGCTCGGCGGCGCGCTGCAGTGGCACTTTGCGGCGATGTGGCTGCTGGTGTTCAACGGCCTCGTCTACCTGGCCCTGAACGTCGCCAGCGGCCGGCTCGCCCGCAAGTTCTTTCCGGTGACGCCGGCCGGCGTCCGGCATGACCTGGTGGCCGCGCTCAAGGGCAAGCTCTCGCACGCCGACCCGCGCCACTACAACAGCGTGCAGAAGCTGGCCTACCTGTTCGTGATGCTCGACCTGATCGTGATCGTGCTGTCGGGCCTGGTGCTGTGGAAGTCGGTGCAGTTCGCCGTGCTGCGCGACCTGATGGGCGGCTACGAGTTCGCGCGGCGCATCCATTTTTTCGCGATGGCCGCCATCGTCGGCTTCGTCGCGGTGCACCTCGTGATGGTGGCGCTGGTGCCCCGCACGCTCCTGACCATGATCCGCGGCCGCGCGCCGAAGCAGTGACCCCGCCATGAAGATCTTCAAAGCACCCACTCTCTTGCGCGCCACCGGCATCGACGGCGACGCCGTGCTGCACGAGGCCCGCACGCTGATTGCGAAGAAGCTCGACCAGCCATCGCGCCGCGCCTTCCTGCAGCGCTCGCTCACGCTCGGAGGCCTCTCGATGCTGACCGGCTGCAGCATCAGCGACAACGCCCAGGTGGAAGCCGCGCTCACGAAGATCTCGCGCTTCAACGACAGGGTGCAGGGGCTGATCTTCAGTCCCACGCAACTCGCGCCGACCTACACCGAGGCCGAGATCACCCGGCCCTTCCCGTTCAACGCCTACTACGGCGAGGACGAGGTCCGCGAGGTCGACGAGGCAAGCTACAGGCTCGAGGTGACCGGCATGGTCGCCGACAGGCATGCGTGGACGCTGGACGAGCTGCGCGCCATGCCGCAGCACGACCAGATCACGCGGCACATCTGCGTGGAAGGCTGGAGTGCCATCGGCAAGTGGGGCGGCGTGCGATTTGCCGACTTCCTGCGCCGCATCGGCGCGGACACCACGGCCAGGTACGTCGGCTTCAAGTGCGCGGACGACTACTACACCAGCATCGACATGCCCACCGCGCTGCATCCGCAGACGCTGCTGACGCTCACCTACGACGGCCAGCCGCTGCCGCCCAAGTACGGGTTCCCGATGAAGCTGCGCATGCCGACCAAGCTCGGCTACAAGAACCCGAAGCACATCAAGGCGATGTTCGTGACCAACACCTATTCAGGTGGCTACTGGGAAGACCAGGGCTACAACTGGTTCGGAGGGAGCTGAGGGGCTGCCGCAGCCGCTCGACTGCCGAAGAAAGCGCGTGGCCGCAGCCGGTGTAACCGGAACGGCCTTCCAAACGAAATCGACTCAACAGGAAGACACCCAATGAACAAGCTCACCGCCACCCTGCTCGCCTCCTGCATCGCCCTGGCCGGCGCCTCGGCCTTTGCCGCTGACACCATGGCCAAGGACGGCATGGCCAAGGATTCGATGGCAAACGACGCCATGAAGAAGGATTCGATGTCGAAAGACGCCATGAAGAAGGATTCGATGGCCAAGGACGGCATGTCCAAGGACGCGATGAAGAAGGACTCGATGTCCAAGGACGCCATGAAGAAGGACAGCATGGGCAAGGACGAGATGAAGAAGTAAGCCGACGCGGCGCCTTCGCCGCGCATCCACGCGATTGCGTGACCGCCGCATTGACGCCGGAGCAGTTCGGCGTCAATGTCTCTCCCCCAAAGGAACTTTCACCATGAAATCCCTCGCCCTCACTGCCGGTACCCTGGCCGCCGCCGCGCTGGTCTGGCATGCCGTGCCTTCGTTCGCCGAAACCGCCCGCCGCGTGCCCGCACCCACGGCCGACCTGACGGCGCCCGCTGCCAAGACCGAGACTGCCGTGTTCGCCGGCGGCTGCTTCTGGGGCGTGCAAGGCGTGTTCCAGCGCGTCAAGGGCGTGAGCAATGCCGTGTCGGGCTATGCCGGCGGCGACGCCAAGACGGCTCACTACGACGAAGTGGGCTCGGGCCGCACCGGCCACGCCGAGTCGGTGCGCATCACCTACGACCCGCAACAGGTCAGCTACGGCAAGCTGCTGCAGATCTACTTCTCGGTGGCGCACGACCCGACCGAGCTCAACCGCCAGGGCCCCGACACCGGCACGCAATACCGCTCCACCGTGTTCGCGGAGAACGCCGAGCAGGCGCGCATCGCCACGGCCTACATCGCGCAACTGAACCAGGCCAAGACCTTCGGCAAGCCACTGGCGACCACGGTGGAGTTGTCCAAGCCCTTCTACGCGGCCGAGGACTACCACCAGGACTACCTCACGCTGCATCCGAGCCAGCCCTACATCGCGATCAACGACATGCCGAAGATCGATGACCTGAAGAAGCTGTTTCCCGAGAGCTACAAGGCCACGCCTTCGCTGGTGAAGGCGGCCAGGGCGGGCTGACCGGCCGGCTGGCGCCGCGGGCCTACAGCAGCTTCAGCAGTCTTGCCTGCTGCGTCAGCTCCGCGCGGAAATCGGGGTGGGCGATGCCGATCAGCTCCTGCGCACGCTGCCTGGCCGACTTGCCGCGCAACTGCGCCACGCCGTACTCGGTGACGACGTAGTTGATGTCGTTCTTGCTCGTGCTCAGGTGCGTGCCGGGCGACAGCGACGGCACGATGCGCGAAATGGTGTCGCCCTTGGCCGTGGACGGCAGCACGATGAAGGCCTTGCCGCCGCGCGACCGGTTGGCCGCGCGCACGAAGTCCGATTGCCCGCCCGTGCCCGAATACGGCGCGTGGCCCAGGCTTTCGGAGCCACACTGGCCCAGCAGGTCGATCTGCATCGTCGCGTTGATCGCCACGAGGTTGTCGTTGAGCCCGGCCAGCGCCGGATCGTTGGTGAAGTTCACCGGATGCATCTCCAGCGCGGGGTTGCGGTCCATGAAGCGGTAGAGCTTGGCCGATCCCAGCGCGAAGGTCGCGACCGACTTGCCCGGCAGGTAGTTCTTGCGACGGTTGGTGACCGCACCGCTCTCCACCAGCGTGAGGATGCCGTCGCCGATCATCTCGGTGTGGATGCCCAGGTCCTGCTTGCCGGTCAGCTGCATGACCACCGCGTCGGGGATGCCGCCGTAACCGATCTGCAATGTCGAGCCGTCGTCGATCAGGTCGGCCACGTACTTGCCGATGGCCTCCTGCACCACGCCGATCTTCGGCAGCCCGACCTCCATCACCGGCGCCTCGTTCTCGACCAGCGCGGCCACCTGCGACACGTGCACGTGGCAGGCGCCGTAGGCAAACGGCACGTTCGGGTTCACCTCGAGCACCACGGCACGCGCCCTGGCAATGGCGGCCATGGTGTAGTCGGCGCCCAGGCTCAACGCGAAGTAGCCGTGCGCATCCATCGGCGAGGCCATGCTGAAGACCACGTCGGCCGTTATCTGGCCGCGTTCGATCTGCGCCGGGATCTCCGAGAAATAATTGGGGACGAAGTCGATCCAGCCCTCCTGGCCGCCCGCCCGCGTGGCGCCGCCGAAGAACAGCGCCACGTGCCGCACGTGCTCCACCGTCTCGGGGTCGATGTAGGCGTACTTGCGCATCGCGAGGATCTGCGCGACCTTCACGTCGCGGAAATCGCGGCGCTGGTCCGACAGTGCGGTCAGCAGCGTAGGCGGCTCGCCGACGCCGGTCGGCACGACGATCATGTCCCCGTTGCGCACCTGGCGCACGGCATCGGCGGGAGATGCCAGCTTCTGGCGGTACAGGTCCTGGGGAGTCGTCATGCGCGTGCCTGTGCCTCTTCCTTGTAGATGCCGCGGCGCGCGGCCTGGTTGGCCCGGGTGCGGAGAACCAGCGCCTGCTGCGCCACAGCCACGTTGGCGGCGTCGCCCTTCCACGCATCGAGCGCCGGCTGCTGCACCGCGCGCGAGAACGAGAAGGTCAGTGCCCAGGGCATGCGCGACTTGAACCGGACGTTCATTTCGTTCAGGCGGGCCGACGCGACGTGCGCCGCCTGCCCGCCGGAGAGAAAGGCCACGCCGGGCACGGCGGCGGGCACGGTGCGAAGCAGGCAGTCGACCGTGGCCTGTGCCACGGCCTCCACAGCATCCTGCGTGGCGGCCTTCAACCCCGGCAGCACCATGTTCGGCTTCAGCAGCATGCCTTCGAGCACCACGCCCTGCGCGCGCAGTTCGGCAAAGGTGCGGTGCAGGACTTCTTCCGTGACCTCGGCGCAGCGCGCGAGCGAATGGTCGCCGTCCATCAGCACCTCGGGCTCGACGATGGGCACGATCGCGGCTTCCTGGCACAGCGCGGCATAGCGTGCGAGCGCATGCGCGTTCACGCGGATGCATGCGCGGGTCGGCAAACCATTGCCGATGGCGATCACGCCGCGCCACTTGGCAAAGCGCGCGCCCATCGCGCTGTACTCCGACAGGCGCTCGCGCAGGCCGTCGAGGCCTTCGGTGACTGTCTCGCCCGGGTGGCCTGCCAGCGGCTTCGCGCCCGTGTCGACCTTGATGCCCGGGATGATGCCGACACCCTGCAGCGCACTCGCGAAGCCCAGGCCTGCGCCGGTCTTCTGGCGGATGGTTTCGTCGAACAGGATCGCGCCGCTGATGCTGTCGGCCAGGCCTGGCGCGGTGACGATCAGCTCGCGCCAGTCGCGCCGCGCCGCCTCGGTCTGCGGGATGCCGAGCGCCGCGAAGCGCTTGTTGCAGGTGGCGTTGCTCTCGTCCATGGCGAGCAGGCCTTTGTCCCCGGCGACCAGCGCGCGGGCGGTATCGATGAGTGTCTGTGCGGTCATGGTTGGAAGCACCTCTCTGGCGAAGATCGTACGCCCTCGCTGCGGCAAAACCTAGATCACGTTCTTCTCGAGCAGCGGCCGGTTCTCCAGGATGCGCGCGAAGGACAGCGGCGACAGGTCGAGGCTGCGGTACGCGCCGAAGCGGATCAGCTCCGCCACGCCGCGCCCCGCCGCCGGGCATTGCTGCAGGCCGTGCCCCGAGAAGCCGTTGGCGAAATAGAGGTTGTCGCAGCCGGGATGCAGGCCGAGGATGGCGTTGTGGTCGAACACGTTCATCTCGTAGTAGCCGGCCCAGGCACCGGTCATGCGCACGGCCTCGAAGGCCGGTATGCGTTCGGCCAGCGCGGGCCAGACCCGGCGCTCGAACGCTTCGTACTCGACGTCGAGTGGCGCGTCGTCGGGGTCGTCCTGTTCTGCCGGCGCAAAGCCGCAGATGAACTGGCGCCCCTCGGGCCGCAGCCAGATGCCGGAGGTGTCGATGAGCAACGGACAACCGGGCAGCGCCTCGGGGCATGAGAAGCTGAACACGCTGCGGCGGCGGCCTCGCACCGGCAAGTCGATGCCGGCCCAGGAAGCCACCTTTGCGGCCCACGCGCCGGCAGCGTTGACGACGACGTCGGCCGCCAGCACGCGGCCGTCTTCGAGCTGGACGCCCTTCACGCTGCAGCCCTCGCACTGCAAGCCCGTCGCATGCGCCTGCAGGTAGCGCGCGCCCTGCAACGCCGCCTTCCTGCGGAAGGCCTGCAGCACGCTGTAGCCGTCGTACCAGCCCTCGCCCGACAGCCCGAGCGAGGCGAGTGCCACGCCCTCGGTGGAGATCCATGGAAAGCGCGCCTTCAACTCGCCGGGCGTCATCAACACCACGTCGACCGCGTGTGCCTTCTGCATCGCATGGTTCTCGCGCAGCACATCCACGCCGGTGGGCGACGCGAGGTACAGGTAGCCCGGCTCGACCAGTCCGATGTCGGGCACGTCGTCGCCCACGCGCAGCGTCTCGCCCAGCGCGCGAAAGAAGTCGATGCCGTAACGCGACATCCCGATGTTGATGGCGGTGGAAAACTGCTGCCGGATCGAACTGGCCGACAGCGCCGATGACGCCTGGCGGTAGGAGAAGTCGCGCTCGACCACGGTGACCTCGAAGGGTTCGCCTTCGGGGTCGCGGGTCAGGAAATAAGCGATGGCCGAACCGATCGCCCCGCCTCCGATGATCACCACACGACGCATGAAGTGCCTTTCCTGTCGCGCGTCCACCCGCACGCAGCTTGCAGAATAGCGCCGATGAGAAAAGACATTCCCAACCTCGGCGCGCTGCAGGCCTTCGAGGCTTCGGCGCGGCTGGGGAGCTTCACCCGCGCGGCGAGCGAGCTGGCGCTCACGCAGAGCGCGGTCGGCCGGCAGGTGGCCATGCTCGAGCAGCGGCTGGGCGTGCCGCTGTTCTCGCGCGTGCGCAAGCGCCTGACGCTGACCGACGTGGGCCGCGAATATGCCGCGCGCATCCGCCGGCATCTCGACCAGATCCGCCGCGACACGCTGGAAATCAGCGCCGGCCACGAGATGGGCTTCGTGCTCGAACTGGCCGTGGTGCCGACCTTTGCCACGCAATGGCTCATTCCGCGGCTGCCGGAGTTCAGCCGGCGGCATCCGAACATCACGGTGAACCTGTCGGCGCGCTCGCAGCCCTTCTCGTTCCAGGAAAACGCCTACGACGCGGCCATCTACTTCGGCGACCAGTTCTGGCCCGACACGCGCGGCGGGCTGATCTTTTCCGAAGGCGAGATGGTGCCCATCTGCAGCCCCGCTTTCCGCGACGCGCACGGCCCATGGGACGAGGCCGGCTTCGAGCGCTGCCGCCACGTGCACCTGAGCACGCGCGCCCACGCATGGCGCGACTGGTATGCGCAGCAGGAGTGGGAGTACACGGTGCACGCATCGCGCGGACCGCGCTACGAGCTCTTCACCATGGTGGTCGCCGCCACCGCGGCCGGCATGGGCGTGGGCCTGGCGCCACGCATCCTGATCGAGCACGAGCTTCGCACCGGCGAGCTCGTGATCCCGGTCGACCGGCACCTCGACGTGCCCCAGGGTTACTACTTCGCGTACCCCGAAGGCCGGCCGGCCTCCGGGGCGCTGGAAGACTTCAAGCGCTGGGTGCTGGGATTGACGCCAGCCTGACGGCGAACCCCTAGACCGGATTCGGGTTGCGCTCGAGGAACCCCTGCTGGTGCCAGTAAGGGTAGCTGCGCGTCGTGACGCTCGCCGCATCGAGCTCGGCCACCTGCGCGGGCGTGAGGTTCCAGCCCACCGCACCGAGGTTCTGCCGCAGCTGCGCCTCGTCGCGCGCGCCGACCACCACGCTGGACACCGTCGGGCGCTGCAGCAGCCAGTTCAGCGCGACCTGCGGCACTGTCTTGCCGACTTCGGCGCCGACCTTCTCGAGCGCCTCGACCACGCGGTACAGCAGTTCGTCGGGCACCGGCGGGCCCATGTCGGCCGTCACAGGCAGGCGGCTGTTGGCCGGCAGCGGCTGGCCGCGGCGGATCTTGCCCGTGAGGCGCCCCCAGCCCAGCGGGCTCCACACCACGGCGCCCACGCCCTGGTCGATGCCGAGCGGCATCAGCTCCCATTCGTAGTCGCGCCCGACCAGCGAGTAGTACGCCTGGTGCGCCACGTAGCGCGCCAGCCCGTGGCGCTCGGACACCGCCAGCGACTTCATCAGGTGCCAGCCCGAGAAGTTCGACACCCCGATATAGCGCAGCTTGCCCGCACGCACCAGGTCGTCGAGCGTCGCGAGCGTTTCTTCCACCGGCGTGCTCGCATCGAAGCCGTGCAGCTGGAACAGGTCGATGTAGTCGGTGCCCAGGCGCCGCAACGCCGCATCGACCGCCGCCACCAGGTGATGGCGCGACGAGCCCACGTCGTTGGCGCCCTTGCCGCTGCGGAAGGTGGCCTTGGTGGAGATCAGCAGCTCGTCGCGCGGGCGGCCCTTGATCGCCTCGCCCAGGACCGACTCGGCCGAGCCGGCCGAATAGATGTCGGCGCTGTCGAACATGTTGACGCCTGCCTCGAGGCAGATGTCGATCAGCTTGCGCGCCTCGGCCACGTCGGTGCTGCCCCACGCACTGAAGAACTCGCCCTTGCCTCCGAACGTGCCGGTGCCAAAGCTCAACACGGGGACCTTGAGGCCCGATCTGCCCAGATGACGGTATTCCAAAGTGCTACTCCTTTGCGCATGCATGTTCGATCAACCGGCAGGCCGACCGGCCCGCCGCCGCAGGCATTGTTGGGCGAAGCCTTGAACCCTGTGCCGGGGTAGGCTTTGCGCAGGGCCCGCTCGCCCTGTCGGGCTCAGTAACATCGCCCGATGCAGATCTCCCTCGAAAGCCCCGCGCAGCCCGACGTCGTCGCGCTCATCGATGCGCTCGACGCCTACCAGAAGCCGCTGTATCCGCCCGAGAGCCATCACGGCATCGACGTTGCGGCGCTCTCGGCGCCGAACGTGCTCTTCGCCGTCGCACGCGACGGCCAGGGCCGCGCCGTCGGCTGCGGCGCCATCGTCGTCGGCACCGAGTTCGGCGAACTCAAGCGCATGTTCGTGCGGCCCGAGAGCCGCGGGCAAGGCATCGCCGCGCAGTTGCTGGGCTTTCTCGAGAATGAAGCGAAGGCCAGGGGCTGCCTGACGTTCATGCTGGAGACCGGCCCGAGCCAACCCGAAGCCATCGCGTTCTATGCACGCTCGGGGTACGAACACCGCGGGCCGTTCGGCGGGTATGGACCCGACCCGTTCAGCGTGTTCATGGAGAAGCCGGCCGCGTGAGCAGGGCCTGCCGGCCGACGGACTCCACCGGCGCGCCGGACAGAATGCCCGACAAGACGCATGGCGAGGCACAACACAAGATGACGGAATACTTTTCTCCGCGTTCGCGGTGTGTTCCGCGTGCTTTCGCATGCGTTGGCAAAGCAGACGATCCATCGTAGATTTCCCGTCCACTCAAGGAAGGGGAAGAACACATGCCGATGGGTCTGTCCAGGGACGAATACAAGGCTCTTGAGAAATTCATCGGCAAGCGGGCCACGACCTTCGCCGAGCACGAGGTCCTGCTTGCCGACGAGATCAGCAAGGGCGCCAAGCAGACGGCCTTTCACACGATCTCGAGACACGGCTACCAGACCGGCTGGGAGGCACAGCTCGTACGTCTGATGACGGGAGAGACGCCCGACCAGCCCTTCGCGCTGACCGGTGTGCGGGCGCAGATCCAGGAATGGGAGAAATCGACCGGCGGAACCGGCAGTCTCCCGGCGCCCACGCGGAACATCCGCTATGCCCCGGCCGACAGCGTCGGTGCGTTTCTCGGCCCGGAGGTCGAGACCCTGGCTCTCACCAAGGCTCAGAGCATCAGCCGGCACCTGCAGGGCGGCAGGTTGGCCGAGATGGAGACCGGACATGCCAGGACGCGCAAGTGGGAGAAGTACAAGTACATCGAGTGCATCGTGAGCGCAGGCTCGCAATACGCCGGGGTCAGCTTCGTTCGGGACAAGACGGAGACCAAGCGCACCAAGGAGGAGTTCGAGGAAGCGATGGAAGACTTCCTCGCCGGGGCCCGTGTGCTTTGGGGCCCCACGGTGTCTCTCCACGACCAGATGACCTACCGGGAAATCAGGAAGAAACGCGGGGAGTTTCCTGCCAAGCTCGCGGAGAAGATGGTCAAGGTGCGCTTCCCCAACCTGTCGGACCTGCTCGCCTATCTCCACGTCGAGGCCGTGATGATGAAGAACGTCCGCGTCGTGCTCAAGCGCGTTCCCGACAACAGCCTCACGTGGAAGGTGCACACCGCCTACGCCGTCAACGATCCCGTCCAGCTGCGGCCCGACGCGCCCGGCAAATGGGTCGGCAACATCAAGACGACCGAGTTCGACGGTCCGCGCAAGCTTTCGATGATGTCGTACTGATCGGCGACCGGCGGGCGAACGCGCTACGGATCCGCTTTCGAAGATCGCTCCCGGGCCCCCGCTTTCCCCTTGGGTGGGCGGGGCGCCGCCTTGGTTCGCTTCTCCCTGGCTGCGCCTGCCTCCGCCTTGCGCAGGATGCGCCGGAACTTCGGGCACTCCATGTGGCTCGGTGCCGAGCACACCGCCGCGTGCCGCAGCCCATCGCGCATGACGCTCAGGTTGCGGATGGTGCGGTCGAGCTCGTCGGCCTTGGCGGTGAGCATCAGCCGGTCGATGCGCGGCTGGCCGTCGGCGCCGAACATGCGTGCGATGTCGTCGAGCGAGAAGCCCGCGCTGCGGCCCAGCGCGATGAGCGCCAGCCGCTCCAGCACGCCGGGGTCGAACAGCCGGCGCAGGCCACGCCGGCCGGTCGAAACGATCAGCCCCTTCTCCTCGTAGTAGCGCAATGCGGAGGCCGGCACGCCGGAGCGCTGCGCCACCTCGCTGATGTCCAGATGCGTCATTTCCTGCACCTCCCTCTTGACCTCAAGTCGGCTTTAGCTCGCATAGTGCGGTTTCCGCCTCTGGAAGGCAAGCCAAAGGAAACGACATCATGGAAACCACCCAGCCCGCGGGCAGCGAACAGGCCCGGCTCTGGAACGGCCCGTCGGGCCACGCCTGGGTCGATGCGCAGGCCACGCTCGACCATCTCTTCCGCCCCATCGAAGCGCTGCTGGCCGAGACGGCGCGCACCGCGGGCGCGCGACGGGT
Organism: Variovorax paradoxus; assembly: GCF_902712855.1. Lineage (NCBI taxonomy): Bacteria > Pseudomonadati > Pseudomonadota > Betaproteobacteria > Burkholderiales > Comamonadaceae > Variovorax > Variovorax paradoxus. Next base: position 3,651,914 of record NZ_LR743507.1, read on the forward strand.
GCTCGACGTCGGCTGCGGCACCGGCGCCACCACGCTCGCGGTGGCAAGCGCGCTCGGCGGCGCTGGCCACTGCACCGGCATCGACATCTCGCAGCCGATGATCGCCACCGCACGCGAGCGCGCCGCGCGGCAAGGCAGCCAGGCCACCTTCGTCTGCGCCGATGCCCGCAGCCACGTGTTCGCTCCGGGCAGCTTCGATCTGCTCGTCTCGCGCTTCGGCGTGATGTTCTTCGACGACCCCGTGGGGGCCTTCGCCAACCTGCACCGCGCCGCGGCACGCGATGCGTCGGTGCGGTTCATTGCCTGGCGCAGCGCCGCGGAAAACCTGTTCATGACCACCGCGGAGCACGCCGCGGCGCCGCTGCTGCCGAAACTGCAGCCGCGCCCTGCCGGCGGCCCGGGCCAGTTCGCCTTCGCCGACGCGGAACGGGTCCGGTCCATCTTGAAGGACAGCGGCTGGCACGACATCGCGATCGAACCGATCGACGTGCCCTGCGCGATGCCCGAAGCGGACCTGGCCGGCTACCTGAGCCGGCTGGGCCCGGTCGGCGGCGCGCTGCGCGAGGCCGACGCGCAGACCCGCGCGGCGGTCATCGATGTGGTGCGCGCCGCGTTCGAGCCGTTCGTCCACGGCGAGGAGGTCCGTTTCGTTGCGGCGTGCTGGTCGATCGGCGCCCGCGCGGAAGGCCCCGCCGCATGACCGACGATGCAACCCTCTGCCTGATGCACGCCCTCGCGATCGGCGCCGGCGCGACGGCGACGATGGACCTCTGGGCCGTCTTGCGCCAGCGGCTGTTCGGCGTTCCCGCGATGGACTACGCGCTGGTCGGCCGCTGGCTGGTCTACCTGACGCGCGGCCGCTTTCACCACGCCTCCATCGGTGCAACGCCGTCCGTGCCGCATGAGCGGCTGATCGGATGGACGGCCCATTACGCCATCGGCATCGCGTTCGCTGCCGTGCTGCTGGCCGGCTGGGGCATCGGCTGGGCAAGCAACCCGACGCCCGGCCCTGCGCTGATCGTCGGCATCGCGGGCGTGGCCGCGCCGTTCTTCGTGCTGCAGCCGGGCATGGGCGCAGGCATTGCGGCAAGCCGCACGCCGCGCCCCGCAGTGGCGCGCATGCACAGCCTCGTCACGCACGCGGTGTTCGGGCTGGGTCTTTATGCGGCCGGCCGGGCCTTCAGCTGGCTGGGGCTGCTCCGGTAGTCAGGCCGTCGAGTCCGGCGCGCATCGATTGGAGCGTTGCGTCGATCTCATCGAGCCGGCGGTTCATTTCGAGATTCACCAGGCCGAGCAGTGCGGCCAGCTCCGTGCGCGTCGGATGAAGCCGGTCGGTGTCGCCCAACTCGGCGGGTTCAATGAGTTTCTCGATGCATGTGTAGGCATGCAAAACCTCGCGAAGACTGTCGGTGTCGTCGCAGGCCTGGATGGCGAGAGTTTCGGCATGGCCGATTTCGGGGGCGGCGGAAGATGGCGTGCGCAAGCGAGCAGAAGCAACCATTGAATGGTCTCCATTGAAAGATCCAGAGGTGCTTCGGGACGCCAATCCCGGGCACGCCGTCCTTCGGCGCGCCGACGGCGAGTGCAGCCGTCAGCAGACGCAGCTCGACCGATGCCGCAACGCCGTTGATTGCGGCATCGGCGAACGCCGACCGTTGCAACCTCGGAGCTCGGCAACAGCCGCGACGTCACTCGACCGTTCGCTTTAGACAGGTTCACGCGCCGCAAAGGGTCGCAGGCCGCGAAACGCCGGCCTCGAAAGACACGAAAACGACGGCACAAGGGAAATCCCTAGGACGCCCTGGTCGGACCAGCGAACACCGCGCCAGCAAAGGCGCTGCGCCCTTCGCCTTCCACCTCGATCCACCTTCACCGCTGGCCCGCTCCTTGCAAACACGATCAAAAATGACAGAAAATTTTCTTGTTTGACTTATATTTGTAAACTGGTTTTCAAAAAACGCACACTTTCGGGCGCCCCGCACCATTCATGAGCAGCACTGTCGACACCCCAGGCACCACCGTGGCACAGCGCATCGCGCAGGCGCTGCCGCGGCTGACGCGTTCGCATCGCCAGGTGGCCGACTACGTGCTCGAGCATCCCCTGCAGGTCGCCACGCTGCCCATCGACGAGCTTGCCGCGGCGGTCGGCGTGTCGGTCGCCACGGCCAACCGCTTCGCGCGCGCGCTGGACTTCGACGGCTACGCCACCTTCCGCGCCGAACTCGTGCGCGGCTTCGAGCAGCTGGTGGCGCCGGTGGAGCGCCTGCGCGGCAACCTGGAGCGCCCGTCGACCGTGGCCGAGGTGTTCGCCACCGCGCTCGACGAGAGCCGCCGCAACATCGACGCGACGCGCCAGACGCTGGACTACGCCGCCTGCGAAGCCGCGGTGGAGCGCATCGGCAAGGCGCGCTCGGTCTACATCGCAGGCTTCGGCGCCAGCGCATGGCTCGCGGGCCTGCTGCAGCACGGGCTGGACGGCAGTTGCAGCGACGTGCGCCTGCTCTCGGGCGTGAGCGGCGTGACGCACGCCGCGCGCACGCTGATGCACGCCGGCCCGCAGGACGTGTTCATCGCCCTCACCTTCCCCCGCTACCTGACCGACACGGTGGCCCTCGCGCAGATCGCGCGCAGCCAGGAGTGCGCCGTGATCGCGCTCACCGACCGCCCCAGCTCGCCGCTGGCGCCGCTGGCCGAGGTGGCGCTGTATTGCCAGACGGAAACCAGCTACCGGCCGAACTGCGAGACCAGCGTGCTCGCGCTGATCGAAGCGCTCACCAGTGCAGTGGCGCTGCGCGCGCCCGACCCGGTGCAGTCCGCCGGCCGCATCCTGCATGCGGTGCGCCCGTGGCTGCACGGCGCCAACGGCCTGCCGCGCGGCAACGCCGCGGGCGGCGGCCTCGTGGCCCGCGTCGACGACACATTCGAAACATCTACCCCGCACGGCACCGCTGCCGGCGCCGGCGCGAAAAAGAAGAAAGCTTCCCGATGATCCAGACCCACGTGCCCGTGATCGCCATCCACGGCGGCGCCGGCACCATCAGCGCCGCTACCACCAGCGCCGCACAGGCGCAGGCGTACCACGACGCGCTGAACCGCATCGTGGCCGCCGCGCAGGCGATGCTGCTGAAGGGCGCTCCGGCGCTCGACGCCGCCTGCCTGGCGGTCGAGCTGCTCGAGGAGTGCCCGCTCTTCAACGCCGGCCACGGCGCAGTGTTCACTCATGACGAAACGCATGAACTCGACGCCGCCGTGATGGACGGCGCCACGCTCGCCGCCGGCGCCATTGCCGGCGTGTGCCATGTGCGCCGCCCGGTGCGCGCCGCGCGCGCCGTGCTCCAGGACGGCGCCCACGTGCTGCTGGCCGGCGCGGGCGCCGAGGCCTTCGCGCGCGAACACGGGCTGGAGATGGTCGATCCCTCGTTCTTCTCCACCGAGGCCCGCCGCCAGCAGTTGCACCGCGTGCGCGGCACCGGCCGCGTGGTGACGGACCATGAAGGCGCCTCGATGGCGGCCACGCCACTCGACGAGGACAAGAAGTTCGGCACCGTCGGCGCGGTCGCGCTCGACATGCACGGCCACCTGGCCGCCGCCACCTCCACCGGCGGCATGACCAACAAGCGCGTCGGCCGCATCGGCGATTCGCCGCTGATCGGCGCGGGCACCTATGCCGACGACCGAACGGCGGCGGTGTCGTGCACCGGCAGCGGCGAGATGTTCATCCGCGTGGCCGCTGCCTACGACGTGTGCGCGCGCATGGCCTACGGCGGCGCCACGCTCGAGGCCGCCACGCACGCGGTGGTGCAGCAGTCGCTGCCGGCCATCGGCGGCACCGGGGGCCTGATCGCCGTGGACCGCCACGGCAACCTGAGCCTGGCCTTCAACACCGAAGGCATGTACCGCGGCCACGCGCGCGGCAACGATGCGCCGCAAACGGCCATCTTCGCAGCATGAAGCAGCCCCCCAGCCTTCACTCGCTGCGTGTCGCTGCGCCAGCCCCCGTGCAGGGGACGACACCGGTGGCCCGGCCAGGCCGGCTCCACGGTGTCGCCCGAAAAACAGCGGCCCACTGTCGATAAACCGAACGCCAACGCCTTCTTCACTTGCTTTCCATGTCCACCCCTTCCCTTGCCCTGCCGGACGGCCGCGTTCTCGCCGTCGACGACCTCACCGTTCGCTTCTCGACCTCCGAGCGCACCGTCGACGCGGTGAAGAAGCTGTCGTTCCACATCGACCATGGCGAAACGCTCGCGGTGGTGGGCGAATCGGGTTCGGGCAAGTCGGTGACCTCGCTGGCGCTGATGCGCCTGGTCGAACATGGCGGCGGCCGCATCCTCGACGGGCGCATGGCGTTCCGCCGCCGCAACGGCGAAGTGCTCGACCTGGCGCAGGCGCGCGACCAGACGATGCGCGGCATCCGCGGCGCGGACATCGCAATGATCTTCCAGGAGCCGATGACGTCGCTGAACCCGGTGTTCACGGCCGGCGACCAGATTGCCGAGGCCATCCGCATCCACCAGGGCAAGAGCGACTCCGCTGCGCGCGCCGAAGCGCTTCGCATGCTGGAGCTGGTGCGCATTCCAGAGGCGCGCAACGTGCTCGACCGCTTTCCGCACCAGCTCTCGGGCGGCATGCGCCAGCGCGTGATGATCGCGATGGCGCTGTCGTGCAAGCCGCAGTTGCTGATTGCCGACGAGCCCACCACCGCGCTCGACGTGACGATCCAGGCGCAGATCCTCCAGCTCATCCGCGAGCTGCAGAAGGAGATGCGCATGGGCGTGCTGTTCATCACGCACGACATGGGCGTGGTGGCCGAGATCGCCGACCGCGTGCTGGTGATGTACCGCGGCGACCAAGTGGAGGAAGGCACGTCCGACGCGGTGTTCGCGGCGCCGCAGCACCCCTACACCCGCGCGCTGCTCTCGGCCGTGCCCAAGCTGGGCGCGATGCAGGGCACCGACCTGCCGGCCAAGTTCGAGCTGCTGCGTACCGAAGCCGCCCCCGACGCGGCGCCGCCTGAAGCCGCCACGCCGCAGGACACGGTGCGCGAAGACGCCGGCCCGATCCTGCGCGTGCGCGACCTGGTGACGCGTTTCGACGTGCGCAGCGGCATCTTCGGCCGCGTGAAGCGCCGCGTGCATGCCGTGGAAAAGATCAGCTTCGACCTCTACCCCGGCGAGACGCTGGCGCTGGTGGGCGAATCGGGATGCGGCAAGTCGACCACGGGCCGCTCGCTGCTGCGCCTGGTCGAGAGCCAGAGCGGCGCCATCGAGTTCGGCGGCCAGAACATCCGCGATCTGCCCACGCGCGAGCTGCAGGCGCTGCGCCGCAACATCCAGTTCATCTTCCAGGATCCGTTCGCCTCGCTCGATCCGCGCGTGACGGTGGGCTTCTCGATCATGGAGCCGCTGCTCATCCACGGCATTGCCAAGGGCGCCGAGGCGCAGCAGCGCGTCGACTGGCTGCTGCAGAAAGTCGGCCTGCCGCCCGAGGTGGCGCAGCGCTACCCGCACGAGTTCTCGGGGGGCCAGCGCCAGCGCATCGCCATCGCGCGCGCCCTCGCCCTCAATCCCAAGGTGGTGGTGGCCGACGAATCGGTGTCGGCGCTGGACGTGTCGATCCAGGCGCAGATCGTCAACCTGATGCTCGACCTGCAGCGCGAGCTGGGCGTGGCGTTTCTGTTCATTTCGCACGACATGGCGGTGGTGGAGCGCATCAGCCATCGCGTGGCCGTGATGTACCTGGGCCAGATCGTGGAGATCGGCCCGCGCCGCGCCGTGTTCGAGGCGCCCCAGCATGCCTACACCCGCAAGCTCATGGCCGCCGTGCCGGTGGCCGACCCTTCGCGCCGCCACAAGCCGCGCGCGCTGCTCGAGGGCGAGATCCCCAGCCCGATCCGCGCGGTGGGCGACGAGCCCGTGGTGCCGCCGCTGGTGCAGGTGGCACCCGGCCACTTCGTGGCGCGGCATGCGATTGGCGGCGCCTTCTGACGCCGCGTCCGATTCAACTCATTTTTTCAACCCGCAGGCCCCCCTGCTTTTTTCCTCGAACCGACTGGAGTTCTTCCATGAAGCAATCTTCTTCCTCCCTGCGATGGGCATCCGCACTGCTGGGCCTGGCCGCATTGGCCGCTTCGGGCTCGGCACTGGCCGCCAAAGACGTGGTGCTGTCGATCGGCTACCAGCCGGAAACGCTGGACCCGTACAACACCAACACCACGATCACCACGGCCGTGACGAAGACCTTCTATGAAGGCCTGTTCCAGTTCGACAAGGACCTGAAGGTGCAGAACGTGCTCGCCGAGAGCTACGAGGTGTCGAAGGACGGCCTGGTCTACACGATCAAGCTGCGCAGCGGCGTGAAGTTCCACGACGGCACCGACTTCAACGCGGAAGCCGTGAAGTTCACGCTCGACCGCGTGCTGAACCAGGACAACAAGCTGCTTCGCTACAACCAGTTCAACCGCGTGAGCAAGGTCGAGGCGGTGAACCCCACCACGGTGCGCGTCACGCTGAAGGAGCCCTTCGGCCCCTTCATCAACTCGCTGGCCCACGCATCGGCCGCCATGATCTCGCCCACCGCGCTGAAGAAGTGGGGCAACAAGGACATCGCCTTCCACCCGGTGGGCACGGGCCCGTTCGAGTTCGTGGAATGGAAGCAGACCGAGGCCGTCAAGGCCAAGAAGTTCGACGGCTACTGGAAGAAGGGCTTCCCGAAGATCGACAACGTCTCGTGGAAGCCGGTGCTCGAGAACAACACGCGCGCCGCCATGCTGCAGACCGGCGAAGCCGATTTCGCGTTCCCCATTCCCTACGAGCAGGCCGAGCTGCTGAAGAAGAGCGACAAGCTCGAAGTGGTGGCGTCGCCCTCGATCATCACGCGCTTCCTGGCATTCAACATGCTGCAGAAGCCGTACGACAACCCGAAGGTGCGCGAAGCCATCGGCTACGCCATCAACAAGGAAGCGCTGGCCAAGGTCGCGTTCGGCGGCTATGCCTTCCCGGCGCAGGGCGTGCTGCCCCAGGGCGTGAAGTACGCCGAGAAGATGGCCCCCATTCCCTACGACGTGAAGAAGGCCAAGGCCTTGCTGACCGAAGCGGGCTACCCGAACGGCTTCGAGTCGGTGCTGTGGAGCGCCTACAACAACACGACCTCGCAGAAGACGATCCAGTTCGTGCAGCAGCAGCTCGCGCAGATCGGTATCAAGCTGCAGGTGCAGGCGCTCGAAGTGGGCCAGCGCACCGAGCAGGTGGACGCATGGCCCGATCCGAAGACGGCCAAGGTCCGCATGTACTACACGGGCTGGTCGTCGTCGACCGGCGAAGCCGACTGGGGCCTGCGCCCGCTGTTCGCCTCGGAAGCCTGGGCGCCGAAGTTGAACAACATGTCGTTCTACAAGAGCGACGTGGTGGACAACGCGCTCGCCAAGGCGCTGGTGACGGTGGACGAGGCGGAACGCACCGCCCTGTACAAGACCGCGCAGGAAGAGATCCGCAAGGACCTGCCGCGCGTGCCGATGGTCACCGAGCAGAACCTGTCGGCGCACGCCAAGCGCCTGTCGGGCGTGTTCGTGATGCCTGACGGCAACATCAACATCGACGCGATCGCAACGTCGAACTAAGTACTCCCCCAGGCTGCGCGCACTTCGTGTCGCTACGCCAACCCCCTCGCCGGGGGCGACACCTGCGGCCCGGCAGAGCCGGTTCCGCGGTGTTCTCCGGATGAGGGGTGACTGTTTTCTGATGCCATGCTGAATTACTTCATCAAACGACTGTTGGGCCTGATCCCCACGCTGCTCATCGTGGCGGTGCTGGTGTTCCTGTTCGTCCACATGCTTCCCGGCGACCCGGCGCGCCTTGCCGCCGGCCAGGACGCCGACGAGCAGACCGTGGCCATGGTGCGCGCGGAACTCGGGCTGGACAAGCCGCTGCCGCAGCAGTTCGTGAGCTTCTTCACCCACATGGTGCAGGGCGACTTCGGCACCTCGATCCGCACGCGGCGGCCGGTGTCGGCCGAGATCGGCGAGCGCTTCTTCCCGACGGTGATGCTCACCATCACCAGCATGGTGTGGGCGGTGATCTTCGGCATGGGCATCGGCATCGTCTCTGCGGTGTACCGCAACAAATGGCCGGACCGGCTGGGCATGACGCTCGCGGTCTCGGGCATCTCCTTTCCGGCATTTGCACTCGGCATGCTGCTGATGCAGATCTTCTCGGTGCAACTCGGCTGGCTGCCCACGGTCGGCGCCAGCACATGGAAGCACTACATCCTGCCCTCGATCACGCTGGGCGCGGCCGTGGCGGCCGTGATGGCGCGCTTCACGCGCGCCTCGTTCGTCGAGGTGATCCAGGAAGACTTCGTGCGCACCGCGCGCGCCAAGGGCGTGCACGAATCGCGCGTGGTGTTCAAGCACACGCTGCGCAACGCGCTGATCCCCGTGGTCACGATGATGGGCCTGCAGTTCGGCTTCCTGCTGGGCGGCTCGATCCTGGTGGAGGCGGTGTTCAACTGGCCGGGCCTCGGCCGCCTGCTGGTGGACGCGGTGCAGATGCGCGACTACCCCGTCATCCAGACGCTCGTGCTGCTGTTCTCGCTCGAGTTCATCCTGATCAACCTGGTGGTCGATGTGCTCTATGGCTACATCAACCCCACCATCCGGTACAAATGACCTCCCCCAGGCTGCGCGCACTTCGTGTCGCTTCTCCTTCCCCCTCACCGGGGGCAACACCTGCGGCCCGGCAAAGCCGGTTCCGCGGTGTTCCACGACATTGCGCCGCAACCAACGACTGACATGACTCAAGCTCCTGGCGTTTCCGCCGAAACCATTCTTCCGACTTCCCCGGTCGCCACGCTTCAAAGTGCCGGCAAGATCCGCACGCCCTGGGGCGAATGCTGGCGCCGATTCAAGAAGCAGCCCGTGGGCATCGTGGCCGCGCTGTTCGTGCTGCTGCTGGTGTTCATCGCGGTGTTCTCGCCGTGGATCGTGCCCTTCGATCCGGAGAACTTCTTCGACTACGACATGCTCAACAGCGGCCCCTCGGCCACGCACTGGATGGGTGTCGATCCGCTGGGCCGCGACATCTTCAGCCGCATCCTGGCGGGCGCGCGCATCTCGCTGATGGCCGGCTTCCTGTCGGTGCTGGTGGGCGGTTTCGTCGGCACCAGCTTCGGCCTGCTGGCGGGCTACTACGAAGGCTGGTGGGACCGCATCGTCATGCGCGTGTCGGACGTGCTGTTCGCCTTCCCCGGCATCCTGCTGGCGCTGGGCGTGGTGGCCATCCTGGGCAGCAGCATGACCAACGTGGTGGTGGCGGTGTCGGTGTTCAGCGTGCCGGCCTTCGCGCGCCTGGTGCGCGGCAACACGCTGGTGCTCAAGCAGCAGACCTACATCGAGGCCGAACGCAGCATCGGCGCTTCCGACTGGACCATCATCGTGCGGCACATCCTGCCGGGCACGATCTCGTCGATCGTGGTGTATTTCTCGATGCGCGTGGGCACCTCGATCATCACGGCGGCCAGCCTGTCGTTCCTGGGCATGGGCGCGCAGGCACCCACGCCCGAATGGGGCGCGATGCTCAGCGAGGCGCGCGCCGACATGGTGACCTCGCCGCACGTGGCGCTGTTTCCCAGCCTGGCCATCTTCTTCACCGTGCTCGCCTTCAACCTGCTGGGCGACGCCCTGCGCGACGCGCTCGATCCGAAGATCGACCGGCAGTGACCCCGCTTCCGATGTCTTCCGGCACGCAGCAAGCCTCCATTCCCTTCATCGGCAACCTGCGCCGGGGTGAGCGCGATGCGATCACCGACGTGGCCGGTGTCACGGTGGGCCACCGCACGCTGGCCGATGGCGATGTGCAGACCGGAGTGACCGTGATCCGCCCGCATGCCGGCGACCCGTTCCGCGACAAGATGCCCGCGGCCGCGGTGGTGCTCAACGGCTTCGGCAAGAGCGTGGGGCTGGTGCAGCTCGAGGAGCTCGGCGTGCTCGAGACGCCGATCGCGCTGACCAACACCTTCTCTGTCGGCACGGTGGCCACCGCGCAGATCCGCCAGTGCGTGGCGGGCAACCCCGAGACCGGCCGCGCGCTGCCCACGGTGAACCCGCTGGTGTTCGAGTGCAACGACGGCTACCTCAACGACATCCAGCGGCTGTCGGTGAGCGAGGCCGACTACCTGCATGCGTTCGACAGCGCCGGCGCCGATTTCGCGCAGGGCTCGGTCGGCGCGGGACGCGGCATGTCGAGCTTCCAGCTCAAGGGCGGCATCGGCAGCGCCTCTCGGCTGGTTCCGTGCGCCACGGCCTCTTCCGGCGGCAACCATACGGTGGGCACGCTGGTGCTCTCCAACTACGGCCGCCAGCCCGAACTGCGGCTGGCCGGGCACGCGGTGGGCGAACGGCTCGCCGCGCTGCAGGCACAGGGCAGCGAGCTGCCGGCGCCGGACGAGCCCGAGAAGGGCTCGATCATCATCGTGGTCGCCACCGATGCGCCGCTTGACGCACGCCAGCTGCGCCGCCTCGCCCTGCGCGCGGGCGCCGGACTGGCCCGCACGGGCTCGGTGTTCGGGCACGGCAGCGGCGACATCGTGCTGGCTTTTTCCACCGCCTACACGGTGCCCGGCGGCACGGACCGCCCGATGCCAGCCGTGGCCATGCTGCACGACGGCCTGCTCGACGGACTGTTCCAGGCCGCCGCCGACAGCACCGAGCAGGCGATCCTTCATGCGCTGTGGCGCGCCGAGGCCGTGACCGGCCGCGACGGCAACCACCGCGCCGCGCTCTCCGCGCTGCTGCCGCCCTCTTCCCTCTGACCCCAACCCAGGTCGCACAGATCGCACCGTCCATGAAAGTCCTGATCTCCACCGACATCGAAGGCGTCGCCGGCGTCTACCACCCCGAGCAGGTGCGTCCCGGCAACCCCGAGTTCGAGCGCGCCCGCCTGCTGATGACGCAGGAAGCCAACGCGGCCATTGCCGGCGCCTTCGATGCGGGTGCCACCGAGGTGCTTGTGAACGACTCCCACGGCGGCTTCCGCAACATGCCGCCCGACGTGCTCGACGCGCGCGCGCGCGCGGTGCAGGGCAAGCCGCGCTACCTGAGCATGGTGGCCGGCGTGGAAGAAGGCGTGGACGCGGTCTGCATGGTGGGCTACCACTCGCGCGGGCAGGGCCGCGGCATTCTGGCGCACACCATCAACAGCTTCGCTTTCGCGAGCATCTCGCTCAACGGCCAGGAGCTGGGCGAAGCCGGCCTCTACGGCGCACTGGCCGGCGAGTACGGCGCACCCGTGGTGATGGGCAGCGGCGACGACGTCTTCATCGCCGAGAACCGCCCACTGTTCCCGCATGCGACCTTCGTGGAAACCAAGAAGGCCACGGGCTTCGGCAGCGGCGTTTCGCTGTCGCCCGAGCAGTCGCGCCGCGCCATCCGCGCCGGCGTGGCCGAGGCGCTCGCCGCGCGCGCCGGTGCAACGCCGCTGGTTTTCAAGGGCCCGCAGACCGTGACGCTGCGCGCCCAGTCGCCTTCGCTGGCCGACCTGTTCTGCCAGTGGCCCGCCTTCGAGCGCGTCGACGGCGTCACCCTGCGCTTCACCACCGAGACGGTGGAAGCGGCGGTGCGCATGCTGAACTGCTGCTCGGCCATGTCCAGCATGCTGCGCTGACGCCGCCAGCGCGAGCTTCTGCAGACAGGCGTTCTTTCTTGTTTACTGGAACGCGACGTCGCCCATGGCGATGCCGCGCGGCGATTCCGACGACGGGAGCGCATAGGAGGCGCGGCCCGAGCCGGCGTTGTGCGCCTGCGCCAGCTTGAACTGGCTCACGATGTGCGACAGGCTGCCGGCCTGTTCCTGCAACGACTGAGCAGCGGCCGAGGCTTCTTCGACCAGCGCGGCGTTCTGCTGCGTCACCTGGTCCATCTGCGTGATGGCCTGGTTGATCTGCTCGATGCCCGAGGTCTGCTCCTGGCTCGCGGCGCTGATCTCGCCCATGATGTCGGTCACGCGCTTCACGCTGCCCACGATCTCGTCCATGGTGCGGCCCGCATCGGCCACCTGGCGGCTGCCCTCTTCCACCTTCTCGACCGAATCGCCGATGAGGGTCTTGATTTCCTTGGCGGCGGCGGCCGAGCGTTGAGCCAGGCTGCGCACTTCCGACGCCACCACCGCGAAGCCGCGGCCCTGGTCGCCGGCGCGAGCCGCTTCCACCGCCGCGTTGAGCGCGAGGATGTTGGTCTGGAAAGCGATGCCGTCGATCACGCTGATGATGTCGACGATCTTCTTGGACGACGCATTGATCGAGCCCATGGTCTCGACCACCTGGAACACCACGCTGCCGCCGCGCACCGCCACTTCCGAGGCGGAGGTGGCCAGCTGGTTGGCCTGGCGTGCGTTGTCGGCGTTCTGCTTCACGGTGGAAGTCAGCTCCTCGATGGACGCCGCGGTTTCTTCCAGCGAGCTGGCCTGCTGCTCGGTGCGCGACGACAGGTCCTGGTTGCCGGACGCGATCTGCGTGCTGGCGGTCGACACGTTCATCACCACGCCATGCACCTGCGTCAGCGAGCCCTGCAGGGCGGCGCGCATCTGGTCGAGCGCGTGCAGCAGCAGGCCGGTCTCGTCCTTGGCGTAGCTGCGCTGGGGCACGCCGGTCAGGTCCATGTCGGCGATCGACCGGGCGATGCCCTCGGCGCTGCGTAGCGGCGCGGTGATGCTGCGTGCCAGCAGCCAGGCCAGCAGCGCACCGGCCACAAGGCTCACGGCCGAGCACACGATCAGCAGCATGCGGGTCTGCGACTGCAGGTCGTTGGCGCGGCCGGCAGCGGCGTCGAGCTGCTCGCGCTGCGTGTCCACCACCTGCTGCACGCCGGCGAGGTAGGCCACCGAGGTCGGCTGGAACTGGGCGTCGAAGGCGCGGTTGGCACCGGCCAGGTCACCCGCCAGCTTGAGCTTGCTGACCTCCTCGCGCGAGGCCAGGTAGCTCTTGCGCAGGCCGGCGACCTTCTCGAGCAGCGCCTTCTCCTCGGGCTTGACGAGCTTGCCCTCGATGAATTTCTGCAGCTCGTTGGTGTCCTTGATGGACTTGGCCGTGGCCGGCGCGAAGTAGTCGATCAGGCTGGCGTCGCTGCTCTTGGCAATGGCAGCGGCGCGCTGCACGCCCGAGGTGGTGTGGCGCAGCCAGTCGGAGCCGGCGCGCTCGGTCTTCACGTTGTCCTGGATCATTGCGTCGATCTCTGCGCTCAGCTGCTGCAGCTTCAGCACCGCAGCGACGCTGGTGGCCAGGAAAAGCGCCAGGATGGCGCCCAGCACGATGGCAAGGCGCTTGCCGATTGAGACATTGCTCAAGAACATGGTCGGGACTCCAGGAAATGTGAAAGCGGCGCCGCCCGCGCACGGCCGGCACCGTCGAATCTGAAAAAAAGCGGCCGTCGGGGCCGCTCTCCTAGGCTGGTTATCGGCAGGTCCGATGAAAACTTTAGGCAACTGCCGCACGCCAGCCCGGCTTTTCTTCACTTCCTAGAATTCCGGGTCCGGTGACCCGTTTCCGGCCCGCCCGCCTTATCCGGAATAAGCAATCAACCGTCCCGCAACCCGCATGGATGCTGGTGAATTAGCTTATCCGCATAAGGCGCGAACCAAAAAATAGTTTGTTTCCATAAGGCGCGCTTCCAGAATCCTGGCTTCTTGCTGGGGCGATGGACGCACTGCACTTCAAGACACACGCACGATGTACCAATACACAGAATTCGACCGACAGTTCGTTCACCAACGGGCAGCCCAATTCCGCGACCAGCTCGAGCGCTGGCAGAAGGGCCGCCTCCACGAGGACGAGTTCCGTCCGCTGCGGCTGCAGAACGGCTGGTACGTCCAGCGCTACGCCCCGATGCTGCGTGTCGCCGTGCCGTACGGCGAGCTCTCCAGCCGCCAGCTGCGCGTGCTGGCCCGCATCGCGCGCGAATACGACGAGCCGGAAGCCGCGGTCTACAAGAAGGCCATCGAGACCCAGGGCCAGCTCGGCAGCCACAAGCTGCCCACGCACTACGCCCACTTCTCGACGCGCCAGAACGTCCAGTACAACTGGATTCCGCTGTCGAAGTCGGCCGACGTGATGGACCTGCTGGCTTCGGTCGACATGCACGGCATCCAGACCAGCGGCAACTGCATCCGCAACATCACGAGCGACGAGCGTGCCGGCATCGCGATCGACGAGATCGCCGACCCGCGCCCGTACGCGGAAATCATGCGCCAGTGGAGCACGCTGCACCCCGAGTTCGCGTTCCTGCCGCGCAAGTTCAAGATCGCCATCACCGGCGCGACCGAAGACCGCGCCGCCACCGGCTGGCACGACGTGGGCCTCCATCTCGTGAAGAACGAAGCCGGCGAGATCGGTTTCCGCGTGCAGGTGGGCGGCGGCATGGGCCGCACGCCCATCGTCGGCACCGTGCTGCGCGAGTTCCTGCCCTGGCAGCAGATCATGAATTACCTCGAGGCGGTGATCCGTGTCTACAACCGCTATGGACGCCGCGACAACATCTACAAGGCGCGCATCAAGATCCTGGTGAAGGCCGAAGGCCAGCGCTACATCGACGATGTGGACGCCGAGTACAAGCAGATCATCGAGCACGACGGCGCGCCGCACACCATCACGCAGGAAGAATTCGACCGCGTGGCCGCCTCCTTCGTGCCGCCGACGCTGGCCACGCGCGTGCTGCAGAGCGCCGAGAAGACCGACGCAGAGCTGCGTGCCCACGCGGCCGACGACGTGCAGTTCGCCCGCTGGCTCGCGCGCAACGTGGCACCGCACAAGAACCCTGCGCTGCGTGCCGTCACGCTGTCGTTCAAGCGCCTCAAGCAGGCGCCCGGCGACGCATCGGCCGACCAGCTCGACACGCTCGCCCAGCTGGCCGACCGCTTCTCCGCCGGCGAAGCCCGCGTGACGCACGACCAGAACGTGGTGCTGCCCTGGGTGCACGCCGAAGACCTGCACGCGCTGTGGCTCGCCGCGCGCGCTGCCGGCTTCGCAAGCGCCAACGTGCACCTGCTGACCGACATGATCGCCTGCCCCGGCGGCGACTTCTGCGCGCTGGCCAATGCGCGTTCCATTCCGATCGCCGAGGCCATCACCGAGCGCTACCAGGATCTCGACGAACTCGACGACATCGGCGAGATCGACCTGCACATCAGCGGCTGCATCAACTCGTGCGGCCATCACCACAGCGGCCACATCGGCATCCTGGGCGTCGACAAGGACGGCAAGGAGTGGTACCAGATCACCCTCGGCGGCTCCGACGGCTCCGCGCTCAGCGGCGCGCCGCAGGCCGGCAAGGTGGTCGGCCCCTCGTTCTCCGCGGCCGAAGTGCCGGGTGTGATCGAGGCCGTGCTCACCACGTACCGCGACACCCGCGAGAACGGCGAGAACTTCATCGACACGCTGCGCCGCGTGGGCCCGGACCCGTTCAAGGCCGCCGCCAACGGTGCGCGTTTCAAGGTGGAGGAGGCAGCATGAACAGGACGCTCAACATCCTGGCGGCCGAAGACCACATCGACGACGGCGATCCGAAGGTGCTGCAACTGGCCAACGACGCCGACCCGCTCGCCATCGAGGTTTGCCTCGAGGACATCGAGCGCATCGACCTGAACTTTCCGAAGTTCACCGACGGCCGCGCCTACAGCCAGGCCTTCCTGCTTCGTCGCCGTCTGGGCTTCAAGGGCGACATCCGTGCCACGGGCGACGTGCTGATCGACCAGCTGGTGCAGATGGAGCGCACCGGCTTCTCCAGCGCCGTGCTGAAGGAAGGCGTGGACGCCTCCGACGCACAGCGCCAGTTCGACCGCTTCGCGTCCTTCTACCAGGGCGACGCGGTGCAGACCGCGCCGCACTTCGTGGCCGGCAACTGAGAGCGAATGGAAACCACCGACATGAGCACCGCCAAGGACATCGATTTCGCACGCATCAACACCGAGCTCGGCCGCAACGCCGAGGGCTTGGTGGACTGGGCGATCGGCCTGGGCCACAAGCCGATCGTCACGACCAACTTCAGGCCGTTCGAGGCGGTGATCCTGCACATGGTGACGCGCGCGCGTCGCGACGTGCCGGTGGTCTGGATGGACAACGGCTACAACACCGAAGCCACCTACCGCTTCGCGGACGAAGTGACGAAGCAGCTGGGCCTCGACCTGCACATCTACCTTCCGCGCCGCTCGCGTGCCCACCGGGAAGCGGTCGAAGGCCCGACGCCCGCGCTCGACGACCCGCGCCACGCCGCCTTCACGGAAGAAGTGAAGCTGGAGCCCTTCGCCCGCGCGTTGCGCGAGACCGCGCCCAAGGTGTGGTTCACCGCACTGCGCGCCACCGACACGGCCGTGCGCGCGCAGATGGACCCGGTCAGCGTCAACCCCGACGGGCTGATCAAGGTCGCGCCGCTGCTTCACTGGTCGTCCAAGGACCTCTACGAGTACTGCGAGAAGCACGGCCTGCCGAACAACTTCGACTACGTGGACCCGACCAAGGGCGAAGACAACCGCGAGTGCGGCCTGCACCTCTCGCACTGAACCGCGCGCCGACGGCCCGCACCACGCCCACAGATTCCCGCTTTCAGCACCTCACCCGATGAACGCCCGTACCGAAACCGAACTGCTGCTGCCGCCGGCGCACCTCTCCAACACGCACCTCGACGCACTGGAAGAAGAAACCATCTTCATCCTGCGCGAAGTGGCGGCCGCCTTCGAGCGCCCCACCCTGCTGTTCTCGGGCGGCAAGGACTCGCTGGTGCTGCTGAAGTGCGCGGAGAAGGCCTTCGGCGTGGGCCGCATCCCCTACCCGCTGCTGATGATCGACACGGGCCACAACTTCCCCGAAGTCACGGCCTACCGCGACCAGCGCGCCAGGGAACTGGGCGCCGAGCTGATCGTGCGCAGCGTGGAAGACTCGATGAAGCGCGGCACGGTGCGGCTGGCGCATCCGGGCGAGTCGCGCAACGCGCACCAGTCGGTGACGCTGCTCGAGGCCATCGAGGAATTCCGCTTCGACGCGCTCATCGGCGGCGCGCGCCGCGACGAGGAAAAGGCGCGCGCCAAGGAGCGCATCTTCTCGCACCGCGACAGCTTCGGCCAATGGCAGCCCAAGGACCAGCGCCCCGAACTGTGGACGCTGTTCAACACGCGCCTGGCTCCGGGCGAGCACTTCCGCGTGTTCCCGATCTCGAACTGGACCGAACTCGACGTGTGGCAGTACATCGCCCGCGAGGAAGTCGGCCTGCCCTCGATCTACTACACGCACAAGCGCGAGGTGGTCGAGCGCCGCGGCCTGCTGGTGCCAGTGACCGGGCTGACCCCGCCGCGCGACGGCGAGACGGTGCAGGTGCGCGACGTGCGCTTTCGCACCGTGGGCGACATCACCACGACCTGCCCGGTGGAAAGCCTGGCGGCCGATGCGGCCGACGTGGTGCTCGAGACGCTGTCGGTCGACGTCAGCGAGCGCGGCGCCACACGCATGGACGACATGACGTCGGAAGCTTCGATGGAGAAGCGCAAGAAAGACGGGTACTTCTGACCCACCTCAGGGCTTTGCGCACATCGTGGCGCTGCGCCCGCCCCCTCGGGGGGCCAACACCTGCGGCCCGGCAAAGCCGGTTTCGCCGTGTTCCATGAATCGGAGAACCACTCAATGAACGCTGCTGTCATATCCAACGCCCCGCCCACCGATGTCCATGGCGACACCGGCACCGCCCTGCGCTTCATCACCTGCGGCTCGGTCGACGACGGCAAGAGCACGCTCATCGGCCGCCTTCTGGTGGACAGCAAGACCGTGCTGCAGGACCAGCTCGCTGGCGTGCAGCGCGGCGGCGAGACCGACCTGGCCCTGCTCACGGACGGGCTGTCGGCCGAGCGCGAACAGGGCATCACGATCGACGTGGCCTACCGCTACTTCTCGACCGCCAAGCGCAAGTTCATCATCGGCGACGCGCCGGGCCATGAGCAGTACACCCGCAACATGGTCACGGCCGCCTCGGCCGCCGACGCGGCCGTGGTGCTGGTCGACGCGACCAAGCTGGCCTGGGCCGCCGAGGTGGAAGACGGCACCGTGGTCAGGCGCGAACTGCTGCCGCAGACGCGCCGCCATACGCTGCTGTGCCACCTGCTGCGCGTGCAGTCGATCGTGTTCGCGGTCAACAAGCTCGACGCCATCGGCGACGCCGGCCTGGCCTTCGAACGCATCTCGACCGCACTGAACGCCTTTGCCGAAGCCGCGGGCGTGAAGGTCGCGGCCATCGTGCCGATCTCCGCACTCAAGGGCTGGAACGTGGCCACGCGCCATGCCGACTGGGTCGGCTACGAAGGCCCGAGCCTGCTGGAGCTGCTCGAGGAGCTGCCAGTCACCGCGCA
Source organism: Variovorax paradoxus (assembly GCF_902712855.1). Lineage (NCBI taxonomy): Bacteria > Pseudomonadati > Pseudomonadota > Betaproteobacteria > Burkholderiales > Comamonadaceae > Variovorax > Variovorax paradoxus. Next base: position 3,670,288 of record NZ_LR743507.1, read on the forward strand.
GGACGAGGCCGTGCCCTTCGCCTTCCCGGTGCAGTGGGTCGAGAAGTTCTCCGCCTCGGCCGACACCTCGCAGGGCCGCCGCGTGTTCTGGGGCCGCGTGGCGTCGGGCCATGTGGAGCCGGGCCAGCGCGTGACCGTGCTGCCGGGCAACCAGACCGCCACCGTGGCCCAGGTGCTGAACCACACGCGCCAGCCGCAGGCGGTGCATGCAGGCCATAGCGCCGGCATCGTGCTCGACCGCGAAGTCGACGTGTCGCGAGGCGACTGGCTGCTGGCGCCCGGCGCCTTCGAGCCGGTGCGCGAGATCAGCGCCACAGTGGCCTGGCTGGACGACGAGCCGCTGGTCGCGGGCCGCGTGTACTGGGCGCTGCAGGGCCACCGCTGGGTCAAGGCCAAGGTCGCGCGCATCGTCGACCGGGTGAACATCACCACGCTCGGCTCCGAGCCGGCGACGCAGCTCGAGGCCAATTCGATCGGCGACGTGGTGCTCGCGCTGCAGCAACCGCTGGCCGTGCTGCCGTTCGCGCAATCGCGGGCGCTGGGCTCGCTGGTGCTGGTCGACACGGCCTCCCACAAGACCTCCGCCGCGGTACTTGTGCAACCTTCGGCCGCAAAGGCCTAAAATCTAGGGTTTTTCCCGACCACTTCTGACGTAAAAAGACAAATGACCCACGTCGTCTCCGAAGCCTGCATCCGTTGCAAATACACCGACTGCGTGGACGTTTGCCCCGTCGACTGCTTCCGCGAAGGTCCCAACATGCTGGTGATCGATCCGGACGAATGCATCGATTGCGCGGTGTGCATCCCCGAATGCCCGGTCAATGCGATCTATGCCGAGGAAGACCTGCCGGCCAACCAGATCGCCTTCATCAAGATCAATGCCGAACTGGCCCAGGCCGACGGCTGGAAGAGCATCACCAAGCGCAAGCCCGCCCTGCCCGACCATGAAGAGTGGAAGGACAAGACGGACAAGATCGGGGAACTGGTGCGCTGAAGGGGTTCTCCCCCATGCTTCGCGCACTTCGTGTCGCCTCGCACGCCCCCTCGCCGGGGGCGATACCGGCGGCCCGGCAAAGCCGGTTTCGCGGTATCCCTGGACTGGACGCGTAGATGCCTTCCCCCACTTTTGAGACCGATGCGCTGATCGTCGGTGCCGGCCCTGTGGGGCTGTTCCAGGCCTTCCAGCTGGGCCTGCTCGAGATTTCCTGCCACATCGTCGACGCGCTGCCCGCCGCGGGCGGTCAATGCGTGGCGCTGTATGGCGACAAGCCGATCTACGACATCCCCGGTACGCCCAAGACCAGCGGGCGCGACCTGGCGCAGTCGCTGCTGCAGCAGGTGGCGCCGTTCAAGCCGCAGTTCCACTTCGGCGAACAGGTCGCCACGCTCGAGCGCCAGGCCGACGAGCGGCTGCTGCTGACCACTTCGGGCGGCAAGTCCTTCCTGGCGAAGACGGTGTTCATCGCCGCCGGTGTCGGGGCCTTCGTGCCCAAGCGCATCGCGCTGGACGACATCGGCCGTTTCGAAGGCACGTCGCTGTTCTATCACCCCGAATCGCTGGACCGCTTCGCCGGTCAGGCGGTGATGGTCAACGGCGGCGACGACATCGCGCTCGAAACAGCTATCGCGCTCACGGTCATCGCCAGGCAGGTCACGCTGGTGCACCGTCGCGACGGTTTCCAGGCCGCCGAAGCCACGGTGGCCGCCATGCGCGCGCTGGTGGCCGAAGGCAAGCTGGCCTTCCGCGTCGGCCAGCCCAGCGCCTTCGACGGCCGGCAACTGCAGATCACCACGCCCGACGCCACCACGGTGCAGTTGCCGCTCGACGCGCTGGTCGCCTGCCTGGGCATCTCGCCGCGGCTCGGCCCCATCGCCGACTGGGGCCTGGAGCTCGAACGCAAGCAGGTGCCGGTGGACACCGAGAAATTCGAAACCCGCGAACGCGGCGTGTTCGCCGTGGGCGACATCAACACCTACCCGGGCAAGAAGAAGCTCATCGTCTGCGGCTTCCACGAGGCCACGCTGGCCGCCTGGGGCGCCACGGCCATCGTGTTCCCGGGCAAGGCCGTGCACCTGCAATACACGACCACCAGCACGCGGCTGCACGAGCTGCTGGGCGTTGCCGACGCCCGCTGAAGCCTGTCAGTCGATACGGGGCAGCAGCGTCCCGTACTCGCCAATGAAGCTGCCGATGGCCGCGACGAAGCGGTCGATATCCGCATCCGTCACCGGCAGCGACAGCACGACGAACCCCCGCGGCGATGCGTAGATGCCCTGTGCCAGCAGGTGGAAGAACAGCAGCTGGCGCAGCCGCCCATCCACACCCGCCAGGTCGTCCGACCGCAGCACCTCGCCGGCCAGGAAATGCGCATTCATCAGCGAACCGATTCCGGTGAACTGCAGCGCAACCCCCTCTTTCGCGCACAGCGCACCGAGCCGCGCCCGCATGGCCTCTCCGCGCGCGGCCAGTGCGCCGGCAGCCTCGGGCGGGAACAGCTTCGTGAGCCCCGCATGGCCGGCCGCCATCGTCATCACGTTGTTGTTGAAGGTGCCCGAATGCGACAGCGAGCCGGTGCGCGGATCGAACTGCGCCATCACGTCGGCGCGCCCGCCGAAAGCACCGAAGGACATGCCGCCGCCGATGTACTTGCCCAGCGTGGTGAGGTCCGGGCGGATGCCCAGTTGGTTGGCCAGACCGTGCGGCGCCAGGCGCGAAGTCATCACCTCGTCGAACACCAGCAGCGCGCCCACGCGCGTGGCCGATTCGCGCAGCACCTGCAGGAACTCCAGCCGCCCGGGGATGCAGCCGCTCGCGCCCTGCATCGGCTCGGCCAGCACGGCTGCGATGTCGGGCCCGTGCCTTTCGATCTGCTCACGCGCCACCTGCGCGTCGTTGTAGGGCAGCACCAGGAAGTCGAACGGCACGGTCGTCGGCAAGGGCTTGGCGCCGAAGCCCAGCACGCCGCCGTGGTAGCCGCCCGAGAACACCACGATCTTGCGGCGACCCGTGAAGTGCAGCGCCGCGGTGAGCGCCATCAGGTTGGCTTCGGTGCCCGAATTGGTGAAGCGCAGTTGCTCGATCTGCGGAAAGCGTTCGCAGATGAGCCGGGCCAGGCGCCCTTCGAGCAGGTTGTGCCCCGTGAGGTTGATGCCGCCCTGCATCGCTTCGATGACGGCCTCGCGGATCTCCGGCGCCGAGTGGCCGTAGACGCCCGCCGTGTACTCGGCGATGAAGTCGGCGTAGCGGTGGCCATCAGCGTCCCACAGCGTGGCGCCCTCGCCCCGGGCGATGGTGAGCGGGAACGGCGCATAGAACAGCACCGAGCGGCTGTTGGCACCCGGCATGTAGCGCGCCTGCTCGTCGAACTGGCGGCGGCTCGCCGGGTTGGCGTTGGTGAAGCGCAGGTGCGCGTCGGCAAGGGCCTGGTCGATGCGGTCGGTCATGGGAAACGTCCTCGGCTGGGTTGTGCGTAGTTCAGTGAACATCGAATTAATTGATCGACGCTCAATTAATATTGTTTATAGCGCCAATTCAACTGCCGCACAATCGCAGCCGATGCCCGCACCTACCAAGAAAGAAGCCCCGCCCCGAACCGCCGGCCGCCCCGCCGGTGGCGCGGCCCTGACCAGGCAACGCATTGCCGAGGTGGCGCTCGCCCAGATCGACGAGTTCGGCCTGGGCGCCTTCAGCATGCGCGAGGTCGCGGCGCGCCTGGGCGTCTATCCGGCCGCGGTGCACTGGCACGTGAGCACGCGCGAGGCCCTGCTGGCCGAGGTGGCGTCGACGGTCATGGCGCAGGTCACGCCGCCGCCGGGCAAGCTGGCCTGGCAGGCGTGGATCGCCGAACTGTTCCGCCGCTGCCGTGCTGCCGTGCGCCAGCATCCCAACGTGGCCCAGTTGCTGGGCGCCCAGCTGGTGTCCAACGGCAGCCTGCCGATCGAGCTGGTCGAGGGCGTGCTGACCGCGCTGACAGAAGCCGGCTTCGAAGGCGAGCCGCTCCTGGAGGCTTACAACTGCACCATCGCGGCGATGCTGGGCTTCCTGACGATGGAGTTTTCTCCCCTGCCCGCCGACAACACGCAGGCCTGGGCCGAGGAGCTGCGCGAGCGCGTGCACACCATCCGCCCGCTCGACCACCCGGTGCTCACGCGCAACCTGCCGCTGCTGGCCAACAAGGCGTTCATCCTGCGCTGGGACAACGGCACGGCGGTGCCGCTCGACAGCAGCTTCGAGCGGCATGTGCAGCTCACGATCGACGGGCTCGAGGCCTTCGCACGAAGGCTCAAGTCGCAGTAGCCCCTGCGTCGCGCCCGATGCGCAGCAGCGCGTCCTTCAGCCACAGCACGCCCGCGTCCGAATTGGAGCGCCGGTTCCAGCACACGACCGATCGGTAGCCCTGCAGTTCGAACGGCAGCGGATGCACCGCGAGCAGATGGCGAAAGCGGTCCGCCACGCGCAGCGGCATCACGGCGACATGGTCGGTCTGCGCCAGCAGGTCGACGATCTGGCCGAAGCTCGTCATGGCCACGCTCATGTTGCGCGTGCGGCCCAGCCGCGCCAGCACCTGGTCGATGAGGTCGTCGAGCGCCGAGCTGCCGTAGCCCAGGAACACGTGCGGTGAGGCACAGAACGCATCCAGCGTGGCGCTTTCGCTCATCGCCGGATGCCCGCGCCGCACCGCCACCACGTAACGGTCTTCGTAGAGCAGCGCCGATTCGCAGTCGCTCGGCGGCTGCAGGCGCGGCAGCACGGCGATGTCGAAGTCGCCCTTGCGCAGCCGCTCCGTCAGCGTGAGGAACGAGCTGGTCTCCCAGTAGATGCGCACGCGCGAGCCGCAAGCCACCAGTTCGTTGGCCAGCGTGGGCAGCAGCAGATGGCTTGCGTAGTCGCCGCCCGAGATGCGGAAGATGCGCTGCGACGCCGCCGGGTCGAAGCCTTCGCCCGGCTCCAGCATGGCCGACAGGTCGGCCAGCACGCGCTCGACCTGGCCGGCCAGCGCCTGCGCGCGTGCCGTGGGTTCCACGCCGTGCGCGGTGCGCGTGAACAGCGGGTCGTCGAAGGTGTCGCGCAGGCGGTTGAGCGACGCGCTCACCGCGGGCTGGCTCAGGAACAACCGGGTCGCCGCGCGCGACACGCTGCGTTCGCGCATCAGCGCATCGAAGGTCCGCAGCATGCCGACGTCGAGGCTGCGGATATCACGTTGGGCCATATCTCATATTCAAAGCTTCGAATTGCCCGTGGGGCGGGCTGTCCGTATCGTTGAGCGCACAAGTACATCACGACTGGAGACACGATGAATCGGTTCAGACCCTCGCCGGGCGGGACGGCCACGCGCCGCCGCACGCTCGGCATTCTTGGCGCAGGCTTCGCGGCGCTCGCGGCCGGCCCCGCCTTCGCGCAGGCGCCGCACTTTCCCAACCGCGTGGTGCGCATCGTCCCGTTCGGCTCGGGCGGAGGCCCGATGGACACCATCGCCCGCGTCTACGCCGAGAGGCTCAAGGCCCGCTGGAACCAGCCGGTGATCGTCGAGGCCCGGCCCGGCGCCAGCGGCACCATCGCTGCCGATGCCGTCGCCAAGGCGGCACCGGACGGCTACACCGTGCTGCTCACGCTGCCGCTCACGCACATCAACAACGTGGTGCTGCAGCCGAAGCTGCCGTACGACCCGGTGAAGGACTTCGAACCGCTGTCGCAGCTGGCCACCGGCGGACCGATGCTGATCGCACGCGCCTCGGCGCCGTTCTCGAACGTGCGCGAGTTCGTGGCCTACGCCAAGGCCCATCCGGGCGTGTCGTACGGCACCTGGGGCAACGGCTCCAACGCGCACCTGTTCGGCGAGCTGCTGGCGCGCCAGAACGGCATCGACCTGGTCCACGTGCCCTACAAGGCCGAGGCCGCCGCCCACAACGACATGTTCGGTGAGGCGCTGGGCGTGGCCTGGGCCAATCCCGCGACCGCGCGCGGCCTCGCGCAAGCCGGCCGCATCAAGGTGCTCGGCATCACGGGGCGGCAGCGCGTTCGCTCGATGCCCAACGTGCCGACCTTCACCGAGCAGGGCTTCCCCGGCTTCGACCTCGACAGCTGGATCGGCGTGTACGCACCCGCGAAGACGCCTCAGCCCGTGCTCGACGAGTGGTCGACCGCGCTGCGCGAGATCACGAAGATGCCCGACATCCAGGAGCGCCTGGCCGGCTTCGGATTCGAACCCCTCGGCAGCACGCCTGCCGAGTTCCGGGCCAACTACAAGGCCGACTTTCCACGCGTCGCGGACCTCATCAAGGCCGCAGGAGTCACCCCCGAATGAGCGCCGTCGCACCTTCCGGTACCGCCGCACCGACCGCCGGCGAGTGGCAACCCATCGCCTTCGACACCGGCACCGCCTATGGCCGCAAGCCGCCGAGCCACAAGCCCGAGCTGACCGAAGTCGGCGCCGGCACGCCCATGGGCGAACTGCTGCGCCGCTACTGGCACCCGATCGGGCTGGCAGGCGATGCCACCGACACGCCGCGCCAGGTGCGCGTGCTGGGCGAAGACCTGATCCTGTTCCGAGACAAGACCGGCCGCCCCGGCCTGGTCCACTGGCGCTGCGCGCACCGCGGCGCCTCTCTCTACTACGGGCGCGTCGAGGAAGAAGGCATCCGCTGCTGCTACCACGGCTGGATGTTCGACGTGCAGGGCCACTGCGTCGACCAGCCCTGCGAGCCCGACGGCGGCGCGCGCAGCCGCGGCCGCGTGCGCCAGCCCTGGTATCCGGTGCAGGAGCAGTACGGGCTGATCTGGGCCTACCTCGGCCCGGCCGAGAAGAAACCGGTGCTGCCTAGATACGACTGCCTCGAGACGCTGGACGAGGGCGAGACGCTGGAGGCCGACGGCAACAGCATCGGCGGCGGCGGTCCGCAGGTCATCCCCTGCAACTGGCTCCAGCACTACGAGAACGTGGCCGACCCGTTCCACGTGCCGGTATTGCACGGCAGCTTCAGCGGGACCCAGTTCGTGGCGCTCATGGGCCAGATGCCCGACGTGACCTTCGAGAGCACCGAAACCGGCGTGATGATCACCTCGATCCGCAAGCTCGAAGACGGCGGCACCTTCCGCCGCGTGGCCGGCCCGGTGCTGCCGACGCTGCGCGTGGTGCCGAACCCGCGCGTGGCCGCCTACGGGCGGGTGGAGTCGATCGGCTGGGTGCTGCCGATCGACGACCACAGCTTTCGCATCTACACCGTGGGCCGCGTGAAGACGCCAGGCGATCTGGCGCGCGTGCGCTCGCGGCTGAACGGCAAGCTGTGGGAGGAACTGAGCGAAGCCGAGCACCGCGCCTTCCCGGGCGACTACGAGGCTCAGGTGAGCCAGGGCGCGATCACGGCGCACTCGGAAGAGCACCTGGCCTCGTCGGACCGCGGCATCGTGATGCTGCGCCGGCTGCTGCAGCGCCAGCTCGATGCGGTGCGCGAAGGCCGCGATCCGGCCGGCGTGAGCTTCGATCCGGCGGCGCCGCCCGTGCAGTTCGAGGCAGGCAACTTTCTCGTGCGCGAATGAGCGCGCTGCTTCGCGTGCGGGTGGCGCAGAAGACCGTCGAGGCCGAAGGCGTGGCCGGCTTCCGGCTGGTCGCGGCCGACGGCGCGCCGCTGCCGCCCTTCGCGCCCGGCGCGCACATCGACGTGGCCCTGCCCGGCGGGCTGGTGCGTCAGTATTCGCTGTGCAACCTGCCGGCGCAGGACGCGCACTACGAGATCGGCGTGCTTCGCGACGCCGGCTCTCGCGGCGGCTCGCTGGCGATGCACGACGCGGTGCACGAAGGCGCGGTGCTCGACATCAGCCCGCCGCGCAACCATTTCCCGCTCGACGAAGGCGCCACGCGCAGCGTGCTGCTGGCCGGCGGCATCGGCGTGACGCCGCTGCTGTCGATGGCGCAGCGGCTGGCCGCACTCGGGGCGGACTTCGTGCTGCACTGCTGCAGCCGCACCGCCGCGCGCGCGCCCTACCGGCGCCGGCTGGAAGACGGCACCTTCGCGGACAAGGTGGTGTTCCACCACGACGACGGCCCGCCGGCGCAGCGCCTCGATCTCGTGTCGGCACTGGGTGGGCCCGCGCCGGGCAAGCACCTGTACGTGTGCGGCCCCCAGGGGTTTCTGGAAGCGGTGCGCGCCGCCGCGCGTGCACTGCAGTGGTCCGACACAAGCGTGCATTTCGAATACTTCTCCGGCGCCCCGCTGCCGGCCGGCGGGCAAGCCGGATTCGATGTCCAGCTGCGCAGTTCGGGACGGGTGGTTCGCGTGCCCGCGTCGCTCAGCGTCGTGGACGCGCTGGCGGCCGAAGGCATCGACATTCCGGTGTCGTGCGCACAGGGCGTGTGCGGCACCTGCCTCACGCGCGTGCTCGAAGGCGACATCGAGCACAACGACCTTTACCTGACGCCCGCCGAGCAGGCGGCCAACGACCAGTTCCTGCCCTGCTGCTCGCGCGCGCGTTCAGCCCGGCTGGTGCTCGACCTCTAGCAGCTCGTGGAGCGCCATGCGCGTCTGCCGGCCGCGCAGTTCCGCAAGCTCCTCGATGCGCCGGGTCGAAAGCCGTCCGCCGAGCCCTTCGAAGGTGGCCTGCGAGATCAGCGTGCGCGTGCCCAGGTCCTTATTGGCGCCCTCGATGCGGCTTGCCACGTTGATCACGTCGCCCACGGCGGTGTACGACAACCGGTCGCTCGACCCCAGCACGCCCGCGATCGCCAGGCCCGTGTGGATGCCGATGCGCGTGCGGAATTCGCGCATGCCTTCGGCGCGCCACCTGGCGTTGAGCTCGTTCATCTCGGCATGCAGTTCCAGCGCGGCGATGCAGGCGCGGTATTCGGCGTCGTCCAGGTTCGAGGGCGCACCCCACAACACCATGATGCCGTCGCCCATGAACTTGTCGACCACGCCGCCGTGCCGCGCGAAGATGCGGGCAGCCAGGTTGAAGTACTCGGTGAGCTGCGTCACCAGCACGTCGGCCGGCAGCGATTCCGAGATCGAGGTGAAGCCCTCCACGTCGGTGAACATCGCGGTGATGCGGCGCGGCGAGCCGCTCGGCCCGAGGGCATGGCCTTCGGCCACGAGCTGCTTGATGACGTCCACCGGCACGAACTTGCTGAACGCCTTCAGGCTTCGCGCAGACTCGTCCAGTGCCTGGTTGAGGTGCTGGATTTCCAGCACGCGGCTCGACGCCAGCGGCAGGTTGTCGAGTTCGAGCCGACCGATGCGGCGCGCCACGCGCGACAGGTTCTCGATGGGCTGCGTCACCAGCCTGGACAGCCGCAGCGAGATCAACAGGGCCAGGCCCAGAAAGGCGAACGTGAGCAGCAGCGCCCATGCCACGGCGCGCTGGAGGTCGCCGAGCAGCAGGTCCTCGGGCTCCCAGCTGACCAGTTGCCAGCGCGTGGTGGGCAGGTGCGAGGTCTGCACCAGGTAGCGCCGGCCTTCGTGGGTCACGGCGAAGGCCATGTCCTCGGCCGCGCCCGCGGTGCCGGCGGCCAGCATGTGCGCGTGCACCGCGCCCAGCACGCCGCTGTCGGGCGACCCCAGCTCGCGCACCGGGTCGGGATGGTCGCTGCGCGCCAGCACATGGTGGTCGGCGCTCAGCACCGCGCTCTCGCCGTGGCCCAGCTCGCCGAAGATGCGCACCAGCTTCGACAGGTGCCCCAGCGACACGTTGGCGGACACCACCATGTGCTGGGTCCGGCCTTCGTCGTCGAGCCGGCCGGCAGGTTCCGCCAGGCTGATCGCAAGCTCCTGCGTGGCGGCCGAAAGGAACGGTGCGGTCCACACCGGACGTTGCGCCTTCACCGCGTCGGTGAACCAGCTGCGGTGCGTCGGGTCGTAGTCGCTGCGAAAGGCGCTGATGCTGTTCGTCGCGAAGCGCTGGCGCGCATCGCCGCCCTCCGCGTCGGGCGAGCGCTTGTACTGCCAGGTCTCGGTGCTGAACCCGGCGCCGCGCTGCACGTGGCGGATGGCCGGCGAAGGCAGGCGCAGCGCGGCGGCCAGGTGGCCGTCGTCGGTGGCCACGTTGAGGCTGTCGAACTCCGGGTTCTGCTCGAGCAGCGTCCAGAGCATCTCGGCCGTCTGCTCCCCGTCCTCGCCCGCCGCATGCAGGCTGGGCGAATCGCCGATCGCGCGGACCACCCCGCCGGCCTTGGCGAGGAAGGCATGCATGTGGTCCTCGACGCGGTCGTGGTTGATCTTGTGTGCGGCCGTGCCCACCTCGGACACCAGCCGCTCGACCGCCCAGTAGCCCAGCCCGACCAGCAACAGCGACTGCACCAGCGCGACGGCGCAGATGATGGTGCCGACGTCCACGCGGAAACGCCGCATGCGAATGCTTGCGAAATCGTGTGCCATGCCGGTGCCGCTCCTCTGTGTCCGCGCGAATGGATGCGCGCCCTCGTGTTCCGTGTCCGCCCCCCGGACGATTCTGCTCCCACGCCCCCGAATGGCACGCCCGGCGTTGCGGCTTCCCGACACCGGATAAACTCCGCCCTGCGCCGTGGACCGCCACGGCGCATTCGCTAGGGGTGCTGGGCGGCTTGCCGCCCGGCTGAGAAAGTCCCTTTGAACCTGATTGCGCTTGCCACTCACCTGGCAGGCCCGAGTTAATCCTCGCGCAGGGAAGCTGGTCCGGTGGCCTCTCACGCCCTCTCGTGTTTCATCGCGTGACGGCACGCCGCCCGGGCCCCGCCCACCTGCCAAACCCTTTGCACTGGAGCAAACGGATGGCACACGACAACGACGACACCGCCCCCGGCGCCAACGAGGCGCTGACACCGCTGCACGCATCGCAGCGCGTGTTCGGCTGGCACGACCATGCCTCGCTGTGGTTCAGCCTGGGCGTGGGCCTGCTGGTGATGCAGATCGGCGCCTACCTGGTGCCTGCCGTCGGTACGCGCGACGCGGCGCTGGCGATCCTGCTTGGCTCGTGCCTCGGCGCCGGGCTGCTGGCCTGGACGGCCCGCCTGGGCTGCGAAAGCGGGCTGGCCAGCGCCGGCCTGATGCACGCCACCTACGGCAGCGCCTTCGCGCGGCTGCCGGTGCTGCTCAACATCGTGCAGCTGGTCGGCTGGACCACGTTCGAGCTGGTGGTGATGCGCGAAGGCACGCAGGCCATCGGACAGTCCGCGTTCGGCCCTTCGCTGGGCAGCCCGTGGGGCGGCGTGCTGACCACGCTGCTGTGGGGCGCGGTGCTGATGGCGCTGCTCGCAGGCTCGATGGTCAGGCTGGTGAGGCGCTTCGTGAGCCGCTTCGGACTGCCGCTGGTGGTGTTGTCGCTGCTGTGGCTGAGCTGGCAGTTCGCCACGCAACTTCATGCCAAGGGGCTGGACGCCTTCTGGGCGCGTCCGGGCGACGGCAGCATGGGCATGTTCGGCGCGCTCGACCTCGTGATCGCCATGCCGGTGTCCTGGCTGCCGCTGGTGGCGGACTACGCGCGCCACGGCAAGCGCGGCGCGGGTGGGCTCGGCAGCGCCTTCGGCGGCACCTGGATCGGCTACGCGCTGGCCAACGTCTGGTGTTATGCGCTGGGCGTGATGGTCGTGAGCGTGGCGGAACCCGGCACCGGCCTGGTCACGGCGCTGCTGCTGGCGCAGGGCGGGCTGGTGGCGCTCGGGCTGATCCTGATCGACGAGCTCGACAACGCCTACGGCGACGTGTACTCGGGCTCGGTGTCCACGCACAGCCTGCTGCCGCGCTGGAGCGTGAAACGCTGGGGCCTGCTGCTGGCGGCGCTGTGCATCGTGCTCGCATTGGTGCTGCCGATGCACACGCTGGAGCCCTTCCTGCTGCTGCTGAGTTCGGTCTTCGTGCCGCTGTACGGCGTGATCATCGGACGGCTGGGCAGCGGCCGGGGAGTGCAGGCCACCGGCGCTCGCAAGGTCGACATGAGCGCGGCCCTCATCTGGATCGCCGGCATCGCGGCATACCACGCGCTCGCGAAATGGGCGCCGCAATTCGGCTCGGCGCTGCCGACGCTGGCCGCGACCTTCGTGCTCGCGTGGCTCAGCCGCCCCAGGCCCGCCGCTACGACGGCAGGCGGTGCGTCGGCACTGGCGCGAAGCCGTGGTTGAGGGGACCATGCCCCGCGCCGACCTTCACGTCCGCGCCGGCCGCCATCGCGCCGAGGACGTAGGCACGCGCCTGCTCGACCGCCTCGGGCAGCGCCGCGCCCAGCGCCAGGTGCGCGGCAATGGCCGACGACAGCGTGCAGCCGGTGCCGTGCAGGTTGCGGCTGGCAATGCGCCGCGACGCCAGCCGTGTTCTTTCGCCGTTGGCCTGCAGCAGCACGTCGACCACTTCGTCGCCGGGCAGGTGCCCGCCCTTGAGCAGAACGCCTTTCGCACCGAGCGCGAGCAACCCGTCGGCCGCGGCGTCGAGCGCCTCGATGCCGCCGATGGGACGGCCGATCAGCAAGGCCGCCTCGTCGAGGTTGGGCGTCACGACCAGCGCGCGCGGGAACAGCTCCCGCACCAGCACCTGCACCGTTTCGGCGGCGATGAGGCGGTCGCCGCTGGTGGCGACCATCACGGGGTCGAGCACCACGTTCTTCAGCTGGTAGCGATCGATGGCCCAGGCCACCACCTCGACGACCTCGGGCGCATGCAGCATGCCGAGTTTGACGGCATCGACCCCGATGTCTTCCACCACGGCCTGGATCTGGGCCTTGAGGAAATCGGGCGGCACGCCGTGGATGCCCGACACGCCGAGCGTGTTCTGTGCGGTGAGTGCAGTGATGGCCGTCATGCCATAGCAGCCGAGCGCCGCGAAGGTCTTGAGGTCGGCCTGGATGCCGGCACCGCCGCCGCTGTCGGAACCGGCGATGGAAAGCACGCGTGCGTAGCGCTGGGTGGAAGCTGGGGTCATGCCGAAAATTATCGGCGACTGTTTCCCCTGTCTTGCTCCTTCCTCTTCCGCATGAGGGCAAGGGTGAGGGCACGCGGCGCATCCGACCTCCCGCTCAAGGGAGGAGGAGCAAAGCCATGACGCTGCCTTTTCAATCGGCCGCCATTCTGGGCGCGGGCCTCATGGGCCGGCTGCTTGCCGTCACGCTCGCGCAGCAGGGTTGCAGGGTCGATCTCTTCGAAGCCGGCAGCCCCGAAGCCGAAGGTGCAGCCGCGCGCGTGGCCGCTGCGATGCTTGCACCACTGGCCGAATCGGCGGTTGCGCCCGCGCCGGTCGTGCGCATGGGCCAGCATGCGCTGTCGCGCTGGCCCGAGCTGCTCGCACCACTGTCGCAGCCGGTGTTCTTCCAGCGCGAAGGCACGCTGGTGCTGTGGCACCGGCAGGACGCCGCCGAAGCCGCGCGGCTTGCGCGCGTGCTTGCGAACACCGGCACGCAGGTCCCCGAACTGGCACCGATGCAGGCGCTCGACGCACGCGCGATCGCAGCCCTCGAGCCTTCGCTGGGCCAGCGCTTCGCGCAGGGACTGTTCCTGCCGGGCGAAGGCCAGCTCGACAACCGCGCACTGCTGGCATCGCTGCGCGCCACGCTCGAGAACGACGCCCGCGTCACACTGCACTGGCATTCGCCACGCGTCCCTTCGGACTTCGCGCCCGGCACCGCAGGCCAGCCCGACTGGGTCGTCGACTGCCGCGGCCTGGGCGCCAAGCCCCAGTGGAATGCGTTGCGCGGCGTGCGCGGCGAGGTGATCCGCGTGCATGCGCCCGACGTGAACCTGACGCGCCCCACCCGCCTGGTGCACCCGCGCTACCCGCTCTATATCGCACCCAAGCCTGGCAACCTGTTCGTGATCGGCGCGACCGAGATCGAGTCGGACGACATGTCGCCCGCCAGCGTGCGCTCCACCCTCGAGCTGCTGAGCGCGGCCTACGCCGTGCACAGCGGCTTCGCGGAAGCGCGCATCGTGGAAATCGCCACGCAGTGCCGCCCCACGCTGCCCGACAACCTGCCTGCCATCCGACGGCCGCAGCCGCGCGTGCTGCAGGTCAACGGCCTGTACCGCCACGGCTTCATGATCGCGCCCGCCATGCTCGACGTGGCGATGGCGCTGCTCACGCGCGGGCGCTCCGACCTCGCGCAGGCCTTCGGCATGGAGACACCCGACACATGACGATGAACATCCTGATCAACGACAAGCCCTTCGCGCTGCCAGACGGCGCCGCGCTGACCGACGCACTGGCAGCGCTGAATGCCACGCCGCCGTTCGCGGTGGCGGTGAACCGCGAGTTCGTGCCGCGCTCGGCCTACGCGGCACGCGCGCTGCAATCCGGCGACCGCATCGAAGTGATCCGCCCCGTGACGGGCGGCTGAATGATGGAGACAAGCAACATGACAACCGACGACCCGCTGGTGCTCTACGGCGAGACCTTCCAGAGCCGCCTGCTGCTGGGCACCGCGCGCTACCCCTCGCCCGACGTGCTCGAAGCCGCGGTGAAGCGCGCACGGCCCGCGATGCTCACGGCTTCGCTGCGCCGCCAGACCGCGAGCCAGGGCTCGGGCAACAGCGAACTCGGCAACGGCTTCTGGGAGCTGCTGCGCAAGCTGGCCGTGCCGGTGCTGCCCAACACCGCCGGCTGCCACAGCGTGCAGGAAGCGATCGCCACCGCGCAGATGGCGCGCGAGCTGTTCGACACGCCGTGGATCAAGCTCGAGCTGATCGGCGACGACTACACGCTGCAGCCCGACACGCTGAACCTGGTCGATGCCGCATCGCAGCTGATCCGCGACGGCTTCAAGGTGCTGCCCTATTGCACCGAAGACCTCGTGCTGTGCCAGCGGCTCGTCGACGTCGGCTGCGAGGCGGTGATGCCCTGGGCCGCGCCCATCGGCACCGGCCGCGGCCCGGTCAATCCGTATGCGCTGCAGGTGCTGCGCGACCGGCTCGAGGTGCCGATGCTGGTCGATGCGGGCCTGGGGCTGCCATCGCATGCCTGCCAGGTGATGGAGTGGGGCTACGACGGTGTGCTGCTCAACACCGCCGTGGCGCTGGCTCAGGACCCGGTCGCCATGGCTGGCGCCTTCGCCGATGCGGTGCAGGCCGGGCGCACCGCGCACCGCGCAGGCGCCATGGCCGCCCAGGATGCGGCGCAGCCGAGCACGCCCGTGCTCGGCACGCCTTTCTGGCACCACGCGCCATGAGCGGCGCACTCGAGGCCCGCGAGGTCGTGCAGGCGATCGTCGCGACGCACGGCCTGCGCTTCGGCGCCTTCACCTCCGCGCCGGTCAGCGCACCGGTCTTCTCCTCGGACGATCCGGTGTACCGGGGCGCCAAGCGCGCCTGCGCCGCGCTCGGCTTCATCGAGATCGATGCCGAATGCCTCGCCCTGGCCTGGCGCGCGCAGACCCTGCGCCTGAGCCACTTCGACGCCACGCTCTGGCCCGACACGCCGGAGGACTTCGGCATGCGTGCGTTTCCGCCGACCGCGCGCGACTACGCGTTTCCGCCCTGCCCCGAGCGCCTCGGCCTTTACGCCGTGCTGCCCGATGCCGCATGGGTCGGCCGCATGGCGCGCGCCGGCGTGCCGACGGTGCAGCTGCGCTTCAAGTCGGACGATGCCGCGGCCATCGAACGCGAGGTGCAGTCGGCCGTGGATGCGGTGCAAGGCACCGGCGCGCTGCTCTTCATCAACGACCACTGGCAGGTCGCCATCGCGGCCGGCGCCTACGGCGTGCACCTCGGCCAGGAAGACCTCGATGCGCTCTCCGATGAATCGCTGGCGCAGCTGCGCGCGTCGGGCGTGCGCCTGGGCGTCAGCACGCACGGCTATGCGGAGATGGTGCGCGCGGACAAGGTGAGTCCGAGCTACATCGCGATGGGAGCGGTGTATCCGACCACGCTCAAGAAGATGGCGACCGCACCGCAGGGCGTCGCCCGGCTCGGCGCCTATGCGCGCCTGCTGCGCGGCTACCCGCAGGTGGGCATCGGTGGCATCGACGCGGTGCGGCTGCCCGAGGTGCTGGCCACCGGCGTCGGCTCCGTGGCCGTCGTGCGTGCGCTGGTCGCGGCCGAAGACCCCGAACTCACGGCCGCGCAATGGATGGCCGCGATGCAGGCCGCAGCGGCCGGCAATTGAACAGAATGAAGCAACTCTCTCCATCCACTCTCTCGTTCGCCGTCGCAGGCGCCCTTCTTGCCATGGCATGGAGCGCGAATGCGCAACAGACGCAGCAGGCGCAGCAAGGCGCATTGCGCGAAGTGACCGTCAACGACGCGGCCGCCGCGCCGCAAGCCGACATCAGCGGCTTCGGCGATGTGCCGTTGCGCGAACTGCCGCTGTCCGCCACGGTGATCGACAGCCAGCAGCTGCGCGCCAGCGGCGCGCGCCGGCTCGCCGACCTCACGCAGTTCGACGCCTCGGTGACCGATGCCTACAACTCGGCCGGCTACTGGGACTACCTGACGGTGCGCGGCTTCGTGCTGGACAACCGCTTCAACTACCGCCGCGAAGGCCTGCCGATCAGCGCCGAGACGTCGATCCCGCTGGACAACAAGGAGCGCGTGGAGATCCTGCGCGGCACCAGCGGCATCCAGGCCGGCACGAGCGCGCCCGGCGGGCTCGTCAACTACGTGGTGAAGCGGCCGACCGAGCAGGACCTGCGCACGGTGCGCATCGAGACCACGAGCCGCGGCAGCGTGCTCGGCGCGCTGGACCTCGGCGGGCGCTTCGGCGCAAACCGCGAGTTCGGCTACCGGCTCAACGTGGCGAGCGAGAACCTCAAGCCGATCACGCACAACCTCGACGGCAACCGCAACCTGTTCTCGCTGGCCGCCGACTGGCGCATCACGCGCGACTCGGTGCTCGAGTTCGAAGTGGAACAAAGCCGCAAGACGCAGCCGAGCCAGAACGGCTACAGCCTGCTGGGCAACCTGCTGCCCCGGCCGGTAGACCCGCGCATCAACCTCAACAACCAGCCGTGGTCGCAGCCTTCGGTGTTCAAGGCGCTCACGGGCACGGTGCGCTTCAGCCAGGCGCTGAACGCAGACTGGCGCTGGTCCGCGCAGATCGGCCAGCAACGGTTGAAGACCGACGACCGCCTGGCCTATGCATTCGGTTGCGGCGCGGAGGGCAACTACGACCGCTACTGCTCCGACGGCACCTTCGACGTGTACGACTTCCGCAGCGAGAACGAACGCCGCACGCAGACGGCCGGCAGCCTCAACCTCAAGGGCAACGTGATGACGGGCAGCGTGAAGCACGAACTGGGCTTCGGGCTGCTGCAAAGCCGCGTGCGCAACCGCTTCGACAACCAGGCCTACAACTACGCGGGCACGGGCAACGTCTGGGGCACTGCCATCGTGCCGGCCAACCCGGATGCCACCACGCCGCAGACCAACCGCGACGAGCGTTCGACCGAGCTCTCGGTGCAGGACGCGATCCGCTGGAACGAGCGCTTCAGCACCTGGGTCGGCGTGCGCCACACGAGGCTCGATCGCCGAAGCATCGGCAACGACGGCTCCGACCCGACAGGCTACAGGCAGGGCGTGACCACGCCGTGGCTGGCGGCCAGCTATGCCATCCAGCCGGGGCTGTTGGCGTATGCGAGCTGGGGCCAGGGTGTGGAGTCGCAGGTCGTGCCGAACCGAAGCCTGCAGTACAGCAACGCCGGCCAGGCGCTGCCTGCCCTGCGATCCAGGCAATGGGAACTCGGCCTGAAGGGTGGCAACGAAGGTTTCAACTGGCAGCTGGCGTACTTCGACATCTCGCGGCCCGTGACCAACCTCGACCAGTGCGGCGAGTTCTGCGAAGTGCGCAACGACGGCCGTGCGGTGCATCGCGGGCTGGAAGCCGGCGCGCAATGGAACCAGGGGCCGTGGCGCCTCGGCGGCAGCGTCACGCTGATCGACGCGAAACGCCGCGACAGCACCGCGAACCCTGCGCTCGACGGCCAGTCGCCAACCAACGTGCCCAAGCAGGTGCTTCGCGCGCAGGCCGCATACCGCGTGCCTTCGGTGCCTGGTCTCGAAGTGGCAGGGCAACTGTCGTACGAGGGCCGGCGCAACGTGCTGCCCGACGGCTCGGTCACCTTGCCATCGTGGACGCGCGTGGATGCAGTGCTGCGCTACGACACCAGGCTGCGCGGCGTGAACACGACGTGGACGCTCGCAGTCGACAACCTCTTCGATCGCCGCTACTGGAAGGAATCGCCCTACCAGTTCAGCCACGTGTACCTGTTCCCGGGCGCGCCGCGCACGTTGCGCCTTGGTTTGACCGTGGCGCTTTGATCGAAGTCGTCGCGCTGAAATCTGCGCTCGCTTGAGAACTAGCAAAAAAGCACGCTATAATCTAAGGCTTGTTCCTCGATAGCTCAGTCGGTAGAGCGCCGGACTGTTAATCCGTAGGTCCCTGGTTCGAGCCCAGGTCGAGGAGCCACTGAAAAGCCGCAAGGCCACTGGATGCCCCGCTACTCACAAGGTAGCGGGGCATTTTCATTTGCAACGTTGCGAAGAGTGTTGCGCGGAATCAAAAAAACGATGCGAATCGATACCGCGAGCGCGGAATCGGCAAATCCATTGCATATAATTTAAGGCTTGTTCCTCGATAGCTCAGTCGGTAGAGCGCCGGACTGTTAATCCGTAGGTCCCTGGTTCGAGCCCAGGTCGAGGAGCCAAAACAAACCACCACGGTGGTTCCTGAATGCCTCGCTACTCACAAGGTAGCGAGGCATTTCCTTTTCCGGCGCAACTTGCACAAACTCGGCGCTACCTATCGCGGCTGGAATGCAATCAGCCCCATGCCGACGAAGCACACGGCCACGCCGGCCACGTCCCACGCGGTCGGCTTGATGCCATCGACGGCCCAGAGCCACGCGATCGCGACACCGATGTAGACACCGCCATACGCCGCGTACACGCGCCCGGCCGCCGTCTCGTGCAGCGTCAGCAACCACGCGAACACCGCAAGGCTGATCGCAGCCGGTACCAGCAACCATGCGGAGCGCTCCTGCTTGAGCCAGAGATAAGGCAGGTAGCAGCCGATGATTTCTGCAAGCGCTGTTGCGACATAGAGAAGGAAGGTTCGCATCCGACGCATTGTGCGTGGCTGCGTCTTGCTTACCGGCAAGGCACATGAGGCCTTTGCTTGATGCCCCCCAGTTCACACACCTAAACTCGCGCGAATGTCCCCGTGGTCCACCTCCCGCAAACACACTGCCGCATGCGCAGCCCTGCCCAAGGCAGCGGCCAGCCGTCGCACGGGTGCAGTTGTTGCGGCGACCGTGCGGGTCTTGCGACGCACCTCCGCACTTTCCTGAGCCCGGCGGTCCGCTACCTATCTTTCTCATGCGCGAACCATTGACCGCCGGGCACCCGCCGCGCGGCCGCGACGCCGTTCCCTCCTTCATCCCGGACGGCGACGCATTCAACTGGAGTGCTCGATGCCTGCAACCATTCACGGAGAGCGCACGCTCACCGAACTCGACTTCGTCCGCCTCGGCAAACTGACAGGCCAGCAACCGCCTGCACTTGCCGAACTGCTCGACATGGCTGACGTGATGCCCTCGCGGGAGGTCCCTGCGGACATCGTCACCATGAACTCGCAGGTGGAAGTGGAGGACCCCTCCACGCAGCAACGCCAGAAGATCACCCTGTGCTACCCCGGCGACTCGCAGCCGGGCGCGGGCTTCGTCTCGGTGCTGTCGCCGGTGGGCATCGGCCTGCTGGGCGTGAAGACCGGCACGCTCGCGCGCTGGGACATGCCTAACGGCGCCGAAGGCGCGACACGCGTGGTGGCCGTGCTCTACCAGCCGGAGGCCAGCGGCGACTTCGCGACCTGAGGGCCTGCGGCGCAGGACAGCGCACCGTGCGACATCGATATGTAACCGTGGCGATGCCGCGTCCGCCTTGCCGCCCACTCGAAGAACGAGGCCGGGCACCTGCCGCCGTTACGTCAATGTTAGAAAACGTTTCCTGAGTAATAATGCCTCCGCTCCATGCGCCGCCCCTCGATCAGCACGCCTGCTCGACGTTGCGGCCGGGGCGATCGAGGACCTGGGTTGCCCCTACCCACACGTCCCCGACTTCGGATTCCGGTCGCCCCCCTCCCCGCGCGGTGCAGGACAAGCGGCCGGACCGCGCAAGGGCTCATGACTTTCGGCACTGGTGTGCCGATTTCCCGGGTCGTATCGTCGCGCGGTCGCCGGCGGCGCGTCGAATCGGGAGGTCGTACAGGCCATGGCAATTCCATCTTCGGTTTTGACAAGTGACGTCCGCCACGGGCGCCGCATTCTTCTCACTTGACAGATCAGGACATGGCTTTTTCTAAACTTTCTCTCGCAAGCGCACTCGCCGGCCTGCTGGCCCTCTCGGGCTGCCAGACCATGGACATGCAGATGGGCAGCCAGTCGGCCAAGACCGTGGCCACCGGCAGCGCCGCAGGCGGCGCCACCTCCGGCGAAAGCAGCCAGCTCGAGCGCTGCGAATCGCCGCTGGGCACCGTGTCGCTGATCGAGAACCAGAGCGCCGGCTGGTACACCGTGCTCACGGGCGAGTACAAGTTGCCGCCCACGGCCAACCTGCTGCGCCTGCTGGTGCAGCAATCGAACTGCTTCGTGGTGGTCGAGCGCGGCGCCGCCGGCATGAACGCCATGACGCGCGAACGCGCGCTCATGCAGTCGGGCGAGATGCGCGGCGGCAGCAACTTCGGCCGCGGCCAGATGGTCGCTTCCGACTACGGCCTGTCGCCCGAGATCGTGTTCAGCAACAGCGACGCGGGCGGCCTGGGCGGCGCGCTCGGCGGCCTGGTGGGTGGCGGCCGTGGCCGTGCCATCGCCCAGCTCGGCGCGAGCATGCAGACCAAGGAAGCCAGCGCACTGCTGACCCTCATCGACAACCGCTCGGGCGTGCAGGTCGCGGCCGCGGAAGGCAGCGCATCGAAGACCGACTTCGCGGGCTTTGCCGGCCTCGGCGGTCTCTCCGCGGCTGGCGGCATCGGCGGCTACACGCGCACGCCGCAAGGCAAGGTGATCGCGGCGGCCTTCATGGACGCCTTCAACCAGATGGTCCGTTCGCTGCGCAACTACAAGGCGCAGACGGTGCGCGGCCAGGGCCTCGGCGGCGGTGGCCGCCTGGGCGTGGACGGCGGCGCGGCGCCATCGCAGACCTATGTGCCTGCAGAGAAGGCACCGCCGGCACGTCGGCGCAAGTAAGCGGCCTCGCGCACGCCGGCTGGCGATTCGCGCTCAGAGATAGCGCGTCTCGGCGGGCGGCGCAAACCAGTTGTTGTTGCGCCCGTCCATGTACATGACGGGCGCAGTCGACAGCTCCTCGGTCGTCACGTCGTCCAGGCAGGTCACGTTCACGCTGACGTACGCCCCGCCGATCTCCGGCACGTTGCCGCGACCGAACGGCCGGATGCCGCAATGCCTGCAGAACAGGTGCTCGGTGCTGTGCGTGCCAAACTGGTACAGCGACAGCTCCTCCTCCCCCGACAGCAGGGTGAAGGCCTCTGGCTTCACGATGGCGCCCCATCCACGCGACTTGGTGCAGATGGAGCAGTTGCATCTGCCGGTGCCTTCCGCAAGGTCGATCAGCGCCTGGAAGCGAACCTTGCCGCAATGGCAGCTGCCGTTGTACGTCTTCTTCATGGTCTTCGTCCGATGGTTGAGAGAAGCGCCAAGGCTACGACCCATTGCGGACAGATCCTGTCCTCGATCGCAGGCATGATGCGCCCATGCTCTCCGCCACCGCCCGGCTGATCCGGCTGCTCTCGCTGTTCCAGGCGCAACGCTCCTGGAACGGCGCCGACCTTGCCGCCCGGCTCGAGATCACCGGGCGCACGCTGCGCCGAGACGTCGACCGGCTGCGCAGCCTGGGCTACACGGTCGACTCCACGTCGGGCGTGGCCGGCGGCTACCGCCTGGGCGCAGGCACGGCGCTGCCGCCGCTGCTGCTCGAGGACGAAGAGGCGATTGCCGTAGCGCTCGGCCTGGGCAACCCGGCCAATGCCGAGGGGGACATCGAGACCGCCTCCATGCGCGCGCTGGCCAAGCTCGAGCAGCTGATGCCGCCGCCGCTGCGTCGCCGGCTCGACAGCGTGCGTGCCTCGGTCGTGCCGGTGATGCGGTCGAAGTCGCCGGTGCGACTGAAGGCCGTGTCCTTTCTCGCACAAGCCTGCACGGACCGGCTCGCGCTGCGCTTCGGCTACCGGAACCACCACGACGCCACCACCGAACGCAGCGTGGAGCCGCATCGCGTGGTGCAGACCGGCCATCGCTGGTACCTGCTCGCATGGGACACGGTGCGCGAGGACTGGCGCACCTTCCGGCTCGACCGCATCGTCGGTGCCGAAGCCACGGGCGCGCGCTTCACACCGCGCCGGCTGCCGCACGGCGACGTGGCCTCGTACATGGAGCACGCATTGCAGGTCTCGCCCTACCTGCACCACGCGACGGTGGTGGTGCACGCACCGCCCGGCGCGCTGGAGGCGTATCTCGGCTGGGTGGGCGGCGTGCCGGAACCCATCGGCGACCATGCCACGCGCATCACGACCGGCGCCAATTCGCTGGATGCGCTGGCCGTGTGGCTCGGCTGCCTGCCGCACGACGTCGAGGTCGAGTCGCCGAAGGAGCTGGCCGACCACCTCGCGCTGGTCGCGGCGCGTCTCGGCAAGGCGGCGCAACGGCCGCCGAGCCACCGAAAGCGGTAGTCTGCCTCCCTCGTATATAGGATGGGCAGCATGCAGAGCGCACCCTACCCTTTGCCGCCTCCTCCCGAAACCTGTCCGACGACGCCCTTCGCCATGCGACCAGCCTTCACGTTCCGCATGTCCGCATGCAGCCTCCTCGCCTTCGGGCGCGCATGACCGTGGAGACACAGGTCGCCCTCGTCGAAGACGACACCGGCATGCGCGAACGCATTGCCCGCGTGGTCGATGCCGACCCTTCGCTGAGCCTGGCCTATTGCGCCTCCAACGCCGCCGACATCCTCGGCTGGCTGGCCGACAACGCGGTCGACGTGCTGCTGGTCGACCTCGGCCTGCCCGACCGGCCCGGCCTGCAGGTGATCAGCCAGTGCCGCAACATGCAGCCGGCCTGCGCGGTGATGGTGCTGTCGATCTTCGGAGACGAAGCCAACATGGTCCAGGCCTTCGAGGCCGGTGCCAGCGGCTACCTGCTGAAGGACGGCACCGAGGCCGACCTGGCCACCCACATCCGCCACCTGCGCGCGGGCGGCTCGCCGATGTCGCCGGTGATCGCGCGCAAGCTGCTGCGCCGCTGGCAGGCGCACTCCGGCGCCGCTCCCGCGCAGCCGGCAACGGCCACCGCATCCGCCGCCGCCGCGAAGCCCGCTGGAGCGGTGACGCCCGAGCGTCTCTCGCCGCGCGAATTCGAAGTGCTCGATCTGGTCTCCCGTGGTTTCACCTATGTCGAAGTCGGGGTGCAGATGGGAGTCTCTGCCTCCACCGTCCAAACCCATATCCGCAATATCTACGGCAAGCTGGATGTGCACAACAAATCGGAAGCCGTGTTCGAAGCACGCAATCTCGGCTGGCTTCCCTAGCGCGATCGCCGCGCTTCTCGCGTGCCTGTGGCTGGCGCTGGTGCTCGCCGGCACCACGGCCCACGCTGCCAAGCCCTCGGACACCGCCGGCATCGTCGGCGTGGCATACGCCGACGCCACGCTCGAACCCGACGGCCTGCCCGTCGAGCAGCGCCGCGTGACGTTGCCGTTCCGCTGGGACCACGAATTCCCCGGCCGCGGCGGACGGGCCACCTACCGCATCGACCTGCCGCCCTCCGCCGTGCCGCGCGACGAGCCTGCGGCGCTGCTGATGTCGGGCGTGGGCAGCCAGGTGACTGTGTCGTTCAACGACGCGCTGGTGGCCAGTTACGGCACGCTGGGCGACCCCGGCCACGATGCATCGAAGAGCAACCTGCTGGTGCCCGTGGCCGCGGCGCTGCGTCGCGAGGGACAGGCGCAGTCGCTGGTCGTGCGCACCACCATCCAGCGGCAGCGCGGCGCGGGGCTGGGCAACGTGCAATACGGCACCGAAGGGGCGCTGTCGGCGCTCTACCGCTCGCAACAGAACTGGCGCAACACCTCGGCCATCGTCTATGCGGTGAGCCTGCTGCTCATGGGCGGCCTGGCCGGCGGGCTCTGGCTGCGGCAGCGCGACGCGCTCTACGGCTGCTTCGCGCTGGCCGCGCTCTCGGGCGTGGCGCGCAACCTCGACCGCGTTTGGCCCGACGTGCCCGTTTCCTGGCCGCTGTGGGGCGCGGTGGTGGCGGTCTGCTATGCCTGCCACATCGGTCTCATCGCGCGCTTCGTGCTGCTGGTGCTGGAGCGCAATCCGCCCTGGCTGGTGCGCTCCATCCACGCGGCGCTGGCGCTGTCCGTCGCGCTGGCGTGCGCGTCGTTCGCGTTCGCCCGGCCGCTGCTGTGGACCGCCGGACTGGTCATCCTGCAGCTGACGAGCATCGTCTGCCTTCCCTACGTGGTGCACGGTGCGCTGATCGCGCGGCGGCGCATCGCGGCGGTGCTGATGGCCGCCGGCACCATGGCGATACTGGCCGGCGCACACGACCTGCTGCTGGTGCGCATGGGCCTGTTCGGCGGCGCCGACTACACGCTCACGCCGCATGCGATGTTCTTCTTCGTGATGATCCTGGCCGGCCTCGTGGTCGAGCGCTACAGCCGCACGGTGGACGACTACAGCGCGCTCAACGCCAACCTCGCGGCGCGCGTGGCGGAGCGCGAAGACCAGCTGCGCGCCGCCTTCGAGACGATGCGCCAGCAGCAGCAGACGCAGGCCGTGCTGCTGGAGCGCCAGCGCATCATGCGGGAGATCCACGACGGCGTGGGCTCGCAGCTGGTGGGCCTGCTCAACGTGGTCACCCAGACCACGCCCGACCGTGTCGTGGTCGAGGAGCATGTGAAGCTCGCGCTCGACGAGATGCGCATGGCCGTCGATTCGCTGCAACCCACGCACGACGACCTGCCCACGGTGCTGGCCACGCTGCGCTACCGCCTGCAGCCGCGGCTGGACGCCGCCGGCATCGAGCTGGTCTGGGACGTCGCGGTGATGCCCGCGCTTGCCCCGTTCGCCGCACAGGCGGCGCTGCAGCTGCAGCGCATCCTGCTCGAGGCCTTCACCAATGTGCTGAAGCATGCGCGGGCCACGCGCATCGTGATGCACGCCAGCTGGCACGGCGATGCCACCCCGCCGCTGGTGCGCATCGTGCTCACGGACAACGGGCGTGGACTTCCCTCGGCACCGGGCGAGGCACGCCACGCGGGCCACGGCATCGCCAACATGCGCTCGCGCGCGCAATCGATCGGCGCGCAGTTGCACATCGAGACCGCAAGCGATGCGGGCGGAGGCACGCGCCTGCGGCTGGACTGGCCCTGCGCCCTGCCCTGAGCGCCGCCGCAGCGAAAGACCGTCTCAGCGCAGCGCGAACGCCAGCGTTACCGCACCGAGCGCCAGCAGGCCGAGGCCCGCGATGAACACCATTTCGCCCCAGCTCTCGAGCCGCGCACCCGAACGCCGCGCCCGCATCGAGATGAATGACAGCAACGCGCTCGCCAGGAAGACCAGCGCGTCGACCGCCAGCAGGCGGTCGATCAGCAATCGAAGGTCGTCGCGCGGGCCGAGGTGCCCGATCGACATCACCGTCATGCACACGCCGATCATCGTGGCCGACGTGGGCAGGATGTGCGCCGACAGGCTCTGGGCGGGCGACGTCATGCGAGCGTCGGATCGATGGTCATTTGCAGGATCTTTCGTGCAATGCCGAGGAACCGGCTTTGCCAGGCCTCAGAGGCTGCCCCCGGTAGGGGGAAGGAAAAGCGGACACGAAGTGCCGCGCAGCCTGGGGGTGAGCCAGAAACACCGAGGAACCGGCGTTGCCGGGCCTCCGGTGTTGCCCCCGGTAGGGGGAAGGAGTAGCGACACGAAGTGCGCGAAGCCTGGGGGCGAGCCTACCCAATCCGCACCGGCACGAAGATCTTGTCTTCGCCGCGCTGGATCAGCAGCGCCACCGACTTGTTGGCCGCCTTGGCGACCACCTCGCGCACCTGCTCGACGCTCTGTGCCGGCGTGCCGTTGATGGCCAGCAGCACGTCGCCCGCCTGCACGCCCGCCTGAGCGGACGGACCGGCCGCGTCCTCGATCAGCAGGCCGTTGTCGACCGATGCCTCGCGCTTTTCCTGCGGCTGCAGCGGACGCAGTGCGAGGCCCAGCTTGCCCTGGCCCACGTCGGCATCGGCCTTCGCGACCTTGGCCGGCTTGTCGCTCGCGTCGCCCAGCCTGGCCTGCAGTTCCTTGCGCTCGCCCTGGCGCCACACCTCGAGGGTGACGTTTCTTCCCGGCGCCTGCTGGCCGATCACCGCGGGCAGGTCGCCCGAGGACACGATGGTCTGGCCGTCGACCTTGCGGATCACGTCGCCGGCCTTCAGGCCGGCCTTGTCGCCGGGGCCGCCCTTCTCGATGTTCGAGACCAGCGCGCCTTCGGGCTTGTCGAGCTTGAAGGAATCGGCGAAGGCCTGGTTCACTTCCTGCACCGCGACGCCCAGGCGTGCATGCGAGGCCTTGCCGGTCGCGACGATCTGGTCCTTCACCTGCACGGCGACGTCGATCGGGATCGCGAACGACACGCCCTGGTAGCCGCCGCTGCGGCTGTAGATCTGCGAGTTGATGCCGACCACCTCGCCGCGCGTGTTGAGCAGCGGGCCACCCGAATTGCCGGGGTTCACCGCCACGTCGGTCTGGATGAAGGGCACGTAGCTGTCGTCGGGCAGCGAACGGCCCTTGGCGCTCACGACGCCGGCCGTCACCGTGTTCTCGAAGCCGAAGGGCGAGCCGATGGCCAGCACCCATTCGCCGACCTTCAGGTCCTTGGTGTTGCCAAGGGCCAGCACGGGCAGGTTCTTCGCATCGATCTTCAGCACGGCGATGTCGGTCTTGGCATCGGCGCCGAGCACCTTGGCGCGGTATTCGCGGCGATCGGTCAGCTTGACGGTGACTTCCTTCGCATCCTTCACGACGTGGGCGTTGGTGATGATGATGCCGCTCGGGTCGACGATGAAGCCCGAGCCCTGCGCGCGCACCGGCACGTCGCGTTGTTGCTGCTGCCCGCGCGGACCCATCTGGCCCTGGAAGCGGCGGAAGAACTGGAACATCGGGTCATCGGGGTCGATGCCCTGGATCTCGGCCGCGGCCTCGTCGTCGGACGCCTTCGCGGTGCCGGTGACGCTGATGTTCACCACCGCCGCGCCGTCGCGCGCGGTGATGGTGGAGAAGTCGGGCAGCGTGACCATCGCCGCCGGCGCGGTCGCGACGGCGTTGGTGGTGGGTGCGCCCACGGCACGGGCGCTGGTGTAGGCACCGGCACCGACGGCACCGATGACGCCCGCGGTCGCCAGGGCAATCACCAGGGCGCGGGGCGAAGTCAGACGGGAGTTCATTTTTCGGTTCCTTTCAATGCGTAGGGACGCAAACACGATGAAAGGAATGTCTCTCCGCTGCCTTAAGCGCCGCTTAAACCGGCGGCACCGCCCGGCACAGTGCCCAGGCGCTCAGGCGCTCGCCGGAAAGCGCACCCGCACCCGCAGCCCGCCCAGACCCGGCGACGCATCGAGCGCCACCGTGGCGCCATGCAGGTCGGCAATCGACTTCACGATGGCCAGCCCAAGGCCGCTGCCGGGCGCCTGCGCTTCGCCGGAGCGGTAGAAGCGGTC
This sequence comes from Variovorax paradoxus, assembly GCF_902712855.1. Taxonomy (NCBI): domain Bacteria; kingdom Pseudomonadati; phylum Pseudomonadota; class Betaproteobacteria; order Burkholderiales; family Comamonadaceae; genus Variovorax; species Variovorax paradoxus. The sequence continues at coordinate 3,697,938 of NZ_LR743507.1, forward strand.
GAGCACGCGCTCGCGCTCCATGGGCGGAAGGCCGGGCCCGCTGTCTTCCACGCTGAGCTCGACGGCGTCGCCCTGCCGGACGATGCCGATATCGACCCGGCCTTCGACCGGCGTGTACTTGACCGCGTTCTCGAGCAGGTTGCGCAGCAGCATGCGCAGCGCCTCGGGCTGTCCACCGACCACCGCGGTGTCGGCATGCGCAATGCCGATGTCGATCCCGCGTGCCTGCGCCGCCGCCACGGCATCGGACACCGCGAGCCGCGCCACCTCGGACAGGTCGACCGCCTCCGGCTTCGCCCCGGCGGCCATGCTGGCCTCGTGGCGTGCCAGCGCGAGCATCTGCTCGACCAGCCGCGTCGCACGGTCGATGCCCGCCACCAGGCGGCTCACGGCGAGGTCGCGCGAGGCGTCGTCGGGCGCGCGCTGCAGCCCCTGCACCTGCAGCTTCAACGCGGCCAGGGGCGAACGCAGTTCGTGCGCGGCATCGGCCACGAAGTGCTTCTGCGCGTCGAACGCATGGCGCACGCGGTCGAACAGCAGGTTGAGCTCCTGCACCAGCGGGCGCACTTCCTCTGGCAGGTCTTCCTCGCTCACCGGCGAGAGATCGTCGGCCTGCCGCGAGGCCACCTGCCTGCGCACCCGCGCCACGGGCGCGAGCGACCGGCTCACCACCCACCACACCACCAGCATCAGCAGCGGCGCCATCAGCGCCACCGGCGCGATGGTACGCAGCGCCAGCGTGCCCGCCATGTGGCGGCGCGCCGCCATGTCCTGCGCGACCTGGATGACCAGCCCGCGCGTCTGCATCGAGAACACGCGGTACGTGGTGCCGCGCGCATGCACGTCGGCGAAGCCCAGCACCGCGAGCTGCGGCAGCGCGGCCTCTTCCGCCGACTCGAAGATGCGCGTGCCGTCGGCCGTCCACACCTGCACCACGAAATCGAAGTTCTGCTCGCCGGCACCGATCCCGCCCACCGCTGCGCTCGGCGGCAGGCCCGCGCGCAGCGACAACGCCATCTGCTGCATGTGGTAGTCGAAGATGTCGTCGGCCTCCGCCAGCACCGTGCGGTACGCCACCAGCGCCTGCGCGCCCGCGGCCAGCACGATGGCTGCGAGCAGGAACCACAGCAGGCGGGCGCGCAAGGACCCCGTCAATCGATTCATGAAAGTCCCGTTCGTGAGATGCCGCGGAACCGGCTTCGCCGGGCCGCAGGCGTCGCCCTCGGCAGGGGGAAGGAGAAGCGACGCGAAGTGCGCGAAGCCTGGGGGCGAGTCACAGCTTCGGCACCATGTAGCCGACGCCGCGCACGTTGCGGATGAGTTCGGCGCCCAGCTTCTTGCGCAGCCCGTGCACATACACCTCGACCGCGTTGCTGCTGATCTCGTCCTTCCAGCTGTAGAGCTTTTCCTCGAGCTGGGCGCGCGACAGCACCATGCCCGGGCGCGCCAGCAGAGGTTCGAGCACGGCCCATTCCCGTGCCGACAGCACCACCGGCTGGCCGGCCACCGTGACCTCGCGCGTGGCGGGATTGATGCTTACACCCATGTGCTCGTACACGGGTTCCGCTCGCCCCGCCGCCCGGCGCAGCAATGCACGGATGCGCGCCAGCAGCTCGTCGAGGTCGTAGGGCTTGAGCACGTAGTCGTCGGCACCTGCGTCGAGGCCTTCGATGCGCTGCTGCACCGAGTCGCGCGCGGTGGCGATGAGCACCGGCATGCGCTGCTTGCGCGCCCGCAGGTTGCGCAGCACCTCCAGCCCGTCGCGGCGAGGCACTCCCAGGTCGAGCATGACGAGATCGTATTGCTGGGTGCGCAACGCCGACTCGGCGGCCTCGCCGTCCTTGACCCAGTCGACCGCGTACTGCTCTGCACGCAGCAGGTCTAGCACGGCCTCGCCGATCATCACGTCGTCTTCGAGAAGCAGGAGTCGCATGGTTGTTCGTGTCCGTTTCCGGGATTCGAGGCGCGGGCGCCGGCGAAAGTTCAGGGCCGCGCGGTCAGAGGAGCGACCGCACTTCGCGTGCCGCCTCGAAAAGCAGCGGCAACATGTCGCGCTGCAGCGCGTCTTCCTGGTAGCGCGTGCCCGACAGCACCACGTTGAGCGCGGCCACCGTGTGGCCCTGCATGTCGCGCAACGGCACCGCCAGCGCCTGCACGCCGAGTTCGTGCTCCTCGCTGGCAAAACAATGGTCGTCCTTGCGCGCACGGGCAACCAGCTGCCGCAGGCCGCGGGCCTGCGTCACTGTCTGCGGCGTGAGGCGCGCCAGATGTCGGCCCTTGAGCCACTGGGTGAACTGCGTAGGGGGCATCGCGGCGAGCAGCACGCGGCCGGTGGACGTGGCATGCGCCGGCAGCCGCGCGCCCAGGTGCAGGCCGTAGGCCAGCACGCGCGTGGGTGTGCCGTAGCTGCCGCTGCGCGCGACGATGACCACCTCTTCGCCGTCGAGCACCACGGCCGAGAACGACTCGCCCGTCTGCGCCGCCAGCCGGTTCAGCGTGGGCTGCAGCGCACGCGGCAACCGCGACGACGCAAGGTAGCTGCCCGAGAAGCGCAGCACCTTCGGCGCCATCCAGAAATAGCTGCCGTCGGTTTCCAGGTAGCCGAGGTGGGTCAGCGTGAGCAGGTGGCGGCGGGCTGCGGCGCGCGTAAGGCCGGCACGCTCGGCCGCCAGGGTGGCGTTCAGGCGCTGGCGCTCGGTGTCGAAGCTTTCGAGCACCGCCATTCCCTTGGCGATGCCTTCGATGAAATCGGCTCTGGCGATGGTCATGCGGCGGGGTCTTGTCGTCCGGTCGAAGTGTTGCGCGATGATCGCGCACGCGTTCGCATGATCGCACAGAGCCTCCACCGCCGCCCTCCACAGAATCGCGGTCGCGCCCTACGCTTCGGGAAACCCTTCCGGAGACACACGAACATGCGCACCCAGGTCGCGATCATCGGCGCCGGCCCCGCCGGCCTTCTGCTCGGCCAGCTCCTGCACAAGGCCGGCATCGACAACGTCGTCGTCGAGCGCCAGAGCGCCGACTACGTGCTCGGGCGCATCCGCGCCGGCGTGCTCGAGCAGGTCACCATGGACCTGCTGGCACGCGCGGGCGTCGACGCCCGCGCCAGGGCCGAAGGCCTCCCGCACGAAGGCATCGAGCTGCTGTTCAAGGGCGCGCGCCACCGCATCGACATGCACGGCCTCACCGGCGGCAAGCAGGTCACGGTATACGGCCAGACCGAGGTGACGCGCGACCTGATGGAAGCGCGCACCGCCGAAGGGCTCGCCACCATCTACAGCGCGGCCAACGTCAGCCTTCACGATTTCGATTCGGGCAAGCCGCGCGTGCGTTACGAGAAGAACGGCCAGGTGCACGAGCTCGAATGCGACTTCATCGCCGGCTGCGACGGCTACCACGGCGTGAGCCGCGCGAGCGTGCCGGCCGACGCGATCCAGACCTACGAGAAGGTGTACCCCTTCGGCTGGCTCGGCGTGCTGGCCGACGTGCCGCCGGTGTCGCACGAACTCATCTACGCCAACACCGGGCGCGGCTTCGCGCTGTGCAGCATGCGCAGCGCCACGCGCAGCCGCTACTACGTGCAGGTGCCGACCGAAGAGCGCGTGGAGAACTGGAGCGACGAAGCCTTCTGGAACGAGCTGCGCGCGCGGCTCGACCCCGAGGCCCGCGAGCGGCTCGTGACCGGGCCGTCGCTCGAGAAGAGCATTGCGCCGCTGCGCAGCTTCGTCGCGGAGCCGATGCGCTTCGGTTCGCTGTTCCTGGCCGGCGACGCGGCGCACATCGTGCCGCCGACCGGCGCCAAGGGACTGAACCTGGCGACGGCCGACGTGGGGTACCTCTCGCGCGCCTTCGAGATCTTCTACGCAGAGAAGTCGGCCTCCGCGCTGGACCGCTACTCCGACCTGTGCCTGCGCCGCGTGTGGAAGGCCGAGCGCTTCTCGTGGTGGTTCACCTCGCTGATGCACCGCTTTCCCGAGACGGGCGCTTTCGGCCAGAAGATCCAGGAAGCCGAGCTCGACTACCTGGTGCACTCGCACGCCGCCTCGACTTCGCTGGCGGAGAACTACGTCGGGCTGCCGCTGGAAGACTTCTAGGCGGCCACGGGCGCCGCGCGCCCGGCGCCCGCCTCGAGCGCGGCCTTCATGGCCGCACCGCCCTGCACCATCATCGGCTCGATGTAGGCCGCCATGGCGTCCGGCAGCACATCGGTGATCCAGACGAAGCGTGCGCGGCCCGGCCCCTCCTCGAACACCTGCGCCGAGGCGTGGTGGTGCGCGGCCTTTCCACCGGTGACGGTGTAGGCCAGGCGGCGATGCGCGTCGTCGATGCCGACCGCCACCTCGCGCGCGACGAGGCCATTGGCGAAGGTGAGAACGCGCCCGCCTTCGGCGTCGATGGTGCAGGCCGTGAGAAAGCCGGGTGCGAGCCGCGTGTGCACCGCGTTGAAGTCGCGCAGCGCGTCCCACACGTGGGCGACGTCTGCCTCGACGATGAATTCCTTGTAGACAGTCGCCATGATCGACCTCGCTTCAGGGGCAGACCGCCTCGACGTTGTTGCCGTCGGGATCGATCAGGAAGGCGGCGTAGTAGCTGGGGCTGTAATCCGGCCGGGCGCCAGCGCCGCCGTTGTCGGTGCCACCGGCCTCCAAGCCCGCCTTGTGGAAGGCGGACACCGCTTCGTGATTGGGAGCGCGAAAGGCAATGTGGGTGCCCGGGCCCGTCGCACCGTTCGCCGCGTAGAGCCACAGTGCAGGTTCGTTCGCCGGGCCGATGCCGGCATAGCTGTGGTCGTGCGGGCCCGGCACATGGCCGAGCGGCGCGAGCGCGGCTTCGTAGAAACGGCGGCTCGCGGCGAGGTCTTTGACTTTCAGTCCGATGTGGTCGTACATGATGGCTTCCTGCTCGATGGGTGGATCAGGCGGTCATCATCGAAAAGCGCGGCGATCCGGGCTTGGAGAATCTTGCGATCGCCCCGGGCCGCCCTGCGGAAACCGCCCGGCGACACGCCCGCGGCACGGTGGAAGGTGCGCACGAAATTGCTGAGGTCGGCAAAGCCCACGTCCAGCGCCACCTCGGTGACGGGACGGGATTCGTCTTCAGCCAGCAGCCGTGCCGCATGCCGCAGGCGCGAACGCACGAGGTACTGATGCGGCGTCACGCCAAGCACCTGCGAGAACAGGCGCAGGAAGTGGAAGGAGCTCAGTCCGGCTTCGGCGGCGACGCCATCGAGGCCGGTGTCGTGCCGTGCGTTGGCATCGATCCACATCGCGGCGTCGACAGCGCGGCGGCGGTCGCGCGGCGTGGCTTCGGGTGGCCTTCCGCCTTTTTTGACGCCGGCAACCACCTCGACGAAGCGGCTCGCGAACCACATGCCCAGCTCGTCGAGCCCGACATCGCCCCGCCCGTCGGCCGCGGCCTGCGCCAGCTCCCCGATGACCACGAGCTCCGCCAACGGCGGCAGCCCGCCGGTGCGCCACGTCTTCCGGTCACCGCCGATCAGGTCGACGAAGCCCGGCGACAGATGGAAGGCCAGGCATTCGTCGCCGCACACGTGGTGGTCGTGGGTGCACATGTACTCGTCGCCCGGATGGCCGACGAGCACCGAGCCCGCGACCAGCTCGTAGGCCTGTCCGCGCGTGCGGTAGCCGAAGCTGCCCTTGCGCACGTACGAAACCGAGTAGCCCTCGTGCAGCTCTGTGAAGGGCTGCGCGTCGGGGCCCGCGTCGCAGCGGTAGCTGGCGACGCGGATGGGGTCCGTCCTGAGTTCGGTGACGACGAGCATGGCTTTCGCCCTTCGAGCGGCACCGGGCGCCGCAGCGTCAGTCGACGGTCTGCATGGCCTGCCAGACACGCGCCGGGCTCAGCGGCATGTGCAGGCGCGGCGCGCGCGTGGCGAGGCCGTTGCGCGCGAACGCATCGGCCACGGCATTGACGATGGCCGGCGTGGCGCCGATGGTGCCGAGCTCGCCCACGCCCTTCACGCCCAGCGGGTTGTTCTTGCAAGGCGTGGATTCGTCCATCTCCATGTTGAACATGGTGTGGACGATGTCGGCGCGCGGCGCGGCGTAGTCCATCAGGCTGCCGGTGACCGGCTGGCCGGTTTCGTTGTCGTAGACCACCTGCTCGTACAGCGCCTGGCCGATGCCCTGCACGGCGCCGCCTTCGAGCTGGCCGCGCACGATCATCGGGTTGATCACGCGGCCGACGTCGTTCACCGAGCTGTAGGCCACCACGCTGATCTCGCCCGTGGGCGGGTCGATCTCGATCTCGCAGATGTGGCAGCCGTTGGGCCAGGTCGGGCCGGCCACGGTGCTGGTGGAGTCGACGAAGATCTCGCGGTCGGGCTGCTTGCCGGCGAGCGTGAACAGGTCGAGCTCGAGGTCGGTGCCGGCCACGGTGAAGACGCCGCGGCTGTAGGTGATGTCGTCGAGCGCGGCCTCGAACTCCTGCGCGGCCAGTTCGCGCGCCTTGTCGATGGTGCGTTCCGCGCCGATGCGCACAGCCGAGCCGCCGGTGAACAGCGAACGCGAGCCGGCGCTGCCGAAGCCGTCCCCGCGGTCGGTGTCGCCGAGCACCACGCGCACCTTGTCGATGGGCACGCCGAAGGCATCGACAGCCAGTTGCGCGAGCGAGGTGGCAATGCCCTGCCCCATGGCATTGACGGCGGAGAACACCTCGATCACGCCGTCAGCCTGCACCGAGACCGTCACGCGCTCTTCGAACACGTTGCCGCCGGTCCACTCGAGGAATGTGGCGATGCCCAGGCCGCGCTGGCGGCCGTTGCGCGCCGACTCGGCCGCGCGGCTGTCGAAGCCCTGCCAGTCGGCCAGCGCCAGCGCCTGGTCCATCACCGACTCGAAGTTGCCGGTGTCGTAGGTCTGCGCCATCGGGTTCTGGTACGGCATCTGCTCGGGGCGGATGAAGTTGCGCCGGCGCAGCACCACGCGGTCGATGCCGGTCTGCCGCGCGGCTTCGTCCATCAGCCGCTCGATGGTGAAGATGGCCTCGGGGCGCCCTGCGCCGCGGTATGCGCCGGTGGGCGCGGTGTTGGTGAGCACCGCCTTGAAATGGAAGTCGATGGTCTGGATGTCGTAGACGCTGGTCTGCACCCAGGGACCGATCAGCAGCTGGATGGCCACACCGGTGCCGGTGGCGTAGGCGCCGACGTTGGCGAGCGTCTTGATGCGCAGCGCAAGGATCTTGCCCTCGGCGTCCAGCGCCATCTCGGCGCGGGCCTCGATGTCGCGCCCGTGCGCGCTCGAAAGGAACTCCTCGCTGCGGTCGGCCACCCACTTCACGGGCCGGTCGACCTGCAGCGCCGCAAAGGCCACCGCAATGTCCTCGGGGTAGGCGCCGGTCTTCATGCCGAAGCCGCCGCCGACGTCGCCCACCACCACGCGCACCTTGTCTTTCGCCAGGCCGATGGCGGCACAGACGGAATCGCGCACGCCCGAGGGCATCTGCGTGCTCATGCGGATCGTGAGGCGGCCGCTTTCGGCATCGCGTACGGCGAGCACGGAACGCGGCTCGATCGTCAGGGCGACAACGCGCTGGTTGTTCACGTCGAGCGCCACCACGTGGCTGGCCTTGGCGAAGGCCGCGGTGGCGGCGTCGCTGCTGCCGTGGCGCATCTCTGCGGCGATGTTGCCGGTGGCTTCATCGCAGAGCTGCGGCGCGCCGTCGGCCGTGGCGCTGGGCAGGTCGACCACCATCGGCAGGTCTTCGTAGTCGACCATGATGGCCTCGGCCGCATCGCGGGCCTGCTGCACGGTGTCGGCGACCACCGCCGCCACCACCTCGCCGACGAAGCGTGCGCGTTCGTGCGCGATGGCATGGCGCGGAGGGCTGGCGCTGTCGCCTCCATCGGCACGCTTGAAGCCGGCGGCACCGGGCAAAGGCTTGACGCCGGCCTCAACCATGTCGGCGCCGGTGATCACGCGCAGCACGCCGGGCATCGATGCGGCGGCGGCGGCGTCGATCGAAAGGATGCGCGCGTGCGGATAGGAAGAGCGGAGGAAGACGAGGTGGGCCTGGTTCGGCAGCGTGACATCGTCGGTGTAGCGTCCGGCGCCTGACAGCAGGCTTTCGTCCTCCAGCCGGCGCACCGCCTGGCCGCTGCCGAAGCGGGTGGGATTGGGTTCAGTGGTCAACGTGGTCCTCTTGTGTGGTCCCGCGCAAAGCTCACATGCCTGCCGGATCCGCGGTGGTACTGCGAAAAGCAAGCTGTGCACTATATGGGCTTCGACCGGTCTTGTGGGGGGTGTCGGTGCCAATCGGTTCAGTGCCCTCGGGACTGCCGGCTGGACGGACCCGTGAGGTACGCAATTTTCCCGCAACCGGATTCGGTTATCGGGAAGCCGTGTATACCTCCAACCATGCGACAACTGCCTTGGCTCGAACCCGGAGACGCCCTTCCCGACCCCGCAACGGCATGGGGCGTGGCCGATCCCGTCCCCGGACTTCTCGCTGCAGGAGGCGCGCTCGACGTCGATACTTTGATGCAGGCCTACAGCAATTGCGTCTTTCCGTGGTTCAGCGAAGACCAGCCCATCCTGTGGTGGAGCCCCGACCCGCGCATGGTGCTGAAGGTGAACGATTTCAGGCTGCACCGGTCGCTACGCAAGACCCTGATTCGCTTTGCCGAAACACCGGGATGCGAAGTGCGCATCGACCATGGGTTCGCGGCCGTCATCGACGCCTGCTCGCGTGCGCCGCGCGTGGGCCAGTCGGGCACCTGGATCGTGCCGGACATGGTGCGTGCCTATACGGATTTGCATCGCGCCGGTTTTGCGCACAGCGTCGAGACCTGGATCGACGGTGAACTGGCGGGTGGTCTTTATTGCGTGGCGCTGGGCCGCGCCGTGTTCGGCGAGTCGATGTTCACGCGCCGGCCGGACGCTTCGAAGATCGCGCTGGCCGCGCTGGTGTCGCTTTGCCGCCGTTTCGGCGTGCAGATGATCGACTGCCAGCAGAACACAGCCCACCTCGCGAGCCTCGGCGCGCGTGAAATGGCACGCAAACGATTCGTCGCGCACGTGGCGGCGGCACGACAGGAGCAGGCCCCACAGTGGCGATTCGAGCCCGTATACTGGTCCGAACTCCTTTCCGCGCGACCTCCTTCTCCCGATGTGACGACGTGACGCACCTCAAGGATCTTCCGCTTCACACCCTGCAGTTCTACGCGACGGCGCCCTATCCCTGCAGTTACCTGCCGGATCGCCAGGCCCGCTCGCAGGTGGCCACGCCCAGCCACCTGATCCATAACGACGCCTATTCCGACCTCGTGCTCAGCGGCTTCCGTCGCAGCGGCATGTTCACCTACCGGCCTTATTGCGACGGTTGCCGCGCATGCATCCCGCTGCGGGTGCTTGCCAACAGCTTCCGGCCCAATCGCAGCCAGCGCCGCGCGATGAAGCAGCATGCCGACCTGCAGGCGCGCGTGCTCAAGCTGTGCTTCATGCCGGAGCACTACCAGCTCTACCTGCGCTACCAGAATGGCCGCCACGCCGGCGGTGGCATGGACCACGACAGCATCGACCAGTACACGCAGTTCCTGCTGCAGAGCCGTGTGAATTCGCGATTGGTCGAGTTTCGCGAAACGCTGCCCGACGGCAGTGCCGGCGCATTGAAGATGGTGTCGATCCTCGATGTGCTGAACGACGGCATCTCGGCCGTCTACACGTTTTATGAACCCGATGGCCGAGGCGCGGCCGCACGTCAGGTTCGGGAAGAAAAGCAGGAACAAGCCGGACCGAGCGCGGGAGCCACCTCCACCGGCTACGGCACCTACAGCGTGCTCTGGCAGATCGAACAGGCGCGCAAGCTGGGCCTGCCACATGTCTATTTGGGCTACTGGATCGAAGACAGCCCGAAGATGAATTACAAGGCCCGCTTTTCCCCCCACGAAGTGCTGGTGGACGGACATTGGCAGGCACCAACTGATTTCACAAGGTAAAATGGCGCCCGGTCTTCACCGCAAAGCGCCATGAGAAAAAACCAATCCGACATTCCCGCCGTTCCCGTGATCCAGGTGATCGAGCGCATGTTCGCGCTGATCGATGTCCTGGCGTCCCGCGAAGAGGCTATTTCGCTGAAGGAGATCAGCGAAAAGACCGGACTCCACCCGTCCACCACCCACCGCATCCTCAACGACCTGGCGGTCGGCCGTTTTGTCGACCGGCCGGAAGCTGGCAGCTACCGGCTGGGCATGCGGCTGCTGGAGCTGGGCAATCTCGTGAAAGGCCGGCTCAACGTGCGCGACGCCGCACTGGGCCCGATGCGCGAACTTCACAAGCTGACGCAGCAGCCGGTCAACCTGAGCATGCGCCAGGGCGACGAGATCGTGTACATCGAGCGTTCGTACAGCGAGCGCTCGGGCATGCAGGTGGTGCGCGCCATCGGTGGCCGTGCTGCCCTGCACCTCACTTCCACCGGCAAGCTGTTCCTGGCCGCGGACGACCCGCAGCGGGTTCGCAGCTACGCCACGCGCACCGGCTTGGCCGGCCACACGCGCAACAGCATCACGCAACTGCCCGCACTCGAGCGCGAGTTGTCGAAGGCACGTCAGTACGGCATCGCGCGCGACAACGAAGAACTGGAACTGGGCGTGCGATGCATGGCTGCCGGTATTTATGACGACCAGGGCAAGCTGGTCGCCGGCTTGTCGATCTCCGCGCCGGCCGACCGGCTGGACGAAGGCTGGCTGCCCAAGCTGCAGGCCACGGCGAACGAGATCTCGGGGGCGCTGGGGTTCAAGGATGACGTGTCTGCGACACCTGCACCGTCGAATGGCGCATCCGCCACGGGCACCTGAGCCTCTGGTTTCGCCCGCACCCCGAAAAGCAAACAGGCCCTGAGAAGGGCCTGTTTTTCGTCGTGGGTCGGTCGACTCTGAGACTTTGATCAGCCGGCCTGATAGGCCGCGACGTTGCGCGATGCCGCCGGCGAACCCGCAGCATGCGTCGCCTCGACCCAGCGGCGGACGCGCTCGGCATCGGCGATGCGGCTGAACTTGCCTGCTGAATCCAGGAACACCATGATCAGCTTGCGGCCGGCCACGCGGGCCTGCAGCACCAGGCACTGACCGGCTTCGGAGATGTAGCCCGTCTTCTGTACGCCGATCTCCCAGTCCGGGCTCTTCACGAGGCGGTTGGTGGTGTTGAACTGCAATGTGCGATTACCGACTTCGACTTGGTATTCAGGCGAAGTGGACAGCGAACGCACCGTGGCGTCGGCATAGGCGGCGTTGACCAGCAGCGCGAGGTCTTGCGCGCTCGACTGGTTGCGGCTCGACAGTCCCGTCGGCTCGACGTAGCGCGTGTCCTTCATGCCGAGCATCTTGGCCTTGGCGTTCATGATGCTCACGAAGGTCGAGAGGCCGCCCGGATAAGTGCGGCCCAGCGCGTGAGCGGCGCGGTTCTCGCTCGACATCAGCGCCAAATGCAGCAGTTCGCCGCGCGACAGCGTGGTTCCGACCGTCAGGCGCGAGCTGCTGCGCTTTTCGGTGTCGACGTCGTCCTGCGTGATGGTGATCAACTCTTCGTTGGGCAGATGGGCCTCGCTGATCAGCAGGCCGGTCATGAGCTTGGTGAGCGAGGCGATCGGCAGAACGGCGTGATCGTTCTTGCTGAAGAGCACCTCGTGCGTGTCCTGATCGACGACCAGGGCGACGCTGGACTTCAGGTCGAGCACGTCTTCGGTACCGTGCAGGCCGGCCATCTGGCCGAACGACTGCCGCGGCGGAGCTTCGACGCGCACCACCGAGCGGCGCTGCACGGCCACCACGGTCTTGCCATTCTTCTTGTGCAGGGTCGCAACGACATTGCGGCCGCCACGAACGACCTTCTCTACTTTTTCACTCTTCTCGGCGCGGCCGGCACGTGCCGTCTTGGACGATGCGGTGCGCGTGACCTCGACCGGCACAGGCCCCTTCGCCTTCTTGGCGGCGGCGGTCTTGGTGGCGGCAGGCTTTTCTTTTTTAGCCGCCTGGGCACCAGGCAGCAAAAACGCCGTGGCGCACAGCGCGACGGCGAGGAATCGGAAGGCGGGTAGAAACCGCTGGCTGGAAACTCGGCGTAAACGGGCTTCGGGCATTAATAAATCTCCAGCGGCGACAAACGAGGACCGCAGTGTATCGAAATCAAAAAAGGCACGCAATATCAGTTACTTGCATCCCGTTCTTCAATCGAATACCCAGGATCGCTCGAAAACTTAACCTTGTGCCGCAACTCTCTCAGCTTGGCTCTGTAACTTGTTGAGCGCACTCAAATAAGCCTTTGCCGAAGCAACCACGATGTCTGGATCTGCACCCACACCGTTGACCACCCGCCCTGCGTTTTGTAACCGGACTGTAACTTCTCCCTGGCTTTCCGTCGAGCCACTGATGGCATTTACTGAGTAAAGAACCATCTCGGCACCGCTCTTGACGTGCGACTCGATCGCCTTCAACGAAGCATCGACCGGACCGTTACCGTCGGATTCGCCGGTGACTTCCTTGCCTTGGACCGTGAAAACGACTTTTGCCTGGGGGCGTTCGCCGGTTTCGCTGTGCTGGGAGAGAGAGACAAAAGCAAACTGCTCACCAACGTTCGACACCTCTTCCGCGCTGACGAGCGCGAGGATGTCTTCATCGAAAATTTTGGACTTCCTGTCCGCCAGCTCCTTGAAGCGCAGGAAGGCGGCATTGATCTCGCCTTCGCTCTCCATTGCCACGCCCAGCTCGAGCAGGCGCTGCTTGAAGGCATTTCGGCCGCTGAGCTTGCCCAGCACGATCTTGTTGGCCGTCCAGCCGACGTCTTCGGCGCGCATGATCTCGTAGGTGTCGCGCGCCTTGAGAACGCCATCCTGGTGAATGCCGGAGGCATGCGCGAAAGCGTTGGCGCCCACCACCGCCTTGTTGGGCTGTACCACGAATCCGGTGGTCTGGCTGACCATGCGGCTCGCAGCCACGATGTGCTGGGTGTCGATGCGCAGGTCGAGCCCGAAGTAGTCCTTGCGGGTCTTGACCGCCATGACGATTTCCTCGAGCGAGCAATTGCCCGCGCGCTCGCCGAGGCCGTTGATCGTGCATTCGACCTGGCGCGCGCCGCCGATCTTCACGCCAGCCAGCGAGTTCGCCACCGCCATGCCGAGGTCGTTGTGGCAATGCACCGACCAGATCGCCTTGTCGCTGTTGGGAATGCGCTCGCGCAGCGTCTTGATGAAATTGCCGTAGAGCTCGGGAATCGCGTAGCCCACGGTGTCGGGCACGTTGATGGTGGTCGCGCCCTCGTTGATGACGGTTTCGAGCACGCGGCAAAGGAAATCGGGGTCGCTGCGGTAGCCGTCCTCGGGGCTGAATTCGACGTCGCCGAGCTGATTGCGTGCGAAGCGCACCGCCAGCCTGGCCTGTTCATGCACCTCGTCGGGCGACATGCGCAGCTTCTTCTCCATGTGAAGTGGCGACGTCGCGATGAAGGTATGGATGCGCCCGCGCGCGGCGCCCTTCAGCGCTTCCGCGGCCCGCGCGATGTCGCGGTCGTTGGCGCGCGAGAGGCCGCACACGGTGGAGTCCTTGATGGCGTTCGCAATGGCCTTCACGGCTTCGAAGTCGCCGTTCGAGCTGGCCGGAAAGCCTGCCTCGATGACGTCGACCTTCAGCCGCTCCAGCAGCTTCGCGATGCGCATCTTCTCGTCGCGCGTCATCGAGGCGCCGGGCGACTGCTCGCCGTCGCGCAAGGTGGTGTCGAAAATAATGAGTTGGTCGGTCATCGTGGATCTCCTTTGTTCGTTCACACCTTGCGCAGCGGCGCAGGTCAGCGCAGAGGCGTCAGGCGGCTTCAACCGCTGATTGTGCGCTGTGCGCGCCGCGCCCCTGAGCGCGCTGCACGCCCGAGACGATCGCCTTCAGCGATGCGGTGATCACGTTGGCATCGATGCCCACGCCGAACAGCGTCTGGCTCTCGTCGACGCGCAGCTCGAGGTAGGCCACCGACTTCGCATCGGCGCCTGCGCCGATGGCGTGCTGGTGATAGTCCATCACGCGCACCGTATGGCCGGTGGCCTTGCTCAAGGCTTGCGTGAAGGCGTCGATCGGACCGTTGCCGCGACCTTCGATGGCGTGCGTCTCGCCGTTCCAGGCAAGATCTCCGCGCAGAACCACGGAGGCGTCGGCGCCCTCGCCTTCTTCCTCGATCACCCGGTGCTGCAGCGATTGCGCAGCCTCGATGCCGTACTCGCGCACGAACAGGTCCCAGAGATCGGCCGCCGTCAGCTCCTTGCCGGCAACGTCCATCACGCGCTGCACGGCCTGCATGAACTCCATCTGCAGGCGGCGCGGCATCTCGAGGCCGTACTCGCTTTCGAGCAGGTAGGCCATGCCGCCCTTGCCCGACTGGCTGTTCACGCGGATCACGGCTTCGTAGCTGCGGCCCACGTCCTTCGGATCGATGGGGAGGTAAGGCATGTCCCAGATGTCGCCTTCCTTGCGCGCAGCGAAGGCCTTCTTGATCGCGTCCTGGTGCGAGCCGGAGAACGAGGTATAGACGAGGTCGCCCACATAGGGATGACGCGGGTGCACGGGAATCTGGTTGCAATGCTCGACAGTGGCACGGATCTCGTCGATGTTCGAAAAGTCGAGTTCGGGCGACACGCCTTGCGTGTAGAGATTCAGCGCCACGTTCACGAGGTCGAGGTTGCCCGTGCGTTCACCGTTGCCGAAAAGACAGCCTTCGATGCGCTCGGCGCCGGCCATCAAGGCGAGTTCACCAGCGGCAGTGCCCGTGCCACGGTCGTTGTGAGGATGCACGCACAGCACGATCGAATCGCGGCGCGCGAGATTGCGGTGCATCCACTCGATCATGTCCGCGAAGATGTTCGGCGTGGAGTGCTCGACGGTGGTGGGAAGGTTGACGATGCACTTGTGCTGTGGCGTCGGCGCCCACACTTCGGTGACCGAGTCGACCACGCGCTTGGAGAACGCGACGTCGGTTCCCGAGAACATTTCGGGCGAGTACTGGAAGGTCCACCGCGTGTTCGGCTGCCTGGCGGCAAATTCGTTGAACATGCGCGCGTGGGTGGTCGCGAGTTCGACGATCTGGTCCTCGTCCATGCCGAGCACGACGCGTCGCATCACCGGCGCCACGGCGTTGTAGAGGTGCACGATGGCGCGTGGCGCGCCTTGCAAAGATTCGAACGTACGGGCAATGAGGTGGTCGCGCGCCTGGGTCAGGACCTGGATCGTCACGTCGTCCGGAATGCGGTCTTCCTCGATGAGCTTGCGCACGAAGTCGAATTCAACCTGCGACGCGGAAGGAAAGCCCACTTCGATTTCCTTGAAGCCGATGTCCACGAGGGTTTCGAACATGCGCATCTTGCGTGCGATGTCCATGGGCTCGACCAATGCCTGGTTGCCGTCACGCAGGTCTGTCGACAGCCAGATGGGCGCCTTGGTCAGCACGGCATCGGGCCAGGTGCGGTCCTTGAGGCCGATCGGGGCGAATGCGCGGTATTTGCTTTGAGGTTGCTTGAGCATGTCGATTTCTCTGTGTGGTTGGAATTCAACCAGCAACCCCAAAAACAAAACGGCCCGTTGCTGGTGCGAACGGGCCGTGGTGAGGGATTTGCGCGTGCGCTACCGTCTCCGCCCGTGAGGGAGGGCTAGTAGGGCCAGCAGCGAAAACTTGGTCATGAGGGTTGCGAATGTAGCACAGGCTTTGCTGGCCTGTGAAGGCCCGCGGGCTTCAGTTGTGCAGCCCTCGCTCATCGGGCTCCTCGGTCGAGGTGCTGATCACGCTCACCGGCTGGCCCTTGGCCTTGCGCCACCCATAGACCACGTAGCCGCTCAGCCCATAGATGACGAACAGGCCGAACAGCACCGTCGGCGGATGGATGTTGATGACGGCAATGCCCAACGCGATCAGCACGATCACGGCGAAGGGAACGCTCTTCTTCACCTGGATGTCCTTGAAGCTGTAGAACGGCGCGTTGGTGACCATCGTCAAGCCGGCATACAACGTGAACGCAAAGGTGACCCACGTGATCTGCGTCCACGACAGGTAGAGCACTTCGCCACCGCGCTTGCCCCACTCGTTCACGAGCCAGATGAAGCCCGCCACGAGCGCTGCGGCTGCCGGGGAAGGCAACCCTTGAAACCATCGCTTGTCGACCACGCCCGTGTTGACGTTGAAGCGCGCCAGGCGCAGCGCAGCGCATGCGCAGTACACGAAGGCGGCGATCCAGCCCCAGCGGCCCAACCCCTTGAGCGACCACTCGTAGGCAATCAGCGCGGGCGCAGCGCCGAACGACACCATATCGGACAGCGAATCCATCTGCTCGCCGAACGCGCTCTGCGTGTTGGTCATGCGGGCCACGCGCCCGTCGAGGCTGTCGAGGATCATGGCTGCGAACACGCCGAGAGCGGCAAGGTCGAAGCGCGCGTTCATGGCCATCACGACCGAATAGAAGCCGCCGAACAACGCTGCCAGCGTGAACAGGTTCGGCAGGATGTAGATGCCCTTTCGACGCTTGCGCGGCGGCACGTCGTCGGGAACCGTATCGTCATGCATTGAATTTGCCTCCGTCCCTCATGGGCACTGCGCGGTCAGCTATCCAATCGATAGCATCTTGGTCTGTAAATCGCATGGCCTGCAGTGTAGTTCAGGGGACCTCGTGCCCCCCGCAAACAAAAGGGCCACCGCGACGGGTGGCCCTTGGGGTGTTGGGTGCCGAGGCACCCCTCACCGGGAAGATCAGTTACGGGTCTGGTCGACCAGCTTGTTCTTCTTGATCCAGGGCATCATCGCGCGCAGCTTCTCGCCAACGACTTCGATCTGGTGCTCTGCATTCAGGCGACGGCGGCTGATGAGCGCCGGCTGGCCGGCAGCGGCTTCGAGCACGAAGCTCTTGGCGTATTCGCCGGTCTGGATGTCGCGCAGCACCTGCTTCATGACCTTCTTGGTCTCGTCGGTCACGATGCGCGGGCCCGTGACGTACTCGCCGTATTCGGCGTTGTTCGAGATCGAGTAGTTCATGTTGGCGATGCCGCCTTCATAGATCAGGTCGACGATCAGCTTGAGCTCGTGCAGGCATTCGAAGTACGCCATTTCGGGCGCGTAGCCGGCTTCCACCAGCGTTTCGAAACCAGCCTTGATCAGCTCGACCGTACCGCCGCACAGAACCGCTTGTTCGCCGAACAGGTCGGTCTCGGTTTCTTCGCGGAAGTTGGTCTCGATGATGCCGGCCTTGCCGCCGCCGTTGGCGGTGGCATAGCTCAGCGCGAGGTCACGCGCCTTGCCGGTCTTGTCCTGGTGCACGGCCACGAGGTGGGGCACGCCGCCGCCCTGGGTGTAGGTGCTGCGCACGGTGTGGCCCGGGGCCTTGGGGGCGACCATCCACACGTCGAGGTCGGCGCGCGGCTGCACGAAGCCGTAGTGCACGTTGAAGCCGTGCGCGAAGACGAGCGAAGCGCCTTCCTTGATGTGCGGCGCCACGTCGTTCTTGTAGACGTTGGCGATCTGCTCGTCGGGCAGAAGGATCATGACCACGTCGGCCGACTTCACAGCCTCTGCAACCTCTGCAACCTGCAGGCCGGCCTTGCCGACCTTGTCCCAAGAAGCACCGCCCTTGCGAAGGCCGACCACGACCTTGACGCCGCTGTCGTTCAGGTTCTGCGCGTGCGCGTGACCTTGCGACCCGTAACCGATGATTGCGACCGTCTTGCCCTTGATGAGGCTGAGGTCGGCGTCCTTGTCGTAGTAAACCTTCATGATGCGTCTTTCCTATTTAGTCTCTGTGCACCCCTGGTGCAGGGGTGCGTTCACTCACAGTTGGCCGGAAGAATTCCGGTCCTTCATTTGCTGGTTGATGGACACGAGGTTGTCGTGAATGCGGAACAGCAGGATCAGCAATTCGCTATAGACGCGAACCATGATCGCGCCGAAGACCAGGATGCCGATGGCCGGCAGGATGCGCCCCTGGAACAGTGACACGACGGTCATCACGAGCACACCCAGCAGTCCGAGGAAATACAGAATCCGGATGATGATCGGCGTCACCATCTTGTCGAAACCCAGCAAGTCTTGCATTCACCTTCTCCTCATGTATTGATAGATATTGAAACTGAGGGGATCTGCACCCCCTACACGCGCAGGATGCGCTCGCCGCGCCCGATGCCGCTGGCACCGGTGCGGACAGTCTCGAGGATAGCGCTACGCTCGATCGCCTCCAAGAAAGCGTCGTTCTTGCCGTGGTCGCCGGTGAGTTCGATGGTGTAGCTCTTGTCGGTCACGTCGATGATGCGGCCGCGGAAGATCTCCGCCATGCGCATCATTTCCTCGCGTTCCTTGCCCACCGCGCGCACCTTCACCATCATGAGCTCTCGCTCGGTGTAGGCACCTTCGGTGAGGTCGACGACCTTCACCACTTCGATGAGGCGGTTCAGGTGCTTGGTGATCTGTTCGATCACGTCGTCCGAACCGTTCGTGACGATGGTCATGCGCGAGAGGCTCGAGTCCTCCGTGGGCGCCACCGTCAGCGACTCGATGTTGTAGCCGCGGGCCGAGAACAGGCCCACCACGCGGGAAAGAGCACCGGGCTCGTTTTCCAGCAGCACTGCAATGATGTGTTTCATGTTTGCGTGACTCCTCTTTTCGCCAGCGCGGAAGCTTTCGCTTTCGCCGCCCTCCCCCGCGCACGGTAATGCGCGGGCTCGGCGGGCAATAGATTCGTCAGTGAAAGTTGCGAGAAAGAAATGCGCCGACGATCAGAGATCTTCGGAGCCCAACAGCATCTCGGTGATGCCCATGCCGGCCTTCACCATCGGGAACACGTTCTCGGTGGGATCGGTACGGAAGTCCATGAACACCGTGCG
Source organism: Variovorax paradoxus (assembly GCF_902712855.1). Classification (NCBI taxonomy): domain Bacteria; kingdom Pseudomonadati; phylum Pseudomonadota; class Betaproteobacteria; order Burkholderiales; family Comamonadaceae; genus Variovorax; species Variovorax paradoxus. Next base: position 3,716,785 of record NZ_LR743507.1, read on the forward strand.
GTCCTTGAGCTTGCGTGCTTCGCGCAGCGCAGGCTCCACGTCTTGTGGACGCTCGATCAGCATGCCGACATGCCCGTAGGCCTCGGCGAGCTTCACGAAGTTCGGCAGTGCATCCATGTAGCTGTGGCTGTAGCGGCCGGAGTATTCGATCTCCTGCCATTGGCGCACCATGCCCAGGTAGCGGTTGTTGAGCGAGCAGATCTTGATCGGCGTGTTGTATTGCAGGCAGGTGGAGAGTTCCTGTATGCACATCTGCACCGAGCCTTCGCCGGTGATCGTGAACACTTCCGAGTCCGGCTTGGCGAGCTTGATGCCCATGGCGTAGGGAATGCCCACGCCCATGGTGCCCAGGCCGCCGGAGTTGATCCAGCGCCGCGGCTCGTCGAAGCGGTAGTACTGCGCGGCCCACATCTGGTGCTGGCCGACGTCCGACGTGATGTACGTGTCGGCGTCCTTGGTCATGTTCCAGAGCGTCTCGACCACGTACTGCGGCTTGATCACGTCCTGGTTGCCGCGGTCGTACTTGAGGCAGTCGCGCGAGCGCCACGCCTCGATCGTCTTCCACCACTCCGCCAGCGCACCAGCATCGGGCTTGGCGCTGCTCTCGCGGATCATCGAAATCAGTTCGGTGAGCACATCCTTCACATCGCCGACGATGGGGATGTCGACCTTCACGCGCTTGGAAATACTCGACGGGTCGATGTCGACGTGGATGATCTTGCGCTCGTTCTGCGCAAAGTGCTTCGGGTTGCCGATCACGCGGTCGTCGAAGCGCGCGCCGACTGCCAACAGCACGTCGCAGTTCTGCATCGCGTTGTTGGCTTCGATGGTGCCATGCATGCCCAGCATGCCAAGGAACTTGCGGTCGCTCGCCGGATAGGCGCCCAGGCCCATCAGCGTGTTGGTGACCGGATAGCCGAGCATGTCGACCAGCGTGCGCAGTTCGTTGGTGGCGTTGCCCAGCAGCACACCGCCGCCGGTGTAGATATAGGGACGCTTGGCCGCCAGCAAGAGTTGCAGCGCCTTGCGGATCTGGCCACCATGGCCCTTGCGCACCGGGTTGTACGAGCGCATCTCGACCTTGTCGGGGTAGCCTGCGTACGGAATCTTCTTGAAGGAAACGTCCTTGGGCACGTCCACCACCACGGGGCCGGGACGGCCGCTGCGTGCGATGTGGAAGGCCTTCTTCATCGTCATGGCCAGATCCTTGGGATCCTTGACGAGGAAATTGTGCTTGACGATGGGGCGCGTGATGCCGACCGTGTCGCATTCCTGGAAGGCGTCGAGGCCGATGGCCGCCGTCGGCACCTGACCCGAGATGATCACCATCGGGATCGAATCCATGTAGGCCGTTGCGATGCCGGTGACCGCGTTGGTCAGGCCAGGACCGGAAGTGACCAGCGCGACGCCGACCTCGCCGGTGGCACGTGCGTAACCGTCGGCTGCGTGAACGGCGGCCTGCTCGTGGCGCACCAGCACATGCTGGATGGTGTCCTGCTTGTAAAACGCGTCGTAGATGTAGAGAACTGCGCCGCCGGGGTAGCCCCAGACATATTGAACGCCTTCGGCCTGCAGTGCCTTGACCAGCACTTCTGCGCCCATGAGTTCTTGCGACGGATTGCCTGCGCCGCTGGACGCGGCCGCCGCGGAAAGAATTTCCGCCTTGGAGATTTCCATGATCAACCTTTGTTTATTTCGGGAACGAAATACCTTGGGTGCCCCTTGCCAACCCTTGTGAGGTCGCGCCAGGACTTAAGGCCAAAGCCATGAGCGGACTGATGTTCCGCCGGACCGTGACCCGTTTGCCTTTTGACTTGCAGGCCGGATTATGGCACTTCCGGCGTTCAGATTCGCTTCATGTGGCGTGCAAAGCTACAAAGGCATAATCCGCGGCGATAACCATACGCGATCGCCAGACCCATTCCCACGAGGCGCGTCCTGCGCGTCCCCTCTCGCTTGGCCACTGAACAAGAACTCTCCGACTTCCTGAAAAGCGTCGAACGGCGCGCTTTCAAGCGCTCGGTCTATCACGTGCGGGATGAAGAAGCAGCGCTCGATATCGTGCAGGACAGCATGATGAAGCTGGCGCAGCACTATGGCGACAAGCCGGCCGCCGAGTTGCCGATGCTGTTCCAGCGCATCCTGTCGAATTGCACCCTCGACTGGTTCCGCCGCCAGAAGACCCGCCGCGCGCTGTTCTCCAACCTCAGCGACTTCGACTCCGTCGACGACGACGGAGATTTCGACCTGCTCGAGAACTTCGTCTCGCCGACCGACTCTAGGGAAGCGGAGAGCGCCGAAGACACGACCCGCCGCGCCCAGATCTTCAAGGAGATCGAGGAGCAGATCGCAGCTTTGCCCGGTCGTCAACGCGAGGCTTTCCTGATGCGTTACTGGGAGGAAATGGACGTCGCAGAGACGGCCGCCGCGATGGGCTGCTCCGAAGGCAGCGTCAAAACCCATTGCTCGCGAGCCGTTCACGCTCTGAGCAAGGCGCTCAAGGCCAAGGGAATATCGCTATGAACACTATGGTTCCAACCACATCATCCGCCGCCGAGGACGAGTTCGGCCTGCGCCTGGCCGCCCGCCTGTCGGCCGGCAACCGCGAGCTGCCGCACGACATCGGCGAACGACTGCGCGTGGCGCGCGCGCAGGCTGTTGCCGCTCGCAAGCTTCCGCCGCAGTTGCGGACCGCGCCCGTGGTGGTGCAGTCGGGTCATTCGGTCGCGCTGGGCGGCGGCTGGTGGACCCGCATCGGCTCGGTGGTGCCCTTGATCGCGCTCGTGGCCGGTCTGATCACCATCAGCGTGATGCAGGACGACGATCGCGCCAGCGAATTGGCCGAGGTCGACTCCGCCCTCCTCACCGGCGATCTGCCGCCCGCTGCCTATACCGACCCCGGCTTCGCCCAATTCCTGAAGGCCGACAGCGCCTCCGACTGAACATTTCACGACGGACACCCCGACCGACCGAATGCGACGCCGCACCTCCTCCAGCGCGAACACCCCCCGCCCGACGCGCCCGCTCCAGGCGGGCGCCGTCGTTTGGGCAGGCGCGCTTGCAGCGGCCGCCTTCGGCCTGACGCTCGCCAGCGCCCAACCCCCTGCCGAGGGCTTCGCCAAGTCGTCGGGAGGCACGACGACGCCATCGGCCACCTCCAGTCCCAAGGCCGTCCCGACGACCAAGCCGCTATGGAGCGAACTCAGCGCCGAGCAGCAGCATGCGCTCAAGCCGCTCAATGTTCACTGGAACACGCTCAACGTCGGTCAGAAAAGGAAGTGGCTGGCGCTCTCGCGCAACTTCGAGAGCATGTCCGCAGACGACCAGAACACCCTGCACAGCCGGATGATCGAGTGGGCCGCGCTCAGCAACCAGCAGCGCGTGCAGGCGCGGTTGAATTTCGCCGAGGTCAAGCGCATCCCTCCTGATGAGCGAAAGGCGAAGTGGGAGCAATACCAGGCCTTGAGCGAGGAAGAAAAGCGCAAGCTCGCCGAGCGCGCGCCGGCCAAGCCCCGCGGCGCCGCCGTTCCGGTGCGCCCCGTCTCGTCACAGCGGCTGGTGCCTGTGCCGGCTGTCACGCCGGGCGGCCAGCACACTCCCAGGATCCTGTTGACTCCGCCGCCCGCGCCTGCGTCCGCACCCGCAACGCTCATGGTGGCCTCTCCGCCCGAGCGCACTTCTCCCAGCGCGACACCCGCGGTGATCGTCGCCCCGGCCGCCCCCGCCGCGCCTCTGTCATCGAGCACGGCCTCGCCGCCGGTGCCGCCGGAAGCACAGGTACCTGCCCCCGCGGCAAGCGATACGCCTGCTCCCGCCCCCTGACTCCCGGTACAAGGTTTCGATGGTTTCCAGCCCTCCCGAAGCGTCGGGGTCCGAACAGCCTGGCTCGCCCTCCGCGCCCTTCGCGCCTGCAACCACCGCTCACCTTTCGATAGCCGCCGGCACGCCGGGTCTGTGGCGGCGGATGGCTTGCTGGCTCTATGAAGGCATGCTGCTGTTCGCCGTGGTGTTCGTGTCGGGATGGCTCTTCAGCACGCTGGGCCAGATGCGCGATGCGATGGATTCCCGGCGCCACCTGCTGCAGGCTTTTCTTTTCGTGGTATTCGGCGTGTACTTCGTCTGGTTCTGGACCAAGGGCCAGACTCTTGCCATGAAGACCTGGAACATCCGCATCGTCGACACGCATGGCCGCCCGGTCACCCAGGGCCGCGCCCTCGGACGCTACCTGCTGAGCTGGATCTGGTTCCTGCCGCCGCTGGCTGCCATTGCGCCCTTCAAGCTGTCGGGCGGCGAATCGGCGGTCCTGATCTTCGGCTGGGTCGCCATCTGGGCCCTGCTCGCACGTTTTCACCCCGAGCGCCAGTTCTGGCACGACGCCTGGGCCGGTACGCGGCTCATCACCTCCAAACCGATGAGTCGCCGATGAGTGCCTTGCCGAAACTTCCCGACCCCGCCGTCAACCCGCAGAAGTCCCGCAAGGGCTTCGAGCGTGTCTGGCATGCCACGCTGATTTCGCTGCATGGCCTGCGCGCCGGCTGGAGCGAACCGGCCTTCCGCCAGGAAGCGATCCTGTCGATCGTCATGATCCCGGTTGCCTTCTGGCTGGGCCGCAGCTGGGTCGAAGTGGCGTTGCTCGCGGGCAGCGCCATCCTGGTGATGATCGTCGAGCTGCTTAACACCGCTGTCGAGGCCGCCATCGACCGCATCGGCCCCGAGTGGCACGACCTTTCCAAGCGCGCCAAGGACATGGGCAGTGCCGCGGTGCTGCTCTCGCTCACGCTGTGCGGGGGGATCTGGGCTGCGGCGCTGTGGCAACGCTTCATGTCATGAGCGGGCCGGCTGCCTGCGGCATGATGGCAGCATGACTCCTGAATTTTCGATCTGTGTGTATTGCGGTTCGCGCCCCGGCGAACGCCCCGAGTTTTCCCAGGCTGCACGAGCGGTCGGCCAGTGGATCGGCCAGCACCGCGGCCAATTGGTGTACGGCGGCGGCCGCACCGGACTGATGGGCACCGTGGCCGAGGCGACACGGCTGGCCGGCGGCCGGGTCGTCGGCATCATCCCCAAGGCGCTGGTCGACAAGGAACTGGCCAACCCCCTGTGCGACGAGTTGCACGTGGTCGACACCATGCACGAGCGCAAGGCCATGATGGGCGAGCGTGCCGACGCCTTCGTCGCCCTTCCGGGCGGCATCGGCACCTTCGAGGAACTGTTCGAGATCTGGACCTGGCGCCAGCTTGGCTATCACGACAAGCCGACCGGCATCCTGAACACCGCCGGCTACTACGACGGCCTGCTGGGCTTCCTGGCGCACAGCGTGCGCGAGGGCTTCATGGGCGAATGGCAGATGGACCTGATCCGCACCGGCACCGAGGTGCCTGAACTGCTGGCGGCGCTTCGCGCTGAAGTCCCCCTGCACCCGCGAGAAGATCGCCTCTCGGAAAACCTCTGACCCCTGCGGCCGCTGCACAGCGGCCGGCCCTTTTCAGAAAAGCGAGGAACCGGCTTTGCGGGACCTCAGGCGTCGCCCCGGTCAGAGGGACGGCCAAGCGACACGACGTGCGCGCGGCCGGGGGGCGAATCGGTCAGACCGCGTTTTCGTTCTCTTCACCCGTGCGGATGCGCACGATGCGCTCCACCCCGGTCACGAAGATCTTCCCGTCGCCGATCTTGCCGGTACGCGCCGAATTGACGATGGCCTCGATGCATCGATCGACGTCGGCCTCGTTCACGACCACCTCGACCTTCATCTTGGGCAGGAAATCGACGACATATTCAGCGCCGCGGTAGAGCTCGGTGTGCCCCTTCTGGCGGCCGAAACCCTTGACTTCGGTGACTGTGAGGCCGGTGACGCCCACTTCGGCCAAGGCCTCGCGCACGTCCTCGAGCTTGAAGGGTTTGACGATGGCGGTGATCTGCTTCATGGGTTTTATGCTCCGGCGGTTTCGTTGAATTTGCTGGTGATAGGGTAACGCCAATCCTTGCCGAAGCTTCGATGGGTGACCCGGATGCCTACGGGCGCCTGGCGCCGCTTGTATTCGTTGATCTTGATCAGCCGTGCGACACGCTCGACCACCGCGCGGTCGTAGCCCGCGGCGATGATCTCGTCGATGCCCTCATCATCCTGCATGTAGCGTGCCAGGATTCCGTCGAGGATGTCGTAGGGCGGGAGGCTGTCCTGGTCGGTCTGCCCGGGCCGCAGTTCAGCGCTCGGCGGGCGCGTGATGATCCGCTCGGGAATGGGCTCGGCACCGGTGCCGTACGGGTCGTGGGCGTTGCGCCAGCGGGCCAGTGCGAACACCGTGGTCTTCAGCAGGTCCTTGATGACCGCGAAGCCGCCCGCCATGTCGCCGTAGAGGGTGCAGTAGCCGGTGGCCATCTCGCTCTTGTTGCCGGTGGTCAGCACGATCGAGCCGAACTTGTTCGACAGCGCCATCAGCAGCGTGCCGCGGATGCGGGCCTGGATGTTCTCCTCGGCCGTGTCCTCGGGCCGCCCCTCGAACTCCCCGGCCAATGCGCCCTTGAAGGACTCGACGGTGTGCCTGATGGAAATCTCGTCGTAGCGCACGCCCAGCCGGCCGGCCATGTCGCGCGCGTCGATCCAGCTGATGTCGGCGGTATACGGCGACGGCATCATGACGGCGCGGACCTTTTCCTTGCCCAGCGCATCGACGGCGATGGCAAGCACCAGTGCGGAGTCGATGCCGCCCGAAAGCCCGAGGATGGCACCTGTAAAGCCGTTCTTGCCGACGTAGTCGCGCACGCCCAGCACCAGCGCATCCCACAGCTGGGCTTCGGCATCGCGCACCGGTGCGATGGCGCCCGGCTCATCGGTGAAGCCCACGCGGCCTTGCGCCGTGCGCTCCAGTTGCGCGAAGAGGAGCTTCTCCTGGAAGCTTCCGGCCTGCATGGCGACCGCGCCGTCGGCTTGCAGCGCGAACGAAGCGCCGTCGAACACGACCTCGTCCTGTCCGCCGACCAGGTGCGCGTAGACCAGCGGCAGGCCCACGGACCGCGCTCGCTCCGACATGCGCGCGACCCGTTCACCTTCCTTGCCCACGTGGTACGGCGACGCATTGATCACCGCCAGCACCTCGGCGCCGCCCTCTCGGGCCAGTTCGGCCGGCTGGTCGAACCAGGCGTCCTCGCAGATGAGCAGGCCGACCGACACGCCGCCCGCCTCGAACACGCAACTGCCCTGTCCCGGCGTGAAGTAGCGGCGCTCGTCGAACACCTGGTAGTTGGGCAGCTCTCGCTTGGCGTAGGTCTCGAGGATGCGGCCCTCCTTGATGACACTGGCCGCGTTGTGGCGCATCTGCACCGCCACCGACCGGCTGCGCACGCTGCCGCCCGTGGGATGCCCCACCACCACGACCATGTCTTTGAGGTCGGCCAGAGCGGCGGCAATGCCTTTCACGGCATCATCACAGGCTTCGGTGAAGGCGGGGCGGAGGAACAGGTCCTCCGCTGCGTAGCCGGCAATGGAGAGCTCGGGCGTCAGCAGCAGACGCGCACCCTGCGCATGCGCCTGGCGCGCGGCGTCGACGATCTTTTCTGCATTGCCGGCAATGTCGCCCACCACAAAATTGAGTTGCGCGATCGCGAGCTTGAGCGTCATACAGAAGGAAGAAAAGGCTTGAACGATTATGTCATTCGGGTTTTGTCATCGCCGTCGGACGTGAGCCCGGAAGCATGGAACACACTGCTCGCCGCCGAGGCCGAGCCCTCGCCTTTCATGCGTCACGAATACCTCGCGGCGCTGAACGACAGCCGGAGTGCCACGCCCGACAGCGGATGGATGCCGCAGTTCGTCACGCTGTGGCAAGGCGAGACCTTGCAGGCGGCGTGCCCGCTCTACATCAAGGACCATTCGTACGGCGAGTACGTGTTCGACTGGGCCTGGGCCAACGCCTATGAGCAGCACGGCCTGGCCTATTACCCGAAGGCCGTGGTCGCGGTACCGTTCACGCCCGTGCCCGGTGCGCGGCTGCTGGCGCGCGATGCCGCCAGCCGCACTTTGCTGGTGCAAGGGCTCATCGCCCTGTGCAAGCAGCAGGAGCTGTCTTCGCTGCATCTGCTGTTCGGCTCCGAGGCCGACATCGCTGCCTGCACCGAAGCCGGCCTTATGCTGCGCAACACCGTGCAGTTCCACTGGACGAATGCAGCCCCCGCGTCCGGCGCCGACGCGTCCTCGCAGCCCCCCGAGGGCGAGCATTTCGCCTTGGGGCCGAACGGCGGCGGGACCTACCCCGACTTCGATGCCTTCCTCGCCAGCCTCTCGCACGACAAGCGCAAGAAGATCCGGCAGGAACGCCGCAAGGTGGCGGACGCCGGCGTGAGCTTTCGCTGGTCGCGCGGCGCCGACATCGCCAAGGCCGACTGGGACTTCTTCTACCGCTGCTACGAACGCACCTACCGCGAACACGGCAACCCGCCCTACCTCACGCGCGACTTCTTCCGGCGCATGGCCGACACGATGCCCGAGGCCTGGCTGCTGTTCATCGCCGAGCGCAACGGCAAGCCCATGGCCGCCAGCCTGATCGCGCTGTCGACACAGCCCGGCGAACCGCCGGTTGCCTACGGCCGCTACTGGGGGGCGCTGGAACGCGTCGACTGCCTGCACTTCGAGGCCTGCTACTACCAGCCGCTGGCCTGGTGCATTGCGCATGGCGCGACGCGCTTCGAGGGCGGCGCACAGGGCGAGCACAAGATGGCGCGCGCGCTGATGCCGGTGAAGACCACCAGCGCGCACTGGCTGGCGCACCCGTCCTTCGCCGATGCGGTCGAGCGCTTCCTAGAGCGTGAGGGCGAAGGCATCGAGAACTACATGGATCACCTCGGCGAGCGCAGTCCGTTCAAGGCGACCTGAGCAGCCCCTGCGTTGCCATGCGGGGCTGCTATAAACGCGCCCGATATCCACAACAACACAGAGGGGAAAACCGATGCCGATCTTCGGACTGGGGCTGCACATCCTGATCGCACTGTTCTTCGCGGTGCATGCCATGCGCCACGGCAAGCAGATGTACTGGCTCATCATCCTGTTCAGCTTCCCGCTGCTGGGCAGCGTCGTGTACTTCGTGGTCGAGTACCTGCCCGCCTCGCGCATGCAGCGCACCGCCGGCAAGGTGGCGAGCGCGGCGATCGGCTTCATCGATCCCGAGCGCGAATACCGCGCCGCGGCCGAGGCCTACGACCTCGCGCCCACCGCGCAGAACAAGCTGCGCCTGGCCAAGGCCGCGCTCGACCGGGGCCAGGCAGCCGACGCCGTGGGCCACTACCGCGACGCGCTGAAGGGCCCGCTGGCTTCCGACCCCGAACTTCAGTTCGGCCTGGCCAGCGCACTACTTGCCGCAGGCGGCCCCAGCGCCGGGCGCGAAGCGCTGCAATCGCTGCAGGCCCTGCGCGCCACGCGCGACGACTACCGCCGGGACGAGGTCGCCGTGCTCACGGCCCGGGCACTGGCTGCCGACGGCCGCCAGCAGGAAGCGCGCGATGCCTTCGAAAGCGCATTGAGCCAGTTCAACACGGTCGAGACCCGTGCCCGCTACATCGCATGGCTGGCTGAACAAGGGGATGCCACAGGCGCGCAGCGCCAGTGGGAGGAGCTCCAGCAGGCCGCGCGCCACTGGAACTCGCACGCGCGATCGGTCAATCGCGAGTGGATGCGGCTGGCCTCGGACGCGGTCCGGACCTGAGGCCGCCGGTTCGAGGGGCATGGCGCCCCTCGAACGCTGCCTCGCGGCAGCACGAAGAACTTACTTCTTGTAGTTGGCGATGCCGTCCAGGATTTCCTTCCTGGCGGAGTCGATGCCTTCCCAGCCCAGCACCTTGACCCACTTGCCCGCTTCCAGGTCCTTGTAGTGCTCGAAGAAGTGGCTGATGGCCTTCAGGCGCATCGGGTTCACGTCGTCGACCGACTTCCAGTGGCTGTAGATCGGCAGCACCTTGTCGGTGGGCACGGCCAGCACCTTGCCGTCGACGCCGGCTTCGTCTTCCATCATCAGGATGCCCAGGGGGCGGCACGGCACGACCACGCCCGGCAGCAGCGGGTACGGGGCGATCACCAGCACGTCGACCGGGTCACCGTCGCCCGACAGGGTCTGCGGCACGTAGCCGTAGTTGGCGGGGTAGTACATGGCCGTCGTCATGAAGCGGTCGACGAAGATCGCGCCCGATTCCTTGTCGACTTCGTACTTGATCGGGTCGGCGTTCATCGGGATTTCGATCACGACGTTGAAGGCGTCGGGCACGTTCTTGCCGGGGGAAACTTTGTCGAAGGACATGACGTTTTTCGAGTAGTTGAAAGTATGAGAAGGATGGGGACAAACCCGGAGTTTACTTTCCGTGTCACCGCACGGTCGCACACGCGCTCGTTTTTGCCTGTAAATTGCAACCGTTGGCCAATCGGCTCCGCACCTCGGTGCAGCGAGCTTCGAGGAAGCAACGCGACGGAAATCATGCCCCCGTACGCGTTGCACGCAGGGTTCATGGCGTCCGTCTCCACAAGTCTTAAACGAACGAATGGAGAAGCAAAGCATGATCGGCAACACCCCCCTGATACTGGCCATCGTCTGCGGCCTCGTGGCCGTGGCCTACGGTTTCTGGGCCCGAAGTTGGATTCTCTCGAAGGACGCCGGCAACGCCCGCATGCAGGAGATCGCAGCGGCCATCCAGGCCGGCGCCTCCGCCTACCTTGCCAAGCAGTACAGCACCATCGCCATCGTCGGCGTGGTGCTGGCGGTGCTGATCGCCCTCTTCCTCGACCTGACCACCGCCGTCGGCTTCGTGGTGGGCGCGGTGCTCTCGGGCGCGTGCGGCTTCATCGGCATGAACGTGTCGGTGCGCGCCAACGTGCGCACCGCGCAGGCGGCCACGCACGGCATCGGCCCGGCGCTGGACGTCGCGTTCCGCGGGGGCGCCATCACCGGCATGCTGGTGGTGGGCCTAGGGCTGCTGGGCGTGTCGGTCTTCTACTGGGTGCTGGCCGCCGGCGGCATTCCGGCCGGGGCCCACGGCCTGTCCTCCCTGCTCAACCCGCTGATCGGATTCGCCTTCGGCTCCTCGCTGATCTCGATCTTCGCGCGGCTGGGCGGCGGCATCTTCACCAAGGGCGCCGACGTGGGCGCCGACCTGGTGGGCAAGGTCGAGGCCGGCATCCCTGAAGACGACCCGCGCAACCCGGCCGTGATCGCCGACAACGTGGGCGACAACGTGGGCGACTGCGCCGGCATGGCGGCCGACCTGTTCGAGACCTATGCCGTGACGCTCATTGCCACGATGGTGCTGGGCGCGCTGATGGTCACGGCGGCGCCGGTCAACGCGGTGCTCTATCCGCTGGCGCTGGGCGGCGTGTCGATCGTCGCGTCGATCATCGGCTGCTTCTTCGTGAAGGCTTCGCCGGGCATGGTCAACGTGATGCCCGCGCTCTACAAGGGACTGGCGGTGGCGGGCGTGCTGTCGCTGATCGCGTTCTGGTTCGTCACGAGCTGGCTCATTCCCGACAACGCCATCGCGCCCAGCGGCAGCCAGCTGAAGCTGTTCGGCGCCTGCTTCGTGGGCCTCGCGCTCACGGCCGCGCTGGTGTGGATCACCGAGTACTACACCGGCACGCAATACAAGCCGGTGCAGCACATCGCGCAGGCGTCCACCACGGGCCATGGCACCAACATCATCGCGGGGCTGGGGGTGTCGATGCGTTCGACGGCCTGGCCGGTGATCTTCGTGTGCATCGCCATCCTGGCGTCGTACTCGCTGGCCGGCCTGTTCGGCATTGCGGTGGCCGCCACGTCGATGCTGAGCATGGCCGGCATCGTCGTCGCGCTGGACGCCTACGGTCCCATCACCGACAACGCCGGCGGCATCGCCGAAATGAGCGAACTGCCCGACAGCGTGCGCGCGGTGACCGATCCGCTCGACGCGGTCGGCAACACCACCAAGGCGGTGACCAAGGGCTACGCCATCGGGTCGGCAGGCCTCGCCTCCCTGGTGCTCTTCGCCGACTACACCCACAAGCTCGAGAGCTTCGGCCAGGCCATCAGCTTCAACCTGAGCGACCCGATGGTGATCGTGGGCCTGTTCATCGGCGGGCTGATCCCCTACCTGTTCGGCGCGATGGCCATGGAGGCAGTCGGCCGCGCAGCCGGTGCCGTGGTGGAAGAGGTTCGCCGCCAGTTCCGGGACATCCCCGGCATCATGGAAGGCACCGGCAAGCCCGAGTACGGCAAGGCCGTGAGCATGCTGACCGGCGCGGCCATCAAGGAAATGTTGGTTCCGTCGCTGCTGCCGGTGCTCGTGCCGATCATCGTCGGCCTCGCGCTCGGGCCGAAGGCGCTGGGCGGGCTGCTGATGGGCACCATCGTCACCGGCCTGTTCGTGGCGATCAGCATGTGTACCGGCGGCGGTGCGTGGGACAACGCCAAGAAGTACATCGAGGACGGCCACTTCGGCGGCAAGGGCAGTGAGACGCACAAGGCCGCCGTCACCGGCGACACCGTGGGCGACCCCTACAAGGACACGGCCGGCCCGGCGGTGAACCCGCTGATCAAGATCATCAACATCGTGGCGCTGCTCATCGTGCCGCTGGTGGTGAAGTTCCATGCGGGCGATGCCGCGGCCGCCGTGCCCGCGAAGATCGAGACGCCGCCGGCCGCCACGGCCCCTGCCGCACCCGCGGCGATGGCGCCGTCGACGCCCGCGGCAGTGGTCGCGTCGGGCGCCGTGGCTGCGGCGGAAGCCGCCGCGGTGAAGGTCGAGAACGGCGTGGTCAAGTTCTACTTCGCGAGCGCGAGCTCGGAGGTGGCACCGAACGCCAGGGAGGCACTGGCCGACGTCATCAAGGCCGTGCAGAGCGGCAGCACCGTGCTGGTGAGCGGCTACCACGATGCCAGCGGCGACCCGGCAAAGAACGCCGAGCTGGCGAAGCAGCGCGCCATGGCCGTGAGCGACGCGCTCAAGGCAGCCGGCGCGCCAGAAGACAAGATCGAGCTCGCCAAGCCCGAACAGTCGCAAGCCGACGGCCCGCCCGCCGAAGCGCGCCGGGTGGAGGTCAAGGTCAAGTCCTGACATGCCGACGCCCGAACGCCTGGAGGCCTTCATTGCAGCCGTCGAAGGCGGCGCGCATGCCGAGGCCATCGAGGACTACTACACCGAAGGCGCCACCATGCGCGAGAACCAGGCCGAGCCGCGGCGCGGCCGGTCGACGCTGGTGGCGCAGGAAAGCGCGGTGCTGGCCCGTACCGAGTCGGTGGTCTCCACCTGCGTGCGGCCGGTGCTCGTGAACGGCGACCACGTGGCGATCCACTGGATCTTCGAGTTCGCCTTCAAGGACGGAAGCACGATGCGCATGGAGGAAATCGCCTGGCAACGCTGGGAGGGCGAGCGCATTGCCGAAGAGCAGTTCTTCTACGACCCTGCGCTGCGGAAACCTGCCTGACGGTCCTGCGCAGAGATTCAGATCGACTTATGTGACATTTACGATGTAACATTCGGCCCGTCATATGAATGCCGCCGCCACGCCCCCCGCCTCGCAAGCCGAACAGGATCTTTCCGTCGAGGGGCTGGCCGCGCACACCGGCGTCACGGTGCGCAACATCCGCGCGTACACCACGGCCGGGCTGCTGCCCCCGCCCCGCCTGCGCGGACGCCTCGGCCTCTACGGCGACGAACACGTGCAGCGGCTGGGGCTGATCCGCGAACTGCGCGACCAGGGCTTCGGCATCGAGGCGATCCGCCGCATCTTCGAGCGCGCACCGGCGTCGTCCTGGCCCGACCTGGTGGCCGTGGCGCGCTCGGTCTCGGGCAGCCTGTTCGCCGAAGAAACGCCGGTCGTGGTCTCGTCCGAGGCGCTCGCGGCAAAGTGGAACGGCCAGATGACGCCCGCCCTGCTCGCACGCGCCGTCAAGGCCGGCCTGATGCGCGAACTTCCGGACGGCCAGGTGCAGATGCTCAGCCCCGCCCTCGGACAGGTCGCCGAACAGCTCGCAGCGCTCGGCCTGCCACTGGAAGCCGCGATCGGCATGCAGGAAACCATGGCTCGCACGCTGCGCACCGTGGCGCGGCACTGGCTGCGCACGCTGGCCGACAGCCTGCTGGGCGGCGATGCCATCGACCCCACTCGCACCGCGCAACTGCTCGAGAAGGCGCGTCCGCTCGCCACCGGTGCGGTGCAGGCCGCGTTCCCCGTGATCCTGCAGCAGGAGCTCGATACCCTGCTGCGCAAGACCGCCTGAAACAATGACACGACCTCGCCACGTTCCCCGGCCTCTGCTGCTCGTGGTGCTGGCGTTGCTCGGGTGGGGCGGAACCGCCCTCGCGCAGCTCCAGCAGGCGCCGCCGCCGCGCAACGACGGGACCCTGTCGCTGAGCTTCGACGCGGCGCGCGCCCGCATGATCGACCGCTCCGACAAGCTCGCCGCCGCGCGCGCGGCGGTCGAGTCGAAGGAGCTGCAGGGCGAAGGCGTCAAGGGCCTGGGCGGTCCGGTGGTCAGCATCTCCGGGCTCGCCTATGCCTACAACGCGAACCTGAACCTCGACCTCGATCCGCTCAACCAGAAGCTCGGCCAGATCGGCTCGTCGCTGCCGCCGTCGATCCAGGGCTTCATCGCACGGGTGCCGATTCCGCAGCTGCCCAACAGCTACACACTGAACCGGCACGACACCGGTGCCAATGCGTCGGTCTCGGCGGTGTGGCCGCTGTACGTGGGCGGCGCGACCGATGCGGTGCGCGGCTTCGTGTCGGCCCAGACCCGCGAGGCGCAGGCCGACGCCGAACAGGCTGGCCACGAGGTCGACACGCTGCTGGTGCAGCGCTACTTCGGCGCCCAGCTCGCACAGCGCGCGGCCACGTTGCGTGCGCAGGCCGAACGCACCATCGCGCAGCACGATTCGGCGGCGCAGAAGATGCTCGCCGCCGGCGTCATCTCGCGCGTGGAGCGTTTGCAGGCCAGCGCGGCCTACGAGGAAGCCCGCCGCAACGCGCGCAAGGCCGAGGACGATGCGGCCCTGGCCGCGGTGGCGCTCGCGCGCACCGTGCGTGCCGACGGCAGTGTGATGCCGCAGACGCCGCTCTTCGTCATCAGCGCGCCGGTGGAGCCGCTGGGCTACTTCATCGATTCCGCGCTCACGCGGCATCCCGGGCTCGACAAGGTGGCCGCGAAGAAATCGCAGGCCGAGCAGTTGCACGAAGGCGAGGAGGCGCTGCGCCGGCCTCAGGTCATCGCCTTCGGCACGCGCGAACTCAAGAGCGGCAACGCCGACTGGGTGGCCGGCGTCGGCGTGCGCTGGACGCTGTACGACTCGATCGACCGCAACGCGCTGTCGGCCGCCTCTCTCAAGCAGGTCGAGCAGGCCGAGCGCACCGGCGCGCAGGCACGCAGCGACATCTCGCTGCTGGTGGAACGCAACTGGCGCGCGCTGGAAAACGCGCGCCGCCAGTACCTCGAGATGAAAGTTTCGGTCGAGCTCGCGCAGGAGGTCGTCAGGCTGCGCACTTCGGGCCTGCGCGAAGGCACCAGCACCACGCTGGACCTGATAGATGCCGAGACCAACCAGGCCAAGGTGCTGACCGAGCGCGCGCAAGCCGCGAACGACTACGTGCAGGCGCTCGCGCAGCTGCTCGAGAGCGCGGGGCTTTCCGACAGGTTTTCCGACTACATCGCGCGTGCCGACGTGAGGGTGAACTGATGATGAGTGCCAAGACACGCAAACTGATCGCGATACTCGCCGCCCTGCTCGTGCTGGCGGTGCTCGTGTGGGGCTTCTGGCGCGCGTCGCAGCCCGCGCCGGAGGTGTTCCAGGGCCAGATGGAGGCGCGCGAGACCGACGTCGCCGGCAAGGTGACGGCGCGCGTGGCCGAGGTGCCGGTGAAGGAAGGCGATCGCATCCGGTCGGGTGCGGTGCTGGTGCGCATGGACAGCCCCGAGGTGCGCGCCAAGCTCGCCCAGGCGACCGCCGCCGAGCAGGCCGCGCAAGCCGTCGCCGACAAGGCGCAGAACGGCGCCCGGCCGCAGGAGATCGAGATGGCGCGCATGCAGTGGCAGCGCGCGGAGACCGCCGCGCAGCTCGCACAGACATCGTTCCGCCGCGTCGACGGGCTTGCGCGCGAAGGCCTGGTGGCCGACCAGAAGCGCGACGAGGCGGAGGCCAACTGGAAGGCCTCGCGCGACGCCGCCATCGCCGCGAAGGCGCAGTACGACATGGCGCGCACCGGCGCGCGCCCGGAAGACAGGGCCGCCGCGAGCGCGCAGGCGCGCCAGGTGGCCGGCGTGGTCGCCGAGGCCGAGGCCGCCAGGGCCGAGACCGAGCTGCGCAGCCCGGTCGGCGGCGAAGTGGCGAAGGTGCTGGCCAAGGTCGGCGAGCTGTCGCCGCAAGGCGTGGCGGTGGTCACGGTGGTCGACCTGGACGACCAGTGGGTGGTTTTGAACGTCCGCGAAGACCGGCTCGCGCGCTTCGCGATGGGCAGCGAATTCGACGCGCGCCTGCCCGCGCTGGCCGCGGACACGCGAACGGCCCGCTTCAAGGTCTACTACACCGGCGTGCTGCCCGACTTCGCGACCTGGCGCGCCACGCGTGGCGGCAACGGCTTCGACGTGCGCACCTTCGAGGTCCGCGCCCGGCCGCTGAAGCCCATCGAGGGCGCACGGCCCGGCATGAGCGTGCTGGTCGACTGAGCCGGACGGAACCCTCCGATGAGCCTCCGCGGCTTTTCCACCGCCAGCGCACGGCGCGAACTGGCGCTGTTGCGCACGCGGCCATGGGATCTCGCGATGATCTCGTGGGTGCCGCTGCTTGCGGTGTTCCTGATCTGGTGGATCTTCTCCGCCGGCCTGCCCGAGCGCCTGCCGATCGGCGTGCTCGACCAGGACCGCTCGTCGCTTTCGCGCCAGCTGGTGCGTTTCCTGGACGCCACTCCGGGCTTGCACGTGGTGGCGCACTACGGCGACGAAGGCGAGATGGCGCGCGCGCTCACCAGCGGCGCGGTCGACGCGGCAGTGCAATTGCCGCGCAACCTGAGCCGCGACGTGAAGCAGGGCCGGGTCGGCCAGGTCGTGCTGCTGCACAACGCGCAGTTGGGCACGCATTCGAGCCTGATCCAGCGCGACGTCCGCACCGCGGTGGCCACGGTGTCGGGCGGCGTCGAACTCACGGTGCGCAACAGGCGCGGCGAGTCGATGACGGCCGCGCGCGTGAGCATGGAGCCGATCAAGGCCAGCATGGTCGCGCTGTTCAACACCTCGACCGACTACGAGCAGTTCCTGGGTGCCGCGCTGATCCCGGCGCTGCTGCACATCCTGGCCATGACCGCGGGCGCATGGGCCGTGGGGCGCGAACTGCGTGACCGCAGCATCGGCGAATGGCTGGGCGCGGCACCGCGATGGCACGAGGCGCTGGCTGCGCTGGCGGGCAAGCTGGCGTGGCCGCTCGCCAGCCTTTCGGCAGTGGCAGTCGCCGCCATGGTGTGGATCACTGCAGGGCGCGGCTGGCATCCGCCCGGCTCTCTCGGCTGGACGCTGTTCGCGCTGCTGGTGTTCCTGGCGCTGTCGATCGCGCTCGGGGCGTTCGTGTCCGGTCTGACGCGCTCGCTGCGCACGGCGCTGTCGGCCACCGGCTTCATCACCGCGCCGGCGTTCGCATTCGGCGGCGTGGGGTTCCCGCTGGTCGCCATGCCCTTCTTCGCGCAGGCCTGGGCCGGGCTGCTGCCCTACACGCACTACATCCGCGTGCAGATGGAACAGCTGCAGATGGGCGCGCCGCTGGCATATTCGGTGGCGACGCCGCTCTGGATGGTGCTGGGCACCGGCGTGCTGCTGGCACTGTGCGCCGCTGCGCTGGTGCGGGCGGCCAGAGCGCCCGAGAGCTGGGGCGGACGCTGATGGCGGCTATGGCGGACGAACGCATCCGGCTGGGCGCCGCGTGGCGCGACACCGCACTGGCGGTGCTGCGCGACAAGGGTGTGCTGCTGATCATGCTGCTCGCGCCCGTCATCTACGGCTTCTTCTATCCGTGGCCCTATGGCACGCAGGCGGTCACCCGCGTGCCGGTGGCGGTGGTCGACGAGGACCACACCGCGCTGTCGCGGCAGATCGCGCGCTTCGCGCAGGCCAATCCGCGGCTCGACGTTCGGATGATCACAGGCGACGTGCACGAGGCCCGGCAGGCCCTGTGGCGCGGCGAGATCGAGGGCTACGCGCTGCTGCCGGCCGATCTCAAGCGCAACGTGCTGCGCGGCACGCCGGCTGTCGTGACCATCGAGGGCAACGGGGCGTATGCACTGTTGAACAAGGCCGTGCTGTACGGCTTCTCGGAGGCCGTGGGCACGGTCTCGGCGGGTGTGGAGATCCGCAAGCTGCAGGCCGGCGGCCAGAGCGCCATCCAGGCCGCGCGCAGCCGCAGCCCGCTCAACACGCAACTGGTGGCGCTGTTCAACCCGACCGAGGGCTACGGCAGCTACGTGGTGCCGGCGGTGGCGCTGCTGATACTGCAGCAGACCCTGCTGATGGGCGCGGCGATGCTTGCGGGCACCTGGGCCGAGGCGGGCCGGCTGCGCGCGTCGATGGGTGCGTGGCTGGGACGGCTGGGCGCGCTCACGGTGTTCGGCGTGCTCAGCGGGCTTTTCTATTTCGGCTGGGTGTTCTTCCTGCAGGACTATCCGCGAGGCGGCAATCCGTGGGGCGTGCTGGTGCTGCTGGCGTTCTACGTGCCGGCCATCTGCACGATCGGACTGCTGCTGGGCTGCTGGTTCCGCGACCGCGAGCGGGCGCTGCAGATCCTGCTGTTCACCGCCCTGCCGATGGCTTTTCTCTCGGGATTCTCGTGGCCGGTGGAGGCCTTGCCGGCACCGCTGCAGGCGCTGCGCTGGGTGTTTCCGAGCACCTCGGGCATCCAGGCCTCGCTGCGGCTCAACCAGATGGGCGCACCGCTGCACGACGTGCTGCCCTACCTCGGTGTGCTGGCGGGATTGACGCTGTGCGGCCTGTTCACGCTCTGGCTCGCAGCCACTCCGCGTGCTTCCGCCGCGAAGCCCGCCTAACGCCGGCTTTCCGCTGCCACGGCGCGCACGAGCCGCGTGGCGGGCACGACCAGTTCGCGCAGGTCGCCCGCGCGGTCCTGCTCGATCGCCTGCAGCACCAACTCGTTGATGCCGCCAACCACCGTCATCGCCATTTCGCTCGTCAGGTGCACGGCCGGCTCTTCGGCACCGCCGCTGCTGTTGATCGCGACCTGGATGAAGTTGGCGATTTCGTCGTTCATGCGCCGCCGCACCGCGAGGCCCGGCATGCCCAGTCCGAGGATTTCGACGAACAGGGTGCGCAGCAGCACCGGATCCTGCGCGAGATAGTCGAAGTAGGCGGTCATGGCCTGCTCGACCTGCGCATGCCAGGGCTGCACCGGATCGAAAGCCTCGCTCACCGCCTGCAGGCCAAGCCGGCTGGCGGTTTCGTAGAGCGCGATCAGGCACTCGGTCTTGGTGCTGAAGTGTTCGTAGAAGGTGCGGCGCGACACGGCAGCTTCCCGCACGATGTCGGCAATGGTGGTTTCTGCGTAGCCCTTGGCGGCCACGGCATGCGCCATTCCCTGGAGAAGACGCGTGTAGTGCTCGCTGCCCGAGCCCTCGGCGGATTTCGAGGGGGCAGCCTTTTCGATGGTTTCGCTCATGAAGGCCACATTTTCTCAACGCTCGGTACTTGACAGTACCGATTCACAATTGCACGATGACGGCATCCGGTACGAGCCTGTACCAAACATTGCGCCGGTTTTCCGTTTCACGCACGACGTGTTTTCCCGAGGTTGCCCCATGACCGAACTCGTAGTCCGCCGTCTCCTGATCGATCTGCAGTCGCCCTTCGCCCGCAACTGGTGCGGCGGCGACGCCTTCTCGACCGCCTTCTTCAATGCGCTGTCGATGAGCTTTCCGTTCGGCGAGCAGTTCTTCATCGATGCCGTGCGCGACGCCATGGCCACGTTGCCGCCCGAGGCCCAGGAAAAATACCGGGCGGAGGTTCGCGGCTTCATCGGGCAGGAGGCGACGCACCGGCGCATCCATTCTTTGTTCAACCAGCACCTCGAGAGCCAGGGCTTGGTCGACGGCTGGACCGCGCGCGCCAGCAAGCGACTGACGCTCATGGAAGACGCCGATCCGCGCCACGCACTGGCGTTGACCGCCGCCACCGAACACTTCACGGCCATGTTCGCCGAATGGCTGCTGGCCCATCCGAAGATCCTCGACGGTGCCGAGCCGCGCCTGCGCACCATGTGGCTGTGGCACAGCGCCGAGGAACTCGAGCACAAGAGCGTGGCGTTCGACATCTACAAGGCCGCTGGCGGCTCCGACGAATGGCGCAATCGCTGGTTCCGCCGCGTGACGATGATGTTCCTGGGTGACCTGCTGCACCAGACCGTCGACAACCTGCGCCACGAGAAGCAGCTGTGGAAGTGGTCGACCTGGAGGAGCGCCGCCCGCATCCTGCTTGGCCGCGGTGGCCTGCTTCGTGGCAACGTGGCCGGTTGGCGCAGCTACCTGCGCTCGGACTTCCATCCGGCGGAGCAGGACAGCTCGCTCTCGGAACGCTGGCTGACGGAGAACCGCGAACAGTACGTGCCCGTGGGCGGCGCGGCGCCGCAAGAAGCAGCGCTCGCCGCTTCGTGAGGCCCGATCAGTTGTAGCTGTGGCGCTGCGGCGAGCCGCTGCCGATCTGCTGGTGCTCGGGGCGCAGCGCGAGATCGTGCAACGTGTCGAAATCCGACGGGGCATCGGGCACGCGCATCACGGTTTCGAGTTCGTGCATCGAGATGACCCAGCGACCGGCGGGCGATTCAGCTGGCTCATCGTTAGCGAACACGCCGTCGCGAATGTAGAAAGTCTCGGCTTCCGGACGCTCTGCATGAAGTTCGAGCAGGCGTGCGATCGAGAAGTTGTAGGTCACGAGCTTCTCGCGCGTCTTGCGATCCTTGCCGCCGCAGTTGAACGAGCCCTCGGCTGCAATCACGATGCAAGAGCCGTCCACGCCACCGTCCATGTCAATTTCGTTGCCCGAGCGCCAGATGGCGTTGGGCAGCCGCACCCGAACCTTGTCGATCACGAGGTCGCGTTGACGGTTCAGACTGCCCAGCGGAGGCACCAGCGAACGAAGTTGACGCAGGCGTTCCGCGAAGTTGTCGTCCATCAGGAATTCGACATGGTGGGTCGCGCTGCCGGACGAACGCTTGACCACCTGCATGATGACGTGGCGCGGCTTAGCCATGGCTGAACCCCTTTGCAAGCGTTGAATTCCATGTGGTCCCGCGCGGGGCGTCGATGGCGAGGCTGCAATTCATTGGAAATCGACTACAAATTAGAACTTTGGAATAAATGCAATTAGCTGCATCATTTGTTTCCAACTGTATAGCGATTGCCGCAGATGTGGAAGCCAATCCGTGACTTATGCACGCGGGAATGTCGCCAAAACGTCTCTGGGACGTGCTAGCAGGTTGCCACGCCTGCCCGCTTGTCCATCCCCTATTCCAGGGATTCGTCGAGCGCCTTGCACGACGGCGCGCAAACGGTCTGGGACTTGCCCAGTACCTGGCGGGTGCGCAGTTGCGAGCGCACGCGGTGCTTGCCGCACATGAAGCACGACATGGTCGCGCCGCTGAACGACGCCGAGGCGCGGAACGGCGAACCCGGCGCCTTGGATTTGTAACGCAGGCCGTCCGCCACCACCGCCGTTTTCACTTCACCCTTCGCCATGCATCTTGTCCTTGCTGTTCGGTTCGGCACGGCGCATCGCGCGTGCAATGGCTTCCCGGGCGCTGACTTCAGCCGCCAGGGAAACATCGAGCGCCGAGCGGCAAAGCCCGGCGTGCTTGTAGTTGAGGTTCTCGTAAACCTCGGCCGCGGCCGGATAGGCATCGAGCAGGCGGCCGAGTTCGGCGCCCTGCTCCACATCCTCGAACTCGTGCACCAGGTGCTCGACGACGGAGCGGTACTGCTCTGCGCCGACGGGCACGGGGCTGTGCTCGAGCTTTTCCAGCAGTTGCGCCAGCACATGGGTCACTGCCAGATCGGTCTTGGGAGACGGATTATCGGTGGTGTTCATGGCTTCCATCTGGGGGCAGCATACGCCTATGCAAGTGGCTGCTCGTATAGGGATGTCTCCGGCGCGCCTCGATTCGGCGTGCCTTGTGCCTTCTGAGCAGCCTGCATGCGCTGCAGCAGGCTGTGCAGCATCTCGGTCGAAAGCCCGTGGATCACCAGCCGGTGCCCTGCCCGCAGGGTCGACAGCGGCACCAGCGGGTGCTTGTTGTTGACCAGGATCAGGTGCTCCGGAGCGTCCAGCAGCGTCGCCGTGTAGATGCCGATGGTTTCGTCCAGTTGCAAGGAATTCGCCGCGCGCCAGAAATCGTTGTCCGTAAGCATCAGTTGGTAGAGCGGCGTGAACAATTCAATGGCGCTCTGCAGGTCCAGAAAGTTCAGCTTGCCCTGCGGCATGTCTTCCAGGCGCAACGCCGGCGCCTTGATCATCGAGAAATCGACGTTCTCGGCCTTGCGCAGCGCCAGCCCCTTGTCGCGCAAGGCCTTGTTCAGCCGGATCACGAAATTGAACAGGTTCAGGTCGTGCTTCAGGAACATCTCGTCCTTCAGCGCGTCGATGTCCGCCGGCTCCAGCGGGTTGGTGGCCACCGGCACCGGCGAGTTGCGCCCGATGAAGGCCAGCACCTGCGATCCCAGGTGAAAGTGCCGCAGGATCAGCCAGTTGGCTTCCGGCGACACGAAATGCTTGAGCCCCCACGCCAGGAAGCGGTGCAGCAGCATCGAATGCGACCAATTGCGCGGAACGAACACTTTCACGATCTGGATCAGGATGATCGTCAGCCGCGCGATCGGCCGCAGAAAAGGCAGCAGGTACTGCCGCGAGCCCGAGCTCGAATCGGCCAGCCATGCCGACTTGACGTCGTCGGGCAGCGGCGTGCTCTGGTCGAGGTACAGCGCCAACCAGGGGCTGGGGTCGCGCTCGTCGTGCGCCTGGGTCAGGAAATCGGGTGTTCGGTCCATGGGCATTCAGTCGGTGGTGCGTTCGGTGATGTGCTGGAACTGCATCAGGTACAGCGCCGCCGTGTGGCGCGCGGTGTCGGCGATCTGGCGGGCGGCGCGGGCCTGCCCTTCCACGGCCATCACCATCTCGACCGCGGTGAGCCAGCGGCTCAGGTGATGCTCGTCGTTGTGGCCGTGGTACTCCAGGAACCGGAAGGCGTCCGGCGGCAGCTTCAGGCTGGCTTTCAGCAGCGGCAGCAGCGCCGGCACGATGCGCTGGCCCGTTCCCTCGATGATGTAGATCGCGCCCAGCAGCCCGATCGGGTCGCGCGTCGCGGCCAAGCCGTGCAGGTAGGCATTGAGCGCTTCGCCGCCCGGGTTGCGGCGCAGGTCCTCGATGCGCTCGACGGTGCCGCCGGCTTTGCGGTAGTCGCTGAAGAGGATGTTGAAATCGTTCTGCTCCTCGCCCGCATGCACCCCGATCAGCGAGGCCAGCATCTGGTATTGCCCGCTCAAGGAGGCCGCGCCTTCGCGCATCCACAGGCTGCCTTCGCGCACCTGCGGCACCCATTGCGCCATCCAGTTCAGGTAGTCGGGCACGGCGAAGCGGCGCTCGCGGATCTGGCGAATCAACGGCGTGCGCCACACGCGCGAGCGGTAGTCGTGCCAGATGGCGGCCAGTTCGGTGAGCAAGGCGCCGAGGCCCTCGGGCGCGGCCGCCGGATCGTGCGGAGGCGCGATGACGAGATCGTCGTCCGCCACCGCAGCGGCGCGCGGCGCCACCACCACGGGCGCGGCGTCGGCCGCCTCCACCTCGAGCAGCATGTACGCCGCCATGAAACGCCCCGACTCCGGCACGTAGCAGAAGATCTGTTCGCCGGGCTTCAGCGCCTTGGTGTGCAGGAACTCCGCCAGCATCACCAGGATCGACGCCGCGCCGGTGTTGCCGCGCCAGGCCAGGTTGCTCCACCAGCGTTCCCGCGGGATCGACAGGTCGGCCTTGGCCATCAGGTCTTCGACGACGGGAATGAATTTTTCCGACGAGTAGTGGCACAGGAAATGATCGACCCGCTTCGGGTCGACCCAGCCGTCGCGCACCAGCCCCGCATATTCGTGGATGCCGATGTCGAACAGGTGCGGCAGCAGCCGGATGTCCTGCCGCAGCGACAGCGCGCCCGCCGCCTCCGCCTCGGCCCACGAGCCGAAATCGAGATGGCCACGCCCATGCTCTTCGCGGTCCTCGGTCAGCCCCAGCTGCATGCACACCGGGTAGTCGCCCGAAAAAGCCCTCTGGTGCACCCACTTCAGCTTCAGCCGCACGCCCGGCGCAGCGGCCAGCGCGGGCGAGCCGTCGGACAGCAGCAAGGCGCCCGCGCCATCCGACAGCATCCAGCGCAGGAAGTGAGAGTCGAAGTCGGTCTCGTAGCCGCGCGCCGCGAAGCGCGAGCGCTTGAACAGGCGCGACGGCATCTCGCTGGCCACGGCCAGCGCAGTGCGGTGCGCGCCCAGTTCGATGCCTTGCGCCGCCGTCTGGATCGCCGACACGCCGGCCGCGCAGATGCCGTGCACCGAATGCGTTTCCATCGGCTGCGCGGCCAGCTCGCCCTGGATCATGTTCGCGAAGCCCGGCATCAGCGTGTCGCCGCCCGAAGAGCCGCTGGCCAGCAGCGACACGCGCGACAGCTCCGCCCCGCCGCGCTGCAGGCAGTCGCGGATCGCGCCGGCCGCCAGTTGGGCATTGGTGTGCTGCGTCACGCCTTCGGCATCGATGGCGTAGTGCCGCGTGAGGATGCCGTTCTCCGCCAGGATGCGCCGCTTGATGCGCTCGGACATGCGGTTGAGCGGCGCGATGTACGCGTCCATGCGGTCGTTGGGAACGGGCTCTCCCGGCATGAAGTAGCCGGCGCTTTCGAGGTAGACGCGTTGGAATGAAACGGGCATGGGTTCAGGTGATGGATGAATCGGGAGGCATCAGCGGGCGGCTGCGAAAACGCGGCCACACGGGCCCCAGCACGAACACGCGCACCATGTAGGGCACCAGCCCGCCCTCGTTGAGCGCCGGATCCACCCGCGCGCGGTAATGCGTGCGATGCAGATGCGTGAGCTCGGACCAATGGACATGCGGGTTCTCGTGGTGTGCGGTGTGCAGACCGATGTTGAACAGCAACGGGTTCACCAGCCCTTCGAAATTGCGCGCGTAGTTCAGGTGGCTACCCGGGGTATCGCCGGGCGCCTCCTTCGACGAGGTTCTTCGGGGCGTCTTCCGTCCGTCGGCGTGCGCATGCTGCAGGTAGTTGGTGGCGAGCAGCCAGTGCAGGCCGTGCAGCTGCGGCAGGATCACGAAGACCAGCGCCTTGCGCCAGTCGAGCGCCAGCAGTGCCGCCCAGCTGGCCAGCCACAGCGCGTACTGCGCCATGCAGTAGCGCCAGGCGCCGCGCCGATGCCGACGCAGCCGCGCGAGCCATGCGAAGAACACCGGCATCAGCACCCACACCGCCTGGAACGGGTGCAGCAGGTAGCCCCGCAGGTGGTTGGTGTCGCCGCCGAAGCGATAGGTGCGGGCCACGTCCTTCGGGCCGTGCCGGTGGCGATGGTGGTTGGCCACGTGCGCGGGCCAGAACACGAAGGTCGGGTGGCCCTGCAGCAGGGTGATCCAGAAATCGGTCAGCCGGTTCATGCGCCGGCCGCGCCACATGCGCAGGTGCACGTGGTTGTGGTGGATCACGCCCACGCCGAGCGTGAGGAACAGCATCAACCCATAGAGCAGCGCATCGAAGCCGTGCACCCATTGCCACGCCGCGAGTGCGGGCAGCACCGCGAGATAGGCAAGGCTCTGCCAGTCCCGCCCATGGCGCAACCCCGGCCAGCGAGTGCGCGCGTCAGGCCGCGGTCGTGGCGCCATGCTTGCTGCGAAAAGCCTGGAAGAGCGGTTCCGCCGCATCGGCCGCGATGCGCGTGCCGAACAGCCGGTCCATGAAGGTGAACTGGAAGCCGTAGTTGCCGTTGTGCACGGCGTGGTGCAGGTGGTGCCGGCGGCTCGCCGCGAACCAGTGGCTGTACGACACGCCCGTGAAGAAGTCGTAGTTCGAATGCCCGATGCAATTGAAGAACAGGCTGAACACCGGCACCGAGGCAAGCGCCCAGAAGCTGAAGTCGTGCACCACCATCGGCAACAGGATCACGTTGCCCAGCATCAGCGCCTCGACCGGGTGGAAGCTGTAGGTGGCCCACGGCGTGGTCACGAACGAACGATGATGCGGCCCGTGGAAACGCCGCAGCCAACGCGTGTGCAGCAGGCGGTGGTTGACCCAGAAATGCACGTCGTTCCAGACCGCGAGCGCCACGATCTCAAGCGCGACCTGCCGCCACCCCGCTGCGCCATCGAGCCGCGCCCAGCCCAGCTGCAGCAAGCCCCACGGAAACACCATGCCCAGGCCGAAGATGAGCACCGACACACCCGACTGCCCCAGCTCGCGCCGCAGCTGGCCCTTCTGCAGGGGCCGCGGATCGAGCACGCGCCCGATGCCCAGCATGGGCAGCACGCGCTTCGTCAGCAGCCAGGTAAGGCCGCCGAAGCAGAGGTAGATGCCGCCGAAAAAAAGCACGCCCCACAGCATGACCTGCGGAGCGGACAACGAAGTGAAGGTCTGCGCCATCTCCCGAGGCTACAACAGCATCTCGGGAACGATCGGCGCGATCAGCATGTTGTAGAAGCGCTGGAAGAAGCCCGACTCGGGCTCCGAGGTCAGGATCATTTCCTTCTCGCCGTCGGTGGTGAGCCACTCGAGCGTGCCTGTGCCCTTTGCCAGCCGCAGCCGGTACGAGTTCTGCAGCTTGCTGATGTTGATGATGCGCAGCATCTCGCGCGCCAGCTGCGGGCTGTCCACCACCAGTCCCATCTCGGTGTTCTGGCTCGCCGAGCGGGGGTCCAGGTTCATCGAGCCGATGAAGATGCGCGTCTTGTCGATGGCCGCGGTCTTGGCGTGCAGCCGGCCGAGCGACTTGCCGAAGGTGCCGAAGCGCTCGCCCGCGCTGGTGCGCTGCGGGCTCAGCTCGTACAGGTCGGCGCCGCTCTCGAGCAGGCGCTGGCGATAGCGCGCATACCCTGTGTGCACCAGCGGCTCGTCGTTGGCGGCCAGCGAATTCGTCAGCAGCGTGAGCTTGACCTTGCGCTTCGCCAGGTCCTCGAAGGCGGCCATGCCCCGCTCGCCCGGCACGAGGTACGGCGAGGTCATGTCGACCTCGGTCTTCGCATCCATCATCAGGCCCCACACCTTCATCGTGACGCTGGTGGCGATGGCCTCGTCGGCGGTCATGGTGGTCGGCTTGGTCGGCGGATCGGCAATGGCGCGGGCCTCGCCCCACAGCAGGCCCATGCGCCCGGCGTCGAGTTCCTCGCCGATCGGTCCGTAGCCGAGGATGTCGGACGGCGGCAGCACGACCTTCGGCGGCGGCGAGGCCATGCCGACCCAGTCGTTGAAGTCGGCGCCGCCCGGCTTGCGCCCGCCCTCGCCCTTCACGATCTCGCCGATCGGCCAGACCTGCATGCTGTTCCAGTAGGCGTCGAAGATGTTCTCGAGCTGCGGCACCACCTTGCCGACCACCAGCGCGTCCATGTCGATGAAGTTCTGCGCCTCGCTCAGCACGAAATATTCTTCGGCTATGTTGCGCCCGCCCACCACCGCCATCGCGCCGTCGGCAATGAAGAGCTTGTTGTGCATGCGGTGGTTGAGCCGCTCGATTTCCCACGGCGACGCCACGAAGCGCGACAGGAATCCGTTGCGCCCGCAGCAGAACGGGTTGTACAGGCGCACGTCGACGTTCGGCGTGTCCGACAGCGCCAGCAGCAGTTGCTGGCTCTTCGCGGTGTACAGGTCGTCCACCAGCACCCGCACCTTCACGCCGCGGTTGGCGGCCTCGCGCAGCGTGCGCAGCAGCAGCCGGCCGACGGCATCGTTCTCGAGCTGGTAGTACTGCACCACCAGCGAGCGCTGGGCCCGCTGCGCCAGCTGGATGCGCGCGTCGAGCGAATACACGCCCAATGGCATCAGCCGGAAGCCCGAATGCTCGCCGGGCGGGGTGGAGGCCGCGGCAATCCTGGCGAGCGCCGTGCCGGGGTCGGCGGCGGCGGCGAATTCGGCGGGCCGGTCGGGTGCCGGCGGAAGCGAGCCGCAGGCGCCGAGCGCTGCGGCCAGGGCGCCTGCGAGCGCGATGCGCAAGAGTGAAAGCCAGGCGTTCATGATGGTGCGTCCATTGCGGGGTTTTTTCAGTTGTCGTGTTCAGTACGCCAGCCGGCAGGCGCCGGTTTCAGAGGCCCCGCGCGGAGTTCGCAGGCCTAGAATTCTGCCCATCCTGCTCCGGAGTTACATCATGGCCCGTCCGTTCCTTTCCCGCATCGCGCTGATGACGGTGCTCGCAGCCGCCACCCACACCGCCTGGGCTGCCCTGGACATCGGCGACCCGGTACCCAAGTTCACCGCCAATGCCGCGCTCGGCGGCAAGACCTTCCGCTACTCGCTGGCCGACGCCCTCGCCAAGGGGCCGGTGGTGCTCTATTTCTTCCCGGCCGCCGACTCCAACGACTGCTCCATCGAGGCCCACGCCTTCGCAGAGGCCGTCGACCAGTTCGCGGCGCTGGGCGCCACCGTGATCGGTGTCTCGGCGGACGACATCGACACCCTCTCGAAGTTCTCGGTCAAGTCGTGCCAGAGCCGGTTTCCGGTGGCATCGGACGAGGCCAAGACCGTCATCCAGGGATTCGACGCCGTCATGCAGACGCGGCCCGATTTCGCGAACCGCCTGTCGTATGTGATCGCGCCCAACGGCAAGGTCGCGTACTACTACCAGAACCTGAATCCGGACAAGCACGTCGAGCGCACGCTGAACGCGGTGCGGGCGCTGCCGAAGGCCACCGCGGCCAAGTAGAAAAGCCCGGCGAAGGGGCTGCGGGCGGCGGGCCCGCGGGTTTCGCGCGCTTCGCGCAAAATCCGGCCCCATGCAGCTCAACTACATCGCCAACGCGGACGTTCCGTCCTCCTCCGGCCGCACCCTGCCGGTCATCGACCCTTCCGACGGCCAGGTCTTCGACGAGATCCAGCGCAGCAACTCTGGCGACATCGATTCCGCCGTGCGCGCCGCGCGCGACTGCTTCGAGGGTGTCTGGCACAAGGTCAGCGCCGCCGAGCGCGGCCGCCTGCTCTACAAGCTGTCGCAGAAGATCGCGGAGCATGTCGACGAGCTCGCGCTGATCGAGCAGCGCGACTGCGGCAAGCCTGTGAAGCAGGCCCGCGCCGACGCGGTGGCGCTGGTGCGTTATTTCGAGTTCTACGCCGGCGCCTGCGACAAGCTGCACGGCGAGACGATTCCCTACCAGGACGGCTACAGCGTGTTCACCTGGCGCGAGCCGCACGGCGTCACCGGCCACATCATTCCCTGGAACTACCCGATGCAGATCTTCGGGCGCAGCGTCGGCGGTGCGCTGGCGGCAGGCAACGTGTGCGTGGTGAAGCCCGCCGAGGACGCCTGCCTCTCGCTGATCCGCGTGGCGCAACTGGCGGCCGAAGCCGGCTTTCCGGCCGGCGCGCTCAACATCGTGACCGGCTACGGCCACGAGGTGGGCGACGCGCTGGCGCGGCACGAGGGCATCGATCACATCAGCTTCACCGGCAGCCCGAAGATCGGCACGCTGATCCAGCAGGTGGCGGCCGAGCGGCATTGCCCGGTCACGCTGGAGCTGGGCGGCAAGAGCCCGCAGATCGTCTTTGCGGACGCCGACCTGGACGCGGTCATTCCGGTGGTGATCAATGCGATCGTGCAGAACGCCGGCCAGACCTGCTCGGCCGGCTCGCGCGTGCTGATCCAGCGCGACATCTACGAGCCGCTGCTCGAGCGCCTCGGCCATGCCTTCGAGGCCCTGCGCGTCGGCCCGGCGGCGATGGACCTCGACGTGGGACCGCTGATCCGCCAGACGCAGCAGCAGCGCGTGTGGGACTTCCTGAGCGACGCCCAGCATGCCGGCATCCCGATGGTGGCGCAGGGCATCGTGGTCGAGGAAGCGCCCGAGACCGGCTTCTACCAGGCGCCGACCCTGCTGCGCGACGTGCCGGTGGGCCATCGCCTGGCGCAAGAGGAAGTGTTCGGTCCGGTGCTGGCCGCCATGGCCTTCGCCGACGAGGACGAGGCAGTGGCGCTCGCCAACGCCACGCAGTTCGGCCTGGTGGCCGGCGTCTGGACGACCGACGGCGCACGCCAGTTCCGCATGGCCAGGCGCGTGAGGAGCGGCCAGGTGTTCATCAACAACTACGGCGCGGGCGGCGGCGTCGAACTGCCCTTCGGCGGCGTGAAGTCCTCGGGCTACGGCCGCGAGAAGGGCTTCGAGGCGCTCTACGGCTTCACCACGCTGAAGACGGTCGCCGTCAGGCACGGCTAGAACTGGGCCCTCCCCAGGCTTCGCCCACCCCCTCACCGGGGGCGACACCTGCGGCCCGGCAGAGCCGGTTCCGCGGTGTCCTGCGAAGGGCCCTACCCCAGCGCGGTGTCCAGCAGCATCATGAGCACGAAGCCGATCATCAGCCCGCTGGTGGCGTACGCTTCGTGGCCCTTGCGGTGCGACTCGGGAATGATTTCGTGGCTGATCACGAACAGCATGGCGCCCGCCGCAAAGCCCAGGCCCCAGGGCAGCAGCATCACCGAATGGCCGACCACGGCGGCGCCGAGCACGGCACCCACCGGCTCGACCAAGCCCGAAGCCATCCCGATCAGCACCGCGAAGATGCGGCTGTAGCCCGCGGCCAGCAGCGCCACGGCGACCACCAGTCCCTCGGGCACGTCCTGGATGGCGATGCCGGTGGCCAGCGCGTCGGCGCGCAGTCCGTTGTTGGCCGCGTACCCGACGCCGATCGCCAGGCCCTCGGGCACGTTGTGCAGCGCGATCGCGAACACGAAGAGCCAGGTGCGGCGCAACTGCCTCGCGGTCTGCCCCTCGCGGCCCTTGATGAAATGCTCGTGCGGCAGCACGCGGTCCATGAGCATCAGCACCGCGCCGCCCAGCAGGATGGCCGAGCCGATCACCCCGCCGGCAGCCCAGTTGCCGCCGCCGAAAACGCCCACGTTCTTCGCGGCTTCCAGCCCCGGAATGATCAGCGAGAAGGCACTGGCCGCCAGCATCACGCCCGCACCGAAGCCGAACAGCGTGTCCTGCAGCCTGTCGGGCAGCTTCTGCGAGAACAGCACCGGCAGCGTGCCGAGCGCGGTAGCCAGCGCGGCGACCGACCCGCCGAGCAGCGCGTTCCACACCAGCGGATCGGCGCGCACGAACTGCCAGAACTGCGCCACCAGCACGAGCGCGCCGGCAGCGACGATCGCCAGGCCGACCCACTCGCGCACGGGGCGCGCCGGGCGAACGAGGACAGGCCGCTCGTCTGCCACTGTGGCCTGCTGCGGATCGTTCATGGGGCTGCTCCTCAGCCGCCCGTGGCGGCGGCGTGGCGCCGGGCCACTTCGGCCCAGTTCACGACGTTGTAGAACGCCGAGATGTATTCGGGGCGGCGGTTCTGGTACTTGAGGTAGTAGGCGTGTTCCCACACGTCGAGGCCGAGGATCGGGGTGTTGCCCGAGCCGATGCCGCGCATCAGCGGGCTGTCCTGGTTGCCGCTGCTTTCCACGGCGAGCTTGCCGCCGGTAGCGACCGAGAGCCACGCCCAACCGCTGCCGAAGCGCGTGAGCGCGGCCTTGGTGAAGGCGTCCTTGAAGGCGTCGAAGCCGCCCAGGTCGGCGTCGATGGCCTTGGCCAACGCACCCTCGGGCGTCCCGCCGCCGCCCTTGCCGACCGGCGCCATCACGGTCCAGAAGAGGCTGTGGTTGGCATGGCCGCCGCCGTTGTTGCGCACCGCGCCGCGCAGGGCCTCGGGCAGTTGCTCGACGCCGGCGATCAGTTGTTCGACGGGTGTTCCCTCGTGCGGCGTGTCCTTCACGGCCGCGTTGAGGTTGTTCACATAGGTCTGGTGGTGCTTGCCATGGTGGATTTCCATGGTCTGCGCATCGATGTGCGGCTCGAGCGCGTCGAAGGCATAAGGCAGGGCTGGCAGGGTGTACGGCACGGTCGAAAAGCTCCTAGGTTGGAAGAGCCCTTTGCGTTGTCGACTGTTGCGTACTCAGGCGTCCAAATGATAGGAATTCTCATTGTCCGCGTCAAGACATCGCCCGTGCCGATACCTAAAACCAGCCAGCGACCGGCCAACGGCAAGTGCGCCGCAGCGGCGTCACGAAGCCTCTTGCAACGATCGATACACTGGCTGCGGCATGTTCTCCGGGAGTTTTCCAGCAATGAAGTCCAACAGATACCTGCGCCTCCTCGCCGCTGCCCTTGCCCTGCCCTGCGCCCTTCTGGGGCCGGCCGCGGCCAGCGCCCAGGCCGGCAATCCGGCCGCCGGCGAATACATCTTCGAGCGCGGCAGCGGCCAGTTGCGCATCAAGGCCGACGGCCATTTCGACATCACCACCATCGGCGCCAATGCCCACACCTGCGCGCTCGACGGCACCATCGCGCGCGGCAAGGCCAAGCTCGATGGCACCGACTGCGTGGTGAACTTTGCCGCCAGCGCGGACAAGGTCAAGGTGACCACCAACGGCGCCGAGCAGTGCCGCGACAGCTGCGGCGCGCGGGCGGGGTTCGAAGGCACCTACACCCGCCCCACCCCGGGGTGCACCGACAAGGCCGTGGCCGCCACGCGCAGGAACTTCAAGCGCCAGTACGACGCGAAGAACTACGCCGCGGCCCGCACGACGCTGGCGCCGGTGTTGTCGGACTGCGACGAGACGCTCGACTGGATCACCAAGGACTGGATCCGCAACGACCTCGCGCTCACCCAGTACAAGCTCGACGACCGCGCTGCCTGCCTGAAGACCCTGCAGCCGCTGGCGGAGGACGCCGCCCTGAGCGACGAGGGCGTGAAGGAGAACTATCCGCCGGCCGACGCCGAGATCTTCCTGCCGGTGGTGCGTGCCACCCGCACGAACCTGAAGCTCTGCCGCGGCTGAAACCGGGGGTATGCACGAGTAGCCTGCACCGGGTGGGTCCATGGGCAATGGCGGAGAATCGACGCCTCCCCGCAAACCCATGAACCGCAGCAGCACCGTCATCCCGATCTCCGCCCTCGGCCGCGCGCAACCCGCCGTCGCCGTGCCGGAGTCGGTCGTGCCTGCCACCGGCCTGCTCCAGGATCGCCTCGGCCGACCGCTGACCGACCTGCGCATCAGCGTGACCGACCGCTGCAACTTCCGTTGCAGCTACTGCATGCCCAAGGACGTGTTCGACAAGGACTACAAGTACCTGCCGCACAGCTCGCTGCTCAGCTTCGAGGAAATGACGCGGCTCGCCCGCCTGTTCGCAGGGCACGGCGTGCGCAAGATTCGCCTGACCGGCGGCGAGCCCCTGCTGCGCAAGAACATCGAGGCGCTGGTGGAGCAGCTCGCTGCGATCCGCACGCCCGGCGGCGACCCGCTGGCGCTCACGCTCACCAGCAACGGCTCGCTGCTCGCACGCAAGGCGGCCGCGCTCAAGGCTGCAGGCCTGCACCGCGTCACGGTGAGCCTGGACAGCCTTGACGACGCCGTATTCCGCCACATGAACGACGTCGACTTCCCGGTGGCCGACGTGCTGGCGGGCATCGACGCGGCGCTGGCCGCCGGGCTCGGGCCCGTCAAGGTCAACATGGTGGTCAAGCGCGGTACCAACGAGCAGGAGATCCTGCCGATGGCGCGCTACTTCCGGAACCACCACGGCGGCAAGGTGGTGCTGCGCTTCATCGAATACATGGACGTGGGCGCCACCAACGGCTGGCGCATGGACGAGGTGCTGCCCTCCTCGGATGTCATCGCGCGCATCCACGCCGAGTTTCCGCTCGTTCCGCTCGAGGCTTCCGCGCCCGGCGAAACCGCACAGCGCTGGGCCTATGCGGACGGCAGTGGCGAAATCGGCGTGATCAGCAGCGTGACCCGGGCCTTCTGCCACGACTGCAGCCGCGCCCGGCTGTCGACCGAAGGCAAGCTGTATCTGTGCCTGTTTGCCACCGCGGGCCACGACCTGCGCCCGCTGCTGCGCGGCGATGCGAGCGACGAAGACATCGCCTCGGCCATCGGCCACATCTGGCAGGGCCGTGCCGACCGCTATTCCGAACTGCGGGCCCTGCAAGGCCCCGACGACACCGGCAACGCCAGCGACAAGGCGCCGCGCCGCGTCGAGATGAGCTACATCGGCGGATGACGCAGGCGGCCGCCATGACCGCGCACGCCATCGCGCCTGCCGACATCACGGGCTTGCTGCTGGCCGGCGGGCGCGGATCGCGCATGGGCGGCGTCGACAAGGGGTTGCAGCCGTTCAACGGCGAGCCCCTGGCGCTGCATGCCTTGCGGCGCCTGCGCCCGCAGGTCGGCGCGCTCATGGTCAATGCCAACCGCAACCTGCCCGACTACGAGGCCTTCGGCGTGCCGGTGTGGCCCGACAGCCTGGCGGACTATCCGGGCCCGCTGGCGGGTTTCCTGAGCGGCCTCTCGCACTGCGCCACGCCCTGGCTGCTGACGGTGCCGTGCGACACGCCGTTGTTTCCTCGCGACCTCGCGTCGCGCCTGGCCCGGGCCGCGGCCTCGGAGAACGCAGAGATCGCCATCGCCGCCGCGCCGGAAGCGTCTTCCGACAGCAGCGTGACGCTGCGGCCCCAGCCCGTCTTCTGCCTGCTGCGCGCCGGGCTGCACGACAGCCTTCGCCGCTACATCGAGGCCGGCGGCCGCAAGGTGCAGGCCTGGACCGCGCAGCACCGCACGGTGCGCGTGCCCTTCGACCGCCCTGGCGACGCGCCCGACGCTTTCATCAACGCCAACACCCTTGCCGAACTGCACGCCCTCGAGAACCGGTGAGCCTATGAGCCGCATTGCAGACATCGCCTCCGCCCTTCCGGGCTACGACGCCGCCGACCTGAGCGTCGAGGCTGTCCACGCCTTTCTCTCGCGGCTCGCCGCGTCCGCGGTGGTCACGCAGCGCGAGAGCGTCGCGCTGCTCGACGCGCTCGGCCGCGTGCTGGCCGAGGACATCGTCTCGCCCATCAGCGTGCCGCCGCACGACAACTCCGCCATGGACGGCTACGCCTTCGACGGCGCCGTGCTGCCGTGCGATGCGCCCAGCGACGCCTCGGTGAGCCTGCGCGTGGCGGGCACGGCGCTGGCCGGCGCCACCTGGCGCGGCGCGCTGGGTGCCGGCGATGCGGTGCGCATCATGACGGGCGCGATGATGCCGGCGGGCCTGGACACCGTGATCCCGCAGGAGTTCTGCAAGGTCGACGGCGACCGCGTCAGCTTTCCGGCGCGCGTGCTGCGCCGCGGCGACAACCGGCGCCTCGCGGGCGAAGACCTGATGCAGGGCCAGCCCGCGCTGCGACGCGGCGAACGGCTGTCGCCCGCCGCGCTCGGCATGATCGCCAGCCTCGGCCTGCCGGGCGTGAACGTGCTGCGGCGCCTGCGGGTCGCGTACTTCTCGACGGGCGACGAAATCCTGAGCGTCGGCGAGGCCCCGCGCGAGGGCGCGGTGTACGACAGCAACCGCTACACCGTGTTCGGCCTGCTCACGAAGCTGGGCTGCGAGGTGATCGACCTCGGACTGGTCCGCGACGACCCCGCCACGCTGGCCGCCACGCTGCAACGCGCCGCCCGCGAAGCCGACGCCATCGTCACCAGCGGCGGCGTCAGCGCGGGCGCGGCGGACCACACGCGCGACGTGATGCAACAGCTGGGCGACATGGCCTTCTGGCGCGTCGCCATGCGCCCGGGGCGGCCGCTGGCCGTGGGGCTCATCCCTCGTGCCATCTCTCGTGCCATCCCGGATGAACCCGCGCCGCAGCCGGCGCTGCTGTTCGGCCTGCCCGGCAACCCGGTGGCCGTGATGGTGACCTTTCTGGCCTTCGTGCGGCCGGCCCTGCTGCGCATGATGGGTTGCCACGAAACGGCCTGCGCCCCGCCGCCCCTGCTGCGCGCGCGCAGCAAGGGCCCCATCCGCAAGAAGCCGGGCCGCACCGAGTACCAGCGCGGCTTCGTCAAGCCAGTGGCCGGCGCGTTGCCGGAAGTGACCGTGGCCGCCAACCAGGGCTCAGGCGTGCTGAGCTCGATGGTCGAGGCCAACGGCCTCGTGGTGCTGCACCACGCGCAAGGCAGCGTCGCGCCGGGCGACGAGGTCGATGTGATGGTGTTCGACGGGGCGATCTGAGCCGGGCCGGCTAGCCTCGCGACCCCTCGTCTTGGGCCTGCTCATCGAGCGCCCGCTCCTCCAGCCGGGTGACCACCTGCTGCGCCAGGAAGCGCAGCTGCTCGAGCGCCTCCGGGCTGATCTCGCGCGGCCGGGTGTCGATCACGCAGACCGTGCCCAGCGCCTCGCCGTTGCGCATCACCAGCGGCGCGCCCGCGTAGAAGCGGATGCTGGGGTCGCCCGTGACCAGTGGGTTGGCCTTGAAGCGCTCGTCGGCCAGCGCGTCGTTGACCACCATCACCTGGTCAGGCACCTGGATGGCATACGCGCAGAACGCATGCTCCCGGGGCGTTTGCGCCGCGTTCAGGCCCACGCGCGACTTGAACCACTGCCGCCGCTCGTCGATCAGCGAAATGAGCGCGATCGGCGTGCCGCACATCTGGGCCGCGAGGCGGGTGATTTCGTCGTAGGCAGCCTCTTCGCTCGTGTCGAGGATGGCCACTCGGCGCAGTTCCGCCAGTCGGGTGATTTCGGTCATGCAGCGATTATCAGGCCCTCGAAATTATTCATGGCGCCAGGTACGTCTTCGAAATGCCCGCGCCCACCGTGTACTTCGGGTCCACGAAGTTGCCCAGGCGCACCTTGCCGCACTGGCTCAGCATCATGTAGGCGTCCCAGCGGTCAAAGCCGTATTCGGCCTCCATCCAGAGCACCAGTTCCTTGTAGGCGATTCGGGTCGCGTCCTCCAGCGGCCGGGCGCTGCCGATGGCCATGATCATCTCGGCCGTTTCCAGCCGCGGCCATTCGAGCCGCCAGCCCTTGATGAGGTCGACACG
Source organism: Variovorax paradoxus (assembly GCF_902712855.1). Taxonomy (NCBI): domain Bacteria; kingdom Pseudomonadati; phylum Pseudomonadota; class Betaproteobacteria; order Burkholderiales; family Comamonadaceae; genus Variovorax; species Variovorax paradoxus. The sequence continues at coordinate 3,753,860 of NZ_LR743507.1, forward strand.
GATGGTCGTGAGGCTCGGGTACTCCACCGCCGTGCCGCAGACCTCGCCGTCGCCCTGGCAGGCGTGCGCGTCGCCGATGAACAGCCGCGCGCCCGCGGTGCGCACCGGCAGGTAGGTGATGCTGCCGGGCCCCATGTCGGGCAGGTCCATGTTGCCGCCGTGCTGGTCGGGCGTGAGGCTGTTGATGGAGTCGATCTCGGGCGAGCAGCTCAGCGTGCCGATGTGCGGCCTGTAGGGCAGCGTCACGCGCTTGCTCCAGTACACGCCCTCCTCGTCAACGTCGATCTTGCGGGTGATCTCGGGCAGCGGCGCATTCAGCAGCGCCGTGAAGGCCGTGCCGCTGAGCGCGCCGAACTCCGGGATCATGCAGCAGGTGCCGCGCGGATTCGGCCCGCGCGGCGCCATCGACTCGATGTGCACCGCCAGCGTGTCGCCGAGCTCGGCGCCCTCGACCATGATCGGCCCGTTCTGCGGGTTCACGAAGGGCATGGTCAGCACCTTCGAGGGCAGGTCCTGCTCGGTCCTGACCTTGCCGTCGAAGGCGTCGCGCGTTTCCACCACGATGCGGTCGCCGGGCTTCACCGTCATCACCGCACTGGAATACGGGCCGATGGTGAAGTGGAAGGTGCCCTGCTTCGCCTCGGTGAGTTCGTGCGTGGCGATGCTGCGTTCGCGGCCCGCGCCGCGCGTGTGCATGATCGACCGGTCGAGCCAGCTCATGGGTGTTGTCCTTTCAGATCATCAGGTGGTTGCGCACGGTCTGCGCGTTCATGCGGCCGGACTCGATGAGCCCCACCACGCGCCCCTTCTCCATCACGTAGGCGCGCTCGCCCACGTCGAGGATGGTGTCCAGGTTCTGCTCGACGAACAGGATCGTCGTGCCCAGGTCGCGGCGGATGGCGCGCAGCACATCGCAGATCAGCTGCACGATCGAAGGCTGGATGCCCTCCGACGGCTCGTCCAGCAGCATCAGCGCCGGGTTGCCCACCAGCGCGCGGCCGATGGCCAGCTGCTGCTGCTCGCCGCCCGACATGGTGCCGGCGAGCTGGTTGCGCCGCTCGGCCAGGCGCGGAAAGTACTGGTAGACCAGATCGGGCAGCTTCTTGCCGCCCGGCCCGCCGACCAGTTCGCCCACCATCAGGTTCTCCGCCACCGTCATGCGCGCGAACACCTCGCGCCCCTGCGGCACGTAGCCGATGCCCAGGCGCGCCCGCGCGTCGCTGGAAAGCGCGGCGATCTCCTGGCCGCGCAGGTGCACGCTGCCGCCGCGCGTGCGCAGCAGGCCCATCAGGCAGCGCATGGTGGTGGTCTTGCCCACGCCGTTGCGCCCGATCAGGCTCACGATCTCGCCCTTGCGCACCGTGAGGTCCACGCCCTGCAGGATCGGCGTGGCGCCGTAGCTTGCGCGCAGGCCCTTCACGTCGAGGACGATGTCAGTGCTCATGTGTCTTCCCCAGGTAGATCTCGGCCACGCGCGGATCGGCGATGACCTCGCCGATGGAGCCCTCGGCGAACACCTTGCCGAAATGCAGCACCGTCACGCGCTGCGCGATCTGGCGGATGAAGGCCATGTCGTGCTCCACCACCAGCACCGTCATGCCCTCGGCGTTGAGCTTCTGGATCAGCTCGCCCGTCCTGAAGGTTTCCTCTGGCGACAGGCCCGCGGTGGGCTCGTCCATGAGCAGCAGCACGGGCTTGAGCGCCAGCGCCATGCCGATCTCCAGCCACTGCTGCTGGCCGTGCGCCAGTTCGCCGGCGGGCTTGGCCGCGTCCGCGGCGAGGTCGAGCAGCGCAAGCAGCCGGTCTTCCTCGCGCGTAAGCTCCGCACGCCCCTTCACGTGGTGCTGCAGCGCGATGTGGATGTTCTGGCGCACCGGCAGCTCCTTGAACACGCTGGGCGCCTGCATCTTGATGCTCATGCCCTGCTGCACGCGCTGGAACGGACGCTGGCGCGTCACGTCCTGGCCCTGGAAGGCGATATGGCCCGAGGTGGCCTCGTGCGTGCCCACGATCAGCTTGAACAGCGTGCTCTTGCCCGCGCCGTTGGGCCCGATGAGACAGTGGATCTCGCCCTGCTTCACCGACAGGTCGACATCCGACACGGCCGCGTGGCCGCCGAAGTGCTTGCTGAGCGAGCGGGTCTGCAGCAGTGCGGTCATGCGCGCACCTCCTGCCCGTCCGGCACGGACTCGACAGCCGCCTGGACGGCGCGATTCTTCACCGCACCGCCGCGCCGCTCGAACACGCGCCGCACCGCCTGCACCACGCCGATGACGAAGCCCTGCGGCGCCAGCATCACCGTGCACAGCAGCATCGCGCCCATCAGCAGCAAGGCCGCCTGCTGGCTGTACAACGTGATGGTCTGGAATGCCCACAGCACCAGGAACGATCCGACCAGCGTGGCCGTGATGTCCCCGCGCCCCGAGAACGCCACCCACACGATCGGCATCGCGGCCGCCGGCAGTCCGATGCTCGCGGGCGTGATGAACTGGCCCCACGAGGTATAGAGCACGCCGCTCAGCCCCGCCAGCGCCGAACCGATCACGAAGGTGGCCAGCTGGTACTTGCGCACGTCGTAGCCCAGCAGCTCGGCGCGCTGCGGGTCTTCGCGCACCGCGACGATCACGTTGCCGAAACGCGAGTTCAGCAGCATGCGCAGGCCGAGGTACACGGCCAGGATCAGCCCCACCACCAGGTAGTAGAGCGGTATGCCCTCGAAGTACAGCGTCTCGCCGCCGGTCCACGGCAGGTTGAGCGGCGCCATGTCCTTCATGCCGTTGAAGCCGTTGAGCCGCGCGCTGCCGATGTGCCATTCGGGCCCGGCCGTCTGCCCGAGGAAGAAAGCCAGCACCAGCGTGGCCGACAGCGTGACGATGCCGAAGAACACGCCGCCCACGCGCCCCCAGATCATGAAGTAGCCGAGCACCGCCGCGGCCAGCGCCGCCAGCAGCAGCGCCAGCAACAGGGCCAGGAAGGTCGTGCCCGCCTCGCCGCCCAGGTTGATGGCCAGCACGCCGTAGCCGTAGCCCGCGATGCCGAAGAACAGCGTCTGCCCGAAGGACAGCATGCCGCCGTAGCCCCATACCAGGCACAGGCCCATGGCCATGAAGGTCCAGGTCAGCAGGTAGGCCATGTTGCCCACGTCGTAGGCGTCGGCCACCAGCGGGTAGAGCAGCACCGCGGCGAGCACTGCCAGGAAGGGAAGCCAGAAGGCGCGCGTGCTGCCGAGCGTCTGCGGGCCGTTGATGAGTTGGAACATGCGATGCGACTCCGTCGTTTCAGCGTGGTCAGCGTGTCTTGCGGGCGAGCCAGCCCGAGACGCCCTCGGGCAGGATGCGGATGACAACGATCACCGCGAGCAGCATGCCGATCTGCCCGACGATCTGGCCGCCCCAGCCGTTCAGCCCGGTGCGGATCACCGCCAGCAGGATGCCCGCCGGCGCGGTGCCCAGCAGCACGTTGGCGCCGCCCACGACCACGGTGACGAAGCTCTCGACCAGGAAGGCCGCGCCCATCGTCGGGATCAGGGTCATGGTGGGCGCGTAGAGCGCGCCGCACAGCCCGGCCAGCGCCGCGCCGATGCCGAAGCTCAGCGCATACACCCGCCCCACCCGCACGCCGGTGGCCTGCGCGATCGCGGCGTTCTGCATCGTCGCGCGCGCATGCACGCCGAAGCGGGTGCGCATGAAGACGATGTAGATGCCGGCCAGCACCGCCACGGACGCCGCGAACAGCACCATGCGATAGACCGAGAAGGTGTAGCCCCCCACCACGAAGCTGCCTTCGGGCGTGCCGATGCCGGCCACCGAGGAACCCACCGTCAGCAGCATGCCCTGCGTGACGATCAGGCTCAGGCCCCAGGTGGCGAGCAGCGAATCGAGCGGGCGCTTGTACAGCTTGCGCACCAGGCTCCACTCGAGCAGCACGCCGGCCAGCCCCGCGGCCAGCGTGCCGCACAGCTGCGCGAGCGGCAGCGGAAAGCCTGCATGCACCAGGCCCACAGTCACGTAGGCGCCGCACATGATGAACTCGCCATGGGCCATGTTGATCACGCCCATCATCCCGAACACGATCGCCAGGCCGGCGGCCGACAGGATGAGGAACGCGAACACGTCCGCGAACTGGTAGAAGAACGAAAAGACTTCGGCGAACACCGCGTTGTCCTCGGCGCGCGCGGGGTCAGGACTTCTTCGGCAGGTCGGACGGCGTGTACTGCTTCCTGTCGTTGCTCTTCGTCAGGTCGCAGCCGATCTTGCCCAGCCAGTACGGCTGGATGGTCCCGTAGTCCTTCAGCACGCTGACCTTGTGCTTGTCGTCCACCGCGATCAGGCGCATCTGGTGCGAGGCGTGCTGGCTCTTGGGGTCGATGCAGACCTTGCCCTCGGCCGCGTCGATGCAGGCCTCGCCGGCCGCGATCACCTTGCGCAGGTCGGCCAGCTTGGTCGACTTGGCCTTCTCCACCATCGTCTTGTAGATGTAGAGCGCGTTGTAGGCGTTGTAGCCCATGTCGTTGATGTACGGCTCGCTGGGGAACTTGGCGTGCCAGCGCTTCTTGAAGTCGGCGGCGGCGGGCGAGTCGATTTCCTCGAACCAGTTGGCCGTGGCGTGCATGCGGTTGAGCGCTGGCGGCGCGAAGCGCTTGTGCTCGAAGCCCAGCATCACCTTCACCGACGAGCCCATGGGCAGGTTCAGCTTGGCGGCCGCGGCCTGCTCGAAGAACGAGTCCTGCGCGGCGCCCACGTTGAGCATCAGCAGCCAGTCCGGCTTGGCCTTCTGGATGTTCTGGATGGTCTGCGCGAACTGGGACACGCCCAGCGGAATGAACTCCTCGCCCACCACGGTGCCGCCGAGGTCCTTCAGGATGGTGCGGTTCCACTCGGCGCTGATCTGGCCGAAGTTGTAGTCGGCCGCCACCACGTACACCTTCTTGCCGAACTTCTCGACCATGTACGGAATGAGCGTGGAGAACTGCTGCTCGGGCACCGCACCCATGCTGATCATGTTGGCGTCGCACACGCCGCCTTCGTACTGGTTGGTGTAGAAGTACGGCGTCTGCGTGCGGTCGACGATGGGGCGCACCGCCTCGCGCGAGGCCGAGGTGATGCCGCCGATGAGCACGTCGACCTTGTCCTTGCTCAGCAGGCGCCGCGTGAACTCCTGGTAGCGGGCGTTGTCACCCTGCGGGTCGAGGTGGATCAGCTCGACCTGCCGGCCCATGATGCCGCCGGCCTTGTTGATCTCCTCCACGGCCAGCTGGGAGCCGTTGAGCTTGGGCTTGCCCATGAAGGCGAGGTCGCCCGAGACGTCTTCCATCAGGCCGACCTTCAGCGGATCGGCGGCCCATGCGGAGGTGGCGATCGCCACCGAGCAACCCAGGGAGAAAAGCGCGTGACGTAGTTTCATGGTGATGTGCTTTCGAGGGATGTGACGAAGAAAACGTTGGGGGTTCAGAGCGCCGGGTGCCTGCGGTGCCAGTCGGTCGCCTGCTGGAAGGCGGCGCCCGCACGCACGAGCAGTGCCTCGTCGAAGTGGCGCGCCACGAACTGGAAGGCCACCGGCATGCCCGCGGGCGTGAAGCCGCCGGGCAGCGTGATGGTCGGACTGCCGGTCATGTCGAACGGACAGGTGTAGCGCAGCATCGCGGCCATCAGCTCGGCGTCGACACCCATCTGGGCCATGCGCTCCATCGTGGGCGAGGCGATGCCGGTGGCCGGGATCAAGAGCAGGTCGATGTCCTCGAACATCGCACGCACGCGGCCGCTGAAGTCGTGGCGGCGCAGCACGATCTTCTGGTAGTCGGTGCCGCTTTGCGCCAGGCCCAGCTCGATCAGGCCGGCCACTGCCGGGCCGTACATCTCCTTGCGCGCCGGATAGGTCTTCTCGTGCACCACCGCGGCCTCGATGCCGCACAGCGGGAACCAGTCGGCCAGCGCCTGCGCCGGATCGGGAAAGCGCACCTCGCGCAGTTCGCCGCCCAGCGTCTTCACCGCGGCGACGGCTGCATCGAAGACCTCGCGCGTCGGCGCGTCCACGCCCTCGGTGGCCCAGCGCAGGTCGACGCCCACACGCAGCCCGGCCAGGCCCCGGCCGATGTCGGCCAGGTAGTCGGGCACCGGCAGCAGGCTGGCGGTGGGATCGTTCGCGTCGGCGCCGGCGATGGCGCCCAGCATCGCGCCCGCATCGGCGGCACTGCGCGTCATCGGGCCGATGTGGTCGAGCGTGGCGGCCAGCTCGAAGGCGCCGAAGCGGCTCACGCGGCCCCAGGTCGGCTTCAGTCCGGTGAGGCCGTTGGCCGCCGAAGGAAAGCGGATGGAGCCGCCGGTGTCGGTGCCCAGCGAGCCGTAGCACAGGCCCGCAGCAGTCGCCACGCCCGAGCCGCTGGACGACACCCCCGGCCAGTGCGCCGCGTTCCACGGATTGACCGGCGCAGACACCGTGGGGTGGTGATCGGCGTAGGCGCTCTCGGTGAGCTGCAGCTTGCCCAGGATGACCGCGCCCGCCTCGCGCAGCTTGCGCACCACGGTGCCGTCCTCGTTGGGCACGAAGTCCTTGTAGAGCGTCATGCCGGCGGCGGTGGGCACGCCCTGCGTCCAGCACAGGTCCTTCACGCCCACCGGCACGCCCTGCAGCGGACCGCGCAGTTCGCCCTTGGCAATCTCGGCATCGGCGCGCGCGGCTTCGGCCAGCGCCGAATCGACCATGGTGCGCACATAGCTCTTCAGCGCACCGTCGACCTTGTCGATGCGCGCGAGCTGCGCCTTCGTCACCTCGACCGAGGAGAGTTCCCGGGACTGGATGAGGCGGCCGACTTCAAGAAGCTCGAGGTAGTGCAGATCGCTGTTCGACATGGCGGGAGGACTCCGTTCGTTGTGAAGAGAATGGCTCTGGAAGCGCGTTGGACACAGATACCGAAGTTATCGGCCGGCCGCCGCCGGCGCTTTGCTCACAGTGCCATCGCGATGTGCTGGTTCGGTCAGCCGGTGGCTTTCAGCGCAGCACAGGCGCTCGACGGTGAAAGGCGGTCGCAAGCTGGAAGGCATGCCCCGCACGCAGCAGCGTCGCCTCCGCGAAGGGTCGGCCGATGAGCTGCATGCCGATGGGCAGCCCGTCGGGGTCGAAGCCGCAGGGGACGTTCAGCGAAGGCAGCCCCGTGAGGCTGGCCACGCCCGTGAATTGCATGATGGCCGAGAGCATGTCCTCGGGCTGGCCCGGCACGATCTCCACCGTGGTCTCGCCCAGCGGCGTGGCCGCGAACGGCAGCGAGGGGCAGACGAAGACGTCGACGCTGCGGAAGGCATCGAGGAATTCGGCGCGCAGCAAGGCGCGGTAGCGCTGGGCCTGCAGATAGTGGGTGGCCAGCAGCAATTCGCCCGTCTCCAGGAGCGTGCGCACGTCGTCGCCGTAGTACTGCGGCCGATCGCGCAAGGTGCGCTGGTGGTAGGTGCTGGGCTCGGCCGACTCGATGGTGAGCTGGGCCGAGATGTTGCCGTGGATGTTCCGGATGTCGACGTCCACCAGTTGCGCACCCAGGTCGACGAAGGTGGCCAGCGCTTCCTTCACCGCGTCGTGCACGGGAGTCTGCAGGTGCTCGAAGAAGTAGCCCGGCACCACGCCGATGCGCAGTTGCCTGCAGCCGTCGGCCAGGTCCTTCAGGCAGTCGTCGGTGGCACGTTGTGCGCTGCCGGCGTCCTTGGCGTCGAAGCCGGCGATCGCGCCGAACATGAGCGCGCAGTCTTCCACCGTGCGCGTCATGGGGCCGACCGTGTCCATGCTCCAGGCGAGCGGCACCACGCCATGGTTGCTCACGCGGCCGTAGGTCGGGCGCAGGCCGACGATGCCGTTGACCGCCGAGGGCAGGCGGATCGAACCGCCCGTGTCCGTGCCGATGGCACCGAAGCACAAACGCGCCGCCACCGCCACGGCCGAACCGCCGCTGGAGCCCGCGGGAAAGCGGTCCGTGTCCCATGGGTTGCACACCGCGCCGTAGTGCGGGTTGGCCGAGGTGCCGCCCCAGGCGAATTCGTGCATGTTGGTCTTGCCGATGAACACGGCACCCGCCTGCCGCAGCCGCGTGGCGACGGTGGCGTCGACCTCGGGCAGCCAGTCGGCGAGCACCTTGCTGCCGGCCGTGGTGCGCGTGCCGCGCACGGCGATGTTGTCCTTCAGCGCGATCGGGACGCCCTGCAGCGGGCCGAGTTCGTGGCCCGCCCCCGACAGCAGCTCGGCCGCGCGCGCCACCTGCATCGCCTGCTCCTCGAACACGGTGATGAAGGACTTGAGCACACCGTCGTGCTGTCGGATGCGCGCAAGCGAAGCCCCGACCAGTTCGACCGGCGACACCTTGCGCTCGCGCACCAGGCGCGCTGCCTGCGAAAGCGTGAGTTCGAGAAGTTCGCTCATCGAAGTGCCTCCGCGCTTCGCGCTGCGGTGCGAGCTTGCTTGGGGCGGCCCGGCGCGGCGCTCATTGAAAGACCTCCGCGCTTCGCGCTGCGGTGCGCAGCTTGCTTGGGGCGGCCCGGCGCGGCGCTCATTGGAAGACCTCCGCGCTTCGCGCTGCGGTGCGAGCTTGCTTGGGGCGGCCCGGCGCGGCGCTCATTGGAAGACCTCCGCGCTTCGCGCTGCGGTGCGAGCTTGCTTGGGAGCGGCCCGGCGCGGCGCTCATGCCGCGTCCTCCGGCTGTTCATGCGCGTGCACGAAGACGGTCACGGGCATCAGCGCCTGGTGCGCGGGATCGCTCATCTTGCGGCTGAGTTCGTTGGCGGCGGCGATCCAGGCGGACAGGATCGGCTCGACCGCCGCGAGGCGATCGGCGCCAAGGTTCAGTGCGGCCGCGCGGGCCAGCGCCGCGACATCGGGCCGGTCGGCGGGGGGTGGGGTTTGCATCGTCGTCTCCATGCGTGAAGGGTTGGCTTCACGATAGGGAGCGACGGCAACGAGGGCTTGGCTGCCAGAGCCAATCCGATGGACTGGAACCGCCAGACGCGCACGGTTCCGTGCGGGCTCAGTGCCGGCGCAGCAGCGTCTGCGGCGTCACGCCGTATGCTTTCTTGAAGACCCTGCAGAAGTGCGACATGTCGCTGAAGCCGTGCTGGAACGCCGCCTGCGTGACCTGCCGCACGCGCCCTTCCATCAGCGCGCGGTGGCTGGCCTCGAGCCGCTGGCGCCACAGCCACTGGATCGGCGTGGTGCCTTGTTCGGCGAACACCCGCGCCAGCGTGCGGGCCGAAACGTTCTGCGCGCGGGCGATCTGCTCGACGTCGAGCTCGCAGTCGTCCAGGTGCGCGGCGATGTAGTCGCGCGTCTTCTGGAACAGCACGCCGTGCGCGGAACGCCCCGCATCGGTGCCCGCCGTCTGTACCTGCAGCACGGTGGAGAGCATGTCGAGCAGGGAACTCGCCAGGCTGGCCTGCATGCCGTCGAGCCCCGACAGCTCGAGCGCCACCGCCTCGCGGATCATGGTGCCCAGCAGCCGGGCCACGGGATGGCCGTCGGCCAGGTGCATGGCTGTGAGTTGGTGCGCGTCGGGGACGCGGCACAGCAGCTGCTTACGCGGAATGCGCACCAGCAGCGCCGACTCGGGCGCGAGGTCGAAAGTGAAGGGCCGCGCGGCGTCGTACAGCACGATGTCGCCGTTGCGCTGCACCACGCTTCGCCCCGACTGCGACAGCACGCCCTGGCCCGAGACCATCAGGCTGAGCATGAAGTCTTCATTGGGGCCGCTGCGCAGGTGCTGGGCATCGCGCTCCCACAGGCAGCGCGGCGAAGACATCTCGGCGAGCGTGAGGTTGCCGATGGAACGCACCGAGAAGCGCGCGTTGAAATGCGAGCGATCGGGCACCATGGTCCGGGTGGGAATGAAGTGCCCGCAGACCACGCCGCTCCAGTAGTCGAAGCGCTGGCTGGGGTCGACCGCGTCGGTGGAGTAGTCGAGGTTCATGGTGCTGCGATTGAGTGAATGGCTGCGGGGCGGAACCGCCCAAAACCGACCGGTGGCGCTCGATCGCGCCGAAGATCACTCTAGCAACATCCATGCCCCTTGCGCAGGGGTTTGACCCGGGGACGAGCCGCCCCGGGGCCGGTCAGAGCCGCCCGAGCGCCTTGTCCACGCCCTTGTTGGCCAGCATGTCGGCGCGCTCGTTGCCCGGGTCGCCCGAGTGGCCCTTGACCCAGCGCCATTCGATCTGGTGGCCGCCCTCGCTCACCAGCTTGTCGAGCCGCTGCCAGAGCTCGACGTTCTTCACGGGCTGCTTGGTGGACGTGACCCAGCCCTTCGCCTTCCATCCCCGAATCCATTCGGTGATGCCCATGCGCACATACTGGCTGTCGAGGTAGAGCAGCACCTTGCAGGGCCGCTTCAGCGCACCCAGGCCTTCGATGACGGCGGTGAGCTCCATGCGGTTGTTGGTGGTGTTGAGTTCACCGCCGAACAGTTCCTTCTCGGTGGGGCCCGACTTGAGCCAGGCGCCCCAGCCGCCGGGGCCGGGGTTGCCCTTGCACGCGCCATCGGTGTAGATCACGACTTCGGTCAAACTGACTTTTCCTTCTTCATTCGATCGGGCGATTGTCGATGCATCGGGGCGGCCCCGGGCGCACGCTCAGAGTTCGCCGCGCTCGTTGCGATGCACCTTGCCGGCGATCGGCACGGGCGCCGTGGCGCGGGCGCCGGTGCGGCGCCAGTCGGCGCTCAGCAGCCGCATGCCGCGAACGCGCTTCACCGCCACCAGGAAGTAGGCCGCGCCGAAGATCGGCCACCAGCGCTCGCCGGCGGCGTCCATCCATCGCGCGCGCTCCAGCCAGGCCTCGCTGCGAACCGCCGGGCGGTAGATGCCGAAACGGCCCGACTCCACCTCGAAACTCAGCAGGCGCAGCCAGTCGCGCATGCGCCAGTAGCCGATGAACTCGCCGCCTTCGGGCAGGTACAGGTCGCCGACGCCCAGGCGGCGGTAGAGGTGGGCGCGCCGCTGCCGCATGCCCCAGAGGCTGGCCGGGTTGAGCCCGCAGATCACCACGCGCCCCTCGGGCACCAGTACCCGCTCGACCTCGCGCAGCGTGGCATGCGGATCGGGACTGAGTTCGAGTGCATGGGGCAGCACCACGAGGTCGAGGCTGTTGGCGGCGAATGGCAGGGCCGCGAAGTCGGCCAGCAGCGTCGCCTTGCCGGGGCGCATCGGATCGTCGAGGGCCAGCCAGCGGTGCGGCATGCGGTTGGTGCGCAGGCCGTCGACCTCGGCGGCGCCCAGCTGCAGTGCGTGATAGCCGAACACGTCGGCCACCGCCTGGTCGAACTGGGCTTGCTCCCAAGCCAGCAGGTAGCGGCCCGGAGGGGTCGCGAACCAATCATGCAAACCTATAATTTGACCGCTCATGACCCTTGTTCCGCTGCCCGCCTTCGCCGACAACTACATCTGGATGCTGCACGACGGGCGCCACGCCATCGTGGTGGATCCGGGCGATGCCCAGCCGGTGTTCGACGCGCTGGCGCGCCACAAGCTGCAGCTGGCCGCGATTCTAGTCACGCACCACCATGCGGATCACACGGGCGGCGTGGCGGCATTGCACGCGGCCACCGGTGCCAGGGTCTGGGGCCCTGCGCGCGAACGCATCCCCGAGCCCTTCACCCCGCTGTCGCATGGCGACGTGGCAGAGGCGCTGGGACTGCGCTTCCAGGTCATCGACGTGCCGGGCCACACGGCTGGCCACATTGCCTACTTCCTTCCCGCGGCGCCCTCACAGGCGCCGCTTCTCTTCTGTGGCGACACGCTGTTCTCCGGCGGCTGCGGCCGGCTGTTCGAAGGCACGCCGGCGCAGATGCTGTCGTCGCTCGACGCACTCTCCGCGCTGCCTGGCGACTCGCGTGTCTGCTGCGCCCACGAATACACACTTGCTAACCTGCGTTTCGCCCTCGCGGTGGAACCGGGCAACGGCGAACTGACTCAGTACAACGCGCGCTGCGAAAGCCTGCGCGCGCAGGGGCAGCCCACGCTGCCGTCGCAACTGGCCATCGAACGCCAGATCAACCCTTTTCTTCGCAGCCGCGAAGCCACTGTCCTTAGAGCGGTGCGTGCCCACGCCGAGCTGGCTGCCGATGCAGCCGATGCCGACGTGTTCGCCGCACTGCGCCAATGGAAAAACGACTTCCGATGAAATTTTTCGCTGCCACCTGCCTCGCAGGTTCACTGGTGCTCGCGGGCTGCGCGGGCACGAACACCAACAGCTCCTCCCCTTCTTCGTCATCCCAGGCCGGCGGCACCGGCGCCAGGGTCGCCGGCAACGCGGCACCGGTCTATCCGCGTGATGCCCTCTCCCCGCTCGCCAATGGACAGGCCCGCTCGACGAGCGTCGTCACCCTCGCACCGCCGGTCGACATGTGGGACCGCATCCGACGCGGCTTCAAGATGCCCAACCTCGACAGCGACCTGGTGCGCGACCGCGAGCAGTGGTATTCGAGCCGGCCCGACTACATCCAGCGCATGACGGCGCGCTCGGACAAGTACATCTTCCACATCGTCGAGGAACTCGAGCGCCGCAACATGCCGACCGAACTCGCGCTGCTGCCGTACATCGAGAGCGCGTTCAACCCGCAGGCCGTGTCCAGCGCGCGTGCGGCGGGCATGTGGCAGTTCATGCCGGCCACCGGCACCGACTTCGACCTGAAGCAGAACATCTTCCGCGACGACCGCCGCGACGTGGTCGCCTCGACCCGCGCCGCGCTCGACTACCTGCAGAAGCTCTACGGCATGTTCGGCGACTGGCAACTGGCGCTGGCCGCCTACAACTGGGGCGAAGGCAGCGTGAGCCGCGCCATCGCGAAGAACCAGCGCCTGGGTCTGCCCACCACCTACAGCGACCTCACCATGCCGGCCGAGACGCGCCTGTACGTGCCCAAGCTGCAGGCCGTGAAGAACATCGTGGCCAATCCGCAGGCCTTCAACACCGAGCTGCCGGTGATCGCCAACCACCCGTACTTCCAGACGGTCACGCTCACGCGCGACCTCGACGTCGAACTTGCCGCCAAGCTGGCCGACGTGCGGCTGGAAGACTTCCGCGCGCTCAATCCCGCCGCGCACAAGCCGGTGCTGCTGGCCGCCGGCACGCCGCAGATCCTGCTGCCATGGGACAACGCGGCCGTGTTCCAGCGCAACTTCGACGCCTACTCGCAAGGCCAGTACGCCAGCTGGACCGCCTGGGTCGTGCCCAGCACGATGACGGTGGCCGACGCTGCGCAACGCTCGGGCATGAGCGAGAACGACCTGCGGGCGCTCAACAACGTGCCGCCGCGCATGCTGATCAAGGCTGGCTCCACGCTGATCGTGCCGCGCGGTGCGCGCGTGAAGGAAGACGTGGCCGCCGTGGTGGCCGACGAAGGCCACCTGGCCTTCCAGCCCGAGATCGTCACGCGCCGCACCACCGTGAAGGCCGGCCGCGCCGACAGCGTGGCCACCATCGCACGGCGCTACAACCTCAAGCCCTCCGCCGTGGCCGAGTGGAACGACGTCAACACCAACCATGCGTTCAAGCGCGGCTACAGCGTGGTGGTCTACCTGCCGATTCGCGCAAGCTCAGCGGCCCGCGTGGGCAGCGGCATCCGCCCCGTGGCGCACACGGTGGCGTCATCGAAGCGCGGCGCAGCGCCGTCGAGGGCCGCAGCGCCCAGGGGCTCCAACGTTGCCAAGGTGCCCGCGAGCAGCAAGCAGCAGATCGTGCGCGAGAAGCGCGGCGGCACGCCGTCGAAGAAGAAGCGCTGATCCGGGAGAAGCGCTGATCCGGGCAACGTCCCGGCGCGTCTTCTTTCAATGCGCCGAGGCGGCTTGCGCCCTGCGGCGCACCACGGCCTCGAGCGCTGCCACGGCAACCATGATGACCGTGGTCAGCGCTCCCACCACCATCACCGTGAGGTGCGACGCGAACACGGCAAGCACCGCCAGCAGGCCCAGCCCGTAGAGGTGCGATTGCGGCGTGAAGCCGCGCACCACGCGCTTGAACAGCGCATTGCCGAAGAGGTACAGCGCCGGCCCGCCGATGAGCGCGCCCAGGTACTTGAGTTCGGCATGGTGCGAGCCTTCGCCGATGGTGAGCTCGTCCGCCACCGCGCAGACGATGATGCCCGCCACCAGGATCACGTGCGTGTAGTGAAACCTGGCGCCGACGGCTCCCGGGTCCGCGGCATGCTCGATGACGTGGGTGGCTTCCTTCGCGCTGGTGTCGAAGTACATCCACCACATCGCCAGGCTGCCGGCAAAGCCCACCAGCAGCGCGAACAGGTCGACGGCATGCCATTCGACGTGATGGCCAAAGGCGATCCCGGTGGCCAGCACCGATTCGCCCAGCGCCACGATCACGAACAGCTGGCAGCGCTCGGCGAGATGCCCGCCGTCGATCGTCCATTCACGGGTCGACGAACGCCCCAGGCCCGGAAAGCGCAGGCCCACCATCGGCGCGATGTATTCGCACAGCACGCCGGCGAACCACAGCGCCAGGCGCACCTGCCCTTCGGCAAGACCCCCGGCGATCCAGAATGCGCCGGCCACGCAGTTCCAGGCGAGCAGGCGGCGGAAGTTCGGCGTGAGCGGGTCGTTCGGGCCGATCGCCACCAGCATGCAGAAGGTGCGCCCCGCCTGGATGCCGACGAAGCACAGCGCGAACACCAGGCCGCGTTCCGCGAAGGCTCCCGGCAAGGCGGAGGCCATCACCATGGCCAGCAGCATGATCGCGAAGAGCACGCCGCGAACGCGCAGCGTGCCGGGGTTGAACCAGTTGGTGGTCCAGGCCGTGTACTGCCAGCCCAGCCACACCGCGAACCACATCACCAGCGTCTGGAGCGCGCCCGACAGCGTGAGGTGGTCCAGCAGGTAGTGGGACAGCTGGGTGACGGAGAACGCGTAGACCAGGTCGAAGAACAGCTCTTCGTTCGAGACCCTGGCCGCCTCGTCGCGCGAGCGCAAGGTCGTGGCGCGCTTGTGTTCGTGGCTCATCGGTCTCCCCCGTGGATGGTTGCAACGGCGTGCGCTACAGCTTCTCGGTTTCGCCGCTCCTCGGCTGCCACTTCATGAGGCGCCGCTCGACCACGCCCACGATGCCGTCGAGCACCAGCGCGAACGCGGTGAGCACCACGATCCCCGCGAACACGGTGTTGACGTCGAAGGTGCCCTCGGCCTGCAGGATCAGGTAGCCCACGCCGCGCGCGGAGCCCAGGTATTCGCCCACCACCGCGCCCACGAAGGCCAGGCCCACCGACGTGTGCAGGCTCGAGAACACCCAGCTCGTGGCGCTCGGCAGGTACACGGTGCGCAGCAGCTGGCGCTGGTTGGCGCCGAGCATCTTCGCGTTGGCCAGCACCACCGGGCTCACCTCGCGCACGCCCTGGTAGACGTTGAAGAACACGATGAAGAACACCAGCGTGACCGCCAGCGCCACCTTGCTCCAGATGCCCAGGCCGAACCACAGCGCGAAGATCGGCGCGAGGATCACACGCGGCATCGAGTTGGCGGCCTTGATGTACGGGTCGAGGATCAGGCTCGCAGTTGGCGCGAGCGCCAGCCAGAGCCCGCAGGCGAGCCCGAGCACCGTGCCGATGCCGAAGGCCAGCACCGTCTCCAGCAGCGTCGTGCCCAGGTGCGTGTAGATGTCCGCGTTGCCCTTGAGCCCTTCCGGAAAGAGCGCGTTGGCGGGCACCTCGAACGGCAGGAACCAGCTCCAGATGCGGCCCGCCACCTGGACCGGCTCGCCGAGGAAGAAAGCGAACTGCTGGTTGCGCGAAGCGAGGTGCCACGCCACCAGGATCACCACCAGCAGCGCCAGTTGCCAGAACCGGGCGTTGCGTTCGTTGAGTCCGGGACGGGTCATCACGCGGCCTTCTTCAGTTGCTGCGCATAGCCCTTGAGCACTTCGTCGCGCAGCACCTCCCAGATCTGGGTGTGCAGCTCGACGAAGCGCGGTTGCGTGCGCACCTCGGCCACGTCGCGCGGGCGCGGGAGGTCGATCGCGAACTCGCCGATGGGATGCGTGGCCGGCCCGGCCGACAGCACCACCACGCGGTCGCTCATGGCAATGGCCTCGTCGAGGTCGTGCGTGATGAAGAGCACCGCCTTCTTCTTCGCGCTCCAGAGGTCGAGCACTTCGTTCTCCATCAGCTGTCGCGTCTGGATGTCGAGCGCGCTGAAAGGCTCGTCCATGAGGATGATGTCGGGGTCGAGCACCAGCGTCTGTGCCAGCGCCACGCGCTTGCGCATGCCGCCGGAGAGCTGGTGCGGGTAGCGGTCGCCGAAGCCCGCGAGGCCCACGCGCGACAGCCAGGCTTCGGCCTGCTCGCGTGCCTGCGCATCGGGCACGCCGCGGTACTGCAGACCCACCATCACGTTGTCGACGGCGCTGCGCCAGGGCATGAGCGCCTCCGTCTGGAACATGTAGCCGGCGCGCGTGTTGATGCCAGAGAGCGTCTGGCCGAACACCTTCACCGTGCCCGACGACGGCTCCAGCAGTCCCGCTCCCACGTTCAGCAGCGTCGACTTGCCGCAGCCGGTGGGACCGACGACCGAGACGAACTCCCCTGCCCCGATGCGCAGCGTGGTGTCGGCCACCGCCGTGTAGCGCTGGCCGGGGTCGTCCTTCGACCGGAACGTGCAGCTGATGGAAATGAATTCGAGTGCGTGGTCGTGCATCGTCGGACGGGGCAGAAAAAACCCGGCCGAGGCCGGGTCGCGGGGACGTTCGGAATCAGGCTTTGAACCTGTCTTTCGCGCGCCGGGCAAAATCGTTGGTGTACGTCTTGGCGAGGTCGATCTTGTCGGCCTTCACGCTGGGATCGAAACTCGAGATCGCGGTGAGTGCGGTCTTCGGGCCGTCGGCCGGCACGAGGCCGTCGGTGGCGATCGATTCGCGCACCTTGTCGAACGACGCGAGGTACAGCGCGCGGTCGCCGAGCAGGTAGGTTTCGGGCACGGTCTTGATGATGTCGCCGGGGCCGGCCGTCTGCAGCCACTTCAGGCCGTGCACGATGGCATTGGCCAGCGCCTGGCAGGTGTTGGGATTCTTCTGGATGAACTCGCTCGACGCATACAGGCAGGCGGCCGGCATGGTGCCGCCGAACACCTGCTGCGTGCCCTTGAGCGTGCGCGTGTCGCTGATGATCTTCACGTCGCCCTTCTGTTCGAGCATCGTCATCACCGGGTCGGTGTTGCTGATGGCGTCGATCTGGCCCGAGCGCAACGCAGTGAGCGCGCCCGCCGCGACACCCACGCCGATGAAGCTCACATCGCTCGCCTTCAGGCCGCCGCGCGACAGCACGAGGTTGGCCACCATGTTGGTCGACGAGCCCGGCGCCGAGACGCCGATCTTCTTGCCCTTGAGGTCGGCGATGCCGGTGTAGCCTGCCATGTTCTTGGTCGACACGCCCACCGCGATCTGCGGCGCGCGCCCCTGCAGCACGAAGGCCTGGAAGAACTGGTTCTTGGCCTGCAGGTTGATGGTGTGCTCGTAGGCGCCCGAGCACACATCGGCCGAGCCGCCGACCACCGCCTGCAGCGCGCGCGCACCGCCTGCGAAGTCGGAGATTTCGACGTCGAGCCCTTCGGCCTTGAAGTAGCCGAGCTGCTCGGAGATCGTGAGAGGGAGGTAGTAGAACGCCGCCTTGCCGCCGACCGCGATGGAGATCTTCGTCTTCTCCAGCTTTGCCTGTTGCGCAAAGACACGCGGCAGCGCGATGGTTGCGGCAGCGACGGCGGAAGCGGAAATGAGGGTGCGGCGATGAAGCATGAAACGGTGTGCCTGAAACTGTGCCCGTGGGCTCTGTGAATCCTGTGGACGGAATCGAGCTTAGGGGGCACACCACACCGCTGCATCGGGGTCATCCCGTGCGGGTTTTTACGTAAACACGAAGGCCTCTCCGAGAAGCCTTCGCCCAAGGGTCAGCGCGCCAGAAAAAGTATCGCGACGTTGACCAGAAAAGCGAGAGCCCATACGGCGCTGCGTACGCTGCCGATGCCCTTGATGTAGACCGCGATGTAGATCGCGCGCAGCACCACGTAGGCCACGGCGAGCATGTCGAGACGCGACTGCGATGCGCCGAGCTGGTGTGCGATGACCACCGCGCCGATGAAGAACGGCAGGCCTTCGAAGCTGTTGGCCTGCGCACTGTTGGCACGCGCGCGCCAGCCGCTCTGCTTCGCGGCCCAGTCGCGCGGATGTTCGTTGTCGCGCGGGCCGAAGCTGCCGGCCTTGGCGGCCCATGCCGCGAGATAAGGCAGGCCGCAGGCAACGAAAACGCACCAGTAGGCGACGGTGAGCAGCGAGAAGGTCATGGGTGATGGAGCTTTGTCAGCGGCGATCGACCAGCGCGTGCGCGATGGTGCCGAGATCGACGTATTCGAGTTCGCTGCCTGCAGGCACGCCGCGCGCAAGGCGCGTGACGACCAGGCCGCGCTGCTTGAGTCCTTCGCCGATCACGTGCGCGGTGGCTTCGCCCTCGGCGGTGAAGTTGGTGGCAAGGATCACCTCCGTCACGGTGCCGTCGAGTGCGCGGTTGAAGAGCTTCTGCAGGCCGATGTCGTTGGGTCCGATGCCATCGAGTGGACTCAGCTTGCCCATCAGCACGAAGTAGTAGCCGCGAAACGCCCCGGTGCGCTCGAGCGCGGCCTGGTCCGCCGGTGTCTCGACCACGCAGAGCTTGGTCACGTCACGGCGAGAGTCCATGCAGACGCTGCAGATCGGCGCCTCGGTGAAGGTGTTGCAGAGTTCGCAATGGCGCACGTTGCCCGCCGCCTGCTGCAGCGCGCGCGCAAGCAGCTGCGCTCCGTCACGGTCGTGCTGCAGCAGGTGGAAAGCCATGCGCGAGGCCGACTTGACACCCACACCCGGCAGGCGACGCAGCGCGTCGACGAGAGCGTCGAGTGAACTGGCGTCCGCCATGTCAGCCGCGCCTTTCGCCATGGCACCGCGCAACCGGCTTCGCCGGACCGCAGGTGCTGCGCCCGGCGCGAACGCCGGCGATCGCGCGAACTGGACAAGCCCTGGAGAGGGTCATTCAGAACGGCAGTTTCATGCCGGGCGGCAGGCCGGGCATGCCGGCGGTGAGCTTGCCCATCTTCTGCTCGCTGGTTTCCTCTGCCTTGCGCACTGCGGCGTTGAAGGCTGCGGCCACCAGATCCTCGAGCATGTCCTTGTCGTCTGCCAGCAGGCTGGGGTCGATGGTGATGCGCTTGACGTCGTGCTTGCAGGTCATGACGACCTTGACGAGGCCGGCACCGGACTCGCCTTCGACCTCGATGTGCGCCAGTTCTTCCTGGGCCTTCTTGAGGTTGTCCTGCATTGCCTGCGCCTGCTTCATGAGGCCGGCGAGTTGTCCTTTGTTGAACATCGTGTGGTCCTGGTCGGTTGAGATGGGTTGAAAAAGGGAAGGATAAGAGAGTCGGGAGCCGCCGTCGAAGCGCTCAGACGGGCTTCAGCGAACCGGGGACGATCTTCGCGTCGAAGTCGCGCATCAGCGCCTGCACCTCGGGGTCGCTCAGGATGGCCTCTTCGGCCACGCGCTGGCGCTCCTCGGCGGCCTGCTTGTTGCGTCGCGCAGGGCTGTCGACCACGCCGCCGATCTCGATGGCCAGCTTCACGCTGTGCCCGATGGCGCCGAGCGCCAGGGTGAGTTTTTCGCGGCTCGACGGCTGGTTGAGTGTCTCGCGCTCGATGCGCAGCATCCATTGGTCGGTGTCGCGCCCGACGAGCTGCGACTGCAGCGCCAGTTCGCGCGCGAGCGCAGTGATCGCCTCGGCCGCGACCAGCTGCGTGACGGTGGCGTACCAGAAGTCGCCGTCTTCGCTGGCCGGAATGGGGGTGAAGGGGCGTGGCCTGTCGGCGCTTGGTTCGTCGCGCGCGCCGGGAGGCGGCTGGACACGGATCGGCACGCCGACGACCTTGGCAGGTGCATCCTGCGCTGCCGCACGCGGATCGGCGTGGCGCGGCTCGTCGACCACTGCGAGGCGGTGGCCGGCCGGAACCGGCGCGACGGAGGGAACAGGCGCAGCAACCGGCGGCACTTCGACGGGTGAATGCGTTGCGACGGGCGGCGTTGCTACTGGCGGCGATGTGGCGGCGATCGGAGCCGGCGTCGCAGGAGGCCGGGGCACCGGCGGCGGCGGTGCGGCACGCTCGGGCGCATGCTGCGGCACAGCCGCAGCTTCATTCAGAGTTTTTTTTTCCGTGGAAGCCGTCGAAGCAGCCGCGTTGGAGGGCTTGAACGCCAGCAGCCGCAGCAGCACCATCGTCAGTGCGGCGTATTCATCGGGCGCCAGGCCCAGTTCGCCGCGGCCGTGCAGGCACAGGCTGTAGAGCAGTTGCGTCTCGTCGGCCGGCATCAGCGCAGCGAGACGCGCAGTGTCGGCCCCGTCGGGATCGGTGGCGGCATCGGCCGACTCGGCACGCGATGGCACGGCCTGCAGCACCGCCATGGCTTGCAGCACCGCTGTCATTTCCTCGAGGGTGGACGCCGCGGACATGCCGTCGACGCGCAGCGCCTCCGATGTCTCGACGACCGTCTTGCCGTCGCCTTGCGCGAGTGCCTCGATGAGGCGGAACACATGGCCGCGATCGACGCTGCCGAGCATCTGCCGGACCCCCGCTTCGACCAATTCGCCGTTGCCGAAGGCGATGGCCTGGTCGGTGAGCGACAGCGCGTCGCGCATCGAGCCGCGGGCCGCACGTGCCAGCAGGCGCAATGCTTGCGACTCCGCGGGCACCTGTTCGGCCTGCAGCACTGCCGTGAGGTGCTCGAGCACCGTCTCGGGTGCCATCGGCCGCAGGTTGAACTGCAGGCAGCGCGAAAGCACCGTCACAGGCACCTTCTGCGGATCGGTCGTGGCCAACACGAACTTGAGGTACTCCGGCGGCTCCTCGAGCGTCTTGAGCATCGCGTTGAACGCGGTGTTCGTGAGCATGTGCACTTCGTCGATCATGAAGACCTTGAAGCGTCCCTGCACCGGCTTGTAGACCGCCTGCTCGAGCAGCGATTGCACCTCGTCGACGCCGCGGTTGGAGGCCGCATCGAGTTCGGTGTAGTCCACGAAGCGGCCGGCGTCGATGTCGCGGCAGGCCTGGCAGACACCGCACGGCGTGGCCGTGATCCCGCCCTGCCCGTCGGGCCCCTGGCAGTTCAGCGACTTCGCCAGGATGCGCGACACCGTGGTCTTCCCAACGCCCCGCGTACCGGTGAAAAGATAGGCGTGATGCAGGCGCTGCGTCGTCAACGCGTTCTCGAGGGCTTGCACCACATGCCCCTGGCCGACCATCTCAGCGAAGGTTTTCGGACGGAACTTGCGAGCGAGCACGAGATAGGACATTGCGGGCATTCTAAAAGGCACAGGCGGCCGATCCGGCCGGGCCTGCAAGAAACGCCATGCATCTGCTCCCGCTGCGCAGGTGCGCCACGTGCGGCCGCCCGAGCCGGCAGCCCTGCCCTCGAAAGGGGGTTCGCGAAGCGGCGCGAGGCGAGCGAAGACTGAGGGTTAGAATGCGACCTGACGGGCCTCCCTGCATGGTGAAGTGGCCAACCGGGTCAGGTGGGGAACCAAGCAGCCCTAACTGCGTAGTCAGTGCCAGGGGTAAGGCTCGTCAACCTAACATCAAAAAGCCGTGAGTTCTCAAGAACTTACGCGCTGACAAGGGGTTACGAGCCCCAGTCTGTAGAACCTAACTGTAGAACCTCGCACAGCCATGACCTTGGAGAAAGACATGGCAGGCACCCTTACGGGTTTGAATCGGCGAGGCTCACGGTGGTATCTCAACATCGTTGTATGGCCCGACCTTCGCGAGGTCTACGGCAAGCGAGCGATGAACATCGCGCTTGGCACCAGCGACCGACGAGAGGCCACCCTATTGGGCACGCTGAAGCGGGCCGAATGGCTGGCCGATTTCGAGGCGAAGCGAAGCGAACTCAACCCCTCCCCGGTTGACGCGATAACGCCCGACATGGCTACCCTGCTGGCCGCACGCATCCGCGCCGCTGTCCTGGGCCGGGACGACAACCTCCGTTCTGATCTGCCGTTGCTCGCCGATATGGCCCGCATGCGGCGCAAGAGGGGCGGTTTGAGCATCCCCCAGGCCACCCCTAACGAGCCCCGTATCGATGATTTGAGCGGGGCCACGGAGGAGGAGCGCGAGGAGTTTGCCGACCTGAATGCCTTCTTCGACGGCAAGGCGGCTGTATCACTCGCGGGGCAAAACCTCGCGGCGGTGCTCCCAATGGCGCAGGCAGAGGCGGCAAAGCTCGGGGTCTCGTTCGATGCGAAAACGCCGGGTGCTCGGGAGGCACTACTCGCCTGCTTGAAGGCATACCGCACGGCGCACAAAGAGGTGACCCTGCGGGATGCCGGGGAGGTGGTCGATACACCCGTGGTCCTCTCCAAACCCGAAGCCTTGAAGCCAGCGAAGGCCCGCACCCTGCGCGACGTGTTCTGCAAGTGGAAAACTTCCGGAGACTCAGCCCGCTCCGCCGACTCCATCGCAGTCTATGACCGCGCCCTCAAGCAATTCGAGGGGCAGCACATAGGAATCCCCCTGGAGGCCATCACCCGGGAGATCGGGAACACGTACCGGACATGGCTCCGTGAAAACTGCAACACGACAAAGACCGCACGCGACCGCCTTACGAACATCAAGTCCCTGCTGAAGTTCGCCCATGAGACCCTTGAGTGGATTCCCAAGCAGCCTTGGCGGGGCCTAGACATCAAGACCACGACAACGAACAAGCGCCGTGCGTGGACAGACGATGAACTGAAGACATTGTTCACCGCACCGCTTCACACCGCGTATGCCCTTCCCGATGCTCGTTATGGTGGCCGGGACGCGGCTTACTGGATTCCCCTGATGGGGCTCTACACGGGGACCCGTTTGGGCGAACTCTGCCAATTGCGGACGGCTGACGTACAAAAGGTCGAGGACATCCATGTCCTGGTGCTGACGAACGAGGGTGAAGGACAAAGCATCAAGAGCGATGCAAGCCATCGCAGTGTCCCAATTCACAGCGAACTCATTCGGCTCGGGTTTCTCAAGTACGTGGAGGCGGTCAAAAAGACTCGCAGCAACTCCTTATGGCCCGCCCTGCCCTTGCGCAAAGGAAAGCCGAGCGACTTCTTCGGGCGCTGGTTTGGAGAGCATTGCAAGGCATTGGGCCTCACGCCGACCTTCCACTACCTTCGCCACACGGTGCGCCCGCTGATGCGAAAGGCGGGCCATAGCGAGGGCACCATGGACAAGGTAACCGGGCATAAGACGGTGGGCAGCATCGGCACTACGGTATACGACCACAGGACGCTGCAAGAGGTTCAAGAAGCCGTGGAGGCAATCCAGTACCCTGCCCTAAAGTTGGCCGTTGTGGAGCCTTACGCGGCCTCCTGAGGCATTGCCTTCGGCTTCACCTTGCCGGGGTTCTTCGCTCGCGTGTAATTGAAAGGCGGATACTCAAAATGGTTGGCGTAATACCACCACAGTAGCTGATTCTCCGCCGCGAGCAGGCTTTCGCCGAACACACGATAGTCACAAGTCGAAAGACGGATTGGTCCGTACCCGGCCAGCGTGTGTTCGTTTCGCTTGATCGTCGCGTGATGCGCCGCCCATTGCTGGTATCGGCGCTGGAAGGAATTCTTTGTTTGGCCGATGTACAGAATGTCGCTGCTCCCAACCAAACGCGGCACCTCCCGCTCCGACCGAAAGAGGTAGACAACCCCTTTCCGACGTTCAGCTTCGACGCATGTGAATGCTCTCAGGTAAGCGTCCGCGCTGTGTCCGGTGATCTGCACATCGAAGGTCGTGAAGTGACGCTCCACGGAGTCATAGAAGTTTCCAGAGGTCATTTCTTCCCCACCTGAAGGCGCCTGTAGGGCGACGGGCGGGGGCTCGGGAGTGAATGGCAGCGAAGCGAACAGAGCAGAGGTCATTCAGGGATTTGACCACCTCAGGGGCCACGCCTATCGAGGTGCATATCCTAGGCTGGGGTGCACAGGAGCACTGGCAGAATGCCCAGCCATGAAGTTATCCGTCTCTACGGTCTTGGTCGTGAGTTTGATCGCGCTCCTCGTGTGGTTCGGCTCTGCGCTGGTCCGAGTGGAGAACCAGCGATATGCGCTTCAGGTTGGCCTATGTACTTTCAGCCCGACTGATCCGGTGGTGCTGTCCGATTGCCTTAATAGGGCTGAGACACGCACGGGATGGTGGTGGCACATCTTTTACGCACTGAGGGGCTAACAAGGTGGGCAAATTGATCCCGGCCCCGCTGATTGCGCTTGTTTCCGACCTTGTGTCTTCAGCGGAAACGCACGCCAGCTTGAACAGCCTGTTCATGTACGCGGAGGCTTCCGGCGAACCGCCCGAAGGTAGCAAGCACGTGAAGGCACAAGAGTGGCTTCGCAACACCAACAAGGCGCACGCCGATCCACTCGCCGTCCTGGGCAAGATCATTTGCCCGTACATGGAAGACCCCGTGATGGCGAGCGACTACGAGCCCCCGCAGTGGACGACCGAGGACGAATACATTCTTAAGAAGCGCGAGAACGTGCGCCGTATCGAGGCCGTACTTGCCAAGAACGGTCTCACGTATCGGATTGGTGGGTTTGTCACAGACGGCGGTATGGCGCCAAGCAAAGCCCTGAGCGACCTCATCAACGGCAGAGACCTCCCTGCCATTCATCGTGAATTCGAGCGGGCCTTAGACAGCGTTGAAGCCAAGCCACGCGATGCGGTCTCCGCTGCGGCCAACATTCTTGAATCAATCTTCAAGGTTTACATCGAAGACAACGGGCTCACGATGCCCGACAAGCAAGACCTTCAGCCCGTCTTCAAGGTCGTCAGAGCGGACCTCGGGCTTGATCCTGGCCGCATTGCGAACGACGACCTTCGGCAGATCATCAGCGGGCTGTTCTCAGTGGTGGACGGTATCGGCGCCCTACGCACACACGCAAGTAGCGCCCATAGCGAGGGCCGGAAGGGGTACAAGTTGGAGCCCCGCCATGCTCGCCTCGCCGTCAACGCAGCCCACACCGTAGCGACATTCGTGATGGAGACGTGGGACAGGAGAGAGAGCAAGAAAACATAGCCCGCGACCAACTGATTTGGTGCTCAGAGGCCGACACTAATCGTCACGCGCTGAACAAAACAGATGCCGCGAGACGAATGCCACAATGTGAAATGGAGGGCGAGTTTCTCTCACCCTCTACTAATTCACGCCGCCTGCCGATAGTTCGCAGGATCAATCCGCCCCCCATACGAAGCCCTCAGAAACTTGCGCAGGGCCTCTGGATTTCGGACGAGACCTGACTCAACTGCGGCGCGGGCCGACTCGTAGCACTTGGCATACAGCTTTGCGTCATCAGTGTCGAGCACGTCCCGTACACCGCGCCCGAAGCTCTCCCTCCAGTACCCCGTGGTGTGACCCGTGAGAACCTCGCAAACGACCCCCTTCAGCAGTTTCTCCCGCTCGATCGCCACAGAGCACACAGCGCCCCTCGCAATGCGCCCGGCCCTGGCATCATCTCCGGCACGCTTGCGGAGCATGTGAGTGACTTGTGTGTCGGTCTCCACGATGGCCGTGACGCGAACCCCGAGGTGAACCGTGAGGCGTTGCGCGAGGTCTTCCATGTCGAGGAAGTAGGCGCGGATATCCTCGCCTTGAACCGTGTTCGCTTGCATCGCAAGATGCGCGGCAACGTCGCGGCTCAATGTGTAGTCGATGCGAGGCGTTCCTCGTGCCGGGATTTTTAGAGCGGAAATTTCCGCGCTTAAATCCGCGCGGTCCATCATGGGTTTGATGTGCTGACTCGCCCAATCGCGGAATCGCCCGTGCGGCTTGCCGATCCGCTCCCACAACTTCCTTGCATCTAGGCACGGAGTTCGCCGATCTTCCATCAAAGGCAGCACACGGCGCACCCGGATGATCCGTTCGGCCTGCGATGACGTGAGCCCGAGGGTCACCATGGTGGAAGTTGGCACGGTGTTGATCGTGCTGAGGAGAGAACGACCATCGCGCTTGCTCATGCGACACCATCTTTGTTGTCGATGGTCCCGAGCGCATCGGCCCCCACAGCAGTCGCCAGCGTCATCATCTCGTGCGCTGCACGACGACCGAGCGCGTAGACCAGTTGGGCGCGGAGCAGGCGATCAACAGCAGCGGCGTTTGTGAGGCGCATGCCCGTACGCTGTGCATGCTCGCGGATGTAGGCCTTCAATCCGCCGAAGGTGGAATTGCGAAAGGTGATCTTCCGCTCGATGAGAATTTCCTCACCGGGGATGTGTGCTGGGTCTTGCATTGATTTCTTTGAGTAGTGAGTGGAAAAAGAATGACCCCCAGGGATTGCTCCGAGGGGGCCGAGTGGGGACGCTGAAGGGTTACTTCGTGGCGTCTTCGTTGGTGGGGTAGTCGTTCGCGAGGGCGTTTAGGAACGTGCTCACCGGGGCAACGTTGTTCAGCGGGAGCAGGCGCCCCCACGTCTTCACGTCACGCTGCGTGGTCTGAAGGTCATCCGATGCGGCGTTGCGCACCATCTTCCCGAGGGAGAGGAAGCCGTTCACCGCTTGCAGCGTCGGGTTCGATGCGAAGCTCGTCACGTCCGAGGTCGTCTTCGTGCCAGCGAATTGGGCTCCCGTGAAGTTGCCCAGCGTGGTGTCGTAGACGGTCGGCAGGAGGGACACCTGAGCGATGCGCCCGAACGAGTTGGCGACGATCTGCTTGGGGGCCATGCGCTTCGTGAGGTATTCCTCCTTTTGTGCATCGTCCATCCCCATCGCGCTCAGTTGCGTGCGACCCATGTAGGCCAGCGAAGCGAAGAACGATCCGTGCAGGACGGTGGACAGCGTGGAGAAGTCCCGGTGGTTCATCGCGAACAGCATCGACTTGTTCCAGCCGTGGATGGTGAAGTTCATGAACTGGAAGACGGTCTTACCAAGTGTGGTCCCCATAAGGGGCACCATCGAGGCGAGGTCGTTCTCCTGCACCACACGGCGGGTCTCGCGGTGCAGCGCATTCATGAGCATCGAGTTCATCTCCGGCTCGGCCTTGGCGAACTCCTTGAAGTCAAAGTTCTGCCGTGCGCCGTAGTCGCCCTTGCCGGTGCCCTTCGTGTGTGCCGCGATGGCCTTGTTCAGGCTCGCGTAGTCGGACTCGCTCATGCCCATCCATGCAAGGCGCTCCTTCGAGAGGAACTTGCTTGGCGCACCGTTCGCGGCATTCACGAAGTGGTTCACCAGGGCAATCGCGTGGATGCGCTTCTGCTGGATCATGGTGCCCGTCATGCCGGTGTAGTCAAGGACCCCCTTGGCGAGCTTCTTGGTGCCCGTATCGAGGGCGTCCAGGCGCCGGTTCATGGCCGTGTCGCCCTTGTAGCGAACCCAGTCATCCTTGGGGCTGAAGTCCAGGCGGGCCACGTACTCCGAGCCGACACCCCCGATGGTGTTCTCCAGGTGGTCCAGCCAGTCATGCGGAGCCTTGC
Organism: Variovorax paradoxus; assembly: GCF_902712855.1. NCBI lineage: Bacteria > Pseudomonadati > Pseudomonadota > Betaproteobacteria > Burkholderiales > Comamonadaceae > Variovorax > Variovorax paradoxus. The sequence continues at coordinate 3,781,321 of NZ_LR743507.1, forward strand.
CCGTAGCGACATCTCGGCGGAGCGCCCGAAGGTCCCCCACAGCAGCGAGCGTGGCCTTCCATCCCATCGACCCCACAATCTGCGACATCTCGGTCACCTGATTCCACACCGCGCCGCCCATGAGGCGAATCACGTTGAAGTCACGCCAGTGCTCCATCGCCTTGTTGAGCATCGAGAACTCCTCTTGGGGAATCCCCTGGATGCGGTCCACGGCGAATTTGAGGTCCTTCTTGGCGGCGACCGCAGCGGCCTCGCTGAAGCCTTCCTGCCCGAACGTCTTGGCCGTGGCCGCATCGATCATCCGCCCAATGTCAGACTGCTTGTAGATGTCGAGCCGGTCGGCCAGCGCGATGCTCGATGCGGTGCGCCGGAAGTAGGACTCCGACACGTCGAGGGCGTTGGACTGGATGAAGTCGTTGAGGGTGATGTCCACCTCATCGCCGCCGTTCGCAGGCTTCCACCGCTCGCTATGGGCCTCGCTGATGGTGTTCCGGTGGCGAAGGCTCGATGCCGTGCGGCCCGCGTCTGAGGACGGGTCCTTGAACATTCCGCGAATCAGCATGTGGCCTTCCGCTTCGGTGAACCCACCATTGCGCACGAGCGACTCCAGCAGGGCCTTCTCGTCGTAGCCCGTCATCATCTCCTCCAGGTGGTCCGCGCTGCGGTTCATGTGAGCTTCTTCGACCGTCCGCATGTACCACCCCGCCCACCGCTTGGCTTGCTCGTCTGTGCGGTCGGGAGCGGCCTTCTTGAAGGCGTTCGCCCACCAGGACTCCACGGCCTCACGCCCCCACGTCCGCGTCATCTCGTCCCATTTCCGGGCGTCATGCTTGCGGGGCAGGTAGTTCGGGTTCGCTTCGAGCTTGCCCACGAGGAGCTTCTCGCCGCTGGCCTCGTCCAGGACTTCTGTTTCCGTGAGCCCCTTCTTCGTTCCGCCGTTGCGCTTCGCCGGGTTGTTGATCTCCTCGCGGACATCGTTGTAGAGGCTGCGGAGGTGGTCCCCCGCACGCTTCACCTCGGGGTGGAACTCCCCCTCGAAGCCGCGCACGTAGTTGCTCACCTGGGTCCCGAAGTCCTCGAAGGCTTCACCACGATTGTGGAACTCCTTCTTGCTCTCCTTGAACCAGGCATCGAAGGCGCCGTAGGCCGTCTTCTTCATACTCGCGTTCCAGCCCTCGGCCCGCATCAGCGTCTCGTCCCATGCATTGCGTTCGACCACCGCGTGACCCTTATGGCCCACCGTAGAGCCGAACAGCTTGGATGCCAGCTCGCGCACCGCAGGGGGCAGCTTCTCGGAGCCGAGCTTGTGCTCCAGGCCGAGGCCCCAACCGAACACCGTGGGCACCTTTGCGGCGCTCGCAGCTGCAGCATCCTCCGGGTCCACCGAAGCGGCCCGCGTGATGAACTCGCCTTCGTCTTCCATCTTGGTGACCCGTGGCTTGCCCTCGATGCCCGACTTGCGGGTGAGGTGGTCCGAGAGGTCGATGAGCTTCGCGTAGGCGTTGTGCTCCGTCTCGCCGATGCCGAGGAGCTTGCGCAGGCCGTCAGTGAACTTCGTCCACAGCGTGGTCTTCGTTCCGCCCAACTGGATGCCCTTGAGGTAGTCCTGGAACTTCCGATTGGTGAGACCGTAGGCGACGAACTCATAGGAGTCCCCGAGGGCGATCCGCACGCGCTCCGGCAGGGTGTCGAGAGGGGCGTGCTGCTTCACCGTGGTGTAGAGCGCCTCCAGTTCCTTCGCGGCCTGGATCGACTTCGGATGCATCCCGGAGGTCTGCCCCTTCTGCACGCGCAGCATCTTGTAGACCGTGGCCGCGTGGAGTAGCTCGTGAACGAACGTCTCCTCGTTGAGGCCGTGGTTGCCCCTGCCGAAGCCGTGCCCACGGAGCGCCATCTGGATACCGTCACCGGCAGAGCCGTGCGGCGTCGAGACCACACCGAAGGCGCCTTGCATCGCTTGCGCCACCTTGGGGCTCACGCGCAGTTTCTTCAGGTCCGCTCCCGGGTCAACGATGTCGAACTTCAGCTTGCGGATGTCGATGCCCTTGAGGGCTCGATCCATGATCGCAACGAAGTCGGCGTTCGTGGAGTACGTCCGGATGTAGTCGGCCAGCTGGCTAATCTTCCGCATGGGCGGCAGTTCCAGGATGTCCTTAGCGCCTTCACGCGCAACGCGGATCGGCTTGTCCCACTCGGCGCCCCACGGTTTCCCCGAAGGGTTGCCGCTCGGCACCTCAGGCTCCTCCAGCTTGGGAGCCTTGGGGTTGCCCTCTCCGAGGTCCGGAAGGCGCCCCCGGTCGATCACGGGCGGTGGGGCAGGCTCGTCCCGGATGATGCCGATACGGGGGCCGTTGGGGTCCACCTCGGGGCCACGGGGGCGCCCGGCGATCCAGTCGTCTACCTTGCCGCGCCACTCAGGATCGATGCCATGGATGGGCGTGCCTGCGTCCCTGATCTCGTCGCCCATGCCCTCGCGGCCCTTGCGAAGACCGTAGTCGCGCAGGCGCTCGAAGTCCTCCCCGAGGGCGCCGATGCGCTTCGGGTTGGTGAGCCCACCGGTTAGAGCGCCGAGGCCCAGGCCGAACAACCCCGAGATAACCAAGTCGTCGTTCGTGGCCGTGGGCTTGAACTGGTTGCCGAAGGCGTCATAGGCCACGTTGGTGACACCCCCGAGGAGACCCAGGCGCATCGCATTGCTAAGCCGTGATGCCTTCGTGATCATTCCTGCACCGCCGACACCGGGCAGAAACGATATGAGCGTCGGGAGGTCAGGCAAGCCACCCACGATGCCCCCGATGAGCGCCGGGACGAACCCAAGATTTGCTAACTCCTGTTCTTTCGCCATCGTCTCGCGCAGTCGCGTGGTGCGCCGATCCATGCTGTCTTTCGTCGTCGCTTCGAGCAGGTAGGGCCAGTGGGCCTGCGGGAACTCCGTCAGGATGTCCCTAGCCTGCTTAGAGTCCCAGTCGAAAAGCTCGGAGGTTGCCGAGGCGACGCCTTGATCCTTGAAGAAGTTGTAGAGCGTGTTCTGTGTCTGGAAGCCCAAGCTAATCGCATGTCCCAAGTTAGCAATGCCATTGACGAAGCCCCCGACCTCAGCGTCGCGGCGACGGCCTCCCGATGCGAGATCGGAGGCGAGCGGGCCATCAGCGCTTGAGGTTGAGGTCTGCGACAAAAACTGTTGGCCCATCGGGATCGGCGCATAGGACTGCTTGCCGATCTCGTCCGCCGTCTTGGCGTGGAACTTCGCTAGGTAGCCCGCCGTCTCCTTCCAGGGCTTGCCCATCCTGAGGGCGTCCACCGCCTTGCCACCGCCGTTGTAGTCGGCCAGCGCGTAATCGATGTTGCCGCTGTGCTTCGACATGAGGTCGCGCATCTTGCGGCCAGCTGCGTCGGCAGATTGTTGGAAGTCGTTCGGGTCATCCAGTCCGTACTCTTTGGCCGTGGCGGGCATGAAGCCGAACCAGCCTTGGGCGCCCTTCGGGGAGAGCATGTTCTTGCCAAAAGATGATTCGATGTCTGCCTGCTTGTAGAGCGTGCCTTCCGGCAGGCCGTACTTCTTCTCGGTATCGAGAGTGAACTGACGGACTTCCCCCGTCGAGGTCGGTTGACCCATGATTGAATTCCTTGAGATTGGTTGGTTGAAAGGCAAAGAAAAAAGCCCCGACACCAGGACGGCGTAGGGGCTCAGGACAAGGACGCGGTTGGGGCGACCTATCGGCAACAGCTTGGGGTCACATGAGATGGATGGAGTGGGACTCAAGCTGCTGGCGATAGGACACCTGAGGGGTGGCGTGCCACGAGTGAGACCATGAGGAAGTCATCACCGGAGGGTGGCTCCAGAAGCACGGCAGTTGGTCTCCCGCCGAAGGCGTTGTTATGGGAATCAACTGGATCACCTTCAGGTGCATCTCTATGGTTTGATTTCTTCAGATGATCCTCATGAGAGATGCACCCTTGGGGCATCCTCAGGAATCTTTAAGGAGGCTTCGCCTTGCCCCCAAACCCCCATGGTCGTTCCCAAACCTCAGGGGTCTAGGTCTGATGACCGGGGCGGACGCAGGTCCGGTGAAGTTGGATGGGCGCCGGTCTCCGGCGCATGGCAATGGCGAAGGTCACCAAGTGGGGGCCGCAATCGCCGTGGCTGGGGCTTCCCGAGCAGGGCCAGGGGCTCACCAAATGAAGGGGTCAATCGAGGAGGCCCGGCTGGCCCGCTCAGGGGCGCCACAAGGCGGCAATGAAGCCCACTCGCGCCACCCTGCATTGATTTACTTGAGAGCCTCAAACGGGCTCTAATGGGCCTTGGCGCTATGGCACAAATCCACAAGCGAAAAGACGTGCAAAGCTCGGGCCGCTTGGCTTGCCTATGATCGAGAAAAATTCTGAGAGAGCAATTGGCGATGGCAACACAGCACGAAACCCATCTGGCTGAAACCTACAAGTCAATGATCACCCTCTCTGTAGAGGGATTCAAATTCAGCGCATTGGCGAACGGCGGCGCATGCGTGGCGCTCTTGGCTTACTTGGGAAACGTTGCATCCAAAGGCGCTGCGACTCCCGACATGCGTCTCCCGATGGGGGCTTTCTTGGCTGGTTTGGTCTCCTGCGGTGGCGCCATGCTTTGCGCCTACGTAACACAGCTCACGTTATTTCGGGAAGAGCGTGACGGCACGGCCAAGTGGCGATGGCATAAGTGTTTCCTCTGGCTCAGCGTCGCGTTCTACGCAACCAGCATTGCCGCATTTGCTGTCGGTGCGTGGTGGGCCGTGCGCCGCTTTTGACGGTCAGCATCAGAGGTCGCGAATCACGCGAAGTATCGAGAGCTTGCGGCATGGCTAGTACTACCTGCGGGCTTCGATCAGCGCCGACACGCGCTCCATCAGTTCGTCCGCTAGTCCCGCAGGGTCGTTCAGGAGACGCTCGACAGGAAAACTTCCGAGGCCTGTGGCGCCGTAAGCAACGCGAACCGAAGGGAACCCGTCACCAAGCTCTTGCGCTGCGTCGTGGAGACATTCAGAGATGGTCTCCAAGGCATCAGCGGATTCGCCGAACAGTTCACCCCCAATGGTGAGGCGATAGTTATAGAGCCCTGGACGGAGCTTGCGTATGTCGAGTGATGGTTCCATGCGAGGCATTGTCCAATGAGAAAAGCCCCTTTCGGGGCTCGTTCGGGTTGACGCTGGGACGCCTCAGGCCGAAGCCTTCAGGTACTCGTACACGCTGGCCCGAGAGATGCCGAGGGAGGCCGCGATGTCGGTCTTGGGGATGCCACGTGCAGCCATGTCACGGAGCGATGCAGCGGCTTCAGCATCTAGCGCCGGCTTGCGACCCTTATAAACGCCCTGGGTCTTGGCAATGGCGATGCCCTCGCGCTGACGTTCCTTGATGAGGGCACGCTCGAACTGGCCCACGGCACCGAGGAGTTGGAGCATCAGCGTTGCCATCGGGTCATCGTTGCCCGTGAAAGTCATCCCCTCCTTCACGAACGACACCGATACTCTGCGCCCCGTGAGGTCCTCTACGACCGCTTGAAGGTCTTTGAGGGAGCGCGAGAGGCGGTCCATGGAGTGAACATACAGGTGGTCCCCCTCGCGGACGAACTCACGCATGGCCTTCAGTTGCGGGCGGTCGGTGTCCTTGCCGCTGGCTTTGTCAGTAAAGACCTTGTCCAGGTCCACCCCGTCAAGCTGGCGGGCATCGTTCTGGTCCACGCTGGACACCCGGACATAGCCGATGCGCTTGCCGGTGGCGGGATGCGTGGGGGTCTTGGACTGTGCGTTCATGGCGGTATCGCTCCTAGGGATATGTCTGAATGAAGTCTAAGAGCAATTTTGGAATGTGTCAAACAAATCGAATGAACACCCTATCCAGACACAAAACACGGGCGCTGCATGTGTCTACTGAGGGTGTACGTTAGATGGACAGTGTGGGTAAGCTTCCGCGCACACTAATATTTGGAACGCCAACCCGGAATCCGCATAGCAAGAAATGAAAAAGACTAACTTCACGGCTTTTTACCCATCAAGACGCTATTGGGCTGACAGTGCGATCGACTTCTCCGACCAGACGAAGCAACACTGGTTTCTTAATCAGATGAAGGATGAAGTGTTCGAGGGGAACACAGGTCAGGTGACGTTGAAAGTTTGCCGCGATGGCCGAATCATGCTAAGAGTCGAAGCACTGGAACGCGAATTCGCACCGAACGAGGTGGAGCCCATCGAGCAGATGGTAGGAAGGTGGGGCCAATACCTCGACCACATGAACGCCTTCTACCTTCTCTTCGACTCGGCAATGCTCGAACTGAAGCAATACGCGCTCTTCAATCTGCACGAGATTACGCACCGCGACGCTTTTCGTGTGACCTTTGAAAACGGCGTTTGGGGTGGCGAAAACATGGCGATGGAAAGCATTGCATCGACCTTCCAATCGGACCGGTTCGCGGCCCCCGGTTTCAATGCGATGCCCAACCCTGCAGCACTCCCGTTGGAGCACGACCCGCGTTTCTCAAACCGCTATGTTGTCGATCGTTCTGTCTTTGAAAACGCGTTCTCCCGCTTCAGTGTTGCCATCGACAATCCCGGCCTTGTCGAGAAGCTTGCTCTGTACGCAAAGAGCCTCAGTGAATACAAGGCAGGCAATTACGAAACAGCCTTGGTCCTTTCGTGGTTCGTTATCGAATCCACACTCAATGCGCTTTGGAGCAAGCACCTCGACTCGTTGAACCGCGATCTCCCCGACCGGCGGAAGAGGATCAATGCAGACCGCCGCGCTACGCTGGCGACCGGAAGGGATTACACCAGCAGCGTGAAGTCCAACATGCTGGAACTTTGGGCGGTTTTGTCGCCTGAGCTATTCCGGGACATTGATACCGTGCGCGGGTACAGGAACGGCGTTGTTCATGACGAGCGGTTCCAGTCGAATGCTGAGAAGACGCAGCTTGCGCTCAAGACGGCACAAGAAATGATCTATGAGCGTTGGGACTTTCGATTCACCCCTAGCCTTTCCTACTCCGTAAACGGGCTCTGAAAAAATCATGAGCAGCAAAGCGGCAGGGAGACCCGCCGATCGGGTTAACACCATGGCGGTCCGCTTGGCCCGCTAAAGGACGCCGATGAGGCCACCGTATGGGCAGCCTGTTTCCTCAGGTGATGGGCTTTCCATGCGACCAAGGGAATGCATGTCACATCGCCTTAGCTGCCGCCGTGGTGAGGGCCGTTCGCGGCGACTGACTTCAGCGGTGGTCGCCATTGGCCTATTACACGCCAGCGGGTGCCCACGCGGTCCGCGTGCGTTGACGGGCACGGTATGCGGGTGGGCGCACACAAGGGGGCCAGGGGGATTTGGCGCCCGGATTTCTTCGAGGGGCTTTCACATTTTTGCGATGAAACCAAAATGGCTTGAGACCTCGCACAGTCCCGAACGTTAGTCCTTATCGTCCGCCGCTTGCTTGACCTTCAAATACTGCAATGCGGCGAAGCAAACCTCAAGGTCGGCGCGTGTTGTCTCGTCGCTGATTGACTGGCGGTCCAGATCGAAGTCGGACTTCAGTTCGTAGACGACGCTCTCCATGATCCGTAGAAGACTCCCCGTGCAGGTTGGTCCATTCAGGTCACTTACCAGCATCGCGAGGAACTTGCGCTGGTCTTCGGTGAAAGAGTCAGGATCTGCGTTCATTGGCGGGACGTGCGAAAGGGTGTAGGGGCGCAGATCATCGCACGGCGCAGGCTGGATTCGCTCGCACCGCTCGGGCGGTCTAGAGGTGTTGCCAAGGGTCGCCGGGATGAGTCTCCCCGACGCAGTGAGGCGGACGACTTGGCACCTCCCGTTGTCGAGGTCCCTGCGTTGAGCGAGCAATCCGACCCGGACCAACTTTGCAACGTGCCGCGATGTGGTCTGCCTCGTAAAGCCGGTGACCCTGCATATTTCGATCTGCGAGCAGGGGCTCGTACGCACGACCGCGATGAAGGTCAGCATCTGTCTAGCGGTGATGCTCGGCGCGGCCTTGCGCATTTCTGCGGTAACGCGCTCATAGCTCACGAGGCCAATGTTAGGGGCAGCAGCACCAGTAAACGGTGCAGATGCCGAATCCATGGGTGTGCCTTTCACGTCTTAGCTGTAGCTCAGTTCCTCACGCATGAACAGCAGCAACCAAGACGCGGCCTCACCGGACTTGCAGGCGTCGCCGCTTGGGCCGCCCAAGGACTCCACGGCTCTGAAGATTCGTTCACACGGAATAAGGCAACCGCTGTACCACTCAGAGACATCATGATGGAACGCGACGAATGCGCCCGCTAACAGGACCGCGCCATGGGGGTCAGCGTCGGCTTCGAGTATGAAATTTTCGGGGTGTAGATCAGATGCCATGAAGGGCTCTCAAGGGAGGTTTCGGGGCACGTCGAACTGACGTGACCGGCCAAATGATCGTCAGGAAAACAGGCTATCGCTATACGCGCAAATACGCGTATAAAACGGCTGTGATAGAGTTGAATCTATTGCAAGAAACAGCGATGCCCCTTGCTATTTGGCGAGCACAGGTACTCTCCCTTTCGAAACCATTTCGTTTTCGAGATGATTTGCAAATCGGCCAAGAGCACTAGGCCAAAAACGAGGATCATCAAGAATCACTCATGCCTTATGCAGAACCACCGAAGTCAGATAAATTCATATCTGTAGTCACGCAGTTTAAGACGCTCCCCGATCCATACACGGTACGGACGAACGTCAACAAGGCGACCGGAGAAATACATCGCACGTACTTCTACAAGCGCAAAGCCTGTTATCGAGTCGTTCTTGACAGTCCCTTGGCGAAACAGTTGGCGGGCTACACGCTGATAGAGAAGGACCTCAGAAGCGCGCTAATCTGGATCGAGAAAATTGCTGCTCTTGCTGATCCTCGTCCCGCCGAACAACGCGCCTACTTCGGCCAAGGTAAAGACCGAGAGACATACAACATCATCAAAGGCTTGATGGTTGCCACGCTGACTTTCTACGGAAAGTGCTTCGCAAAAACTGGCGCTCGTAGAATCAAGCTCGAACGATCTCAGTTGGACCCTCGTTTCCATAAAATTCATGACAATGTGATGGAGTACCGCCACAACTTTGCGGCTCACAGCGGTGACTCCCCAATTGAACGAGTTGAGATTGCCCTAGTCTTTCCGCAGAATCCTCGGACGATCGCAGAACCCAATCTCTACCGGGAACTTATGCAACCAGACCACATCGAGAGCTCGAATGGTCAAATCCAAACTAAAGAGCTAATCGAGCACGTGCAGAGCTTTGTGAATCAGAAGATCAATTTTTTGATCGAGAAGATTTTGCGCGAGGAAGTCGCACCCCCTGGGCGCGAAGGGTGGACCAAGAAGGCAAGAGGCGGCTAGCCAAACGCTACCTTGTCGGCCGCGCCCCTGTTAGGATCAGATCGGCTGTGCAACCAAATTGTAGAACCTAGTCTTAACCCAGTCCCCGTAAGTCATTGATTTTATTGACCATAAGGGATTCGAGGGCGGCGGTAAGGCTCGTCAACCTCTTCAAAGTCACGTTTCATTCCACGCGAAATGAAACGGGGCTTGCAAAAACTCTCGGCGAAAAGCGAAATTCCGACGGCACGAGGCCTTCACAGGTCCAGCCGCTGGATGACGCCGCGCGCCGCTGCGACACCGCTGGCCATCGACGCCGTCAGCAGATAGCCGCCTGTCGGCGCTTCCCAGTCGAGCATCTCCCCTGCCACGAACACGCCGGGCAGTGCATTGGCCATCAGTTGCACATCGAGCGCATCGAAGCGCACGCCGCCGGCGGTGCTGATCGCCTCATCCACGGGTCGGGTCGCGACCAGCTTCAGCGGCACCGCCTTGATCGTGGCGGCCAGTTGCGTTGCATCCGCCATTGCGTCGCGGCTCAGCACTTCGTGCAGCACACCGGCCTTGATGCCGTCAAGGCCCAGGCGGCTCTTCAGGTGGCTGCTCAGCGAGCGAGCGCCGCGGGGATGCCTGACGGCCGCCAGCACCTGTTCGGCGCTGCGGTCGGGCAACAGGTCGAGCAGCAGAGTGGCACTGCCGTTTGCGGCGATCTCGTCGCGCAGCAGCGCGGAGGCTGCGTAGATCAGGCTGCCTTCGATGCCCGTCGCCGTCGCCACGAACTCGCCCTTGCGCGCAAAGTGCCGTCCCTGGCTGTCGGTGAACGAGACCGCCACCGACTTGAACGGCTGGCCGGCGAAGCGGCTCGAGAAGTGTTCGGTCCAGCCGCTGCCGTCGAAGCCGCAGTTGGCAGGCCGCAGCGGCGCGACGTCCACGCCCCGCGCCTGCAGCCACAGGGCCCAGGCGCCGTCGGAGCCGAGCCGTGCCCAGCTCGCGCCGCCCAGCGCGAGCACGACCGCATCGGCCTTCGCAGTGACTTCGCCCGCAGGTGTTGCAAACCGCAGGGCGGACAGATCGACCGCGCCTTCGCCGAGCCAGCGATACCGCATGTGAAACTGCACGCCGGCCGCGCGCAGCCGCTGCAGCCACGAACGCAGCAACGGCGCGGCCTTCATGTCCTTCGGAAATACCCGTCCCGAGGTGCCGACGAAAGTCTCGACGCCCAGCCCCGTCGCCCAATCGCGGACCTGCTGCGGACCGAACTGCGCGAGCATCGGCTCGAGCTCGGCGCGCCGATCGCCGAAGCGCCCCATGAACGCGTCGAGCGGTTCGGAATGCGTGAGGTTGAGCCCGCCGCGCCCGGCCAGCAGGAACTTGCGCCCCACCGAGGGCATGGCGTCGTACACGTGCACCTGTGCACCGGACGCGCTCAACACTTCCGCCGCCATCAGCCCGGCGGGTCCGCCGCCGATCACGGCAACGACAGGAGAAACAGTCATTCGAGATTTACCAGTTCGCCCTGCCCGGTGAGGAACGCGACGCGGACCGTGGCACCGGGGTAGGCATGTTGCACCGCGGCGCGATAGCGCTGCATCTGTGCGATCAGCGCGGCGTCCCGCTCCGGGCGCGCCGCGGATTTGTAGTCGAGGATCCACCAGGCGCCGCCATCGCGCTCCCGCACGAGGCGGTCGATACGCAAGGTCTCGCCTTCGTGCACCAGCGTGACCTCATTGCCATGCCAGTCGACCCTGCGATCGTCCCACACCCACGCGCCTTCTCCCGCGCGGATGCGCTGGGCCAAGGCGGCAGCGCCGCGCGCCTGCTGGGCGTCGAGCATGAATTCGCGGGCCGCGGCGCGCACGTGCGCGGCCGGCAGCGGCTCGCCAGGCACGGCCCACTCGAGCAGCCGGTGCATGGCCTGTCCGAACGCGGCGGCACGCGCATCGACGGTCGCATCGGCGGCCTTCTTCCTCGCGTCTTTCGCGGTCGGCGCCTCCGCTGACGGCGGCACTTCGGGCATCCGGCTCATCGAGAAGCTGCCCGTGCCACCGGCGATGGCCAGCTCGACGAGCGGCTCCCCCGCCTCCGTACGCTCGCACAGCGGTTCCAGCCGGCTCCACCAACTGCTTTCGTTGGCGCGCGCCGGCCGCACGGACGACAGCACCAGCCGCTCTCGCGCCCGCGTGGTCGCGACGTAGAGGCCGTTGAGTTCCTCGCGATGCCGCGCGCGTTGCTCTTCTTCCAGCAGCGATACCGCGCACGCAGGCGGCGCCTTCTCGCTCGCGAGGAAAACGAAGCGCGTGGGCGCGCTGTCGCTGCCCTTCCACTCGACCAGCACCCCCATGGTCTGCGAGCGCGGCGGCGCGGCGTCGCAGTCGAGCATCAGCACGGTGTTGGCCTCGAGGCCCTTGGCACCGTGCACCGTCAGGAGCTGTACCGCGTCGGGTGCTGCAACGGTCGGCGCACGCACGCCGCCTGCGCGCAAGGCGCGCACCAGCGCATACGGCGTGACGAAGCGCGCCCCATCGATTTCGAGTGACGCGGTCAGCACGCCGCGCAAGTTGGCCAGCGCACTCGCGCGCATGGTGGCCGGCACGGCAGCGCCGAATTTCGCGAGCAGGTCGCCGTCGTGAAAGATCGCGTCGAGCGCATCGTGCGGCGGCAGCGTCATCAGCCAGCGCTGCCATTTCTTCAGTTTCAATCCGGCATCGACCAGCACCGGCGGCAGGGTCTCGTCCTTCAGGACCAGCGCGAACCAGCTGACCATGCCGCGCTCGCGCTGGCGCAGCGCGAGCTGGACCAAAGCTTCGTCGTCGACACCGAACACCGGCGACTTGAGCGCGCGCGCCAGCGACAGGTCGTGCGCGGGCGAAACGAGCACGTCGATCAGCGCGACCACGTCCTGCACCTCGGGCGCGTCATGGAGCTCGTTCTTCTCGGGTTGCTGCACGGGAATGTGGCGTTGGCGCAGCGCGTCCTGCATGGCCGACAGGCGGCTGCGGCGGCGCGCCAGCACCATGATCTGGCGCGGCGGCGTCCCGTCGGCAATGCGCTGTGCGACCCATTGCGCGGCCTGCTCGCACTCCTTCTGCAACAGCTGCTCCTCCGGCAGCACGCGCGGCGTGACCAGGCTGTCGCGCCAGTGCAGCATGCCGTCGTCCGCAGGTTCGGCGTCGGCCGCATTGCCGAGTGCATCGCGATCGATGGCCGGCAGCTTCAACAGCTCGCCCTCGTCGGTGCGCTCGGTGGTGTGGGCGCGGTAGCCGTCGAACTCGCCGGCATCCTGCGCGGCGAGCATGGCGGCATTGACCAGCCTGACCACGCCACGTGCGTTGCGGTGCGTGTGGTCGCAGTTGAGCAGTTCGCCGCCCAAACCTTCGCGCACGAACTTCTTGGCCGCGATGAACACCTGCGGCTCGGCACGGCGGAAGCGGTAGATGCTCTGTTTGGGGTCGCCGACGATGAACACGCGCGGCGCGCTGCTGCCCGCGCCGACGTAGGCGCTGAGCCAGCCGTAGAGCGCCTGCCATTGCAGCGGGTTCGTGTCCTGGAACTCGTCGATCAGCAGGTGCGCGATGCGCGCATCGAGCCGCTCCTGCACCCACCCCGACAGCGCCGACTGGCCGAGCAGCAGCTGCGCGGCCTGCTCCACGTCGTTCATGTCAACCCAGCCGTGGGCGCGCTTCACCTCGGCGAAAGCGGCAATGAGCAGGCGAGTGAGACGCGTCATGCGCTGCTGGTAGAGCCACGCAGCATGCTGCGCCTGGGCGCCGCACAGCACCTGCAGCTCGGCCTCGGCGTCGACGGCCGCAGGGAACTTCAGCAGGTTCTTGTTGAGCCGGTCTTCGGTCGCGACAAAGAAGTTCTTGCGCAGGTGTGCAAGCGCGGCCGGCAGCGCGTCGGCATCGGGTTCGCCGGTGCCGAAGATGTCGATGATGGCTTCGGCCGCCTTCTGCGGTGTCTTGTTGGTCTCGCGGCCCAGCGCGGCTGCGCGGTCGAGCCAGCGGCGGCGCACGTGCTCGCCGCGCAGCGCGTCGGTCGGCTCGGCGAGACCTTCGAGCGCGGGATGAAGCGCGCCGAAGTGCTGCACGGCGTTCTCCGGGTCGGCCAACGAGAATTCGACCCGCTTGGAGAGCGCCTCGCCCAGCGCCTTTGCGGTCTGCGAGCGGCCGTGCGTGGCGACCACCGCGTAGTAGTCGGCCAGCGCAGCCTTGTCGGCGGTGACGGCCTCGAAGAACGGTCGCCACGTGTGCCCGCGCGCCTCGGCGTCGTCCTCGAGCAGCTCGTAGTTCGACGGCAGGCCGAGTTCGCGCAACACGGCAAGCGGCGCATTGCGCAACAGGCCCGCGAACCACGCATGGAAGGTACGGAACTGGACCGGCCGGCCGGATTCAAGCAGCCGCCGATAGAGACCCTTCAGGCGCGGCACCGCGGCGTGCGCGGCGGCGGGCTCGACGCCGCGGATCACGAGTTCGTGCAGCAGCTTCTCGGGCGGAAGCTCGGCGAAGGCTTCGAGCCACTGGTCGAGGCGTTCGCGCATCTCGCCGGCCGCCTTCTTGGTGAAGGTGATGGCCAGGATCTCGTGCGGCTCGCAGGCCGATTCGCCCTCCTCCAGCAGCGCGCGAAGAATGCGCGACACCAGCATCCAGGTCTTGCCGGCGCCGGCACACGCTTCCACGGCGACCGATCGGCGCGGGTCGCAGGCAACGGTATAGAAGGCCTCCCGCTCGACGTGGCGGCCGTTGTGTTCGTAGGCTGCGCCGCTCATTTCGACAGTTCCCAGAAGTCCTTGCGGCACAGGCCGCGGGCTGCGCAGTAGTCGCACACGGCGCCCTCGCCCAGTGGCGGCAGCGCCGCCCCCTGCGCGATGCGCGCGAAGTCCTCGATGATCCCGGCCAGCAGCGCGTCGCGTGCCTCGACCACGGCAGGCTGCTCGACGGTCTGGGTGCCGGACGACTTCTCGCCGACATTCACATAGGCCGCGCGCAGCGTGTCGTCGGCCACCAGCGCAGCGTAGAACGCAAGCTGCGTGTCCTCGGTGGGCTCCTTCACGCGCTCCTTGGTCACCGACGACGATTCGGTCTTGTAGTCGATCACGAAGGCCTGCCCGTCGGGCATGCGGTCGATGCGGTCGAGCCGGCCGACGAGCCGCAGCTTGCCCAGCGGCTGCTCCTTCCAGGGCTCGGCCTCGACGAAGACGGCGCCGCTCGCCTCGTGGCCGGCAAACCAGCCGAGATAGCCGTCGCGCACCGCGGGCCATGCCGCGGCGAACGGCAGGAACTCCGCATCGGACAACGCCATCTCGCGCGTGCTGCGCTGCGCCGCGTCCTCGATGAGGGCGAGCCGCTCCTGCGCATCTTGCGTGGGTGTTTCGATCAGGGCCTCGTGGAAGTGCCCCAGCACCGCGTGCAGCCAGTTGCCGAAGTCCCGCTTGTCCACCTCGGCATCAAGCTCGTCGGCGCTGCGCAGCCCCAACTGGCGCAGCGCGAAGAAGCGATAGGGGCAGCGGCGCAGGTCCTCGTAGACGCTGGTGGAGATGTTCTCCAGCGGCAACAGCGCGCCCGAAGGCTGCGGAACGGCCGTCGGCCGCACGGCGACCTCGCGCGGCAGCCGCGGGTCGACGGACGGCTCCAGGGCATGGTCGAGCCGCAACGCCTGCACCAGCGGGCTCGGACTGACAGGCTCGCCAGTGACGTCGGACTGGCGCCAGAGCAGTTCGCAGCACGGGTTGCGCAAGGCGGCGGCCCATGCGGCACGCTGCGCGGCCTCGAGCGTTTCGCGCAGGGGCAGGCCGAGGTCCTGGCGCTGGGCTGCGCTCCAGTTGCCCGGCGGCTCGGGCGACGCGGGCAGGCGACGGTCGTCGCAGCCGGGAATGACCACCGCGCCGAAGGCACGGCCGAGCAGTTGGTACAACGGCAGCACGACCACGCGCGGGGCCTGGTCGCCAGCGGGCGGAACGAAGCTCGCGTCTTCGAGCACGTCGCGCACCCAGGCGGAAAATTCGGCCAGGGTGTGGCGTCCGCCAGGAAACTCATCGTCGTCGCCGTGCGCGCCGGCATCGAGCCACAGCGCGCCAATGACCTTGCCGCCTGCGAAGTCGTCGACCAGCAGCTGCCATTGCCCGCCGGCCTCGAGCAGCTCCCGCAGTGCGCGCAGCCACTCGGCCAAAGCGCGCGCGCGGACCATGGGCGCCCGGCGCTCTTCGATGGCCTCGGTGTAGGCCAGCAGCGCGACATCCTGCGATTTCTCGCTGCGTGCCACCAGGCTGCACCACGCGGACCAGTCGCGCAGGCCTTCGCGGCGCAGGCGCACTTCCAGCGCCTGCACAGTGGGCGCGTCGCCATCGGCGCCCCCCTTGAGCCACTCGAGCACCTGGTCGCTGCTGGCGTCGTGCGCACAGGCGCGCAGCGCGGTCATCAGGGTGGCCGCGGCGCGCGTGGTCGAGAGCTTCCAGCCGGTTTCGTCGTGCGTGACGACGCCTTGCGCGGCAAGCTGGGCGCTGATGCGGCGGGTCAGCGCGCGGTCGGTGGCAATCAGCGCGACGGGGGCGCGATCTTCGGCAAGGTGGCGAAGCACACAGGCGGCGGCGAGCTGGGCTTCGTCCTCGGGGTCGAGCGCCACATGGGACGCCGCGGGCTGCGGCGGTGCGCCGGCGGGCACGAGCGAAAGATGCAACGCATGGTCGCCCCACAGGGCGCACAGCGACTGCGTCAGCGGGTCGGGCTGGAAGCCTTCGAGCACGATCAGCGCATCGACCTGCGACCGCGTGGACTCGCGCAGCAGCACGTCGGTCGCGAAGCCCGAGGTCGACACCCAGGCCACGGCGACGCGGATCAGCGCGCTCTCGATGCGGAACCACTCCGACTCGCTGCCTGCTTCGGCGACGCCCGCTGCGCGCCGGGCCCAGCCTTCGACGCGCTCTTCAGGCGTCACGGCAGCGGCGAGCGGCGCCAGTTGATATGCCAGTTCGACCACACGGCCGGCCATGGCGAAGCGCTCGGCATGGAAGCCCGCCTGCGACAGCAGCGCCTGTGCGGTCACGAGGTCACGGGCCATGTCGTGCGCGATGTCGTAGCCGGTGGGCACGAACCCGCCCGCGCTGCGGGCCCAGTTGTGGGTGGTTTCAAAACGGGGCACGAAGCCGGGACTGCCGCAGCGCGCCCACATGGCGCGCGCGACCCCCATGAGCTGCGCATACGGCACCAGCACCACCGTGCGGGCGGCGTGCAGCTCGCGCTCGCCCAGAGCGCGGACGATGCGCGCGACGACGCCATCGACGGGATCGCACCACAGGGCCTGGACGGGGTGGCCTTCGTTCATGTTCTATCGAGGGATTTGAGAGCGTGGGACGTGACCTGCAAGGGCATTGGCTATCGCCGCGATAGCGTCCCCGCGCGGCACGCCACCCCTTGGTTTCTGTCACAATGACCAGCACTTTAGCTGCACCGAAACTCTCTGCGCACAAGGACACATCACATGGCCAGCGAACTCATCAAACACATCTCCGATTCCTCTTTCGAGGCCGACGTGCTCAAGTCCAGCCAGCCCGTGCTGGTCGATTACTGGGCCGAATGGTGCGGCCCCTGCAAGATGATCGCCCCGATCCTCGACGAAGTGTCGACCGCCTACGAAGGCAAGTTGCAGATCGCCAAGCTGAACGTGGACGAGAACCGCGACATCCCCGCCAAGTTCGGCATTCGCGGCATCCCTACGCTGATGCTGTTCAAGGACGGCCAGCTGGCCGCAACCAAGGTCGGCGCCATGAGCAAGGCGCAACTCACGGCCTTCATCGACCAGCAACTCGCCTGAGCGATTTGAACCGGCCAGCGCGCAATGCGTTGGCCGGCGCGTTTTTCCTGTCATAATCTCCCACAGATCACCGGCCCTTACAGGCAACCGGTTCGAGTTCCCCGGTTAGTGAAGCACTTCTCGCTTCACATTCAACCTCCCCCCGTTTTCCGTTCGATTACCCCGCAAGGGGTCATTCCATGCACTTAAACGAACTCAAGGCACTCCACGTGTCTGAAGTCCTCAAGCAGGCTGAAGCGCTTGAGATCGAAAACGTCGGCCGCATGCGCAAGCAGGAGCTGATGTTCGCGATCATCAAGAAGCGCGCCAAGGCCGGCGAACAGGTCTTCGCCGATGGCGTGCTCGAAATCCTGCCCGACGGCTTCGGCTTCCTTCGCAGCCCCGACACCAGCTTCACGGCCAGCACGGACGACATCTACATCTCGCCCAGCCAGGTGCGCCGCTTCAATTTGCACACCGGCGACATGATCGAAGGCGAAGTGCGCACGCCCAAGGACGGCGAACGCTACTTCGCGCTGACCAAGCTCGACAAGGTCAACGACGGTCCGCCCGAGCAGAACAAGCACAAGGTGATGTTCGAAAACCTGACGCCGCTGTTCCCCAAGGAGCAGATGAAGCTCGAGCGCGACGGCATCAAGGGCGAAGAGAACATCACGGGCCGCATCATCGACATCATCGCCCCCATCGGCAAAGGCCAGCGCGCCCTGCTCGTGGCACCGCCCAAGAGCGGCAAGACGGTGATGATGCAGCACATCGCCCACGCGATCAGTGCCAACTACCCCGATGTCCACATGATGGTGCTGCTCGTCGACGAGCGCCCTGAAGAAGTGACCGAAATGCAGCGCACGGTGAAGGGCGAAGTCATCGCTTCGACCTTCGACGAACCGGCAGCGCGCCACGTGCATGTGGCCGAAATGGTCATCGAGCGCGCCAAGCGCCTGGTCGAGCTCAAGAAGGACGTCGTGATCCTGCTCGACTCGATCACCCGCCTCGCCCGCGCCTACAACAACGTCGTGCCCTCGTCGGGCAAGGTTCTGACCGGCGGTGTCGACTCCAACGCGCTGCAGCGTCCCAAGCGCTTCCTGGGTGCGGCGCGCAACGTGGAAGAAGGCGGCTCGCTGACTATCATCGGCACTGCGCTGATCGACACCGGCAGCCGCATGGACGAAGTGATCTTCGAAGAGTTCAAGGGCACCGGCAACTCCGAGATCCACCTCGACCGCCGCCTGTATGAAAAGCGCGTGTTCCCGTCGATCCAGCTCAACCGCAGCGGCACGCGCCGCGAAGAGTTGCTGCTCGCACCCGAGATCCTGCAGAAGACCCGCATTCTTCGCCAGCTCATGTACAACATGGACGAGATCGAGTCGATGGAGCTGATGCTCAAGAACATGAAGGCGACGAAGACCAATGTCGAGTTCTTCGACATGATGCGTCGCGGCGGCTGAGCTCCACGCTCTTCCGTCAAAGCGCGTCGACCCTGGCGGGTCGACGCGCTTTTTTCATGGGCCTCCGGTCTTGATGGCGCGGCCTTCGAAGGCGCTTTGGCGGCCGATGTCGAGCAGTTCCATCAACGCGACGGCCTGCTCGGGCGGCACGGGATTCGAGCCGCGGCCCAGGATCGCGTCGCGCACCGCGGCGTAATAGTCGACGTAGTTGCCGGCGCGCGTGGCGATGCTGCGGCGGGTGATCGCACCGTCGCTGCCGACCCGTGTGAGCTCGCCATCGAGCGGATCGACGCCCCACCCTTCGGCCGGCGGCCTTTGTCCGGCCCTGAGCGCGTCTTCCTGCGTATCGACGCCATGCTTGATATAGCTGCCAAGCGTGCCATGGACGATGTAGCGAGGCGCAGCACTGGCAGCCAACGTCGTCGAATGCAGCACCACGCGCAGCGGCGCGTGCGGTCCTTGCTCATAGCGCAGCACGGCGTGGAAGTAATCCTCGACCACCGCGCCGTCGCGCAGCACGGCGGTGTCGAGCTGCAAGGTGTCGGGGCGTCCGAAGAGCTGCACCGCTTGGTCGACCAGGTGGGCCCCCAGGTCCACCCAAAGGCCGGAACCTGGCACTGCCTGCTCCCGCCAGCGCACTTTCACCTCGGGCCGGAAGCGGTCGAAATGAGATTCCAGATACACCGGACGCCCTAGCTCGCCGCCGGCCAGCAGGTCCTTCAGAGTCAGGAAATCGGCGTCGAAGCGCCGATTCTGGTAAACGGACAGCATCCGGTTGTTGCGCCTTGACAACAGTTCGAGCTCCCTGGCCTGGGCGACGTCCAGCGTGAAGGGCTTGTCCACCACGACATGTTTGCCGGCCTCCAGCGCCGCCTTCGCTACCGGGTGGTGCTGGGCGTTGGGCGTGGCCACCACGACCAGGTCGATGTCCGGCCGATCGACCAGCGCCGCCGCGTCCGGCACCACGGCCACTCCTGGCCAGTCCGCGTGAACCTTGTGCGGCTGCGAACTGGCCACGGCCGCGAGTCGAAGCCCGGGGACGGCGGAGAGCACCGGTGCATGGAAGGTCTGGCCTGCAAAACCGTAGCCGACAAGGCCGGCGCGAAGGGGTGTATCGGTCATGGGAGGGGCAGGTTTGCTCGGAAAAGCGGCAGTATGCGATAATCGTCGGCTCCGCGAAAAGTGCGGCTGGGCACGTCGTCCGGCTTCCTTGCAAGGCAGCGCGCCAGACACTGGCCGCTGGTGGCTCTCGCATCGACCGCGCATTGATTCCAACAGCGCAAAAGGAAACACCATGGCAAAAGAAGGCATCCACCCGAATTACCGCGAAGTCCTGTTCGTCGACATGTCGAACGGCTTCAAGTTCGTGACTCGTTCGTGCGCGAACACCAAGGAAACGGGCAAGACCGACGACGGCCGTGAACTGCCGCTGTTCAAGCTCGACACCACGAGCGAATCGCACCCGTTCTATACCGGCACGCAGAAGTCGGTCGACAACATGGGCGGCCGCGTCGAGAAGTTCCGCAACCGCTTCGGCAAGACCACCGGCGCCGCCTCGAAGTAAGGCACGCGCTTTTGCGTCGAGGGCAGCCCGGTTTACCGCGCTGCCCTTTTTCTTTCCGAATCCAGATTTCCGCCTCTTGAATCAGCCCACCCCCGCGATCGTTGCCCAGAATGCAGTGCGCCGCCTCCCACGCGTCGCGTTGCTCCTGCTGTGCGCGGCCTACCTGCTGCCAGGCCTGGTCGGCCGGGGGCCCTGGAAGAGCGCGGACATCACCGCCTTCGGCTACATGGCGGAACTGGCGCGCTCCACCGAAGGCATCGCGCGGTGGTTCGACCCGCTGCTGCTGGGCCTGCGGCCCGAGACGCCTGCGCTCGTTCCCTACTGGATCGGCGCGCTGGCCATCAAGATCGCTCCGTCGTGGCTGAACCCCGACCTGGCCGTGCGCATCGTGTTCGCGTTCCTGCTGTGGGGCACGTTCACTGCCACCTGGTACGCCGTCTACTACCTGGCCCGCACTGCGCGGGCACAGCCCGTGGCGTTCGCGTTCGGCGGCGAGGCCCGTCCGACCGACTATGCCCGCGCCATTGCCGACGGCGGGCTGCTCGCGCTGATCGCCTGCCTCGGACTCGCCCAACTCGGCCATGAAACCACTCCCGCGTTGGCGCAGCTTTTCTTCGCCTCGCATCTCTTCTACGGCGTCGCCGCCCTGCCATACCGCCGTGCCGGCCCGGTGATCGCATTGGCGGTGGGCACCCTCGGCATCACGCTGAGCGGCGCGCCCACGGTCGGACTGGCGCTGGCCATCGGCAGCGCGCTGTACATCGGCTACGAGCGTCGAAAAGATGCCCTGGCTGCCGGCGCCGATCTGTACGTCGACGAAGACACCGGCCCCGGCTACACCCGCGGCGCCCTTCTCACCATGATCGGCGTCACCGTGCTGGCCGCGGTGCTGGTGTTCGGCCTGAAGCTGCCGACCTGGAAGATCACCCTGGTCAACGGCTCCGTGCTCAACGACGTCCGAAGCCAGGCCCGCCTCCTGCTGTGGTTCACCTGGCCGGTCTGGCCGCTGGCCGTCTGGACGCTCTGGCGCTGGCGGCGCCAGCTCACGGCGCGCCATGTGGCGCTGCCGTTCTGGTTCGCTCTGGTGCCTCTGGCCGCCACCTGGACGACCGACTACTCCGACCGCTCGCTGCTGCTGGCCCTGCCGGCCTTCGCCACGCTGGCGGCCTTCGCCCTGCCGACCTTCCGCCGCAGCGCTTCGGCCCTGATCGACTGGTTCAACGTGCTGTTCTTCAGCGGACTGGCCGTGCTGGGCTGGATCTACTGGATCGCCATGCAGACAGGTGCGCCGCCCAAGCCTGCGGCCAGCGTGGCGCGTCTGGTACCGGGCTTCGTGCCGGAGTTCTCTGCCATCGCCGTGGTGCTTGCGGCGGCCGCAACCATCGCCTGGTGCTGGCTGGTGCGCTGGCGCACCGGGCGCCATCGCGCTGCGCTCTGGAAAACGCTGGTGCTGCCCGCCGGGGGCACCGCGCTCTGCTGGATGCTGCTCATGACGCTGTGGCTGCCACCCATCGACTACGCGCGCAGCTACGTGCCGCAGGTCAATGCGGTGGTCGATCGGGTCGGCAAGCAGCCGGGCTGCATTGCCGAACTGGCGCTGAGCCGCGCCCATATTGCCGCGCTTCGCCACCACGGCCAGCTCGACGTGAAGCCGCTGCTGCTCGACAACAGCTGCACCTGGCTGCTGGCCAGCCCCGAAACCATCGAACGGCTGCACACCATCATCCCGTTCGACCAGTGGCGCTTCGCCGGTACGCTGCGCCGCCCCAGCAGTCCCGCGGACGACCTGCTGCTCTACCAGAAGATCGCGCCCTAGCACGTGGCCGGCGAACGCAGCCTGATCGCGCGGCACGCAGGCACGGTGCTGGTCGGCCAGCTGGCCGTGATGGCCTTCGGCGTGACCGACACCATCATCGCGGGGCGATATTCCGAACATGCGCTGGCCGCACTTTCCGTGGGCGCGGCGGTGTTCGTGAGCGTGTATGTCTCGCTCATGGGCGTGCTGCAGGCGCTGCTTCCGGTGTGGGCCGAACTGCACGGTGGCGGCCGCGGCGCGGAGGTGGGCCGCTCGGTGCGCCAGTCGCTCTATCTGGCAGGCATCGCGATCGTGCTCGGCATGGCCGTGCTGCTTTCACCGGGCGCCGTGCTGCGACTCACCCAGGTGCCACCCGAGATGCGCGGCGAAGTCGAGGCGTACCTGGTCGTGCTGGCCTTCGGCCTGGCGCCCGCGCTCCTGTTCCGGCTGTTCAGCACCCTCAACCAGAGCCTGGGTAAGCCGCAGCTCGTCACCTGGCTGCAGCTGGCCTCTCTGCTCGTGAAGCTGCCGCTGTCGATCTGGTTCACGTTCGGCGGCGCTGGCTTGCCGGCGATGGGCCTCGTGGGCTGCGGCTGGGCCACGCTGTGCGTCAACTGGGCCATGCTGGGCTGCGCCATCTGGCTGCTGCGCTACGGCGACTTCTACCGCAACTACCGGCTGTGGCAGCGCCTCGAGGCGCCCGACTGGGGCACGATCCGCCAGTTCGCACGCATGGGCGTGCCCGGCGGCCTCGCGGTGCTGGTCGAAGTGACCTCCTTTACGCTGATGGCGCTGTTCATCGCACGCCTTGGCACCGTGGCCGCGGCCGCCCACCAGATCGCCGCGAACCTGCTGGCGGTGGCCTACATGGTGCCGCTGTCGCTGGCCATTGCCACCAGCGCGCGCGTGAGCTTCTGGCTCGGCGCGCGCGACACTGCCAAGGCGCGCCACGCCTGCCGGCTCGGCTTCGAGCTGACCGTGCTGTGCGCCGTCCTGTTCGCGGTCGGCATGCTGACGCTGCGCTTCCAGCTGGCCAACGTGTACTCCGACAACCCCGCGGTGATCGCGCTGGCCGCGACACTGCTTCTGGTGGTGGCAACCTACCACTTGGCCGACGCGCTGCAGACGCTGTGCGTTTTCGTGCTGCGCTGCTACCGCGTCACGCTGGCGCCTCTGGTCATCTACTGCACGATGCTCTGGGGAATCGGACTGGGCGGCAGCTATCTTCTGGCCTATCGCGGCTTGGGCCCGTGGCCCGCGATGCAATCGCCGCTGGCGTTCTGGATCATGAGCGCCGGTGCCCTGGCGCTGGCGGCACTGCTGTTCGGCGTGCTGCTGCGCTGGACCATGGCCCGGCGCGGCGGATAGATCCGCGGCGGCCGGCCCGAGCCGACGCCGGCTACTTGGCCGCCAGCACGCGTGCCTCGCGCACGCGGGTCGCCGGAAACACCAGCGCGAAGCGCGAGCCCTTGCCGACCGCGCTCTCGATGCGCAACTCGGCGCCGTGCCGCTGCGCAATGTGCTTCACGATCGCCAGGCCCAGCCCCGTGCCGCCCGTCTCGCGCGAGCGGCTGCGGTCGATGCGGTAGAAGCGCTCCGTCAACCGTGGAATGTGCTCCGCGGCGATGCCCGGGCCGGTGTCCCTCACGGCGTACTCGCCGCGGCCGTCGGGCAACACGCGCCAGCTCACGGCCACCTCGCCACCGCCCGGCGTGTACCGGATGGCATTGCTCAGCAGGTTCGACATCGCGCTCTGCAATTCGGTCGGCGCGCCCGACACCTCCGACTCGGCATCCATGGTGAACGAGAGCTTGTGCCCCAGCGGGGCCAGCCGGCCCGAGAGGCCGCGCCCTTCGTCCTCGCACTGCGCCAGCAACGCGCGGATGCGGATCCACTGGTTGCCCGATGGTGCCGCGCTGCCTTCGAGGCGCGACAGCGTCAGCAGGTCGTTCACCAGCGTTTCCATGCGATGCGACTGCTGCCCCATCAGCGACAGGTAGCGCGTGCGTTCGTCGGCATCGAGCGGCAGGTTCTGCAGCGTCTCGACGAAGCCCGCCAGCACCGTCAGCGGCGTGCGGATCTCGTGCGACACGTTGGCAACGAAGTCGCGCCGCATCGCCTCGGCCTGCTCGAGCGCGGTGATATCGCGCGTGAGCAGCATGCGGCGGTTGCCGGCATAGGGATGCACCTGCACCGACAGCCGCACCGCGTGGCCGCGCTGGTGCGCGTGGCTGCCGATGCCGGGCGCGTCGATGATCACGTCGCGGCTGTAGTTCCAGGACGCCAGGTAGGCCACGAAGGCAGGGTCTCGCACCAGGTTCGCCAGGTGCTGGGCCAGGTCGCGCTCGGCGTCGATGCCGAACTGCGCGGCCGCCGTCTGGTTGCACCACTCGATGCGGCCGTGCTCGTCGAGCAGCACCACGCCGTTGGGCGAAGCCTGGATCGCCGCCAGGAACTCATGCAAGCGGTCTTCCGCCTGGCGTATCTGCTGCTCGCGGTCACGCAGCAGCTTGCGAATGCGCTCCGACAGTTCGCCCCAGACACCCGGTCCCCGCGCCGGCAGACCGGCCGCATCGTTGCGCAAGACCTGCAGCAGGCGCTGAGCGCGCCAGGCATCGAGCGCGAGCCAGACCACGGCGCCCGCCCAGGCTCCCAACCACACGAACTTCAAGCCGAATGCCGCGACAGCGCCCGCTCCGAAGAGCAGAGACGCTATTAAAAATGCAGCAATACGAAAAGGCATGGCGGGCGATTATCCGCGCCCGACATCAGCGGACACCACAGCGTTCAAACCGTCACTTGGGCCGTCAGGCGATAGCCGGCGCCGCGGACGGTTTCCACCATCGGTGCCGCCGCGCCCAGCGATTCGCGCAGACGCTTGACGTGCACGTCGACCGTGCGTTCTTCGATGTAGACGTGGTCGCCCCACACCTTGTCGAGCAACTGCGCCCGGCTGTGCACGCGCTCGGCGTGCTGCATCAGGTAAGCCAGCAGCTTGAACTCGGTCGGGCCGACCTTCAGCGCGCCGCCCTGCCAGGTCACGCGGTGCGTGGACGTGTCGAGCGCGAGCTCGCCGATCTCGACGCGTTCGGTCACCACTTCCGGCGCCCGGCGGCGCAGCACCGCACGGATGCGGGCCAGCATCTCCTGGGTCGAGAACGGCTTGGTGATGTAGTCGTCGGCACCGGCATCCAGCCCTGCCACCTTGTCGGGCTCGTCGCCACGGGCGGTCAGCATCAGGATCGGAATGGACTTGGTGCGCGGGTCCTTGCGCCACTGGCGCGCGAGCTGCAGGCCGCTCTGGCCGGGCAGCATCCAGTCGAGCAGGATCAGGTCCGGCAGGAAGGCGTCTATCTCGCGCTGGGCTGCGGCGCCGTCCTCCGACCAGATCGGCTCGAAGCCGTTGTGGCGCAGGTTGACGGCGATCAGCTCGGCGATCGAGGACTCGTCTTCGACGATCAGGACTCGGGGTTTTTTCATGTTATTTGCTCACTTGCAGGTCGCCCCGGTCCCTTCCAGCGAACGCCGCGGAACCGGCTTCGCCGGACCGCTGGCGTTACCCCCTGCAAGGGGGTTGGCGGCCACACGAAGTGGGCAAGCCTGGGGGTTGGTCATTGAAGCGCGGACTCGATTTCTTGCATCGAAGTGTGCCGCACATCGGCACCCTTGACGATGTAGATGATGAACTCGGCGATGTTCTTGGCGTGATCGCCGATGCGTTCGATGGCCTTTGCCAGGAACAGCAGGTCCAGGCTGGCGGAGATGGTGCGCGGGTCTTCCATCATGTAGGTGACCAGCTTGCGCACGAAACCGTCGAACTCCTTGTCGATCAGGTCGTCGTCCTTCAGGATCGACAGCGCCGCGGCGGTGTCCAGGCGCGCGAACGCGTCCAGCGCCTTGCGCAGCAGGCCCGAGGCCAGGTCGGCCGCGATGCGCAGCTCGGTCGTGGGCAGCTGACGGGCCGATCCGCTCTCGATGATCGACTTGACCATGCGTGCGATCTTGTTGGCCTCGTCGCCCACGCGCTCGAGGTTGGCCGTGGTCTTGCTGATGGCGATCAGCAGGCGCAGGTCGCGTGCGGTGGGCTGACGGCGCGCGATGATCGACGACAGCTCGCGGTCGATGTCGATCTCCATCGCGTTCACGCGATGCTCGGTCTCCATCACGCGGTCGGCCGCCTCGGCATCGAACTGCAGCAGTGCGTACACGGCCTGGTGGATCTGCGACTCGACCATGCCGCCGAGCTCCATCACGCGCGACGAGACGCCATTGAGTTCGCTGTCGAACTGGCTGGAAAGGTGTTTCTCGGTCATGTTGTCTCCTTTGACTTCAACCGAAGCGGCCGGTGATGTAGTCCTCGGTTTCCTTGCGCTGCGGCTTGAAGAACATCTGTTCTGTGGCACCGAACTCGATCAGGTCGCCGAGGTACATGTAGGCGGTGTAGTCGCTGCAGCGGGCGGCCTGCTGCATGTTGTGCGTCACGATGACCACCGTGTATTCGTTCTTCAGCTCGGCGATCAGTTCCTCGATCTTCGCGGTCGAGATCGGGTCGAGTGCCGAGCAGGGCTCGTCGAGCAGCAGCACTTCGGGCTTGATCGCAATGCCGCGTGCAATGCACAGGCGCTGCTGCTGGCCGCCGGACAAGCCCGAGCCGCTCTGCTGCAGCTTGTCGCGCACTTCGGTCCACAGCGCGGCCTTCTTCAGCGCCCATTCGACGCGGTCGTCCATTTCGCTGGCCGAGAGGTTCTCGAACAGCTTCACGCCGAAGGCGATGTTGTCGTAGATCGACATCGGGAACGGCGTCGGCTTCTGGAACACCATGCCGACCTTGGCACGGATCAGCGCCACGTCCTGCTTGGAGGTCAGCAGGTTCTCGCCGTCCAGGGCGATCGTGCCCTCGGCGCGCTGCTCGGGATAGAGCTCGAACATGCGGTTGAAGGTGCGCAGCAGGGTCGACTTGCCGCAGCCCGACGGACCGATGAAGGCCGTCACCTTGTTCTCCGGGATCTCGAGGTTGATGCCCTTGAGTGCATGGAACTTGCCGTAGTAGAAGTTCAGGTCCTTGACCGAGATCTTCGAGCGCGACGTTTGTTGGGGTGCAACGGTGGTAGGCATGTTGGCGTCTTCTTTAGAGTTTGGTGCGCGTCAGTACCCGCGCCAGGATGTTGAGGGCGAGCACGGCGATGGTGATCAGGAACACGCCGGCCCATGCCAGTTGTTGCCAGTTTTCATACGGGCTCATTGCGAACTTGAAGATCGTGACCGGCAGGCTGGCCATGGGCTGGCTCATGTCGGCGGTCCAGAACTGGTTGTTCAGCGCGGTGAACAGCAGCGGCGCGGTTTCGCCGGCAATGCGTGCCACCGCCAGAAGCACACCCGTGACCACACCGGCGCGTGCGGCGCGCAGGGTGATGCTCAGGATGACCTTCCACTTCGGCGTGCCGAGCGCGTAGGCCGCTTCGCGCAGGCCGGGCGGAACCAGCTGCAGCATGTTCTCGGTGGTGCGGATGACCACCGGGATCACGATCAGCGCCAGCGCGATCGCACCGGCCAGGCCCGAGAAGGTCTTGAAGTAGGCCACCACCACCGCGTAGACGAACAGGCCGATCACGATGGACGGCGCCGACAGCAGGATGTCGTTGACGAAGCGCGTCACCGACGAGAGCCACCCCTTGGGGTTGTACTCGGCCAGGTAGATGCCGGCCATGATGCCGATGGGCGTGCCCACGAAGGTGGCCATCATCACCATCACGAACGAGCCGAAGATCGCATTCGCGATGCCGCCCGCCTCGTTCGGAGGCGGGGTCATCTCGGTGAAGGTGGCGATGGCGAGGCCGCCGACGCCCTGGCGCAGCGTCTCCCAGAGGATCCACACCAGCCAGAACACGCCGAACGCCATCGCGGCGAGCGACAGCGTCAGTGCGATCTTGTTGACGCGGTTGCGCGAGGCGAACTTGGCCTGGCGCGCTTCTGCCAGCGCCTTGGCGGTCATCAGGTTTTGCGCGGTACTCACGATTTGGTTCCTTCGCTCTTCTTCATGCGAGCCAGCAGCATCTTCGACAGCGACAGCACGACGAAGGTGATGAAGAACAGCACGAGGCCGAGGTACATCAGCGCGGCCTGGTGGAGGCCGGCGCCGGCTTCGGCGAATTCGTTGGCGAGTGCCGAGGTGATGCTGTTCGCAGCCTCGAACACCGACAGGGAGTTGAGCTGGTTCATGTTGCCGATCACGAACGTGACGGCCATCGTTTCGCCCAGCGCGCGGCCCAGGCCGAGCATGATGCCGCCGACGACGCCGGCCTTGGTGTAGGGCAGCACGACCTTGGAGACGACCTCCCAGGTGGTC
The DNA here is from genome assembly GCF_902712855.1 of Variovorax paradoxus. Lineage (NCBI taxonomy): Bacteria > Pseudomonadati > Pseudomonadota > Betaproteobacteria > Burkholderiales > Comamonadaceae > Variovorax > Variovorax paradoxus. The sequence continues at coordinate 3,809,633 of NZ_LR743507.1, forward strand.
GAGCCGAGACCGTAGGCCGACTCCTTCAGCAGCGGCGGCGTGACTTCGAACACGTCGCGCATCACCGAGGCGATGAACGGGATGATCATGATGGCCAGGATGATGCCGGCCGACAGGATGCCGATGCCCACAGGCGGGCCGGAGACCAGCGCGCCGAGGTAGGGCACGCCGCTCAGCAGCTTCTGCAGCGGCTGCTGGACCCAGGTCGACAGGATCGGGCCGAAGACCAGCAGGCCCCACATGCCGTACACGATCGACGGCACTGCAGCCAGCAGTTCAATGGCGGTACCCAACGGGCGCTTGAGCCAGTTGGGCGAGAGTTCGGTCAGGAAAAGCGCAATGCCGAAGCTGACGGGCACCGCGATGATCAGGGCGATGATCGAGGTGGCCAGCGTGCCGTAGATCATGACCAGGCCGCCGTACTCCTCCTTGACGGGGTCCCACACGCTGCTGGTGAGGAAGCCGAGGCCGTACTTCGAGATGGCGGGCCATGCGCCGGCGATGAGCGACAGCAGGATGCCGATGAGCAGCGCGAGCGTCAGCAGCGCGGCGCCCTTGGCGGCCCAGCCGAACAGGCGGTCGGCCATCGGGCCGGAACGGGCTGCCTTCGCGGGTGGCGGGGTGGCGGTGGCACGACCGCGCTCGGCCGCGAGGTCGAGGGAGGTGGCAGCGGCAGGAAAGGTGGATGACACAGGTCGCTCCGGCAAAGACGAAAGCGACGCGTCCTTGAGCGAAGAATTGCTCATGAACGCGCCGATCTGGACTGAAGGTTGGATTACTTGAACGCGACGGGCTTGCCGGACGCATCCTTCACGTCACCCCATGCCTTGGCGATGGTGGCCTTCACGCCGTCGGGCATCGGCACGTAGTCGAGGTCGTCGGCCGTCTTGTCGCCGCTCTTGTAGGCCCAGTCGAAGAACTTCAGCACCGTGGTGGCGTTGGCGGGCTTGTCCTGAACCTTCTGCATCAGGATGAAGGTGGCGCCGGTGATGGGCCATGCGCCCTTGTCGGCCTGGTTGGTCAGCACCTGGTAGAAGCTCTTACTCCAGTCGGCGCCGGAAGCGGCAGCCTTGAATGCCGAGTCGTCGGGCGACACGAAGTTGCCGGCGGCGTTCTGCATCTGTGCGTACGTCATCTTGTTCTGCTTGACGTAGGCGTATTCGACGTAGCCGATCGAGTTCGGCAGGCGGTTCACGAAGGCTGCGACGCCTTCGTTGCCCTTGCCGCCCGCACCGGTGGGCCAGTTCACGGCCGTGCCTTCACCGACCTTGGTCTTCCACTCGGCGTTGACCTTGCTCAGGTAGTTGGTGAACAGGAAGCTGGTGCCCGAGCCGTCGGCGCGGCGAACCGGGGCGATGGCTGCGTCAGGCAGGTTGATGGAAGCGTTCAGGGCCTTGATGGCGGGGTCGTTCCACTTGGTGATCTTGCCCAGGTAGATGTCGCCCAGGACCTGGCCGCTGAGCTTCAGCTCACCGGGCTTCACGCCCTGGATGTTGACCACGGGGATCACGCCGCCGATGACGGTGGGGAACTGCATCAGGCCCTTGGCCTGCAGTTCTTCGTCCTTCAGGGGAGCGTCCGAGGCGCCGAAGTCGACGGTCTTGGCTTCGATCTGCTTGAGGCCGGCACCCGAACCGACCGACTGGTAGTTGATCTTGACGCCGGTGGCCTTGTTGAAGTCGGAAGCCCACTTGGCATACAGCGGTGCCGGGAAGCTGGCGCCGGCGCCAGTCACGTCCTGGGCGAAGGCGGGGATGGAGAACATCGCGGCGATGAGGCCGGCTGTTGCAAATTTGAACGTCGTTTTCATGAAGCTTCCTTTTAGAGGTCAGAAGTAGTCCCTTTCGGGCTTGGGACGGACTCTAAAAAGCTTCTGTGACATCACTGTGACACCCCTCTGTCGAGGGAAAATGCGCTTCTTTCCCCTTCGGCCCATGTGACGCTGTCACATAAACGTCATGTGCCGCGCCTAGCCTTCCGGACCTCGCCGCTGGCGCGATGGACAGGCGGTGCGCCCTGGGACGGCGCTACGATCAAACACAACAAAGACACCCCCGCTTTTCTTCGGATTCACATGCAAAACGGCACCCGCCTCGCAGCAGTCGACCTGGGCTCGAACAGTTTCCGGCTCGAAATCGGCCAGGTCGACCATGGCCAGATCCATCGCACCGAGTACCTCAAGGAGACGGTTCGCCAGGGCAACGGGCTGGACAGCGCCCGCAATCTCACCACCGAGGCGATGCAGCGCGGCTGGGACGCCCTCGCCCGCTTCGGCGAGCGTCTGGCCGGCTTCAAGCGCTCCCAGGTTCGCGCCGTGGCCACGCAGACGCTGCGCGAAGCGCGCAACCGCGAGGAGTTCCTGCTGCGCGCGCGCACCATCCTGGGCTTCGGCATCGACGTGATCCCGGGCCGGGAAGAAGCCCGCCTTATCTATCAGGGTGTTGCGCACATGCTGCCCCACACCGACGCATCCGACTCCGAACGGCGCCTGGTTGTCGACATCGGCGGGCGCTCCACCGAAATGATCATCGGCCAGGCTCTGGTGGCCGATCGCATGGAGTCCTACCGCGTGGGCAGCGTCGCCTGGTCGATGAAGCATTTCGGCGAAGGCCAGTTCACCGCCGCCGCCTTCCGCGCCGCCGAAGTGGCGGCCAAGGCGGTGCTCGACGACGCGCTCGCCGGCTACACCCGAGACCAGTGGGACGTGGCTTACGGCGCTTCCGGCACCATCGGCGCGGTGGGCGACGTGCTGGCTGCGTCGGGCGCCGAACCCGGCCTGGTCACGCGCGAAGGCCTCGACTGGCTGCTCGACCGCCTGCTGAAGGCCGGCAGCGTCGACAAGCTGCGCGTCGAAGGCATGCGCGAAGACCGCAAGGCCGTCATCGGCGGCGGCGTGAGCGTGCTGCGCGCCGTGTTCGACCTGCTCGGCATCGAGGAAATGAAAGTTGCCCAAGGCGCGCTGCGCCATGGCGTGCTTTATGAACTGCTGGAACGCGACGACAGCGTGGCCGACATGCGCACTGCCACCGTCGCGCGGCTGGCCAACCGCTTTGCCGTGGACGCTGCGCAGGCCAAGCGCGTGGGCGACACCGCCGCCACGCTGTTCGTGCAACTCTCGCCGGCCGCGCGTGGCGGCAGCACCTCGAGCCGCGCTGGCCGCGCGCTGCGCAAGCTGGGCTGGGCTGCACAGCTGCATGAAATCGGCACCCAGGTCTCGCACAGCGACTACCACAAGCATGGCGCCTACATCCTCGACAACTGCGACGCACCCGGTTTCGCGGTGAACGAGATGCACGCACTCGGCCAACTGGTGCTGGGCCAGCGCGGCAAGCTGCGCAAGCTCGAGCTGGTGCTGGACGATGAAACCTTCGTCATGCAGTTGCTGTCGCTGCGGCTGGCGATCATCCTGTGCCATGCGCGCCGGGACCCCGATCCGCAGGCGCTCCACCTGGCGGCGCTGGGCGCACGCGCCTTCACGATTGCCTGTGCGCCCGACTGGGCCGAGGCCTATCCGCAATCCGCGCATCTGCTGCGCGAGGAAGTGCTCGCCTGGCAGAAGACCAGTTACTGGCGAGTGGAACTGAGCGGCTGCTGAGCCGACCCGCACCCAACCTTTTCTTCAGCCAGCCAGCTAAAGCAGCTCAGGCGACTGCACCGTCACCACGACGGTCTGCACGTCGCCGTCGCGCTCGCGTGTACGGATCCACCACAGCGCGCCCTTGCGCACGGGGCAGCTGTCCTGCTTGAGCCCCAGCAGCAACGAGATTGCCTGGCCCACCGACGGCTGGTGGCCGATCATCAGCACCACCGACTTGCCATTGGGCCAGCCGGCCGCGCCGAGCAGCGCTTCGGCCGTGGTGTCGGGCGCCAGCTCGGGGCGCAGCTTGTACTTGCGGCCCAGCGCCAGCGCGGTCTGCTCGCAACGCCGCGCGGGGCTGCAGATGATGCGCGTGCCGTCGGGCAGCTGCCGGTCGAGCCAGCTGGCCATGCGCTTGGCCTGCTTTTCGCCGCGTGCGGTGAGGGAGCGCTGCATGTCGTCGCACCCCTCGGTCCAGTCATCGGCTTCCGCGTGGCGCCAGAAGATCAAGTCCATGGTCATGGTCTTTCGGTCGTCAAGGTCTGTCATCGACCAGACGCATGCGCGTTTGATCGGTGACAGACCCTAGTTGTTGGCTGCATCGCGCAGATGCCCTCGAGATGCGTAGCGGTCCATGAGCGCCGACTGCGCACCGTGCGACTCGATGGCGCGCGACGCGCCCTCTTCGCCCTTGTGCGTGTCGTGGTTGACGCGCCTGTAGATGCCGTCTGCCCCAAGGTCCCAGGCGTCGCGCCCGTCGTGGAGGTACGCCACGAGGCATTCGTCGATCAGGCGCTGGCGCAGGCCGGGGTCGGTCACGGGCCAGGCCAGCTCGATGCGACGCATCATGTTGCGGTTCATCCAGTCCGCACTCGAGAGGTACAGCGACTCGTCCTCGCCGTTACGGAAATAGAAGACCCGCGAATGTTCCAGGAAGCGGCCGATCACCGAGCGCACGCGGATGTTGTCGGTCAGTCCCGGGACCTGCGCGGGCAGCGTGCATGCACCGCGAACGATCAGGTCGATCTTGACGCCCTTCTGCCCCGCCCGCATCAGCGCGCCGATGATCTCTTCGTCGGTCAGCGCATTCATCTTGGCGACGATGCGCGTCGGCTCGCCCAGCGCGGCGGCCGCGCCCAGCGCGTCGATCTGCGCCACGATGTTCTTGTGCAGGTCGAACGGCGCCAGCCACATGCGGTTGAGCCTGGGCAGCCGGCTCTGGCTGGCCAGGTGCACGAACACCGCTTCCATGTCGGAGGTCATCAGCGGGTCGGCGGTGAGATGGCTGATGTCGGTATACAGCCGCGCGGTGCGCGGGTTGTAGTTGCCTGTGGAGAGATGGCCGTAGCGGCGCATCTGCTTGCCCTCGCGGCGCGTCACCAGCAGCATCTTGGCGTGCGTCTTCAGACCGACCACGCCATACACCACCTGTGCACCGATCGACTCGAGCATCTCGGCCCAGTTGATGTTGGCTTCCTCGTCGAAGCGCGCCTTCAGCTCCACCACCACCGTGACTTCCTTGCCGCGGCGCACGGCTTCGCGCAGCAGGTCCATCAGTTCCGAATCGGCGCCGGTGCGGTAAATGGTCTGCTTGATCGCCAGCACCTGCGGGTCGAGCACCGCCTCGCGCAGGAACGCGAGCACGCCGTCGAAGCTCTCGAACGGCTGGTGGATCAGCACGTCGCCGCGCTGCAGGCGTTCGAAGAACGACTGCGAGGGCGACAGCGTGACCGGGTAGGACGCCGAATATGGCGGAAAGCGCAGCTTCGGCTCCTCGAGCAGGTCGGCCAGTTGCGTGAAGCGGGCCAGGTTCACCGGCCCGTGCACGCGGTACAGCGCCTGCGGCGGCAGATTGAACTGCGCCAGCAGGAAGCTGGCGAGCGACTCGGCACAGCTTGCCGACACCTCCAGCCGCACGGCCTGACCGTAGTGGCGGTGCTGCAGACCCTGGCGCAATGCAGTGCGCAGGTTCTTCACGTCTTCCTCGTCCACCGCGAGGTCGGAATGCCGCGTCACGCGGAACTGCGAGAAATCGCCCACCTCGCGCCCCACGAACATGCTTGCAAGGTGCGCGCGCACCACGCTCGACAGCGCCACGAACAGCGTCTTGCCGTCCGAGACCTTGGCCGGCATCTTGATCAGGCGCGGAAGAACGCGGGGCACCTTCACGATCTGGATCGGGTTCTCGCGCCCGAAGGCGTCCTTGCCGCCGAGGCGAACGATGAAGTTCAGCGACTTGTTGGCCACCTGCGGGAACGGGTGCGCAGGATCGAGCCCGACGGGAATCAGCAGCGGGCGCACTTCGCGCTCGAAATACTCGCTGACCCATTTGCGCTGCGCCGGGTTGCGCTCGCCGTGCGAAATGATGTGGATGCCGTACGTGGCGAAGGTCGGCATCAGCTCGTCGTTGTACAGCGCGTACTGTCGCGCCACGAGCGTGTGGGCCGCCTCGGCCAGGCGCTCGAACGACTCCACCGTGTAGGTGCCCTTGTGATCGCCGGCGCTGCCCGCGATCAGGTGAGGTGCGGCGCGGACTTCGAAGAACTCGTCGAGATTGGACGAAACGATGCAGAGGTAGCGAAGCCGCTCTATCAGCGGAACCTCGGGCCGATGCGCCCAGTCGAGCACCCGCTCATTGAACGACAGGATGCTGTGGTCGCGGTCGAGCAGCGTGAACGTGGGTGCAGCGAGGGCTGGCAGCCGGTCTGCCGAGGCGGGGGTCATGGGAGCGGATTCTGGAGCAAGCGGCACGGGAGCACACGTAGGCGGAAATATGACAGTGTCGACGTCGTTTGTGACGTTCTCATGACATTCCCGTGACGCGTCCGGAGCCCCGGCCACTCTGGCCTTGTGCGGCTCCATCATGCCTGGAGCCAAGGTGGCCGGCCCGTTGTGTGACAGGACGGCCGGTGGTTTCATGCGCCCAGGAAGTGCTTGCGGTATCGCGCCGGCAGGTCGTCGATGCGCATCAGCATGGGCAGATCCGCGGCGTTGAAGTCCGGATCCCAGGCCGGGGCGCCGAGTACCTTGGCGCCCAGGCGCAGGTAGCCCTTGATGAGCGCCGGCGGCTCCACGTCGAGCGTGCTGTCCAGCCTATCGACCGGCAGCGGCAGGCGCGGCTGCACCTGATATTGGATGGGAGCCATGTGGGTGGCCGACACCTGGCGCCAGATGCTGGCAGCGGCATCGCCGTTGGTCACGCCGTTGTGTGACATCGGAATGCTGGCACAGCCGATCATCGTGTCCAGCTTGTTGCGATGCATGAAGCCAGCCAGCGCGCCCCACAGGGCCAGGATCACGCCGCCCTGGCGGTGCTCTGGGTGCACGCAGCTGCGCCCCAGTTCGACCATGCGTTCGCGCAGGTCCCGCAGGCGGGTCAGGTCGAACTCGGTATCGCTGTAGGTGCTGCCCACGCGGCGAGCCTGGGCGGGCGTCAGCACGCGGTAGGTGCCGATGACCTGCTGCGTCAGTTCGTCGCGCACCAGCAGGTGTTCGCAGAAATCGTCGAACAGGTCGATGTCGTGGCCGGCCAGCGGCGAGGAGACCCGAGCGCCCATTTCGCCGACGAACACGTCGTAGCGCAGTCGCTGGGCGGCGCGCACATCGTCGAGGTGGCGGGCCCAGCCCACGGTGATGCCTTGCCTGGATTCGACGGCGGGCGGCAGGATGACAGCCGGGGCCGGAACGGAGACAACAGAGGGAGCCGACGGCATCGATGTCTGGGCAGCGGTGGAGACACCCGTTGCGGGAGCGGGCCACAAGGCCGCGCGCAGCCCGATCTGCGAAAGCGGAAACGTCGGGTTGGGCAGTTCTTTCATGGGGAACCCTTTCTGCCGAGGGAGTCTCGGCACCTGCCATGAAGCGTGCATGTCAGCGAGATTGCAGCTGCGTGACGGTGTTACACCCCGTCAAAACACGGGCGAAGCCGCGCCAGCATTGCGTACGCACCGGAACCTCCGTTTAATGCGGTGGATTCGCGACACGGAGTTTCCGCATGGCCCTCGACCCGAACGGCACCGACAGCAGCCGCCACCATCAGACCTTTCCCGTCCTCAGCGACACCGAGATCGCGCGCATTGCACGCTTCGGCACCGTCCAGCAGTTCGCGCGCGGCGCCCGGCTTTTCACCGCGGGTGAAACCGGCCCCGGCATGTTCGTGCTGCTCAAGGGCGTGGTGGCCGTGACCCAGCGTGACGGACTCGGCCATGTCGTACCGATCGTTCGGCAGGGGCCGGGCGAATTCCTGGCCGAAGTCGGCCAGCTGAGCGGCCGCCCGGCGCTGGTCGACGGCCAGGCCGAAGAAGACGTCGAGGCCCTGCTTGTCTCGCCTGCGCAACTGCGCGCGCTGCTGGTGGCGGAGGCCGACCTGGGCGAACGCATCACGCGCGCGCTGATCCTGCGGCGCGTGGCGCTCATCGAGTCGGGCGCCAGCGGGCCGGTGCTGATCGGCGCGCCGCAGTCGGCCAACATGGCACGGCTGGAGAACTTTCTGCGGCGCAACGGCTACCCGTATCACGTGGTCGATGCCGAGCACGATCCGGACGCCGCTGCCCTGCTCGCCCAATACGGCGCCGGCAAGCTGCTCGCCGTGTGCCCCGACGGCTCCGTGCTCGTCAACCCCGAAGACGATGCGCTCGCGCGCTGCCTGGGCATGGTCGACACCGCCGAACGCGACGAGCTGTTCGACGTGGCGGTGGTCGGCGCAGGGCCGGCCGGACTCGCCACCGCGGTGTATGCCGCCTCCGAGGGCCTTCGCGTCATCGTGCTCGACTGCCGCGCCTTCGGCGGCCAGGCCGGCGCCAGCGCCCGCATCGAGAACTACCTGGGCTTTCCGACCGGCATCTCGGGCCAGGCGCTGGCGGGCCGCGCCTACGTGCAGGCACAGAAGTTCGGCGTCGAGATGCTCATTCCGGCGAAGGTGACTTCGCTCGACTGCTCGCGCGAAAACGACCTCGGCAGCCTGCGCATCGCGCTCGCCGACGGGCGCACCATCAACGCGCGCACCGTGGTCGTCGCCAGCGGCGCGCGGTACCGCCGCCCGAACGTGCCGCGCCTGGGCGAATTCGAAGGCCGAGGCATCTGGTACTGGGCCTCGGCCATCGAAGCCAAGATCTGCGCTCATCAGGAGGTAGCGCTGGTCGGCGGCGGCAATTCGGCCGGGCAGGCGGCGGTGTTCCTGTCGCGGCATGCAGCCAAGGTCAACGTTCTGGTGCGCGGGCCTTCGCTGGCGGCCAGCATGTCGCGCTACCTCATCGACCGCATCGAGGCCACGTCCAACATCTCGCTGCAGCCCTACACGGAACTCGTGCGCCTCCATGGCGGCTCCGACGAAGGCCTGACGGGTGCGACATGGCGCTGTCACACCACAGGCGCCGAACATGACTGCCCCGCGCGCAACATCTTCCTGTTCGTGGGCGCAGAACCCGAAACCACCTGGCTCGGTGGATGCGGCGTGGCGGTCGACAAGCACGGCTTCGTGCTGACCGGCGCCGCCGCGAGCAGCGGTTTTCCGGCACGCCCGGCCACCCAGCTCGAGTCGAGCGTGCCGGGCGTGTTCGCGGTCGGCGACGTGCGTTCGGGTTCGGTCAAACGCGTGGGCGGCGCCATCGGCGAAGGCGCTGCGGCCGTCGCATTGATTCACCAGCACCTGTCGCAGTCCACCGCGGTGGCGTGACAGGACGACGTCATCGAAAGAGGAGTTGTCACTTGCGCATCCAACCCTGCCATCACGTTCCCGCCGATATTGCGCAGCCCGACACCGCGCGCGGCTGCGAAGACTGCCTGAAGACCGGCGACACCTGGGTGCACCTTCGCCTGTGCGTGCACTGCGGTCACGTCGGCTGCTGCGACTCGTCGAAGAACCGGCATGCCACCAGGCATTCACGTGCCGAAGACCATCCTGTCATCAAGTCGCTGGAGCCGGGCGAGGACTGGATGTGGTGCAACGCGCACGAGCGGCAGGTGGGCTGAATTCCCGCGCCTGCGCGTGATTGAAAGGCGGCGTATATGCTGCCCGGCTCCCATCCCGACACCCAACGCAAGGAGCCCGAGACACATGTCCGCATCGCCCATCGACGTCTATTCCTGGCCCACGCCGAACGGCCACAAGGTTCACATCATGCTCGAGGAGTGCGGCCTGCCTTACCGCGCGCACCCCGTGAACATCGGCAAGGGCGAGCAGTTCGCACCCGAGTTCCTGCAGATCAGCCCCAACAACAAGATCCCTGCTCTCACCGATCCCGATGGACCGGATGGCAACCCGATCTCGCTTTTCGAGTCGGGCGCGATCCTTGTCTATCTTGCGGGCAAGACCGGCAAGTTCCTGCCCACCGGCGACCGCGAGCGCTACGACGTATTGCAGTGGCTCATGTTCCAGATGGGAAGCGTCGGCCCCATGCTCGGCCAGGCGCACCACTTCCGCCTGTACGCGCCGGAAAAGATCGCCTACGCCATCGACCGCTACAGCAACGAAGCCAAGCGCCTGTACGGCGTGATCGACAAGCAGCTCTCGAAGAACGAGTTCATCGCAGGCAAGACATATTCCATCGCCGACATCGCCGTCTTCCCGTGGCTGCGCAGTTGGGAAAACCAGGGCATCACGCTCACCGACTTCCCGCACCTGAAGGCCTGGTTCGATGGCATCGCCGCCCGCCCTGCGGTGCAGCGCGGCGTGAAGGTGCTCGCCGATCTGCGCAAGCCCCTGACTGGCGACAAGGAGCGCGAAGTTCTCTTCGGCAAGACGCAGTACGAAAAGCGCTGAAGAGAATTTTTCGGTAGCCCCAAATATCCGGGCTAGAATAGAAGGCTTGTCGGGGTGTAGCGCAGCCTGGTAGCGCATCTGGTTTGGGACCAGAGGGTCGAAGGTTCGAATCCTTTCGCCCCGACCATAGAAATCGTAATGCGGACAATCACTTACGTGGTTGTCCGCATTTTCGTTTTTGAGCCTCGATTTCTAACGCGATGCGGCTTTTCTAACGGCGCGCACCAGTCAGGCCGCTACTGGCCCCGCGTCGAATAGCTCGAGCGCCGGCAGCTGCAGCAGCGCCCTCGCCTCCTCCATCGTCCCGGCAAGCCAGAGGTCGACGTCACCCGGTTCAATCGAGATCACGCTGCGCTTGTCCTGCAGTTCCATCGGAAGGGGCCTTTGTGTCGCCCCGTCAATCAGAGGCTTGTGCATCCTGCTCATCAATGGGTGAGCATTGGCGTTCAGCGTGATCATCGTGTAGCTCTCGTGCACCTCGCCCGTTGCCTTGTCAGTCCAGGTGTTCCACAGCCCGGCCAAACCCCACGGAGCGCCGTCGGCGCGGCGGAACTGCCACCACTGGTTTTTTCCGCTTTCCCAGTTCGGCTCGATGAAGCTGATGGCCGGAATGATGCAGCGCTGCCCGCGTTTCCATGGGTCTTTGTAGCTCGCCTTCGACTCCACCTCCTCGCCGCGCGCGTTGTTCGTCGAGTAGCTGAGCTTCGGTTCCTTTGCAAACCAGGGGATCAGGCCCCACTGCCCGACCACCAGCTCGCGCTCGTAGCCCGTCTCGTGGCGCGCGCGACGAATGAACGGCGCCTGCGACCGCGGGAAGACGTTGATGGGCGGAAGCAGCGGCCTGCGGCCGCGGCCCTCATGGATGCGCCAGAAGCGCTCCGCCTCCGCCGATTCGGGGGTCCGGTACTGGTTGCACATGGGTTGTCCTTCCGCCCACATTCTGCGACATCGAGACCTGTTGACGAAGCTCCATGGCCGGAATAATACTGTATGCCCATCCAGTAATTTAGGAGTTCATCATGCAGCCCCTTTCCTCCGAAATTCACGTCCCCAGCGCATCGCCAGACCAGCGCGGCATGGGAAAACCCACCGAAGTGCCCGACCTCGAGCTGGCGCGCATCATCGCCAGGAACGACTGGGTGGGTCGCTACGTGGCCGAGCAGAACCGCCTCACGAATGGGCGCACCGATGCTGAAACCGACTTCACCGAAGGCATCGCGCTGTATCACGTCGTCGGCCACCGGCCGCCCGAGGACGTCTCGCGCCAGCACTTCAACTCTCTCACCGGCGCGGCCGACACGCTGACCAGCGCAGTGGCGAAGTTCAATGCGTTGGCAGTCGAGGTCGGCCTGGCAGCGCCCGGCGCCAAGCTGACGCGCGAGCAGCTCGCGTTCGCGCACGGCGTGGCCGAGCTGTGTGCCGCCGTTGGCGACCACGTGCGCACCGTGCGCGACGGCAGCGCCGGCGATCTGATCCGCGCGAACTATGGCCCTGTGCCGTTCTGAGGGGTTGAGGTTGGAACGTGGCGACCATCGTCTTGTTGCGCAATCGTGGAGCCTGGAGAACGCGCAGCCAGGTGATGGGGCCGCCGCGCTTCGTCGGCGAGTTCGTCTTCGAGCCCGCCGACCCGCAGATGTGGGGTCGTACCATGCAGGCACGGCTCATCGACCCGGCGCGCCCAGACCACGACCTGTTGAACCCGCTACGCAATGCGCGGATCGTGCAGGCCCGTGAGGGCGGACAGTTCGTCAAAGGCATGGAGTACTTCCACCGCGGGGCGAAGAGCAAGCCCGAGGGCCGCCGGCAGCTTTGGTGGTGCATGTTCGAACTGGAGCGAGGGATGGCGGCACTGGCCCGCATGAATGCGCGCAGTTCCACTGGGTTCCACCCCAACGACGACGATGTCGACTCGTGGCCCGACCAAAAACCTGACACGCCGACAATTCACTCATGAACCAAGCCGACATCTTCCCCATCGAGACCACCATCCTCTACACGCCAGCCTGGTACAGCGACGACGCGCGCGAGGAGCAGGTCCTGCCGCTGGCGCCTGGCCACTACAAGGTCACGCCGGGTCAGGGTGCCGCGCGTTGGACTGTCACATCGCTGAAGGACGGCGAGACTGTGTACCGGGGTATCGGACCGGTCGAGATCAGGCGGGCACACCCCTCACGATAGGTGCGGAAAAACTGCTCCTCCGTCTTCGCGCCATTGAACTCTTGTCTGGCTACCCGAAGGATGTGCGATCGGCGTACCGCCCTGCCAGCCGGGCACGGCAGATGCGACCAACAGCCGGAGTCGGTCAAGACGCGTCGGGTACCATGGTTGGTTTAGGTTGGAAGCGAACGAGATGAAGAGAACTCGTGTGAAGATTTGCTGCATCGGCAACCCTGCGGAAGCTGAGATGGCCATCGCAGCGGGAGCGGATGCCTTGGGACTCGTGGCGGCGATGCCGTCTGGACCAGGGCCGATCTCCGATGAGGCGATCGCACGCATCGTTGCCGACGTTCCCCCTCCCACCGCGACGTTCTTGTTGACGTGTGAAATCGAGGCCCATGCAATCGCCGACCACGTGCGGCGAACGGGAGCGAACACAGTGCAGGTGGTCAATCACATCGACGCGCGGGAATCAGAGCGGCTGGCAGTTCTGCTGCCAACTATTCGACGAGTCCAGGTGCTGCACGTGGAGGACCATACCGTGCTCGACCTCGCCGACGCATACTCGCCATTTGTCCATGCTCTGCTTCTCGACTCCGGGCGTCCGTCAGCCGCTGTACCCGAGCTGGGCGGCACTGGACGCGTGCATGACTGGGCCATCAGCGCCGACCTGGTTCGGCGCAGCCCGAGGCCGGTTTTCCTAGCGGGCGGCTTGACCCCCGACAACGTCGGCACTGCCATCCGGGAGGTGCAACCATTCGGACTCGATCTTTGTTCGTCAGTCCGAACTCGCGGGCACTTGGACTCCGGCAAGCTGGCCACATTCATGGAGGCCGTGCGCCGCGCGGACGTGCCGTTGTGACAGTAGCAGTAGCGCGCGCTTTAAGTCGACGACAGATATCGCAGCCGACTCTGCTTCGAGCAAAAGCACATTGCCAGCAGGATGCCTGCCTACTCGTTCACATTAGTTAGGGTGATGAGCAACACTATTGAGATACGGGCTTTCTGTCCCGGGGAAGAGGCGGCACTTTTCAAAGTGCACTACTCGGCCATTCGTCGCATTGCGAGCCGGGACTACTCGGCGGAGCAGATCCAAGCTTGGGCGCCTGAGGACCAGGACGCCGACTTGTGGGCCCAGCGTATGCGCGACATCAATCCATTCGTTGCCGAGTACCGAGGAAAAATTGTCGGCTACGCGGATCTGCAATCGAACGGGTACATCGACCATTTCTTCGTGTCGGGCGAGTATCCACGCTTGGGAATCGGGTCAACGTTGATGCGCCACATTCTGGCGTCTGCATTGCAGCGGCGACTACCGTTGCTGTCATCGGATGTGAGCCGTACTGCCCAGCCGTTTTTCGAGCATTTCGGATTTGTCGTCGTGGAACAGCGACTCCCTCAGCGACGCGGCGTAACCCTGCCGAATGCGTTGATGCACCGTCGACTTTGACAGTGCTTCGCTAAAGTCTGCTTTGGTCCCGAAGTTCCGGAAGTGACAACAAGGGTTACACGGCGCCGTCCCCTACAGTCACTTATGCGCATCCGCTCGTAACCTCACGCCCGAGATGCGGCTCTTTTCGCGGCACTGCCGCAATCCAAGCCCCGTGTTCGTACCAAGGGCTTTGGCCGCATCTCAACTAATTTGGGCCCCTATAGGTAGACCAAGTGATGGGGTGAAAATGGAACAGCTTTCAGTTCCCCATCGAAGCGTACCCGAACCCAGTCTCCGCTTGCGCCAGTGATTACGCCCGAGCGTCCTTTGTAAGACACACTCATGCCCCGGCGGGCCGGCACGTCAAACCGGTGTCGGATATGCGCCAAAGAGTCAGGTTTGGTTGGGAAAGTGCTGGAAGCCAAAGCAAAAAGAACCCAGCTAATAGCTGGGTTCGAATAAGTCTGCTGTCACACAGAAGGGCCGCGTTCGGATGGCGGGGAGAATAGGAGACGCGGCACTGACAATTTACGGCTCAAGGCCGCTGCTCCTTTGTCGGACAACGCCTAGCGCTGCAACACTCCGTAAGAGGGAAAACGCTCCTGCGGGCGCGCACTTGGACAGACGCACGGACGCACAGAGGGTGAGGTTTAGCAGCTCAGCAGCTGCGAGCGTGCAAAAGCATGCCGGATGCGACCAACAAGCCCTCCGGCAGCTGCTGTCTCAACTTGGCCTTGATCAATAATTGCTGGATGTTGATCCGACTGATCTACCGGAGCGTGTCTAAGAATCCTTCAGGGTCGGACATCACCGACATCTTGGCGACTTCTCGGCGCAAGAACCATGCTGTTGGGATCACGGGCGCACTTTGCCACCTCCGGGGTGCCTATATGCAGTACCTTGAAGGCGATGAGGCAGCTATTCACCACGTCATGGCCGCCATCATTGAAGATCAACGACATTGCGGCCTTTCGGTCTTGGAATCGCGTTTCATTGCCGCACGCGCTTTTCCCCAATGGTCCATGGCCATGTTGACTTGGGATTCGGAAATCGAAGCAACCCTGGGGCCCTTGGCCGACATGGGACTCTTTGGCATTTCGCCGGACAATGCGGCACCCACGTTTCGTTCGCTCAGCATGACCTCGCGCTGGGACCCGCTCTGAGCGCAACCGGCCTGCCTACTTGGAAGGGTATTTGCTAGAAACTGCCCTTTCCGAGTGCGGATAGGCCGCGCGTATCTCGATCCAGTGAGTGCCAGCGCCGTAAATATCATTTGCCGCGCGGAGCACGATTTCCATCGTAGCCACTGTCTCCGAAGACGCCGGGACCCACTCGTTACTGAATTGGACGACGTCCGTTTGATGGGAGACGCTTGGCTGCCAAGCGAGTCGGATCTCCTGCATGCTAACCCCTCTTATCGCAACGGAACGCACAGCGCGAAAGTGCGCCGGACCACCTGGGTCGTCTCGCGTACCTTCATTTCGATCTGCGCGGCGTCACTTGCATCCCGCTCAGTGCGCTCTACCCACTCAACTGACTTTGCTCGTAGGAACTGGACCAGCGAAGCCGCGCTAGCGACTTGGCGACTAAGGGATAGCCTGCCCTGCAATGCTCCACAACAATGAATCTCGGACATACCCGAGACGCGGCCGTCGACCTCGAAAAGATGCGAGATCACGAATACCCACTGCCCCGCATGGCCGTGGCAAAAAACTTCGGCATCCATCTTTCTCCTCCGGCTTTTTAAACGTCGTATTACGATCGAGCCTGATGCAACTAGAGCGGCGACACCATACGCCGCCACGCTTTGCAGATCAAAGGGAAATGTCATGCGCAGGGTTTTTTGACGACCGGTCAGGACACCATATCCGGAGCCGAGTGGAGCCACTCATTCCGGAAACTGTTTCAACGCCTAACGGTTACTGACCGAAGAAAACCTGACCACGAGACCGGCTACAACCTGCTCGTAGGCTTATCACGCGGGCCGAGCAACACCGCCAGGTTTTGATGGTCACTCACACTGCCAACCTTGCCGTGGCTTGCGATGCCGAGCAGGTCATCGTCTGCAGCATGGAGCGCGACGGCTCGAACCGTTGTGACGGCACGCCGAAAGACCGCGCCGCTATCACTCCCGATCGGCAAGCATGTAACCGACCCCTCGCACTGTGTGCAGCAATTTTGTGTCGAATGGATCATCAAGCTTCTTTCGCAACCGGCGAACCGTTACTTCCAACGCATTGGATTCGTTGTCCAAGCTTGTATGCCAGACACGCTGTGCCAGGGCCCCGCGAGAAACCGTTTTGCCTGCATGCTGCAAAAGCTCCGCTAGGAGGGCAAATTCGTTGGGCGAGAGTTTGATCGAGACCCCCTGGCGCGCGACTTGCCGGCGCAGGATGTCAACCTCAAGATCGGCGAGTCCCAGCCGACTGGTCTCCGGCGGCATACGTCGCTCCAAAATCGCCTGCACGCGTACTTGGAGCGCTAGCTCAGAAAACGGCATGGCAAGATAGTCGCTCGCGCCTAGTTGCAGGCCTTTGAGGCGATCTTCGACCTTGTCACGCGTCGTGATCATCAGCACAGGTGTCTGCTTGGAGCGTCGGATGGCTTGCAAGACAGTCAGATCGGGGCCCGCAAGGGCAACGTCCAGCAGCACGAGGGAGTAATTACCCTCAGTCGCCAAGTACCGTCCTTCCAAGCTGTCGCACGCGACGTCGATGGAATAGCCCAGCGCTGTTAGAGCTTTCTGTACGCTAACTAAGAGAAAGGGGTCATCTTCAATTAGCAGGATTCGCATGGGATGCCCTCGGGTTGGCCCATTCTGCTCGTGTTGTACCTGGCGTTGGCGCTTGACTATGCCGCGAGGCACCGCAGCGGGATGCAGTGGGACGGCGTCGGGCGCCCCGCGTCTCATCCACGAAGATTCGATGTCGCATTGACGCAAGATCAGTGTCGTTCCGCATCAGCCCGCTTCTGTGGGGTTCGTTTTCCTCGACGCTCCTCGATAACATTTCAGCCCATGGCGACCTTGTACCTCACGATGACCGATAAGCTCATCAGCCACTGGCGAGCGAACAACAACGTCTATCCGCAGAAGTTCGTGCTGTCGCCGGCATTGCGCGACGAGTATCTGCAGTGCTTGCGCACGATGACGACCAACAGGGCGAAGACGATCACCGCGCCCGATCGGCACATGGGCGTGCTGATTGAAGTGGCGGAGAACACGCCGGGCGTGATGGTTGCAGCAGACGGCACTGAGGTGGTGCTGCAGTGAGCGCATCAGCACGCGAGCTGCTGGGGGCAGAGCTTGACCGCTGGGTGGCAAAGGCCGAAGGCAAGGCCGCGCCCTCTGGGTTCAGCCCGTCGACGGACTGGGCGGCCGGCGGCCCCATCATCGAACGGGAGGGCATTCACGTCGCGCCGATGCCCGCCAAGGGATCGACGTGGTGCGCCATCGCCGTGGGGCGCCTGCCGGTGCGTGCAGGTGGGGGCACCGGCGGAGGCTGGGTCGAAGGCCCGACGCCTCTTGCAGCCGCCATGCGGGCCTATGTAGTGGCTCGGTTCGGATACGACCTCAGCCAGTAGCGCGGCTGAGCGTCACCTGCGCTTGAACCGCTCGGGCGGCACCGCGCCCTTCCGCTTGACCTTCACCCAGTCCCTCGAACGGATGCCTGGCTCGTACACGCTGGCGGCGCGCTTGGCCACCAAGCCCTCGAGCTTCAGCGGGATCACCGCCTCTTCAAAAATCCCGCCGGGCTGGTCCTCGAAATGCCGCACCACCAGGATCCCCGGCCGAGCCGGCTTGAACAGCCTCGCCAGCGCCGCCTTCCGCTGGACAAGCGGCTGCTGAGTGATGTCCTCTCCACGGAACACCAGCAGGTCGAAAACGCAATACACGACGGGCGAGGCACCCTCGTACCAGCGACGCCGACGCGCCCGGTCCTGCAGCTTGTCGAAGTCGCTTCGGCCCAGCTCGTCAAGCACGCACATCTCGCCGTCGACAACATACTGCCCGCCCTTCACGCTGGCCAGCGCCTGTGTGATCTCGGGAAACCATCGGGTCGCGTCGGCGCCGTTGCGACTCCGCAGCGATACCGTACCGCGCTCGAACTCTGCCGCCACACGGTAGCCGTCGAACTTGATCTCGTAGATCCAGCCCGGCTCGTCGAAGTCGAGCGGCCGCTCGTCGAGCAGCATGGGCGGGTAATCGGCAAGGCGCGGCATGGCTGGAAAGTCTCGCCGGCGTAGGAGAGTTGCTGTCAGCCGGAATCGCTTTTTGAGGATGGCCGGCCGCCCACCGCGGCGAGAACTTCAGGCAACGCTGGCGCGGTGCTGGCGCCAACAGGAGACCCGCATGACAGACGATCCGAAAAAGACAGGCCTCGACCGAAAGCTCATCGCATTGAGTGAGCCGCACGAGGTGCTGTCGTGGACAAAATCGCTGGGCTGCACGGAAGCGCAATTGCGTGAGGCAGTCGCAGCCGTTGGCAATTCCGCCGAGGCCGTGCGCGTCTACCTCGGGAAGAAGAAGTGATGTCGCATATCCGCCGGATTTCCGTGCACGTCGACGAGTCGGATCCTGGGCACTTCTACTGGGTGCTCATGGAGGAAGGCGATGATGCATCCCAGTGGCGCGAACTGGAGTCGGCCGACGAGAGCTACGACATGTGGCTCGACGCGCTGCAGGCCGGCACGAAAGCGCTGATCGCATACGCGCCAGACGAGCGCATCGGTCCGCGAGAGCCCGGCGACGACGAGGATGCATCGCCGGTCGGCATTCCCATCAGGTAAACGCTCGTGAGCCTCTATGCCCTGCTGTGCGCTTGGCGAAAGTTCGCCTGGTACGTGCGGCGGGGCCCTCTCGCCTAACTTCCAGACGACCTGCGATCATGATCTCTCGCAAGCAAACCCAAAGGATCACCGCGAATACAGCTGCCGATGCGAAGGCGTGGGCAAAGGAGCTCGGCTGCACAGTTCCAGAGCTCAGGATCGCACTACGTGCGGTCGGAAATTCAACCGAGCGTGTCAGGACCTATTTGGCCGCGCTCAACGGCCGCACGGCTGATGCTGCAGTCTCAACTGCATTCGACCGCCCGGGACCCAGCGAAGGTCATTTGGCATTGAGCCCGCGAGGTTGGCCGGGGCTGCAATCGTCAAATTCCTGAAGTGAGATGGCGGCGAAATCGTCGCCACGGTCGCGAAGCCGGCGAAGCTCTGCTCGTCCCATCGGCGTGATGCGAAGGATAACCGCCCCTTGGTCGGCGAGTTGGCCGGGCTCCGGCAGATTCGCTTCCAGCAACTGCGCCGCAGCCAACACCGCCGCGCAATGGATGTCGGCTTCCTCATGGATCAACAGGGGGAACGACGCATTCTCGATGCGTCGCAAAAAATTCATTGGCATTGGCGTTTGGTTCCTCTCGGCTGACTCAGCGGCGAATCTTGGAGGACGCGCTCATCGATTAAGCAACGAATGGAGCCTTCCGCGCCGAAGTCGCGTTGTTCGCCTACAAGCTTCCTACCGGTCAGCGCTGACGTATGCCTGCGCGCGCTCGCCGCCGGCGCCGGCGGCGCGCCGGTCCAGGACATAGCGCAACGCCGCCTCCAGCGTCGGCCAGCTCGGGAACACGTATACCCGCTGCCGGCGCTCGAATCGACCGCCAAAGGTCTCTAAGGCTGTCGAGAACCCTTTCACTGCTCCAATCAAGGCCGGCTTCATGTGGCCGAACGGCGGGGAGAACTCGCCCACGGCGCAGCCGACTTCGGCTGCGAGTGCCTGGGCACGATCAGAACCGGCCGGAGCCGGAAACAACATGGTGCTGGTCATGCTCCACACATGGGGATGCGCTGCGAGATTTCTACGCTGGCGGACCGCTCGCGGCTCAGGACATCGCTGATCCTGCAACCATTTTTCTGTATGCACAAAATAATCGTTGCATGCCGATTTAATCGTTACTACAATTAAATCCATGCTCACCGTCATCGAAACCCCCACCTTCCAGAAGCAAGCCGCCGACGTGTGGAACGAAACGGAACGTATGGAGTTCATCAGCTTCATTGCCGCCAACCCTGAAGCAGGCGACGTGATTCCCGGTGCCGAAGGTGCCCGTAAAGTTCGCTGGACGGTGGCAGGCAAGGGCAAGCGTGGCGGCGCCCGGGTGATCTACTTCAACCTGACCGAGGATGAGGTGGTGCTGCTGGTGGCGGTGTATTCGAAGGCCGACAAGGCCAACATTCTTCCGAAGGAGATCAAGCGATGACCATCAAGTCTCTGAAGGCCCTGAAGGGCCTCGATGTCGAGAAGGTGGCGAAGGCCATCGAGGCCGACGCAGGCGAGGCGCTGTCAGGTCTGCGCGAGTCGCTGGCCGAGGCACAGGCCGGCAAGTTCGCTGCCGTGCACACGCCCGAGCAGCTGGCGGCACGCAAGCGCGGCCGGCCGGTGGGCAGCGTGAAGGCCGACCCGAAGGTGGCCACGACTATCCGCCTGGACGCGGAGGTGCTGGAAGCACTCAAAGCGGCAGGGCCAGGCTGGCAAACGCGCGCAAACGACGCTCTGCGTGCGGCTTTCGTGGCGAAGAAGGCAGCGCCCCGTGTGCCGCGCACCACGGCATGAGCACAGTAGCGCGCCCCCGCGTTTACCTCGCAGGCCCTGACGTCTTCCGGCCCGATGCGGAACAGCACTTCGCCGTAATGGCCGCTGCGTGCGAGACGCTCGGCCTCGAAGCACTCTCCCCGTTCGACGCGTCGATCACCGCCAGCATCCCGCCGCACGCGATCTACGAGGCCAACATGGCGATGATTCGTTCAGCCCATGGGGTTGTGGCGAACCTGGAGGCCTTCCGCGGCGCCGGGCCGGACTCGGGCACTGCTTTCGAGGTCGGAGCAGCCGTGGCACTTGGCCTGCCAGTGGTCGCCTATGGCGGCCAGCCTGCTGACTTCGGCGTCAACTTGCAGCAGGCGCTTGTCTTCGTGTCCGGTGCCGAGGAGGCGCTGCAGCTGATAGCAAGGTTACTGTTCGGCGTGACGCAGCCTACGGTACCGCCGGCGATGCGCGATCTTCGGTAACTGTGTCGAGCAGAAAACGCACAACTCAGACGCGGCCAATGACGGAATAGCGGTCAGTCGCCTATCGGCGCCCTAGCTGCAGCTCGGCCGGGAGATCAACAGGCTTCGACTCATTCCGACGCCCAGGGGCAAGGCGTTTTGAAAGAGCGATTGCGGGCTTCTCGACCCATCGATGAATGACGTAGGAGGCAAGCAGCACCCCCGGCACATAGAGCGCGAACTTAAGGGGCAGCTTCCCGTGCGGCGTGTAGCTGAAGACCAATGTGGAGACTGATGTGTGGATCGCATACATCGGATAGGAGATCTCTCCCACGAAATTTGCAACTCGCCCACGCAAGAAAGGGATCGAGTTCCTGTACACAAAAACAGCCCCGAAGATCGCCGCCGCCAACACGAATGAGAGAAGCGGTGTGCCCCAGGAAGTGAAAAGCCTCATAGGGCCCATCAAGAAAACGCAACTTGAGGCGAGCATGCCAAGCCACATGTCGCCAGCACTGATCCGGCCAGTGAAGTGCAAGGACGCGAAGAAGGCGATAAACATGAACGGCAACATGGTCGCTGCAAAACCGATGTCGCCAGTCCATGCCGGGCCAAGACCTGGAAACTTGAAAGCGAACATCGCCACAAGGATGAGGAAGCCCAGCGATAGTCGGTTGATCGATGCCCACGATCCCCGCGAAATCCACAGGATGGCCGCGCAGATCAAGTAGAACTTGAGCTCGATCTGAAGCGTCCATACAACCGGCTGTGGCATGGCGTGCGGCGGTTCCCATAGTCCACCAACGAGCGAAACCATCAAGAAGTACAGCCTAGCCATGTCGAAGTTGGCGGCGTAATTTCCGACCAGTATCCCGACCGCAACATGCAGCAGGCAACACACCGCAAAAACCGGGTAGAGGCGCAGTGCGCGTCGGATCAAGAACTCGCGTGCGGAGGTAGACCCGAGGGCGATGGGCGTCACGAAGCCACTGATCAAAAAGAAGACGGCAACGGCAACCCCGCCGATGAATGCCGAGACCTCAAACCGCAAATCGCCCGGCACTGTGTACGTGTTCGAGATTACGAAATGCTCAAGCGCAACTGCGCAGGCAGCTGCGCCTCGGAGCCCATTCAGAGCATCGATCCGCTTTTTGTCCATTTTCTTCTTCTAGAGGAGTCTGCCTCCCGACGGTCGCAATGATAAATGGTTGCTCAAGAGCGACTCTCCTTTACGGAAGCGTCACTGCATCGGCGTGCCGCTCGCAGATGGTGCCGGCGGCGCCGCGTTTATCAGCGATGCGCGCCAGTTCTCCCGCTCGAGCGTCAGCCCGGCCGAACAGGTCGGCAAGCAAATCGAGGGGGTCGGCGGTTGTCGGCCCTCCGGCGGCAGCGGCGGGCGCTGCGCTGGCTGCACGGACGGCGGCGCGATAGGTGGCAAGCTGCTGGTGCAGCTGACGAGCAGCATCCCCAGCGCGATCAGCGTCAGCGCGTGCAGCGGCGATCTGTTTTTGTCCATCTTGAATGACTCCATCGACGCGGGTGCGCCATGTCTGTTCGAGGGTGCGCTGCGCGCGCTCGGCCAGGCGGGCGGACTCAGCTGCAGTGGCGCGGTAGTCGGCCAGCTCAGTGCGCGCCGAGGCGGTGTCGCTGCGCTGCTCTGCGAGGCGCACGGTCTGCAGGCCCAGCAGCGCCAGAAGACCGGCGACAGCGATCAACCGCCAGTTGCCGACGGCCCAAGCCAGCGCGGCGCTCACGGAAGCCCCAGGAAGGCGCGCGCGGCGCGGTGGTGTCTTTCCCACTCGGCGCGCAGCTGGGCCCGCTTCGCGGGCGTCCCGCGCGCGTGTGCACCAGGTCGCCAGGCGTGCAGGTAGAGGAGCCATGCGGCCTCGGTGTCCGTCACCCGCGGCAGCGCACCGGGCTCGGTCCAAAGCAGCAGACGTGCAAGGATCGCGGCCAGCACGTCGTCGTTCTCGATGGCGATCCAAACCGCCAAGGTGGTGAACGCCACGTGGCGGGCGTCACAGGCAGCACAAGCCAAGTCTTTGGTTGCCGGATGGGTCATGGTGCCCGCCACCATGCCGCCGCCCTGCTCGGCCTGCCAGAACGAGCGCGCCGGCCCCTTCTTTGAAAAGTCGTTCACGACCTGCCACCGGTGCTCGAACTTCGATTCCTGCAATCCGATGGCCAGCAGCATGACGCGCGCCTCGAGACTGGTCATCTTCGCCGGCAGCCAGGCAAGGGCGGGCTCGATGCCGGTGCGCATGATTTCGTCGAGGGTCATGGCTTGCTTTCGTTGAGGGGAACCACGTCGCTGACCGCAGGGTCGGCCGGCGCGCCGTTGCGCACCTTCGCGCGAGCGTTGTCGATTGCGTCAGTGACGAACTTGTCCACCACGCCCAGCCAACGGCCGCGCGATGCGCCAGCCACCACGAGGATCCAGATGCGCCACCCGCGGGTGATCTGCGGCAGGCTCACGAGATCGATCTGCTTCATCGCATCGGCGGCCGAGTTCCAGGCTTCCACGCAGATCAGCGCGAAGACACCGCCGACCACGGCGACCAGCATGTCTTTCGCGAGGACGAACTTCAGGTCTCCGACAAGCGCCTTGAAGCTCATCATGGTGACCATCGTGCGGCCGATGCCGCCGAGCAGGCCTGCGGCTCCGGCCAGCCCCAGCGAGATCCAGTCGAACGCCATCACGTCCTGCGCGAGCGTCGTGTTCGCATAGCAGACGGCGCTGTACGCGAGGAGCCAGGCCGCGGCGGCCGAGGAAAAAGTCTTGTTCATCGTGCGGCTTCCTGTTCTTGCTTTACGTGCGCTTCCGCCCGCTCTCGGGCTTGCTGGGAGTTCACGGAGTACGCGTAGAACATGCCGATGACCACTGTGACTGCCGAGCGCACCAGGTACGAGCCACTGAGCGAACCGAGGTCAAGAGGCGCTGCCAGGTTCGCAAGATAGATCCAGGTCACCGAAATGAGGAAGCACCCGCCCGCGGCCACGATGCGCGGCCAATACAGCCCGAGCTTCGTCGGGATGGCGATCAGCGTGCACAGGTGGGGCAAGCAGGCCAGCACGCCGGTAGTGAACAGGCCCGTGACCATGTACGGCGATGGAGCCAACTTGGCAACCCGGTAGATCAACGATTCCTGCACGTCGTACAGGTACAGTTGCGGCTCGATCACCAGCAGCAGCACGATGATCACCGCGGCGGCTTGGTACATGCGGATTTCCTTTTGCGCACGCGCCAGTGGCGACAGCGTGATCGAGGGAGCACGCTTCACCCATTCGGCCAGCTTCTCGGGGGTGTCGATCTGGATTGACATGGTCATACCCCTCGATCAGTTGTCGAACACCGGCGCGGCCGGCAGCATCGCGATCAGCTGCTCGAGCGTCGGCTCTTCGGCGTCTCCCGCCTGCACCGCCGCCATCAGCTGGTAGCAGGTCGCATAGACCTGATCCATCCAGGTTCCGAATGCGACGCCGTCCGCGTGGAAAGGGCTGTCCGGCAGCGCTGCGCGCACCGATGCACTCAGAATGCTGTCGTAGCCCTTGGCACGAGCTGCGGCGTTCAGGTGCGCATCCACGCCGGCGAGAAGCACCGCGGCGCGCTGATCGAGCGTCGGCCCTGTCGGCAGCGCCGGCTCGTTGTCGGCAGACCATTCGACGAAGGCCAGGTAGTCGGCGTTCTCCGGGTCGATTGGAATGGTGGCGCCATCTTCGCGGAGGATGTAGTTCGAGAATTTCGTGTACATGGTTCAGAGCTCCGCAGAGGCAGACGCGGTGTAATCGACAACGTAAGAATCGCCAGCTGTGGAGCAGTTCAGCTCGCATCGGAATCCACGAACCGTCGCCGCGAGATAGACGAACGTGGCGGCATTCGAGGCCGAGCCTGTGGCGAATGTGGCGATGGTCGGCGTCGCCCTCATCACCACCGGAAGGTTCACCATGGTCGAGGTGGCTTGTCCAGGTGTGGTCGCCAGGAATCGCGCCCCGACGTTGACGAGCTGGAAGTAGCGCCGGTTCAGCAACTCTTCGAAAGTGAGCGGTCGACGCTCATACGGCGTTGGCACGAGGCCAGGCTCAAACTGCACTCGGGACAGAGTGCCGGTGCCAAACTCGATGGACAGGTTCGTGTTCGCTGCCACGCCAGTGGCGGTCACGCCTGTCGCCGCTGCAGCGCCCGCGCCGATCTTTCCTTGGGAGGTGCCGAACCACGACATCGCGTAGTCGCCGCCCTCGATCAGATTGCCCTCGATCGGTTGCACCAGCGAGCCGGCGGTGATGGTCATGACGATGTCAGGGCCCGACGCGGCAAAGGTGTAGCTGCAGCCGGCCGCGCCCGCCTTCCAGCCGTCGTGCCCGTAGACACCGGCTGCGAGCACCACCGAGCCAGCCTTCGCGCGCTGGTTGACGACGAAGTTCGGATTGCGCGCGCGGTTGCGGAAGCTGATGACGGGGCCGATGCCGAGCCGGGCACGCGCATCCGCCGCCAAGCCAGTCGATCCGAGAAGGCCTGCAGCCCCCCAAAGGTTCTCCCACAACGCGTCGAAGCCGGCTCGGGCCTGCGCGTTGCTGGGCGTGGCGCCGCTGCCGGCGATGCTATCTTTTGCGGGTGGTGCGGGCATCTCTGCTCCTTTCGATGAACGAAAAAAAGCCCGCTCGAGGCGGGCCGTTGTTGATGCGGGATGGGCGGGCTAGTAGCCCTTGAGCGTGATGTCGGCGGTAGCGCCAGCGACGGCGGCGCCCGCCGCGTTGTAGGCCCAGATCACTGGGGCCATCGGGTTGGTCTTGTCGATGCGGATGGTCACCGCGCCGCTGCCATTCACCTGCAGCGTGGCCTGGATGTTCTTGATGACCGAGAAAAGCTCGTTGTAGGGAATCACCGTCCCGGCCGCTGAGATGGCCAGGTTGTCGATGTTCTCCTCGATGTCTGGAGCGTCCACGGTGACCACCAAACCCTGCAAGATGCCCCGGGTTGCGCCGGCGCCGAGGGTGACGCGGAACTGGTACACGTCGTTCGCAACCACGATCTGGCCAGGCCATGGCATCCAGTCGCCGGGAGGTCCGTAGAAGGGCTCGCTGTCAGGGCCGTAGAAAGAATCCTCGTCGGGCCCATAGAAGGCGCCAGGGCCTGCAAGCCGGTACTCGATGCGCAGGTCGATGCCCTGCACGTCGGCAACCACCGTCATCTTCGACCCAGCGAGCGCGGAGCCGATCGGCAGCGGCGTGGTGACGTAGACCATCTCCGCATAGGACTCGGCCTTGTAGAACGGTGCCGTGTCGCCGCCGTAGAACGCCTGGTTGTCCGACCCATAAAACGAATCCAACGGGTCCGCGGTGGGGTCGCCGGAGACCAGCGTCCACCCGCTCTGTTCCCCGGCGGCAGCCGGCCATCCGAGCGCCTTGTAGTCCCACTCCTCGACGACGTTTGCGATGGGCGGGTCGCCCAGGTTCATCACCACCACGCCCGGCAGGAAGGACTGATTGCCGCTCGTGTCCTGCGCCTTGACCATGATGGTCACCAAGCCGCCGGGCCGCATCTCCGGCTCCCACGGGCTCTCCGTCACGAGTCCCTGATGCAGGGGCGCGGCGCTGTTCCAGTCTTGGTTCTGGGTGTAGTGGAAGCGGAAGACGAAGCCCGCAAGGTCTGGCACGCGCCGCGACAACGACCACGACAGCACGGTGCCAGCGATGGAGAGGTTCTCGACATTGGGCGGCGGCTCGGTCTTGCCGATGACCTGATGCATCAGTTGCGGACTCCAGTCGCTGACCGTGATTCCGTTGCGCGTGCGCGCGCGGATCAGGATCACAGCGAGATCGGCCACGCCCGAGAACTTCAACCCAGTCGCATCACCTGGCGCAGTCTCGCGTATCCACTCCCCGTCCGGCAGGACGCGGTGCTCGAGTTCGACGGCCCCGCCATTCAGAATCGAAGCGTCGAGGATTGGGGACCAGGTCACCCGCACGCCGTTCAAGATGGTGCCGTCACCTTGAACGATCAGCTCGTCTTCGCCGCTGCTGACCGAGAGGATCGCCGGCGGGTGAATGTCCCATGGCTGCGGAAGGTTGCTGTTCGGGGCCAGACCGCCCGGCAGGAAGCCAGCGCCCCAGGTGAAGATCGCCGCAGTGGTTTCCTTCAGCATCAACACGATGCGACCGTCCGGCACGAACGTGCGCGACAGGATCCGGAACTCTTTGTTGCTGAAGCCGTAGCGGGGCAAGTCCAGCAGCACCCCGTCGAAAAGCTCCAGCGGATAGGCGCTCATCTTGAACGACAGCGTCACCGTCATCGGATCGCGGCTGTCGCGCAGCATGATGCCGGCGATGTGGAACGCCTGCCCCGCGTAGAACACGGCCGGCATCTGCACTTCCTGAGAAAGCTCTGCGCCATCGGCGGCAACCAAGGCGTCTGCCCGGAACGGCGTGATCGTGGTCTCGATGTAGTTCGCCGCCTGGTCCCAGATTCGGATCGCGACGGTGTTGAACTTCTCGTTGCGCGGTCGATGCGGGTTCAGCGCGTTCGGGTTCTGCGAGATCGATCCATCGCCGTTGCGCTGCACCGTCGCTAGGTCCCGCTCGGTCAGCGTCATCACCGGCAACTGGTAAACGCCTGCGCGCACGAACAGCTCGCCGGCGGCGTAGGCCCACTCGCCGCCCATGGCTTGCGCCAGGTCGTCCAGCACGTCGCGAGTGGCAGTGCCGAAGGGGATCACGATCGCAGCGCGATACATCCGAACGACGGTGCCGGGGATGTAGTCGATCGTGTCGTCACAGGCGTTGGCCGCCGCGATGATCCGCGTGTCCTCGGCCGGGGTGAAGCTGGTGCGCTTCCCGAACTGCGGCAGTTGCATGACGTGCCGCATCATCAACGCGGGGTTCTCGGAGAACTGGGTCGGGCCCGTGCGCGTGTCCAGCATCTTCGCGCCGCGCAGGACAGCGGTCACCGTGGGAATGCCCGATGGCAGCGCACCATCGTTGTATGCGAAGTGGCAGACCAGGTAAGCCACGCCCCGAGCCCGGTGGTCTGCGGTCCAGACACCCGGCTGCATCACCATCAGCTCGCCGTCGGCAGCTTGATCAGGCGAGCCCAGGTGCTTCAGGATGCGCACGAAGGAATTGAACCCCTCATACTGGTAGTGCACCTTCACAGTCCAGCCCGGCAGCTGGTTGATGATCGTCACGACGCGACCGGACACGGTGCACTCGACCGGGTGTCCGCCGATCTGGCCGACAGGTGACTCGATGGCGGAGACCGATCCGGCAATAGGGTCGCGGTCCAGCGTGATGGTGTCCGCTCCGAA
Source organism: Variovorax paradoxus (assembly GCF_902712855.1). NCBI lineage: Bacteria > Pseudomonadati > Pseudomonadota > Betaproteobacteria > Burkholderiales > Comamonadaceae > Variovorax > Variovorax paradoxus. Next base: position 3,837,898 of record NZ_LR743507.1, read on the forward strand.
CGGCACCGACTGCTCCGCGCTGATCGTGGCGGGGCGTCCGTATGGCGCTGAGGTGACTTGGCCCACTTCGTTCACGTCGACGGGCTGATCATTCAGGTAGATCTGCTCGTAGCCGTCGATCTCGTGGCCGGCCATCGCGATGCACAGGACGAACAGCTCTTTGTACTGCCCGATGCTGGTCTTGTAGAACGCGTGCCCGCCCTTGCGCACGCGGCCCAGGACCAGCTCGCGCGGCATCGTGGTGCCGGGGTAGTTCACGAGTCGGTCGACCTGCGCGGCATCGAACTGCGCGCGCGCCACGCGCTCGGCCTTGCGCTTCTGGTAGCTGGAGAGCGCGATCGTGCCCACCAACGTGATCGCGTACGAGATACCGACGACGACGGCCGATGTGACGCTGAGCCCGGTTGCCCAGGCGACGACGGGAGCGATGAACGTTGGCATCAGATCTTCCAGGCCGCGAGCGCGGCATCCATTCCGATGAAGACGGTGCCTTCAGGACCGGCACCAGCCACACAAGTGCCGTTGCACACGCCGAGGGCTTCTCGACCATCGTTCAGCACGAGCACCACGTCGCCGACGGCGGCCATGGTTGGAGCCACGGGCGGACCCAGCAACGAGGTGGCCAGCGCGTGCAGGCCTCCGCCCTCCTCGATCAGCCGCGCTGCGGCGAGGGCGCTGTCGTAGACCGGCACGCCAGCCATCGGGTTCACGCCCGTCAGCGCCTGCACGGCGGCGGCAGCGAACGTGCAGCAATCGTTGGAGCCCCAGGAAAAGGGCATGCTTGCGCGCGCCTTGCCGAAGTCGGAAAAGCGCGATTGCCAGTTGGGAAGTCTCATCAGCGGCTGGCGATGTAGTACTGCTTGGTGGGCCAGACGATCGGCACGCCCTCCTGGGGAATGACGAACTCGAACGCTCGGTCACCCGGGTAGAGGAATTTCTGATCCGCGTCGCTCGTGGTGAGCACGTTGCCACGCAGGAGATCGACCTCCGAGCTCTCCGCAGTGACAGCAACTGTGCAGGTCTCTCCGTCTTCTTCGATCGCCATCGTGTCGACGTATCCGGTCCAATCGACAGGCGCCTCGATGACTGAGCGACCGGCATCGAGGATGGCGTTGCGAATGCTGATTGCAGCGCCCTGCACCACCGTTGCGTCCGCGAGCGCCAGCGCCAGGTATTCGATTGGAACCCCTGACATCTGGAACTGCAGGCCTTTCACCTCGCCTTTCGCATCTTCAATGGGGCTGATCGATCCAAGCCCTGCGGCGCCGCGATACGTGACGCCGGCATGCACGATGTCGAAATTGGAAGACGCCAAAGCCACCGGCACGCCTGGGAAGCCCATGTAAACCAGCTGCGCGATGCGGAGGGGCGAACTGCTCAGTGCAGTGAGGGCCGCGGCCGATAGCGATCTCATCCGACGGCCTCCACAAAGTCGAATGACGCTTCCGGCGAATGGCCCGGGATGTACTGGATGGCGGAGGGAGACACGAGGCGAAACGGTGCCGTAGGCTTGTCCCAGGTCACCGGAGAGCCACCGCCCACCGCTACGCGCAGGCAGTTCACGATCTGCACGAGCATCACGCCTGCACCATTGGCCGTTGCGTCGGTCGCCACCATGAGCAACAGGCCAGCCACGCCGATCATGTCGCCTGCCTTCAGCGTGGCGCCGGCGGTCGTATTGAGCACCAACGCCTGAGCGCCGGCCGCCGCAGCCTGAGCGGTCGGCGCGCCCCGCATTGAGCCCCGCGGCACTCTGCGCACGTAGTGGTACAGGGCCACGGTATTCGTCATCCCCCGGAGCGAGGCAATGAACGCCTCGATCACCGCGGCGTCGGCATGCAGCCGATTCGGCAGCGTCAGAGAAAGCAGCCAGCGATCGTTGAGGCGGTCGATCACCTGCTCGCTGCCGCTGTCCGGCGAGGAGAACACGCGCTGCGCAACCTGCATCCGCAGCGTGAAGAGGTTGGGACAGAAGCCGGTAGGCGGAACAATCAGGCTCATATCCGCGTGCTCCCATACTGGCTTTGCCGGCCGAGAGCGGCAGCAATGCGCCGCTCCGTCCCCAACTGCGCTTCCTTCAGCATGGACAGCGTGGCCACGTCACCCACGGTGTTCTGGATGACCACCGAGACCGGGGGGCCGCCGCCGGAAAGTTCATGATTCGGAACGATGCGACCAGCAGTGTTCGGGACAAACAACTCCGGGCCGCGCTCGCCGACGATCGATGCGCGGCCCACGGGAGGAATGCCGCCATCAGCGAACTTCAGCCCGGTGAACCAGTTGCCAATACTGGACCCCAGGGAACTCAACCAGCTGCTCTCGCCGGTGCCCGTTCCGAAGGCGTTGTTCGAAGCGAGCAGAGAGTCCAGCGCGCTTCCGCCATTCCCAATGCCGCCCAGCATCAGCTTCGCAAGCGGTCCGGTGATCTGCTGCCTGATCGTGATACGGGCGAGGTCGGCGATGATGGAGTCGGCCAAGCTCTTGAAGTCGGCCTTGCCCGTGGTGACGAGCGAGACAAGCTGGTCTTCGAGTCCGCTGAATCCCTTCGACCACACCTGCTCCGTCTGCTTCGCGACGTTGCTCACCTCGTCGAGGTAGTTGTTCAGTGCCTTTCTGGCACCGTTGACCCAGTTCGCACGTGCCTCCGCGTCCTTCGCGTAGAAATCCTTTTGCGCGGCCAGCGCGTCGTCGAGCGCCGCACGAATCTTTTTCACCTCGTCACGGTAGGCGTCGGTGTTGAACGCATCGAAGCCGTTCTTCGAAGCATCGGACGCTTTGTCGTTTACCGAGCGCAGGTTCTTCTGGTACTCGCGGTACAGCGCGTTCTGAGCATCGAGCTCCTGCATGCCACGGTCACCGAGGCCAGCGCCGGAGAGCACGCGCAAGTACTGCTCGTTGCGAGTTTCCTGCGCCGATTCAAGGGAGCGCGTGATCCCCTCCATCTGCTTGGCGAAGGCGAGCTCCTGCTCGTTGAGCTTCTTGGCGGCTTCCTTCTTCCGGATCTGGTCGTCGAGCGCAACGTTCTGGGCGAGCGCACCCTTGATCGCGTCCTGGCCCGCGAGCAGGCTCTTCTGCTCAGCAGTGAGCACCTTCTTATCCTTGAGGTCGGCAATCAGCTGCGTGAACTCCGCCATCTTCTTCTCGGAGGCGGTCAGCTTGTCCGCATCCTCGAGCTGAGCCTTCAGCGCCGCGCCGGCCTGGCGGACGCCCTCGAGATACTTCGTTGCCGCGTCGTCCTGGTAGGCCTTCGGGGTGGCGCCCTTCGGATCCTTGAACTTCTCGTTGATGTCGGCGACTTGCTTCCGGTACTCCGGCGTGTCGGTCGACTTGCCGAGCGTCTTGTAGTCGGCGTCGAGCTGCTTGAGCGCCTTCGACCGCTTGCTGGCGTTGGTCGCGATCTCATCGCTGAGCTTCTTGAGCCGGTCGGACGCGGCGATCTTGGCGGACTCCGATCGCGCGCGCTCGCCTTCGGCGATGGCTTTCTCCTGCGCTACGAGCAGGGACCGGTTGAGCGCAGTGACGTCGGCCTGGAACTTCTCGCCCGCAGCGCCGAAGGCGCGACCGTACACGGGATTGTTCGAGACTCTGGCCTGATATTCGTTCAGCTTCCCTTGGGCTTCGGTCAGCCGCTCACCGATGGATTGCGTGCGTCCGACGCCCAGCATTGCATCCCACGCAGCCTTCGCGCCATCAGCGAGGAGGCGCCAGCCGCGCTCGAGCGATCCTGCCGACGCTTCGATCTTCGACAGGCGAGCAGTCGTCTCCGACGCCAACGCGCCCTGCGCGGCGGCCGTAGCTGCTTCCTTGTCGCCCTGCTCCTCCAGCGCCCGGATCCGCTCGTACGTCTCGAGCGTCAGGTAGTGCATCGACTCGTTCAGCTTGGCGGAGGCTTTGGTTGGCTCGTCGGCGAGCTTGGTGAAGCTCTGGGTCGCGTCATCGATCGACGTGCCCAGCACGCGGTTCATGTAGACCACAGCCGTGCCGACGGCCGTCAGCTGCTCGGTCGCCACCTTGCCACTGTTGGCGAGCGAGGTCAGCGCCTCCGCTGCGGCGCCCTGGGTGCCCACCGTGCGAGAGATGGTCGTGGCGTAGCCCTGCAACTGGCTGACTGTGATGCCGAGATAGTTGCCGGTCAGGATCAGCGCCTTGTTGTAGTTCTCCGATTCCTTGGCACCCTGGAAATACGCCGCCGCCAGCGTGGCCGCGGCCGCCGCCACGACGGTGTACGGATTGATGAGGCCCAGCAGCGCACCGCCAAGCGCCTTCGCCGCGGGCACGATCCCCCCGAACATGTCTTTCAGCTGACCGCCCTGCTGCAGCAGCACCGTCAGCGGCGCTTGGCCGCCCTGCAGCCCTACAACGATGTCTGTGAGCTGCGCGGGCACGCCGCGCAGCGCCGCGGCCGTCTGGCCAGCGGTGACACCATACTTGTTGAACTGGGCGCCACCGCTCTTCAATGCCGCTTCCTGAGCACGAATCGCTGCGATCTGCGCCTGCACCTGGTCGGTGATGCCCGCTTGCGCGGCGCGAAACTCCAGCACCTCGCCGCGAGTCTTTCCGATCGTCGTGGAGTAGCGCTCGATCGAGTTGATCAGGCGCTCCTGTTCTCGCGTCAGGCTTGTTGATGCGGTGCCGGCATCCTTCGCGCCCTTGGCCAGCGCGTTCCCAGCGCTCGCGCCCGCACCGGTTGCAGCCTTCTCGAAGCCTTTGACGGCCTGAGTCGCGCTGGCCATCGCCGCAGAGACGCCCGAGGAATCGGCGGTGTATTCGAGTACGGCGGAGGCGATCACATCGGACATCGAGGCTCCTCCATGGGAAAAAGGCCCGCGCGTGGCGGGCCATGGTTGTTCAAGGGCAAGGCCTACAAGGCGGCCTTCCCGGTCATCTGGCTCTTCAAGGCCTTGGCGCCAGCAACAGCGCCGGTCGCTTCGTCGTTCTGGATCGACAGGTACGCGTCATCAAGGGCCCGCAGCGTTGCCACTTCCCAGCCGTCAGGGCGAATGCGCTGCAGCCGGAAGTAAGCGTCGAGGTCTGACCATCCGATCGGGTTGATCGTGAATCCCGCGGTGCGCGTGCTGTTGAGGTCGAGGAACCAGTTCCACAGGTGTGCGGTCTCGGCAGGCAACGGCGGCATGTTGGCCAGCTCGGGCGCGACCACGCCCGTCTGGTCCCGAATTTCGATCAGAAGCTTGAGTCGGGTCTTGCCCGTTTTCTTGTCGGGCTTGGACAGCGTGAATTGCGCGCGGGCGTACTCAAGCAGGGCCGCCGTCAGGCCCCGGCGAAATTTGCTTCGTTCTCGATTGCACCCAGTAGGCGGCCGACCCAGTTCGGACGCGCCTTCAGCATGCGGGCCAGGTTCTCGGCGCTGAACTCGAACGGCTTTCCGCCGTCGGTGAAGCCGAACCATCCCACGGTGCACGCCTGGATGATGATCATCTGCCGCACACTGCCGCCATCCACGACGGCGCCGGCACCTGCTTCGGTGGTCAGGTCGGCACTCGTCTTCCTCTTGTTGGCATCCTGGATGTTGAGCATCTGGATCCGGCGGTCGGCCGCGGAGTACTCGGGGCTGGCCGGGCCGACGACGACGAATCCGACCTTGGCGCCCGGTTCGACCTTGCCGTCTGCGTCCGTGGTGTCGGCAAGATGTCCCACGATCACGTCATGGGTCAGCTGGGTGGTCGATTCGAGAGCCTGAATGTCAAAGTTCATGGGAGTCCTTGGGAAGTGAACGAGTGAAGACGACGCCGATGCCCATGAGTGAGCCCGGCGCGATGAATTCGGTGGTGCGATAGCCCTCGGCCTTGATCTCGGCCCAGAGCTGCGGCACCTCGACGAGGCGGCCGTGCACACGCTCGGCCTGGCCGGTACCGACGATGTCGTGGAAGGCGACGACGGGCGCGAGGTCGCGGTAGTTGACCCAGTCGGCCTTCACGCCGTCGTAGGTGTGATCGCCATCGATGAGGATGGCGTCGAAGGGCCCGAGGTCCGCGACAGCGGCGACGACATCAGGGTGGGTGCTGTCCCCGAGCAGCGTGCTGACCTGATAGCCGCGACGCCCGACGTCGTGGACGCCTGCTTGCAGCTTCTGCCCCGTCGTGGACTTTCCCCACAGGCCGCCGGGCAGGTCGCACGCAAGGCCGACGGCGCCGGCCGGCAGACTGGTCATCACCTCGTGGAAGGTGTCACCCTCGCGTGCACCGATCTCGGCGTAGCGGGTGACACCCTCGGCCTGCAGCAGCGCGATGAACGCGCGCAGCTCGGATTCGTCTTGGCTGGCGCGGCGGCCAGAGAAGGTTTTAAGCATGGATTCCTTCGAATGGTTTGCCGGCTGCAATCTCTTCGAGGCGCCACTGCCGCCACGCTAGCCGGTGGGCCCACGCTTCGCGCGCGGGCCGATGGAGGTCACCGACCCGGTGCGCGGCCACGTCCCAAGCCATGGCGCCGGGATCAACGGCGACAGTCGGCACGCCGGCCAGCACCGCCTCGACGCCTGTATTGCTGTTGAACGTGATGCATGCCAGCGCGCCGTCGAGCGCCTCAGAAAGGGACCCAGTCGACGGCCTCGTGTAGTTGGGGCGGTGGATGATTCCCCGCTTTACGGCGGCCGGGTGCGGCCGGAACAGCACGTCAGCCTCGTAGCCGATCTGCGCCTTCAGCGCGGCTTCGCTGTACCAGCTCGACAGGTCACGCCCCTGGAGGCTCGCATCGCCGGGCACCTGTCCGACCAGCAGCACATAGCCGCCATCTCGGCGCCACGGCCGCTTGAGGTGGCCGAAGTGCTCGCGGAAGCGCGCGCCGCCGTCGGCCGGCCATTCGGGAAATCGGGCTCGACCGTTCAGGCCGTTCCAGCCCAGCGAGTACCAGGCGAAGCGGTCGCCCAGGTACGCGCGCTCCATCACCAGCACCTCGTGGCCAGCATCGCGCAGCCGCTTGCCCTGCCGCCAGCCCCAGGCGCACACGTGCAGCGTCGAGCAAACCTCCGTGCGCTGCAGGCGCGCGGTGCCGCCGACGGCGCGGATGCCGTCGGCCACGGCCAGCCCGCACCTGGTCTGATGCTCGGCCGTCGCAACGATGGTCAGGTCGATCACGCGCCAGACGGATCGACTTCCTCGGTCTCGCCGGTGAGCCGGAAGTTGTAGGTCGCGCTGACCACGCCGTCGACGGCCGCCGACCAGGAGCGCTGCGACACCAGCGCCAGCGCCCGGAAGATCGAGCCATCCTCGAAGGTCACCTCGATCAGGCGCGGCTGCTTGTCGCGCGACGCCGTGCGGATCACCGCGTGCGCGGGGTTGCCCTGCTTCCAGTGGCCGGTGACGGTCATGGTGCCGCTGTCTTCCAGCCCAAGGCGGAACTCCTTGGCGGTCGAGCACAGCGTGGTGGTATCGATTTCCGGGGTCGTGCCGCCCTGGTACTGGATCTCGCGCGCGATGCAGTCGAGCGACGCGAACGTCGGCAGCGGCGTGGGGTCGAGCACGTCGACGGTGGTCTCGGAGATGCGGATGGAGGTGCCTTGCACCAAGAGGACTTCGGAGGGCATGGTTGGCCTTTCTTTGGACAAGAAAAAGCCACCCGAAGGTGGCTTGGTGGAGATGCCCAATCGCGGGCGGAGAAATTCAGTCGGCGGCCCAGAAGCTCAGGTCTTGGCGCGCGCCGTAGGCTTTCGTCGGAGCGTCGAAGATCGCGGCAAGGCCGCCCTGCGATACGCCACGAATCGGTGGGTCGGTGAGCAGCTTCTCTGCCTGCCGCATGAGGGTGTTCGCCTGCGGCCGGGTGTCGGCCCATACGGTGAACTGGAGCCTCGCGTTCTGCTTGTCGGTGTTGCCGCACAGCGTGTTCGACGGCACGCCGCCGACCTGCTGGTACGTCACGAATGGATGCGTGGTGCCCTGGGGCGCCACGTCTGGGTAGACCGCGCCCGGAAACAATGTCTCCAGCGCGGCAACGACTGTCGGCTCGATCATCGATTCAGCTCCCTGATGAGTTCCCTCGTGCGCTCGCCCAGCCGCATTCGGGCGGCGTCGTTGGCCGCTTGCAGCTTGCCAAGGAAGGCCGGTCGGATGTAGGGGTGCGCGGCGACGTTGCGATTGCCGTACTCCACCTGGTGCCAGTGCGGCGCCTTCTTTTTGTTCGGGCCCGTCGCGTAGACCTGTCGCGTCGCTGTGGACTGCTTGTAGTCGTGCCACTGGTAGATGGCTTCGTACAACTGGCCAGTGCGGAACGGCACCTTGAGCCGGATTTCCTTGTAGAACACATCGATGCCGGCACGCGCAGCGGATCGCAGCACCTTCTCCTGGATTCCCTTTTCCAGTGCTTTGTTGACCTGCTCGATGTCGGGACCGAGGAATGCAACACCGACGCCATCCTTCTGGAACATCGCCGCAGTGCTGGCATGCACACGCCGCTGCGATCCTCTGCCGTTTGCCATCCCTACCTCCGCAGCTCGGTCGCCAGGTCGCCGGCTGGAAAACACTCCAGCGCGCTGCCCGGCGTGCAGTTCACGATGTCAGCGCCGCGGCCGCCGAGATCAGGGAAGCGCGCGATCCACCGCCGGTAGCTGCTGGCGTCGGCATTGCGCAGCGGCGCCGCGTGGCGTCCGAACCAGTGGCCCCCGTTGCCCGCCGACATGTCGTATCCGCACAGCAGGATCCGCGCGGCGCCCGCCTGAATCGCGACATGCAGCGCCTGATAGCCGGAGTTGCCGCCGGTGCGGATGCAGGCCGGGTCCGGGTCGTAGCCGCGCTCGCCGGTGCTGCGCAGGCACAGCAGGTCTGGGAAGCGCTGGTTCGGCATGGCCGTGACCTTCAGCCCTTCGAACGCCAGCGCCTCCGGCTCGTTTCGCACCCACCACATCACGTCTGCCGCGTAGAGCATGTCGGCCCAGGGCGCCAGCCGGAACGTGTCGTTGAGCACGATGGCGGGCACCGCGGCCGCGCGCAGCTGGTCAGCGACTTCGCGGCTCATGCTGGGCCCGCTCGCGCAGATTGCGACTGTCCGACCGGCCCACATGGCCGGAACCGACCAAGCCGTCATCCCTTGTTGGCCCCGATTGCGGCGCCCAGGTCGATGAACTCCTGCGCCACGCCGTCGGGCAGCACCACCTTGATCTCGTAGATCAGATCGGGGTAGCGCGGCATCCGGTGGTGCACGATGCGCATGCTCGCGTCGACAGGCTCGACGTACCGGATCCGCCAGCTCGCCGTCGCGCGACTGACCTCGGCGCCGCCGGCCACGAACTCCTGATTGACGAACCCACTGCCGTTGATCGTCTTCAGGCTGGCCGGCAAGCGGGAATGCACATCCACCCACGTCTCGGTCGGCTGACCCCAGCTGTCACGGCCGACCGTCTTCTTCTGGATCGTGATGCGCTGGTTCAGGCGCCCTGCGAAGACCTGACCCATGTCACGCCAGCGCGGGGTCGCGCTGCCTCCACAGGATCCGTGTGACCTTGTCGGAGAGCAGGTCGCCCACCGAGGCCTCGCGGTTCTTGGCCATCTCCACGGCGACTTCGAGCACTGCGGCCTGAATCACCATCGGCACCGCCGAAAGCGGGCCCGGCGGCGAATCGCTCAGTGCGGCCAGCCACGCTGGTGGCGTGTCGCCGAACTTCAGGTAGTCGATGACGATTGCCGACGCGGCGTCGGCGCAAAACTGCAGGTCCGGCTCGTTGTCGGGCAAGAAGTCGTTCGCGCGCCGCTGCACCTGTTCAAGAGTGACGAGTGCAACCATGATCATGTCCCCAGTTTCACAGGTGCCGGAGCAGCCTGGGCGCCGGGGTCGCGTGCATCCTTGCCGTCGCGGCCGCGCTTGGCCGCCAGCTGCCAGGTCCTGCTGCCGTCGAGCGGCTTGTCCGCCGTCGGCTCGTTGCAGAACCACAGCGAGCCGCCCCAGGTCACGGTGTCGCCCTGCTCGTAGGTCTCGCCCTCACGGAACACTCCGCGGTAGATCATGGCCGGCAGGCTGAAGGGATGCAGGTCCGGCGTGCCGCTCGAGCGCTCGACGCTCACGAAGCCAGTGCGGCCCTGGAACGAAACCTTGATCTCGGCGACGCCCTCAACGATGCACTCCCAGCCCTTCATGGCTGCCGTCGTCTCAAAGCTGCGCCACAGGCCGCCAGCGTGGCGCGCGTAGGTGCCGCGCGGGTACGACTTCGCCGCGTCGATAGCGGGAAGAATTTCGATGTGGGCGGCATCTCGGCCCGGCTCGCCATCGAGCGGCACGCGAATGGAGGCCACTGCCTTCGCCACCGCGTCTTCGACCATGCGCTGCACGTGCTCGGCGGGCACGCTTTCGCCGTCCTTAGGTACTGGCAGCGCGGCAACAGCCTTTGCTACCTCGTCTGCGATCAGCGGCTGCACATCGGCAGGCGTGATGCTGACGCCATCCTTCGGCTTCGGCACGGCGTCGACAGCCTCGCGCACAAGTTTTGCGACCAGTTCGGGATCGGCGTCGTTGCCGTCCCTGGGCGCCGGGATCGCTGCGACGGCCTTGGCCACCTCCTGCACGACGAGCGGAGCCAGCTCCTCGACGGTCACGCTCACTCCGTCCTTCGGCCGAGGAATGGCGTCGACGGCCGCCTGCACGAGAGCGGCGACCGCTTCAGGTTCGACGTCCTTCCCGTTCTGCGGCGCTGGCAGCGCGCCGACGGCAGCAGCGACCTGCTCTGCCACGAGGGGAGCGAGTTCGTCCACCGTAACGCTGATCCCGTCTTTTGGAGCCGGCAGTGCGCCAACTGCCTCTCGGACGAACTGCGCGACGACAGCCGGATCGGCGTCTTTGCCATCCTGGGGCTTCGGCAATGCCGCGACCGCGGCGGCCACCTGCTCGGCGACGAGAGGCGCGACCTCGGCCACTGTGACGCTTACGCCGTCCTTCGGCGCTGGCAACGCGGCCACAGCGGCGTCGACCATGCGTTGCACAGTCTCAGGCTCAACGCTCTTCCCGTCCTCGGGCTTCGGCAACGCGGCCAGCGCTCGGCCGGCGGCCGCTTCGGCCTCGGCAACAATGTCCGGTAGCGTGGCAAGCCGCTGTTCGACGACGGATATGCGCGACGCCAACGTCTCCTCGGCGGCCCGCACCACCCCCTTCACGGCCGCGATCACGCCGTCAGCGAGCGCTTTCAATTCAGGCCGCATGGGTCAGTTCCTTCTGGATGTAGTCGAGGAAGTCGCGCGCCTCCTGCGCGGCGGCGTCATCTGGCGGTGCAGGCGCGGGCGCCACAGCGGGCGCAGGCGCAGGAGCAGTCGCTGGCGCTGCGAGCGGGTTGCCCTTGTCTCGTTCCGCCAGTGCGGCCAGCGAGTAGTTCTGCTGCTGCATGTAGACGGTGTCGCCGCCGGTCAGCGGCCCGCGGTTGAGCGCCTTCCGAGCTTCGTTCGGGGTATCGATCGATCCGCCCACGCGCTTCACCAGGATGTCGGTTTGGGAGGAGGGGTCCATTCGCAGCAAGCCATCCAGCTCAAGCTCGGTGCCCATGGGACCGCGGCCGTCGATCCGAACGTCGAGCCCGAGGCCCTCGTCCTGGCACAGCTCCATGCTCTCGATCAGCGACTGCAGGCAGTCGGTGTAGTAGATCTGGTTCATGTCGCCGACCTTCTGGCCAGTCGGCAGGTCGCCGTGCCCGATCTTGAATGGCGGCACGTGGAAGCACGAGCAAACTACCTCGGCCGTCCACTTCAGCTGTGCGATGAGCTCAGCCTCCACCGCGGACATGCGCATCGGCTCGAACTTCAGGTTATCTCCGAGCACGGCGACCTTGCCAGCCTTCGCGCCACCATAGTTCTCGTCCCAGTGGTCCTTCAGGCGCTTGGCGGTCTCGTCGCTGATGGCACCAGGTGCGGTCAGCACGCCGCCCGGCCGCGCGCCGTTGGCGAAGAAGCGAGTCGAGTCCTCCTGGATCTTCAGGCCCTGGCTCGCGGCAAGGCCGCATGCGAACAGCGGCGAGGTGCCAACCAGCGGATGAAAGATGCAGTTCATCCGGTCGTGGATGATCTCGCTCGCCGGCACCGTGACGCCGCCGTCCGTCACGCGGGCAAGGTAATCGCCGCCCAGCTGGTAGAAGACCGAGCCGTCCGGCGACACGAGCGGCTGCACGCGCGTCGGGTCCAGAAGGTACTCGCGCCTCACAACACCTCGATCGTCGCGCTCCTTCAGCGCATACGCATTGCCGCGCATGAGCTTTGAAGTGATCCACTGCTCCTTGAACTGGATGTGGTTCTGGAAGCGGTTGGGCTTGCGCAGCACCGGCGAGTAGGCGGGGCTGTCCGTCTCGTTCCAGATGCCGTTAGCATCCTGCTCCATCAGCTTCGGTCGCAGCTTGCCGATGTCGGCCGCGATCAGCGTAATGCAGGCGTACACAGCGTGGTAGGCCAGCGCAGTGTCGACGCTCCACTCGATGTTCTGCTGCCAGGCACCGGTGAAGGCCTCTCGCACGACCGGCCACCATCCGCCGCGCGTCGGCACGGACTGCAGCGGGCCGCTGGCCTTCTGCCGGGCGCCGTTGGCCATGGCCGAAAAGACGGACAAGCTACGCATGGTTCATGCCTCTGCCCACGAGGGCCGTCACAAGCAGCAGGAAGACGCCGGCGGCGATGAGCGCCCAGCCGAGGCCGGCCAGCACGTAGACGCCAGCCACCACGAGCCCGATGCCGGCGGCACCGAGCACGATGAACCACAGCAGCGCCGAGAGCGCCACCGCGCCGACCACAGCGAGCAGGCTGGCGCCGGCCGCCAGGGCCCGCGTGATCGTGGCCGCCTTCATTCGGCAGCGGCGCCCTTGGCTTCCACGAGCGCGGCGCGCACCTTGTCGGCGCCGGAGGCATGGTGCACCTTCACGTCGAGCTTCTTGGCCAGCTCGTGCAGCGCCGCGGCGTCCATCTCGTCGAGCACGACAGTCGCGCCGTCGACCGCGATGACATGTTTGCCAGCTGGCGCGGTCGCTGCGGCAGCCGGTGCCGGTGCCGGTGCCGGTGCCGGTGCCGGTGCCGTCGCAGGCGCGGGCGCGGGCGCAGCAGGCGGCTCGGCCGTCGCGGCGACCATGTCCCGCGTGGAGTAGCGACCACGGCCCATGGCCTCGAAGATGCGGGCGTAGCGCGGAGCCATCACCTTCTCCCGGCCGGTCTTGCTGTCGAACACTGTGACTTTCATGGTCGTTCCTTTGTGGTCAGCCTTGCAAAAAGGGCCTCCCGTGGGAGGCCCCTTCAACCAGGCGAGTCCTGCTTACGCGCCGCCCCACTGCACACCGTTGAGGAACGCCACCGCCTGAGGGCGGCGCTTCTGCCAGCGCACGTAGCGCTCGGCGCGCACCGCGAGCTGGTTGGTCTGGAACATGGAGACCAGCTGCGCGGCCGTCGGGGTGGCCGTGGCCGCCGCGTCGTCCATGAAGATGGTCGCTTCGCGCGAAATGTCGATGTTCACCTGACCGTCGTCGGCCAGGTAGATCTCGCTGGCGAACGCCAGGATGAACAGCGAGCCGGAGGTGTCGCTCGGTACGTAGTTCGAGATCAGCAGCGGCACGCCGTCGATGTCGCCCGAGCCGTTGATGCGCACGTTCGGGAATTCACGAGCGCCCAGCGGATTGCGCATCAGCGTCAGCGCACGCGCGGTCTTCGCATCGGTGATGTACACCGCGCTGTTGGCCGGCAGGTTCGTCGCGTCGGCCGTCGCCCAGAGCGCGGCGATGTCGGCGCGCACGCCGTCGGCATCGGTACCCGACGAGGGGATGGGCGTGACGTTGTTCGTGATCGAAGCCGGCGACTCGCCTGCGCCGGTACCGGCGGCCTTGGCGGGGTCCACGAAGTCGACGTCCATGCGCTCGACCACCGCGTCGGCCAGATCGTCGCGAGTCAGCTGCACCACCGACGGATCGGAAAAGCGCTCGAGCTCTTCGGTCACCACCGAGATGGCCGCGATCTTGGCCCACTTCATCGTGGCGGCCGCGTAGCCGGCTGCGGTCACCGGCTTGCGGTAACCTTCACCGACCCACTGGGCGGTACCAGCGTTGGTCTTGCCGGGGATGCGCACGTTGAACGGCACCTTGCGCAGACCCGGAATGCCGGCCACACCGAACTGGCCCACGATGGTCCGTGGGCGCAGGAAATCGACGAACTCGCTCGACAGGTTCTGGTAGTCCACCAGGTTGCCCGCCCAGGTGGCGCTGGTCGTGGTGCCGGCGGCGACGGCTGCCTTCATGATGGACTGCAGACGCGTGTCGTTGCCGTACTTCTGCTCGGCGAACGCCTTTGCCGCATTCACCTCGCCCTTGCCCGCGTACATGGCCAGTGCGAAGCGAGCGAAGCCGATGCCCGGCTCGTCGTTGCGCGTGGTCTTGATGATGGCGGGAGCGCGCGATGCAGCGGCGTCGGCGCTGTTGCCGCCGGCCACGGGGGCGGCGCGCTGCACGTTCAGCTTTTCCTGATCGCGCAGGCGCAGCAGGTGCTTGTCGATCTGCTCGACTTCGGCCTTCAGCGTGTCGTACTTCTCGGCTTCTTCGGCGTCGAGAGTGCGACCTTCGTCGGCCGACTTCGTCATGATGCCGGCGAGCTCGGCGGCCTTGGCTTGGCGGCTTGCTTCGAAGGCCGCGATTTGTTCAGCGATGGTCATGGTGGTCTTTCAGGGATTGAGGTAAACGACGCCGGGACGGCGGTCTTTCTTGATTCCCGAGGCGCCGGGAGGGGTGTCGAGGTGGACGACCGGCGTACGCGTGAGGCCAAGCGCGGCCCGCGTCGACGTGTCAGCCGCCTTGATTGCGGTGATGGATGCTTCGGAGTTCGCCGGGATGGTCACGGCCGACAGCTCGAGCCATTCCCACTTCGTGAAGCGCTGGCCCCACGTGCCGTCGATCTGCGAGTGCTCGATGGGATCGAACCCGATGGACAGGCCGCGCACCAGCTTGGCCTTGATCGACTGCCAGGCCGTGGCCAGCCGGTTCTTGAGGTCGCCCTCTTCCGGCACGTCGGCAACCTCGCCAGAGATCTCGATGCCCATGTCGGTCACCTTCGCAGCGGTCACCCAGCCGATGGGCTGGCGGCTGTCGTGCTGCCACAGCAGCGGAATCGGCAGCTTGAACACCGCGCCCTTGGGCTCGACGATGTCGCCCATGCGGTCGGTGCCGGGCGTCGAGGCGATGCCGGTGAAGGTTCGCTTCTCTCCCTCGGCGCCGTCGACGGCCTTTATCTCGAGGGTGGAATAGGCGCGCTTAAGGGCCATGGTTCGCTCCAATGAAAAAGGCCCGCGACTGCGGGCCTGGGAAGGTTTCGCCTGTTCAGGCGAAGAACATCTGGTATTTCTTGTGCATCGCCGCTGGGTTGAGCGACATCAGCGACACAGCGTTGAAGGTGGACATGAGCGGGTCGATCTTTGCCTTTCCGCTCGCCTGCTTCGTGATCGCGACGGCGTTGCCCTTGTCATCGACCTTCGCGTTACCGACCACCCAGTTCATCAGCGCGGTGCCGCCGTGCACGAACTCGCCGCCGGCCACCTTCCGCTCGGTCGTCTTGATGGCACCATTCAGCTTCCAGCCCTGGGGGATGGCGATGATCTGCTCTTCGGTGATGCCGCGCGCCGGCGACGTGAGCTCGTCGAAGATGTCGTTGATGCCTGCGGCGTCCACGCCGATGGCCAGCTTCTCGGGCAACAGCCCGCGGTCGCGGATCTGGCAGACGACGTCGGCCACAGCGGTGACGTCGTCGCCCGGCCGCTCCACCAGCACCAGGTCGCCAGCCTCTACGAAGTCCAGCAGCCGAGAGGCGATTTCCTTGCGGCGCTTCAGTACAACTCGATGAGCCCAAGCGCGGTGCCACGCAAGCCAGCGGCGCGTTTCCTTTTCGCGCCCGATGACCGTCAATCCCAGCAGGTCGTCCAAGCCGCCGCCGTCGATGCCCACCACCGCGACCTCGCTGCGGTCGAGCAGCACGTCGAGATCGCGCAGCGTCTCATCGACGTTGCCCTCCCAGAAGTCGGCACCGGCCCAGCGGTCGGAGTGCAGGCCCACGCCGATCTCGACGTTCAGATGCTGCGACGCCCAGGTGCGCAGCGCATCCTCACCGTTGGCCTCCTCGTCGTCGCAGGCCTTCACCAGCGAAGTCAGCGCGATGGAACGTCCGAGGTTCGGCGTGACCATCGACCAGTTCGCGGGATCGCGCCACGGCTTCGACGCATCCTTCTGCATCTCCCGCGGGAACTCGTACAGCACCGGCAGCATGTCGCCCAGCCGCTTGCCGTCGCGGATGTCGCGAGCCTTCGTCAGGTCCTCCTTGAACACGCCGGCCGGCGCCTCGTCGCTCTGCGTCGTGATGATGGCCAGGAAAGCCTCGGGGAACGGCATCATGCCGCCGCGCAGCTGCACCATGGCCTTCTTCGCCTTCGGCATCTTGCCGAGGATGTGCTCTTCGTCGATCAGCGCTCCGACGACCTTCTTGCCAGTGACGATGTCCGGGTCGAACGTCATGATCTCCAGCTTCGCGCCTGTGTCGCGATGGATGATCGTCTTCTTGTGGTCGCGCACGTGCAGCTTTTTCGCGAGCACGTTATCCAGAGCGATGGCGCCCTCCGCAGCCGCGAAGGCATCGTCCGCCGTCTTCTGCACTGGACCGGTCAGCAGGAACGGCGCCCGCGGCCGCTCGTTCATCAGCAAGGCGGTGAGCATGAGCAGCGCCCCGCCGGTCGTCTTGTTGTTCTTCTTCGGGACCAGCAGGAACAGTTCCCGGATCAGCCTGGCCTTCGTAGCCGGATCGAGCGACGCGAACAGCACCCACACGATGCGGCGAAACCAGTCCCCGCCGGCCTCGCCCATAGTCGGCGTCGCGGGGACGTCGAAGAGGCGGAGCTTGTTGAAGATCCCAACCGCCCGATCGCCTTCGGTCGGATTCGGCAGGTCAAGATCGGGGACAAGGCCCCGACCGGACTTCAGGCGTTCAACCCAGTCCGGACACGAGAGGTCGAGACCTTCCACCTACTGCAGCCGCGCCGGCGGCTTCAACAGATCCTCCCATTCGGTCCCGACCTGCGCCACCAGGCCGGCGGCCTGTGCCTCCGCCTTCTTGCCTTGCGGCTCATCCTTGACCTGGTTCGGCTGCGGCGCCGCCATCTTTTTGGCGCGGTCCGCCTTGGGCACAACCGCCTCCAGGTCCGGGGAGGTGAAGGCCAGGTAGGCGCGGCACGCGGTGACGTTGCCCTTCAGTGCCGCCCGCTCGAGGGCCTGTAGCACGGCGCTGCGGTGGCCATGAGCACCGGCTGTGAGCTCCTCCTTGAAGTGCTTGAGCAGGGTCGTGCGCGAGATACCGAGGGCACAGGCGATCGCCTCACGCGACATCCCGCCCCCCGCGTTGCCGGCAACGAGCTTCCGCAGTGCCGGCGTCGGCTTGAAGACCGGTCGGCCCCGGCCCCTCTTCGGTGTTGGCATGGTGCGAATTTCTGTACAAATAATGGGGCGGGACCGTGAATTCCCCGCCCCCGGATAAAAACCTCCGCGTGCGAGAACAGTCGGTCACCCAAAACGGCCCTCTGGGACCTGACCCCTCCCCCACCCTGGCTAGGCCCTGCGGTACCGTTCCCGGGCTTCCTGGGCCGTCTTGGCCGCGTGGTGAGGCGTGCAGAGGGTTGGAGGTTGCTGTCGTCGTTGCTTCCGCCTGCTGCGAGGGACACGATGTGGTCTACCTCGTCGGCGGCGCGGGGGATTCCCTCGTTGCGGCACATCAGGCACATGCCATCGTGGGCGCGGAGGATGCGGTCGCGGATGGCTTCCCACTCACGGCCGCGGATGCGCTGGGTTGCTCCTGCTGTCGTCTCCAGCACCTTGATGCGGCTGGTCGGCATTCCCTGCAGTTGGGACTTCAGGGTCTTGAGCCTCGGTCGTGCCATTGGGTCGGCTCCTCTTCAGGGCGATGGCCAGCAGCTCGGCGGCGAGGCGGGCTTTGCGCGCCAGCCAGATGCGTCGCGCGTCGCAGCCTGCGCACGCCATCAGGTGTTGGGGGCGTAGCGCTGCGACCGATGTGCCGCGGCGAGCACATGCTCAACGGTGGCGACGTCACCGATAGTGAAGTTGTGCACCACCCTTTCCCGATCCACCATGGCAGCCTGGGACGGGCCGGCCGCCAGGTCGACACCGACGCGGGGTGCGGCGACCACTTCCAGCTTCAGGCCGTCGCCCAGCATCAGCACGGTGGCGCCACCCAATTGGCCGGACAGCTGCGCCTTGATGCGCTCGGCTGTGGCGGTGTCGATGGGCCGCTCGCAGGTCAGCACGAACACATCGCCGGGCTGCGGCTGCAGGCGCTGCATGTCGCCGAGATAGCGGATCTGCGGCTGGTCGGCGGCGGGCCGCTTTGCCTCGGCGCAGGCGGCAACGTCGGGCAGCATGCCGTGGATGTAGGGCTTGTTCATGATGGATCTGGCTCCGGGTCAGTGCGGGCTGGAGTCCGCCCTGCCGCCGGGTAGATTCCGAGTTCCTCAACACGGACCCGGCGACGGGCGGACGAAATGAAACTCCTTGGCCAACCGTTCAGCATTCAAAACACAGCCGAGCATGGCTGGCTGGTGACGTGGACAGATGCAGTAGTCCATCGCGTCGACGGCGATCCGGTCGAGGCGATTTCCTTCACCGTGGCGGTCCCTCGCAATGTCAACCTGTCAATGTCAGACGTCCAAACCTACGCGCTGAAGCGGGCGGTCGAACTTCTGCAGGTCGCGATCAAACACCGGGAAGCCGGCGGCCAGTAGCACAGCAGGCCGATGCCGACGACTGCACGGATCAGTTCGGGTTGAGGCGGGCCAGTGCCAGCACCTCCAGATCGGATTGCGCGTCGGTCGCCGCGTCTTTCCGCTTCGCCCGGTAGGCCGCGACCTGCGCGCGCTCCTCTGGCGTGAGCTTTGGCGGCTTGGCACGGTGGGCTTCGGCCTGCGCTTTCCAGGCGGCCGCCTCATCCTCGAGCGTGAGCGGCAGCCGCGCCCAGATGACCCGCAGGCAGCACAACAGCACCAGCAGCGCCAGCAGCTGCACGATGGACAGGACGAGGATGGTGGTCTGCATCGGGCGTTCCTTGTTTTGCCATCCATCCGGCTACGCCGCGAGGCGCTGGAGGCTGCGGTTCTTCCATGCTTGATGACGCTCGGAGCTGAGCGCGGAAAACACTCCACTCTTTGCCCGGAGTGGATCGCCCTCAAGTTGGGCGGAGCTTGCGGGGGCGGGGGTCGTTGGCTCTTTGCGCTGGACCGGCTCGCGGCCCAAGGCAAAGAGGCCCATGTGGGCCTCTCGATGCAGACGGTTTAGACCGACGGGCACATGCGCCACTGGCTGCGCACGTGCGGGCGCTCGCGCTTGGCCAGGCCCAAGGCGTATGCGCAGGCCTGCACCAGCTCGACCGGGCGGGCGGTCAGGCGCAGCACCGGCTCGGCGAACTTGGCCGGCACGCTGGCCACGAAGTCGCACGCGAACTGGTAGACGGCGGTGCAGGCTGTGGCCACGCGGTCGAGAGCGACGGTGGCCGTGCTCAACACGGCGGCCACCGCGGCGAACGCGAAGGCCAAGAAGCGAGAGCTGGAGCGGATATGTGCCATGGGAACCTCGTTGGATGTTGCCGCGGCTACCGGCGGGGGCCCTTGCCATGACGGGAAAGGTGCCGGTTACGCGATCCGGCGGTATGTCACCCGAGTTCAGCCCGATGTATGCCGCAGGGGCCGGCCAACGCGCACGCTCGGCGGTTGGCTCACCTTGGTCCTGCTCGTGACTCCGATCTGAGGCCCTAGCTTCTGTAGGTCGCGAGCGGTCTGGCGCGCCCGGTGAGCGCCCCGCTTTATCGCTATGTGCCCGGTCCGGCAGTTCGGTGAGACGCGCTCGCCGCCGGTCGCTCGCGCGAATAAGAAAGCCCGCACTAGGCGGGCGAACAGGCCGGTGGTCGGCCTGAGAGACAACGAAGTCTCGAGCCTGTCAACTCAGCCCGAGGAAACCTACTTTGAACTTTTCAAAGTTCGTAAAAAATCAGCCCGCGAGCGAATCCAGCCTTGATGATGGAGGCTCCACAAACCGGAGACAGCAATGGCAGATGACAATTCGGCAGCTCAAAATCAACACGAAGAGGCCGTTGCCCAGTCTGCATGGACCCTGAAGAACGTGTTCGATGAGCCAACGCCATCACCTGAACAGGTTGATTTAGCAATCAATGCCTTAGCAGAACAAGAAGCGGATGAACATCCACCAACGGCGAACCTTCCTGAATTTCACCCTCCAAGCCCTGGATTTATTGTCACGAGCGAAGCAACGGGAATCACCTATGTCGTGGGTGAATTTATCGGAGAGGGTTCGTTCGGCGCGGTGTTTGAGGCTGCCGATGAGTGGCAGAACAAGCTCGCTGTCAAAGTGCTTAAGCCTGCAGGAACATTCGAAGAGATGCACGTCGCGGCTTACGCGGAAGTGCAAAGGCTCCTACATTTGCGCCATCCAAACGTGACATACGTATATGACGCCTTTGTGTATCGGGAAACGTTCTACATCGTCACAGAGCGCTGCTATCGTCCTTTGTCAGTGCTTCTTTACCAAGATTGGGTTGACCCTTCCCAATGGCTCACACCGCTGGCTCGTTGCTTACTGCAGGCCGTCCAGTATCTCCACAGTTCCAATTTCGTTCACCAAGACATTCATTTCGGCAACGTCTTCATCTCGTTTGTAAGAAGCGAGATGGCCGTGGAAGGACAAGCGGTAACGTTCAAGCTAGGTGACCTAGGCATAACGAAACTTGCAGGCGAAATTGACGTCCAGAACACCAGGCTAAATCCGAGTATGTTTGCTCCTGAAGCGCTCGACCCCCATCAGTTTGGGCCGTTGGACCATCGGATGGATCTCTATCACTGCGGGCTTCTATTTCTTCAACTGCTCGCCGGCCGAGAGCTCAGTTTTACTCACCAAGAAATTCTCGACGGCGCGCCTCGAAAGTTGGCGGAACTTCTTCCCGAACCATATCGAACCGCAATCTCGAAGGCTTTGCGCCGTCACGTTGGAAGCAGGACGCAAACGGCCATGGAGCTTTGGCGTGACCTAAACCCCCAGCCGCTAGATCAAGCGCAGCTTGAGCCTGGAGCCAATGTTTGAGCGCAGCTCTCCTCTCAAGGGCGAGCGCGCTGCGTTCAAAGCGTGACGGGGTATGTGGGCCTGGGCCGTTGTACGAGGCACAGCAGGTTCAGCGACCAGCGAGATTCCTCGATGGGGCGGCGATTGTATGTAGGTCTGGCGCGCCGTCAACGGCCATCAGCCATTTTGAATTTCGGTACCGAGCTTGGCCGCGACGTAGGCGCGCATGGCGGCCACCAGCGGAGTCGGCCCTTTGTGAATGACCCCGCCGTTGGTCTCCACGTGGGCGCTGACGCCTGCGATCCAGTGGCCGTCATTCCAGGCCACCATGATCTTTTCGCGCTCGATGATCGGGCCTCCCTGTGCCCAGTCGGTCGAAGGCATGAATCTCATCTGCGCTTCGACCGTCGGGTCGAGGCCTTCGGCCTTGGCAACCAGGTAATCGAGGTGTGCCCCTGTCAGTTCGGGAGTCGTCATCTCGGTCACCCGTTCTGCACTTCCCAGCCCAGCGCTGTGGCGCGAACGACGAAGTCGCCCTCGTGCTCACAGATCAGCGCCGGGCCGTCGTTCTGAGGCGTGAGCGCCAGATCAAGGAACCGCAGCCCGATGCTTCGCAGGTCTTCGATCATGGGCAGAAAGGTCGCGCGCGTCGGCGTAGATCCATCGGCGGGCACGGGAGCCGCGATCATCACGTAGTACGCACTCGTATGAAGAACCTGGATTTTCATGCTGCCCTCACGTCTGGATGAATAGCGGCTGCGATGGTACGCCGTTCGGTCAAACAGACCTCAGGCCCGTGCGCTGACAGCGATTCGCAGCGCGTCCGCGAGCTGGTTGGCGAACTCGTCTTCTCTGACCACGGAACACAGAAAGAATGCGTCGAACCCACCCGGCGCGCCTGCGCCGTCCCAGCGCCGCACGTGGTAGGCCAGCCGCGGCCCATTGACGCCCTGATCCTCGAAGTAGAGGATGGTCTCGTCTTCCGAGACGTCAGCAGTGCTGCCGTGCCGCGTGCCGCCGATGAAGAGAGTGCGCATGGGTGTCCTTTCCAGAGGCCGCTATCGTAGTCACTCCCGGCGGCGTGACGACGTAGCGGCGCCCATGCTGCACGTTGCCTGGTGCAGCGAGCGCTCGATCTCGCCGACCATGGCCGCACCATCGAGCCCGTGCGGCAGCTTCACCTTCTTCGAGCCCTTGCAGTGCGTGCACAGGCGATTCGACTGACGATTTGTCCCCAGAACGATCTCGTACCCGCCGCCGTGGCACATCGGGCAGGTGTGATTCAGCCACCAGGCAACCACCGCCGCCGCCTTCACGCTGGCACTCTCGATGCCCATGCACGAACCCCAGGACATGAGCATGTCGCGTACCTCGGGCAGCGACTTGAGGCGCTGGAGCAGCAGGCCCAGCTCGTGCAGATGCCACTCGCTGGCCTGGTGCCGGGCTGCCTCTGCGGGTGAAACGCGAACACGCCCATTCCGGAAGCTGAACCACACCTTTCCGTCCGGCCCGCGTTCCTTCTCGAACGTGCCGGCCAGCACGCGGACAGCGTCTGCCGACAGCGCGCGCGGCTTTGCGCTTCCGTCCCACTCGCTCTGCAGCCGCATCAGGGACGTGCCGAAGTGGTTTCGACTCCAGCCTGCGGCGATCAGGATGTCGGCGACGTTGCGGACGTTGGAGTCGCGCTCCACCTTCAGGTTGCTGGCGTTGGTGGCGCTGCTGTAGCGCTCCTCGATGGTGGGGGTATTGCTCTCAGTGCTCATGTTTTCCTTCCTGTGTTCGTTGTCACGCGATGCAGACCTTCACACTGGGGTGTGCGCTGCGGATCTTGTTGTGGGCGCGCTCGATGGCGGTCTCGTAGACCGAGCGCGCGACGCTGGTGCGCTGCAGGTGGTGCCACTCCTGCAACTCACGCATGGCCTGCAGGCCGGGCCCGGTCGTGCCCATGCGGCCCGTCGCCGTGTAGCGCATGTGCGATTCGCCCAGCACGCTCTCGACCTGCAGGGCGGCGGGCATCACCTCGGGGCCGATGCCCATCTCGCACATGGTCTGCGCCAGATTCGTGAGGTCGGCCATCGTCCGCCAGTCGTCGGGAGTGGCTACGCCGCGGGCGAAGGCGTCGATGGCCGACAGCTCGAGCAGCCGCAGCTTGTCGAGCCGGCCGTCATCGGTGATGCATGCGCCGGCGATGGCCAGCGCGATCGGGTTGCTCAGGGCGTAGTGCTTGCGGCGACACTTTTTGCGCATGCTGTGTTCCTCGTGAAACGATACTTGCCGACGGCGTTGTGCTCGATGTAGCCCTTCTTCGCCAACGTGATGAGGTAGGTGGCCGCGGCGTTGTCGCTGGCCCAGCCGAAGCGAGTGCGCAGCGAGGCGGCCGGGGGAAGCTGGTCGTTCTCGGCGAAGAACTCGCGCATGAAGGCCAGCACCTCGGCTTGCTTGAGAGTGAGGCCCGCGCTCATGCCGTCGCAGCCTCCGGTGCACCCACGAGCAGCAGCATCTCGTCGACGGCGTCGTCGCCAGGGTCGCGGATGGGGCGCAGCATCTTGTCCGGCCAAACCACGAGCATGTGACGGGTGGTCGGGGTGATGTGGAATGGGGAACCCAGCGACCGGATCAGCCAGAGCTGGCCGTAGACGCCGTGCACTTCACGCAGCTCAAGCACCTCAGCGAGGATGTCGTTGTCGATGGGCGCGCCGTGAGTCAGCGCCAGATCGCCGGGCTTGCAGTTCATGATTCGCGTCCCTCCTCTTCCGGCACCACCGCTGCCTCGAGCGCGCGTCCGGCCTTCTTCAGTACTTCGGCGGTGCGGTCGAAGGGCCCGCGACCATCGAGTGCACTGGATGGAAGAGTTGCCAGATCGGCGACCGCAACCAGCGGCGCCGAGGCGAGCGATACGGCAGCCTTGGCAAGGTTCGTGATCATTCCGAGCATGCGGTCTCCTGTTGCCCTACGGGCGTTGCGTTGAGGTGGTCGAGCGCGAGCTGCGCGGCGGCGCGGTCTCGGGGCTTCGATGAGGGATCGGAGGCGATGCGCCGCCAGTGGTTGACCTGCGAGAGGTGCGCGAACATGAACGCCATTCGCTTCTTCTCGCTGTCGGTCGGGCCACTGTCGAGCCATGTGTGGCAGGCGAAGCAAGCCCAGGCCGAGTAGCAGTCGTCTGCTTTGCGCGCACCGCCCTTCCCGCCGTGCTGGGCCCAGTTCGAGTGCGCCGCCACCGTGGTCTCGGGGTTGTGGTTGCAGATGCCGGCGAGCAGGAACAGGCAAGGCTTGCCGCGCGCCATGGTCAGCAGGTGCGGGATCTCGCGGCGCGGCGTTTTCGGGATGGCCGCGGCGGCGCGCGGCGCGGCGTAGGTGCCGCGGCGCACAACCGGGCGAAGCGGCGCGAGCGGATTGCGATCCGGTGCAAGTCGAGGGGCGCTCGCAAACTCGGGGCGCTTGAAGCCGGTGCCGCGGGGCATGGGTGAGCGCTTCACTGCGCGAACTCCTGCACCCACGAGTCCACGCAGGCGTATCGCTGCTCGGCGTCCAGCGCCGGCCACAGGGTCTCCTGCGCGCGCGCCGTCCAGAGGAACGCGTCGACCGCCCGGTGCAGCTCCCCAAAGTCCGCCTCGTCCATGCTGTCGAAGTCGAGCGAGCGCGGGATCGCGTTCGGCTGTCCGTCGAAGCCCGGCACCAGGTCGAAGTAGCCAGCGCACATCACCACCCAGTACCGCAGCTTGTCGAGGTCGCTGAAGGTTTCGGTCCGGTCCAGCAGGCTCTGCAGCTTCGCGAAGAACAAGCGGTGGTGCTTCGGACTGCGGGGGAAGCGGTAGCTGAAGGTCAGCGTCTGCCCGATCTCCAGGCCTTCGACCAGCCGGCGCCACTTCGCGTAGGCGCGCTGGCCCTTCTCGTCGAGGCCCTGCAGCCTGCCCTGCGTGTTCTTGATGATGGTGACGTGGCTCATGACGTGCCCTCGGTGAACAGGTCGCGCTGGCGCGCATCGGCCGAGCGCAGCGCGGTGGTGATGGGCGTGCGGCGCGGCTTCGAGCCGGCCACGGCGGTGGCGCACTTCGGGCCGAGCGCCATGCCGGCGACGTAGACCGGCGTGCGGTGAAGCCAACGGTGGCAGCGCGCGCAGATCAAAACGGCAGCCCCTCAGGGATCGGCGCAAAGACCACCACAGATGCTGCGGCGATGGCAGGCGCTGGCCGCTCGCGCTCCCCCACCGTGACGGCCACGCCAAGCGCGGGCCACGCGTGGGAGCTCACGCCATACAACGGGCCCGGCTGGGACTTCGTTCCGATCTGCGGCGTCTTACCACCGCCCACGGCTGGGAATAGGTCGATCAACGCCTGACGCACGTTCGGGTCCTTGGCCTTCGTCGTGCCGCACAGGTGTAGCTTCACGTCCTTTCGGTAGACCAGCTGCACCGTGTCTGGCGAGTGCCAGGCTTGCTTAAAGCGGCCGATCCATACGCAGGTCTCGAACACTTCGCGGCCCACCGCCATGCCGTAGCTGGCGATCATCTCGATGGCAAGGCGCACACCGCTGTCTTCGCGTGTGGCAAGCCAGGTCACCATCTCACGGTTGGGCATCACGCCGCTGTCATGCACGCGGCCATCACCGTAGATGACCCAGCCTGACTGCGTGGTGCCGGGGTCGATTGCGAGGATGAAGCTCACAGCTCGGCTCCCTTCGAAGAGCGCGCGACGCGCACCTGATTGGTCGGGATGGGCGTCTCCGCCGGCCAGTTCGCGAAGCGCGTGTTCTCGCCCACATACATCAGGTCGATCAGCCCCGGCTCGCCGTCACGCAGCTTGGCCACCGACAGCTTGGCGTAGTACTTCCACTCGTCCGACAGCGTCGGGTTGGCCTTGTACGGGCGGTGCACGAACATCACGATGTCTGCGTCCTGCTCGACGGAGCCCGAGTCGCGCAGGTCGGCCAGGATCGGCATCTGGTCGACGCGCTGCTCGACGGCGCGGTTCAGCTGGCACAGGAGGAAGATCGGGCAGCCGAGTTCCTTGGCGAGCGACTTCAGGCCCTTCGTGATCTCCTCGATCTGGTAGACCCGCGGCATCTTCGGATCGATGCCGGCCATCAGGCCGAGGTAGTCGACGATCAGGCATGCCAGCTTGCCGTGTCGCCGGCGCAGGCTGCGCGCGCTGGCGCGCACCTGGTTGATGTTCAGGCCACTGCGATCATTGACCAGGAAGTTCACGCTGCGCAGCCGATCGGTCGCCGCGGTGATCGCGGGCCAGTCGTAGTCCTTCAGGCGCTCACCGCGCTTGATTCTGCTCAGGTGGATGCGCGATTGCAGCGCCATGGCGCGGCTCGTCACCTGCGCCTTCGGCATCTCCATCGAGAACATGCCGACGGCCTTGCCACTCTCCATGGCCATGTGCAGGCCCATCGACAACGCCAGGGCCGACTTGCCCATGCCGGGACGCGCACCGATGACGATGAGCTCGCCGTCGCGCGGGCCGCCGTCGAGACGCGCGTCCAGGTCGATCAGCCCTGTGGCCGTGAAGTCGTCGACGGCTGTGCCCTCGGCCTGGGCGTTGATGCGATCCAGCAGCTGCACGACGCCGGTCTCCATCGTCTGCCACTCGTCGGTCTTGCCCTCGTCGAACAGGCTCGTGACGAGTGCGCTGGCCTGCTCGAGCGTTTCCTCGAACCCAACGCCACGCTGGCACGCCAGCCCGTGGATTTCGCTGCTGGCGGCCATCAGCTTCCGGCGCAGCGCGAAGTCGCGCACGATCAGCGCGTACTGGCGCACGCTGGCGGCGCTCGGCACGTACTGCGCCAGCTCGTTCAGCGTGAGCAGTCCGACCAGATCGTCCTTCCGGATCCGCTTCATCTGGTCGAAGACCGTGAACACGTCCGCCTGGCTGCCGGCATTGATCAGCGCGCCTATGGCGCCGTAGATCAGCCGGTGCTCCTGCCGGAAGAAGTCGCTGTCGGCCAGCACGTCACCCACGCGGTCCCACAGCCCGTTGTCCAGCAGCAGCGCGCCCAGCAGCGACGCCTCGCTCTCTGCGCTCCACAGCGCCACCGGCGCCAGGAGGGATTCATCGACTCGGTCGTTCATGCGGTTTCCTTGTTCGTGTAGTTGCCCTGCACCACCTTCGTGAAGTTCTCTTTGCCCATCAGCCAGGTCAGGTCGCAGCCGCGCCATGCGCCGTTGCGGCCGGTCAGGAAGTCGGATGCGCCGACGGCTTCGAAGAAGCGGCGGAACCACTCGACGCCGTCCTCGGTCGTCGTCGCGTACCGTTGCCCGTTCGTGCTGCGCTTCGCCGTCAGCAGCCACTTCCAGCGCTGGCGCATTGCCTCCGCGCCCTTGCCGTCGGCCCACATCTCGCGGCGCGGTTGCGGCAGCTCGGGCACCAGCTCGGCAAAGAGGTCGAGCAGTCGGGCGTGTGGGCATGCCGGCGGCTCGGCCGGCGACGAGGAAGCGTTAGCTTCCGGAAATAGATCTGAAGGAGAGGAAGAAGACGAAGAAGAAGGGGGGGGTTCTTGGGAACCCTGGAGGGGGGTTTCGTAACCCCCCTTCACCTGCTTCGGCCTACCCCCCTTGGAACCCGCCTCGGCACCCTTGATGCCATGCTCGGCACCCTCCTTGCCGCCCGCGGCGCGGCGGTTGCGCAGGTCTTCGTCGCGCACCATGCGGCGGCTGAAGATCGTTCCGTTCTCCGCCCGCGACAGCACGCCGTTGTCTTCCAGCTCGGCGATCAGCTTGCGGCACAGGGCCGGGCCGATCTTGCAGAGGTTGCCCAGCTGCGTGGGCTCCATGGGCTTGCCGTTGGGCATGGTGAGGTGCCCGTACGGCTCGCCCTGGTGCATCAGGCAGTTCATCTCGTGCCAGAGCCCGCGCGCCGGCAGCGAGCAGCTCTGCAAGGCCACGTCCTTGAACCAGTCGCCCCAGTAGTACTGGGACGCTGGCCGCTTGGTCTTTTCTGCGGAGTCGGTCACGCGCTCACCGCCCTCCGCGCATCCGCCTGGATGGCTGCGATGTCGCCCGCTGCCGAGAAGTAGCTGGCGCCCTCCTCTTCCTCGAGCTGCAGCGCGGCCTCGCGGGCGGAGATCAGCGCTTCCATCTCGCGGCGGTGCCGGTCGGCCTCCTCGCGGTCGCCCAGATCCATGGCGATCTCGATGGCCAAGCCCTCGGCCAGGATGCGATGCTCGCGCTGGCGGGCGATCTTGATCTGGATGGGCGTCATGCGGCCTCCGCTTCGGTCTCGGCCGCCTCGAAGTCGAACAGGCTGGGCATGCTCGCCTCGCGCTCGGCGGCGCGCAGGTAGTGCACCTGGTCGAGGAAGTACGCTGGGTTCAGCTCCGAACCGGCGCCGCGGCGGCCGGCCTTGATCGCGCGCACAGGGACGGTGCCGAGCCCGCAGAACGGGTCGTAGATCACGTCGCCCTTGTTGCTGTACCGCTCGATCAGCCGGTCGACGATGTCGAACTGCAGCGGGCAGACGTGCTTCTCGACGGCGCGATTGGACTGCTCGCCGTTCAGCGTCAGCATGCGCACCACGTCGTGCCAGACCTCGCCGTGGTGGCTGCCCGGCGCCAGGCTCATGAAGGTGCTCGGCAGCGCCTGGCGCTCCAGCAGCTCCTCGCCGATGCGAACATGGAAGTCGAAGTCGTAGACGTTGGCCAGGCTGTGCTCGGTGAAGAGCTTCGCGAGCTTGCTGGGCCCGTAGCTGGCCATCTCCTCCGCGGACAGCATGCGGTTGCCGCTGCTGCGCCAGAAGGCGTGCGCGTCGACCTGCCAGCGTGCGAGGCTGTAGTCGCCCTTCGACTTCGCCACCGGCACGTCGGCGTAGCCGCGCGAGCGGTCCGACTGCGGCTTGTGGAACAGCAGGATGTACTCCGGGGAGCCCACACCCATCTTCGTGCCGTCCTTGCACATCTCGGTGTAGCCGAGGCGGTACGTCTGGTTGTTCTCCCGCACCACGTCGGTGACCACCGTGATCATCCCCATGTAGTCGAAGCCGTGCTTCACGCCGTGGAACAGCGCCTCGGCATGGAACGGGCTGACGGTGGGGATGCCGGCGCCGGTGACGTTGCCGAAGTTGATCCGGTCCTTGACGTGGCAGCAGTAGATGCGGCCGGGCTTCAGGATGCGCAGCAGCTCCGGCGTCAGGTAGTCCATCTGCGCCCAGAAGTGCGCGTTGTCCTGGGTGTGGCCGAAGTCGTTGTAGCTCGGCGTGTACTCGTAGTGGTTGGCGAACGGGATGCTGGTGATGATCTGGTCGACGGAGTTGTCGGCCTGCAGCCGCGCCTCCTCGACGCAGTCGTTTTGCGCCACCGTGAACAGGTCGCCGCGCACCTCGACGCGCTTCACGCCGATCGTGCGCGCCAGCGCGTCCTGCATGGCGAGCTGGCTCAGCCCGAACTTGCGGATGATGTCGGTCATCTTCTGGCCCATTTCCTCGTGCTGTGCCCACTTCGCCTGCAGGGTGCGCAGCACCTCCCGCTCGGCCTCGGTGTGCACGATGTCGATGCGCACCCGATGGGCTTGGCCGAAGCGGTGAACCCGGTGGATGCTCTGGATGAAGTCGTTGAACTTGAAGCCGATGCCCGCGAAGACCTCGCGGTGGCAGTGGCGCTGGAAGTTGCAGCCGCTGCCGGCGATCACGGGCTTCGTGGACAGCACGCGGTGCGCGCCGTTGCCGAAGGCGACGATGCGGTCCTCGCGCTCGTCGAGGTCCTGGGTGCCCCAGACGCTGACGGCCTCGGGTATCGCCTGCTGGATCGCGTGGCGCTCGTCCTCGAGGTCGTGCCAGACGATGAAGTGGTCAGCAGGATCCGCGGCGACCAGCTCCTGCACCTTCGCCACCCGCGCCGGCATGCTGCCGCGCTTCTCGCTGGCCGCTGCCGACAGGCCCATGGCCACGTCCGGAATCAACAGGCCTTGACCATTCTTCTCGGTGCCGGCCGCCGCGTAGTCGCTCGGCACCTCGTGGTACCGGACATCAAGCTCTGGCAGTGCGTAGCCGTCGTCCGAATGGCCGAGGTCGCTCGGGCGCTGGATGAACACCGCCCAGCTGGCCACCCAGAGCCAGAACTCCTCTTCCTTGTGCGGATAGAGGGTGAGGTTTCCCGCCTTCTCGCTGTCGCGCTGGAAGAAGCGCGTGAGCGCCTGGCCGGTGTCCATCACGCCGAGGTAGCCTGCGTAGTGGATCAGCTCCTTGAAGCGGTTCGGGCTCGGCGTGGCCGTGGCCACAAACTTGAACTCGACCGGCGCGAAGGCGGGCAGGAACTCCTGGTAGGTCTTGCTGCCGTAGCTGCGCAGCACGCTGGCTTCGTCGAGGCTCGTAGCGCCGAAGCGCGGCACCGTGATGTTGCCCTCGCGCACGGCCTCGTAGTTGGTCAGGTACAGAGTGGCCGGATCGTCGATCTCGCTGTCGCGGCGCACGAAGCGCATGTCGATCGCGTGCGCGCCGTGGAAACGCGCGTCGATCTCGGCGCGGAACTCCTGCCGCACGCCCAGCGGCGCTACCTGCAGGCGCAGCAGCTCGGGCCGCGCGATGCCGATCTGCCGGAAGATTTCCAGCTGCGTGGCCGTCTTGTGGAGCCCGAAGCTGGCGAAGATGGCCCGCTGCCCGCCCTGCACTGCCCAGCGCACGATGTCGCGGGTGTGCGGCTTCAGCGCGGGGTTGATCTGCTCGAGCGGAACATCGAAGCCCTTGAACTGGGCCATGCGAATCTTGGCCCGGAGGAAGTCGGCGTAGTCCATCACGACCTCGCCTTCCGCGCTTGCGCAGCGATGCGCGTGTCAGCCTTCTTGCTGATGCCGTGCATGGTCGACAGGTCCTTGCCCGTTTTGCGCGCACGGTCCACGTTGGCGGTGCTGGTGCGCCGCGCATTCGCCGAGCGCTGCAGCGGCTTCCAGTTGATCGGCCTGCCGGTGAAGCCCAGGGTGAAGCCGTTGTTCGTCGAGCGCACGATGCGCGTGCCGGGCCAGTAGATGCTCGTCATGCTCGTGCGCTCCCCCTTATCAGGCCAGCCGACCGCCGCGGCGCTCGTGCTCCGCGATCAGCGCGCGCGCCGCGGCCAGCTCGGCCGACAGCGCATGGCGCACGGTGATGTCGCAGCCCATCTGGTCCGCGATCCACTGCAGTGGCGACAGGCTGCCCGTCACCTGCATGAACGCGACGAGACGCTTCGCCCACTGCTGTCCGACGGACCGCATGAACTTGCTCATGTAACCGTGGCTGATGTGGATCTTGTCGGCGATGTCCCAGTCCTCCATGCCGCTGTGCTTCGCCGCGTCGAGCAGCGCCTGGCTGAAGGTCAAGCGGTGCACCACCGCCCTTTCCATCGGGCTGGGCCTGGGCACCTCGCCGATCAGCGGAAGGCTGGCTTGCCAGCGCTTTCCAGTGGTTTCTTGTGGTTTCCATTCGGTTGGGTGAAGACTGCGATCCATGGTGAAAACGACTCCCATCGCTTTGGTTGAAGAAAAGGTCTTGTTGGGCCGTCCTGTCTGCGCAGCCCCCTCGCGGGGGAGTCGGCCGGTTGAGGGCCTTGCAGGAGGGCGGCCCAAAAAGGCCTCTGGGGAATGGACTCACATCGGTGACCTAGCCCTCGACCTGCTGCTTGTCCTGGCGGTCGAGCGACTCCTGCCACTCGCGGTCGCCTGCCACGATCAGCAGCACGCCGAGCAGTACTCCGAAGAGCGCGCACGCGGCAGCGCCATAGCGGCCGGCCGCGAAGGTCATGAAGGTGAGATGCAGGCCGACCAGCACGACGGCCGCGCCGATGCAGATCTCGACGAAGGCGGCACGCATGGCTCAGGCACCTGCCCGAGCGAGTTCGGAAGCCGGCCCGCAGAGCTCGGGCCAGATCTCGCGCCAGTCCGGGCGCTGTTCTTGACGCGGCACTGCGCCGCGGGACTCGCGCTCGATCTTCACGCAGAGCTTTTCGCTCGGGACGCGGGCGTCTTGCTCAGCTGCGAGCTGCGACAGGTAAACCGGGCTGATGCCGATTCGCCCTGCAAACTCGGCGACACCGCCGCGGGGAAGGCTGTCCAGATATGCTCGTAGCTTCATTGGGTGGTATGCATAATGCGCAACATGAGGCGGAGCATAGTGCATACCGGAAGCTTATGCAACACGCATACGCTCCGCGCATGGAAAAAAGTGAGAGCCCAGAAAGCCCGCGTCGCATCCGACGTCGGGAGCGCCTCAAGCAACTACTTGCCGACGAAGGTGGAGCGGCGGCGGTGGCGCGAATCGTGGATACGCCGCGTTCGCACCTCAGCGCGATTACCGCAGGCAGTCGCGGTCTTGGCGACGCACTGGCAGCCAAGCTGGAAATGGCCTTCAACAAGCCCGCCGGCTGGTTCGACACTCCGGTGTCTTCCGCCACCGAACCAGAGCTCGTGGACCTCGATGCCCATCCAGATCTCACCTCAATTCGCAAGGTGACCCTCAGGCTGCAGGCAGGCGTCAACGGGTTTGCAGTCGAGCCGCTCGACGAGATCGATGGGCCGCCGATCTTCTTCCGCAACGACTGGATGCAGCAACGCGGCTTCAAGCCCTATCACCTGATTTCGATCAAGGTGCGCGGCCAGTCGATGGAAGACAAGCTGTTCGAGGGCGACATGGTCGTCATCAACACAGCGGACACGGAGCCTCGCGACGGGGACGTCTTTGCCGTCAACTATGAGGGCGAGGCTGTGATCAAGCGCATGAAGCGCGAGCGCGGCTCCTGGTGGCTCTCCTCTGACAACGTCGACAAGGCGCGCTATCCAGACAAGGAGTGCACCGGCAACGCCTGCATCATTGTCGGGCGCGTGATCCACAAGCAGAGCGAGCGAATCTAGCCGCGCCGCGGCACAGGAGCGATGTATGCGGACCTTCGTTTTTCTTGCTTCGGTTCTCTTGGCCGGCTGCGTTTCTGTCATCGACGCTCAGAACAGCGTTGCGTCCGAGTTCACGTCACCCCTCTCTTCGGAAGCGGCATTCCGGAATGTCGTGCACTCAATGAACGAGTGCTATCCCCAGGGATTCACCATCGCCAGCAACTACTTCCCAGAGGCGAAAGAAGGTGAGATCACCCTGTTCGCAGTCAGCGAGGTGGCTCGATTCGACTACGTGAAAGTCACGACCAAGGCGCACAGCAACGGGACCTTCGTCACACTGAAGCGCCATTCACGCTATCGCGGCTTCGAGGCGGCCATGCCGGGATGGCTTGCCGGCACCGCCACCAGTTGCCCCTATGGCACGCGCTCCGAGCCGAGGCCGCCCGGTTCGGAGCTCAACCAGAACCACATGCCATCGAGGTAGCCCGCGGCGGACAGCCTCAAGGCTGTAAACGCGATATACAGCCGAAGCCTTGTACTCCACCACACAGACCACCTGGAGCCCACATGATTGCGTTCTTCTTCTCCCTCACCGCGTTGGGCGCCGTCGCTGGCGGTGCGTTGCTGGCCTTCACGATTTTCGGATCGCAAAGCGCTCCGCAGCAAGCTGCAGGGGCGGCCATGGCGCTCGGCCTCGCCGTGATCCCCTACATCTTCAGCCGGTGTATCCAGATCGCAATCAGTGAGGGCAATCGCCGCGATGAGAACCAGCGCCTTCTCGACCGTCTCGACGCTCTGACCAAGGCCGTTTCGGCCTCAGGCAGACCTGAGAACTAGGAAAGCTCCCCTTCAACACCAGCCCGCCACGTGCGGGCTTTTTTGTTGCCGCCGCACTCTGCGCAACTTTTTTTCGCGTTGCCGTATGCATACTGCTTGCGCCTGAGTTATGCGTAATGCATACTCCACTCGCACCGATGCACTTCCGCATTGGTCTTGAGGAGATCGGCAATGCAAGTACAACCGAGCGAAGCGCGCAGCCCTGGCGGCGCTATCGCGATGACCGCGGGAATGGACCGCGAGCTGGCGCAGATGCGCGCGCTGCGCGCACCGACGTCCGCCGCCCTGTCGCCGCGCGAGCATTACCCGCTGCACTCGATGGCGGAAGCCGCTGCGAAGAGGCTGCTGCTGGAAGCGATCGCGAAGTTGCACCAGGTCCAGCGCGCCGCCGAGGCCGCTGACTACGGCGCCCAGTTCACCGGCTCGGTGGACGAAGCCATCGCCCAGATCAACTACACGCTGGGGATGCTGGCATGAGCGCCCAGCCCACCGCTCGCCTGATCGCGGCGCTGCGCATGGTGCTGCCGCTGGTCGACTCGGATGGCCAAGCCTGGCAGTCGGAAGAGATCCGCGCTGCCATCGCCGAAGGTGAAGCCGAGCAGCGCGCGCTGGCCGCCGACCGCGCGCTGGACGCGGCGAAGGCCACGCCCGCCTACTTCGCGCCGTCCGACCTCTTCTCGCTGTCGCAGCAGAACCGAGGTGTCCTTTGAGCACCGCGCAGCACACGCCGGGGCAGTTGCCCCTTGCAGCCGACTCGTTCCGTCGCTGGTTCGAATCTACCGGCCACTGGGTCTACGAGTACCGCGCGGAAGCTGTGCGCGTTTGGCGCGAGCGCGGGATCGATGGGCGCGCGGACTACACCGCGGCGCTCGGCGCAGCGCTACAGCCGTGGGTCGACGCGGATCCGCTGCCGGCCTTGGTGGCGAAGTGGAACGCAGAGCGCGTGGCCAAGCAGGAAGGGGCAGCAGCATGAGCGACGGCCTCGACCTTGACCGCGCGATCAACGCGGTTCGCGCCGCCGCCAGCGCTGCTGGTGATGCCAGCGGCAACTGTGATGCGGCAATGCACCTGTTCGAACGCGGCAACGTTGGCCGCGCTGCCGAAGAGGTGGAGTGGGCCGAGCAGAACGCGAAATCGGCTTTGCACCGAATCGCCGAAGCCCGCGCCGCCATCGCCAAGGCCACCGGGAGCCCAGCATGAGCACGATCAGCAAGCGTGACGCCGCCCTGCTGGTCGCCAGCATCCGCAGTGCGAAGGTGAGCGGGCACGCGATCGCCGCGCGCACCGGTGGCCGCGATGACGCGGCGATGGCCGGGTTCCTCGGCGGTCTCGAAAGCGTACTGCAGCACTTCCTTATGCAGAGCGGTTGCTTCGAAGCGGCGACCGCGCTGTCGGCAGCGATGAACGACATGCCGACCGATGTCGAGATCGCCCGCCGCAACAACGAAATTGCGCAGCTGGGCATGAAAGCGAGGGCCGCTTGATGGGCCTCAGCCGCAAAGAGCGCGAGCGCCGCGCTAGCCTGCCTCCGCGCACGGAACCCGTGTCCCCCTGGGTGCCCTCGCGCCGCGCCGTGGCGCGCGTGCGCAACCCGCTGCCGGTGCCAGAGAAGTGCCCGCACTGCAGCTCGCCCGTCTTCATCGACTCCAACGCCTGCATCTACGGCCGCGAGTACGGTGAATGGCCTTGGGCGCTGATGTGCACCGGCTGCGATTCGTACGTAGGCCTTCACCTGTTCACTGGCATCCCGCTGGGCACGCTGGCCACACCGCCGATGCGGCGGGCCCGCGGCGCGGCCAAGGACGCCTTCAACCCATTGTGGCAAGGCGGCGGCATGACGCGCACCGAGGCCTATGCCTGGCTGGCCGGCGCACTCGGCATCGCCGACGTCGAGCAATGCCACATCGGGTGGTTCGACGTCGCGCAGTGCGCCGCAGTCGTGGCCGCCGTGAAAGCGAGGACCGCATGAATGCCACTCGCACCACCGTCGGCCAGCACCTCGTGCGCTGGGCGCTCAGCGCCGCGGCCCTGATCACCGTCCTGTTCCTGCAGGCCTACCTCGAGCACCAGCACAGCGAGACCGAGGCGGCCTCCATCACCGCCCAGATCGACAACGACCGCGCCGCCGAGCACGCGGCGCTGAAAGGCACGCGATGAGCCGCGCACATCCCCACTACTTCCCCGACGAGGTCCCGGACCCCGTGGCCGAGCCCTACGGCTCCATCGACGCGCTGCTGCGCATGGCGGTCCTCTGGATCGCCGTCGGCGCCGGCTGCGGCGTGCTGGCCGCGGTCATCGCCCTCTTCTTCCCCACCGCCTCCCTTCCCTTCTGAAAGGCACCCCGTGAACGCAACGTCCACCGCCGAGCACGAGGTGCTCGAACTCGAAACCATCGACCGCACTGCTTCGGCGCCGGTGCCCGCCGTGCAGCAGGGCGGCGCGCTGGCCAGCAGCATGCCCGAGTCCTCCCCGTTCGGAATGATGCTCATCGCGCTCGGCCGCGGCGCGTCGCTCGACCTGGTCGAGAGCGCCATGAAGCTGCAGGAGCGCTGGGAGGCCAACGAGGCGCGCAAGGCCTTCGTGAAGGCCATGGCCGACTTCAAGGCCGAGCCGCTGGAAATCTTCAAGCGCAAGCAGGTGGGCTACACCACGGACAAGGGCGGCTTCGTCGGCTACAAGCATGCCGAGCTATCGCACATCACCGACGTGGTGGTGCCGGCGATGGCGCGCCACGGGCTCTCGCACCGCTGGGACCTGCAGCAGGGCAGCGGCCGAATCGTGGTCACGTGCACCATCACCCACCGCCTGGGCCACAGCGAGTCCGTTTCGCTCGACGGCGCGCCGGACAACAGCGGGAAGAAGAACGGCATCCAGCAGGTCGCGTCGACCATCACCTACCTGCAGCGCTACACGCTGCTCGCGGCTACCGGCCTTGCCACCAAGGACGATGCCGATGACGACGGCCGCAGCGCCAGCGGCGATGACGGCCAAGACGCGCAGCAGCAGCGCGCCAGCGCGCCTCCGCCGCCTGCCGGGCCGACGTGCTGGCCCGCCGACCTGTTCGCGCAGCGCCTGCCTGAGTGGCGCGCGGCCATCGCTGCGGGCCGCGCAAAGGCTGACCAGGTCATCGCCAAGGCACGCACGAAGTACCCGCTGAGTGACGAGCAGATCACCGCCATCCGCGCGCCTGCCAGTGGCGGTGCGCCGGGCCCGACCTACGCGCAGGTCGCCGACCAGCTGCACAAGGCCGTCGACGAAGACGCGCTCAACGTCGCCGCCGACCTCATCAAGGCCGTGGCGGATGCCACTCACCGCACCGACCTCAACGCGCTCTACGACAAGCGCCGCGCCGAACTCAACGCCTGAAAGACCACCACCATGAAGAACCTCGACCTCGTTCAAGGTAGCCCCGAGTGGCACGCCCACCGCGCGACGCACTTCAACGCCAGCGACGCGCCGGCGATGATGGGCTGCTCGAAGTACAAGACCCGCTCGCAACTGCTCCACGAGCTGCACACCGGCATCACGCCGGAGGTCGACGCGGCGCAGCAACGCCGCTTCGATGACGGCCACCGCGCCGAAGCGCTCGCACGGCCGCTCGCCGAAGCGACCATCGGCGAAGACCTCTACCCGGTGGTCGGCACCGAGGGCGAGCTGAGCGCGTCGTTCGACGGCCTGACCATGGACGAGTCGATCGCGTTCGAGCACAAGTCGCTCAACGACGAACTGCGCGCCGCGATGACCACGATGGACGGCGCGGCCCTGCCGCTGGCGTACCGCGTGCAGATGGAGCAGCAGTGCGCGGTATCGGGCTGCCAGCGGGTGCTGTTCATGGCCACGAAGTGGGACGGCGACGAGCTGGTCGAGCGCCGCGAAGCCTGGTACACGCCGGACCTGCAGCTGCGCGCGCAGATCGTTGCCGGATGGGCCCAGCTCGCGCAGGACCTTGCCGCCTACGTGCCCTCCACCGCGCCGGCGGCCGAGAAGGTCGTGGCCGAGCCGGTGGAGGCCCTGCCCGCGCCCTTCGTGCAGGTCACCGGTCAGCTCGCCCTGCAGGACAACTTCAAGGTGTTCGAGGAGCGCCTGCGCGACTTCCTCGACAACCGGCTGATCCGCGAGCCGAAGACCGACGAAGACTTCGTCAACCTCGACGCCCAGATCAAGGCTATGAAGCAGGGTCGCGATGCGCTGAAGTCGGCCAAGGCTCAGATGCTGGCGCAGGTGCAGCCGGTCGACATGGCCAACAAGGCTGCCGACGCGCTCGACAAGCTGCTGCAGCAGAGCTGCAAGATGGCCGAGGAACTGCTGGCCGCCGAGAAGGATCGCCGACGCGGTGAAATCGTCGCCGACGGCGTGAAGGGTCTGGCCGCGCACGTTGCCTCGCTGAACGGCCGCCTCGGCAAGCCCTACATGCCGACGGTGCCGGCCGACTTCGGCGGCGCCATCAAGGGCAAGCGCAGCCTGGCCAGCATGGAGGAAGCCGTCTCCAACGAGCTGACGCGCGCGAAGCTCGCGGCGAACGAGATCGCCGACCGCATCCAGGTGAACCTGACCACGCTGCGCGAGCAGGCCGCCGAGGTGGCATTCCTGTTCCCCGACACCGCGCAGATCGTGCTGAAGGCACCGGACGACCTCGCCACGCTGGTGAAGGCGCGCATCGCCGAGCACCAGCAGAAGGAGCAGGCGCGCATCGAGGCCGACCGCGAGCGCATCCGCAAGGAAGAAGCCGCGCGCCTCGAGCGCGAGCAGGAAGAAGAGCGCCAGCGCCTTGCCCGCGAGGAGGCTGCGCGAGTCACCGCTGCAGCACCCGCACCAGTGGCGGCGCCCGCGCCGGCCTCCGCGGCACCTGTTCCCACGCCGGCACCAACGCCCGCTCCCACCGTCATCGCCATGCCGCCGCTCGCGCAGCCGGCCGCCAACGTCGCGCCCTCACTGAGCATCGGCGCCATCAACGAGCGGCTGCAGTACTTCACGCTGACCGCCGAAGGCCTGCGCGGTCTGGGCTTCGAGCCGGCCGGCCGCGAGCGCGCGGCGCCCCGGTACCACGAGAGCGATTTCCCTCACATGCTGGCCGCCATCGTGGGGCACGTGCAGGGCATCCAGGCCAAGCAGGCCGCCTGATCACCCGCAACTTCTAGAGCACCACCATGCCCAAGACCTACGCGGCTCCGGCCGCCTTCTCCACCAAGCCCTACGTGGCGATCCCGACCACGCCCGTGGAATCCCACCAGGTGGCGGCCATCGGCTACGACGCAGAGCGCCGCACGCTCGAGGTGACATTCACCCGCAGCCCTGGCCACATCTACCAGTACCCGAACGTCGCGCCGGAGGTGCACACGGCTTTCATGGCCGCCGAGTCGAAGGGCAAGTACTTCGGCGAGCACATCAAGCCCCTGGCCTTCGACAAGTTCCCCGCGCCCGTCGCGGCCTGATCCCTTTCCGGGCGCGCCTGGCTGGGCCATCTCCTCCTCCCTCCTCCCTCCTCCCTTTCCAGCCAGCGCCACGCGAGCGGCACGCCCTCTTTCTTCACCTTCATCTGGAGCACCAGCCCAATGTCTTTCCAGCTCGAGAAGCCCACGTTCATCACCATCACCAACGCGAACCCGCGCCGCGAACTGCACGGCGACGAGAAGGTGCGCGCCATCGACATCGCGTTCTCGCTGAAGGGCGAGAACACTCTGCTCGACCTCATCGAGCCCGGCCTGCGCGAGCACCACTACTGCGACAACGCGCTGAAGTCCGGCCAGGAGACGTTGCCCGACGTCGTCATCCCGCTGCCGAATCTGCGCCACCCGCGGCTGCCCACGGCGTACCACTACGCCAAGGGCGAGAAGTGGCGCGGCTACCGCTTCGTCTGGGACTGGGGCACCGACGAATCGCACGTCGACTTCACCGACGTGGTGCTGGCCAACCTGCACTACGAGCTGAACGAAGGCGGCAGCGTGACCATCATGGGCACGATCCAGTACAACGGCGAGGAGCTGCAGGACAACGACGTCTACGGCGAGCTGTCGGGCCTGGCCAGCGAGGGCGAGATCTCCGCCATGCTGCTGGCGCCCGCCGAGCTGCTGCCCGCGAAGAAAGGCTACCGCGCGGGCAAGCCCGACACGCCGGCGGCCGAGGGCGGCACCAGCGGCGCACCCGGCGGTGCCGACGCGACGGACCTCTTCCTCGAGAAGCACAGCAACACCGAAGGCGACGAACCGACAGACGACAGCGACGCTGACGCCGACTCCGACGCGGACGCCGACGCAGACAGCGACGACCGGGGCGAGGAAGCCTGACCCATGGACTTCGCCGTCATCCCCATCGAAAAGGTGAAGGCCGCGTTCGCGCGTGCCCTCGCCTTGAACGCTGACCGCGAGGCAGCCGCCCGCGCCGCAGCTCAGGCCCTCGGCATCACGCCCGAGGCCGTGTGCGAGGTTGTCGACCAGCAGGAGGCGCACACAGCATGAAGCGCGACGCCTTCAGCATGCCGCTCGACCTGGGCCATGAGCTGATCATCGACAACTTCGCCGGTGGCGGCGGCACGTCCACCGGCCTCGAGGCGGCCTTCGGGCGTCCGGTCGACATCGCGATCAACCACGATCCCGAGGCGCTGGCGATGCACGCCATCAACCACCCGCACACCCGGCACCTGCTGGAAAGCGTGTGGGAGGTGAATCCCATCAAGGTGACGGGCAATCAGCCGGTGGCGCTGGTCTGGCTGTCGCCCGACTGCAAGCACTTCAGCAAGGCCAAAGGCGGCACGCCGGTCGCGAAGGAGATTCGCGGCCTCGCTTGGGTGGGCATGCGCTGGGTGGCGCTGACGAAGCCGCGCGTGCTGATGCTGGAAAACGTCGAGGAGTTCACCACGTGGGGTCCGCTGCTGGTGGGCGCTGACGGCACGGCCCGGCCGGACCCGGCGCGCAAGGGCAAGACGTTCGAGAGCTTCGTGCGCCAGCTGCGCGGCCACGGCTATACCGTCGAGTGGCGCGAACTGCGCGCTTGCGACCAGGGCGCGCCGACGATCCGCAAGCGCCTGTTCCTCGTGGCGCGCCGCGACGGGCTTCCCATCATCTGGCCCGACGCCACGCACGGCGACCCGACGAGCGCGGCGGTGCTGGCCGGCAAGATCCTGCCCTGGCGCTCAGCCGCCGAGTGCATCGACTTCAGCCTACCGGCACGCAGCGTGTTCGGCCGCGAGCGCCCGCTGGCAGCCAACACTATGCGCCGCGTGGCGAAGGGCCTGTGGCGGCATGTGCTCGCCAGCCCGAAGCCCTTCATCGTGGGCGTGGGAGGTCGCATGGGCCAGTCGCCCTCGCGCTCGGTTGGCGCGCCGCTGCAGACCATCACAGCGAAGGCTGATTCCTGCGTCGCGCAGCCGGTGCTGGCGCCGTTCGTCAGCGAGCACGCCAACGCCAGCAACCAGCGGAATATGGCCGCCGACGAGCCGCTGCGCACGATCTGCGCGCAGGTGAAGGGCGGGCACTTCTCGGTGGTGGCACCGCAGTTGGCCCCCTTGGTGATGACGAACACCACCGGCCACGCCGGCGCGCCCGCCTCTGCGCCACTGTCCACCGTTACCACCGGCGGACACCATGCTGTCGTCGCGCCCGTGATCGCCCCGTTGCGCGGCATCGAGGAAAACCACCTGCAGGGCGACGCTATCGCCGCGCCGCTTTCAACGGTGTCCGCTGGCGGCACGCATCACGCGCTCGCCAGTGCCAACCTGGTGACCATCGGCTACGGCGAACGTGCCGGGCAAGAGCCGCGCGCGCTCGACATCACCCGCCCGCTCGGCACGGTGGTGGCCGGCGGCGTGAAGCACGCGGTTGTCGAAGGCGCGTTCATCACGAAGTTCCGAGCGAACAGCGTGGGCCACGACATTCAGGAGCCGTTGCACACCGTCACGGCAAACAGCTTCATCAAGCGCCCTGGCGGCAGCGTGCCGCTGGGCATCGTGGCTGCGCACCTGGTCGATGCCGGGCACGGGGAAGGCAAGGACGGCGGGAAGCGCTTCAGCCACGGCGTGCGCAGCGTCGAGCAGCCGCTCAACACGGTGACGGCCAGCGGCGCCACCAGCGCCGTTGCTGCCGTGCACCTCACGCACCTAACTCACCACGGCGAGCGCGCGGGCAACGACGTGGCCGAGCCGATCCGCACGATCACCGGCGCGCATCGCGGCGAGCAGGCGTTGGTGGCTGCATGCATCGAGCAGGCGAACGGTGGCTTCTACGAAGGCGACGGCCGCGCCGCCGACGCCCCCATGTCCACGATCACGGCCGCGGGAAGCAACCAACGTCTGATCACCGCCTACTGCGTGAAGTACTACAGCAGCGGCGGCCAGTGGCAAGGCCTGGCCGAGCCTATGCACACGCTGCCTACGAAGGGCCGTATGGGGCTGGTCGAGGTCGAGCAGGTGCCGGCCGACTGCCTGGCGCCCGAACTGCGCGAGCGCGCGCGGCACTGCGCCGTCCTGCTGCACGAGCACCTACCCGAGCAGTTCTCGGAGCCGGCCGACCTGGTGCTGATGCAGCACGCCGGCCAATGGTGGGTGCTGGTCGACATCACGCTGCGCATGCTGAAAGCACCCGAGCTGTTCCTCGCGCAGAGCTTCCCGGCCGACTACGTGATCCACGAGATTCCGGATCCTGCGCTGCTGTTTGCCGGCGGCGTGCAGGCGGCCGACCCGCTGGCAGTGCCGCGCATCAAGCTCAGCGCGACGGCCCAGGTCCGCATGTGCGGCAACAGCGTGGCGCCGGCGCAGGCTGAAGCCCTCGTGCGGGCTAACTTCGCGCATGAGGCGCAGATCTATGGGAGGGTCGCCGCGTGATCACTGACCGTCACATGGCCCGCGTGTTCCTGACGCAGGCGCGCGCCACGCCGCATGCTGGTTGGCGCGCCACGCTGCTGACCTGGGCGAAGAAGCGCCGCGTGGCCGGGCGCATCGCTGCGCCGCGCCAGCTCAGCTTGTTCTCGGAGGGCGCCTTATGACTTATTTCGTCCATATGTATGGCCAGGCGGAGACAAGCAGCGAGGCCACCGACGCAAGCAGAGCAATGAATGCGACCCGTGCCGACCACCAGGCAGCATCGGCCGCTGACTTCGCGACCGCTCGCATCTCGCTGTCGATCCGCTCGCGTTCCCGCGTATCGAAATCAGCAAGCCATGCGCGCGCCACGAGGGCATTGGCTCCTTGGATAGTTCCGATGTCGACGTTCCAGCGGAGAGCAGAGATGCCATCTTCGCGCTCGTTGACCCATGCTTGCACGGAGTCTTTGGTACTGAAATCAGCCACTGATTCTCTCCTCGGTATTCCAGTGTGTCGCGCTTCAATCCTCGAGGTCGAACTGCCCCTGCAGCGTGCGGATGATCTGAGCGATGTCGGCGCGGTGCGCGCCACGGTCGGTCACGATTCGCACCGTCCAGTTGGGGCCGCCTTCATCTGGCGATATTCCGATGACGCCGCCTCGGTGAATGTCGGTCTGCTGGCCTCGAAGGCCGGGGAGCGCCTCAATGCGCTGTATCAGCATCTGCTGCAGTTGCTTGGCGGTTCGGGTGGGCTTTCCCATCGCTACGGCCGAATCAGCGGGATCGCCGACACCGCCAGCGCAATGACAGCGATCAGCACGGCCCAACGTGACCAGCGCAGCGCCTGTTTTGCCGTGGAGGCGCTGCCTTCTGCAGCCTCGGTGCTGCGCGCGTTCAAGAGGTCCAGAGTCCGCTGCCGCTGCGCAGCTGTCTTTGGGTCGGTCTCTGGCAAGGCCGCGTCGTGCGTGCGTGCCCGGATCACTCGCGGCTCTGGCTTCGCGTCAGGAGCATCCATTTCTCACCTTTCCACTGGAAGACCCGCAGTATGACCGTTCTCACCATCCAGACCGTCGAGCTGTGCAGCGCGATCGGCAAATGCATGTCGAGCCCAAGCAGCTACGCCAGTTCGATGAGCTCGTACCAGTCCGGCAACCCGCGCGCCGTAGCGGCGCACGCGCTGCGCATGCTGGGGGAAGCCCGTGCCCGCGACGTTGCGACGCACGAGAAGAACCTGCCGGCCATTGAGGCGAACAAGGCGGTGCGCGCACGTGTGGAAGCGCTGATGGCCGAGGTCGGCATGCCCGCTTCGTACACCGAGCGCGACACGAAGTCGCGCGCCCGGTACCCGAAGACCATCCGACTCGACGCCGGCTATCTCGGCGACCTGCGCCGGCACTGCCGCACCGACGACAGCTTCGACCACGCCACCAGCACCTACGAGCGGCTGAAGAAGGAGTACGACGCCTACGCCACGCGCGCTGAGGAGGAAGCCAAGCAGGCCGACGCCAAGAAGGCTCGCGAGGCCGAGGCGCTTGTCGAAAAACGCAAGGCCGACATGGAGCTGGCGGCGATGCTGCTGCGCTACCAGCTGCCGCTCGAGTCGACCTGGTCGGACGTGCTGGAGGCGCTCTGCGAGAAGGACCAGCGACTCGACCTGGCCGTGGCCATGCAGCGCACGCGCGGCGACTGGAGCGAGGGCCCGTACCGCGTGAAGAACGCGCTCGACCGCTTCCAGATCGAGACCACAGAG
This sequence comes from Variovorax paradoxus, assembly GCF_902712855.1. NCBI lineage: Bacteria > Pseudomonadati > Pseudomonadota > Betaproteobacteria > Burkholderiales > Comamonadaceae > Variovorax > Variovorax paradoxus. The sequence continues at coordinate 3,882,127 of NZ_LR743507.1, forward strand.
GACAAAGACATCGCGAACGACGTGCTGTCGTGCCTCGAAGACTTCGAGGACGGCCGCGTGTTCCGCGACACGTCGTGGAGCTACGGCCGCCTGTTCGCCGAGGCCGCCGACCAGCAGCTCTCCACCGACGTGCAGAAGGCGCTGCAGCACGCAGGAGACGAATGATGCAACTGCTCGACACCTCCCCCGAGCGCGAGCGCGCGCACGAGATCCAGGCCGTGCAGATGGCCGCCCAGCAGCTGGTCGACGCGGCCCGAGCGCGCGGCCTTGTGGTCACCATCCAGCTCGAGCCGCGCATGCCGCCGGCGATGGGCTCCTACGACATGGTGTTCGACATCCGGGAGGCCCGCCATGGCGCCGCCTGAGTTCGTGGCCACGGAGCCCTTACCGCCCGCGCTGGCGCCGATGAAGGCGCTGTCGATCCGCCAGCCTTGGGCATGGCTGATCATCCGACCGGACCTCACCGACGCGGAGCAGCGTGCGCGTGAGCTCGCCAAGGGCCGGATCAAGACCATCGAGAACCGCATGTGGCGCACTCGCGAGCGCGGCACGATCCTTGTGCACGCCAGCCAGGGCATGACCCGCGCGGAGTACTTCGGCGTGATGGAGTTCTGCTATCCGCTGGGCGTCGAGCTGCCGCACTTCGACGATCTGCAGCGCGGCGGCATCGTCGGCCAAGTCGACATCGTGGACTGCGTCGCGCACAGCGAGTCGCACTGGTACATGGGCGCCGTCGGCTTCGTGCTGGCCAACGCCAAGCCCCTGCCCTTCCGGCCGCTGAAGGGCGCGCTGGGCTTCTTCGAGGTAGCCCCATGAGGCGCTTCCGATGGACCCGCGCGAAGTACCGCAAGGCCGCCCACCTGGCGCGGTTCTTCGCCCGGTTCATCTACACGCTTCCCGACGAGAAGCCGGCACTGCTCGAACGCTACTTCGAACTCTGGGAGCGCCATCCGCAAGGCATGGACCCGCTGACCGAGCCGCTGCGCTGGCGGCTTGCGAAGTACTCAGATGACATCCCGTTCTAGAGGCCTCGCACGATGACCCGTCCCGGCTTCGGCGCCCTCTCCAGCGCGGTGGCGCGCGCGCAGGCGGAGATCCGCCAGCAGCACTGCCCGCCACCCAGCTACTACCCCACCGCCGCCGTGCGCAGCTCCATGAAGTGCACGCGCTGCGGCGGCCTCCTCAACTACACCGTGTCGCCCATCGGCGCGCGGACCACTGGCCGGTGCTCGAGCGCTGGCTGCATTGAATGGAGAGACTGAGCATGAACATCACTGACCAGACCGTCACAGCCGAATGGCGTCCAATCTCGACTGCGCCGCGCGACGGCCAAACAGACGTCATCTTGCGCTTTCAGAGCTCACAGGTATCTCGTGCGCGCTTCATCCCCGGGATGGACCTGCCGTGGAGGCTGATCGAGTCCATTCCGCTCGGAATCGCGTGCAGCCGAAGCCTACCTGATGGCCCTGGCGGACCTTCGCACTGGCAACCGATGCCGACTGCGGAGTTCTCTGCGCTTGCCTACCTCGACGCACTCAGGGCCTGCGTCTTGTCCGAGTGCGCACCAGCCGACGACGCATGGCCGGCGTACATCGCTCAGGTCATCGAGACCTACATCCAGCAGAACCGCACCGACGAAGACCGCCAGACTGGTATTCGGAAGATCATCGAGCGGCGCATTCACCACATGAAGAAGCCCGAGCCTGCGCCAGCTTCGGGAGCGGTGGCGGAGGCCTTGCGCGCCTTCGTGGACATCAAGCCGCTCGGCTACGGTGCGCCGGGCACCCGTGACATAGACATCGCCCAGTGGAATGAGGCCTATCGTGCGGCCAAGGTCTGCTTGGGCGCCCTCGCCTCACCCGGTGCCGCTATCGTCGCGCGCGAGCAGGAGAAATGCTTGGACTGCGGCGATGCTGTACCGAAGCACACATGCTATTGCCAAGCAGGTTGCGTGCATGCTACCGGCTTCGCAGGGCGCGAGGACGCGCCGGCAGTGAGCGCGGAGACACCGAGCGCAAAGCAGCAGAAGCTGCTCACCCTCGCCGACCGCATCGACCATGAAGAGCTGTGGCGTTGGCCGGGTATGGATCATCACAAGATGACGCCAGAGCAGCGCGACCGCATGAACGCTGGCGTCGCGCTGCGTCGCTACGCGCGGCTGTGGGCTCCCGGGCACTGGGTGGTGTTCCCGCCAATCGGCCCCGTTTCCTTCAGCGCCACCACGCTGGACAAGGCTGTCGAGATGGCGAGACGCTCCACGCTGCCGGCGGCGCCCGAGCTCGACGACACGCCGCTCGAGACCGGCGAAGGGGATGCACGATGACCATCACCGCATTCCCCTTGGCATGGCCGCCCGGCTGGAGGCGCACGGCAGCCGACGCTCGCACCTACGGCCGCTTCGGCACCACGAAGCAATCCAGCGCGGGCAACTGGCGCTCGGTGCAGGACATCACCGTCGCGGCCGCCACGCAGCGCCTGCGCGCCGAGCTGGACCGCATGGCCGTGCGCGGCGACGACCTCGTGCTGAGCACCAACCTGAAGCTGCGGCTCGACGGCCTGCCCCGCAGCGATCAGGCGCAGCCGGCCGACCCGGGCGCCGCGGTCTACTGGAACGACCCGTGGACCAGCGCGCCGCGCTGCATGGCCATCGACCGCTACACGAAGGTCGAGATGAACATCGCCGCGCTGGCAGCCACCATCGAGGCCATGCGCGCCATCGAGCGGCACGGCGGCGCCGTGGTGCTGGAACGCGCCTTCACCGGCTTCGCCGCCCTGCCGGCGCCCATCGTGGCCGGCATGAAACGGCACTGGCGCGAGGTGCTCCAGTACGGCGACGGCCGACCTGACGCCGCCATCATCCGCGGCTGCTACCGCACGCTGGCCAGCCTGGCGCACCCCGACCGCGCCGGCGGATCGACGGAACGCATGGCCGAGCTCAACCAGGCGCGCGACGACGCGCTGAAGGAGATCCAATGACCACTCCCGGCATCCCCATGGCGCCCAGTGTTAGCGCGCAGCAAGCAAGCGCAGTCCTGACTCGGGCTGAGCTGAAGCAGCTAACGGGCTACAAGCGCCCCGCAGAGCAGCTGGCCGATCTGCTGCGCCAAGGCTTTTATCGCGCGCGCCGCTCTCGGGTTGACGGCAGTGTCATCCTCGAGCGGCCGCACTACGATGCGGTCTGCGCTGGTGCCAGCGTGCCGGCCAATGAGCCAAAACTCCGCCCGGTCACAAGGAAGAGAGCATGAAACGCGACCTACCGCCAAGGGTCTACGAGAGGAGTGGCAGCTACTACCACGTCGCAGCTGATGGCGACACCCGGAAGTGGACGAAGCTGTGCCGGGTCAAGGAAGGGCTGTCGGCCATGTACATGGCGCTGGCCAAGATTGAGACCGACAAGTCCCTCGACGACATGATGCCGAAAGTGTGTGCCGCGTGGATGAGGGAAATCGGGAGCAAGCACACCGCGAAAACTCAGGCCGATGACAGGACGCACAACAAGGCGATTTCGGAAGCATTCGCAGAGTTCAGGGCTCGCGACATCACCCCAACCGTTGTGATCGACTTTCTGGACACCTGGGACGCGCAGCCGCGCAGCTACAACGCCTATCGCGCAGCCCTGCGAGAGCGACTTCGCTTTGCCGAAGTGAAGGATTTCCGACCCGCTGGCAGCAACCCTGTCGACCCGGTCAAGACGAAAAAGGTGAGAGCGCGCACGCGCTACATCACGGACAGCGAACTGCGCCGCATCAAGGTGGCAGCCTGCTACGGAGAGGACGGCATTCGCACGCGCTCAGGCCACACCATTTGCTGCCTGATCGATATGGCCTACTTGACCGGCCAGCGCATCGGCGACCTGTTGACCTTGGAGTGGTCGCAGATCCGGAAAGACGGGATCCTCTTCGAGCCAGCAAAAACCGAGGATTCGACGGCCGTGCGCATCCTGATCGAATGGACGCCGAAGCTGAAAGCGGTCATCGAGCGGCTGAAGCATCCGCCGCCGGTGCCAGGGCAGAAGGGCAAGCTCGGAAAGGCCAAGCCGGTCAGCATGCGATATGTGTTCTCCACCCTGAAGGGCGAACCCTATACCTACGATGGTGCCTCGACCGCCTGGACTCGTGCGCGGGAAAGAGCCAAGGTCAAGAATGCACACTTTCACGACCTCCGTGCCAAAGCCCTCACGGACATCGACGGCGTGAGCGAGCGCGGAATCGGCCAAGCCCAGACGATGGGGGGCCACAGCACACAGACGCAAACAGCCGAGTACGTGCGCCACAAGCGGGCGAAGAAAACCACAGCAACGCGCTGATGTCGGAACGCCGTTGAAGCTTCCTGCCGGGGCATATTTTCCGCAGCGCACGCGGGGATGCACGACACGGGTATAGAGGCTCACAACCCCGAGATCTGGCATTCCTGCATTCGCGGCCGGCCCGCACGGCCCTAATGCTCGTCTTTGGACCCGACGCCGAAGCGGATGCTTAGAAACAGCGGAGAGATCGTCCCATCACGTCTGGCTGCGACTGAGCTAGCAGCGAGGTTGCAGCGCCGAGGGCGTATCCGCCGTTGCCGAATTGTCACGAGATGTTTACACTCCGCGCCGAAGTTGCAACGGCGTCCATTCGAGAAATCTCGGCGCGAGGCCAGGATGCTTCTTCGTCTTGCACGCCGCTCCCTATGCCGATGGTGATTCAGTCACGCAGGAAAGCGGTGGGTGCGCCGAAAACCGCTCCTACGGACCTCTTGCTTTGAAACTCGCAATTGCCCTCCCCCACATGTCCGCGTCTACGCCTTTGCTCCGCCTCCAATTCGTGCGGCTTTGGTTTACGGCTTTGTGCCTAGGCTGCCTTCTGGGCTTGTCCGCATGTGGCGGTGGCGGTGGTGGCTCCGGCGGCGCGAGCTTCGTCGGCTTTGGACTCAACCTCACCCAGTCGCCTGCGGGCCTAAGCTACGCGATGACCTCCGCGGTCTACGAGGTGGGGCAAGCCATTGTGCCCAACAGGCCCACCGCCAGCGGCGGCGCCATCGAACGCTTCGCCGTGGCGCCGCCATTGCCGGATGGGCTGGCCCTTGACGCTGGCACGGGCGTCATCAGCGGCACGCCTACCGCTGTGGCCGCATCCGCCGTGTACGTCGTGACCGCCGAGAACGCGGGCGGCAGCGCGACAGCCCGTGTGCAAATCGAGGTGCGCAGCACGCCGGCCGCGCCGGCCGGGCTGACCTACCGCGAGAGTGCCGCGATCTACACAGTGGGCGTCGCCATCGCGGCCAACGCGCCGGCCAGTAGCGGCGGTCCGATCACCGGATACAGCATCGCGCCGGCTTTGCCCGCGGGGCTGCTGTTCGACCCGCAGACCGGCGTGATCAGCGGAACGCCTACAGGAACTGCTGCGGACGCGGCCTACCTCATCACCGGTAACAATGCGACCGGGTCGGCCGTGGTCACGTTGCGGATAGCCGTCCAGGCGGCGCCAGTGGCGCCAGCCAGCGTGGCTTACGCCACGCCGCGCGCGCTCTACTCCGCAACGCAAGTCATCGTTCCGAACACGGCGGTGGTGACCGGTGGCACCCCCTCGGCGTTCTCGGTGGCGCCAGCGCTCCCCGCGGGGTTGAGCCTCAACTCTCTGACCGGTGCGATCACCGGCACCCCGGCTGCCATCCAGCCCCTGACGACGTACACGGTTACGGGCAGCAACAGCGCGGGCTCGGCGCAGGCGCAGGTGCAGATCGCGGTTACTGGAAGCGGCAGTTGGGCGTTGGAGCCCACACTGCCGACTGGACGGCACTACGCGCCGGTCGTGCGCTTGTCCAACGGCAAAGCAATGGTCATCGGCGGCGCCACGGCTTCTGGAGCGACCGCGTCGGTTGTCCTCTACGACCCGGCGGCCCACAGCTGGACCGCGGCCGCGTCCATGTCGACGCCTCGCAGCGACGGGGCGGCCATCGTGCTGCTCGACGGGCGCGTGCTTGTCGCAGGCGGGGACAGCACGGGCAACTCCACCGTGGCCTCGGCAGAAATCTACGACCCCGCCGCCGATACCTGGCAGCCTGTCGCGAACATGGCCGAGCCGCGCACGCGTTCCACCATCACACGTCTGCCCGACGGGAAGGTCCTCGTCATCGGTGGCTACAGTCGCAACCCTGGCTTGACCTTTTCGCAGACGGCCGAGTTGTATGACCCGGTGACAGGCACTTGGACCACCATGACCACGCAGCTGTCCTCCCCACGCGCGCAGCATGCAGCACAGTTGCTGCCGGGCGGCAATGAAGTGCTGGTACTCGGCGGCGTCAACCAGAACGGTTTCGTGACCTCCGCCGAGCGGTTTCCCGTCAATGACAGTGGCGCCGTAACGCCCGTAGCGGGCCCTGTTCCCGCGGCCAACGTCTACACCTCGGTCCTGCTTGCAGGAGGGGACGTCCTCGCGATGGGCGACGGCAGCACGACTTCCCTAAGGTTCAATACCGCCACATCGAGTTGGACGGTCAGCAGCTTCTCCAGCACGCGCGGCCTGCCGACCATGACGACGCTGGCGGACGGCCGGGTGCTGCTCGCGGGCGGTGCGGCAAGCGGCGGAGTCCGCCTGACCACCGCGGAAATCTACAACCCTGACTTCGACCTTTGGACACCGGCGAGTTCCATGGCCACCGGGCGCAGTGCCGCCTCCGCGGTCCTGCTCGGCGACGGCTCTGTCCTGATGGTGGGCGGGTTCTCCGGCTCGGGCGAAGTTGACGGAGCGGAGCGTTTCCTGCCTTGAGCGATGGCCGCTAGCTTTTTCAAACCAAGTTGAAGGGACGCGCTCTGAAGTACCTTCCACGGCTTAGAAACCTTCTAACGGCGAATTTTCCTCAAGGGTAAAAGTGATCTAATCAGATGGTGCGTCCGTTAGAAGAAGTCGGTCTAAGCTGTTGATTTCTATGGAAACTCGGTCTGTTTTGGGACCAGAGGGTCGAAGGTTCGAATCCTTTCGCCCCGACCAAAAAATCGAAATGCACACAGTCCTCATCGGGCTGTGTGCATTTTTTGTTTGAGGCTTCGAGCGGTGCGAGGCAGAACCTTGCGCCGCAGGGCAAAGCGCGGAACTGGGTAGAATCCGCCGCGGCCAGCCTGGAAGCAATGACGTCTAAGTCGTTGATTCTTCAGGCATCTCCCAGGCTTCAAATCTGCCCGTAGCTCAGTTGGATAGAGCACCTGCCTTCTAAGCAGGTTGTCGGGGGTTCGATCCCCTCCGGGCAGGCCAATAAGGTGATTCACAAAGCCCCACAAGGCCCCCACGAACACGCACCTTCCCTCTGTAAAGCGGCCATTTTTGCTCCACGAGCAATCATGATGAACCGCTGAGATTCGTCGAATTTGGCGAGTTACCCAGTGCGAGGGGAAGAGGTCACTGGACAGCGTGCTGCAGCGCCGCGAGTGCGATCAGAGATGGAACATGCGGATCAGGTGATCGGCGCAGGCGCCTGCTTCCTATCCGGACAAAGTCCTCTTGCATGATGGCTTCCGGGGGTGGGCGCACGCGACGTCGACGCTCGAGAGTCGCTTGACCATCAGTTCCGGGTCGCAGTCCAACGTGTCAGCAGCCTCCGCGATTCACATCAGTAAGAGACCGTGATCGAGCCGTCGCCCCCGTTGCCGAAGCGTGTCGCGCCATTGGCGCCGACCGCATAGGTGGACCCGGCGGGGCCCGCACTGCCTCCGCCTCCGCCGCCACCGCCGTAGTTGCCATTGAAGCCGCCCCCGCCGCCGCCCCGAACCCACCGCCACCACCGCCGCCGAACGACGAACCGGCGCCGCCATTCGCGCTGGAGCCAGGGGAGCCGGAAGAGATGGTTCCCGCGCCCGCCGTCCCGCCGCTCCCGTTCGCTCCGCCTCCTGCGAAGCCCACGCCGGATCCCGGCGCTCCGGAACCCAAACCGTTTCCGCCTCCGTCGCCTCCGTCGGTTCCCCCTGCGCTGGCACCGGCACCTCCGCCGCCGCCGGCGATGAACAGCACGCTTGCGTTTTGCTGGAGCGTGGTTGCGCCGCCACCGGAGCCCGCTGTGGTGGAGTCGCCGCCACCGCCGACGCCGCCGTTGCCGATTCCGCGACCGCCGCCCCCAACGAAAAGAGTCAAGGTTTCACCCGGCGTGACCGCCATCTGCGCCGTCACCTGGCCGCCATTGCCACCGCGGTTGGAAGCGTCCGCAGCGCCGCCACCGCCGCCCAATGCGACAACCCTGACAAGGTGGACGTCAGCCGGCACCTTCCAGGTCGCAGGACCCGATGCCGAGAAGATCGTCTTGGGTTCGACGGTGAGAAGTCCGCTCGTACTCACGCTCCCCAGTGCCGCGCTGATGGTTGCAGTGCCTTGGGCCACGCTCGTCGCGAAACCCGCGGTTAATGCCGCATTGCTGATGGTCGCCACGCCATCGGTGTCGGACGCCCAGGTCACGCGAGCAGTGATGTCCTGCGTGCTGCCATCCGTGTAGGTCCCCGTCGCGGTGAACCGCGTGATGCCGCCGGATGTCCCTCCGATCGTGGCGGTTGCAGATGGCGGCGTCATCGCGATGGACGCCAGGCGCGCCGGTGTGATGGTCAGCGTCGTCGTGAACTTCACCCCGCCCAGGTCGGCCGTGATGTCTGTGCGGCCGATCGTTGCGGAGGTGGCCAGGCCCTGTGCATTCACGCTCGCCGTCGAGAGGTTGTTCGACGCCCAGTTCACCTGGGTCGTGAGGTCCTGCGTGGTCTGGTCGCTGTACGTCCCTATGGCGGTGAACTGCTGTGCGGTGCCGAGCGCGATGCTCGGGTTCGCGGGTGTGACGGCAAGGGAGGCCAGCGACGCCGCGCTGACATCGAGCGTGGCGGTGGCAGCGGGCACGGACGCGCAAAGGCGCGCGAGGCGACAGCTTGCCGTGATCGTCGCCTGCCCCGGTGCCACACCGCTGGCCAGCCCGGTTCCATCGACCGTGGCCACCGCGGGAGGGGACGAACGCCAGTCGACATCGGCGGAAATGTTCTGCGTCGTGTGGTCCGAGAACGTGGCCATGACGACGAACCGAGCCTGGGCTCCCTTGGCGATGGAAGCGGCGCGCGGCGTGATTTCCATACCGACCACGGTGGCCGGCGTGACCGTGAGCGTCGTGCTGCCGCTCTGTCCGCCGAAGCTGGCCGTGGCCATGCTGGTTCCAGGGGCCGCGCCAAGCGCTTTGCCCGAGGCGTCCACGCTCGCCACGGCGCCATTGGCCGTGCTCCACGCCGCGGTGGATGTCACGTCGCCGTGCGTGTTGTCGCTGTAGATGGCCGTGGCCGTCAGCTGCACTGAAGTGCCTGCGGCCAGGCTGGGGTTGGCCGGGTCCACCTGGATCGAGACCAGCGTCGGCGGCGAGGCTGGCGCCGCAGGCTGTGGCAGCGGCAGGAAGGATGCGCCTGGAGAACTTCCGCCACCGCCGCACGCCCCCAGTGCCATGAGCATCACGAACGCGAGGACCGACGATACGACGTGAAAGAGACGATGAAGTCCCGGGGATTCAACGCGCCTCGCGCTTTCGTGCTGGCCGAAGTGAATGGTCGGTGCCAAAGAAGACTGATGGAGTGCCAAGGGGTGGAAAACGAACATCCTGCGCTGGGTGCGCCTGAGCAAGGCGCCGGTTTCCGGCGTTCGCATCTGGTAGTGGGCAATGGCGAGGGACGATAGTTGCGACCACCTCGCATGTCCATCGCCGAAAACAGGTAGAAGGACCGGTTAGCCCGATGGACACGCTCGATGTCATTTCTACTGACGCAGACTGCCTGGACTGCTACCGGTTCACCACCTGTGTGGTCGGGATGCTGACGAATTCGGGAGTTTGGCGCGCGTAGCGTTCTTTCAGAACCTCACTGATCCGCGAAACGCCCAAACCATCACATTCCGGAACCTCAGGATGTCGATAGACCAAGTGTCAGGCGACAACATCACTTTTCGAGTCCTAGAGGACAAGCGCACATGGCGCTTCGAGGCTCAGCATCCGACAACATCCATCGCCTAGTCTGTCATGCGAGGGAGGTGCCGTTCAGTGTCAGCGAACCGGCCTCAGTGAAATTCGCGCCGCTCATCGGCGCCGTCTTCACAGTCCCCCACCGCCAGAAACCGCGCGGCCTCGTTGCCCATGTAGAACTGTCCGCCTTGCGTTCGATTGACGGCCCGCCCATCCGCCAGTCGATAGGAGATCTCGCCCACCTTCGGGCTGTATTCCTTGTGCAGGCTCACCCGCAGGAAGAACGTCGTGTACTCGATGACCGTGCTCTGCCGGTCATCCGCATCCACCACCTTGAACCTGCCGGTCTCGCGGATCACTTTCTCGTAGGTCGCCATGGCTCTTCTCCTGCGCCAGATGGAAAAAACGGCTGGGCCCCGGCTGAACAACCGGGCCGCCTGACCGCTCTACGCAGCGACCTCACAAATGGATTCACTTTATTTGCGTCTTGTGCCGTTTAGTGCACGAACGGCTTGGCTTTCTCCAGGAAGACCTTGCATAGGACTTCCAGGTCCCGCTTCAACGCTTGGCGGTCGTAGGGCTCACCCGCGAGGATCTGGGCCATCAGGATGCGGTGCTTCTCTCGCCTGGCCTCCAGAGCCTGGAACGCCGCGAAGAATTCGTCCTGTCGAGTGGACATGTCAGCTCCTTCCGGAGCACCTCACTGTGCAGCTGACCGTCGCGCGGTGAGTCTTCGCGCCGTTGTCACGCAGGGCGAATGGTCGGGCAAAGCCTCGTGCGCCTGACGATCGATTTGATGGCGGCGAGCGCCATCGAGGACATGCCGCAACCGGTGCGGCAGTTGGTCCTCGAAGGCGAAGGCTGGCGCCCTCGCCCATGACAACAGCGGCACTCAGTTCATATCGGCCGCACGTCGAAGAACGCCTCGTCGGTGTCACCCAGATCGCGAAAGCCGGCAGTGCGCGCCGCGTCGTAGGCCTTGGCCCAGCGCTTGGCCATGGCGATCTCGGTCCTGGACAGGTCGCTCTCGCTCGACTCGCTGGCGTTCTGGAACGCGCGCAGCGCCGCGACCACGTCGCCGCCGAGCTGCTTGTCGATCTCGCGGCGAAAGCGCTGCTCTGCGACCTTCGCGGCATCAGCCGCGGGATGCGGATAGTCCGCCAGGCGCACGGTGTACGACACCCGCGCCTCGACTTCGACGTCCTCGAAGCGGAACGGCGGATCGTCACGTACCGGCGCTCGCGCGGGCAACGGCGCCGGCAAGGGCTTCACAGGTGGGGAAGACACGGGCATGGCCATCGGCATTGCCGCTGCAGCGGCCCGCGGAAAGAAAAGCTCGGATTGATTCATGGTTCATCGCCCCGAGTGCGTGGGCACTCTCAAGGCCTGTTGCCAAAAAAGACTGTATGAATATACAGTTTTAAAGCACAGTAAACCAGCCCACGGTGGGGACGACGCGACATCGGTTCAGGCAAAGAGCACAACCCGCTCCGGCAGCCTGCAAGGGCCGCAATGCAAAGACGCTCTGCTTCGCGTCAGCGCCCGTCGTAGATCATCCGCCAGACATTGCAGCCGCTCGGGCATGCAGGGCTTGCCTGGCTGGTGTTCACTGCGGCCACTACAGGCGAGGCCGAGACAGATGTGTTGGCAGGGTCGCTGCCCGGTGCCGGCACGCCGCCCATCGCGAGGGCCGTTGCGCCGACCACCACTACTTTCGTCACCATCAACATGATCGTCTCCGGCAGTTGGTCACCAATTCAAGATAGACCTGCCGGAGGCAAAAATCGCCGGGATTTACCCTGAAAACATTCGACCGACTGTCTCGCGGATCGATGCGCGATCAGGCCGGCCTGGAAGGCAGGTCGCCCTCGCGCAGCTTGCGGCCCACCCACATCATCCCGGTCTCGTAGTTGGCCGCGCCCACCTGGATGCCGCCCACCGTGCGCAGCGCGCCTGTGCCATCGTCGGTAGCCGGACCTTCGCCGGTGTACTCACCCGGAACGAGCACGCGGCCATCCTTCAGGAAATCGGCGATGCGCAGTTCGCGCATGGCACGGCCCCAATGCCACTGCTTCTTGATGTCGTAGGTGCCCTTGGCCGCAGGCCTGGCAGAGGGTTTCGATTTCTTCATGTCGTTTCTGTCGCGCGAATAACTCGCACGAGCATAGCCCCGGCTGGGCGGCAATCCGGAACCGCGAAGGGCCGATCCGGAATCCGGTCGAAGAAGAGTGTCTTGGCTATTCCGTGCAAGGCCTCGTACCCGGCCCCTGAATGGGCGGTGAAGGCTCGATGGCCTCGCCCGCTTCCACGTAGTTGAGTTCGACCGGATGGATGATCACGGCGGCAACCTCGCCGTCGAACTTCACGAGCAGGTACTCGCCGCTGGCGCCGGTGATGACGCCGAATCTTCCTCGCAGCTCGACACGCCCGCCGCGCCGCGCGGGAACCTTGAAACGCACTCGGATGTAGGGCAGCCCTACACGGAAATACTCGACCATCGAAACTCCCCGACATCTTGTGAGCGCAGCCTTGGATGTATGCACAGGCCGCAACGCACAGCGGCGGCTCACCTCGGGTGTGGCCGCCTGTGCTGGTGCAATGTCTCCGTTCCGCCATGGGGAAGCGTGTCGGTCGGAGCCTACGCCTGCTGACAGCCAATGGACATCCGCCATTTGGCGGACGGCCCATGCGCGTGGCTTCAGCCGATCGGCATAGCGCGCAGCGCGGCGGTCAGCGATCGTGGCGTGCGCAGTCGAGTTCGCTGGCACCGTCCTCGGCGAACGCCGATTCGTCGGCTTCTTCACGAGGACCGACGTTCATGTCTTCGGGCAGGCCGCGCAGCACGGCGTAGCCCGCCTGCAGCGCTTCGCCATAGGTATGGAAGCCCTTGGCAGCTTCCATGAGGGATTCGAACTCCATCGAGTTGTCGAAGGATTCCAGCAGCACCCAGAAGTAATCGCCGTTGTCGTGTTGGTCCACGGTCAGGGCGATGGAGATAAGTTGACCAGCCATGCGCGGATGGTGGCCCGCTCAAATTACAGATCGAAGACGCGGAAGTGCATCGCCCGTGTCTGCCTCATGCAGCGGATTTCACCGGCTCCACGCGCTCCCGATCCTGAAATCTCGAACGCCGGTTGCGGGCCCTCGCCTCGCGCCGATCGCATCGACACCCGATGCCAAAAAGCCGCTGCCACGGCAACAGTCTTGCTCACCGTGCAGAAGTTGGCACACGGTGGATGCTGGCGTGGCCAAAACACTACGACCCTTCGCGTAACAGGCCTTCACGCCGGGGGCGGGGATCGGCGATGCTCAGTACATGCCCGCTGCGAATTCACAATTGCACAAACGCCCTGCGTCGCGCTCCGGATGGCGCGCCGTCGCGCTGATCTACACGGTCGGCGGGGTGGCGTGCATCCTGGCGTGCGCGGTGGTGCCGGAAAGCGAGGCCGGCATGCTGGTCGCCATTGCAGGCGGGCTGCCATGGTCGCTGAGCCTGATGACGCTCGACCTCTCCCCCGGCGTGGCGAACACCGCCTTGCTGATGCTGGCGGGCAGCTGGGCGGTCAATGCCGCGCTGCTGTGGTGGATGGCGCTGCGCCGGCCGAATCGCCGTGCGTTGCAGGAACGCCGCGAGCCGACGCATTCGACGTAGCGGCTTCATCCCCCGCATCCAGCCCGAGGTAAGCGCGCCGCAGTTCGGGCCGGGCCATCAGATCGTCGGGCCGTCCCAGCGCCACGATGCGCCCTTCTTCCAGCACCGCCGCGCGCTCGGCCACGTCCAGCGCCATGCCCACGTTCTGCTCCACCAGCAGCACCGCGATGCCCTCCGCATGGATGCGCCGGATGGCGGTGAACATGTCGAGCACGATGCTCGGTGCCAGGCCCAGCGAGGGCTCGTCCAGCAGCAGCAGCTTGGGGCGTGCCATCAGCGCACGGCCGATGGCCACCATCTGCTGCTGGCCGCCGGAGAGCGAACCGGCCGGTTGCTCCAGCTTCTCCTTCAGCGCGGGGAACAGCGCGCACACATGCTCGAGCGAACGTGCCCGTTCGAGCCGCGCAGCGCGCAGGTAGCTGCCGAGCTCGAGGTTCTCGCGCACCGTCATCTCGGTGAACAGGCGCCGGCCCTCGGGCACCAGCGCGATGCCCTGGGCACAGAAGCGATGCGGCGCCAGGCGCGAGATGTCCTGTCCCTCGAAGCGCATGCGCCCGGCGCTGATGCGGTGCAGGCCGGCCACTGCGTTGATGAGCGTGCTCTTGCCCGCGCTGTTGGGGCCGACGATGCACAGCAGTTCGCCCTTGGCGATCGACAGCGACACGTCCCACAGGGCCGTGGCCTGGCCATAGGCGACGCGGATGGATTCGAGTTCAAGCATGGGCCAGTTCCTTCCCGGCATTGGGCACAACGGCATGCGCGGACGCGGGCGCGACAGGCGCCTGCTCTTCCATCGCCTGCCCCAGGTAGGCGGACACCACCTCCGGGCGCTGCATCACATCGTGCGGCACGCCTTCCGCGAGCACCTCGCCGCGGTTGAACACCACGATGCGGTCGCACAGCGCCATCACCGCGCGCATCACGTGCTCGACGAAGACGATGGTGGCGCCCTGGTCGCGGATGCGGCGGATGAGCGCCACGGCCTCGTCGATCTCCGAGGGCGTGAGGCCCGACAGCACTTCGTCGAGCATCAGCACCTGCGGACGCGATGCCAGTGCGCGCGCAAACTCCAGGAACTTGCGCTGGTGCAGGTTCAGGTCGGCCGGTAGGGCGTGCGCGCGTTCGGTGAGGCCGGTGAAGGCCAGCCACTGCCAGGCCTCGGCTTCGGCCGTTTGCCGGTCGAGCGCGGCGGCGCCGAACATCGCCGGCAGCGCCACGTTCTCCAGCACCGTGAGGTGCGCGAACGGCCGCGGGATCTGGTAGGTGCGCGCAATGCCACCCTGCGCGATGCGGTGCGCCGGCACGCCCGAGATGCGCCGCCCCTCGAACTCGATGAGCCCCGCGGTCACCGCGTAGTGGCCGCTCGCGACGTTGATGAAGGTCGACTTGCCGGAGCCGTTCGGACCGAGCAGGCCGAGGATCTCGCCGCGCCGCACTTCCAGGCTCACGCCGCGCAGTGCATGCACGCCCTTGAACGACTTGCGCACGCCTTCTGCACGCAGCAGCACTTCGCCGGCGTTGGCGGCCGGCCGGGCGGACGCGGCGGCCACCGGTGCCGCCGCATGCGCCGACGCAGCAGGCGCCTCGGCATGCGCCGGTGCGGCCGAAGCGGCGGGGGCCGCAGGCGCATCGCGGCGCGCACTCCACCATTTCAGCGCCTGACCCAGCAAACCTTGCGGCATGAACAGGATCACCGCGATCAGCACCAGCCCCGTCAGGCCCTTGCCGATGATGGCGCTGTCGCCGCCGGTGAACGCATACAGCAGCAGCGTGATCGCCGTGGCGCCGACGATCGGCCCGGCCCAGTGCCGCGTGCCGCCGAGCACCGCCATCAGCACCACGGTGAGCGGCATCGCAATGGTGAAGGTGTCGCCCGTGGTCACGTACGAGATGAACAGCGCATGCACGCCCCCGACCACGCCCGCCAGTCCGCTCGAGAGCGCGAAGGCGCCGAGCTTGTAGCGGTAGGTGGGCACGCCCATGACCTCGGCCACGTCCTCGTCGTCGTGGATGGCGAAGAGCCCGGTGCCGAAGCGCGAGTGGTACACGGCCAGCGCCGCCAGCACCGTGAGCACCGCGGCGCACAGCGCCAGCAGGTAGAACGTGCCCGCGGCCGTCGGCCCGATCTGCGGCACCGCCACCGCGCTCATGTAGACGCCCGGCCCGCCGTCGATGGGCGTGTTGAGGATGATGGTCGCCACCACGAACGTGGCGGCCAGCGTGAGCAGCGAAAAGAGCTCGGCGCGCACCGCCTGCACGCGGAAGGCCACCGCGCCCAGCAGTGCGCCGACCAGCGCGGCGACCACCGCCGCGGCCGGCAGCGTCCAGAGGAACGGGATGTCGAAGCGTGTCGCGAGCGTGGCCGTGGTGTACATGCCGATGCCGAAGAACGCGCCATGCCCGAACGAGAAATACCCCGAGTAGCCCGACAGCAGGTTCCACGAAGTGGCCAGTGCGATCCAGTGCAGCACCAGGTACAGGATGGATTCGTAGAACGCCGGCAGCCCGAGCCACGGCACCACGGCCAGCCCTGCGCCGGCCGCCAGGACGATCAGGAACGCGCGCTTCATGCCACCCTCCCCGGCCGCACCAGCAGCACGAACATCAGCAGCGAGAACGACACCAGCGGCGCCCAGGACGGCGCGGTGACGGTCATGGTCACGGCCTCGGTCACGCCGATGACGCAGCCCGCGATGAGCGGCCCGAGCGGACGGCCGAGCCCGCCCAGCATCACGGCCGCGAACACCACGCCGATCCATGCGTAGATCTGCGAAGGCGACAGCGTGTAGGCCAGCGCGATGCACACGCCCGCCACGCCGGCCAGCGCCGCATTGAGGCCCGAGAGCATCAGCGCCAGCGCGTTCTGGTTCACGCCGAAGGCGGCGGCGATGGGCGCGTCCTCGGCGGCGGCGCGCATGGCCTTGCCCAGGTCGGTGCTGCGCAGCGCGAACCACACGGCCAGCGAAATGCCCACGCCCAGCACCAGCGTGATGAGCTCGGGCACCGGCAGGAACAGCGGACCGATCTGCAGCTTGTGCTCCGCATAGCTCGATTCGAGCTTGCGGTAGTCGGCTGTCCAGGTCCACTGCAGCAGGGCCTCGATGATCACCGTGATGCCGAAGGTGACCAGCAGCGAGTTGAAGGGGCTCACCCTGAAGCGCGTGAGCATCCAGTGCAGCGCCACGCCCAGCACGAAGAACAGCGGCACGATCACCGCCAGCGTCAGCAGCGGATCGATGCCGCGGTGGCTCGACAGTTCGTACGTGAGGTAGGCGCCGAGAAAGGCGAGCGCGAAGTGCGCGAGGTTGATCTGCCGCAGCATCCCCCACGACAGGCTGAGGCCGAGCCCCAGCAGGCCGTAGAGCGCCCCGGTGAACAGGCCCGCCAGGACGGACTGGGCCAGCAGCGTGGCACTGGGGAAGTTCATCAGCTGGCCACCCCGCGCGTCTGCAGCTTCGCGCCGGGGGCGGCCCACTCCTTGGGCCACACCACCACCCACTTGCCGTTCTGCACCTGCTTGACCTTGCCGAGGTCGTCGCCGAAGTTGCCGCGCTCGTTGAAGCGCAGCTTGCCCTGGATGGTGTCGACCTTGTTGGCGCGCAGCCAGGTGGCCATGGCCTTGTCGTCGAGCCCCTTGGTGGCGACCACGGCCGCCTCGATGATCTGCCAGGCCGAGAACGAGGCCGCGGCCTGTGTCTCCACCGCGGTGTCGGGCATGCCGGCCTTGGCCGCGCGCTCGCGGTAGACCTTCACGAACTCGGCGGCCGTGGGGTTGTCGGTGAACGGCGGGTGGTCCTCGAAGATCGTGGTGGCCAATGCGCCGTTGGCCTCGGGCGCCTTGAGCATCGGCGCGGGCGCAGGCACGTGATAGAAGTGGTGCAGCGGCGCATAGTCGATCTTCTTCATCGCATCGAGCAGCTGGTTGCCTTCGAGTCCGATGGCGCCGTTCCAGATGAAGTCGGGGTTGGCCTCCTTCACGCGGCCCGCGATGGGACCGAAATCGCGGTTGCCGAAGTCCCATTCGAGGAACAGCACTTCCTTGATGCCGCGCTGCTTCGCCACCTCGCGCACGCCCAGCGCCACGAAGTGCACCGACGGGAACTTGCTCGTCACGATCGCGATGGTCTTCGGCGGCTTGGGCGAAGTGGCCAGCATGTCGAGCACCATCGCGGGCATGCTCTTCTCGGGGTCCGGGCCGAGCGACCACGCCGGGAACTGCTGGTCGTACTTGGCCAGGCTCGGGATGCCGAAGGTGTGATGCACCAGCGTCTTGTTGTAGCGCTGGGCCACGCCCATGGCCGAAAGAATGGCGCCGGTGGCATACGGGCCGATGAGCAGGTCGACCTTGTCGGCCGTCACCAGTTGCTCGTACAGCGTGCGCGCGAGGTCGGGCTTGGACTGGTCGTCCTTCAGCACCCATTCCACCGGCCGGCCCAACAGGCCGCCGCGCTGGTTGAGCTGCTCCACGTAGATCTCGCCCGTGAGCTTGTGCACGAGGCCCGTGGCCGACAGCGGCCCGGTGAGCGCCAGCGTGCCGCCCACGCGAACGGGCTTGCCCGCGGGCTGCTGCGCGAAGGCGGCGCGGCCGGTCAGGGCGCCGGTGCCGAGGGCACCGACGGCTGCGGCGGCCGTGACGAAGGAACGACGATCGATGCTCATTTTTTTGTCTCCGTAGTTGTTGTGACTGGCGCCGGCGTTGTGCCGCGCTTCAGTCCCCGTCGACGACGGGGTTCGAGAGCAGGCCTACGCCTTCGATCTCCACTTCGCACACGTCGCCGGCCTTCATGAAGACCTGCGGCTTGCGCGCCAGCCCCACGCCCGAGGGGGTGCCGGCGATGATGATGTCGCCCGGCTGCAGCGCGAACGGCTCGGAGCACACCGACACCAGCGTGGCCACGTCGAAGATCATGTCGCGCGTGTTGGCGTCCTGCAGCACCGTGCCGTTCAGGCGCGTCTGCAGCTTCAGGCCGGTGGCGCCCGCGGGCAGCTCGTCGGCGGTGACGAACTCGGGGCCGAAGGAGCCCGAGCGGTCGAAGTTCTTGCCCATCATCCATTGCGCCGACTTGAACTGGTAGTCGCGAATGGAGCCGTCGTTGAACACCGAGTAGCCCGCCACGTGGTTCAGCGCATCGGCCTTCTTGATGTACCGGCCGGCCTTGCCGATGACCACCAGCAGCTCGCCCTCGTAGTCGAACTGCGTCGACACGTGCGGGCGCACGATCGGCTGGTTGTGGCCGACCCACGACGAAGGGAAGCGATGGAACAGCACCGGGTAGGTCGGCGGGTCGAACTTGCTCTCGGCCGCATGGTCGATGTAGTTGAGGCCCACCGCGATGGCCTTGGAGGGCGACTGCACGGGCGGCAGCCAGTCGATGTCCGACAGCGGCAGGCGCGTGCGCGCGCTGCTGCCGGCCTTCTTCGCGGCGGCCATGGCGTCGGGGCCGGCGCGCAGCAGTTCGTCGAGCGTGGCGGGCAGGCCTTCGGCGGTGAGGTTGACCACCTCCTGGTCGAGGCGCAGGCCGAGGGCGGGCTGGCCGTTGTGATGGAAAGCGAGAAGACGCATGGGGAGTTCCTTGTGTGATGCCGTTGGCGTAAAGAAGAAAAGAAGAACCAGAAGAAGAAGAAGAGCCGAGAACCGGTCTCAGGCCGTGGCTGGCGCCCCGGCCTCGACCTCGAAGTTGGTGACGAAGTCCTCGGGCACTTTCGGACCCCAGGCGTAGAAGGAGTCTTCGGGCGGATGGTCGGCGCTGGTCCAGTCGAAGTCGCCGGGCACGAAGTCCATGTCGCAGGAGTACTCCGAGTAGCTGCCCCACGGGTCGCGCACGTAGTGGAAGTAGTTCGAACCCAGCACGTGGCGTCCCACGCCCCAGCCGCGCGCATGGCCGGCGGCGTACATCTGCTCCATGCCGCGGCCGACTTCGTCGATGTTGGCGACGTCCCAGCTCAGGTGGTGCAGGCCCGGTCCGTTCGAATGCGCCATGGCGATCAGGTGGTGGTCGCTGCCGTGCACGCCGTGCATGAAGACGATCAGGTCGCCCGAGCGGTCGGTGATGCGCAGGCCCAGCGCGTCTTCGTAGAAGCGCACCGCCTCGGGCACCTTCGCGCAGAACAGCAGGATGTGCGAGAGACGGCGCGGATGCACCTTCGGGATGCGCGCGCGGTTCGGCGAAGCGCCGATGCCCACCGGCGGACGCGGCGCGACCACCGGTGGGCTGCCTTCGTCGGGCGCGCTCTTGGCCGCCACCACGACCTGCACCGGATAGCCCTCGGGGTGCATCACCCACAGGCCCCGGTCGTCGCCCAGCGGATGCGGCGAGCAGCGCGGCACGCCCAGGCGCTCGATGCGCGCGGCGATCGCGTCGAAGTCTTCTGCGAAGCAGGCGAAGCGCAGGTACTGCAGCTTCTTCGGGCCGGCCGCCTGAGAGAGCGAGCCCCACGCATGGGGATGGCCGGCGGTGAACAGGTCGAGACGGGCGCGATCGCCCTCGCCCTCTCGCCGAGGCTCGAGCCCGAAGGCGTCGTAGAAGCGCGCCGCCTCGTCGAGATCGGGCACGGTGAAGACGAAAGCATCGAGCGAATGAACGCTGTGCAGGTCGGCGCGCCCAGGGTTCTTGCGGGTGCGAAGCTGGAACTCGGCCATGTCGTGTGTCTCCGTTCTTCTATCCATGTTCAGTTAAATAATATATTCTTTTGTCGTTAGTCTATTGTTTGCCGGTTCATGGATCATTAGGGTTAACAAGTAACATCAGCCGTTTTTCGCGGTGAGACGGGAGTGCAATGAACGAAAAAACAAGAGGCATGAGCCAGACGCGGCAGGTGTTCACCGAACTGCGGACCGCCATCGTGGGCGGGCGCCTGCTGCCGGGGTCCAAGCTCAACATCGCTGCACTGGCCGAGGAGCTGGACGTCAGCGCCGGCGCGGTGCGCGAGGGCCTGGCCATGCTGGAAGCCGAGGCGCTGGTGGTGTCCGAGCCGGCGCGCGGCTATCGCGTGAGCCCGATCTCGCAGGCCGACCTCGAGGAACTGGTGAAGGCGCGCATCGAGATCGAGAAGCTGTGCCTGGCCGAGGCCATCCGCCACGGCGACCTGGCCTGGGAAGGCAGCGTGGTGTCGGCCCACCACCGTCTCTCGAGGCTGGCCGAACGCGACGCCGCCATGCCCTCGGTGCTGAGCACCGAGTGGACCGACAGCCATGCGGAGTTCCACAACGCGCTGGTCGCCGGCTGCCCCAACGGCTGGCTGCTGCGCATGCACCAGATGCTCTACCAGCAGAGCGAGCGCTACCGGCAGCTGTCGGCACCGATGTCGAAGGAATCGCGCGACGTGGGCGCGGAGCACCAGGCCCTGCTCGACGCGGTGCTCAACCGCGACATCCTCGCCGCGCAGACCCTGATCGCGGAACACCTTCAGACCACCGGCCGGCTCCTGCTGGCGGCGCTGAAGGCGAATCCGCCGGCCGAACGCTGAAAGCGCGCCGGCCAGCCATTGCGCCGGCGCATCACAGCTATATCGGCGGCCCACTTCCGGTGCCGCCACCGCACGCGCAAGCTCCTTCGTGACCCATTCATCACAAGGAGCGATCGATGTTCGCGATGCAGTACGCCCACCGGCTTCCAGCCGACTACGACATGCAAGTCATACGGCAGCGCGCCCTGCGGCGCGGCCCGCTGTGGGACGACACCGAAGGGCTGGTCTTCAAGGCGTTCGTCTCGCAGGAGCGTGGCCGCCACGGCGCCACCGGCCACCTGTATGCGTCCGTCTACCTGTGGCATGACCTTTCGGCGGCAGCGCGCTTTCTCATGGGGGAGCGCTTCCAGGGCGTGATCGACTCGTTCGGCCGGCCGCGCGTGGAAACCTGGCTGCCGCTGGATGCACGCTCCGGCGCCGGCCGCGCGCGGCGTGCTTCGTGGCTGCAGCGCGAAGAGCGCGTGCTGGACGCGAACGCCGACCGCGCCGCGGTGTTCGCGGCGGAAGCCGAAGCCAACCGCGAGCGCGCAGCGCAACCGGGTTGCGTTGCGATGTGGACCGCCCTCGAGCCCGGTGCGTGGCGGCTGGTTCGCTTCACGCTCTCGGCGGATGCGCCGGCGCCTGGGGACCCCGGCGTCTTTCTCGAAGTGCTGCACCTTGCGAAGCCAGGCCTGGCGCAACTCGCATGAAAGCGCCGCGCCCCTCCGAGCTCTGGCTGGCGCATCTGGCCAGCGTCGGCGCGATGGCCGTCCTGCTCTGCGGCCTCGCGGCCCTGGCGGCGGCCGTGGTGCGCCGCCTCGTCTCTTGAGCCTTCAGGCGGCGGTCGAGCGGATCGCCGTCGCCAGCGTCTGCAGCGCACGTCGCGCCTGCCTGTCGGACACGCCGGTGTGCATCACCACGTCGCGCGACGGCAGCGGCGGCAGGCCGAACACCGGGCCCATGTCGACCGTGCCCGGCGGTGCCACCCGTCGCCCCAGCGCAGCCACCGCGAGCCCCGCCGACACGGCGGCGCCCACCGTGAGCACGCCGCCGCCGACGAACGCCTCGGTCCACGGTACGCCGCCCGCGGTCAGCGCCGCGATGGCCATGGCGCGGACGCTGCACGGTTCGGCCTGCGTGGCCAGGCGCAAGGGCTCGCCCGATCGATGCACGAAGTCGGTTACAGCCATCCACCCGAAATGCTCCTCGAACAGCACCTCGCCGTCGAGGCGGCGGTTGTCGTGCCGCAGGACGATGGCGACGTCGAGAACGCCGCGGTCGAAGTCGTCGAGCAGCTCGCGCGAGGTGGACACGCGCACCTCCATCACCACGTGCGGATCGGCGTCCTTCATCCGGCGCAGGAGCAGCGGCAGCTCGGCGCCGACGATGTGGTGGCTGATGCCCACCACCAGCCGGCGCGACGGCGTGGCGAACGATTCGAGCGCGCCGCTGTGCGCGGCAAGCAGCTGCCGTGCCGCCGGCAGGAACGCCAGGCCCTCGGCCGAAAGCCGCACCAGCCGGGGCGTGCGCTCGAGAAGGCGCTTGCCCAGTGCATCCTCGAGGCGCTTCACCTTGAGGCTCACTGCCGACTGGGAACTGTCCATGACCTCGGCTGCACGCGTGAAGCTCTTCAGGTCGGCGACGTGCACGAAGGCCTGCACCGCCTCGATGTCGAGGACCTTCATGAGGGCACCGGCATTTGGGAAACTACGATGGGTCGCAAGAACATTTCGATGCATCATTTCACACAAGCGCGGCGCTGCACGGCCTCGCCGCAGGCTCACCCTCCCCCACAAAGGCTTTCCCCGATGCCCCAAGACACGCAGCAAGTCAACGCGCCCCTCATCGGCGTTCCCGGCGGCCGCCACCTCCTCGACACGCCCGCCCTGCTGATCGACCTGCCCCTCATGACGCGCAACATCGAGCGCATGGCCTCCTTCGCGAAGGCGCGCGGCATCAGCCTGCGTCCGCACGTGAAGACGCACAAGTCGGTCGAGATCGCGCGGCGGCAGGTGGCCGCCGGCGCCATCGGCGTGAGCTGCGTGACGCTGGGCGAGGCCGAGGCGATGGTCCTGGGCGGCATCCCGGGCGTGCTCATCACCTCGCCCGCGGTCACGCCGAGCAAGTTCGCGCGGCTCATCAAGCTGGCGCAGCGCGCACGGCCCGGCGACGTGATGGTGGTTGTCGACAACCCGCTGAACGTGGCGGAACTGGCGCGCGCCGCCGGCGAGCTCACGCATCCGCTCGACGTGCTGGTGGACTACGGCGCCGGCTACAACCGCACCGGCGCCGCCACACAGGCCAAGGTGCTCGAGCTCGCGGCGCTGGTGGCGGCCGAGCCGCGCCTGCGGCTGCGCGGTCTGCAGTCGTATGCGGGCAACCTGCAGCACATCGTGTCGCGCGAGGAGCGCAGCGCCGCCGCGGCGGCGTTGCGCGAAACCGTGGCGGGCATCGTGTCGGCCGCGCGCCGCCAGGGCCTGAACTTCGACATCGTGACGGGCGCGGGCACCGGCACGCACGACCTCGACGTGCAGGAGAACGCATTCACCGAGCTGCAGGCCGGCTCGTACGTGTTCATGGACGCCGAGTACGCGACCGTGCTGGCGAACGGCGGCGAGCCTTCGCCGTTCGACGTCTCGCTGTTCGTGCAGACCGCGGTGGTCAGCACCAACGCGGCCGACTGGGTCACGGTGGACGGCGGCACCAAGTGCTTCTCGACCGACAGCGGCGTGCCGCTGGTGGCCAAGGGTGCGGACGCCGCGAGCCGCTATGCCTTCTTCGGCGACGAGCACGGCAAGCTGATGGTCCCGAAGGGCAACCGGCCCGCGCTCGGCGCGCGCGTGGAGTTCGTGACGCCGCACTGCGACCCGACGGTGAACCTGCACGACGCCTATCACGTGGTGGAGGGCGGCACGCTGGTGGCGATCTGGCCGGTGGACGCGCGCGGCAAGCGCTGAACGTGCCGGGCGTGCCGGGCGTGCCGGGCGTGCCGGTTCGTGCGCACCGGCATCGCCAGGACCCATCGCGCACGGCATAAGAAAACGCGAAAAGCGTATTTCACAAACGCGGGAGCGCGGGGGACAGTGAGCGCCTGTCCGTGTCTGTCCTTTCTCTTTCAGCGCGCGCTCCGGCGCCGCCCCGTCCCATGTCATCCATCCAAGAAACGACGCGCCCCCCGGCGCACGTCGCGGGCGTTCACGCGCCCTCCTCGCAACAGCTCTTCGAGCGCTTCCGCCCGGTGTTCCAGCGAATCGCCGAGCATGCGACGCGGCGCGAGATCGCGCGCGAACTGGCCTACGAGCCCGTGGCATGGCTCAACGCCGAGCGCTTCGGTGCGCTGCGCGTGCCGCTCGAGCACGGCGGCATCGGCGCATCGGTCGAGCAGCTCTACGACCTGCTGATCGAGCTCGGCGAAGCCGACTCGAACCTGCCGCAGATCCTGCGCGCGCACTTCGGCTTCATCGAGCGGCTGCTTGCCGAGATCGATCCCGCACTGCACGGCCCATGGATGCGCCTGGCCGCCGAGGGCGTGGTGTTCGGCAATGCCACCACTGAACTGGGAGACGGCCCGATCGGCACCATGCAGACCACGCTGCGTCGCGACGGCGACGCCTGGCTGCTCGACGGCGACAAGTACTACAGCACCGGCACGCTGTACGCCGACTGGATCTCGGTGTCGGCCCAACGCATCAACGACGACGGCAGCAGCGACCGCGTGATCGCACTCGTGCCCGCCGAGGCGCAGGGCGTGGAGCGCGTGGACGACTGGACCGGCTTCGGCCAGCGGCTGACCGCCTCGGGCACCACGCGCTTTCGCAACGTGCGGGTGAAGCCGGAGAACGTGCTGCTCTATGTGCGCGACCAGCCCACGCCGCTGACCGCGCATTTCCAGCTCACCCACCTGGCCACGCTCGCGGGCATCGCGCGCGCCATCGTGCGCGACGCAGTGGCCTTCGTACAGCCGCGCAATCGCGTCTACAGCCATGGCGGCGGCAGCACGCCGCGCGAGGACCCGCTGGTGCAGCAGGTCATCGGGCAACTCGCGAGCACGGCTTTCATCGCGGCGTCGACCGTGCAGGCGGTGGCGCGCGGGCTGGGCGAGATCGACCGTCATCGCGCGCGCGGCGAAGCGGCACCGGAAAGCCTGTTGTTCGAAGTGGAACTGAACACCGCCAAGGCGCAGGCCGGCATCGTCGATGCGGTGCTGCAGGCAGGCACGCGGCTGTTCGACATCGGCGGCGCCTCGGCCCTGCAGGAAGACCGCCGGCTCGACCGGCACTGGCGCAACGCGCGCACGCTGGCGTCGCACAACCCGACGATCTACAAGGGCCGCGTGGTGGGCGACCACCTGCTGAACGGGGCCAGGCCGACCTTCTACTGGGCGGTGGGAGCGATCGCGTCCTGATACGGATGCCGCGGTGTCGGGCGCTCGGAAGGCGGAGCGCTTAAAGTCCCGGGTCTTCCTCTTTCCGACCGGACCTCGATCTCCATGCGCCGACTGCTGACTGCCCTTCTTCCCATCGCCCTCGCCGCCTGCGCCGTGCCCCAGACGGGGGTGGTGCGGCTCAACGACGGCATCTTTCGGGCGGCGGGCCCGCAAGAGGCCGAGGCCTATTGCCGCAAGGACGGGAATCCGATCCGCTTCCTGGAACAGGCCGATGCGCCGACCACGCCGGGCCAGGGCGTGCTGTTCAGGTGCGATTGAGCGCCCAGCCGAGCCAGGCAAGACACGCGGATCAGACGCGTGGAAGCGCCGCCAGGAAGGTGGACACCACGATCGCCGCGGCGCGATCGAGTTGCAGGATGTCCGCCACGTCGAATGCGTGGGGCGCGGTGCGGCCGCTCGCGCCGAGCGGTTTGCGGATCTCTACAAGGACTTCGGCCGCGAGTTCGCGGTCGCTGCGCGGGGCGCCATCGGCGTCCATCACCCATTCATCGACCTGGTCGAAGGGAATGCTGCGAAAGACCCCGACGATGGGGACGTACTTGTAGCGATCCTCGCCCACAAGAATGGGCACGCTGAGGTTACAGAAAAACGTGGTGGTCGACATGCAGGATCGCCGTCGCTAAACGAAAGCATCCAATTGTTGATGAGGGCGGCTTCAGGAGCCACCCTCTGCGGGGGGCATCAGGGGCGAAGGCGTGACCTTCTGCACACAAGTTGTATCCAATTCCATGAAACTTCCCCATAAAACAACTACTTTATTCTTACACAACAGTACTCAAAAATCACTTTGAATCGTTTTGACTGTTGTACGCGCGCTTATCACGCCCCAGTTCGGGCAAGCCGGGCGCGCCAGAACCCACCGGCGGGAACGGACCGGAGGTGGCAGAAAACAGACAGAAAGCAGGTGAGCGTGCGCGAAAACCGGCCCTGACGGGCCGGAGGATCACCCGGGAACGTCGGCCCGCCGCACGTGCGGCCGGACGCCTCAGGCAGGCGTCGAGAAACGCGGCGCGCGGCGTTCGATGTTGGCCTTCACGGCTTCGACCTGGTTCGGACTGCCGATCAGCGCCTTCTGCTCCACCGACTCCGCCATGAGAAGTT
This sequence comes from Variovorax paradoxus, assembly GCF_902712855.1. Taxonomy (NCBI): domain Bacteria; kingdom Pseudomonadati; phylum Pseudomonadota; class Betaproteobacteria; order Burkholderiales; family Comamonadaceae; genus Variovorax; species Variovorax paradoxus. Next base: position 3,908,718 of record NZ_LR743507.1, read on the forward strand.
CGGCCGCAGTCTGCGAGGCCGCCCCGTTGAGCAGCCGCTTGCCCGCGCGGATGGCGTCGGGGCTCTTCAGTGCGATGTCGTGTGCCATCTGCAGGGCCTCGGCCAGCGGGTCGGCGCACAGGCGCGTGGCAAAGCCGATCTGCAGGGCCTCCTCGCCCGAAAAGATGCGGCCGGTGTAGGTCAGTTCGCGCACCACGTCGGCACGGGCCAGTTCGCGCATGAGCACCATGCCGGCCATGTCCGGCACCAGGCCCCACTTGATCTCCATGACCGACATGCGGGTGTCGGGCGACACCAGGCGGATGTCGGCACCCAGTGCCACCTGCAGCCCGCCGCCGAAGGCCACACCGTGCACGGCGGCAATGACGGGCACCGGCACGTCGCGCCACACCATGGCCACCTGCTGCGCCGCATTCGAGATGCCGTGCGTGCGCACCACCAGGTCCGCGCCCGCGGCGCCCTCGCCCAGCACACCGGAGCCCGCGCCCTCCTGCATGCGCTGGAACGACGCCATGTCGAGCCCCGCGCAGAAGGCCTTGCCACGGCCCGAGATCACCACGGCCCGGACCGTCAGGTCATTGCGCAGCGACTCGCCGGCGGCAATGAGCGCATCGAACATCGCCGGGTCGAGCGCGTTCATCTTGTCGGCGCGCGCCAGCTGGAGTTCCACCACGTCGTCGGGGTGGCGGATCGATTCGATGCGGTCGTTCATTCGTTGTCTCCTGGGGGTTCCGTTGCCGTTTCAGCGGCAGTATCGCGCGCCGCGCCGCTCGGCGATGATTGCCGCTGTCGCCTGCACAACACCTCTTGAACGCCTCGCCATGACCCTGGACCGCCGCCAGTTTCTTCTTCGATCGGGTTCGGCCGCGGCCGTGGTGGCGCTGTTCGGCCAGGGCTGTGCATCGTCGGGCCTCGCCGCGCAAGGCAAGGTGCTCGGATTCACGGGCGTGCCCGCCTCGCTGCATGACGGGGTCACCATCCCGCCCGAGTACGAATGGCAGTTGCTCTACCCCTGGGGCACCCCCACCGGCGTGGCCGGCCGCATGCCGGCGTTTGCAGCCGACGCGGGCAACAGCGCCGACGACCAGGCGCTGCAGGCCGGCATGCATCACGACGGCATGCACTTCTTTCCGCTCGATGGGGCCGGCGAGCGCGGCCTGCTCGTGATGAACCACGAATACACCGACGAACAACTGCTGCACGTCGACGGCGTCAAGGCCGGCGGGTGGAGCGCGGAGAAGGTCCGCAAGTCGCTGCATGCCATGGGCGTCTCGGTGATCGAGATCCGCCGTGGCCCCGAGGGCTGGCGGCAGGTGCTGCCCTCTCCGTTCGCGCGCCGCGTGCACGGCAGGACGCCGATGCGCATCTCGGGTCCTGCCGCGGGCACGCCGCGCATGCGCACCGCGGCGAATCCGGCGGGCGACGCGGTGCTCGGCACCTTCGCCAACTGCGCCATGGGCGTCACGCCGTGGGGCACCTACCTGACCTGCGAAGAGAACTTCCACGGCTATTTCGGCGGCCCGAAGGAAGCGGCACGGGCCGCCACCCCCGCACAGCGCCGATACGGCACCGTGGCGGGATCGCAGTGGGTCGAGTACTGGCGCTTCGACGAGCGGTTCGACCTGAGCCGCCATCCGAACGAACCCCACCGTTTCGGCTGGGTGGTCGAAATCGACCCGTTCGACCCCGCCGCCACGCCCGTCAAGCGCACCGCGCTGGGCCGAAAGCGCCAGGAAAGCGCGACCTGCACCGTCGCGAAAGACGGCCGACTCGTGGTCTACATGGGCGACGACTCGCGCTTCGAATACATCTACAAGTTCGTCAGCCGCGACAAGGTGCACCCCGGCACCGACGCCGCCGCGCGCGCGGCCAACAGCCACCTGCTGGACGAAGGCACGCTGTACGTGGCGCGCTACGACGCGGACGGCCGCGGCAGCTGGCTGCCTCTGGTGCACGGCCGCGACGGGCTCGACGCTGCCGCCGGCTTCGCGGACCAGGCCGACGTGCTGATCCACGCGCGCCTGGCGGGCGACATCGTCGGCGGCACGAAGATGGACCGGCCCGAGTGGATCGCGGTGCACCCGCAGTCCGGCGAGGTGTACGTCACCCTCACCAACAACAGCCAGCGCGGCGACGCGGGCAAGCCCGGCACCGACGCCGCCAACCCTCGCGCGAACAACTTCTTCGGCGGCATCCTTCGCTGGCGGGAAGACGGCGGCGATGCCGCTGCCACCGGCTTCGGCTGGAACCATTTCGCCCTGGCCGGCGACCCGGCACAGGCCGGCAGCGGCGCACGTTACCCGAGCGCCGAGGCCGACATGTTCGGCGCGCCGGACGGCCTGCATTTCGACCGTGGCGGCCTGCTTTGGATCCAGACCGACATGAGCGGCCAGGCGATCGGCAAGCCGCCCTACACCTCGCTCGGCAACAACCAGATGCTGTGCGCCGACCCGGCATCCGGCCGCATCAAGCGCTTCCTGACCGGGCCGAACGGCTGCGAGATCACGGGCTGCGTGGTCACGCCCGACCGGCGCACGCTGTTCGTGAACATCCAGCATCCGGGCGAGGCGCGCGACGACGGCGACGGCGGGCACAACAGCGCCTGGCCCGACGGAACCGCACCCGGCCAGGCGCGCCCCCGCTCCGCCACGCTGGCGATCCGGCGGCGCGACGGCGGTATCGTCGGCACCTGAACCTCATCACCGCACGGAGCACCCGCATGAGCATCCGCATCGTCCGACTGGGCACCCCGCGCGCACCCGGCGAAGGCCTGCGCATCGGCACCGTGCGCCGCCCGCCGCGCGGCGTTCCCAAGACCGAGTTCGCCTCGCAGGACTGGTACGACGTGTGGTACCCGAACCTCGCGCCTTCCGCCGAAACCATGAAGCAGGCGCAGGAAGCGCAGAAGACCGGATCCGCCGCCGAATGGAACGCCTTCGTGCGCAGGTTCAGGCACGAGATGGCCGAACCGGACGCGGGGCGCAGCCTCGACCTGCTGGCCGCGCTGTCACACGGCACCGCCATGTCGCTCGGCTGCTACTGCGAAGACGAGGCGCGCTGCCACCGCTCGGTGCTTCGCGCCCTCTTGGCCGAGCGCGGCGCGAAGATCGCCGACTGAGCATGCCGCTCAGACCATCGGCGCGCCGAGGAACACCGGCAGGCTCTCGGCCTGCGCCGAATGCGACGCCAGGGCCGGATGCCCGGCCGGCGACACGGCATCGGGCGCCACCAGTTGCGTGAAGGCCCAGGCCACAGCCGTCGACACGCCGGCCTGCGTCATCGTCTCCTCGTCGGCCGACAGCGGCGCGGCGGCCAGTTCGCCCTCGAGCGCCGCGTAGGCCGCGGCAAGCTGCGCGCGCACCCGGTCCATCCACGGCTGGTGCAGCTTCTCGGCGGGCCGCACGTTGTGCTCATACACGATCTGCACCGTCTTCTCGCAAGCGGCCAGCGCGAGCCCCGTGAGCCGCAGCGTGCGCAGGCGCGCGGCCGGGTCGGCGGGCACCAGGCTGCGGCCGCTGAGGTCTTGCGCGTGATCGACGATCAGCGCCGAATCCATCAGCACCGATCCGTCGTCGCAGACCAGCGTGGGCGCCTTCACCACCGTGTTGATGGCGCGGAACTGCTCGAAGGTGCTGAACACCGAGACCGACCGGTGTTCGAAGGGAACGCCCAGCAGGCGCAGCGAGATGGCGGTGCGCCGCACGTAGGGCGAGTCGAGCATGCCGACGAGTTGCATCGTTTCTTTCTCCAGGAAGATGTCTCTTCACGATAGCGGCGGCAACGCGTGCGCCCAAGGGCGATCCATCGAAAATCGCGGCCGCAAACCGATCGACCATCGGTGAGGTGAGCCGCAGGAACGCACATGAACATCGACAAGAAAGACCGCCTGATCCTCGAAGCGCTGCAGGCCGATGCGCGCCAGAGCCTGGCCGCCATCGGCAAGCGCATCGGCCTGTCGCAACCGGCCATGAGCGAGCGCGTGCGCAAGCTCGAGGAGGCCGGCGTGATCGAGGGCTACGGTGCTCGCGTCAACCTGCGCGCACTGGGCGTGGGCCTGCAGGCCATCATCCGCATCGACACCACGCACGCCGGCATCGCGAAGTACCTGAAGCTGTTCGAGGCCATGCCCGAGGTGCTGGGCGCCGACCGCGTCACCGGCGAAGACTGCTTCTTCGTGCGCTGCGCAATCGCCGAGCCGGCCGATCTCGAACGCGTGGTGGACGCGCTGGCGGTCGACGGCGCCGTGACCACATCGCTGGTGCTGTCGACCCCGGTGAACAAGCACGTGACGGTGCATGCGGCGAAGCCGCCGGAGAAGTAGCGCGGCGATCCACCGCGCGGTGGTTCAGCGCTGCGCCTTGTCCTTCTGGTTCTGTGCCTCGATGCGCTCGCGCGCGGCCAGCCAGTCCGCGTCGCTCCACTGGCGCAGTTCATAGAAGTTGCCGCCGGTGGCCAGCGCGTTGCCGCCGTCCATCATGATGCTCTGACCCGTGAGCCAGTCGCACTGCCCGGGCGCCATCAGGAAGGCTGCGAGGTTCTGCAGTTCGCTCATGCGGCCGGTGCGTGCCATCGGGTTGTGCTGCTTGCTGCGCGCACCCGGCTCCTCGCCGGGATTCAGGCGCTTGCTCATGCCTTCGGTGGGAATCTCGCCGGGCCCGACGGCATTCAGGCGGATGCCGTGGCGCGCCCATTCGACCGCGAGCGACTTGGTCATCACGTCGATGCCGGCCTTGCTCATGGCGGAGGGAACGACGTAGGGGCTGCCGTTGTCGACCCAGGTGGTGATGATGCTCATGACGCTGCGGAATGCGTCGCCCGTCTTCCACTCGCCCGCCTTCGACTGAGCCACCCAGCGCTTGCCCACGGCCTGCGTGACGTAGAAGCTGCCGTGGAACACGATGTTGGCGATGGCGTCGAAGGCGCGCGGCGAGAGGCTCTCGGTGGGCGACACGAAGTTGCCCGCTGCGTTGTTGACCAGTCCGGTGAGGCCGCCGCTGCCGAACAGGCTCTCGACCATCTCGTCGACCTGCTGCGCGATGCGGATGTCGACGCCGAAGGTGTCGATGCGCCGGCCCGGAAACTGCTGGCGCCACTCTGCGGCCGTTTCCTCGCAGACCGACTGCCGCCGTCCGCAGATGGCGACGTCGGCGCCCAGGCCCAGGAAGCGCTCGGCCATCGCGCGGCCCAGGCCGGTGCCACCGCCGGTCACGAGGATGCGCTGGCCGCTCATCAGGGATGCTTCGAACATGTTCGTCTCCTTGTCGTTTGCATGTTGCTGCGGCAGCGGCGAGGGACGGCTGCCACCGCCCCATGCTACGCGCGCAGCGGCCCGGCGGCTTGCGGGAACTGGCTCCGTGCGGGCCGGCACGCCGCGCGAGAATGTGGAAAACAAGCCCTTCCCGGAGACAAGACCAGCCCATGCCGACATCCGCCAACGACCACAGTGCACCGCTCGACGGCGTGCGCGTCCTGAGCCTCGCGCTGAACCTGCCCGGCCCCGCCGCGCTGCTGCGCTGCCGCGCCATGGGTGCGGCCTGCCTCAAGCTGGAACCGCCCGGAGGCGACCCGATGGCGCTGTACAACCGGCCCGCCTACGCGGCGCTGCACGAGGGCGTGGAGATCCGCCCGGTCGACCTCAAGACCGAGGCCGGCCAGCAGCAGCTGCACGCAGAGCTCGCGAAGACCGACGTGCTGCTCACGTCCTTCCGCCCTTCCGCGCTGGCCAAGCTCCGGCTCGACTGGGCTACGCTGCAGGCACGCCACCCGGCGCTGTCGCAGGTGGCCATCGTCGGCGCGCCGGGCGAACGCGCCGAGGAACCGGGACACGACCTGACCTACCTCGCCGAAAGCGGCCTCGTCACCGGCACCGAACTGCCGCCGACGCTCTACGCGGACATGGGCGGCGCGCTGCTCGCCAGCGAGGCGGTGCTGAAGGCGATGCTGCTGCGGTCGCGCAGGCCGGGCGGCGTGTACCTCGAGGTGGCGCTGAATGCCTCGGCCGACTGGCTGGCGCTACCCCGCACCTGGGGCCTGACGCAGCCCGACGGCGCGGTCGGCGGCGCGCACGCAGGCTACCGCGTGTACCCCTGCGCCGATGGCCGCGTGGCCGTGGCCGCGCTGGAGCCGCATTTCGCGGCGCGGCTGGGTGAAGCGGCGCAGCTGCACTCGAAGGACATGATGGCGCCGGCCACGCACGAGGCCCTGGCGGCCTGGATCGCGCAGCGCACCCGTGCCGAGCTCGACGCCATGGCGCGCGAGCGCGACGTGCCACTGCTCACGCTGGCCGGCTGAGCGGACAGCCGCACCGCGGCGTCACCTGGACGAAGGAGCGCCGGTGCCGCCGTCGCGTTGCCTGTCCTCGCGCTTGAGCGCGAGGTAGGTGTCGAGGTCGATTTCGTGGAGTTGCCGCGGGTACTGCTCGGCCCCGGCGAACCAGCGGCGCTGCCGACGCTCGGCCTGGTCGGCGCCCGGTGCCGACAGGTACGCGTCGAGCGTGAGGAAATAGCGCATTGCATTGCGCTCCACCAGGCCGCGCATGCCACGGATGTAGTCGGGCTGCCCTTCCGGTGTCTTGCCCGTGACGGTGAAGCCCACCTTCTCGCTGCCGAAGGTCGCGAGGTAGGCCATGGTGCCGAGCCGCACCATCGCGTTGTGGTCGTAGCTGTAGCTGAAATGCAGGAAGCTCTTGCGCTCGTCGAGCGCCACCGCCTCCAGCGTGACGCGGTAGTTGCTGGTGCCTAGCGGGCCGCTCTCCGCGGTGAGCTCGACCGACAGGTGCTCCGGCGTGGCGCTCGCCACGCGGTACGCGAACGGCAGCTCGAAGGCGTCCTCGACCGGCTTGTCGTAGCGCCGCACGACATACAGCGTGACCGTCTCGCGCCCCTGCGCTCCCTTGGCCACCGTGCAACGGCGGTTGTTGACGTGCAGCGTCAGCACGTCGCACCAGTGGGCCGGGCCCCTGAGCGTGGCGCTGATTTCCGACAGCGGATGGTCGACCACCGCGTACACGTCGCCCTGCAGGCCATCGGGCGTTTCCATGGAATCGAGCTGGATCGGCCGCCCGAAGCTGCTGCGCTCGAGCTTGTCGCTCATGCGCTGGTGCGTGGCGCGCAGCGTCTGCGCTGCTCCGGCCGGTGCTGCCGGTGCCGCGCCCGCTGCGGCATCGGGCGGCGCCGCCGGCACTCGTGCGCAGGCCGCGAGCAGCAACGCTCCCGCCAGGATTCGGGTCCAGGAAACCGGCAGGCGGGGCGAACTGCTCATGGGGCCACACCATACATCGGAGCGATTCACCTGTGCTGCCGGTTGACCGCTAATCTCCGGCTTCCGTATCCACCGAGGAACCCCGCATGCCATTCGTCCGGATCGACATTTCCAATGACAGCCCCGAGGACCTGGGCCATGCCATCGGCGACCTCGTCTACCAGGCCATGCGGGACACCATCAACGTGCCGGAGGACGACAAGTTCCAGGTCATCGCGCGGCACGAAGCGCGCGACATGGTGCGTCCGGCGAGCTACCTCGGCATCGCCTATTCGCCGGGCATGGTGATGATCCAGGTCACGCTGAACCAAGGACGCACGGTCGAGATGAAGAAGGCCTTCTACCGGCGCGTGGCAGACGACCTGCACCGCCGGTTGCATATCCGTCGAGAGGACGTGTTCATCCATCTCGTCGAGGTGGCCAAGGAGAACTGGTCGTTCGGCAACGGCGAGATGCAGTACGCCTAGCAACGAGAATGCGCCGATGAAACGCCAGGGCACGCTCGTACGATGGGAAAAGGACCGGGGCTTCGGCTTCATCCGCTGTCCCGATGTTTCCGCCGACGTGTTCGTGCACCTGCGCGACTTCGCCGCCAGCGGCACCACGCCGCAGGTCGGCATGAAGCTGGACTTCGAGGAAATCCACGTGGGCGGCAAGGGGCCGCGCGCCGTGGCGGTGAGGGCCGTGGGCGCAGCAAGGCGGCCGGAGCAGCAACGCAGGCAGGGCCGCGCTTCCGCTGCCCCGCACCGGCAGCCTGTTCGCGCTCGCAGCGGCAACGGCAGCAGCAGCAGCGGCAGCGGCAGCGGCAGCGGCAGCGGCAGCGGACGGGATGCCTCGTTCCCGCTGGCGATGGTGCTGCTGCTCGCCGTGTATGCCGCGCTGCTCGGCTACGGCGTCTGGACCGCGCGTCTGCCGGCTGTTGCGCTCGGCGTGTTGCTGCTGCTGAGTCTGCTGGCCTTCTTCGCCTACGGCTTCGACAAGAACGCCGCCGAGACCGGCCGCTGGCGCACGCCGGAGAACACGCTGCACATGCTCTCGCTGGCCGGCGGCTGGCCGGGCGCATGGGTGGCGCAACGGCTGTTCCGCCACAAGGTGCGCAAGGCGAGCTTCATGGCGGGCTACTGGGCGACGGTGCTGGCCCACATGGCGGCCGTGGGCGCCTGGGTGGGCAAGCTGCTGCCAGCGGACCTGCTGGCATTTGCTCTTTAGCGTTCAGCGCGGCTTGCGGATGTTGCCGCGCACCGGGCCGGCGGCCTTGCGCGACCCCGGTCCCGAAGGTGCCGAACCGTTGTCGCGCGGCGGCAGGCCGGTGTGCTGCGTGAGCATGCGGCCCTTCGACGGCTTCACCGGCGCCAGCTTCACGGGCGCCGCCTTGGCCGCAACGGGAGCGGCGGTCGAGTTCTTGCGCCGCGCGCTCGTGTAGCCGCCGTCGGTCAGCGGCTGCCAGGTCGGGATCAGATGGTGCTTGCCGTTGCCGATGAGGTCGGCGCGGCCCATGCTCTTCAGGGCCTCGCGCAGCAGCGGCCAGTTGTTGGCGTCGTGGTAGCGCAGGAAGGCCTTGTGCAGGCGGCGGCGCTTGTCGCCGCGCACGATGTCCACCGTCTCGCTCTCGCGCGTGATCTTGCGCAGCGGATTCTTGTTGGTGTGGTACATCGTCGTGGCCGTGGCCATCGGGCTCGGATAGAAGGTCTGCACCTGGTCGGCGCGGAATCCGTTCTTCTTCAGCCAGATCGCGAGGTTCATCATGTCCTCGTCGCTGGTGCCCGGGTGCGCGGCGATGAAGTACGGAATGAGGTACTGCTTCTTGCCCGCCTCGGCCGAGTACTTTTCGAACATCTGCTTGAACTTGTCATAGCTGCCGATGCCGGGCTTCATCATCTTCGTGAGCGGCCCCTGCTCGGTGTGCTCGGGGGCGATCTTCAGGTAGCCGCCCACGTGGTGCTGCACCAGTTCCTTCACGTACTCGGGCGACTGCACGGCCAGGTCGTAGCGCAGGCCGGAACCGATCAGGATCTTCTTGATGCCCTTCAGCGCACGCGCCCGGCGGTAGATCTTGATCAGCGGGTCGTGGTTGGTGTTCAGGTTCGGGCAGATGCCCGGGTACACGCAGCTCGGCTTGCGGCAGGCCGCTTCGATCTCGGGCGACTTGCAGCCGATGCGGTACATGTTGGCCGTGGGGCCGCCCAGGTCGGAGATGGTGCCGGTGAAGCCCTTCACCGAGTCCCGGATCGCCTCGACCTCCTTGATGATCGAGTCTTCCGAGCGGCTCTGGATGATGCGGCCCTCGTGCTCGGTGATCGAGCAGAAGGTGCAGCCGCCGAAGCAGCCGCGCATGATGTTCACGCTGAAGCGGATCATTTCCCACGCGGGGATCTTGGTCGCGCCGTCGTGGCTGCCGTTCTCGTCGGCGTAGCGCGGGTGCGGGCTGCGCGCGTACGGCAGGTCGAACACATGGTCCATCTCCGCGGTGGTGAGCGGAATAGGCGGTGGGTTGATCCACACGTCGCGCGCCGTGGCGCCCTCGCCGTGCGCCTGCACCAGCGCGCGGGCATTGCCGGGGTTTGTCTCGAGATGCAGCACGCGGTTGGCGTGCGCGTAGAGCACCGGGTCGCTGCGGACCTGTTCGTAGGCCGGCAGGCGGATCACCGAATGGTCGCGCGGCGGCACCTTGATTCGCGCGCGCGAAGCCAGCGCCGGGTTGGGCACGAAATTCAGCGGCTTGATGGCGGGGTTCACCACGGAACCGGCTGCGGAACCCGCAGCTTCCGCCGCCTTGGCAACGGCTTCAGCCTCGTCTTCCTTGGCGCAGGTGGCGCCGTTGGCCTTGGCCTGGTCGGACACCATCAGGTACGGATTGACGTGCGCCTCGACACGGCCCGGCTCGTCGACGCTGGTGGAGTTGATCTCGAACCAGCCCTCGGGCGTTTCGCGCCGCACGAAGGCAGTGCCGCGCACGTCGGTGATCTGCTGCACCGGCTCCTTGGCGGCCAGGCGGTGCGCGATCTCGACGATGGCGCGCTCGGCGTTGCCATACAGCAGCAGGTCGCACTTGGAATCGACCACCACGGAGCGGCGCACCTTGTCCGACCAGTAGTCGTAATGCGCGATGCGGCGCAAGCTGCCCTCGATGCCGCCGAGGATGATCGGCACGTCGTTCCAGGCTTCCCTGCAGCGCTGCGAATACACGATGGCCGCGCGATCGGGCCGCGAACCGCCGACGTCGCCGGGCGTGTAGGCGTCGTCGCTGCGGATCTTGCGGTCCGCGGTGTAGCGGTTGATCATCGAATCCATGTTGCCGGCGGTCACGCCGAAGAACAGGTTCGGCTTGCCCAGCGCCTTGAACGGCTCTGCGCTCTGCCAGTCGGGCTGCGCGATGATGCCGACGCGGAAACCCTGCGCCTCGAGCATGCGGCCGATCACCGACATGCCGAAACTCGGATGGTCGACGTAGGCATCGCCCGTGACCACGATGACGTCGCAGCTGTCCCAGCCGAGCGCTTCCATTTCCTTGCGCGAAGTCGGCAGGAACCTGGCCGTGCCGAAGCGGGCCGCCCAGTACTTGCGGTAGCTGGTCAGCGGCTTGGCGGCACGAGCGAAAAGGGAGACGTCGACGGGGGCGTTCATCGTTGGGAGTGAGCGGCGCCATGCCGGCGCCGTTGTGGGCAACCCTCGATTTTAGGGTTTTCCATCATTTCTGTCGCTACAAACATCCTGTGACCGCGCTGCCAGCCATGACTTCCATTAATTGCCAAAGTCAACCAATCTAATGACAATGGCAACCATGTCAGAGTCTTCCACTTTCGTCGACGCCGCCGCCGTGAAGGCGATCCGGCAGTTCAACCGCTTCTACACCCGACGCATCGGCGCACTCGACCCCTACCTCGGCAGTCCGATGTCGCTGACCGACGTGCGCGTGCTTTACGAGCTCGCGCACCGCGCAATGGCGGTGGCCAGCGAGATCGGCCGCGACCTCGGCCTCGACGCGGGCTACATGAGCCGCATCCTGCGCCGCTTCGAGACCGAAGGCTGGCTCACGCGCGAGCCGCATCCGCGCGACGCGCGCCAGAGCGTGCTGCGACTCTCCGAGGCCGGCCATGCCGCATTTGCGCCGTTGCAACAGAAATCGCGCGAGGAAGCCGCCGGCCTGCTCGCCCCGCTCGCGCCGGCGCAGCGCGAGCAACTGGTGCGGGCCATGGGCACGATGCAGTCTCTCCTCGACCCCGAAACCACGCCGGCCAGGCCGCAGGCCGCCGTGCTGCGCGACCCGGCGCCCGGCGACATCGGCTGGGTGGTGCAGCAGCACGGCGAGATCTACGCGCGCGAATACGGCTGGAACAGCAAGTTCGAAGCGCTCGTGGCCGGCATCGCAAGCGAGTTCCTGCTGAAGTTCCAGCCCGAATGGGAGCGCTGCTGGATCGCCGAGCTCAACGGCGAACGGGTGGGCGCGATCTTCGTCGTGCGCAAGTCGGCCACCGTGGCGCAACTGCGCATGCTGATCCTCGCGCCCAGCGCGCGCGGGCTGGGCCTGGGCGGCAAGCTGGTGGACGAATGCATCGCCTTCGCGCGCCTGAAGGGCTACAGGAAGATGTTGCTGTGGACCAACAGCTGCCTGCTGGCGGCGCGGGAGATCTACGCGAAGCGCGGGTTCAGGTTGACGCAGTCGGAGCCGCACGAGGGCTACGGCACCGAGCTGGTGGGCGAGACCTGGGAGCTGAAGCTGTAGCTCCGCGCCTTCCTCATTTGAAGGAAGGTCGGGACGGGGACGGCGCGCCGATCAGGCGCCGCGCTCGAACGAACGCCGCAGCGCCCCCACACCTGCCCTCCCCCAGAGTGGGAGGGAGAAAAGCTCACTGCATGAACCAGCCATGGCTCACCACCAGCGACTGGCCGGTGAGCGCATTCGTCGGAAAGCCCGCGAACAGCAGCGCCACGCGCGCCACGTCTTCCGTGGTCGTGAACTCGCCATCGACCGTTTCCTTGAGCATCACGTTCTTGACGACTTCCTGCTCGCTGATGCCCAGGGTCTTCGCCTGTTCCGGAATCTGCTTCTCGACCAGCGGCGTGCGCACGAAACCCGGGCAGATCACGTTGGCACGCACGCCGTGCTTGGCGCCTTCCTTGGCCACGGTCTTGGCCAGCCCGATGAGCCCGTGCTTGGCCGTCACGTAGGGCGCCTTCAGCAGCGACGCTTCCTTCGAATGCACCGAGCCCATGTAGATCACGCTGCCGCCGCGGCCCTGCGCGTACATGTGCTTCAGGCAGGCCTTGGTCGTGAGGAAGGCGCCGTCGAGGTGGATGGCGAGCATCTTCTTCCAGTCGGCGAAGCTGAACTCCTCGACCGGATGCACGATCTGGATGCCGGCGTTGCTGATGAGGATGTCGATGCCGCCAAAGGCCTTCGCGCCCTCTTCCACCGACGCATTCACCTGGTCTTCGTTCGTCACGTCGACCGCGACGCCGATCGCCTGCGCGCCCGTGGCCTTCAGCTCGGCCGCGGTCGCGTCGGCGGCTTCCTTGTTGAGGTCGGCAATGACGATCTTCGCGCCTTCCTGCGCAAACAGGATCGCGATTTCCTTGCCGATGCCGCTGGCCGAGCCGGTGATGTAGGCGACCTTGTCCTTGAGTTGCATGGTGATGTTCCTTGAGGGTTGAGGAGAAAGACGGATTGATTCCTGCGCCGATTCCAATCGTGAGACACCACGGAACCGGCTTCGCCGGGCCGCAGGTGTCGCCCCCGGCGAGGGGGAAGGAGAAGCGACACGAAGTGCGCGAAGCCTGGGGGCGAGTCAAGGACACCGCGGAACCGGCTTCGCCGGGCCGCAGGTGTCGCCCCCGGCGAGGGGGAAAGGAGAAGCGACACGAAGTGCGCGAAGCCTGGGGGGCGAGTCAAGGACACCGCGGAACCGGCTTCGCCGGGCCGCAGGTGTCGCCCCCGGCGAGGGGGAAGGCGAAGCGACACGAAGTGCGCGCAGCCTGGGGGCGTACTCATTGCAGGTAGTCGTGTTCGACCGTGCCCAGCGCCAGCGTCATGTCGGCGATGTAGTGCACCGCCGATTCGACCTTCAGCACCGGCAGGTCGGCCACCGGCGCCAGCGCATGCGGATGCAGCTCGAGCGAGGCCGGCCCGCTCCAGGCGCCGTGCAGCGTGACGTCGACCATGTGATAGCGCACCAGTTCGCAGATGCGCGCCGTGCCGTCGACGTGCGGAATGATCTTCAGCAAAAAGTTGGGCTGCGCGATGCCCGCAAGGATGGGCCCGGGTTCGAGGGCGCGATGCTTGAAACCCATCGTGGCCTTGGCCACGCGCACCTTGCCGTAGTCGAGCGTGCCGACCACCACGTCGGTCTCGTAGTCGAACACCGGCGAGGCGAGCTTCTTCGGAAAGCCCCAGAGCTCGCGGCCGCCGGCAATGGGCGGGTGGTCGTTGAGGTACATCGCGTGAACGTACGCGCCCTTCTCCACGCCCTTGGCGGTGCGCAGCTGCACCGGAATGACCTGGCCCGACTCGGTGTAGTCGCCGAAGCCGGTGGAGTCGGGCATGCGGATGAACTCGTACTTCACGAGCGGCTCGACCACCTCGAGCGGCTCGGGCACCACGGCGCGCAGCGCGTCCATGTCGGTGCGGTAGGTGACGACGAGGAACTCGCGCCGCGTGAACCGGTACGGGCCCGGCGGAAAGGCCGGGCTGGTCAGCGGCATCGCGAACGCCGTTCGTCGCACATCTTCGATGGTCACAGCATTTCCTCCTGTTGAAGTGACGATCCAGTCTGGCGCCGGTTTCTTAGTCGAAGCTGAATCCCGACTCAGGCCGACAGGCCCGGCCGCTTGACGCGCCCCGAACCGTGCTCGCCCAGGTCGAAGGTGGTCACGCCATTGACGGTGGCATCGGCGCGCAGCGTCTCGGGGTGGGCCAGCGTCACGCGCATGTCGCGCGCGCCCGCCTCCCAGTGCTCTTCGACGGCGGCGCGCGAGAACTCGTAGTCCTTCGACTCGAGCTCGTAGGGCTTGTCGCGGTAGATCAGGTGGAAGATGTCGATCGGCTCGTGCGTGAGCTGCGACTGAACCGCGAGCACGCTCGGGTCGTTGCGCAGGCTGGCCGGCAGCTTGGTGATGAGGTCGGCAATGGCCTGCTGCAGGTTCATGTTGGCGGCCATCGCGTCGGTGTTCATGCGGGTGCGGCTCGAGTAGGTGATGTCCTTTTGCCGCTCCATCACGCCCGCGAGGGTCTGCGGCATTTCCCCGCGCGCATTGAACAGGTCGACCTGCAGCACCACCAGCGGCTCGGAGCGCGGGTGCGTGTCGAGCACGTACTGCAGCGGCGTGTTCGACACGATGCCGCCGTCCCAGTAGTCGTCGCCATCGATGCTGATGGGCGCAAAGCCCGGCGGCAGCGCGCCGCTGGCCATGATGTGCTCGGGCCCGATGCGCTGGCGCGTGTTGTCGAAGTACACCGAATTGCCGGTGCGCACGTTGACCGCACCCACGCTGAAGCGCGCCTCGCAGGCATTGATGCGATCGAAGTCCACCAGCCGCTCGAGCGTGGCCTTCAGCGGCGAGGTGTCGTAGTAGCTCAGCAGCGGCGCGGCGCCACCCATCAGGAAGGCCGGCGAATAGCGCGGCTCGAAGAAGCCGGGAATGCCCACCAGCGAAGCCATCGTCGCGCTGTACTGGTTCTGCGTGGCGCGGTCGCCGAACCATGCAGGCAGGCGCTGCGAAGGACCGGAAGACACGAGGTGCCAGAACTCGCGCAGCCGGTCGACCCGGTGCTCGGGCGCGTTGCCCGCGATCAGCGCCGCATTGATGGCGCCGATGGAAACGCCGGCGATCCAGTGCGGCTGCAGCTCGGTCTCGCTGAGCGCGGCATACACGCCGGCCTGGTAGGCGCCGAGTGCGCCACCGCCCTGGAGCACCAGCGCCTTGCGCGCGTTGCGCATGTCCTCGCGGCGCGAGGCGAAGGGATTCAGGGGCTGTTGCCGGGACGGGGCTGCGGAAGGTGAGCGGGCGGTTCGGGTGGCGCGTGCCGGTTGGGTCTTCTTCTTGGGCGATGTCGTCGTCATGCGGTCATTTGACACCAGCCCTGCGACACAAACCTGACCAGGGCTTTCACCCGCGCAGGATCATGTGCGGCCGAAGCCCCGAGGCACACATCACATCTTCGGCAGCATCTGCCCGCGGATCTCGCCGCCGGGGTTGGCGGCGGTGTGCACGTTGGCGTACCACTTGCCTGCGGAGAGATCGGCGGCCTGCGCCGGCGTGAGCGTCGCCTGGCCTTCGATCGGGCTCGCGGGGTTGGCGAAGGGCAGCACCACGCCGGCATTGGCGCCCGCGGCTGCTGGGCCGTGGAAGTGGGCCATGGTGGCCGGGCCGCTGAGCCCGCTGTAGGTGATCTTGTACTTGAGCACGTTGGTGTCGCGGTTCAACCAGGCCTCCGCCATGCCGCTGCCGCGCGTCATGTTGGGCGGGACTTCGCTGGCCGCGTTCATCGCGCCGCTGAAGGTCGCGACATTCGACTTCGACATCATTCCGCAACCGACCAGCGCGGCACTTGCCACCCCGGTGACGAGGGCTGCGCGCAAAAAGGTGCCATATTTGGTCATGAGTTCGATCTCCTGAGTTGTGAAAGCGTCCACAGCATAGGCAGCGCAGGGAGAGTTGTCTTGTCGGCCATCGCCCCGACTTCGCACCGCGTACCTCGGTAGAAACGCGTGCTTCACGCGCGCTGGAAGAGAATGTGCCGATGACATCCCAAGCACTTCCCTCGGCCCGCGAAGTGGCCGATTTCTGGCGCGATGCGGGGTACGCGCGCTGGTTCGCCAAGAACGACGCCTTCGACGCCGAATTCACCGCCCGCTTCACCGATGCCCACCATGCCGCCGCACGCGGCGAACTCGACCACTGGATGGTCGACGCCGAAGGCGCGCTCGCGCTGCTGGTGCTGCTCGACCAGTTCCCGCGCAACGCCTGGCGCAACAACCCACACATGCTGGCCTCCGACGGCAAGGCGATCGCGGTGGCGAAGAAAGCCATCGATGCGGGCTTCGACCGGCACATCGAGGCGGTGCTGCGCCCCTTCTTCTACATGCCTTTCATGCACTCGGAAGTGCTGGCGGAGCAGGAACGCTCGGTGGCGCTCTGTGCGGCGGTGGACGCCAACACGCAGCGCTTTGCCGTAATGCACCGCGACCTGGTGGCGCGCTTCGGCCGCTTTCCGCACCGCAACAGGATGCTGGGGCGCGAATCGACCGCCGAGGAGCAGAAATACCTCGACGAAGGCGGCTTCACAGGCTGAGCGGCCCTTCCGTGCTCAGCTGTCGTCGTGCGGCAGCGGCACGTCGCGCGTTGGCGACGGGTTCAGGTCGGCGATGCCCTTGGCATTCTTCATCGAGCCGTAGGTCCGCGCGTAGACCCAGGTGAACTCGGCGCCCAGCAGGAAGATCTGCGCCGAGTAGTACACCCACACCAGCACCACCACCAGCGAGCCCGCCGCGCCGTAGCCCGAGGCCACGCTGCTCTTGCCGATGTACAGCCCGATGAGGTGCTTGCCCACGGTGAAAAGCAGCGCCGTCACCGCGGCGCCCACCCACACGTCGCGCCACTGCACCTTGGCGCGCGGCATGATCTTGTAGATCATCGCGAAGATCACCGTGACCATCGCGAAGCTGAAGACGAAGTTGACCACCTGCGCCGTGGTCTCCCAGGCACCGAACATCGGCGACCACCACTTGCCCAGGGCGGCCAGCGCCGCACTCGCCACCAGAGAGACCATGAGCAGGAAGCCGATGCCCATGATCATGCTGAACGACAGCAGCCGCACCCGCAGCATGTTGAACAGGCCCTTGTTCTTGATGCGGGCCGGTGCGCGCCAGATGCGGTCGAGCGCGTCCTGCAGTTCGCCGAACACGGTGGTGGCGCCCACCACCAGCAGTCCGATGCCGACCACCGTGGCCACGATGCCTTCGGCGGGCTTGTTGACGGCCTGCAGCATGCCCTGCACCGCGGCCGCGCCCTGGGCGCCCATGAGCCCCGAGAGTTGCGCGAAGATCTCGCCCCGCGCGGCCTCCTGACCGAACACCAGGCCGGCCACCGCGATCACGATGAGCAGGAGCGGCGCGATCGAGAACACGGTGTAGTAAGCCAGCGCGGCCCCCATGCTCGGTGCGTAGTCGTTCGACCAGGAATTGAAGGCCCGCCGGCAGAGATCGAAGAGTGCGCGCAGTTGCAGGAGCATGCTGGAGTTTCCCCGTGGCGCCGGGCGGCGGCTTGTCAGTGCGGTGCCCGGCATGTTGAAGGCATGGCTACGATAATCGCACCACATGCACCCGTCTCCCCCCGCCACCGGCGCGGCGGCGCCATCCGCCACGCCCGAGATCGCCCATCCGAAGTCCCCGCGCGACCTGTTCGTCTCGTTCACCTTCCTGGCGCTGCAGGGCTTCGGCGGGGTCCTCGCCATCGTCCAGCGCGACATGGTCGAGAAGAAGAAATGGCTGACGCCCGAGCAGTTCCTCGAGGACTGGGCCGTCGCCCAGGTCATGCCCGGCCCCAACGTGATCAACCTCGCGCTGATGATCGGCGACCGCTACTTCGGCCTTCGCGGCGCGGTGGCCGCAGTGGCAGGCATGCTCACGGTGCCGCTGTTCGTGATCCTTGCGCTGGCCGTGCTCTACGCGCACTACGCGGGCAACCCGCAGGTGGCAGCCGCGCTGCGCGGCATGGGCGCGGTGTCGGGCGGGCTCATCGCCGCCACGGGCATCAAGCTGGTGCCGCAACTGCGCAAGCACCCGCTGGGCTTCGCCACCTGCCTGGCCTTCATGGCGCTGGTGTTCCTGGCCATCGCGGTGTTCAAGGTCCCGCTGGGCTGGGTGCTGCTGGTGGTGGGCGGCGTGGCCTGCGTGTGGACCTGGACGAGGATTCCCGCATGACCATCGCGATGCAATGGCACGACTGGCTGGCCCTGCTGGGGCAGTACATGCTGCTGTCCCTGCTGTCGATCAGCGGTGCCATCACCACGGTGCCCGACATGCACCGCTACCTGGTGACGCAGCACGGCTGGCTCACCGATGCGCAGTTCAGTTCCTCGGTGGCCGTCGCGCAGGCCGCGCCGGGCCCCAACGTGCTGTTCGTGGCGCTGATGGGCTGGAACGTCGGGCTCAACGCGGGCGGCGGCATCGGTGCCGGCCCCGCGGCCTGGATGCTCGGCTTCTTCGGACTGCTGGTCACGATGGTCGGCATCATGCTGCCGAGCACGACCCTCACCTACTTCGCCACGCGCTGGGGCCACCGCAACCGCACGCGGCGTGGCGTGCGGGCCTTCAAGCAAGGGATGGCCCCCGTGGTGGTGGGCCTGCTGATCGCCACCGGATGGGTGCTGGCCGCCGGCAACCAGGCCGGCAACGCGCCCGCATGGCACCTGTGGCTGCTGAGCGGCGTGGCCGCGCTGATCGTCTGGCGCACGCGCATCCACCTGCTCTGGCTGCTCGGCGCCGGCGCATTGCTGGGCGCCACGGGCTTCGTCTAACCTCTCGTTCAACGTCCTTCCTTTTTCTCCACCTTCAGGGAACACATCGACATGTCGCAACTTCGCCCGCTCGGCCGCTCCGGCCTCCTCGTCTCCCCGCTCGCCTTCGGCGGCAACGTGTTCGGCTGGACCGTCGACGAGGCGGCGTCGTTCAAGCTGCTCGACGCATGGCTCGACGCAGGCTTCAACTTCGTCGACACCGCCGACGTGTACTCGAGCTGGGTGCCGGGCCACCCCGGCGGCGAGTCGGAGACCATCATCGGCAAGTGGCTCAAGCAGAGCGGCAAGCGCAACCGCGTGGTGCTCGCCACCAAGGTCGGCAAGCCGATGGGCGAAGGCAAGGTGGGGCTGTCGCCCAAGTACATCCGCGAAGCCGTCGAGGCTTCGCTCAAGCGCCTGCAGACGGACTACATCGACCTGTACCAGTCGCACGACGACGACGCCGGCACGCCGCTGGAGGAATCGCTGGGCGCGTTCGACAAACTGGTCAAGGAAGGCAAGGTGCGCGCCATTGGGGCGTCGAACTACACCGCGCCGCGGCTCGAGGAAGCGCTGGACGTGTCGGAGCGGCTCGGCATCGCGCGCTACGAAAGCCTTCAGCCGCTGTACAACCTGTACGACCGCGCGGTGTTCGAGGACGCGCTGGAGCCGCTGTGCGTGAAGCGCGAGGTGGGCGTGATCAACTTCTACGCGCTGGCCGCCGGCTTCCTCACCGGCAAGTACCGCACCGAGGCCGATGCGTCCAAGAGCGCGCGCGGCGCCAACACCACGAAGAAGTACCTCAACGAACGCGGCCTGCGCATCCTCGACGCACTCGACAAGGTGGCCCAGCAGTACAACGCGAAGCCGGGCCAGGTCGCCATTGCATGGCAGATCGCGCGCCCGGGCGTGACGGCACCCATTGCCAGCGCCACTTCGATCGCACAGCTCGAGGAACTCGTGGTCGCGACGCAGCTGAAGCTCGACACCGGCACCATCGAGATGCTCGATCGCGCCAGCGCCGAGAACGCCGCCGCCTGACGCACGAAGCCGCGCGATGAACGTCTTCGATGCCATCGCCGCACCCACGCTCGAGCACTTCGCCGACCTGCGCGTGGAGGTGGGCATGCCGCAGGTGCTCGGCACGAGCGCGCGCGGGACGCGCCGCGTGGTGCCGATCACGGGTGGCGAGGCACACGGCCACGGCTGGCGCGCACGCGTGCTGCCAGGCGGCAGCGACTTCCAGCTGATCGCAAGCGACACGCTGAGCGAACTCGATGCGCGCTACGGGCTCGAGACCGATGCAGGCGACCTGATCTACGTGCAGAACCATGCGGTGCGCTCCGCGTCACCCGAGGTCATGGGCCGCCTGCTGCGCGGCGAGCCGGTGGACCCGTCCCAGGTCTACTTCCGGTGCAGCCCGCGCTTCGAGACGGCATCGCCGTCGCTGAAGTGGATCAACGAGCGCATGTTCGTCGGCGCCGGCATGCGCCACCCCGCCGAGGTGGTGATGCGCTTCTACCTGCTGGCCTGAGCGCCCTCAGCCGTCGACGGGGTTCAGCGGCGTCGAGAGAACGCGCTGGTAGAAGGCCACGTCGAGCCAGCGCCCGAACTTGAAGCCGGCCTGGCGCACGGTGCCCGAATGTTCGAAGCCCAGGCGCTCGTGCAGCGCGATGCTGCCGGCGTTCGTCGCATCGATGGCGCCGACCATCACGTGCACGTCGCGCGCCACCGCTTCGGCAACGATCGCCTCCATCAGCGTGCGGCCCAGGCCCTCGCCGCGGTGCGCACTGTGGACGTAGACCGAGTGCTCCACCGTGTACTTGTAGGCCGGGAACGCGCGGAAGGTGCCGTAGCTCGCGAAGCCCAGCAGCTTGCCCGCGTCGTCCACGGCACCGATCACCGGGAAGCCGTTGGCACGCTTGGTGGCGAACCACGCCACCATGTTCTCGGCCGTGCGCGGCTTGTAGTCGTACAGCGCGGTCGATGTGACGATGGCTTCGTTGAGGATGGCAAGGATCGCAGCAGCGTGCGCTTCTTCAGTGCAGGGGATCAGACGCATGGTGTTCCTCATCGGAATTTCGTTCAATATAGGAGAATAATAATCTCATATGAGAAACGACAAATCTGCTCTTTCCGCTCCCTCGGAGCCGGCCGGCGACAACATCGACGCCCTCATCGCAAGCCGGCTTCTGGCCCTGCGGCAGGCGCAGCAACTCAGCCTGGCCGACCTGGCCGAACGCTCCGGGGTCAGCAAGGCGATGATCTCGAAGGTCGAACGCGCGCAGAGCAGCCCCACCGCCGTGTTGCTGGGCCGCCTGGCCGCCGGGCTGGGCGTTCCGCTGGCGCAGCTGCTGACCGAGGACAAGGTGCAGCCGCAACGGCTGCGCCCGCGCGCAACGCAGGAGGTATGGCGCGATCCCGAGGCCGGTTACCTCCGCCGCCAGGTCGCCGAGCGCCAGTCGGGCAGCGGCGTGGAGCTGGTCGAGGTCGAGCTGCCGCGCTCCGCGCAAGTCGGCTATCCGCGATGGAGCGGCAAGCCATACCGGCAGTGCCTGTGGATGCTCGAGGGCGCGCTGCGGGTCGACTACGGCGACGAACGCTTCGAACTTGCGCCAGGCGATTGCCTCGACTTCGCCGTCGACCGACCGCTCGTGTTCAAGGCGCTGGGACGCGCAGGCTGCCGCTACCTGCTGGTGGCCAATCCCGAATGACGGTGCACCGAGGGTAGGCAGGTTCCCACATGCACAGGCGGCACGCGCCGGTTCGACGGCCGGCACCGGCCGGGATACTGCGAGGCATCTCAGCTTCCGGAGGAACGACGATGTCTTTCGCGCTTTACATGATCGGTTTCTTGATTTTCCTGGGCGGCCTCATCTGGGGCGCCTCGGTGGCCGGCGTGCCCACGCTCTACATCGGCATCGGCGCCATGATCCTGCTGGGCATCGGCATCTTCAGTGCGGTCGGCCGCACGCGTGGCAAGGATCCTTCCTGAGTTCACGCAGGCTTCACGCCGCGCGCACAGAGCGCCGCTAACTTTGCATGCGCACCGCAACACGCGGTGCGCATTGCTCAAGTCAGCGGCCTCATGCACAACTCTTCCAGCCTCTTTTCCCCACTCGTCCCGGCGGCCTCCTCGGCTGCGCCTGCACCCACGCCCGGCGCCGGCAACAGCACGGGCAGCCTCAAGGTCGACCTGCTCGTCGTGGGCGCGAGCTTTGCAGGCTTGGCCTGCGCGCGAGCCGCCGCGCTTGCGGGCCTCAGCGTGATGGTGCTCGAGAAGAAGGCCAGCGCCGGCGACAAGCTCCACACGACCGGGATCATCGTCAAGGACGCGGTCGACACCGTGCCCTGGCTCGCCGAGGTGCCCCCCGCGCTGGTGCGCCGCATCGAAGGCGTGCGGCTGTACGCCCCCAGCATGCGCCACGTCGACCTGCACGCGCCGGGCTACTGGTTCTGGGCCACCGACGCGCCATCGCTGCTCGAGTGGATGGTGGACGCCGCACGCGCCTGCGGCGTCGACGTGCGGCTGGGCACGCTGTTCGAGCAGGCGCTCTGGATCAATGGACGCTGGGAGGTCCCGGTGATGCAGGGGCCATGCATCTCGGCAACTTACCTCGTGGGCGCGGACGGGCCGCATTCGCGCGTGGCGAAGGCGCTGGGCCTGTCGCGCAACACGCGCTTCCTCTACGGCGTCGAACATGAATACAAGGGTGCGCGCATGGCGCCCGACCTGCTGCATTGCTTCGTCGACCGCCAGCTGGCACCGGGCTACATCGGCTGGGCGCTCGAAGGCGTCGGGGTGAGCCAGATCGGGCTGGCTCGCCGCATGAAGCGCAACGACGACCAGGGTGCGCTGAAGCTCGGCCCGCTGCTGCGCAAGATCTCATCGGTGGTCACACCCGGCGATGCACCGCCGGTGGCAGTGCGTGCCGGGATGATCCCGTGTGGCGGCGTGCTTCCGCGGGTGTCACGCGAACGCGCCTTGCTGGTGGGCGACGCGGCGGGCATGGTGTCGCCGGTGACGGCGGGCGGCATCCACACCGCGTTGCTGCATGGCCAGCGTGCGGGCGAGGCCGTGGCGCGCTTCGTGCGCCGCGAGGCCGACGACCCCGCCGGTTGGCTCGTGCGCAGCTACCCGGGCTTCCGGCTCAAGCGCACGTTGCGCTGGGCCTTCGACCATTTCCAGAGCGACTGGATGTTCAACCACCTGCTGGGAACGCCGCAGATGCGGCGCATGGCGGAACTCGTCTATTTCCACCGCAAGGGCACCGCCCTGCCCCCGCATCGGGACTGAAGGAGGCTGCAGCGCTCAGGCGCTGCGCTGGCGCATCGCCTCGTAGAGGCACACGCCGCTGGCCACCGAGACGTTCAGGCTTTCGACCGCGCCGGCCATCGGAATGCTCACCAGCTCGTCGCAGGTCTTGCGCGTGAGCTGCCGCATGCCTTCGCCCTCGGCGCCCAGCACCAGCGCCAGCGGGCGCTTGAAATCACTCTGGTAGATCGTGCCCGGCGCGTCGTCGCTCGTGCCCACGCACCAGATGTTGCGTTCCTTGAGTTCGTTGAGCGTGCGCGCGAGGTTGGTGACCATGAAGTACGGCACCGTCTCGGCCGCGCCGCTGGCCACCTTGGCCACGGTGGCGTTGATGCCGGCTGCGTGGTCCTTCGGCGCGATGACCGCGTGCGCGCCGGCACCATCGGCCACGCGCAGGCAGGCGCCGAGGTTGTGCGGGTCGGTCACGCCGTCGAGCACCAGCAGCAAGGGCACGGTGCCGGCTTCCTCGAGACCTTCGAGGAGTTCGTCGAGCGAGCGCACCTGCGCCACGGGTTCGACCCGCGCCACCACGCCCTGGTGGCCATGGCTGCCGCTGAGCTTGGACAGCCGCAGGCCGTCGGCCTCGACCAGCCGCACGCCGGCTTCCTGCGCCCGCGCGATGAACTGTTTCATGCGCGCATCGCGCCGGCTGGCGTCGAACATCACTTCGAGCACCGATTTCGGCGCGGTCTTGATGCGCACGCCCACGGCATGGAAGCCGAAGATCACTTTTGGAGAAGACATGGCCGGATTATCCCCACCTGCGGGACCGGCCTTCGCGCCCTCGAGCCCGGCGCCTCAGGCCAGCGGCAGGCCGCTCAGCGCACGGGTGCGCTCGTCGTGCAGTTCCTGCACCGCGCGCGCATTCGGATGCACCCGCTCGCTGTTGCCTACGCTTTCCAGGTACTGGCAGGCGGCATGGCCTTCGGCCGCCTTCTCGTAGCGCGCCACCCATGCATCGCGCACGGGCAGCTTGTCGGGCGATACGGGCCACACGCCGGGCTGCGGGCGCATGTGCTCGCCGATGCCCACGCGCCACGGCTTGGCGCTCACGCGCGCCCGGAAGCAGTTCTGGTTGCGGCACATGCGCGCATAGACCTTGTCCACGCCCATGGCCTGGAAGCAGTCGGCCACGGCCGTGTCGGAAGGGCTGAAGACGTCGTGCATCGCCAACACGCGAAAGCCTGCCGGCGTGCGGTAGATGCGCAGGTGCCAGTCGGGGTGCTGGTGCATGAAGCGGCCGATGCGCTCGGCCGCGAGCTTCTCCGGCGCCGGATTGCCGCTGGGCTGGCCGCGCTTCTTGCGTTGGCCGATGACCCAGGCCACGGCGAACACCACGAAGAACGCGATCAGTCCGCCCAGCCAGGTCTTCGCGGCCCAGCCGCCGACCACGCCGGCGATGAGCGCCGGCACCAGCGCAAAGGCAAACACGCTGCCACGCAGCGGCTCCTCGAAGTCGATGTCGACGAACAGCACGTCGGGCGTGTTGAGGCAGCGCGCCCCGTAGCCGTTGCGGGTGATGACGGTGTCGCCCTGGCGCTCGACGATCTCCTCGCGAATGGGAACGCCATTGGCGCCGTTGTAGGCCAGCTTGCGCTCGCGGCGTTCGAGCTGCTCGCCCTGCACGATGCGGTCGAAGGCCTCGCGGGTGCGCTGGTCGGCATGGGCCTGGGCGGCGAGCGGGCTGTCGTCGGACCAGCCGTAGCGGCGCACGGTGACCTGCTTGCCGGCCACGCGCTCCTGGATGCGGCCTTCGGCCCAGAACTGCGGAACGATCATTGGCTCAGAACTCTCCGCCGAAGTACATCCAGACCATCAACGCGACCAGCACGACGATGACCATCGGCAGCCACTTGTACCCGCCGCCATGCACGCGGCCGGGTTCCTCCATCGAACGGCGCGGCATGTGCGAAGGCAACGGAGCGAATTCGCCGACCGAAGGATCGTCGTGCTTGTCGACCAACCGCTTGGCGGCTGCCAGGCTCAGGCCGGTGGCCTCGCGCGTGAGGCGGATCGCCTCGATCTTGTTGCCCTGCGCCAGCGCCTTCAACGCGGTCGAAGGCATCGAGGCGAAGCCGCGATCCTGCATGGCGGCATCAGGTGCACTGCGCCCGGCCTGCATGTCTTCATCCCCCTCGTCCATGCGTTCGGCATAGCGGTCGACCGCTTCCTTGGCCGACTTGAGGTCCATGCCGGTGCGGTCGCGCACGATCTTGATGGCCTCGATGAGCCTGCCGCCCTGGAGCGCGCGGACAGCATCGGGGGGAAGTTCTTCCATGCAGTCTCCTCGAATGTGATTTGCTATTTATTTAATAGCTTATCGCGCTTGTCAGACGGGCGCTACGGCAGCTTTTTCATTAACGGCGACGCGTCCGGCCTCGATGGTGATGCGCCGTTCGCACTGCGCGGCGATGCCGCGATCGTGCGTGACCAGCACCAGCGTCGTGCCGAGTTCACGGTTGAGGTCGAACATCAGCCGCATGACCTGCTCGCCGGTGGCGAAGTCGAGGCTGCCGGTCGGCTCGTCGGCCAGCAGCAGCGCAGGCTGCACCACGAAGGCGCGCGCGAGGGCCACGCGCTGCTGCTCGCCGCCGGAGAGCACCTTCGGGTAGTGACCCAGCCGCTGGCCCAGGCCGACCCGCCCGAGCATCTCGCTGGCGGCCTTGCGCGCGTCCTTGCGATTGGCGAGTTCCAGCGGGAGCATCACGTTCTCGAGCGCGCTGAGGTTGCCCAGCAGCTGGAAGCTCTGGAACACGAAGCCCACGCGCCGGGCGCGCACCGCGGCACGTTCGTCTTCGTCGATGGCGAAGATGTCGTCGCCCGCGAGCCTGACCGTGCCGCGCGTGGGTGTGTCGAGTCCCGCGATGATCGACAGCAAGGTGCTCTTGCCCGAACCCGAAGCGCCGACGATGGCAGCGGTCTCCCGCGCCCCGAGGGTGAAATCGATGTCCTGCAGAATGTCCAGCGTACCGGTCGAGTCGGTGACGGACTTGAAGACATGCTCGACGGCAACAATTACATCGGACGGGGGTTGGGACATGGAAAGGCTCTGGTTTTGAATCGACGTGACTTTATCTTGACCACCGCGGCGCTCGGCAACGCGGGGATATGGACGACCGCGGCGCATGCACAGGCGCAGGCTGGCAAGCCCGTGATCCTGGTGCTCGGCGATTCGCTGAGTGCAGAGTACGGCCTCAAGCGCGGCGAGGGTTGGGTACCCTTGCTGGAAAAAAGGCTTGCGCAACAGAAGCTCGCAGCCACCGTGGTCAACGCCAGCATCAGCGGCGACACCAGCTCCGGCGGCCGCTCGCGCCTTGCTTCGCTGCTCTCGCAGCACAAGCCTACGCATGTGGTGGTGGAGCTCGGCGCCAACGATGCCTTGCGCGGCCTGCCGCTCGCAGACACCGAGAGCAACCTGCTGCAGATCACCAAGGCGGCGCAGGCCGCGGGCGCGAAGGTGCTGATCGTCGGCATCCAGGTGCCGCCCAACTACGGGGGCGACTACACGCGGCGCTTCGAGGCGGTGTTTTCGAAGGTGGCGGGCGAGACGAAGTCCGCGCTGGTGCCCTTCCTGCTCAAGGGCGTGGCCGATGCGCCCGATGCGCTGTCGCTGTTCCAGGCCGACCGCATCCATCCGACGGCTGCGGCACAGCCCCAGTTGCTCGACAACGTCTGGCCCGAGCTGCACAAGCTGCTGCCGAAATGAAAAAGCCGCTGCAGGCTTGCGGCCTGCAGCGGCTTCTTGATGGGTACGCCAGGATCGGAATCAACCGTTCTTGGTGGGCAACTCCGGCACCGTGGGGGCATCGTGCTCGAGCGAGGCCACATCGGTTTCCGGGTCTCCGGGTGCCAGGCCGTCGCTGCTCGGTGCAAGTTTGCGATTCGCCTTTTCCCGGAGCTTTTCTTCCTTCTTCTTCTTCTTCGCCAGCTCTTTCTGGCGTTTCTCGTAGCCGTAATTTGGTGTTGCCACTGCTTCTCCTTGGGCGAGGCAGTCAGGGTGACTGCGCGTGGCCTACTGTAAGCGATAACGCCGCAGTCTCAAGACGGTACCCTGCAGCGCTCCAGAGGAGCCGGAAGCGATTTTTTACAACCGCGCCAATGCCTGTTGCAGATCGGCGCGCAGGTCCTCCACATCCTCGAGACCGATCGAGAAACGGACGAGCGTGCCCTTGTACGGCCAGCGCGCCACGCTGGCATCGCGCATCAGGCCGATGTCGTAGGGCACCACCAGGCTGATGGGCCCACCCCAGGAGTACCCCAGGCGGAAAAACTGCAGGCTGTCGCAGAAGCGGTCGACCTGCTCGGTGCTGAAGCGCTCGTCGAACACGACCGAGAAAAGACCCGCGGCCAGGTCGGCCTCGCCGCACAGCGCACGCCAGTGCACGTGGCCGGGCGACTCCTCCAGTGCGGGATGCAGCACCTGCGCGATCTCGTCTCGGCCATTGAGCCAACGTGCCAGTTCGCGCGCCGCGCGGTCGTGCGCCGCATAGCGCAGGGCGATGCTGGGCAGCGAGCGCAGCAGCGTTTCCACATCGCCCACGCCGATGCCGAAGCCCATGCGCATGTGCGTGAGCTTGAGCGCGCGATGCAGGCGCTCGTCGCGTGTGACCACACTGCCCATGAGCACGTCGCCCCCGCCGCTGGGGTACTTGGTGAGCGCATGCACCGAGATGTCGACGCCCTGCCCCGTGCCGTTGAAGTCGAAGGGCGCGAAGGCCAGCCCCGCGCCCCAGGTGTTGTCGAGCGCGGTCATCACGCCGCGCGCGCGGCACACATTCACCAGCGCGGGCAGGTCGGGAAACTCCATCGTCACCGAGCCGGCCGCCTCGACCCACACCAGCCGCGTGCGGTCCGACAGCTTGGCCGCGAGGTCGGCCGGGTTCATGGCGTCGTACATGCGGTGCGTGATGCCGAAGTTCGCGAGCTCGCCCGTGGCCAGCGCCTTGTTGGGTCCATAGGCATTGTCGGGAATGAGCACCTCGTCGCCGGTCTTCAGGAAGGCGAAGGCCACCAGCGAGATGGCCGCGAGGCCGCTGGGCACCAGCAGGCATTCGGTGCCCCCTTCGAGCGTCGCCAGCCGCTCCTCGAGCGTGAAGGTGGTCGGCGTGCCGTGCAGGCCGTAGGTGTAGCCGGCCTTGGTCTTCCAGTCGCGCGCGCGCATCGCGGCCACGTCGGCAAAGAACACGGTCGATGCCTTGTACACGCCGGGCTGCGGCGCGGAGAAGGTGGCGGGCGGTGTGTAGGGATGGTGGATCAGGTTGGTGGAGGGCTTGCTCATGGCTTCGATGCTAGCGCGCTGCCGCACGGGAGAAATCCGCAGGTGTTTTATAAAAACAGTTCTTGTGTTTAAATTAAGTGTATGAAATCGCATCCCCTTCCGGCGACAGCCGCCTACCCGCTCGCAGAGCTGTGCGTGCTCGCGGATCTGCCGCCACGCACCGTGCGCTACTACGTGCAGATCGGCATCGTCGACCGGCCCGAGGGCGAGACCCGCGCGGCGCGCTATGGCGCCCGGCACCTCGAGCAGCTGTTGCTCATCAAGAAGTGGACGGCCGCCGGCGTGTCGCTGGAGCGCATCCGGGAGCTGCTGCAGGGGCACGAAGCGCCGGTGCCCGCGCGCCCGCACGTCGCCGGTTCGGTGGAAGTGCGCAGCCATCTGACGGTGGCGGACGGCATCGAGGTGGTGATCGAGCCCGGCCGGGCCGGGCTCTCGCCGCAGCAGGTGCGCGGTTTCATACAGGGCGTGATGGCGGCCTATGCAGCGGCCTCTTCCGCCTCCCCTGCCGGCAGCGCCGCTGCCGACACTCCTGAGAAGAACTGACAGAAACGAAAGGCAACCCATGAGCAATCTGGAATACGCACGGATGACGACGACGAACGGCGACGCCGTGGTGCTCGAAGGCGTGAAGGCCAGCGGCGACCTGCGCGGCGTGCTGCTCGAGATGACGGTCGAGCAGCGCTTTCGCAATCCGGGCGCCTTGAACGTCGAAGTGGCCTACAGCTTTCCGCTGCCGTGGGGCGCGGTGCTGCTGGGCGTCGATGTGCAGCTGGGCAACCGGCACCTGAACGGGGCGGTGGTCGAAAAGGCCGATGCCGAGGCCGCCTACGAAGGCGCGCTGGCCGAAGGCCATGCGGCCATCATGCTGGAGAGGAACCATGACCAGAGCCACACGCTGAACCTCGGCAATCTCGCGGCCGGCGAAGCGTGCATCGTCACGCTGCGCTATGCGCAGACGCTGTCGTTCGAGCAGCAAGGCCTTCGCCTGCTGATCCCCACGGTGATCGCGCCACGCTACGGCGACCCGGTTGCCGACGGCAAGCTGCAGCCGCACCAGGCCCCCGTGCACAGCGCGGTGGCAGCGTATCCGTTCGACATCGAATTGCGGCTGCATGGCGAGCTGGCGCAAGCACGCGTGGCCTCGCCCAGCCATCCGGTGGGCGTGGCAATGCGTCCTGCCGAGGGCATGCTGCAGGTGTCGCTGGCGCGCCAGGGCGTGCTCGACCGAGACTTCGTGCTGGTCGTCGACCATTTGGCGCACGACGGCACGGCCGTGGTCGCGCGCGACAGCGTCGAGGCCGGCGCCATCATTGCGCTTGCCAGCTTCTGCCCGCGCATCCCGGCGCGCGGCCCTGCAACCACCGACGTGCAGCTGCTCGTCGACTGCTCGGGCTCGATGGCCGGCGACAGCATCGGCGCCGCGCGGCGTGCGTTGCAATCGATCGTTCTCCAGTTGGGCGCGGGCGACCGCTTCTCGCTCTCGCGCTTCGGCAGCACCGTCGAGCACCGCTCGCGCGGCCTCTGGGCGCTGACCGATGTCACCCGCCTGGCTGCGCAGCGCTGGGTCGGCGCGCTGCAGGCCGACCTCGGCGGCACCGAGATGGAAAGCGCGCTGGCATCCACCTTCGCGCTCAGCGCCGGCGCATCGAGCGACGTGCTGGTGGTGACCGACGGCGAGATCAGCGCCATCGACGCCACGATCGCATCGGCGAAGGCGTCGGGGCACCGTGTCTTCGTGGTCGGCATCGGCAGCAGTCCGGCCGAGGGCCATCTTCGGCGCCTGGCGGAAGCCACGGGCGGCGCCTGCGATTTCGTCGCACCCGGCGAAGCGGTCGAGCCTGCGGTGCTGCGCATGTTCGCGCGCCTGCGCTCGCCTCGGCTCGAAGCCGTGCGGATCGAATGGCCGGACGGCGTGCGTCCGGTGTGGGTGTCCGCGCTGCCTGCCTCGGTGTTCGATGCCGACACGGTCAACCTTTTCGCGCTGCTGGAACAGGTTCCCGAGGGCGAGATTCGCCTGCTCGGCGTCAGGCCGGGCGATGGCGCCACCGAGGAACAGATCGGCAGCGTTCGCGTCGCCCGCACGGCCGAGCCGATTGCCGCACTGAGCCAGATCGCGGCGCACGCGCGGTTCGCGGCACTCGCCGGGCCGCACGACGAGGAGCGCAAGGCGCAAGCCCGGCAGCTCGCGGTGGCTTACCAGCTGGTGACGGACGAGACCAACTACCTGCTGGTGGTCGAGCGTGCCGAAGGCGAACGCGCCACCGACATGCCCGAACTGCGCAAGATCGCGCAGATGGTGCCTGCCGGCTGGAGCGGCACCTCGTCGGGCCAGTTCGAAGCAGTGCGGGCCGCGCCCGCGCCCATGATGGCAAGGATGCGCGGCGTGCCCATGCCCGCGGCTGCCGGGGCAGCGCCGCCGATGCTCATGAAGAAGCGGACCCGGTCGTCGCCGGACGTCGTCGAGAGCGAGACGACCGCCACACCGGGCGCCATCGGCGCATGGCTGCGCAAGACACCGCTCTCCGCCTGGCCCGGCACCTACGCAGCGCTCGCGCAGCAGGGCATCCCGCCGGAGGTGGTCGACTGGCTCGAGCTGGCGATGGCCTCGCGCAGCGATGCGCCGCAGACAGAAGCTGCGGTCGTTGCATCGTTCCTCCACTTGCTGGCGAACGTGCTCGTCTTCGAGAACGTGGACCAGCAGGACGGCGTCCCGTGGGGCCCCGCCAACGCCGTAAGGCGCCTGCGGGATGCACTCGCCGGCAAGCCGGGCGCTGCGGCGGTGGCGGCGAACGTCGACCCGCGCTTCGTCGAAGTGCTGGCAGCGGAGCTGGCCGGGCTGACCTCCGAACGCTGGCCCGACCCGGTCTATGCGCTGAGCGCGAACGCAGCAGCCTAGCCAGGCCCGGGGGCAGGACACGCCGGGCGTGGCGCGGCACAATCCGCCGATGCGCCGAAGCCCGTCTCTCGCCGAGTCCGAGCCATGCAGTTGACGCGACCGCCCGCGCCGCACCTGCGGCGCTTCGTGCAGCTGCTGTGGGCCTCCTCGCCGGACGGTCCTCCCAGGACCCGGCCGGGCGCGCGCGAACATGTGCTGCCGACCGGCGGCATGCATGTCGTCTTCCGCCTAGGCGGCCCTGCGGTCCGGCTCTTCCGCGACGCGACCGACACGGAGGGCTTCACGGTGGGCTACGCGCTGGCGGGAGGAACCCGCTCGGCCTTCTTCGTCCGCGACGTGTCCGCGCAGACGTCCTCGGTCGGGGTCATGCTGCAACCGGGCGCGGCCAGGGCGCTGCTCGGGGCGCCCGAAGACGCGCTGGCCAATCGCCATACGCCGCTCGAAGCGCTCTGGGGCGCGGCAGCGGGCTTCGCGCTGGAACAGCTTTATGGCGCCGATTCGCTGGCGGGCCAGTTGACGATCGTCGAGGCTCTGCTGACTTCACGCCTTGCCGCACGCGCGATGCACGGACTGCATCCGGCCGTGGCGCAGGCGCTGGCCGACCTGCACGGCGGTCGCACCATCGGAGAACTGGTGAAGCACAGCGGCTACAGCCACAGGCGCCTCATCGCCCTCTTTCGAGGCATGACGGGCCTGCCGCCGAAACAGTACGCGCGAATGCTGCGATTCGACCGGGTGCTCGCGCAGTTTGCCCTCGAGCCCAACCAGCCCTGGGCCGAACTGGCCCTGCAGGCCGGCTACAGCGACCAAGCCCACTTCAATCGCGACTTCCTGGCGATCTCAGGCATGCCACCGCAGGCCTACCGGCGCGCGGCGCCGACCGCGTCACGGCATGTGCGGATCTGAGCTTCCGCATTCCATGCGCAGGTCCAGCAGGTCAAATTTGTGCAAGACCTGAAGCGCCGGACATTCCAGAATCGCGCCCATCCGCCAACCACCACGAACGGACGAACCATGGCCATTCACGAACTGTTTCCCTACCTCTGCGTGCACGATGCCGGCGCGGCCATCGACTTCTACTGCGAGGTCTTCGAGGTCAAGGAAATCTTCAGGCTGACCGAGCCCAGCGGACGTATCGGCCATGCGGAACTGGACTTCCACAACGGCGCCATCCTCATGCTGTCGGACGAGTTCGCCGAGTTCAACATCCGCAGCGCGAAGACACTGGGCGGCACGCCCGTGTCGCTGCACCTGCACGTAGACAACGCCGACGCCGTGGTGGCGCGCGCCGTGGCCGCGGGTGCCACCCTCGACATGCCACCTCAGGACCAGTTCTATGGGGAACGCTCCGGCGTCTTCCGCGACCCCTTCGGCCATCGCTGGAACGTGGGGCACAGCATCGAGAAGCTGACGCCGGAGGAAATGCAGCGGCGCTACACCGCCATGCTGCTCAACCCGGCCGAATGAATCGGCGGTTTGGCTCGGCCTCAACGCCGGTCAGACCGACCACTTCTCGAGGAGCTTCTCGGCACCCAGGGAGTCGTAGCCCTCGAAAGGCTGGTGGATCCACGGGTTGGTGGCCAGGAATTCCACCTGGTAGTCGGGCGTGAAGGTCGACAGCGCCTTGGTCCAGATCACCGCGCTGCGCAGTTCGGTGATGGGCGGGTAATTGTTGCGCAGCATGTCCATCACGGCGTGCAGCGTGTGTCCCGAATCGGCCAGGTCGTCGACCAGCAGCACGCGGCCCGCGATCTCGCCCTTGGGCGTCGTGATGAAGCGTGCGATGTCGAGGTGGCCTTGCACCGTGCCGGCGTCGGCGCGGTACGAACTGGTCGACATGATGGCCAGCGGCTTGTCGAAGATGCGCGAGAGCACGTCTCCGGGACGCATGCCGCCGCGCGCCAGGCACAGGATGGTGTCGAACTCCCAGCCCGACTGGTGCACCTTGATCGCGAGCTTCTCGATCAGGTTGTGATACTCGTCGTAGCTGACGTAGAGATGCTTGCCGTCTTCGGTCAACATGGTTGGATTCCTTCAGTCTTTCTCATTCGTGGAACACCGCGGAACCGGCTTTGCCGGGCCGCTGGTGTTGCCCCCGGAACGGGGTTGGCGGCCACACGAAGTGGGCAAGCCTGGGGGTGAGCCTGTTCAGTCGGCGAGATAGGGATGGCGCATCATGATCGTGTGATCGCGGTCGGGGCTGGTCGACACCATGTGGATCGGCACGCCGGTGACCTGCTCGATGCGCTGCAGGTACAGGCGGGCATTGACGGGCAGCTTGTCGTATTGCGTGACGCCCACGGTGCTTTCGCTCCAGCCTTCGAGCGTCTCGTAGATCGGCGTGCAGCGTTCGATCTCGTCGGCGCCCATCGGCAGGATGTCGGTGACTTCGCCGTCGAGCTCGTAGCCGGTGCACAGCTCGAGCTTCTCGAGGCCGTCGAGCACGTCGAGCTTGGTGATGCAAAGGCCCGACAGGCCGTTGACCTGCGCCGAGCGCTTGAGCAGTGCAGCGTCGAACCAGCCGCAGCGGCGGCTGCGGCCGGTGGTCACACCCTTCTCGGCACCCACGGTGCTCATGTGATAGCCCGCGGTGCCTGGCGTGGCCCAGTCGAGCTCGGTGGGGAACGGACCGCCGCCCACGCGGGTGCAGTAGGCCTTGGTGATGCCGAGGATGTAATGCAGCATGCCCGGGCCCACGCCCGAACCAGCGGCAGCATTGCCGGCCACGCAGTTGCTTGAGGTGACGTACGGATAGGTGCCGTGGTCCACGTCGAGCAGCGTGCCCTGCGCGCCTTCGAACAGCAGGTTGGCGCCGTTCCGGTGCGCGTCGTTCAGTTCGCGCGAGACGTCGGCCATCATGGGCTTGAGCAGCTCGGCGTGCTTCATCGCCTCGTTGAAGACTTCGTCGAAGTCGATGGCCGGCGCGCTCAGCACCTGCGTCAGCACGTGGTTGTGCAGGTCGAGCAGAACGCGCAGCTTGGCCGCAAAACGCTCGGGATGCTTCAGGTCCTGCACGCGCAGCGCGCGGCGGGCGATCTTGTCCTCGTAGGCCGGGCCGATGCCGCGGCCGGTGGTGCCGATCTTCTCGATGCCGCCCTTTTCGCGGTAGGCCTCGCGCGCGATGTCCAGCGCGGCGTGGAACGGCAGGATCAGCGGGCAGGCCTCGCTGATGCGCAGGCGCGAACGGACCTCGACACCCGCCTTCTCCAGCCCTTCGATTTCCTCGAAGAGCTTCGCGGCAGACAGCACCACGCCATTGCCGATGTAGCACTTGACGCCGGGCCGCATGATGCCGCTCGGGATCAGGTGCAATGCGGTTTTCACACCGTTGATGACCAGCGTGTGGCCCGCGTTGTGACCGCCCTGGAAGCGGACCACGCCCTGGGCGCTTTCCGTCAGCCAGTCGACCAGCTTGCCTTTGCCTTCGTCGCCCCACTGGGTACCGACGACGACCACGTTTCTTCCGGTGGTTACGCTCATGCTCGTTCCATTACTTCAAAAATTCAGATCGCTCGGACAGTCCATTGGCCTGCTTGCTCGACGAGCTCGCGGTCGCAACGGAATTCATCGATTTCGCTGCCATGGCCCGGCAGCACGCAGACTACCGTTTCACCGGCCTTGCGCAATCGGGCAATGGCCTGACGCAGGCCCGCCGCATCGCTCCAGGGCGCGCGGATGGCGGCACGCAGGGGGCGGGCCGGCAGCACGCCGACAAGTTCGCGCACGTCGAGGCTGAAGCCGACGGCCGGACGGTTGCGGCCGAACACGGCGCCCACCTCGTCGTAGCGGCCGCCCCGCACCAGCGAATCGGTCGCACCGGGCGCGTAGATGCCGAAGCGCATGCCGCTGTAGTAGGCGTAGCCGCGCAGGTCGGCCAGATCGAAGCTGATCTGGCGACCTGGTACGCCCTGCAGCCCGGCGGCCAGAAGCTTCAGGTCGGTCAGCGCCGCGGCCACGGCGGGCGTGCCCTTGAGTGCCTTGGCAGCCTCGTCGAGCACCGAAGCGTCGCCGTACAAACCGACCAGCGCGCGCAACCCGTCACGGGAAGCCGCAGGGAAGTCCTTGGTGAGCGCATCGAGCTCGCTCGCGTCCTTGGCGGCCAGCGCGGCATGCACCCGGGCCAGCCCGGCGGCGTCGACGGACACGTCGGCGAACAGGGCACGAACGATGCGGGCATCGGCCAGGTCGACGATCACACCTTCTTCCAGGCCGGCGGCCTGGAGGCAATCGAGTGCCAGCAGCAATGTTTCGGTGTCGGCCTCGAGGCCGGCGTGGCCGTAGATCTCTGCGCCGAACTGCAATGGCTCACGCGTGGCGTGGGGCCGATCGGGCCGGGTATGGAGCACAGGGCCGCAATAGCACAGGCGGGCCACGCCGTCTCGGTTGAGCAGGTGGGCGTCGATGCGTGCCACCTGGGGGGTGGTGTCGGCGCGAAGCCCCATGCTGCGGCCGGACAGCTGGTCGACGAGCTTGAAGGTTTGGAGGTCGAGCGCCTCGCCGGTGCCCGAAAGCAACGACTCAAGATGCTCGAGCAGCGGCGGCATCACCAGCTCGTAGCCGTAGCCACGGGCGGTATCGAGCAGCTGGCGTCGAAGTTCTTCGATGTGGCGCGCCTCGGAGGGCAGCACATCGGCAATGTGATCCGGGAGGACCCAGGCGGACATGGGGATCGGGGGCGTGGTTAAACCGGGATTCTACCGGGACCCGCTACCCCAGGACCCAAAGGAGTACCAAACCCAGCAGGATGCTGCAAAGTCCGAAAAAGCGAAGCTGGCCGTCGCGCAGCTGCATGAGCTGCCCGAAGCCGCGCCGCCACCCTCCGGGAGAGACGAAAGGCAGGATGCCTTCGATGACCAGGACGAGCGCGAGCGCGCTCCAGAAGGTGTCTGCGCTCACGGCTCCGGGCGAGGAATCAGCGGCGAGGCGCGCTGCCGGCGGATCCGGAACCCTGCATGGCGCGGAAGAAGTCCGACGATGGGTCGAGCACCATCACGTCGCTCTTTTTGTTGAAGCTCTGCTTGTAGGCCTCAAGGCTCCGATAGAACTGCGCGAACTGCGGGTCGCGGCCGAACGATTCGGCATACGCGGCGGCAGCCTGCGCATCGCCCTCGCCCTTGATCTTCTGTGCGTCGCGATACGCATTCGCCACGATTACCTCGCGCTGGCGGTCGGCGTCGGCGCGGATCTTCTCGCCTTCGGCGGTACCGGTCGAACGCAGCTCGTTGGCCACGCGCTTGCGCTCGGCCTCCATGCGGCGGTATACGGACTCGGTGATCGCTTCGACGTAGTCGACGCGGGTGATGCGGACGTCGACGACGTCCACGCCCCAGGGCTTGGCGCCCTTCACGACCGACAGCACCTCGCGTTGCACGTCGGCCATCAGGGCCTCGCGGCGCACCGAGATCAGGTCGCGCACGGTGCGCTTGTTGATGTTTTCCTGAAACGCATTGCGCACCACGCGATTGAGTTGCATCGCACCCGCGTTCTCGTCGAGACCGACGTTGCGGATGTAGGCCTGCGGATCGCTGATGCGCCAACGCACATACCAGTCGATCACCACGCGCTGCTTTTCGGCAGTAAGCATGGGCTCGGTGTCGACGCTCGAGAGCGTCAGCAGGCGCTTGTCGATGTACGACACGTTCTGGAACGGCGGCGGCAGCTTGAAGTTCAGGCCGGGCTCGGTGATGACCTGCTTGATCTGGCCGAGGGCATAGACCACGCCGAACTGGCGCTGGTCCACCACGAAGAGGGTCGAGCTCAGGAGCACCAGCAGGACGAGGATCGACGAGGCGATGAATCCGATTCTGTTCATGTTCTTCTAGGCCTTTTTCATCAACGCACGTCGCGGTCGCGCGAACGGCCGTCGCGTGCGCGCACGTCGCCGGTCGTGGGCGCCACCGGGATCACCGACGATTGGGCCGGTGCCGTGCCGGCAACGCTCGGGCTTGCGGCGTCGACCGGCGTGGCAGCGTTGTTGCCGGTCTGCTGGATCAGCTTGTCGAGCGGCAGGTACAGCAGGTTGGAACCCTGCTTGCTGTCGACCAGCACCTTGGTGGTGCTGGCGTAGATCTGTTGCATGGCGTCCGTGTACATGCGATCGCGGGTGACCTGCGGCGCCTTCTGGTACTCGGCAAGCACCGATGCAAAGCGGCCGGCATCGCCCTGTGCCTGGGCGACGATGCGTGCCTTGTAGGCTTCGGACTCTTCCTTCAGTCGCGATGCGGTACCGGTCGCGAGCGGCACCACGTTGTTGGCATAAGCCTGCGCATCGTTCTTCGTGCGTTCGCGCTCCTGGCCGGCCTTGAGCACGTCGTCGAATGCAGCCTGCACCTGCTCGGGCGGACGCACGCCGCCTTGCTGCAGGTTGATGCCCACGACTTCCACGCCGATCTTGTAGCGGTCGAGGATGGTCTGCATCAGCGTGCGCACGCGCGGAGCGATCTGGTCGCGCTCTTCAGCGAGCGCGGCATCCATCTTCATCTTGCCCACGACCTCACGCACGGAGGTCTCGGCCACCTGAACCACTGTTTCGGCAGGCGACTTGCTCTCGTAGAGCCAGGCACGTGCATCGCTCAGGCGGTATTGCACGGCGAACTTGATTTCGACAATGTTCTCGTCCTCGGTCAGCATCGCCGACTCGCGCAGGCCGGTGGACCGCACGATGGCATCGCGGCCCACGTCGGTGGAACGGATCTGCGTGACCACGACCACTTCGTGGCGCTGGATCGGATACGGCAGGCGCCAGTTGAAGCCCGCGCCCACGGTGGTCTTGTAGCGGCCGAACTGGGTGACCACGGCCTGCTGGCCTTCGTTCACGATGAAGAAGCCGGTGCCGAGCCAGATCAGGATCGCCACGGCAGCAACGAGGCCGAGGCCGAATCCTGCGTTTTTAATGTCGGGCTTGTAGCCGTTGCCGCCACTTCCACCGGTGGGCCGGTTGCCACCGCCCTTGCCGCCGAAGAAGCCACCGAGCTTGCGATTGAGGTCGCGCCAGAGCTCGTCGAGGTCGGGCGGCCCCTGGTTGGGGCCTTGTCCTCGAGGACGGTTGTCGTTGTTGTTGCTGCCCTGGGGCGGGGGTGTCGGTGCGCCTGGAGGATTGGCATCGGGAGGCCGGTTGCCGGCCGGGCGGTCGCCGTTGGAGGACGGCTCGTCGCCGCGCCCCCACCGGCCATCGTTCAGGTTGAACATGCCCAGAAACCCTCTCCGCGCTGGCTTTGAATTCATTCGCTTCGTTCTCTTGTCAGTGGCGGGATTGTGCCCAATCCGTCGGCGGCTTCGTGCAATTCAGCGTTTGCCTCAGGGGTCATCGTATCGGCTACGGAGCCCGACTGCCGGGCGAGCTCGGCGCGCAGCATCGGGACCCCTTCGCCACTTCGGGCACTGAGGAAGATGCGGGGCACCTGCACACCGTCGATTTCCATCTCGTCCTGCAGATGCAGCGGGCGCTGCGTGCTTTCAAGGGCGTCGAGCTTGTTGAACACCAGCAACTGGGGCACGGTGTCCGCGCCGATGTCGCGCAGCACCGCCTGCACCTCGGCCATCTGCTCGGGGTAATGAGGGTTGGATGCATCGATCACATGCAGCAGCAGGTCGGCATCCACCGCCTCCTGCAGCGTGGCCTTGAAGGCGTCGACCAGCCCGTGAGGCAGGTCGCGGATGAAGCCGACAGTGTCCGAGATCGAAACCTGCCGGCGCGCATCTCCCAGATAGAGGTTGCGCGTGGTGGTATCGAGCGTTGCGAACAACTGGTCGGCCGCATAGGCGCGCGCCTTGACCAGTGCGTTGAACAGCGACGACTTGCCAGCGTTGGTGTAGCCCACCAGCGAGATATTGAAGGTTTCGCGGCGTTCGCGCTGGCGGCGCTGCGTGCCCCGCTGCTTTTGCACCTTGGCGAGGCGGTCGCGCGTGCGCTTGATCGACTCGTTGATCATGCGGCGGTCGAGTTCGATCTGCTTTTCGCCCGGGCCGCCGCGCACACCCGCACCACCGGTCTGGCGCTCCAGGTGAGACCAGCGACGGACCAGCCGTGTGCTGAGGTATTGCAGGCGAGCGAGCTCCACCTGCAGCTTGCCCTCGTGCGAGCGCGCGCGCTGGGCGAAGATTTCGAGAATGAGGAAAGTGCGGTCGTAGACTGCAACGTCGAGCTGGCGTTCGAGGTTACGCTGCTGCGCGGGGCTCAGGGCCTGGTCGAAGATGACTTCACTCGCCCTGTGCAGGGCAGCCAGCTCCTTGATTTCGTCGGCCTTGCCACTGCCAACGAACAATGCCGCATCGGGCGCCTTGCGCTTGCACGCAAGGCGCGCCACGGGCGTCAGTCCTGCAGTCTGCGCGAGCAGGCCGAGTTCCTCGAGTTCGCTGTCGAAATGGGGCAGCCCGAAATCCACGCCGACGAGAACGGCGGCGCCTTCCTGGCGGGGGATCGATTCAGACAAGCGGGACCAAAAAAGGGAAAAAGCGCGGCAACCGAAAGGCCGCCGCGCTCCGCGCGTTCAGGCAGCGGTGTCTTCGTTCTCGGTAGCCGAGAAGTTGACGGCGCGACCCGGCACGATGGTGGAAATGGCGTGCTTGTAGACCATCTGCGTCACGGTGTTGCGAAGCAACACGACGTATTGGTCGAAGGACTCGATCTGACCTTGCAGCTTGATACCGTTCACCAAGTAAATGGAGACCGGAACATGCTCGCGACGCAAGGTGTTCAGAAACGGGTCTTGTAGAAGTTGCCCTTTATTGCTCACGATATTCTCCGTGTTCAAGAGTAGTTGTTGGAGGAGATGACCTTAACACAGGGTTTCCGCGCCGCAGCAATCGAGTCCAAAAGCCTTCGAAAAATAACGTCTCTCAAAAGCTGGAACTTCCACCCCCGACGGAACTCATCGGCAGCCATCCGCTGCCAAGCGAGTTCAGTCGTCCTTGTCCGCAAACGGATTGTGGGAACTCTTGAACTCGATGCGCAAGGGGGTACCCACAAGGTCGAACTCCTTGCGGAAGCGCCCCTCGAGGAACCGCTTGTAAGCGTCGGTCACATGCTCGAGCGAATTGCCGTGGATCACGATCACCGGCGGGTTCATGCCCCCCTGGTGCGCGTAACGCAGCTTGGGACGGTACATGCCGCCGCGCTTTGGCGCCTGGAACTGCACCGCTTCCAGCAGCAACCGCGTGAGCACCGGCGTCGACATCTTGCGCGTGGCCGACTTGTGAGCCTGCGCAATCGCCTGCCAAACGGGTCCCAGGCCCTGGCGCTTGATGGCAGAGATGAAATGCAGCGCCGCGAATTTCAGGAACGGCAGTCTCGTCTCGATCTGCCGCTGGATCTGTTCGCGCTGATAGCTGTCGACGGCGTCCCACTTGTTGATGGCGATCACCACGGCGCGGCCACTCTCGAGGATGTAGCCTGCGATGTGCGCATCCTGGTCCGTCACGCCCTGCGTGGCATCGATCAGCAGCAGCACGACGTTGGCCGACTCGATGGCCTGCAGCGTCTTGACCACCGAGAACTTCTCGATCGCCTCGAACACCTTGCCCTTGCGGCGCAGGCCGGCCGTGTCGATCAGCTCGAAGCGCTGGCCATTGCGCTCGAAGGGCACGGAGATGGCATCGCGCGTGGTGCCGGGCATGTCGAAGGCCACGAGCCGCTCCTCGCCCAGCCACGTGTTGATCAGCGTCGATTTGCCCACGTTCGGGCGCCCGGCCACGGCCAGCTTGATCGGCTTGTTGACGTCGTCTTCGTCGGCGTCGTCTTCCGGTTCTTCGGGAAGATTGAGCGTCGACAGCGCCAGTTCGACGAGGCCACGCATGCCCTGTCCGTGCGCCGCGGACACGCCGTGCACCTCGCCGAAGCCGAGCTCGTAGAAGTCCACGAGCTTGGTCCCGTCGTGCATGCCTTCGGCCTTGTTGGCCACCAGCACGCACGGCTTGCCAAGACGACGCAGCTCGTTGGCGATGTCATGGTCCTGCGCCGACAAGCCTTCGCGCGCGTCGACAACGAAGATCACGACGTCGGCCTCGGCCACGGCCTGGCGGGTCTGCTTCGCCATCTCCTTGTAGATCCCGCTACCCGCGTCGGGCTCGAAACCGCCGGTGTCGATGACGATGAATTCGTGCTTGCCCAGGCGGCCATTGCCGTAATGGCGATCGCGGGTGAGTCCGGCGAAGTCCGCGACGATGGCGTCGCGCGTCTGGGTCAGGCGGTTGAAGAGGGTCGACTTGCCGACGTTGGGCCGCCCGACCAGGGCCACGACCGGCTTCATCGCCGGCCTTTCGAGGGCACGGTTTTCATGGTCGGGCCTTGCAGGATGTGAAAAAGAAAAGAGTTATTCAGGGCGATAGCCAAACACGCCACCCTTGGCCGTCACGACAACGACCGTGTTGCCGGCCAGCACTGGCGCGACGGTGATGGCCGAGCCATCGGGTGCGACACGATTGAGCAGCGCACCGTCCTCGCGCGACACGAAGTGCAGCGTGCCGGTGTCTTCGCCGATGATCAGCGAGCGGCCCACCACCAAAGGTGCGGTCAGGTTGCGATTCTTGAAGCGGGTCATCTGCCAGGCGCGTTCGCCGTCGGCGCGACGCCAGGCCACGACGCTGCCGTCGGACTCGGAACCATAGATGAAGCGTTCGTCGCCGGTGATGCCGTCCGCGCCCGAAGCCGGCTTGCTCCAGACGAGCGAGCCGCGCACGGTTTCGACGCAGCCCACGCTGGCGTAATAGGCCCGCGCGCAGATCGTGTCGCCGAAGCGGCTCACGCTGCCGGTCAGGTCGACCAGGCGTTCCACGTCGTTGGTGCCGCGCGGCGCTGCGATGGGCGATTCCCAACGCGAAGTGCCATTGCCTGGATTGATGCCGACCAGCCGGCCGCCGATGCCGGTCACCAGCGTATCGCCCACGGCAAGCAGCACACCCGACTTGCGCAGCACGAGGTTTTCACCGGTGCGCTGTTGGAGCCAGAGGCGGCGGCCGCTCTGGCCGTCCCAGGCGCTCAGGCTGCGGTCGGCGGTCTGCACGAACACGCGGCGGCCCGCCACCAAGGGTGCCGTGAAGGCCTGCGCAGAGAGCTTCTGCTTCCAAAGGACCTTGCCGTTCTCGATTGCAACCAGCTCGTTGTTGGTGGTGACGACTGCGGCCATGGTGCCGTCGCTGCCCACGCCCGCGGCGAGCGGAGCGCCAGCGCTGGCACGCCAGGTCTCGCGGCCCGCACGCGCATCGATGGCGACCACCGTGCCGTCGCTGCCGGCAACGGTGACGGTGTCGCCGCTGACGTCGGTGGTGAGTGGGAACTTGACCTCGGGAATGCGAACGGTCCAGGCTTGGCGCACGCCCAGCAGCGCCGGGTTGGCCGGCAGTTCGGCCGGCTTCGGCTTGCTGGTGCCCGAGCAGGCGGCGAGGAACGCCACCAAAACAAGAGCTGTTCCCGCACGCAGGGCGGTCGATTCAGGCATGAAACGCTTGAAATTCATGATGCGGTCAGGGAGTTTTGGGGGCTGCAGGTGTGACGGTGACGACGGGGGCCAGGCTCTTGGGGTCGACGCCCACGGCGTTGAGCTTGATCTCGATCAGGCGACGGTAGTCGGACGTGGCACCGAGGCCGGTCCATGCCTTGCGGTACTCGGTCTGCGCTTCGGCGCGCTTGCCCTGGGCCAGGTAGATGTCGCCCTTGCGGTCGGCCACCAGCGGTTCGAATTCCTTGGGCACGCTGCCGTCGAGCTGCTTGAGCGCATCGTCGTACGACTTGCTCTCGAGAAGCTCGCCCGCCAGACGCAGCTTGGCGATAGCCTGGTAGCCGGGGTCGATGGCGCTTTGCGCCACCCAGGTCAGCGCGGCGCGCGAACCTTCGGCATTGCCCTTGTCATACAGCGTCTTGGCGACCAGCAGCCCAGCCTGTTGCGCGTAGGCCGTGCCGGCGAACCGCTCCTTCATGTCGCCCAGCACGCGCTGGATGCGTTCGACGTCGCCGGACTGCGTGCTGCGTTCGACCTCGTCGTAGAGAGCTGCCGCCTGGACTGCCTTGCTGCGCTGGTAATACTGCCAGCCATTCCAGGCCACGAAGGCGCCGGCGACGAGCAGCACGACCCAGGTGATCAGGGTGCCGTAGGTGTTCCAGAAATGCTTGAGCTGGTCGAGCTGTTCCTGTTCTTCGAGGTCGAGATGGGTTGCCATGCGCTGTCAGGTGTTGGGAGCCGGCGATTGTAGGGTGGCGGCCCAGGCGGCCACATCGGAGAGAGACCGGGCGGTCTGCGCAATGCTCGCGTCACGCAGCGCCTTGAGGGTCACTTCGCCGCGTGCGAGTTCATCGGCGCCGAAGATCAGGGCGTACGTGGCGCCGCTGCTGTCGGCGCGCTTGAACTGCGACTTGAAGCTGCCCTGACCATCGACAGTGGCAGCATGC
Organism: Variovorax paradoxus; assembly: GCF_902712855.1. NCBI lineage: Bacteria > Pseudomonadati > Pseudomonadota > Betaproteobacteria > Burkholderiales > Comamonadaceae > Variovorax > Variovorax paradoxus. The sequence continues at coordinate 3,952,343 of NZ_LR743507.1, forward strand.
ATCTGCACGCGGACACCTGCGTCGCGCAGCTGCTGCAACGTGCGCAGTGCCACAGGCATCGCCGCAGCGTCCGGCACCACGGCGTAGACATCGGGTGTCGGCAACGGAATGTCGGTGCCCTGCTCCTTCATGAGGTCGAGCACCCGCTCCACGCCCATGGCCCAACCCACGGCGGGCGCGGACTTGCCGCCGATCTGGGCGATCAGGTCGTCGTAGCGGCCGCCCGCGCAGACCGTGCCCTGCGAGCCCAGCCGGTCCGTCACGAACTCGAACACCGTGAGGTTGTAGTAGTCCAGGCCGCGCACCAGACGCGGGTTGATCGTGAAGTCGATGTCGTTGGCCTTAAGGATGGCCTGCAGTCCTTCGAAGTGCGCAAGCGACTCGGCACCGAGGAAGTCGATCAGCTTCGGCGCCGACTCCACCACTTCCTTCATGGCTGGATTCTTCGTGTCGAGAATGCGCAGCGGGTTGCTGTGCAGGCGGCGCTTGCCGTCCTCGTCGAGCTTGTCGGCGTGCTTCTCGAAGTGCGCGATGAGTTGCGCGCGATGCTGGGCGCGCTCGGCAGGCTGGCCCAGGCTGTTGAGCTCGAGACGCACATCGGTCAGGCCGATGGTTTTCCAGAGCGTGCTCGCCAGCAGGATCAGTTCGGCATCGACGTCGGGGCCCGCGAAACCCAGGGCCTCCGCCCCGATCTGGTGAAACTGCCGGAAGCGGCCGCGCTGCGGCTTCTCGCGGCGGAACATCGGGCCGGTGTACCAGAGACGCTTGCCGCCGTCGTAGAGCATGTTGTGCTCGATCACGGCGCGCACGAGCCCTGCCGTGTTCTCGGGCCGCAGCGTCAGGTGGTCGTTGTCGCCGTACTTGTCCGAGCGGTCCTGGAAGGAGTACATCTCCTTCTCGACGATGTCGGTCACTTCGCCGATGCCGCGCACGAACAGTGCCGTGTGTTCCAGGATCGGCGTGCGGACGTTGCGGTACGCAAAGCGGCCCATCAGGTCGCGCACGGTGGCCTCGAGCCATTCCCAGCGCGCCGATTCGGGCGGCAATATGTCGTTCATGCCTTTGACGGCATTCAATTTTTCAGCCATGAGTCTGCGGAGGTATCAGGCCGCGACAGCGTGTTCGCCGCCGAAGCGCTTTTCGATGTAGGTTTCGACGAGCTGGTGGAACTCGTTGGCGATATTGTCGCCGCGCAGCGTGAGCGCCTTTTCACCGTCGATGAAGACCGGCGCGGCAGGTGCCTCGCCGTTGCCGGGCAGGCTGATGCCGATGTCGGCGTGCTTGCTCTCGCCGGGACCGTTGACGATGCAGCCCATGACCGCGACCTTGAGCGTTTCGACGCCGGGATACTTCTTGCGCCAGACCGGCATCTGCATGCGCAGGTAGTCGTCGATCTGCTTGGCCAGTTCCTGGAACGTGGTGCTGGTGGTGCGCCCGCATCCGGGACAGGCGGTGACGCTCGGCACGAACACGCGCAGGCCCAGCGCCTGCAGGATCTCGGAAGCGATCACCACCTCCTGCGTGCGCGACTCGCCCGGCTGCGGCGTGAGCGACACGCGAATGGTGTCGCCGATGCCCTCCTGCAGCAGGATCGACAGCGCCGTGGCCGATGCCACCGTGCCCTTGGTGCCCATGCCGGCCTCGGTGAGGCCGAGATGCAGCGCGTAGTCGCAGCGGCGAGCCAGTTCGCGGTAGACCGAAATCAGGTCCTGCACGCCGCTTACCTTGCACGAAAGGATGATCTGGTTGCCATCCATGCCCATCGACTCGGCCAGCCTGGCGGATTCGATGGCCGAGGTGATGAGCGCCTCGTACATCACCTGCTTGGCGTCCCAGGGCTGGGCGCGGCCGCTGTTGACGTCCATCAGGCTGGCGAGCAGTTCCTGGTCGAGGCTGCCCCAGTTCACGCCGATGCGCACCGGCTTGTTCCAGCGCATCGCCGCGTCGATCATCTGGCCGAACTGCTTGTCCTTCTTGTCGCCCTTGCCCACGTTGCCGGGGTTGATGCGGTACTTGCTCAGCGCTTCCGCGCAAGCCGGGTAGTCGGTCAGCAGCCGGTGGCCGTTGTAGTGGAAATCGCCGACCAGCGGCACGTCGATGCCCATGCGATCGAGCTGCTCGCGGATGTACGGCACCTGCGCCGCCGCTTCCGGCGTATTGACCGTGATGCGGACCATCTCGGAGCCCGCAACGGCCAGCTCCTTCACCTGGATGGCCGTGCCGATGGCATCGACCGTATCGGTGTTGGTCATCGACTGCACGCGCACCGGTGCGTCGCCACCGACCGTGACCACGCGCGGGCCCCAGACCACGCGGGCCTGGCGCGAGCGTCGCGCCTTGGGCGCGGCCGATTCGATGGGCACGGGAAGGCTGTCGTCCGTCATCACTTCACCTCGAAACGCGCCACGCCGCCACCCTTGGTGACAGGCTTCAGATCGAAAGGTTGTCCGCGAACCTGCACGTCGACGCTGGACGCACGGCCCACCACGACCGACAACGGCAGCGTACCCGACAGGCCGACCGTTTCGCCGGCCTTCAGGCTGCGGCGTAGCAGTTGCTTGCCGCCGGCTTCCGTCACGGTGATCCAGCATTCCTCGCGTGCAACGAAGACGAGTTGCTGGCTGCCTCCAGCGACTGGAGCCACCGGCGCGGAAGCCGCTGCCAATGGGGCCGCAGCAGTGGCAGCGGCGCCGCCGGGTATGGCGGATGCCATGGGTGCAGCCGGAGCATTCGTGCTCACAGGACCGCTCGGCGCCACGATCTGCGCGGGAACGGTTTCGGCCACGACGCCGGAAGAGCTCGACGGGGCGCTTGCCGCAGGGTCGTTGGCGGCCGAGCCGGCGTCGGCGCTGCTGCGAGCCGTCAGGCGTGACACCGAGGCGCCGATCTGGTCGAACACCGACTGCGGAAGCCAGAAGAGCGCGCCGGCCCCCACCAGCAACAGGAGGACCACGGTGAGCAACGTACGCGAAGGCAGGCCGCTCGACCGGCTGCTGCTGCCGCTCCAGCGCGGCGTGCCCGAGGAGATGTTTGTCTTGAGCGTGCGGTCGGCCTCCGCAAGCGACACCTTCTGTGTCGTGGGCAGCTTGGCCAGCACCGGCGCCGGATCGATGCGCAGTGCGCGGCACACGCTGCTGGCCAATGCGCGCGCAAAGACCGGATCGGGCAGCGAGGCGATGTCGTCCGCCTCGAGCGCAAGCAACTTCTGCGGCGGCACCTTCAACGCGGCCGCCACCATCTCGATGTGCAATCCGTGGGCTTCGCGCGCCTCGCGAAGCAGGTCGCCGGCCGTCTTGTGCGTGATGTCGCCTTCCTCTAGCGGCTGTGCCACGGAAGTGCCGAACTCCGAAACCCGATCAATCATTGAAATTCCCGCGCTCGTACGCTGATGCCTCCCGCGATTGGGGGAAACGTCGTTGCAACTGGCCTCCCAACTGCGCAGCGGCCTCGCGGTTGTTGAGCTTTCGTTCGATCCTGATGCCGAGCCAGAGCGTTTCGGCACTGGCTGCGGAACTGTTGTTGACGCGGCGAATGTAGAACTGCGCACGCGACCACTCTTCGCGTTGGGCGAGCACCGATGCGAGATTGAAGCCGACCACCGGATTGCCGGCGTCGATCTCGTACGCCTGCATGAGGCTGCGCTCGGCCTCGACGCGCTGGCCCGCCTTGAGCTGGCACACGCCTTGGGTCATGAGCGTCTTGGCGCGGTCGGCATAGCTCGGCACGGCGAGCGCTTCGTTGAACTGCGTGGCAGCGTCGCCAAAGCGGTTCTGCTGGCACAGCAGCCAGCCGTAGTTGTGGCGCGCATTGGCGTCGCGCGGATTGATGGCGATGGCGCGACGGAAACTGTCTTCCGCAAGGCCGGCGTCGTCCAGTCGCATGTAGACCAGGCCACGCAGGTTGTAAGCATCGGCATTGTTCGGATCAGCGGCCAGCGCCTGCTTGATCTCGTCGAGCGCGACCGTCGTCTGCCCTTGCTCGAAGTAGCCGGACGCGAGCTCCATGCGAAGGCGAGCGCGGCGCTGCCGCGAACTCTCGTCCGATTCGGTCACGATCTCGTTACCCTTGCTCGAACTGCTGTCGGCCAAGGAGGTTGTGGTGGTCCGCGTGTTCACGCAGCCCGAGAGCAGTAACGCCACGGCGACGCCGGCAAGGCCCACGGCAAGCAGCCGCTGCGCATTCACGGTCGTCATCGGAAAGGCCATGCTCATTCTGTCAATGCTCCTGGGGTGCGGTCTTGCGAACCGGATGCAAAACGATGGGTCGCTCTGCAGCGCGGCGCTGGGCCATGCGCTCGGCCGCACGGGTGCGGTCCTTGACGTCGCCGGCGAGTTGTCCGCATGCGGCGTCGATATCGTCACCGCGCGTCTTGCGCACGGTGGTCACGATCCCGGCTTCGCTCAGCATCTTTGCGAATGCCAGCACGCGAGGCTGCGGCGAACGCAGAAGGCCCGACGCCGGGAACGGGTTGAAAGGAATCAGGTTGAACTTGCACGACACGTCGTGCGTGCGCACCAGCTCGATCAGTTGGCGGGCATGCTCGGGCTGGTCGTTGACGCCATCGAGCATGCAGTACTCGAAGGTGATGAAGTCGCGCGGCGCATGCACGAGGTAGCGCTTGCAAGCCTCGAGCAGTTCTGCAATCGGGTACTTGCGATTCAGCGGCACGAGGTCGTCGCGCAGCGCGTCGTTGGGCGCATGCAGCGAAACGGCCATGGCCACTGCGCAATCGGCGCCCAGGCGATCGATCATCGGCACCACGCCGGAGGTCGACACCGTCACGCGACGGCGCGACAGCCCGTAGGCGTTGTCGTCGAGCATGGTCCGCAGCGCAGGCACGAGCGCCGAGTAGTTCTGCAGCGGCTCGCCCATGCCCATCATCACCACGTTGGAGATGACGCGTTCGTCGCGGCGGAGGTGCTTGCGCAGGAAATGCTCGGCAAACCACAACTGGGCGACGATCTCGCCCGTGCTGAGATTGCGGCTGAAGCCCTGGTGCCCCGTGGAGCAGAAGCGGCAACCGACCGCACAGCCGGCCTGGGACGACACGCAAAGCGTGCCGCGGTCGTCCTCGGGAATGAATACGGCTTCGACGGCGTTGCCGTCGCCGACGTCGAACAGCCACTTGATCGTGCCGTCCTTGGATTCGTGCTGCGTGAGGACCGGCAGGGCCTCCACGCGCGCGGTGGTCGCTAGCTTTTCTCGCAATGACTTCGCCAGATCGGTCATCTGGGTGAAGTCACTCGCGCCACGCTGGTGGATCCAGCGGAACAGCTGCGTGGCGCGGAATTTCTTCTCGCCGAGTTTTTCGCAGAACGCAGCCAACCCCTCGAGATCGAAATCGAGCAGATTGGCCGTGGTCATGGAATCGGTCGAGATACGACTTCAGCGTGCGTAGACGTTGAGGCCGGCGAAGAAGAAGGCGACTTCGTTCGCTGCGGTTTCGGGAGCGTCCGAACCGTGAACGGCGTTGGCGTCGATGCTGTCGGCGAAGTCGGCGCGGATGGTGCCGGCGGCTGCCTTCTTGGGATCGGTGGCGCCCATCAGGTCACGGTTCTTGGCGATGGCGTTGTCGCCCTCGAGCACTTGCACGAACACGGGGCCCGAGATCATGAACTCGACGAGGTCCTTGAAGAAGGGGCGTTCCTTGTGCACGGCGTAGAACTGTTCGGCTTCGTTGCGCGACAGGTGCACCAGCTTGGCGGCGACGATCTTGAGGCCGGCAGCTTCGAAACGGGAAACGATCTTGCCGATCACGTTCTTGGCAACTGCGTCGGGCTTGATGATGGAAAGGGTACGTTCGATGGCCATTGAAATGCTTCCTGGAGCTTTGATTTTGAAGTGTTTTGTCACAACTGCAACAGGTCCGTTGCGTCACGTGTCGACAAAGCCTCTGATTTTAACCGGCGTGACCTGGCGGATTGGTGAAAACCCCGCAAAGGCCGCGCCACGTCGGCAGGCTTTCAGCGACCGCGGCGGCGTCCGCCGCCTTGCCCGCCCTGGCCTCCGCCACCGAATCCACCGCCGCCTCCGCGGCGGCCCTGGCCGCTCCGCTGCTCCTTTCGCTGGCGCGAGAAGCTGTCGGCGCCGATGTAGCCCAACGAGGTCTTCATCGGGTCGGGCTGGTTGGATGCGCTCGGCTGGCGGTCATCGCCTTGCCGGCTTCCGCCTTGACGATTGCCGCCGCCCGCATTGCCGCGGCGGCCCTGGCCCTGCGGCGGGCCACCGTTGCCGCCGCCGCGATTGCCGCGCCCACCCCGCTCACCCCGCTCACCGCGCGGAGGACGACCGTCGCCCAGCGGATTCGGGATCGGCGCCTCGCGGCTTCCGTCGTCGCGCATGTCGCGCTGCTGCGGCTGGCCGCCCGCCGCGTTGCGGTTGCCGCGGCGCTTCTTGTTGCGCCCATTGCGGCCGTTGCCGCCGCCCTCCTGTCCCGGACCGCGCTGCTGAGGACCAGGGCGGCCCACGGCACCACCCGAAGCCTGGAACAGCGCACGGATGTCGCGCTCGTCGAGCTCCATCCACGCGCCGCGCTTCAGGCCGCGCGGCAGCACCATCGCACCGTAGCGGATACGGATCAGCCGGCTGACCGCGTGGCCTACCGACTCGAACAGGCGGCGCACCTCGCGATTGCGGCCTTCTGAAATGGTCACGCGGTACCAGCAGTTGGAACCTTCGCCGCCGCCGTCCTCGATGGTGCCGAACTGCGCCATTCCGTCGTCGAGGCGCACGCCGTCGAGCAGCTTCTGCTTTTCCTCGCTGGTGAGCGCGCCCAGCACGCGCACCGCGTATTCGCGCTCGAGGCCGAAGCGCGGGTGCATGAGCTGGTTGGCCAGGTCGCCGGAGCTGCTGAAAAGCAGCAGGCCTTCGGTGTTTAGGTCGAGGCGGCCGACCGACTGCCACTTGCCCTGCTGCAGCCGCGGCAGCTTTCGGAACACCGTCGGACGGTTCTGCGGGTCGTCGTGGGTGACGACCTCGCCCACGGGCTTGTGGTACGCGATGACGCGCGGCGGCGGGGGCGCAATCCGGTAACGGATCGGCTTGCCATTGATCTTGACCTGATCACCGAACTGGATGCGCTGCCCGATATGAGCCGGCTCGTTGTTGACCGAGATGCGTCCCTGCAGGATCAGCTGCTCCATCTCAAGCCGCGAGCCGAGACCGGCCTGCGCGAGCACCTTGTGCAGCTTGGGCGAATCGGCCTCCGGCAGCAGCACGCGCTTCAGCGGCGGCACCTCGGGGCTTTCTTCGTCGGCATCGAACTGGCCGGAAATGACGTCGGCGAACCGGATCGGCTCGGGCGGCAACGCATTGCGCTGCTCGCGCTCGGCGGCGCGGCGGGCGCGGTCCAGGTCGTCTTCTTCCTCGTCAGGTTCTTCTTCGTCCTCGTCTTCGTCGTCGTCCTCGTCGTTGCGGACAGCCTGCGAGGGCTGCGGAGCCACCACCGGCGCAACGCCTTCCTCGGACTGCGCAATGACGACGGATGCCTGCACCTCGGCAGCGACAGCTGCCGGCTCTCCAGCTGCCGGCGCATCCGAACCTGCCGGCTGCACCTCGGGCGCGGCCACGACCTCGTCCAAGACCACCTTCTTCTTGCGCGGACCGCGCGGCTTCCTGGGCCCCTCGGCTTCCACCGGCACATCCGGCTCCGGCCCGGGTTGCGTCGCAGCATCCGGCGCTACCGATTCAGTAGCAGCACCTACAGCCTTCTTGGGCGCAGCCGCCCTTTTCTTCTTTTTGACTTCGGGCTCGGCAGGCAGCATGGCCGCGTCTTCGGTGTCGGTTGTGCTCATGAGGTTTTTCCGGGGAAAGGAGCGTGAGGATCGGCCTCGTCCGGGGACGGGGCATCGGGTTCCGGCGCCGGGCCAGTAGCCCGCGCGGACTCTGAGTCCGCAGGCTCGGGAGCGGGTTCGGCGACGCCTTCTGTGGTGTGCAGAGCTTCCAGCGCGCTACTGTCTGCGGCAGCACGCTCGGCGAATTGCGCTTGCGCCGCTTCGATGGCCTCGGCCGCCTCCACGGGTTCGGCAACTTCGGCGGTTTCAGTGGCTTCCGGGACGACATCGGCGGCCACTTCCTCGGACCGCAGCGCACCCGGGTCGGCCGACGCATCCTGTGCGGCGGCATCCGAGTCGCCCTCGATCGGCAAGCCCTGCTGCTCGCCCGACGCCTGCTCAAGTGCATCGACCAGTGCAGCCTGCTGCGCCGGCGTCTCGATCAGTGGCAACTGGTCCAGCGAAGCCAGGCCCAGATCGTCGAGGAACTGCCGCGTGGTCGCATAGAGCGCCGGACGGCCCACCGTCTCGCGGTGGCCGATGACCTCGACCCAGCCGCGGTCCTCGAGCTGCTTGAGGATCATCGAATTGATCGTGACGCCGCGAATTTCTTCCATGTCGCCGCGCGTCGCGGGTTGCCGGTACGCGATGATGGCCAGCGTTTCGAGCGCAGCGCGCGTGTAGCGGGGCGGCTTCTCGGGATGCAGGCGGTCGAGGTGGTCGCGCATCTCCGGCCGGCTCTGGAAACGCCAGCCACTGCCGACGCTCACAAGCTCCAGGCCGCGTTGCGCCCAGTCTTCCTGCAATTCAAGCAACAGCACCTTGATGGTGTCCACACCCAGTTCGTCGTCGAACAGCACGCGCATGTCGCGCACCGGCAGCGGCTGGCTCGAACAGATCAAGGCGGTTTCGAGAATGCGCTTGGCATCCGCCGTATTCATGGTTCGCGTTATCCGGGAAAAGGCGCCTCGAGGCGCTTGTTCAGGAGGATGAAAGGAGTAGGCGCTGCAGGCACGCGGCAGATGCAACGCAAGGCCGGTCTCGGGTGACCGGCGCGGCCCTCGGGCCGTCAGGCGCGATTGTAATCCAGCCCCCAGGACTGCAAAGCCTGGATGAGGTCGGCCGGCGGCGCAGAGCGGAACTCCAACGGCGTCTGCGTGACGGGGTGCACGAAGGCGAGCCTGAAGGCATGGAGCGCCTGGCGCGACAGCCCAACGGCCGGCGCGCCACCGTAGAGCGTGTCCCCCACCAGCGGATGGCCGATCGATGCCATGTGCACGCGAATCTGGTGCGTGCGCCCCGTTTCAAGGGTGCAACGCACTGCACAGCCTTCGGCGTTGCTGTCGAGGCGCTCGATCAGGGTGCGCGCCGTCTTGCCAGCGTGGCGCTCCAGGTCGACCACCGCCATGCGCAGCCTGTTGCGCGGATCACGGCCGATGGGCGCGTCAATCTGTCGCGCAACCGCGCCTTCCCAAGGCTTATGGCCGATCGCCAGGTACTGGCGCTTGACGTGGCGCGCAGCGATGAGCGCCACCATGGCATCCATGGCGGCCCGTGTTCGCGCCACCACCATCAGCCCGCTGGTGTCGCGGTCGAGCCGATGCACGATGCCGGCGCGCGGCAGCAGCAAAGCCTTGGGGTCCAACGCCAGCAGGCCATTGAGCAGCGTGCCGCTCCAGTGCCCCGGTGCAGGATGCACCACGAGGCCCGCAGGCTTGTCGATGATGCGCAGATGCTCGTCCTCATGAACGGTGACGATGTCCATCGCCTCGGGACGAAATGCCTGGCTCTGCGGCGTAGGACGCAGTTCGATCCGCCCGGACTGCCCTGCTTTCACCGCAGCCGACACCTTGGTGAGCGTGCGGCCCTGAAGTTCGACCGCTCCGGCTTCGATCAATTGCTGAAGATAGCTTCGGGAAAACTCCGGCACCAGCACGGCCAGCGCGCGGTCCAGCCGCTGGCCATGCTGCGCCGCATCGACGACGAAGGGACGCAACTCACTGGGTTCGACCGGGTCGGCGCCATCTTCGAGCTCGGCCGCCTCCGCCGACTCGGGGACTTCCGCAAGAGAGCCCAAGGGGGCCGTCGATATAATTGAGGGTAACTGTTTCACGAAAGCCGTATGTGATGTTTCGCGCCAAATTATCGGTCCCCACCTGGATCGCGCTCAGCGCGGCAGCTTTGCTGGCAGCCGGCTGCTCCTCGACATCCGTCGACAAGACCGCGAACTGGAGCCCCAACCGCATCTACGCGGAAGCCAAGGACGAGGCCGGTTCCGGCGCCTACGACAAGGCCGTTCCGCTGTACGAGAAGCTCGAAGGCCGTGCCGCCGGCACACCGCTCGCACAGCAGGCCCAGCTCGAAAAGGCCTATGCCCAGTACAAGTCGGGCGAAAAGGCCACGGCGATCGCCACGATCGACCGTTTCATGAAGTTGCATCCCGCGAGCCCGGCGCTCGATTACGCGCTCTACCTCAAGGGCGTGATCAACTTCAACGACGACCTGGGCATGTTCGCCTTCCTCACGCGCCAGGACCTGTCCGAGCGCGACCAGAAGGCGGCCAAGGAATCGTTCGAGTCGTTCAAGGACCTGGTCACGCGCTTCCCCGACTCGCGCTACGCGCCCGATGCCCGCCAGCGCATGAACTACATCGTGAACTCGCTCGCGCAGTATGAAGTTCACGTGGCCCGCTACTACTATTCGCGCGGCGCCTACCTCGCGGCCATCAACCGCGCGCAGATCGCGCTGGCCGACTACCGCGAAGTGCCGGCGCTGGAAGAAGCGCTGTACATCATGGTCAAGTCTTACGACGCCCTCGGCATGAAGGACCTGCGCGACGACGCGCAACGCGTGCTGACCACCAACTACCCGCAAAGCGCATACCTCGCGAACGGCTTCAAGGGCAAGGACGACCCTTGGTGGAAGCTCTGGTAAAGCCCTGTCGCCGCGAGTGACGCGCTTTGCTCAGTCCCTGAGCGCGTCCAGCGCGGCGTCGAAATCCGACTCGTTTTCCAGCCGCCGCATCGGCGGCAGCGCCGCCAGCAATCGGCGGCCGTAGCCCATGGCGACCAGGCGTGTATCGCAAATTGCGAGTACGCCGCTGTCGGTTTCCCGGCGAATCAGGCGCCCTGCCCCCTGCTTGAGGGCGACTGCCGCTTCCGGCAGGGAGTAGTCCGCGAAGGAACTCCTCCCCTGGGCCTCCAGCCGCTGCGAGCGCGCCTCGACCAGCGGATCGTTCGGCGGCGGAAACGGCAGCTTGTCGATCACCACGAACTGCAGCGCATCGCCCGGCGCGTCGAAGCCCTCCCAGAACGAGGCCGACGCCACCAGCACGCACCCGGCACGCCCGGCCGTGGCGCCTTCCCGGAAGCGGTCCATGAGCACGCGCTTGGGCAGTTCGCCCTGCACCAGCACGTCGGGCCGGAACTGCGCATCGAGCAACTCGAACTGCTGCCTGATCGTGTCTCCGATGGTACGCAGCGCGCGCAACGTGGTGGTCAGCACCAGCGTGCGTCCGCCGAGCTCGGTGGCGCCACGCGCCGCCAGCTGCGCCACCCGCTGGCTGTGCGAAGGATCGTTGGGCTTCGGAAAGGCGCGCGGCACGTAGAGGGCGGCCTGCGCGGCGTAGTCGAACGGGCTCTTCACGCGCAGCACTTCCGCGTCATGCAAGCCGCACGGCTCGGTGAACCACCGCAGCGTAGGCTCGTCGCCGAGCGTGGCCGAAGTGAAGACCCAGGCACGGCCCGCGCTTTCCGGCGGAGTCGCCTCCTGCGGCCGATGCCCCTGCCGCTCGCCAAAAGCGTCGAGATCGTCTTCGATCGCATCACCGTCATCCGCGCCGGCGTCGACGATCTTCAGCACGCGCTTGCGCATCGCATCCGCGATGTCCAACGGCGACTCGATCAGCCTCAGTTGCGAGCCTACGTCGACCCAGCGCACCGAGTCCACCTCGCAAGGCAGGGCGAAGCGCGCGGCGCGTTTCGCGAGTTGGCGTGCCCGCTCGTGCAGCCGAACGAAGTCGGGCGAGATCTCGCTGACGGTGGCGAGCCCCTCGGCCGCAGCCTCGAACGAATGCTGCAGGTCGTCCAGCGCACGTTGCCAGGCATCGGCATCGACCCCTTCAGGCGACGGGCCGAGCCAGCGCAGCTTGGCACCCGGCCATTGCTTGCCGACCACCAGACGCAACTCACGCGCAGCGCGTTCAACGCCGCCCACCAGTTGCTGCCAGTCGACCAGCCCGCGCGCATGTTGCAGGCCCGCGCCGAGCATGTCGCGCGCGAAATCGAGCGCCTGGCCACTGCCGAGCTGTGCGCCGAGAAACTGCACACCGGTCTCGTTGAGCTGGTGCGCCTCGTCGAAGACGACCACGCTCACGGTCGGCAGCAGTTCTGCCATGCCGGTCTCGCGCACCGCGAGGTCGGCAAAGAAGAGGTGGTGGTTGATGACGACGATGTCGGCCGCCAGCGCCTCGCGCCGCGCCAGGTTGACGTGGCAGGACTTGAACTGCGGGCACTGGGCCCCCAGGCAGTTGTCGCGCGTGGAGGTGATCAACGGGATCAGCGGCGAGCGTTCGTCGAGCCCGGGCAACTCCGCCAGGTCACCGGTGCGCGTGGCCTTCGACCACTGCTCGATCTTGGCGAGCGTGCGCAGGCTGCCGCGCTCGGGCAGCGACGCATCGTGGCGCGCCATGTCGAGACGGTGCAGGCACAGGTAGCTGCCACGCCCCTTGAGCAGCGCGGTGCGCACCGGCAGCCCGAAAGCCTCGACCAGCCGCGGCAGATCGCGGCCGAACAGCTGGTCCTGCAGCGTCTTGGTGGCAGTGGACAGGAGCACCCGTTCGCCGCTCAGCAAGGCCGGCACGAGGTACGAGAAAGTCTTGCCGACGCCGGTTCCCGCCTCGACCACCAGCACGCCGCCCTGATCGATGGTGCGGGCCACGGCAATGGCCATTTCCGTCTGGCCCGACCGTTCGCGAAACTGCTCGGCAGCGCGCGAAAGCGCTCCGTCCTGCGCGAAGGCGTCGCGCACCTTGTCTTCGAGCGCGCCCATCAGGCGGGTTCTTTCGGGTCGATGTCGTTCTCGAGCCGCGTGATCTGGTCGCGCAACGCGAGGCGGCGCTTTTTCAGGCGGCGCAGCAGCAGCTCGTCTTGCGGCGAGCCTTCGGCCAGCCGGTCGATGGTGGCGTCGAGGTCGGCGTGCTCGATGCGCAACTCGATCAGCTGGCGGGAGAGGGAATGAAGATTGGAGTCCAACGGTGGGGCGCGCACGCTGTGTTTTCGCGTCGCAGGTTCATTCGATAATACGTCCTGAAACGAATCCCCGAGAAGACAGAAACACGCGCTCCAGGCGCACATGCCTCATGACTCAAGGCTTTCGACTTGCCGCGGCCACCGGACTCCACAAGGGAGACCGGCCCTACCAACAGGACCAGGTGCTCATGATGAGCCACCCTCGCGTGCCTGGCTGCGTGCTCGGGCTCGTGGCCGACGGCATGGGTGGCCGCAGCGGCGGGCGTAAGGCATCAGACCAAGTGCTGATGACCGCGCGCCAGCTGTTCACACGCTACCAGCCCGGCCGCGACGACCCCGAAGCCGTGCTGCGGCAGATCCTGGAAGACTCGCACACCGTCATCAAGCTCACTGCCGTCTCCAGCGAGCAGGAGCCGCACAGCACGCTGGCCGCCTTCATCCTGACCCCGAAAGGCGAGTGCGCGTGGATTCACGCCGGCGATTCGCGCATCTACCACTTCCACGACGGCCAATTGGTCACGCGCACGCGCGACCACTCGTACGTGCAGGTGCTGATCGACCGTGGCGAGATCACCGAGGCCGAGGCCAACGTGCATCCCCAAGGCAATATCCTGCTGGGCTGCCTGGGCATGGCGACCACACCGCCGCCGGTCGATCCGTACTACATCCCCAAACTGCAGGCCGGCGACCTGCTGATGGCGTGCAGCGACGGACTCTGGCACTACTTCAGCCCGGGCGAGATGGCGAGCGTGCTCTACTCCCAGCCGCCGCGCGACGCGGTCGAGATCCTGGTGGGCGAGGCGCGCCGTCGCGCCCGCGGCACCGGCGACAACATTTCGATCGCCGTCCTGAAGCTCGACGCGCTTCCGTCCCCAGCCAACCCAGCCAACGGCTGAAACAGCGAAAAGCGCCCACCGGGCTGGTGTTTCAGCGGGCAGGTGCCGACGCTGCCGGCGCGGGCGGCGGCAGCGGCGCACCGCGTGGCTTGTCCCGGTTCGCATTCTGGCGTTCGCGATTGGCCCTGTGCTCATCGGCGCGACGCTGCCTTTCCTGGAAGCGGTTGACGGCGGCGGGCGCGTCGGCCTGGCGCTGGGCGGCCTTGGCTTGCTCGTTCGCGTGGGCCTGCTGCTTCGACTGGAACTGGCGCTCGCGTTCGGCGGCCTCGTTCGCGGTGGCAGCCCGGCTGGCGGCGTGGTCGGCGGCGCGCTGCTCGCGATCCTTCTGGTTCTGCACCGACTGCTGCTGCTTCTCCGGAGCGTCCACGGATCGCTGCGTGGCCGCCTTCTGGTCGAGCTTCTGCAGTTCGGCCGCGCCGCTGCGCTGCCGCTGGATGTCGTTGATCGCGGTTTCCTGCCGCTTGATGTTGTCGGTATCCTTGCGTCGGCGGCTGCGGCTCTCGCGCAGGCAGTCTTCCACCGCGAACTTCTTGTAGCAGGCCGCGCGCTCGTCCACGAATCGCTTCTCGACGACCTCGCGCTCGGCGGACAGCCTGCGCTTTTCCGCGTCGAGGTCGGCATTGCCCGCAGCGGCGTTCGACTGCGCCCACAGCGGAAGGCTGGCCAACGTCATGAGCAGGGCAAGGGCGATTTTTTTCATGTGAGTCGGGTATCGACGATGCGGCGTTCCAGGGCAAGGAATTCGCTCGACTGCATTTCGGTGAGCCGGGAAACCGTGCGCGGAAACTCGTGCGACAGCGGCCCCTCGGTGTACAACGCCTCGGGCGGAACCTCGGCCGACATGATGAGCTTGCAGCGCCGGTCGTACAAGACATCCACCAGCCATGTGAAACGGCGTGCTTCCGAAGCCATGCGCACCGGCATGTGCGGCACGTCGGACAGCAGCACCGTATGGAACTGGCTGGCGATCTCGAGGTAGTCGTTCTGCGAACGCGGGCCGCCGCACAGTGTCTTGAAATCGAACCAGACCACGCCGCCGGCCTTGCGGCGCGCGCGGATCTCGCGCTGCTCGATGTGCAGGACGGGGTTTTCGTCGGCCGTTTCAGCCAGCTTGTCGAAGGCCTTGCGCATTTCCTTCTCGGCCGAAGCGTCGTTCGGCGTGAGGTACATGCGCAGTTGCTCGAGCGTGCGGCGCCGGTAGTCGGTGCCGTTGTCCACGCTCAGTACTTCGAGCTTCTCGTTCAGAAGCGCGATGGCGGGCAGGATGCGGTCGCGGTGCAGCCCGCCCGGATACAGATCGTCGGGCTTGAAGTTCGAGGTGGTGACGAAACCCACGCCGTTCTCGAACAGCGACACCAGCAACCGATGAAGAATCATCGCGTCGGTGATGTCGGCCACATGGAACTCGTCGAAGCAGATCAGCTTGTAGCGCTTGGAAATGCGCAGGCCGAGTTCGTCGAGCGGATTGACCGTGCCCTGCAGTTCGCGAAGTTCACGGTGTACTTCGCGCATGAACTCGTGGAAGTGCAGGCGCGTCTTGCGCCGCAGCGGCACGGCGTTGAAGAACAGGTCCATCAGGAAGCTCTTGCCCCGCCCGACGCCACCGTACATGTAGACGCCGCGGGGAAGCTCCGGACGGTTGATGAACTTCTTCAGCGCGTTCGAGCGCTGGGACTTGTAGTCGGCCCACTCCCGCGCGCAGCGGTCCAGTGCCTCCACGGCACGCATCTGCGCGGGATCGCTGCGGAACCCGCGCGCAGCGAGTTCCGCCTCATAGGCCTGTTTGACGCCGGTCAAGAGATCGAGAGGATCAGAAGTTCAGCGTGCGCTTGTCCACGGCGAGTGCCGCTTCCTTCGTGGCTTCCGACAGCGACGGGTGCGCGTGGCAGATGCGCGCGATGTCCTCGGCGCTGGCCTTGAACTCCATCGCCACGACGGCTTCGGAGATCAGCTCGCTCACCTGCGGGCCCACCATGTGCACGCCCAGGATCTCGTCGGTCGCGGCGTCGGCCAGGAACTTGACCATGCCGGTCGTGTCACCCAGCGCGCGTGCGCGGCCGTTGGCCAGGAACGGGAAGCTGCCGGCCTTGTAAGCGCGGCCTTCGGCCTTGAGCTGCTGCTCGGTCTGGCCGACCCACGCGATCTCGGGGTGCGTGTAGATCACCCACGGGATCGTGTTGAAGTTGACATGGCCGTGCTGGCCGGCAATGCGCTCGGCCACGGCAACGCCCTCTTCCTCGGCCTTGTGCGCCAGCATCGGGCCACGCACCACATCGCCGATCGCCCAGACGTTGGGCAGGTTGGTCTTGCACTCGCCGTCGACGTTGATCGCACCGCGTTCGTCGAGCGCAAGGCCCACGGCTTCGGGGTTCAAGCCGATGGTGTTGGGCACGCGGCCGATCGACACGATCAGCTTGTCGACGTCGAGCGTCTGCGCTTCGCCCTTGGCGTTGGTCCAGGCGATCGACACGCCCTTCTTGCCCGAC
The DNA here is from genome assembly GCF_902712855.1 of Variovorax paradoxus. Lineage (NCBI taxonomy): Bacteria > Pseudomonadati > Pseudomonadota > Betaproteobacteria > Burkholderiales > Comamonadaceae > Variovorax > Variovorax paradoxus. The sequence goes on from NZ_LR743507.1 coordinate 3,968,746, forward strand.
TTGATCTCGCCGACCTTCACGCCGAGTTCGATCTTCAGGCCCTGCTTGTCGAAAGCCTTCTTGGCTTCCTTGGCGATCTGCTCGTCCACCGCGCCCAGGAAGGTCGGCAGTGCTTCCAGCACCGTGACTTCCGAACCGAGGCGGCGCCACACCGAACCCATTTCGAGGCCGATGACGCCCGAGCCGATCAGCGCGAGCTTCTTGGGCACCGCGCCCATGCGCAGCGCGCCGTCGTTCGACAGGATGTTCTCTTCATCGAATGCCGCCCCCGGCAGCGCGCGGGCATTGGAGCCCGTGGCCACGATGATGTGCTTGCCGACGATGGTTTCCTCGGCGGCGCCAGCCACTTTGATCTCGTAGCCGCCTTCGGCAGCCTTCACGAACGAGCCGCGGCCGTGGAACGACGAAATCTTGTTCTTCTTGAACAGGTAGGTGATGCCGTCGTTGTTCTGCTTCACGACCTGGTCCTTGCGGGCCAGCATCTTGGCGATGTCGAGCGACAGGCCCGACACGTTGATGCCGTGGTCCGCGAAGCCGTGGCCGGCGTGCTCGAAATGCTCCGACGATTGCAGCAGCGCCTTCGAGGGGATGCAGCCGACGTTGGTGCAGGTGCCGCCGAGGGCCGGCCCGCCCTTGGCGTTCTTCCACTCGTCGATGCAGGCCACGTTGAAGCCGAGCTGCGCGGCGCGAATGGCGGCGATGTAGCCGCCGGGGCCGCCGCCGATGACGATGACGTCGAATTGTTTGCTCATGAGGTTTCCGTTTCAGTTGGCGCGCGCGCCACTGGATGGGCGTCCTTCGCGGACACCGCGGAACCGGCTTTGCCGGGCCGCAGGTGTCGCCCCCTCGAAGGGGGTTGGCGAAGCGACACGAAGTGCGCGCAGCCTGGGGGTGGATCAGATGCCGGTCAGATGTCGAACAGCAGGCGCGACGGGTCTTCCAGCGCTTCCTTCATGGCGACCAGGCCCAGCACGGCTTCGCGGCCGTCGATGATGCGGTGGTCGTAGCTCATGGCCAGGTAGTTCATCGGACGGATCACGATCTGGCCGTTTTCCACCACGGCGCGGTCCTTGGTGGCGTGCACGCCCAGGATGGCCGACTGGGGCGGGTTGATGATCGGGGTCGAGAGCATCGAGCCGAAGGTGCCGCCGTTGGAGATGGAGAACGTGCCGCCGGTCATTTCCTCGATGCCCAGCTTGCCGTCCTGTGCCTTCTTGCCGAACTCGGCAATCTTCTTCTCGATGTCGGCGAAGCTCATCTGGTCGGCATTGCGCAGGATGGGCACTACCAGGCCGCGCGGCGAACCGACGGCGATACCGATGTCGAAGTAGCCGTGGTACAGGATGTCGTTGCCGTCGACCGAGGCGTTGATCACCGGGTACTTCTTCAGTGCGTGCACGGCGGCCTTCACGAAGAAGGACATGAAGCCGAGCTTGACGCCGTGTTCCTTGGTGAAGCTGTCCTGGAAGCGCTTGCGCAGTTCCATGACGGGCGCCATGTTCACTTCGTTGAAGGTCGTGAGGATGGCGTTGGTCGACTGCGACTGGATCAGGCGCTCGGCGATGCGGGCGCGCAGGCGGCTCATCGGCACGCGCTGTTCCGGACGCTCGCCCAGGTCGGGCGCGCCGGCCGGTGCGCTCACTTGCGGCAGCGCGGGCTTGGCAGCCGGCGTGGCAACGGTGGCAGCCGCAGCGGGCTTCGCGCCCGAAGCGACCGCGCCGAGCACGTCGCCCTTGGTGACACGGCCGTCCTTGCCGGTGCCGGCCACGTCGCCGGTCTTCAGGTTGTTGTCGGCCAGCAGCTTGGCGGCAGCGGGCATGGCCACGTCGGCCTTCGAGCCGCCGGCGGCGGCCGCAGCCGCAGCCGCCGGAGCAGGTGCTGCTGCGGGAGCCGCTGCAGCGGCGGGCGCCGCGGCGGGAGCAGCCGCGCCTGCCTTGCCTTCGGTGTCGATCTTGGCGATCAGCTGGTCGGCAACCACCGTGGCGCCGTCGGGCTGCACGATTTCGGCGAGCACGCCGGCCGAGGGAGCGGGCACTTCGAGCACGACCTTGTCGGTCTCGATCTCGATCAGGATTTCATCGACGGCGACGGCTTCGCCGGCCTTCTTCTTCCAGGTGAGCATGGTGGCTTCGGCCACCGATTCGGAAAGCTGGGGGACTTTGACTTCTACGATAGACATTTGGAGTGAGCTCCGTTTTGTTCTTGAGGGTGTTCGTGTGAAAGGGAACGGGTTTTACTTGGTCAGCACGAAGCCCTTGAGCTTGCCGAACGCGCCATCCACGAGCGCCTTCTGCTGTTCCTGGTGCAGGTGCGAGTAGCCCACTGCCGGCGATGCCGAGGCGGCACGGCCGGAATAGCCGAGCTTCTGGCCTTCCTGCATGTTTTCGTGGATGTAGTGCTGCACGAAGAACCAGGCGCCCTGGTTCTGCGGCTCGTCCTGGCACCACACCACGTCGACGAGGTTGGGGTACTTCTTGATCTCGGCGGCGAAGGCCTTGTGCGGGAACGGATACAGCTGCTCGACGCGGATGATCGCCACATCTTCGTCGCCGCGTTCCTCGCGCTTCTTGGCCAGGTCGTAGTAGACCTTGCCCGAGCAAGCGATCAGGCGCTTGACCTTCTCGGCCTTGAGGGCCTTGCTTTCCGGGATCACGGTCTGGAAGCTGCCCTTGGTGAACTCGGCCAGCGGCGACGTGGCGTCCTTGTTGCGCAGCAGCGACTTGGGCGTCAGGATGATCAGCGGCTTGCGCAGGTTGCGCACCATCTGGCGGCGCAGCACGTGGAAGATCTGGCTGGCCGTGGTCGGCTGGACCACCTGCATGTTGGTGTCGGCGCTCAGCTGCATGAAGCGTTCCAGGCGTGCCGAGCTGTGCTCGGGGCCCTGGCCTTCGTAGCCGTGCGGCAGCATCATGGTCAGGCCGTTGACCCGGCCCCACTTCACTTCGCCCGAGGCGATGAACTGGTCGATCACCACCTGTGCGCCGTTCACGAAGTCGCCGAACTGGGCTTCCCAGATCACGAGCGTGTTCGGGTCGTTCGAGGCGTAGCCGTATTCGAACGCGAGCACGGCTTCTTCGGACAGGATCGAGTCGATCACGACGAACGGCGCCTGGTTGTCGGCCACGTTCTGCAGCGGCGTATAGGTGCCGGTGTCGAACTTCTCGCGGTTCTGGTCGTGCAGCACGGCGTGGCGGTGCGTGAACGTGCCGCGACCCGAGTCTTCGCCCGACAGGCGGACCGGATAGCCGCTGGCCACCAGCGACGCGAATGCCATGTGCTCGCCCATGCCCCAGTCGATGTTGACGTCGCCACGGCCCATGGCCGCGCGGTCGTCCAGCACCTTCTTCACGAGCGGGTGCACCGTGAAGCCTTCGGGCACGGTGGTGATCTTCTCGGCCAGGCGCTTCCACTCGGTGGACGGGATGGCGGTGTCGCCCGCGTCGGTCCACTTCTTGTTGAGGTACGGGCTCCAGTCGACGGCGTACTTGCTCTTGAAATTCGTGAGGACCGGGTCGACCGTGTTCTTGCCTTCGTCGAAGGCGGCGCGCTGCGCCTTGACCATGTCGTCGCCGAGCGTCTCGCCCAGGCCTTGGGCGGCCAGCTTGTCGGCGTACAGCTTGCGCGTGCCGGGGTGGGCCGCGATCTTCTTGTACATCAGGGGCTGGGTCAGCGAGGGGGTGTCCTGCTCGTTGTGGCCCAGCTTGCGGAAGCAGATGATGTCCACGACCACGTCCTTCTGGAATTCCATGCGGAACTCGAGCGCGATCTGGGTGGCCAGCACCACGGCTTCGGGATCGTCGCCGTTGACGTGCAGCACCGGCGCTTCGATCATCTTGACGATGTCCGAGCAGTACAGCGTCGAGCGGCTGTCGCGCGGGTCGCTGGTGGTGAAGCCGATCTGGTTGTTGATGACGATGTGCACCGTGCCGCCGGTGGAGTAGCCACGGGTCTCGGCCAGCGCCAGCGTTTCCATCACGACGCCCTGGCCTGCGAAGGCGGCGTCGCCGTGCACGATCACGGGCAGCACCTGCTTGCCCAGCGGATCGCCGCGGCGGTCCATGCGCGCACGCACCGAGCCCTCGACCACGGGGTTGACGATCTCGAGGTGCGAAGGGTTGAACGCGAGACTCAGGTGAACCGGGCCGCCGGGGGTGGTCACGTCCGAGCTGAAGCCCTGGTGGTACTTCACGTCGCCGCTGGGGAGGTCTTCGGGGGCGGTGTGGTCGAACTCGGCGAACAGGTCGGCCGGCATCTTGCCCAGCGAGTTCACGAGCACATTCAGGCGGCCGCGGTGGGCCATGCCGATCACGATTTCCTGCACGCCCTTGGCGCCGGCCTGGTTGATCAGCTCGTCCATCGAGACGATGAAGCTCTCGCCGCCTTCGAGCGAGAAGCGCTTCTGGCCGACGTACTTGGTGTGCAGGAAGCGCTCGAGACCTTCGGCGGCCGTCAGGCGGCTGAGCACGTGCTTCTTCTGCTCGGCGCTCAGCTTGGGGTTGGTGCGGGCGCTTTCGAGCCGCTGCTGCCACCAGCGCTTGTGGTTCTGGTCGGTGGTGTACATGTACTCGGCACCGATCGTGCCGCAGTACGTTTCGCGCAACGCGTTGAGCAGGTCGCGCAGGGACATCGTGTCCTTGCCGAAGAACGTGTTGCTGGTGTTGAACACCGTCTCGAGGTCGGCGTCGGAGAAGCCGTAGAACGAGGGTTCGAGCTCGGGAATGGCGGGACGCTCGGCGCGCTTGAGCGGGTCGAGGTCGGCCCAGCGGGCGCCGACGTTGCGGTACGCGGCAATCAGCTGCTGGACTGCCGTGCGCTTGCGGCCGAGTTCGGAGTCGGCGCCGCTGGCCACCACGACCTTGGTCGTGCCCTGCTTTGCGCGTTCGGCGAAAGCGTTGATGACGGGCTGGTGGGGAACGTCGCGGGTGCTGGAGCCGTCAGCGGCGGGGACATTCTGGAGCGCATCGAAATACGAGCGCCAGTTGTCGGGCACGCTGCCGGGGTTTGCGAGGTAGTTCTCGTACATCTCTTCGACATAGGGCGCGTTGCCGCCGAAGAGGTAGGTGTTGCCTTGATAGGCTGTATACGCCGTGGGCGTCGATGAATCGCTCATGATCCGCTGACCTTCGCTTCCCTTGAGGAAGCACTAGCTGGTTTAAGAAACCTTCCGCGACACGGCTGAACCGGTTGGCGGATGCGACTGTGGCTGGGGAAGGGCCTGAGTACCTTGGCATTGTGCCACGCCAACCATATGACGGGTCAGCAGGGACATGCAACCCCCATCGGGGAGATCTCACTGTCGACTTAGTAACTGTTTGATCTGCTGCAGCGTCGAGGGGTCGTCGATGGTGGTCAGGTCGCCCGGGTCGCGCTGTTCGCAAACGGCCTGGATGGCGCGGCGCAGCAATTTGCCGCTGCGGGTCTTGGGCAGGCCGTTCACGAAGCGCACGCGGGCCGGCCGGGCCAGCGCGCCAAGCTGGTCGGCCACCACTTTCATGATTTCGCCCTCCAGCTTGAGCGCCGCGTCGGCGTCGGCCGCGGCCTTGCCGTCCCTGGTCACCACGAAGGCCATGGCGACCTGGCCCTTGAGCGCATCGGCCACGCCAACCACCGCCACTTCGGCGACGTTGGCATGGCCGGAGATGCTTTCCTCGATCTCACGCGTGCCGAGCCGGTGGCCCGCCACGTTGATGACGTCGTCGGTGCGCCCGAGGATGTAGAAGTAGCCGTCCTCGTCCCGGATGCCCCAGTCGAAGGTGGAATAGACCATCTTGCCAGGCACGGTCTTCCAGTAGGTGTTGACGAACCGCGCATCGTCCTTCCACACGGTCTGCATGAAACCCGGCGGCGTCGGCCCCTCGACCACGACCACGCCCTTCTCGTTCGCGCCGGTCAGTTCCTCGCCGGTCGATTCGTGCAGGATCCTGATGCGGTAGCCGTACATCGGCACGCCCGGGCTGCCGAACTTGCTGGCCTTGGGCTCCACGCCGTTGGCGATCGTGATCATCGGCCAGCCCGATTCGGTCTGCCAGTAGTTGTCGATGACAGGCACGCCCAGCCCGTCGCTGATCCAGCGCGCCGTGGGCTCGTCGAGCGGCTCGCCGGCCAGGAACAGCGCGCGCAGGCTCGAGAGGTCGTACTTCTTCAGCAGCGCCGGGTCCTGCTTCTTGAGCACGCGCACCGCCGTGGGCGCGCTGAACATCACTGTCACTTTGTATTTCTCGACCAGCCGCCACCAGATGCCGCCGTCGGGCTGCCGGTCGATGCCCTGCGTGGGCAGCCCCTCGTACATGATGGTGGCCATGCCCGCGATGAGCGGCCCGTAGACGATGTAGCTGTGGCCCACCACCCAGCCGATGTCGCTGGTGGAGAAGTAGGTCTCGCCGGGCCGGCCGTCGAAGATGTGCTTCATGCTCGCGGCCAGTGCCACCGCGTAGCCGCCCACGTCGCGCTGCACGCCCTTGGGCTTGCCGGTGGTGCCGCTGGTGTAGATGGTGTAGCTGATGTCGGTGGACGCCAGCCAGGTGCATGGCACCTTGGCGTCCAGATGCTTCTGCCGCAGCTCGCTGGCCAGATGGTCGCGCCCCGCCACCAGTTCCATGGCAGCCAGGCCGCGGTCGCTCAGCAGGACCGCCGCCGGCTTGTGCGACGACAGGCGGATCGCCTCGTCGAGCAGCGGCTTGTACGCGAGCACCTTGCCGCCTCGCGCGCCGGCATCGGCACTCACGATCACCTTGGGTTCTGCGTCCTCGATGCGGGTGGCCAGCGAGCCGCTGGCAAAGCCGCCGAACACCACACAATGGATCGCGCCGATGCGCGCGCAGGCCAGCATGGCGAAGGCGGCCTCGGGAATCATCGGCATGTAGATGAGCACGCGGTCGCCCTTGCCCACGCCGAGCGCCATCAGGCTCGCCGCGGTGCGCTGCACCTCGGCGTGCAGTTCGGCAAAGCTGTAGCTCTGCTCGACGCCGGTCTCGGTGGAAACGAAGATCAGCGCCGGCTGGTCGCCCCGATCGGCCAGGTGCCGGTCGACGGCGTTGTGGCACAGGTTCGTCGTGCCGCCGACGAACCAGCGCGCAAACGGTGGATTGCTGTCGTCCAGGACCTGGGTGGCGGGGGGCTGCCAGTCGATCAGCCTGGCCTGCTCGGCCCAGAAGGCCTCGGGCGCGTCGACGGACCGGCGATAGAACTCTTCGTAACTGCTCATCTGGGCTTGTCTCCTGATGTCTGTATTCAGCTTCAGCTGCCTCGCTGAAACTGAATTCATAATTATGGAGACCGATCTTGCAGCAAGCTGACGCCAGGTACAACCCGGTTCAGTCCCTGCGCCCAGCGCCTTCGGTTCAGCGGATCAGTGCCTGCAGGTCGCGGAACGCCGGGTGCTCGGCGGTGCGCAGCCACTCGAAGCCGACCATCTCGGTGGTCACGAGCTCGGCGCCCGCCCCCGCCAGCCGGTCGAACGCAGCATCGCGATTGCGCTCGGTGCGCGAACTGCAGGCGTCGGTGACGACCCACACCTCGAACTCGTCTTCCAGCAGGTCGAGCGCAGTCTGCAACAGGCAGACATGGGCCTCGCAGCCGGCGATGACGATGGTGTTGCGCTCTTCTGCGGCGGCCTGCGGCTTCTGCAGGTGCTTGGGCAGGCTGCGGGCATTGCCTTGCGGTGCGGCCTTGGCCGGCGCGCGCAGCCATTCGCCGAGGCCTTCCTCGACGCCGCTGAAATGCATCTTCGCGAGCGTCTTGCGGCACAGCGCGCGGATGTCGGGCAGGTTCTCGCCGAGCTTCGACGGGTTCTGTTCGGTGCCCCAGACCGGCACGTCGACCATCGCCGCCATCTTGCCGAGGCGCACCGCGTTCGCTGCCACGGCCTCGTTCTCGAAGATGGCCGGCATCAGGCGGGCCTGGTAGTCGACCAGCACGAGTTGGGAACGCGAGGCGTCGAGGAGCATGGTTTTTTCTTTCTGAGGGGAGCCGGATTGACGGGTTAGACCGTACCACCGAACAAATCGATCGATGCTCCAATTATCGAACCGACGGTCGCCCACGGCCGCAGCCCCTGGAGACACTCACGATGAACGCCCCGCTTCCCTCCGCGTCGCTCATGTCCGGCGCCGACTACCGCGAATCCCTGCGCCGCTACCAGCCCACGGTGTTCGTGGACGGCCGCCGCGTCGAGAGCGTGGCCGACGAGCCCGCCTTCCAGCCCGGTATCAATGCCATCGCCCTCACCTACGACTACGCGCTCAAGCAGGCGCACGAGCCGCTCATGACCGCCGTGCAGCACACCAGCGGCAAGCGGGTGAACCGGCTGTCCCATCTCAATGCGAGCGCCGGCGACCTGCTCAACAAGCTCGAGGCCGTGCGGCTGGTGTGCCAGGAAACCGGCTGCGCCCAGCGCTACCTGACGCACGACGCGCTCAACGCCATCGCCCAGGTGTCGGCGCGCATCGACGACGCCCGCGGCAGCACCGAGCACACCGCCCGCTTTCACGAGTACCTGCACCGCGTGCAGGACCAGGACCTCACGCTCGGCGTGGCCATGACCGACGCCAAGGGCGACCGCAGCCGGCGTCCGCACGAGCAGGCCAACGTCGACAGCTACCTGCACGTGGTGGAGCGCAACACGCGCGGCATCGTCATCTCGGGCACAAAGGCCATCGTGACGGGTGCACCCTACGTGCACGAGCTGCTGGTCATGCCCTGCCGCAACATGGGCAAGGAGGATGCCGACTTCGCCGTCTGCTGCGCCGTGCCGCTGGACGCGCCGGGCCTCACCATCGTTGCGCGCCCGGCGGGCCGGCCCGGCGAGAAGCTCGAGCACGGCGACGCGCTGTTCAGCCGCAAGTACGGCCAGAGCACCGGCGTGTGCATGTTCGACAAGGTGTTCGTGCCGTGGGAGCGGGTGTTCTACGCGGGCGACAACGGGACCTGGGAGCACTCCGGCCACCTGACCTACAGCTACGCCACGCACCACCGCCACAGCTGCATCGGCGCGCGGGCGGGCTTCGGCGACCTGCTGATCGGCGCCGGCGCGCTGATGTGCGAGGCCAACGGCTTCGACCCGGGCAAGGAAAGCCACCTGCGCGAGCAGATGGTCGAACTCATCACCATCACCGAAAGCTTCTTCGCCTGCGGCGTGGCGGCCAGCGTTTACGGCAAGGCGGACGAGCACTGCGAGGTGTTCATGCCCGACCCGGTGTTCAGCAACATCGGCAAGCTGCTGCTGGCCACGAAGATCTACGACATGCACCGCATTGCGCACTATGTGAGCGGCGGGTTGATCGTCACCCTGCCCGGTCCCGACGAAGACCACAACCCCGAGACCGCCGCACGCCTGTCGGACGTGCTGCGCGCCAACCCGGCCATTCCCTACGAACAGCGCATCGAAACGGCGCGCTTCATCGAAGACCTCACGGCCGGCTACCAGGGCGGCTGGTACAGCGTTATCAGCCTGCATGGCGGCGGATCGCCGGCCGCCATGAAGCAGGAGATCTGGCGCAACTACCCGGTCGGCTCGAAGGTGGAACTGGTCGAGCGCATCCTGGAGCGCGGCATCGCCGCCGACGGCTCGCCGGCCGCCGCGCCGCACGACCCGGCCCGCGCCATCACCCGCAACCGCCAGCCCGGCAAGTGCTGCGACACCGGCTGTACGACAACGGGACGGCCGGTGATGGTCGACCTGCCAGCATCGAGGCACGCCTAGGAACTGTCGCGTCAACACCGAAGGCGGCCTGCTTGCGAGGCGATCCGGCGGGGCGGACCACAGCCGCCCGTCGGCGCCCTTCTGGTTCGCGAGCACGCACGACGCCGCGCGCTCCCTGAGCATTGATTCACGGGCCGCGCCGCACTTCGCACCCCTTGCACCGCGTGCACAGGCCCTAGACTGCGGCGGATGAAGCTCCTTTTGTCGAAACGGCTGCGCCTGGCGGCGCTGGGCGTGGCCGCCGCCGCGCTCCTTCTCACCGCATGCGGCGGCATGCGCAAGACCACGACACCGCTGGCGACCTCGCTCGAGAAAAGCGGATGCATGCGCAATGCCGACACGCTGCTGGTGATGCTGCCCGGTGCGTATTCGACACCCGAAGAATTCGAGCGCGAAGGGTTCGTGCGCGCCGTGCAGGACAACCGCGTCGCAGCCGACGTGATGCTGGTCGACGCTCACCTGGGCTACTACAACGACAGGACCATCCTCGAGCGCCTCGACGCCGACGTCGTAGCGCCAGCGCGCAGCCAGGGCTACCGTCGCATATGGCTTGTCGGGATCTCCGTCGGCGGCTTCGGCAGCCTGCTCTACGCGCAGACGCATCCCGGCGCGCTGGCCGGCGTGGTGACGATCGCGCCGTACCTCGGCGAACGGGTGCTGGGCAGCGACATCGCCAACGCCGGAGGCCTCGGGGCCTGGAAGGGGCCTTTGGGTGAGCCATCCGGTGGCAATCCACGCACGCCGAATGAGACCCAACTGTGGCAATGGCTGCGCGGCTACGTGGGCTTCACGCAGACGGCGGACGCGAGGCCCCCGCTCTATCTGGGCTACGCCACTGACGATCGCTTCGCCTTCAGCCACCGCCTCCTGGCGGCGGCCTTGCCGCCGGAACGCGTCTTTACGACCGAAGGCGGCCACGACTGGCCTGAGTGGACACGCCTGTGGCGGCGCATGCTGCCGACGCTGCCGCTGCCGGGCTGCCCCGGCTGAGGCTTCAGTTCGGCTTCAGGCGCAGCAGCTTGCCGTCGGCCTCGTCGGTGAGCACGTAGAGCAGCCCGTCGGGGCCCTGCTTCACGTCACGGATGCGCGCGCGGCCGTCGGCCAGCAGCTTGTGCTCCGCCACCACCTTGCCGCCCTTGAGCTCGATGCGGTCGAGATACCCGAACTTCAGCGAACCGATGAAAAGGTTGCCCTTCCAGGCCGCGCCGTACCTGTCGCTGGTCAGGAACGCCATGCCGGACGGCGCGATCGACGGCACCCAGTAATGCAGCGGCTGCTCCATCCCGTCCTTCGCGGTGATGCCGTCGCCGATCTTCCCGCCGCCGTAGTTCTCGCCGTAGGTGATCACCGGCCAGCCGTAGTTTCGGCCCGCCAGCGGAATGTTGATTTCGTCGCCGCCTTGCGGGCCGTGCTCGTTCATCCAGAAGCGGCCGTCGGGGCCGAGCGTAGCGCCCTGCCCGTTGCGGTGACCGTAGCTCCAGATCTCGGGCAGCGCACCGGCCTTTCCAACGAAGGGGTTGTCCGCGGGCACCGAGCCGTCCTTGGCGATGCGGATCACCTTGCCGAGATGGTTGTCGAGCTTCTGCGCGTCCTCCTTGCGGCTGAAGCGCTCGCCCAAGGTGAGAAACAGCGTGCCGTCGCGCGCCTCGACGATGCGGCAGCCGAAGTGGTTCCGGCTTGCGACCTTGGGTTTCTGGCTGAAGATGACCTTGAGCGCTTCGAGCTTCGTGCCGTCCGCAGAGAGGGTGGCGCGTGCGAGCGCAGTGCTGTTAGCGGAGCCGGCTGCGTCGGCCTCGGAAAAGCAGAAATACAGGGTTCGGTTCTTCTCGAAGGCAGAGTCGCCCAGAACGTCGAGCAGGCCGCCCTGCCCGCCCGCAGCGATGCTGGGCAAGCCCGCGATGGGCGCACCGACCGTGCCGTCGGCGGCGACCAGTCGCATGCGGCCGGGTCTCTCGGTGACGATGAAACGGCCACCCGGCACGAACGCAATGCCCCATGGGTTTTCGAGGCCGGTTGCGATGGTCTCCGGCGTGCCCTGGGCGCTCGCAATACTGAAGAAACCGGTTCCGGCAGCGCCCAGAAACATGCTCAAGGCGATAACAGGCCACTTGGCTCGATTCATGACTTTTCCGGTGGGTTAGAGCGAACTTGGCGAAAGATAGCAACCAGGCACAGATCGAGGGCCAATCCACCCACCGCAAAAAAACACTTCCGCAACCAACCGCTTATGGTCAATAAACGTCCACCGTTACATTTTTTCTCCGGCCCGATCAAAAATCTCAATGTGAATCAATGACTTACAGAGACTTTTGCTAATTCTTTTTAAATTGACATAACCGCGCGTCATCAATATCCTACGCGCCATGCGTTTTTTCGTCCTACCCGCGTCTCTCCTATTTGCCGTAGCTGTCCATGCAGCCCCTCAACAGGATAAAACCGATGACGAGTTGGCACGCCTGCTGGCCGACAAGGGCCTGATCGGGCAGCTCAAGCAGGTCCGCCAGACCGTCACCGAACGTACGTCGGATCTGGTAGTTACCGCAATCGGCTTCCTCGGCGTGCCGTACCGCCGCGGCGGCAACACCGCCGAATCGGGCTTCGACTGCAGCGGCTTCGTCCGCGCCATGTACAACCAGACGGTCGGCCACATGCTTCCGCGTCGCGCCGAAGAACAGGCAGCTGCCACCGAAAAGATCGACGCCAGCCAGCTCAAGCCCGGCGACCTCGTGTTCTTCAACACCATGCGCCGCGCTTTCAGCCACGTTGGCATCTATGTCGGCGAAGGCAAGTTCATCCACTCTCCCCGCACTGGCGCGCAGGTTCGCGTGGAAGACATGAACGGCAGCTACTGGCAACGCCGCTTCGACGGCGCCCGCCGCGTTCTCGGCGGCCCGACGGACGAAGTCAAGGCCGCAGCCGTCGCCAACCTGCCCAGCACAGGCAACTGACCGCTCCGCAGCGCAGTCTCCGGAACAAAAAAATCCCGCCAAGGCGGGATTTTTTTATGGGCGCTCGGCAAGCGCCCCCAGGGTTCGATCAGCTCTTCTTCGCAGGCGGCAGATCGGTACAGGTGCCGTGAGCCACTTCCGCCGCCATGCCGATGCTTTCGCCCAGCGTCGGGTGCGGGTGAATGGTCTTGCCGATGTCGATCTCGTCCGCACCCATCTCGATCGCCAGAGCGATCTCGCCGATCATGTCGCCGGCATGCGTACCGACGATGCCGCCGCCGAGGATGCGATGCGTCTCGGCGTCGAACAGCAGCTTGGTGAAGCCTTCGTCGCGGCCGTTGGCGATGGCGCGGCCCGACGCCGTCCAGGGGAAGTGCCCCTTCTTGACCTTGATGCCTTCTGCCTTCGCCTGGTCTTCCGTCAGGCCGACCCATGCCACCTCGGGGTCGGTGTAGGCCACGCTGGGGATCACGCGCGCGTTGAACGCCGCGCTCGACAGTTCCTTGTCGCCCTTCAGTTCGCCCGCAATCACCTCGGCCGCCACGTGCGCTTCATGCACCGCCTTGTGCGCGAGCATGGGCTGGCCCACGATGTCACCGATGGCGAAGATGTGCGGCACGTTGGTGCGCATCTGGATGTCGACATTGATGAAGCCGCGGTCGGTCACTGCCACGCCGGCCTTGTCGGCACCGATCTTCTTGCCGTTCGGGCTGCGGCCCACCGCCTGCAGCACCAGGTCGTACACCTGCGGTTCCTTGGGCGCGTTCTCGCCCTCGAAGGTGACCTTGATGCCTTCCTTCGTGGCCTCGGCGCCGACCGTCTTGGTCTTCAGCATGATGTTGTCGAAGCGCGGCGCGTTCATCTTCTGCCAGACCTTCACCAGGTCGCGGTCGGCGCCCTGCATCAGGCCGTCGAGCATCTCGACCACATCGAGGCGCGCGCCCAGCGTGGAATACACCGTGCCCATTTCCAGGCCGATGATGCCGCCGCCCAGGATCAGCATGCGCTTGGGGTCGGTGCCGAGTTCGAGCGCGCCTGTGGAATCGACCACACGCGGATCCTTGGGCATGAAAGGCAGGCTAACGGCCTGCGAGCCGGCCGCGATGATGGCGTTGCGGAACTTCACGGTCTGCTTGCTGCCCGTGGTGTCCCAGCCGGTGCCGGAGGTTTCTTCGACCTCGATGTGGTGCGGGTCGACGAAATTGCCCACGCCGCGCAGCACCGTCACCTTGCGCATCTTGGCCATGGCCGTGAGGCCGCCGGTGAGCTTGCCCACTACCTTGTTCTTGTGGCCGAGCAGCTTGGCGCGATCGACCGTCGGCGCGGCAAAGCTCACGCCCAGATCGGCGAAATGCTTCACCTCGTCCATGACCGACGCCACGTGCAGCAGCGCCTTCGACGGAATGCAGCCGACGTTCAGGCACACGCCGCCGAGGGTGGCGTAGCGCTCGATCAGCACCACCTTCAGGCCGAGATCGGCAGCACGGAAAGCCGCCGAATAACCGCCAGGGCCTGCGCCGAGCACGATCACGTCGCATTCGACGTCGACCTTGTCACCGTAGCTGGAGGCCACGGGCGCCGCAACGGGGGACGGCGCAGCCGCCTTGGGTGCGGGAGCCGCGGCTGCAGCAGCCGGCGCAGCAGTCGACGCAGGGGCCGCTGCAGCCGGCGCGGGCGCCGCCGCACCATCCGCCTCCAGCGTCAGCACCACCGAGCCCTGCTTGACCTTGTCGCCCACCTTCACGGCAATGGCCTTGACCACGCCGGCGGCCGAGGACGGGATCTCCATCGAGGCCTTGTCCGATTCGACCGTGATCAGCGACTGTTCGGCCTTGACCGTGTCTCCGACGTTGACCAGCACCTCGATGACTGCCACTTCGTCGAAGTCGCCGATGTCGGGCACCTTGATTTGTTGTTCGCTCATTTGGACACTTTCAGTTTGAGTGTGAGAACGTCGACCGGTGGGGCCGAATTGCGATCGAATTCGCAGGCGGCAGCAATGCCTGCCTCCGCCACGTCGCGCGCGCCGCGCGACTTGATGTCATAGGCCGCATGCATGGCGCCGAGTGCGAAGCTGCGTCCCGAGCCGATGGCCCAGAACTGCTTGAACTCGAACACCTCGCGGTAGCTGTAGATGCCGTAGATGCCGCTCTGGTTGGCCATCAGCATCGTGAACTGGCTCGACTCGTACGGCTCGTGGTCGTCTTCCTTGGTCTGCATGAAGAACGACTCCTTCAGCACCGGATGCAGCATCGTGAAGGTGCGGAAGATCTCGTGCTTGCTGCCGAACAGCAGCTGCTCGCGTGGCTGCGCGGCCAGTGCATGCTGCAGCACCAGGAAGTGCGCCGCGGCGCCGGCCATCGCAAACAGGCTCGTGCCCGCCGCGTCCTCGACGGTGAAGATCTTCTGGTTCGCTTCGGCGCGGTGCGAAAGCCGCGTGTCGCCGAAGGTCACCAGGGAATCGGCCGCCATCGTGACTTGGCCGCCCTTGCGGACGGCCACGACCGTGGTCATGACTGCTCCCGCCGGGCCGCCCCAAGGGAGCAGCCCCCTATGGAGGGGAGCACCGAAGGTGCTCGGGGCGTCATAGCAGGATGCGACGGTAGTCCGCGAGCACTTGCCCCAGGTAGGCGTTGAAACGCGCAGCCAGGGCGCCGTCGATCACGCGGTGGTCGTACGACAGCGACATCGGCAGCGTGAGACGCGGCACGAACTGCTTGCCGTCCCACACCGGCTTCATCGCGCTCTTCGACAGGCCGAGGATGGCGACTTCGGGCGCGTTGATGATGGGCGTGAAGTGCGTGCCGCCGATGCCGCCGAGCGAACTGATCGAGAAGCAGCCACCCTGCATGTCGGCCGAGCCGAGCTTGCCGTCGCGCGCCTTCTTGGCGAGTTCGCCCATTTCGGCGCTGATCTGCAGGATGCCCTTCTTGTCGGCATCCTTGAGCACCGGCACCACGAGGCCGTTGGGCGTGTCCGCCGCGAAACCGATGTTGTAGTACTGCTTGTAGACGAGCTGGTCGCCGTCCAGGCTGGTGTTGAACTCGGGGAATTTCTTCAGCGCCGCGACCACCGCCTTGATGACGAAGGCCAGCATCGTGACCTTCACGCCCGATTTCTCGTTCTCCTTGTTGGTGGAGACGCGGAAGGCCTCGAGCTCGGTGATGTCGGCTTCGTCGTTGTTCGTGACGTGCGGGATCATCACCCAGTTGCGGTGCAGGTTGGCACCGCTGAGCTTCTTGATCCGCGACAGGTCCTTGCGCTCGACGGTGCCGAACTTCGCGAAGTCGACCTTGGGCCACGGAATGAGGCCCAGCGCGGCACCATCACCACCAGCGGCCGGCGCCTTGGCGGCCGAGGCCTTGGTGCTGGCCTGGCCGCTCATCACGGCCTTGGTGAAGTTCTGGATGTCTTCCTGCGTGATGCGGCCCTTGGGCCCCGAGCCCTTGACCTCTTCGAGCGGCACGCCGAGTTCGCGGGCGAACTTGCGCACCGAGGGCGAGGCATGCGGCAGGTTGCCGGTGGGGGCTGCCGTCGGCTGGTGAGCCGCTGCCGGTGCCGCGGCGGGAGTTGCAGCTGCGGGCGCCGGAGCGCTCGCCGGTGCCGGAGCGGCCGCCGCCTGTGCAGGCGCGGGAGCCGCAGCCGGCGCAGCGGCGGCTCCTGCGGAGCCTTCGAGCACCGCGATCAGGTCGCCGATGTTGACGGTGTCGCCCACCTTGACCTTCAGTTCCTTCAGCACGCCGGCAGCCGACGACGGGATTTCCATCGAGGCCTTGTCCGATTCGACCGTGATCAACGACTGCTCGGCCGCGACCGTGTCGCCCACCTTCACCAGCAGTTCGATGACGGCGACGTCCTTGAAGTCGCCGATGTCCGGCACCTTGACCTCGACCGGACCGGAGGCCGCGGGCGCCGCTGCAGGTGCTGCCGCGGCCGGTGCAGGCGCGGCGGCTGCTGCGGGTGCGGCAGCAGGCGCAGGGGCCGGCGCTGCAGCGGCACCGCCACCTTCGGCCTCGAGCACGAGCACCACCGAGCCCTCCTTCACCTTGCCGCCGACCTCGACCTTCAGTTCCTTCACGACACCGGCGGTCGACGACGGAATCTCCATCGACGCCTTGTCCGATTCGACGGTGATGAGCGACTGCTCGGCCTTGACCGTGTCGCCCACCTTCACGAGCACCTCGATCACCGCGACTTCATCGAAATCGCCGATGTCGGGCACTTTCACTTCCACTGCTGCCATATCGTTTGTCTCCCGCCGTGAGGCGCCGTTTCGTTCGTTGGTTGTTGATTGCCTGGCGAGGCTCAGGCGTAGAGCGGGTTGACCTTGTCGACGTTGATGCCGTACTTCTTGATGGCTTCGACCACCTTGGCGACCGGCACCGTGCCATCTTCGCTCAGCGCCTTGAGCGCGGCCACCACGATGTAGTGACGGTTGATCTCGAAGTGCTCGCGCAGCTTGTTGCGGAAGTCGCTCCGGCCGAAGCCGTCGGTACCCAACACCTTGTAGGTGCGGCCCTTCGGGACGAAGGGGCGGATCTGCTCCGCGTAGGCCTTCATGTAGTCGGTCGATGCGACCACCGGGCCGGTCGTGGCGCCGAGCTGCTCGGCCACGAAAGGCACGCGCGGCGTCTGGTCGGGATGCAGCAGGTTCCAGCGGTCGGCGTCCTGGCCGTCGCGCGTGAGTTCGTTGAAGCTCGGGCAGCTCCACACGGAAGCCGACACGCCCCAGTCCTTCTCGAGCAGTTCCTGCGCGGCAAAGCTCTCGCGCAGGATGGTGCCGCTGCCCAGCAGTTGCACGGTGGGCGCCTTGGCCTTGAGCGCGGGGCCCTGCTTCGACAGGTACATGCCCTTGATGATCTGCTCTTCGGTGCCGGGCTGCAGGCCGGGCATCGGGTAGTTCTCGTTGAGCAGCGTCAGGTAGTAGTAGACGTTGTCCTGCTTCTCGACCATGCGCTTGAGGCCATGGTGCAGGATCACGCCGACTTCGTGCGCGAAGGTCGGGTCGTAGCTCACGCAGTTCGGGATGGTGTTGGCCAGGATGTGGCTGTGGCCGTCCTCGTGCTGCAGGCCTTCGCCGTTCAGCGTGGTGCGTCCCGACGTGCCGCCCAGCAGGAAGCCGCGGGCCTGCATGTCGCCGGCCGCCCAGGCCAGGTCGCCGATGCGCTGGAAGCCGAACATCGAGTAGTACACGTAGAACGGCACCATGATGCGGTTGTTCGTGCTGTACGAGGTGGCCGCCGCGATCCAGCTCGACATGCCACCGGCTTCGTTGATGCCTTCCTGCAGGATCTGGCCGGCCTTGTCTTCCTTGTAGTACATGACCTGGTCCTTGTCGACCGGGGTGTACTGCTGACCGTGCGGGTTGTAGATGCCGATCTGGCGGAACAGGCCTTCCATGCCGAACGTGCGAGCCTCGTCCACCAGGATGGGCACGACGCGCGGGCCAAGCGCCTTGTCGCGCAGCAGCTGCGTGAGGAAGCGGACGTAGGCCTGCGTGGTCGAGATCTCGCGGCCTTCGGCCGTGGGCTCCATCACCGACTTGAAGGTTTCCAGCGAAGGTACGGTGAAGCTCTCGTCGGCCTTGGTGCGGCGATGCGGCAGGTAACCGCCGAGGGCCTTGCGGCGCTCGTGCAGGTACTTCATTTCAGGCGTGTCGTCGGCCGGCTTGTAGAACGGCAGCTCGGCGATCTGGCTGTCGGGAATCGGGATGTTGAAGCGGTCGCGGAAGATCATGATGTCCTCGTCGCTGAGCTTCTTGGTCTGGTGCACGTTGTTCTTGCCCTCGCCGATCTTGCCCATGCCGAAGCCCTTGACGGTCTTCACGAGCAGCACCGTGGGCTGGCCCTGGTGGTTCTGCGCGGCGTGGAAGGCGGCGTACACCTTCTGCGAGTCATGGCCGCCGCGCTGCAGCGCCCAGACTTCGTCGTCGGTCATGTGCTCGACCATCTTCAGCGTGCGCGGGTCGCGTCCGAAGAAGTTCTTGCGCACGTAGGCGCCGTCGTTGGCCTTGAACGACTGGTAGTCGCCGTCGTTGCACTCCATCATGATCTTGCGCAGCGCGCCGTCGTGATCCTTCTCGAGCAGGGCGTCCCAGCCCTTGCCCCAGACCAGCTTGATGACGTTCCAGTTGGCGCCCCGGAACTCGCCTTCGAGCTCCTGGATGATCTTGCCGTTGCCGCGGACCGGGCCGTCGAGGCGCTGCAGGTTGCAGTTGATGACGAAGATCAGGTTGTCGAGGTTCTCGCGCGCGGCCAGGCCGATGGCGCCCAGCGATTCGACCTCGTCCATTTCGCCGTCGCCGCAGAACACCCAGACCTTGCGGTTCTCGGTGTTGGCGATGCCGCGTGCGTGCAGGTACTTGAGGAAGCGGGCCTGGTAGATGGCCATCAGCGGGCCGAGGCCCATCGAGACGGTGGGGAACTGCCAGAACTCGGGCATCAGCTTCGGGTGCGGATAGCTCGACAGGCCCTTGCCGTCGACTTCCTGGCGGAAATTCAGCAGCTGCTCTTCGGAAAGACGGCCCTCGAGGTAGGCGCGGGCGTAAATGCCGGGGGACACGTGGCCCTGGATGTAGAGCAGGTCGCCGCCATGGCTTTCGCTCTCGGCGCGCCAGAAGTGGTTGAAGCCTGCGCCGAACATGCTCGCCAGCGAGGCGAAGGAACCGATGTGGCCGCCCAGGTCACCGCCTTCGGCCGGGTGATGGCGGTTGGCCTTGACCACCATCGCCATGGCGTTCCAGCGCATGTAGGCGCGCAGGCGCTGTTCGATCTCGAGATTGCCGGGGCTGCGGGCCTCCTGCGAGGGTTCGATGGTGTTGACGTAGCCGGTGTTGGCCGAGAACGGCATGTCGACCGTGTTCTGGCGGGCATGCTCGAGCAGCTGCTCGAGAAGGAAGTGCGCCCGCTCGGGCCCTTCGCTCTGGATGACGGAGGACAGTGCATCCATCCATTCACGGGTCTCCTGGGCGTCCGCGTCGTTTGCGGCCGAGCCGAACAGGTTCTCGGGATTTGCCGACATGCTTGTCTCTCCTTTTAGGGCTGTGGCGGTAATTTAGTGCGCTATGCGCGCAGCGCGGCGGAGTTTCTCATAGAAACATCGTGATTTCAAATAGTGCGCCATAGTTTCTTAATGTGGAATTTTGAACTGTGACCGCATCCCGATGACCGCTAGAAACCGACCATGCTGGAGCCTATGCCACCGCGGCTTTCACGTCGTTTCCCGAGGGCCTTCACCTAAACTCGGACCATGCCCCTCTCCTCCCCGTTGGCGGTTGCCCGCAATGCCGTGAAAGCGTCGCCCCTGTCCTGGTGGCGCAAGTGGTGGCGCCGGCAGACGCCGGTGCTGCAGGACGCCGTCGCCATGCTCGCGCCGATGGCGGCGGTGCTGCTTTTCCTGGCGGCCATCGTCTCGGCCTTCTGGTACCTGCGCACGGAGGAGGTCGAGCGCGAGCAGGAGTCGGTACGCCGTGACGTCGAATACGCGCAGCAGCGCATGCGCCTGCGGCTGCTCGAGCGCCAGGAACAGCTGATGCGCATCGCGCGCGACGCATCCAACCGCGAGATCGACCCCGTCGAGTTCACCAGCCGCGCCGAATCGCTGGTGAGCCAGTTCCCCGAACTCCAGACCATCACCTGGATCGACGACCGCCGCCGCTTCAAGGCCGGCTACGCGGCGCCCAGCGTGCATCCGGCGCAGCAGCACCTGATCGGCGACGTGCTGCGCCCCGGCGACATCGAAAGCAATTACGCCCTGGCGCGCGAACTGCGACAGCCGGTGTATTCGCAGCCTGTGGCAGGCGGCGAACCGGCTGCCATGCTGCAGCTGCACATTCCGCTGTTCGACCAGGGCCTGTTCGCCGGCGTGGTTCTCGGAGAATTCTCGGTCGACGGGCTGCTGCGCTACGGCATGCCATCCGAGGTGCAGGCGCGCTACGCGGTATCGCTGCTCGACGCCAAGGGCCACGTCATCGCCGGCAACACCACCAACCTGAAGGACAGCGGCACGCGCCTGCTCCCGTGGTCCGAGCGCACGAATGAATACGAAGTGCCGGTGTCGCCCGTCGGCAATGCGCTGGTGCTTCGCGCCCAGGCGTATCGCACCTCACAAGGCGTGGTCGGCAACGGGCTCTTCTGGCTGGTGTGCGCGCTCAGCGTGCTCACGAGCTGGATGCTGATCGGCACCTGGCGCCACACACGCCGGCGCCTGCAGGCCCAGCAACGGCTGGTGGCGGAGACCAACTTCCGCCGCGCGATGGAAAACTCCATGCTCACCGGCATGCGCGTGCTCGACCTGCAAGGGCGCATCACGTACGTGAATGCGGCCTTCTGCGCCATGACGGGCTGGAGCGAGGAGGAACTGGTCGGCCAGACGCCGCCCTTCCCGTACTGGCTCGAGTCCGACCGCGAGGTGATGAACGAGCGGCTCGAAGAAGAGTTGCACGGCCGCGCCCTGCCGGGCGGCTTCCAGGTGCGCGTGAAGCGAAAGAACGGCAGCGTGTTCAATGCGCGGCTCTACGTGTCACCGCTGATCGACGCACGCGGCCACCAGACCGGCTGGATGACGTCGATGACCGACATCACCGAGCCCACGCGCATCCGTGAGCAGCTCTCGGCCTCGTACGAACGCTTCACCACCGTGCTGGAAGCGCTCGACGCTGCCGTGTCGGTGGCGCCCATCGGCAGCGAGGAACTGCTGTTCGCCAACAAGCTGTATCGGTTGTGGTTCGGCTCCGACACGGTGGGCCATCTCGGCATGGTGGCGCAGGCCGGCGTGCCGGCCTCCAACGCACACGACGAAGGCCTGGACGACGTCGACCCCTACGCGGGCCTGCCGATCGACACGCTCACCGCCGCGCAAACCGCCAACAACGAAATCTTCGTGCCGCACCTGGGCAAGTGGCTCGAAGTGCGCTCGCGCTACCTGACCTGGGTCGACGGCCGCCTCGCGCAACTGGTGATCGCCACCGACATCACGCCGCGCCGCGACGCCGAGGAACAGGCGGCCGCGCAAGCCGACAAGGCACAGGCGGCGAGCCGTCTCATCACCATGGGCGAAATGGCTTCGAGCGTGGCGCACGAGCTCAACCAGCCGCTGACCGCCATCACCAACTACTGCAACGGCATGATGTCGCGCATCAAGGGCCAGTCGATCGACAACGACGCGTTGCTCGCAGCACTCGAGAAGACGTCGAAGCAGGCGCAGCGCGCGGGTCAGATCATCCAGCGCATCCGCTCCTTCGTGAAGCGCAGCGAGCCCAATCGCACGCCGGCCGACGTCGCCACCATGGTGAGCGAGGCGGTCGAACTCGCCGGCATCGAACTGCGCCGGCGCAACGTGCGCCTGAACCACTACGTGGCGGCGCGGCTGCCCGTGGTGCGCGTGGACCCGATCCTGATCGAGCAGGTGATGGTCAACCTCCTGAAGAACGCGGCCGAATCCATTGACATCGCCGATCGGCCGCTGGCGCGCCGCAGCGTCGAGTTGCGCGTGCTGCCCAAGGTCATCGAGGGCCACAACGCCATCGAGTTCTCGGTGCAGGACACCGGCAAGGGCCTGGCACCGGAAGTGATGGACCGGCTCTACGAAGCCTTCTTCTCCACCAAGCCCGAAGGCATGGGCATCGGGCTGAATCTGTGCCGCACCATCGTCGAGTCGCACCGCGGCCGGATGCAGGCGGAGAACATCTACAATGGTCCGGATGTGATCGGATGCCGTTTTTCCTTCTGGATTCCGGTGTTGGACGCTATCAGTTCCGTAGCTAGCGACGAGGCAAAGGTACCTGCATGAGTTTGATTCCGAAGAAGGGCACGGTCTATGTCGTCGACGACGACGAAGCCGTACGCGATTCGCTGCAATGGCTGCTCGAAGGCAAGGACTACAGAGTCCGCTGTTTCGATTCCGCCGAATCCTTTCTCTCCCGATACGACCCGCGCGAAGTCGCCTGTTTGATCGTCGACATCCGCATGGCCGGCATGACCGGCCTCGAACTGCAGGATCGGCTGATCGAACGGCGCTCCCCGCTGCCGATCGTGGTCATCACCGGCCACGGCGACGTGCCGATGGCGGTCGACAGCATGAAGAAGGGTGCGATGGACTTCATCCAGAAGCCCTTCAACGACGAAGAACTCGTCACGCTGGTCGAACGCATGCTCGAACATGCGCGCGGTGCCTTCACGCAGCACCAGCAATCGGCCAGCCGCGACGCGCTGCTGTCCAAGCTCACGGGCCGCGAGGCGCAGGTGCTCGAACGCATCGTGGCCGGACGCCTGAACAAGCAGATCGCCGACGACCTGGGGATCAGCATCAAGACGGTCGAGGCGCACCGCGCCAACATCATGGAAAAGCTCAACGCCAACACCGTGGCCGATCTGCTCAAGATCGCACTGGGGCAGGCGGCGCCAGCGGCCAAGGCCTAGAAGCTGTCTCTTCGATAGCAATGAACGACCACCACGCCTGCGCAAGCGGGCGTTTTTACTTGGAAAACCGAAACCGATGACCGCCCAACTGATCGACGGCAACGCCCTCGCCAAAACCATTCGCGCCGAAGTCGCCGGCCGCACCGCCGCACTGAAGGCGCGAGGCGTGAATCCGGCCCTTTCCATCATCCTCGTCGGCGAAGACCCGGCCAGCCAGGTCTATACGAAGCACAAGGTCAACGACAGCGCGCAGACGGGCCTCGAGGCCACCCTCGAGACCTATCCCGCCGACATGAGCGAGGCCGACCTGCTGGCCCGCATCCGCACGCTCAACGACGACCCGAAGGTGCACGGCATCCTGGTGCAGCTGCCGCTGCCCAAGCACATGGACAGCCAGAAGGTCATCGAGACCATCTCGCCAGCCAAGGACGTCGACGGCTTCCACGTTGCCAGCGCCGGCGCGCTCATGACCGGCGCGCCCGGCTTCTGGCCCTGCACGCCCTACGGCTGCATGAAGATGCTCGAGTCGATCGGCTACGACCTGCGCGGCAAGCACGCGGTGGTCATCGGACGCAGCAACATCGTCGGCAAGCCGATGGCCATGATGCTGCTGGGCAAGAGCGCGACCGTCACCATCTGCCACAGCGCCACGCAGGACCTGGGTGCCATCACGCGCCAGGCCGACGTGATCATCGCGGCGGTCGGAAAGCTCAACCTCGTGACCGCCGACATGGTGAAACCCGGCGCAGTGGTCATCGACGTGGGCATGAACCGCAAGCCCGACGGCAAGCTGGCGGGCGACGTCGACTTCGACGGCGTGAAAGAGGTTGCGGGCTGGATCACCCCCGTACCGGGCGGCGTCGGCCCCATGACGCGCGCCATGCTGCTCGCCAACACCCTTGAAGCGGCCGAACGCGCCGCAAGATAAGAATCACGGCGTTGCTTGCGCACTGCGTGCAACCGCCCCTTCCCAAGGGGCGCCACCGGCGGTCCGGCGAAGCCGGTTCTGCGGTGGCCTCCGAAAAATGGTCTCGCCACGTTCGAACAGGATCACCCATATGACCAACCCTCTTCTCGATTTCACCGATCTCCCGCTGTTCGACCGCATCAAGCCCGAGCACGTCGCTCCTGCCGTCGACGCCTTGCTGGCAGATGCCGAGACCGCGCTTCAGACCGTGACTGCGCCTGAGTTCCCGGCCGACTGGAATGCGATCTCCAAGGTGCTCGACGTGGCGTCGGAACGCTTCAGCCGCGCGTGGGGCGCCGTCGGCCACCTCAACGCCGTGGCCGACACGCCCGAACTGCGCGCCGCCTACAACGAGGCGATGCCGCGCGTCACCGCGTTCTGGACCCGACTGGGCTCCGACAAGCGCCTGTACGCCAAATACAAGGCCATCGACGTTGCCACGCTCAATGCGGAGCAGCGCCAGGCGCATCGCAACGCAGTGCGCAACTTCGTGCTGGGCGGCGCGGAACTGCAGGGCGATGCCAAGAAGCGCTTTGCCGACATCCAGGAACGCCAGGCCGAACTGAGCCAGAAGTTCAGCGAGAACGCCCTCGATGCCACCGACGCATTTGCCTACTTCGCCAGCATGGGTGAACTCGAAGGCGTGCCCGAGGACGTGACGAGCGCCGCGCGCGCCGCTGCGCAGGCCGACGGCAAGGAGGGCTACAAGCTCACCCTCAAGATGCCGTGCTACCTGCCGGTGATGCAGTTCGCCAGGAGCAGCGCATTGCGCGAGAAGCTCTACCGCGCCTACGTGACCCGCGCCAGCGAATTCGGCGACGCCGCATTCGACAACACCTCGCTCATCACCGAGATCCTCGCGCTGCGCGAGGAAGAATCGAAACTGCTGGGTTACAGCAACTTCGGCGAGCTGTCGGTCGTGCCGAAGATGGCCGAGTCGCCGGAGCAGGTCGTGAAGTTCCTGCGCGACCTCGCCACCAAGGCCAAGCCCTACGGCGAACGCGACCTGGCGGACCTGCGCGTCTTCGCGTCCGAACAATTGGGCATCACCGACCCGCAGCCCTGGGACTGGAGCTACATCGGCGAGAAGCTCAAGGAGGCGCGCTACGCCTTCAGCGAGCAGGAGGTGAAGCAGTACTTCCCCGCGCCGAAGGTCATGGCGGGCCTCTTCAAGATCGTCGAGACGCTGTTCGAAGTGTCGATCCGCCGCGACTCGGCACCCACGTGGCATCCGAGCGTCGAGTTCTACCGCATCGAACGTGCCGGCCAGAAGGTCGGCCAGTTCTACCTGGACCCCTCCGCGCGCGCCGCGAAGCGCGGTGGCGCCTGGATGGACGACGTGCGCGCCCGCTGGCTGCGCCCCGACAACGGCGTGCTGCAGACCCCGGTGGCGCAGCTGGTGTGCAACTTCGCGAGCGGCGTCGACGGCAAGCCGCCGCTGCTGACGCACGACGATGTGACCACCCTCTTCCACGAGTTCGGCCATGGCCTGCATCACATGCTCACGCAGGTGAACGAGCGCGACGTCTCGGGCATCAGCGGCGTCGAGTGGGATGCGGTCGAACTGCCGAGCCAGTTCATGGAGAACTTCTGCTGGGAGTGGGACGTGCTCAAGCACATGACCGCCCATGTGGACACCGATGAGCCGCTGCCGCGCGCGCTGTTCGACAAGATGACGGCGGCCAAGAATTTCCAGAGCGGCCTGCAGACGCTGCGCCAGATCGAGTTCTCGCTGTTCGACATGCTGCTGCACACCGAGTACCGTGCCGACGCCGCCAAGCCTGGCGACGTGATGGCGCTGCTCGGCCAGGTACGCGCCGAAGTCGCGGTGATGCCTTCACCGCCGTTCAGCCGTACACCGAATACTTTCAGCCACATCTTCTCGGGCGGTTATGCCGCCGGCTACTACAGCTACAAGTGGGCCGAAGTGCTGAGCGCCGACGCCTATGCCGCGTTCGAGGAAACAGTGGGTGCCGATGGCGAGCCCAACATCGAAACCGGCCGCAAGTACCGCCAGGCGATCCTGGAGGCCGGCGGCAGCCGCAGCGCGATGGATTCGTTCAAGGCCTTCCGCGGCCGCGAGCCCCAGCTTGATGCGCTGCTGCGACACCAAGGGATGGCGGAGCCTCAGCCCGCTTGATGCGGCGCTGAAGCTTGCGATACTCGGGCGATGCATCCGATTTACAAATTCTCACTGCATCGCCTGACGGGTCTTGTCCTGGCGCTCATCGCCGTCGGCGCGGTGGCGCAGCCGGTCTACCGCCAAGTCGACAAGAACGGCAAGGTCACGTTCACCGACCAGGCACCCAGCGCCAGCACCGCGCCGGCGTCGGCATCGCAAGGCAGCCCAGGCATGCCGGCCAATGCAGGCCTGCCCTACGAGCTTCGGCAGGTGGTGCAGCGCTATCCGGTGACGCTGTATACCGGTGAGGAGTGCGGACCATGCAGCATGGCCCGCACGCTGCTCATCACGCGCGGCATTCCATTCGACGAACGCACAGTGAAGAGCAACGCGGAAATCGATGCGCTGCAGCGACTGAGCAGCCAGAGCTCGCTCCCGCTGCTCACCATCGGTTCGCAACAGCTCAAGGGCTTCTCGGATGCCGAGTGGTCGCAATACCTCGATGCGGCCGGTTATCCCAAGAGCAACAGCCTGCCTCCGGGCTACCGCAACGGGCTCGCGCGGCCGCTGGTGGCGCAACAGGCAGCGCCCGCACCGGCGGCACCCACGGCACCGGCAGCGCAGCCTGCGCCGCCCTCGGCCCCATCGAGCGAGCCGAGCCCGAGCAACCCGGCCGGCATCAAGTTCTAGCCGGTCAGTCGAACTGCAGGGTCTTCACGCCCGCCGACGTGCCCAGCAGGCACACGTCGGCTTTCTGGTGTGCAAAGACGCCCACCGTCACCACGCCGGGCCACTGGCTCACCTCGGACTCGAAGGCACGCGGGTCGCTGATCCGAAGGCCCGTGACGTCGACGATGTGCTGCCCGTTGTCCGTGACCAGCGGCAGGCCGTCCTTCTCGCGCACCTGCGCAATGCCGCCCATGCTGGCGAACTGGCGCATCACGCGGCGTGCGGCCATCGGGATCACCTCCACCGGCAGCGGGAAGGCGCCCAGCGTTTCCACCAGCTTCGATGCATCCGCGATGCAGACGAACCTGCGCGACTGAGCCGCCACGATCTTCTCGCGCGTCAGCGCGGCGCCTCCGCCCTTCACCATGAACCCGCGATGGTCGATCTCGTCGGCACCGTCGATGTAGACAGCGAGCTCCTCCACCTCGTTGCTGTCGAACACCGGAATGCCCAGCGCGCGCAAACGCTCGGTCGAAGCGACCGAACTGGAGACGGCGCCCTTGATCTCGTCCTTGATGGTGGCCAGCGCATCGATGAACTTGTTCACCGTGGAGCCGGTACCGACGCCGACGATCTCTCCCTTGACCACATAGGCCAGCGCGGCGCGGCCGACCTGGGCCTTGAGTTCGTCCTGCGAGACGGGGTTGGCGGGGTTTGGGGAGGCGGGTGCGGTCATCGCGGAGAATCCTTGGCTCATTGAAGTCCGGAATTATCCGATGCCCCTGCTGTCGCCCTCCTCGCTCTACGGTCTCGCCCGCCCTTTCCTGTTCGGTTTCGACCCCGAGCACGCCCATGAACTCACGCTCGACGGCCTCGCCAGAACACAGAACACGCCGCTGGCCTGCGCCTATTCGTCGCCGCGCATCGACGATCCGGTGCAGCTCGCCGGCCTGAATTTTCCAAACCGCGTCGGCCTCGCCGCCGGACTCGACAAGAACGCGCGCTGCATCGACGCCTTCTCCGCCATGGGCTTCGGCTTCGTCGAGGTCGGCACGGTGACGCCGAAGGCGCAGCCCGGCAACCCGAAGCCGCGCATGTTCCGCCTGCCGCAGCGCGACGCCCTGATCAACCGCCTCGGCTTCAACAACGAAGGGCTCGACGCCTTCGTGGCCAACGTGCAGAAGGCGCGGTTTCGCACGGGCGGCAGAAATGCGCGCGCGCCGATGCTTTTGGGACTGAACATCGGCAAGAACGCCGCCACGCCGATCGAGCGCGCAGTGGACGACTACCTTGCCTGCCTCGACGGCGTATACCCGCACGCCGACTATGTGACCATCAACATCTCGAGCCCGAACACGGCCAACCTGCGCACGCTGCAAAGCGATGAGGCGCTCGACGCACTGCTTGGCGCGGTGGCCGAACGGCGCGAGACTCTGGCCACGCGCCACGCCAAGCGGGCACCGCTGCTCGTGAAGATCGCGCCCGACCTGGACCAGGCGCAGGTCGCCGTCATTGCCGCCACGCTGAAGCGCCACGGCATGGATGGCGTGATCGCAACCAACACCACGCTCTCGCGCGACGCCGTCAAGGGGTTGCCGCATGCAGAGGAAGCCGGCGGACTCTCGGGCGCGCCGGTGCGCGAAGCCAGCAACCGCGTGGTGGCGCAACTGCGCTCAGCGCTCGGCGCGGGCTTTCCGATCATCGGGGTCGGTGGCATCCTGAGCGGTGCCGATGCCAAGGCCAAGATCGCCGCGGGCGCGGACGTGGTGCAGGTCTACACCGGCCTGATCTACCGCGGTCCGGCGCTGGTCCGCGAAACCGCCCAGGCGCTGCTGCGCGACCGCAGCAAGGCCTGAGCCTTCGGCTTTTTCAAGAGCCGCGTCAGCGCATGCGCCAGAGGATCGGCGCGATAAACGCAGCCCAGCGCAGCAGGCGCTTCGGCTTGATCACCACCACGGCAGTGGCGGCAACCACGCCCGTTGCCACGGGGTGGGCCCGTGCAATGCGCAGCGCGGCGGCAGCAGCGGACTCGTTGGCCGGAGGCGCGTCGCTTTCACTCCGTGCACCTGCGCCGCCATCGTTGTCGGCACCGGTCGGCACCTCGCGCCCGCCCTGCAGCGTGGCGATGCGCTGGCGCTGACGCTCCATGCGCGCAAGCAGCTCTTCTCGCGTGACGGGACGCGGCGGTCGCGGCGCATCTTCATCATGGTCTGGATCCTTGCCCAGGCCGAAACGGTCCTGCACCCACGCCCAATCACGTTCGAATTCCTGACGCGCCGGCACGAAACTGTTGGACGCATTGCGCAAGGTCGTCAGCAGACCGATGGCAGCCGCCAGCCACAGCACGATCCACACACCCGCCACCGACCAGGCGGCCGTGATGCGGTATGGCGTTTCCCAGAAATGAACCACCACCGCCACGGACAGCAAGGCCACCGTGACCGTGGTCAGCCCCAGCACGGCCACGACGAGGATCAGCATCAGCTTCAGGCGCTGCTTCTCATCCTCCCAGGCCATGCGCAGCAGTTGCACCCGGTCTTCGGCCGCTAGAGCGCCTTCGGCAGCCGCGATCCGCAGGCGCCGGATCCGGGCGTTCAGCCCGAACAGGGACAGCAGCCTCATCGGCTGGCTCCGGCCATGTCCGGTCGAACGAT
Organism: Variovorax paradoxus; assembly: GCF_902712855.1. Classification (NCBI taxonomy): domain Bacteria; kingdom Pseudomonadati; phylum Pseudomonadota; class Betaproteobacteria; order Burkholderiales; family Comamonadaceae; genus Variovorax; species Variovorax paradoxus. Next base: position 3,998,224 of record NZ_LR743507.1, read on the forward strand.
GCTGCGGTTCGTATTCAGGTCAGCGGCGGCCAAGCAGCAGGCCCACCAGCACGCCGACGGCCAGTGCGGCACCGGCAATCTGCCATGGTTCGTCGTGGGCGTAGGCGTTGGCGGAGGTGGCTGCCTCGCGCGCCTTCTTGGCGGCGAGCTTGCTCTTCTCCGACGCGAGTTCGCGTGCAATGGCCAGCTTGGTGTCGATGCGCTGGCGCAGCGCCTTGATGTGGGGAACCGAATCCAGGTCCTTGCTCGCCAGCACGCCGCGCACGTCGCTCGCGATGTCTTCGGCTGCTGCTTCAAGATTTTGGGATGCACTCATTGGAATCTTTCCTCCGTGATGACACCGGCACCGCGCCGGCGGCTTCACGCCAGCAAATGGCGTGCTGTCATGTTACAGGCTCGAAAGACCCTCATGCACATCAGATGCACTGCTGCGCACACGACGCGCCTTCGTCGTACACGCGATGTGCGCTACGCCTGCGCCAGCAGTCCGGCGACGTGGCGCCCGATGGCGAGGCTGCTCGTCAGTCCGGGCGACTCGATGCCGAACAGGTTCACGAGTCCCGGCACTCCGTGAGAGGCGGGTCCGTCGATCATGAAGTCGGCAGCCGGCTCGCCGGGTCCGGAGATCTTCGGGCGCATGCCTGCATAGCCCGCGATCAGCGCGCCATCCGGCAAACCCGGCCAGTACTTTCGCACCTCGGCGTAGAAGGCATCGCCGCGCCGCGGATCGACAACCAGGTCGTCGGCCGACTCGACCCATTGCACATCGGGACCGAACTTGGCCTGGTCGCCGAGATCGATGGTCAGGTGCACGCCCAGACCACCGGGTTCCGGGACCGGGTAGACAAGGCGCCCGAACGGCGCGCGCCCCGACAGGGTGAAGTAGTTGCCCTTGGCGAAGTACTCCTCCGGCACCGATGAAGCGGGCAACCCTTCGAAGTGGCGCGCCAAGGCGGGCGCCCCCAGGCCTGCGGCATTGACAACGCTGCGGCAGCGCAGCGCCGTACCGTCCTCCGCTATCAGCACAATAGCGCCGCCCGTGCATTCGGCGCGGCTGACTGGCGATTTCAGAGCGAGCATTCCGCCTGCATTTTCGAGATCGCCGAGGAGGCTCAGCATGAATGCATGGCTGTCGACGATGCCGGTGCTCGGCGAATTCAGTGCGGCCACGCAGTGCAGCTGCGGCTCCAGCGCAATGGCCTGTTGCGCGGTAAGCAGTTCGAGATCGTCGACGCCGTTGGCCGCAGCCTTGGCACGGATCGCTTCGAGCTGCTCGGCTTGTTCGGGCGATGTGGCCACGATGAACTTGCCACAGCGCCTGTGCGGCACGCCGCGCTCTGCTGCATAGTCGTACAGCAGGTGCTTGCCCTCCACGCAAAGCTTCGCCTTGAGCGAACCCTGAGGGTAGTAGATGCCGGCGTGAATGACCTCGCTGTTGCGCGAACTCGTCCCAGTGCCGATGGCGCCTTCCGACTCGAGAACCAGCACTTCACGGCCGGCGAGCGCCAAAGCGCGCCCTACCGCCAGCCCCACCACGCCACCGCCGATGACGGCGCAATCAATTTCGTCCATTTCGCGAGCTTAGCTCGGCTCGCGCGCAGAGCCGCGGAGAGTCTTTGCCCGAAGGCTCGGCAATGATCAGGTGGCTGTGGGCGGCGGCTCGGGATCGGTAGGCTCGTCGGGCGCCGTGTCCGGACCTTCGTCGGGTTCGACGGGCAGGTCCGGGGTGACCGGGGTCGGCAGATCGGGATGTGTGGTCATGGTCTTGCTCCTTTCCTGTCGCTTCTAGGCCGATGGAGCAACCGGTGCGCCAGCACCTTGCTGGACTTGCCGTCGGCGCGGACCGACAACGCAGCCCAAATCGCCCCCCGATGTGACACCCTCATGAAGCCGCCCCATCGCCCTTCACTGTTAAATCGCGTTACCACTGCGGTTTGGGGATCCGTGATCGATGTGCTGTACTTTGCAGAGCGCGGGCCACCGACGAGCGCTGCAAATTCAAGGGAGGAGAAACAACAATGCCCACCATCGACGCCAACGGGATGCTGGTCGACCCGAAGGTGATTCCCAGGCGGTCCTCGGGAATCGAGCACGGCGCCTTGCCCAGCGTGCTGGCCATCGTGGTCCACCAGACCGACTCGCCTACCGCCGAATCCACCCTCAGCGGTTATCAGGCAGGCGGCAACGGCGCTCACTTCCTGATCGACAAGAACGGGCAGATTTACCAGACGGCCAGCCTGTTCGCTCGTTGCTACCACGTGGGCAAGCTGATCAAGTCGAAATGCCTGACGGTGAACAAGAGCAGTTGCGACACGGCTGCGATGGCCAAGATGCTCGCCATGTCATGGACGCGCCAGATCAACGCCATAGACGCGCACGAGCGCGCGAAGCCTTACCCCGACCGCTATCCGGTCAACGACGATTCGATCGGCATCGAGCTTGTCGGCATGCACATCGACGATGACAGCTACGAGGCGGTGACGGCGGCCCAGAATGCGTCGCTTCAATGGCTGATAGATGCCCTTTATGCGCAGTTCGACCTGAAATCGAGCGACGTCTACCGGCATCCGGCCGTTTCCTACAAGAATCCCGGCGAAGCGAGTTCGGCGGTATGGAAGTGAGAGCAGGCGTCCTGACGCTGCTGGCGGGCGCGGTGCTGCTCGCTTCCTGCGCAACACGCAACTCAGCGTTCAGCAACATCTACGTCGCCGACTTCCACACCGATGCCCCAGCCTCCTGCCGTGCGTCGGACGTGCCGCGCAGCCACAGCAAGGCCCAGGAATTCTTCTCTCGCGCAAAAGAGGTCGACTACAAGACGCTGCACGACCACTACGAGCAAGCGCCCTGCTATGCGGAGGGCACGCTGACCCGGCAAGGCCGTTCGTGCGACTGGCGAATTCGGGCTGGCGCCACTGGCTCGGTCCAATGCGCAGAACAGAATCTGTACTTCGCGTGCGACACCTGCGACGACCTGTTCGATTCGAAATAGCCTCTAGAAAAAGCCAGAGACCGAAAGCGAACGGGCAAGAAAAAAGCGACTTGGAAATCCAAGTCGCTTTTTGTTTGGTGGGCGGTGGAGGTTTCGAACCTCCGACCCCAGCAGTGTGAATGCTGTGCTCTACCCCTGAGCTAACCGCCCTGAGACACTGCTTTTAAGTTCAGCATCTTGAACACGTATCGCGTTGTGCGAAGCCTCAGATTATGCCACAGGTTTTTCGCTGTTTTGGCGAAACAACGTGCGACCACCGCTTGATTTGTCGAGCTGCGTCAAAACCGCATCGTGCGCGGCCAGTTCCTGCTCGCCCGCGAAGATCACCGGCAGCTCGAACTGGCTCAAGTCGATGGCGACCACCGTGGTGCCCTGCACGGGTTCGGTGGACGCCACGTCGATCAACAGCGCATCCTGTCCACGCGTGAGGTTGATGTAGACGTCGGCCAGCAGTTGCGCATCGAGCTTGGCGCCGTGGAAGGTCCGGTTGGAGCGGTCGACACCGAAGCGGTCGCACAGCGCATCGAGCGAATTGCGCTTGCCCGGGTAGACCTGCTTGGCCATGGCCAGCGTGTCGGTCACTTCGCTGACGAAGGTGCGCAATGGCGGCAGGCCCGCGCGCTCGAATTCCTTGTTGAGGAATCCGACGTCGAACGCCGCGTTGTGAATGATCAACTCCGCCCCGCGCAGGTACTCGACGACGTCGTTGGCCAAGGTAGCGAACTTCGGCTTGTCCCGCAGGAAGTCGGTGGTGAGCCCGTGCACCTTGAGCGCGTCTTCATGGCTCTCGCGCTCGGGGTTGAAGTAGATGTGCAGGTCGTTGCCCGTGAGCTTGCGGTTGAACAGTTCGACGCAGCCAAGCTCGATCACCCGATCGCCGTTCTCCGCGGAAAGGCCGGTGGTCTCGGTATCGAGAACGATCAGGCGACTCATGCGTGCCCCCTGGCTCGGCACTTCGTACCCTCGCCGCCCCGCACGGGGAAGCGAGCCTGCCTGGGGCGAACAAGCGCTGCGCTCATCAGTGGTTTTCCTTGGCGTGGTTGATCGAATACTTGGGAATCTCGACCGTCACATTCTCCTGCGCCAGGATGGCCTGGCAACTCAGGCGCGACTGCGGCTCGAGACCCCAGGCGCGATCGAGCAGGTCTTCCTCGCCCTCTTCCGCTTCGTTGAGCGAATTGAAGCCTTCCCGCACGATGACGTGGCAGGTGGTGCAGGCGCAGCTCATCTCGCAGGCGTGCTCGATGTTGATGTCGTGGTCGAGCAGCGCCTCGCAGATCGAGGTGCCCGCGGGCGCGGTGATTTCGGCGCCTTGCGGGCAGTACTCGGGATGCGGGTAGATCTTGATCGTGGGCATGTCGTTGTTCTAGAGGGATTCGACCTTGCGACCGGCAAGCGCGCGCGCAATGCCCGCGTTCATGCGTTGTGCGGCGAAGGCTTCGGTGTCGTCGGCCAGCTTCTTGGTCGCGGCCTCGATCGCGGCCGCATCGCTGCCCTTCGCGGCCTCGCGCAGTTGCGCCATCGAACCATCGATGACGGCGCGCTCTTCGCCGGTGAGCAGGTCACCGTCGGCGTCGAGTGCGCTCCGGGTTGCCAGCAGCATGCGCTCGGCATCCACGCGGGCTTCGACCAGCGCGCGGGCCTGCATGTCCTGCTGTGCAGTGGAAAAGCTTTCCTGCAGCATGGTCGCGATCTGGTCGTCCGAGAGGCCGTAGGACGGCTTGACCGCCACGCTCGCCTCGACACCGCTGGCCTGCTCCTTTGCGCTCACGCTCAGCAGGCCGTCGGCGTCGACCGTGAAGGTCACGCGAATGCGTGCCGCGCCCGCTGCCATCGGCGGAATGCCTCGGAGCGTGAAGCGAGCGAGGCTGCGGCAATCGGACACGAGGTCACGCTCGCCCTGCACCACGTGCAGCGCCAGCGCGGTCTGGCCGTCCTGGTATGTGGTGAAGTCCTGTGCCATCGCTGTCGGGATGGTCTGGTTGCGCGGCACGATGCGCTCGACCAGCCCTCCCATGGTCTCGATGCCGAGCGACAGCGGAATCACGTCGAGCAACAGGAGTTCGCCAGCGCCGTCGTTGCCCGCCAGTTGATTGGCCTGCACGGCCGCGCCCAGCGCGACGACTTCATCGGGGTTCAGGTTCACCAGCGGCTCGCGTCCGAAGAAGTCGGCAACGGCGCGCCGGACCTGCGGCATGCGCGTGGACCCGCCAACCAGCACGATCCCCTGCAGGTCGTCAGGCTTGAGCTTCGCGTCGCGCAGCGCCTTGCGCACGGCGGCGATGGTGCGGTCGGTCAGCGGCCGGGTGGCCGCATAGAACTGTTCGCGCGTCAGCTCGAAGCTAACCGTGCTGCCGCCGACGTTCGCGCTGAACGTCGTCGACTCGGCGTCGGTCAGAGCCTCCTTTGCCGCGCGCGCAGCCACCAGGAGTGCGGCACGGTCGGCATCGCTGCCGGCCTGCCGGCCGGTTTGCGCCAGCACGAAATCGGCCAGCGCATGGTCGTAGTCATCACCGCCCAGCGCCGAGTCGCCGCCCGTGGCAATCACCTCGAACACGCCCTGCGTCAGCCGCAGGATCGAGATGTCGAAGGTACCGCCGCCGAGGTCGTACACCGCGTAGACACCTTCGCTCGCATTGTCGAGACCGTAGGCGATGGCCGCGGCAGTGGGCTCGCTGATGAGGCGCAGCACGTTGAGGCCTGCGAGTTGCGCCGCGTCCTTGGTGGCTTGCCGCTGACCTTCGTCGAAGTACGCCGGCACGGTGATGACGGCGCCGTACAGCTCGTCGTCGTCGAAGGTGTCCTGGGCGCGATAGCGCAGCGTGGCCAGGATCTCGGCGCTGACCTCCACTGGCGACTTCTCGCCGGCCAGCGTCTGCACCGACACCATCCCGCCGTCACCGCTGCCGATGCGATACGACATCGCGTCGCGGTTGGCGATATCGGCAAGGCCGCGGCCCATCAGCCGCTTCACGGACGTGATGGTGTTGGCCGGGTCCTGCGCACGCGCGGCCACGGCATCGAAGCCGATCTGGCGGCGGTCACCCTCAAGGTAGCGCACGGCCGAAGGCAGCAGCACGCGGCCCTGGTCGTCAGGCAGGCATTCGGCCACACCGTTGCGCACCGAGGCAACCAGGGAGTGCGTCGTGCCGAGGTCGATGCCCACGGCGATGCGGCGCTGATGCGGATCGGGCGCCTGGCCGGGTTCGGAAATCTGGAGAAGAGCCATGCCGTTATTGTCCCAACTGATCGAATTTGGCTTCGACGTCCTGCGCGAAGCGCTCAATGAACATGAGGGCTCTCACCTGCTGCACGGCGGCTGGGTAGTCGCCCTTCTCGTCGATGAGCCAGTCAAGCGACGAGAGCGCACGCGTGCGGCCGGCTTCGACCTCGGCCTGCAGTTTTTCGAGCGATGCAACATCGTCGACCTCGTGGAGCGCTTCGCGCCACTCCATCTGCTGCATGAGGAACTCGGGCGGCATCGCCGTGTTGTTCTCGGCATTCACCGCCGAGCCATGCAGTTCGCAGATGTAGCTCGCCCTGCGAATCGGGTCCTTGAGCCGCTGATAAGCCTCGTTGATGCGCACCGACCACTGCATGGCCACGCGCTGTGCCGCAGCGCCTTGCGCGGCAAAGCGGTCCGGATGCGCTTCGCGCTGCAGTTCTTTCCAGCGCACGTCGAGCGCGGCGCGGTCCTGGGCGAAGGTCGCCGGCACGGCGAACAGTTGGAAGTCGGTGTCGTTCAGGTTCATGGCAAGAAAAAACCGCCAGCACATGACATGGTGGCGGCTGTTGTCGCGGTCAGCGACGGCGCATCAGATGCGGAAACTTTCGCCGCAGCCGCAACGGTCGCGTTCGTTCGGGTTGATGAACTTGAAACCCTCGTTCAGACCTTCGCGCACGAAGTCGAGCTGTGTGCCGTCGATGTAGGCCAGGCTCTTCGGGTCGACCAGCACTTTCACGCCATGGTCTTCGAACACCACATCTTCGGGCGCCAGTTCGTCCACATACTCGAGCTTGTAGGCCAGGCCCGAACAGCCTGTGGTCTTCACGCCCAGCCGCACGCCAACGCCCTTTCCTCGCTTGCCGAGGTAGCGGGTGACGTGTCGCGCAGCGGCTTCGGTCAGCGTGACGGCCATGTCAGTGGACGGCTTCGGCTGCAGCAGCTTCGGTCTTCGCGCCGTGCTTGGCCTTGTAGTCGCTCACCGCGGCCTTGATCGCGTCTTCAGCCAGGATGGAGCAATGAATTTTCACCGGCGGCAGCGCCAGTTCTTCGGCGATCTGCGCATTCTTCAATGCAGCTGCTTCGTCGAGCGTCTTGCCCTTGACCCACTCGGTCACCAGCGACGACGAGGCAATGGCCGAGCCGCAGCCATACGTCTTGAAGCGTGCGTCTTCGATCACGCCGGTTTCGGGGTTGACCTTGATCTGCAGCTTCATCACGTCGCCGCAGGCCGGCGCGCCGACCATGCCGGTGCCGACCGAATCGTCGCCCTTTTCGAAGGAGCCGACGTTGCGTGGATTTTCGTAGTGGTCGATGACCTTGGAAGAATATGCCATGGTGTACCTCTCAAACTTTGTTCAATCGTGGAGCCTGCTGCGGTCGGCCGTCAGTGCGCCGACCACTGGATCGTGCTGATGTCGACGCCGTCCTGGAACATCTCCCACAAGGGGCTGAGCTCACGCAGCTTGGCAACGTTGTGCTTGATGGTCGAAATGGCGTAGTCGATTTCTTCTTCGGTCGTGAAACGGCCGATGGTCATGCGAAGGCTGCTGTGGGCCAGTTCATCGCTGCGCCCCAGAGCGCGCAGCACGTAGCTGGGTTCCAGGCTCGCCGAAGTACAGGCCGAGCCCGACGACACCGCCAGACCCTTGATGCCCATGATCAGCGACTCGCCCTCGACGTAGTTGAAGCTCATGTTCAGGTTGTGCGGCACACGGTGCTCGAGGTCGCCATTGATGAACACCTGCTCGACATCCTTCAAGCCGTCGAGCAGACGCTGCTGCAGGCGGCGCGCATGGGCGATGTCGTCCTTCATCTCCAGCTTGGCGATGCGATAGGCCTCGCCCATGCCGACGATCTGGTGGGTCGGCAACGTGCCCGAACGCATGCCGCGCTCGTGCCCGCCGCCGTGCATCTGGGCCTCGAGCCGCACGCGCGGCTTGCGGCGCACGTACAGCGCACCGATGCCCTTGGGGCCGTATGTCTTGTGCGAGGCGAGGCTCATCAGGTCGATGGGCAGCGCCGTGATGTCGATGTCGACCTTGCCGGTGGCCTGCGCCGAGTCGACGTGGAAAATAACGCCCTTTTCGCGGCAGACATTGCCCAGAGCCACCACGTCCTGGATCACGCCGATCTCGTTGTTCACGAACAGCACGCTGGCCAGAATGGTGTCGGGGCGGATCGCGGCCTTGAACTTCTCGAGGTCAACCAGCCCGTTTTCCTCGACGTCAAGATAAGTGACTTCGAAGCCCTGGCGCTCCAGTTCCCGCATGGTGTCGAGCACGGCCTTGTGCTCGGTCTTCAGCGTGATCAGGTGCTTGCCCTTGCCCTTGTAGAACTGCGCCGCGCCCTTCAGCGCGAGGTTGATCGACTCGGTGGCGCCCGACGTCCAGACGATTTCGCGGGGATCTGCGTTGATCAGGTCGGCCACTTGGCCGCGCGCCTTCTCGACCGCCTCTTCAGCCTCCCAGCCCCAGGCATGGCTGCGCGACGCCGGATTGCCGAAGTGTTCGCGCAACCAGGGAATCATGGCGTCGACCACACGCGGGTCGACGGGCGTGGTCGCGCCGTAATCGAGATAGATCGGGAAATGAGGAGTTACGTCCATGGCTGGCTCGTGCTGACGTGGGGTTGTTCTTTGATCTGGGGCTGCTCGTGGCGGCGCCCGAAGGCGCGGCCGGATATCAGGCTCAGGACTTGGCGAAAGCGTTACCGAGAGCGAACACCGAATTCGGCGCGTTCACGCGGATCGGCTTGACGACCGGCTGAGCCGAGATCGCACGCTTGACGACCGGCTTGTTCTCGATCTGCACGCCCTTGGCGATCTGGTCGTCGACCAGCTTCTGCAGCGTGACCGAATCGAGAAATTCGACCATGCGCTGGTTCAGCGAAGCCCACAGTTCATGGGTCATGCAACGACCGGCTTCGCCCAGGCAGTTTTCCTTGCCGCCGCATTGCGTGGCATCGATGGGCTCATCGACCGACACAATGATGTCCGCCACCGTGATGTCCGCAGCCTTCCGGCCAAGGCTGTAGCCGCCGCCGGGACCGCGGGTCGATTCGACCAGTTCATGACGGCGCAACTTGCCGAAAAGCTGCTCGAGATACGACAGAGAAATCTGCTGCCGCTGGCTGATTGCAGCAAGCGTGACCGGACCGGTGTTCTGACGCAGCGCCAGATCGATCATTGCTGTGACCGCAAAACGGCCTTTGGTAGTGAGACGCATCGCAAGCTCCTTCAAGTGCTTACCGTTGAAATGACACCGTGGTTCTGGACCGCGGTGACTTCGTCTCCGCCCTGCCCGACCCATGACGCTGGTGAACCAGTTGTTAGGAGTCGGTCCTTCATCGCGAAGTTCTTCTTTTGTTGTTGACTGTTTCGCTCAAGTATAACAGAAGCCCCCGAAGTCTGCTGGGGTAAACCCCAGCCGCTTCGTTGCACGCTCGGCTTGGAAAAAAGCGAACCTCTGTTTACTGAGGTGGAACGGCGATGTTGTCGCCGCCGGACGCCCCGAAAGCCTGCTCGCGCAGCAGCGCCAACTGGTCGCGAACGCGGGCCGCCTTCTCGAACTCGAGGTTGCGGGCGTGCTCGAGCATCTGCTTCTCGAGCCGCTTGATTTCCCGGGCGATGTCCTTTTCGCTCATGTCCTCGACCTTGGCGCGCTCCAGGTCGAGTTTGGCCATTTCCTTTCCCGTCTTCTCGCTGTAGACGCCATCGATCAGGTCGCGAACCTGCTTCACGATGCTGCGAGGCGTGATGCCGTTGGCTTCGTTGTGGGCGATCTGACGGGCACGACGACGCTCCGTTTCGTCGATGGCCTTCTTCATCGAGTCCGTCATCTTGTCGGCGTACAGGATCGCCTTGCCGTTCAGGTTCCGCGCGGCCCGGCCGATGGTCTGGATGAGGGAACGCTCCGCGCGCAGGAAACCTTCCTTGTCGGCATCCAGGATAGCCACCAGCGACACCTCCGGAATGTCCAGGCCCTCGCGCAGCAGGTTGATGCCTACCAGGACGTCGAAAGTGCCCAGGCGAAGATCGCGAAGGATCTCGACCCGCTCGACCGTGTCGACATCGCTGTGCAGGTAGCGCACCTTCACCCCGTTGTCGCCGAGGTAATCGGTCAGCTGCTCGGCCATGCGCTTGGTCAGGGTGGTGATGAGCACGCGCTCGTTCTTGTCGACCCGCACGCGGATCTCACCCAGCACATCGTCCACCTGATGAGTGGCAGGCCGGACCTCCACCTCCGGATCGATGAGCCCGGTCGGCCGCACCAGCTGCTCGACCACGTTGCCGGCATGGTCCTTTTCGTACTGCGCCGGGGTGGCGGATACGAATATGCATTGCCGCATCCGAGTCTCGAATTCCTCGAGCTTGAGAGGCCGGTTGTCCAGCGCGCTTGGCAGCCGGAATCCGTATTCGACCAGCGTGGTCTTGCGCGCCCGGTCGCCGTTGTACATGCCGCCGAGCTGGCCGATCATCTGGTGGCTCTCGTCCAGGAACATCAGCGCGTCCTTGGGCAGGTAGTCGGTCAGCGTTGCCGGCGGCTCCCCCGGCGCGGCGCCCGACAGATGGCGCGTGTAGTTCTCGATGCCCTTGCAGTGGCCGATCTCGGCCAGCATTTCCAGATCGAAACGCGTGCGCTGCTCCAGTCGCTGCGCCTCCACCAGCTTGCCCGCGCCCACCAGTTCCTTGAGCCGGTCGCCCAGTTCGAGCTTGATGGTTTCCACCGCCGCCAGCACCTTGTCGCGCGGCGTCACATAGTGGCTCGACGGGTACACCGTGAACCGCGGCACCTTCTGGCGTACACGCCCGGTCAGCGGATCGAACAGTTGCAGCGACTCGATCTCGTCATCGAACAGTTCGAAGCGGATTGCCAGTTCGCTGTGCTCCGCCGGGAAAACGTCGATGGTGTCGCCGCGCACACGGAAGGTGCCGCGCGCAAAGTCCTGCTCGTTGCGCGTGTACTGCATGCGGATGAGGCGCGAGATCAGGTCGCGCTGGCCGACCTTGTCGCCGACGCGGGCAATCAGCCGCATCTCCATGTAGTCCTCGGGGGTGCCGATGCCATAAATGGCGCTCACCGTGGCCACGATGACGGTGTCGCGCCGCTCCAGCACGCTCTTGGTGGCCGACAGCCGCATCTGCTCGATGTGTTCGTTGATCGACGAGTCCTTCTCGATGAACAGGTCGCGCTGCGGCACGTAGGCCTCGGGCTGGTAGTAGTCGTAGTAGCTGACGAAATACTCGACGGCGTTCTTGGGAAAGAACTCGCGGAACTCGCTGTAGAGCTGCGCCGCCAGGGTCTTGTTGGGCGCGAACACGATGGCCGGGCGGCCCAGGCGGGCGATCACGTTGGCCATGGTGAAGGTCTTGCCCGAGCCGGTCACGCCGAGCAGCGTCTGGAACACCTCGCCGTCGGTCACACCCTCGACCAGGCCCTCGATGGCCTTGGGCTGGTCCCCGGCCGGCGGATAGGGCTGGAACAGCTCGAAAGGCGAGTCGGGGTAGCGGATGAATTCACCTTGTTTCGCAGGACCGATCGGGTCCAGCTTCTTCAGGTCTGCTATGGCTTCGTTGTTCTCTGGCATGGCTGTTCCCGACAGGTGGCGTGTCGCCGGTAAAATTCAAGGCAACCGGAAAGCGTAGCGCAAGTCCGGTTGCCAGCGAAGCTTTCATCCCAAAGGACCTTTCCATGTCTATGTTCACCGCGGTCGAAATGGCACCGCGCGACCCGATCCTCGGCCTCAACGAGCAATTTGCAGCCGACACCAACCCCAACAAGGTCAACCTCGGCGTCGGCGTCTACTACGACGACAACGGCAAGCTGCCCTTGCTCCAGTGCGTGCAGGCGGCCGAGCAGAACATGATGAAAGCGCCCACTGCGCGTGGTTATCTGCCCATCGACGGCATCGCGGCGTACGACAACGCCGTGAAGGCCCTGGTCTTCGGTGCCGACAGCGAACCCGTCACCTCGGGCCGCGTGGCCACCATCCAGGCCATCGGCGGCACCGGCGGCCTGAAGGTCGGCGCCGACTTCCTGAAGAAGCTCAACCCCAACGCCAAGGTGCTGATCAGCGACCCGAGCTGGGAAAACCACCGCGCGCTGTTCACCAACGCCGGCTTCGAAGTCGAAAGCTACCCCTACTACGACGCCGCCAAGCGAGGCATCAACTTTGACGGCATGCTGGCCGCACTGAACGCAGCCCCGGCCGGCACCGTGGTCGTGCTGCACGCCTGCTGCCACAACCCGACCGGCTACGACATCACGTCCGAGCAATGGGACCAGGTGGTCGCCGCGGTGAAGGCCCGCAACCTCGTGCCCTTCCTCGACATGGCCTACCAGGGCTTCGGCTACGGCCTGAAGGAAGACGGCGCGGCCGTCGCCAAGTTCGTGGCAGCGGGCCTGACCTTCTTCGTTTCGACCTCGTTCTCGAAGAGCTTCAGCCTGTACGGCGAGCGCGTCGGCGCGCTGTCGGTGCTGTGCGAGAACAAGGAAGAAGCCGGCCGCGTGCTTTCGCAGCTGAAGATCGCGATCCGCACCAACTACAGCAACCCGCCGACGCACGGCGGCGCCGTGGTGGCCGCGGTGCTCGGCAACCCCGAGCTGCGTGCCCTCTGGGAAAAGGAACTCGGAGAAATGCGCGTGCGCATCAAGGCCATGCGTCAGAAGCTGGTCGACGGCCTGAAGGCCGCTGGCGTGAAGGAAGACATGAGCTTCATCACCACGCAGATCGGCATGTTCAGCTATTCCGGCCTGACCAAGGACCAGATGGTGCGCCTGCGCAACGAGTTCGGCGTGTACGGCACCGACACGGGCCGCATGTGCGTCGCAGCGCTGAACAGCAAGAACATCGAGCACGTGTGTGCCTCGATCGCCAAGGTCGTCTAAGCCAATCACAGGCGAAATGCAGTCATCCAGGTGACAGCAGAGTGTGAGGGAATGCGTTTGCGACGATTCCTTCACACTCTTCCGGAAGCACCCATGCGTCGGGGTGTGGATAGGGGTTAGGCCCCCTGCAATGCAGCAGACGCGCTGATATATTGCACTGCAACATTCCACTCGAAGACCAGCGATGCTCTACCAACTCTACGAAGCCCAGCGTTCCTTGATGGAGCCCTTCTCGGACTTCGCCCAGGCCGCTTCCAAGCTCTACAGCCCTGGCGCCGTGTGGGGCCAGTTGCCCATGGCCCAGCGCATGGCCGCGGGCTACGACCTTCTCTACCGCCTCGGCAAGGACTACGAGAAGCCCGAGTTCAACATCAAGTCGGTGAAGGTCGAGGGCAAGGATGTGGTCATCCAGGAGGCCATCGAGCTCGACAAGCCGTTCTGCGAGCTGCGCCGCTTCAAGCGCTTCACCGACGAGCCGCACATCCTCAAGACCCTCAAGAGCCAGCCCGTGGTGCTCATCGTGGCGCCGCTGTCGGGCCACTACGCCACGCTGCTGCGCGACACCGTGCGCACCATGCTGCAGGACCACAAGGTCTACATCACCGACTGGAAGAACGCACGCCTGGTTCCGTTGTCGGAAGGCGAGTTCCATCTCGACGATTACATCAATTACGTGCAGGAGTTCATCCGCCATCTGCAGGCCGAGTACGGCAACTGCCACGTGGTGAGCGTGTGCCAGCCCACGGTGCCTGTGCTGGCCGCCGTGTCGCTCATGGCCAGCCGCGGCGAGCCGCTGCCGCTCACCATGACCATGATGGGCGGCCCCATCGATGCGCGAAAGTCGCCCACCGCGGTCAACAACCTCGCGATGAACAAGAGCTTCGAGTGGTTCGAGAACAACGTGATCTACCGCGTGCCACAAGGCTTCCCCGGTGAAGGCCGACGCGTGTACCCCGGCTTCCTGCAGCACACCGGCTTCGTGGCCATGAACCCCGACCGCCACGCCAGCAGCCACTACGACTACTTCAAGGACCTCATCAAGGGCGACGACGCCAGCGCCGAGGCCCACCGCAAGTTCTACGACGAGTACAACGCCGTGCTCGACATGGACGCCGACTACTACCTCGAGACCATCCGCGCCGTGTTCCAGGAGTTCGACCTGGTCAACGGCACGTGGGACGTGAAGAACCCCGACGGCCAGGTGGAGCGCGTGCGCCCGCAGGACATCCGCGGCGCCGCCCTGCTCACCGTCGAAGGCGAACTCGACGACATCTCGGGCTCCGGCCAGACCGAGGCCGCGCACAGCCTGTGCACCGGCATCGCCGACAGCCAGCGCGAGCACTACGAGGTCAAGGGCGCGGGGCACTACGGCATCTTCAGCGGCCGCCGGTGGCGCGAACTGGTGTACCCGAAGGTGCTGAAGTTCATCGCCGCCCACGACGAGCCGCAGCGCCGCGCCGCCGACAGCGCGCTGCTGGCGTCCGAAGACGGTGCCCGGTCGGCCCGCAAGACCGCGTCCGTCGCAGCGAAGAAGGCACCCGCTGCCAAGACCGGCGCCGTTGCCGTGCCCGCGAAGAAAGCCGCCGCGCGCAAGAAGCCCGGCACCAGCGCCGCGCGCTGACCGCGCACGTCAGCTTCCAGTGAACGGACTCGCCGCACGCATCAACGACGCACTGCCCCAGACGCAGTGCACCCGGTGCGGCTACCCCGACTGCGCCGGCTACGCGCAGGCCGTGGCCGACGAGGAAGCCGGCATCAACCAGTGCCCTCCGGGAGGTGCCGAAGGCATCGACCGGCTGGCGTCCATCACCGGGCGGCCCGCGCTGCCGCTCGACCCACAGTTCGGCACCGAAGGCCCGCGCGCCATGGCCGTCATAGACGAAGCCTGGTGCATCGGCTGCACGCTGTGCCTCGACGCCTGCCCCACCGACGCCATCGTCGGCAT
The DNA here is from genome assembly GCF_902712855.1 of Variovorax paradoxus. Lineage (NCBI taxonomy): Bacteria > Pseudomonadati > Pseudomonadota > Betaproteobacteria > Burkholderiales > Comamonadaceae > Variovorax > Variovorax paradoxus. Next base: position 4,013,271 of record NZ_LR743507.1, read on the forward strand.
CAACAAGCGCATGCACACCGTGATCGAGGCGCACTGCACCGGCTGCGAGTTGTGCATTCCGGTCTGCCCGGTCGATTGCATCTCGCTCGAGGTCGAGACACCGGGCCGCAGCGGCTGGCAGGCGTGGTCGGCCGAACAGGCCGGCCACGCGCGGCACCGCTACGCGCTGCACGGCACCCACCGCAACACCGAGGCGCGCCTGGCCGACAAGCCGGCCGCAGCCGAAGCCCCGCAGGACGCCGGCGCACGCAAGCGCGCCATCGTCGAAGCCGCCCTGGCACGGGCACGCGCCGCATCGCAGCAACGCCCACCGGCGACCAAGCCATGACGCTCGACACCCTGTCGATCTACATCGTCGCCTCGCTGGCGTTGGCGCTGATTCCCGGTCCGACGATGCTGTTGGCGCTGTCCAATGGCATCGAGGGCGGCATGCGCCGCGCAAGCTGGGGCATCGCGGGCGCGTCGCTCGGCAGCATCACGCTGATCGCCATCGTGGCGCTCGGCCTGGGCTCGCTGCTGGCGGCTTCGGAATGGCTCTTCAATGCCATCCGCATCGCAGGCGTGGCCTACCTCGTGTGGCTCGGCGTGAAGCTCTGGCGCAGCGAGCCGACCGACCTGCGCGTCGCGCTTGCGAAGTCCCCGCTCGAGACGCGTCCGCATGGCCGCCTCGCCCTCGTGCGCAGCCTGGCCGTGGCGCTGTCGAACCCCAAGACGGTGCTGTTCTTCGCGGCCTTCCTGCCGCAGTTCGTCGACATCACGCAACCGCAAGGGCCGCAGTACCTGCTGCTCGGCGCGGTGTTCGTCGCGCTCGACACCTGCGTGATGCTGGCCTACGCCGGGGCCGGCACGCAGGCCGTGCGCTTCCTCTCGCAGCGCGGCCTCAAGGCGATGAACCGCGGCTGCGCAGCCGGCATGTGGCTGCTGGCCGCTACGCTTGCGGTGTGGCGCCGCCCCGGCGCTTGAACAGCAACAGCAGCACGCCCGCCAGCACCACGCCGACGGCATACCACTCGAAGCGCGTGACCGTCTCGTGGGCGATCCACACGCCCAGCAGCATCGCGATCACCGGGTTCACGAAGGTGTAGCTCGCCGCCAGCGCGGCCGGCGCCTCCGCCAGCAGCACCATGTAGGCGTTGAAGGCAATGAGCGAACCGAACACGACGAGGTAGACCCATGCGGCGACGGCCTCGGGCTGCGGCGGCCAGTTCGTCGTTTCGCCCGACACCGCGGCGAGCCCCATCAGCACCACGCCGCCGCACAGCATCTCGCTCGCAAAGCCCATCGCGCCCGGTGCCAGCGGCAGGCGGCGCTGGCTCAGCACACTGCCCAGCGACCAGCACACGCAGGCGATGCAGATGGCCACGAGGCCTTCGGGCGACGACCTGAAGCCGCTGCCCTGCGTGAGCATCAACACGCCGACGAGCCCGAGCGCGATGCCAGCCGCCTCGAGCCGCGAGGGCTTCACGCCCCATACGAGGTTGAGCAAGGCGATGAGCAACGGGATTACCGCAATGAACGCCACCACGAGCCCGGACCCGATCGAGACCTCGGCATTGGCCGTGCCGCCCATGCCGCCGCCCAGCATCAGCGCACCGACGACGAAGGCGTTGCGCCACTGCGCGAGCGAAGGCCACGGCGCGCCGCGCCAGCGCATCCACGCCGCGAGCAGCACGCCGGCGAAGAGAAAGCGCGACCCCATCTGCAGGAACGGTGGAAAGCTGATCAGCGCGTACTTGATCGCGAGATAGGTCGAGCCCCACACCACCCACGTGGCGGCAAGGCAGAGCCACAGCAGCAGCGGCAATCCGGGGTGACCCGCCGACGGCGCGGCGTGGGCAGGCGATGTGAGCGTGGGCATGTCGACGGTGTCTCTTGTTGGCGTTCGATGCCGACCATGGTATGAAGGCCATCCTGCCGAAGCCATGCACGTTTCATGGTTCTTAGCTCTCCAAACCATCGATTTGAAGGAGTTGCATGGACTTTTCCTTGAACCCCTCGCTGGACGCCCACGACACCCGCATCCTTTCCGAACTGCAGGCCGACGCGCGCCTCACCATGGCCGAACTGGGCCGTCGCGTGCACCTGAGCCAGCCCGCCGTCACCGAGCGCGTGAAGAAGCTGGAAGCTGCGGGCGTCATCAGCGGCTACCGCGCCACCGTGAACCTCGGCAAGCTGGGCTACGGCATCCGCGCGATCATTCGCGTGGGCCGCGCCGATTACGCGCGCGTGGTCGAACTGGTGCAGCAGACGCCCGAATGCGTCAACGCCTACAACGTGACCGGGGAAGACAGCTGGGTGCTCGAGATCGCGGTGATCGACGTGAGCCACCTCGACGCGGTGGTCACCAAGTTCTGCATCCTCACGGAGACGGCGACGTCGATCATCCTGAACCCGGCGCGCGAGCACCAGGCGATGCTGCCGCCGCAGCGGGCGGACGTGAAGCCGCCGATCAGGAAAGTGCTCAACGCATGAACGGGTTCGGCCCCGGCTTTCCGCACTTCGAGCCGCTTCGCCTTCCCCTATCCGGTGGCAACACCGGCGGCCCGGCGCAGCAGGTTACGCGGTGTTCCTCGCGCGAAGTCAGGGCCTCGACGCGGTGGCGGCCAAGGCGCCGAAAGCCGCAACCACTTCCGCCGGCGCCTGCACCATCTCGATCAGCACGCCCTCGCCCGCGATGGGAAACTCGTCGTTCGCCTTCGGGTGCAGGAAGCAGATGTCGAAGCCGGCTGCGCCCTTGCGGATGCCGCCCGGTGCAAAACGCACGCCCTGCGCCGTGAGCCACTCCACGGCCCTGGGCAGGTCGTCGATCCAGAGCCCGACGTGGTTCAGCGGCGTGGTGTGAACGGCAGGCTTCTTCTCCGGGTCCAGCGGCTGCATCAGGTCGACCTCGACCTTGAAAGGTCCGACGCCCATCGCGCAGATATCCTCGTCGACGTTCTCGCGCTCGCTCTTGAAAGTGCCTGTGACCTCGAGCCCCAGCATCTCGACCCACAGCTTCTGCAGGCGCAATTTGTCGGGACCGCCGATGGCGATCTGCTGGATGCCCAGCACCTTGAACGGACGTGTGGTCATGCGGCGCAACCTTTCTCTTGTTCCTGGACCTGGCGCGCATCAAGCCCGAGCTTGCGCAGCAGCACCGTGTCGGCTTCCACATCGGGGTTGCCCGTCACGAGCAGCTTGTCGCCGTAGAAGATCGAGTTGGCGCCAGCCATGAAGCACAGCGCCTGCACTGCGTCGCCCATCTGCTGGCGCCCGGCCGACAGCCGTACGCGTGCGGTCGGCATGGTGATGCGCGCGACCGCGATCATGCGCACGAAGTCGAACGGGTCCACCGGCTCCGAGTCGGCCAGCGGCGTGCCAGGCACGCGCACCAGGCTGTTGATCGGCACCGACTCCGGGTACGGGTTCAGGTTGGCCAGTTGCGCGATGAGCCCTGCACGGTGCACCGGTGCCTCCCCCATGCCGACGATGCCGCCGCAGCACACGCTGATGCCGGCGCTGCGCACGTGGGCCAGCGTGTCGAGCCTGTCCTGGTAGGTGCGGGTGTCGACCACGTCGGTGTAGTACTCGGGCGCAGTGTCGAGGTTGTGGTTGTAGTAGTCGAGGCCCGCGGCCTTGAGCTGGTGCGCGTGGTGTGGCTCCAGCATGCCGAGCGTGGCGCAGGTCTGCATGCCGAGGCCCTTCACCGCTTCGACGAGCACCGCCACCTTCTCCACGTCGCGGTCCTTGGGCGCGCGCCACGCGGCGCCCATGCAGAAGCGGGTGGCGCCGGCGTCCTTGGCGGCCTGCGCGGCGCGCACCACCTCCTCGACCTCCATCAGCTTCTGCGCCTTCACGCCAGTGTCGAACTCGGCGGATTGCGGGCAGTAGCCGCAGTTCTCGGGGCAGCCGCCGGTCTTCACCGACAGCAGCGTGGCCAGCTCGATGTCGCCGGCAGGAAAGTGCTGGCGATGCACGGTCTGCGCCTCGAACAGCAACGCCATGAACGGCTTGTCGAAGAGCGCCTGGACGGCCTTGACCGACCAGCGGTCCGTGGCCTTCGCCGCCACCGGCTTCGCAGGCCGATGCAGGGTGATGGCCTGCTGCAAGTCGTTGGCGCCCATCAGTTGAACTCCATGATGACCTGGTCGACGGCCAGAGATTCGCCCTTGTTCGCGGAAATCTTGCCCACCACGCCGTCCTGCGTGGCGAACAGAACGTTCTCCATCTTCATCGCCTCGATCACCGCGAGCTTCTCGCCGGCGCGCACCTGCTGCCCCGGCTGCACCGACACCTCGACCAGCAGGCCCGGCATCGGCGACATCAGGAACTTGCTCAGGTCCGGCGGCGCCTTGTAGGGCATGAGTTCGAGAAGCCGCGCGCCCAGCGGCGACAGCACGAGCGCTTCGATCTGCGTGCCGTCGTGCGACACGCGCAGCGCCAGCGGGCTCTTGCCCGCACCGCGCTCCACTTGCGCAGTGAAGGGCTTGCCGTTCACCATGCCCTGGACGCGGATCGCGCCCAGCGCGAAGCTGCTGTCGATCTTGTAGCTCCTGTCGGCCACCGCCACCGCGCTCGCGCCGGTCTTGCCCTGGAAGTCGGTGACCGACACCGGGTGGTGCACGTTCCTGCCTTCGGCGCCGAGTTCGACCACCACGAACTGCTCGCCCACCTTCACACCGTGCCCCTCGAGTTGACCGCTGATGCCCGAGGCGCGCGCGCGGTAGCGGCGGTGCACGTAGGCGGCCAGCGCCACCAGGAACGACGGATCGGCGTGCGGCACGTCTTCCGCGTGGAAGCCCTTGCCGTAGTGCTCGGCGATGAAGCCGGTGTTGAAATCGCCCGCCACGAACTTCGGATGCGCCAGCAGCGCGGCCTGGAACGGAATGTTGCTGCTGATGCCGCGGATCACGAAACCGTTGAGCGCCTCCCGCATGCAGGCGATCGCGTGGTTGCGGTCTCGGCCGTGCACGATGAGCTTGGCGATCATCGAGTCGTAGTACATCGGGATCTCGCCGCCGTCGTACACGCCGGTGTCCACGCGCACGCCATAAAGGTGCGCCGTGTCGCTCGCGAACATGCTTTCCTTGGGCGGCTGGAACTTCACCAGTCGGCCGGTCGACGGCAGGAAGTTGCGGAACGGGTCCTCGGCGTTGATGCGGCACTCGATGGCCCAGCCCTCGCGCTTCACCTCGGCCTGGGTCAGCGGCAGCGGCTCGCCGGCGGCCACGCGGATCATCAGCTCGACCAGGTCGAGCCCGGTGATGCACTCCGTCACCGGATGCTCCACCTGCAGGCGCGTGTTCATTTCCAGGAAGTAGAAGCTCTGGTCCTTGCCGACCACGAACTCCACCGTGCCCGCGCTCTGGTACTTCACGGCCTTGGCCAGCTGCACCGCCTGCTCGCCCATCGCCTTGCGCGTGGCGTCGGAGATGAAGGGCGACGGCGCTTCCTCGATCACCTTCTGGTGGCGCCGCTGGATCGAGCATTCGCGCTCGTTCAGGTAGATCACGTTGCCGTGCGAATCGCCCAGCACCTGGATCTCGATGTGGCGCGGCTCCTCGACGAACTTCTCGATGAACACGCGGTCGTCGCCGAAGCTGTTGCGCGCCTCGTTGCGGCACGAGGTGAAGCCCTCGAAGGCCTCCTTGTCGTTGAAGGCCACGCGCAGGCCCTTGCCGCCGCCGCCGGCCGAGGCCTTGATCATCACCGGATAGCCGATTTCCTTGGCGATCTCCACGGCGCGCTCGGCCGTCTCGATGGCGTCGTTCCAGCCCGGAATGGTGTTGACCTTGGCTTCGTTCGCGAGCTTCTTCGAGGCGATCTTGTCGCCCATCGCCGCGATCGAATAGTGCTTCGGCCCGATGAAGGCGATGCCCTCTTCCTCGACCTTGCGCGCGAAGGCCTCGTTCTCCGACAGGAAGCCGTAGCCGGGGTGCACCGCCTCGGCGCCCGTCTGCTTGCACGCCGCGATGATGCGGTCGGCCTGCAGGTAGCTCTCGCGGCTGGGCGCCGCACCGATGTGCACCGCTTCGTCGGCCAGCTCGACGTGGCGGGCTTCCTTGTCGGCGTCGGAGTAGACGGCGACCGTGAGGATGCCCATCTTCTTCGCGGTCTGGATGACCCGGCAGGCGATTTCCCCGCGGTTTGCGATCAGGATCTTCTTAAACATTTCGGGTCTCCGCGTGGAAATCGCCGGCACGCGCTACGCGTGCCAAGCAATTTGGCTTCGCCGAAGCGGCCTTGCGGCCGCTTTCGCCGCAATTGGCAATCAGGATCTTCTTGAACATGTTATTTGCGTCCAATGTCTTTCAGGGAAACACCGCGGAACCGGCTTTGCCGGGCCGCTGGTGTTGCCCCCGGTAGGGGGTTGGCGAAGCGACACGAAGTGCGCGGAGACTGGGGGCGAGCCATTCAAAGCGGAATGTTGCCGTGCTTGCGCCACGGGTTCTCGAGCTTCTTCTCGCGCAGCATCACGAGCGAGCGGCAGATGCGCTTGCGCGTCTCGTGCGGCAGGATCACGTCGTCGATGTAGCCGCGTGCGCTCGCCACGTACGGGTTGGCGAAACGCGCCTTGTATTCGGCTTCGCGCGCCGCGAGCTTCTCGGGATCGTTCTTGTCCTCGCGGAAGATGATCTCCACCGCGCCCTTGGCGCCCATCACCGCGATCTCGGCGCGTGGCCATGCGAGGTTGACGTCGCCGCGCAGGTGTTTCGAAGCCATCACGTCGTACGCACCGCCATAGGCCTTGCGCGTGATGACGGTGATCTTGGGCACCGTGCACTCCGCGTACGCGTACAGCAGCTTGGCGCCGTGCTTGATGATGCCGCCGTACTCCTGCCCGGTGCCGGGCATGAAGCCAGGCACGTCCACGAAGGTGACCACCGGGATGTTGAAGGCATCGCAGAAGCGCACGAAGCGCGCGGCCTTGATGCTGCTCTTGATGTCCAGGCAGCCGGCCAGCACCAGCGGCTGGTTGGCCACGATGCCGATGGTCTGGCCTTCCATGCGCGCGAAGCCGATCACGATGTTCTTCGCATAGTCGGGCTGCAGCTCGAAGAAGTCGCCGTCGTCCACCACCTTCAGGATCAGTTCCTTGATGTCGTAGGGCTTGTTCGGGTTGTCGGGCACCAGCGTGTCGAGCGAATAGTCGGGCCGGTCGGCCGGATCACCCTGGCCGTTGTTGCCCAGCCGCACCGGCGGCTTCTCGCGGTTGTTCAGCGGCAGGTAGTTGTAGAGGCGGCGCAGCATCATCAGCGCCTCGACGTCGTTCTCGAACGCCATGTCGGCCACGCCGCTGCGCGTGGTGTGGGTGATGGCGCCGCCGAGTTCCTCGGCCGTCACGGTTTCGTGCGTGACGGTCTTCACCACGTCAGGGCCGGTGACGAACATGTAGCTGCTGTCCTTCACCATGAAGATGAAGTCGGTCATGGCCGGCGAGTACACCGCGCCGCCCGCGCAGGGGCCCATCACCATGCTGATCTGCGGCACCACGCCCGAGGCCATCACGTTGCGCTGGAACACGTCGGCATAGCCGCCGAGCGAGGCCACGCCTTCCTGGATGCGCGCGCCGCCCGAGTCGTTCAGGCCGATGACGGGTGCGCCGACCTTCATGGCCTGGTCCATCACCTTGCAGATCTTCTCGGCATGGGCCTCGCTGAGCGCGCCGCCGAAGACGGTGAAGTCCTGGCTGAAGACGAACACCAGGCGGCCGTTGATCATGCCGTAGCCGGTGACCACGCCGTCGCCGGGGATCTTCTGCTCGCCCATGCCGAAGTCCACCGAGCGGTGCTCGACGAACATGTCCCATTCCTCGAAGGTGTTGTCGTCGAGCAGCAGCTCGATGCGCTCGCGCGCGGTGAGCTTGCCCTTGGCATGCTGCGCGTCGATGCGCTTCTGCCCGCCGCCGAGGCGCGCCTGGGCGCGGCGCTTTTCGAGTTGTTCGATCAGTTCTTGCATGGTGTGGCTCCGAAGCGTTGGTCCTGAGTATTTCTGCGATGCGTCCTCACGGACGCGCGGTGATGGCGGCTGCCGCGAGCAGGCTGCGCGCGGCGGCCGACGCAGGCAGCGTGCCCTGCGCCACCTGCTGCGTGAGCTGCGGCAGGAGCTCGCGCACCTGCGGGTGATGTCTGAAAGCCTGCTTGAGGCCGGCGTCGATGCGCTCCCACATCCACGCGGTAGCCTGCTTCTCGCGGCGCCGCGCGAGCTTGCCGTTGGCGGTCTGGAGTTGCCTGAACTGCGCGACGGCATCCCAGAAGGCGTCGACGCCGGTGTTGGCCAATGCGCTGAGCTGCAGCACCTTCGGCAACCAGAAGCGCACTTCGGCGCCGCTGTGCGCGTCGTGCACCGCGTGCGCGTGTTCGGGGTTGCCCTGGTGGCCGAAGAGGCGCAGTGCCGAGGTGATCTGCGCCTGCGCGCGCGTGGCGGCGGCGGCGTCGATGTCGGCCTTGTTGATGACCACGAGGTCGGCGATTTCCATCACGCCCTTCTTGATCGCCTGCAGGTCGTCGCCCGCATTGGGCAGCTGCATGAGCACGAACATGTCGGTCATGCCGGCCACTGCGGTCTCGGACTGGCCCACGCCGACCGTCTCGACGATCACGACGTCATAGCCCGCGGCCTCGCACACCAGCATGGCCTCGCGCGTCTTCTCGGCCACCCCGCCGAGCGTGCCGCTCGACGGACTCGGCCGGATGTAGGCCCGCTCGTGTACCGACAACCGTTCCATGCGTGTCTTGTCGCCGAGGATGGAGCCGCCCGAGACGGTGGACGACGGATCGATGGTCAGCACCGCCACGCGATGCCCCTTGCCGATCAGCAGCAGCCCCAGGGTTTCGATGAAGGTCGACTTGCCGACGCCCGGCACACCCGAGATGCCGAGGCGAAAAGAATGGCCGGTGCGCGGCAGCAGCGCCGTGAGCAGCTCGTCGGCCTGCGCGCGGTGGTCGGCGCGCGTGGACTCGAGCAGCGTGATGGCCTTGGCGATCGCGCGCCGCTGCGCCATGCCTTGCGTGCCCGCGAGCGCTTCCCCGAGGCCCTGCACCGTGTTCAGCACGCAGCCTCCGACGCCATGCGCCAGCGGTAATGCAGGTCGACGCCCTCCTCGCCCTCGAGAACGAAGCCGTGCCGCAGGTAGAAGCGGTTGGCGTCGCTGCGCACCAGGGCGGTGAGCTTGATGTCGAGCTGCTGCGAACGCGCCTGCGACTTGGCCCATGCGAGCACCCATTCGCCGATGCCCAGGCCCTGGAAGCCGGTGCGCAGGTAGAGGTGGTCGAGGCGCAGCGCGTCGCCGCCCTCGGGCTTGAGCGTGACGAAGCCCACGCGCTGATCGCCGTCGAGCACGATGTGGTGCATGAAGGGCACCACGAAGCCCGCACTCAGGCGCTCGCGCGAACGTGCGAGGTCGAAGCGGCCCACGCGCTCCAGGCTCGGGCGCATCGCGTCGACGCGCAGCGCCAGCATGGATTCGAAATCGCTGGAGTCCACCGGCTGCAGCGACAGCCGCGACAGGAGATCGCTCACGTCGGGCTCAGGCGGTCACCGCCGCGCGGATCTGCTCGAGCACATCCTTGGCGCTGGCCGGAATCGGCGTGCCCGGCCCGTAGATGCCCTTGACGCCGGCCTCGTAGAGAAAGTCGTAGTCCTGCCGCGGGATCACGCCGCCGACGAACACGATGATGTCGTCCGCGCCCTGCTTCTTCAGCTCTTCGATGATGGCCGGCACCAGCGTCTTGTGGCCCGCGGCCAGCGTGCTCACGCCCACCGCGTGCACGTCGTTCTCGATGGCCTGGCGCGCGCATTCCTCGGGCGTCTGGAAGAGCGGGCCCATGTCCACGTCGAAGCCCAGGTCGGCGAAGGCCGTGGCCACCACCTTGGCGCCGCGGTCGTGCCCGTCCTGGCCCAGCTTGGAAATCATGACGCGCGGGCGGCGGCCCTGTTCCTCGGCGAAGGCGTTGATCTCGGTCTTGAGATTTTCCCAGCCCTCGGCCGAGTCGTATGCGGCGGCGTACACGCCGGTCACCTTCTGCGTATCGGCGCGATGGCGGCCGAACGACTTCTCGAGCGCATCGGAGATCTCGCCCACCGTGGCGCGCAGCCGCACCGCGTCGATGCTCAGCGCCAGCAGGTTGCCGGTGTTGCTCTCGGCGGCTTCGGTCAGCGCGTCGAGCGCGGTCTGCACCCTGGCGTTGTCGCGCGCGGCGCGAATGGCCTGCAGCCGCGCCACCTGCTGGTCGCGCACCTTCACGTTGTCGATGGAGAGGCTGTCGATCACGTCCTCGGTCTTCAGCTTGTACTTGTTGACGCCGACGATCACGTCCTTGCCCGAGTCGATGCGCGCCTGCTTCTCGGCGGCGGCGGCCTCGATCTTGAGCTTGGCCCAGCCGCTGTCGACCGCCTTGGTCATGCCGCCCATGGCCTCGACCTCCTCGATGATGGCCCAGGCCGCATCGGCCATGTCCTGCGTGAGCTTCTCCATCATGTAGCTGCCGGCCCAGGGGTCGATCACATTCGTGATGTGCGTTTCTTCCTGGATGATGAGCTGCGTGTTGCGCGCGATGCGCGAGCTGAACTCGGTCGGCAGCGCAATGGCTTCGTCGAGCGCGTTGGTGTGCAGGCTCTGCGTGCCGCCGAACACCGCGGCCATCGCCTCGATGGTGGTGCGCACCACGTTGTTGTACGGGTCCTGCTCGGTGAGGCTCCAGCCCGAGGTCTGGCAGTGCGTGCGCAGCATCAGGCTCTTGGGGTTCTTCGGCTCGAACTCCTTCATGATGCGGCACCACAGCAGGCGCGCCGCGCGCATCTTGGCCACCTCGAGGTAGAAGTTCATGCCGATGGCCCAGAAGAAGCTCAGGCGCCCGGCGAAGCCGTCGACGTCGAGGCCCTTGGCCAGCGCGGTCTTCACGTACTCCTTGCCGTCGGCCAGCGTGAACGCGAGTTCGAGCGCCTGGTTGGCGCCGGCTTCCTGCATGTGGTAGCCGCTGATGCTGATCGAGTTGAACTTCGGCATGTTCTGCGCCGTGTACTCGATGATGTCGCCGATGATCCGCATGCTCGGCTGGGGCGGGAAGATGTAGGTGTTGCGGACCATGAACTCCTTGAGGATGTCGTTCTGGATGGTTCCGCTCAGCTGGTCCTGCGCCACGCCCTGCTCTTCCGCCGCGACCACGTAGCCCGCGAGCACCGGCAGCACCGCGCCGTTCATCGTCATCGACACCGAGACCTTGTCCAGCGGGATCTGGTCGAACAGGATCTTCATGTCTTCCACCGAGTCGATCGCCACGCCGGCCTTGCCGACGTCGCCGGTCACGCGCGGATGGTCGCTGTCGTAGCCGCGGTGGGTCGCCAGGTCGAAGGCCACGCTCACACCCTGCCCTCCGGCGGCCAGTGCCTTGCGGTAGAACGCGTTCGATTCCTCGGCGGTCGAGAAGCCGGCGTACTGGCGGATGGTCCACGGCCGCACCGCGTACATGGTGGCCTGGGGGCCGCGCAGGTAAGGCTCGAAGCCGGGCAGCGTGTCGGTGTACTTCAGGCCCTGCAGGTCGGCCGCGGTGTACAGCGGTTTCACGCTGATGCCGTCGGGCGTGATCCAGTTCAGCGCGTTCACGTCGCCGCCGGGGGCGGACTTGGCAGCGGCCTTGGCCCAGGCTTCGAGGTCTGCGGGCTTGAAAGTGGGTTCGGGTGTGCTGCTCATGAAGGGGCCGTTCGCGGTGTCTTGCAGGGGATTCGCAAATTTGCCTGCACGGATTTGCAAGCCGGCCGCGAGTCTACCCCATCCATAATTATTAATTCAAACCCCATTTTTGAAGTACAGTCCGGCCCATGTCCGCCGTCACTCTCACCCCCCGCGCCCTCTATGAAGAGGTGGCCGAGCTGCTGCGCCAGCGGATCTTCCGCCGCGAGCTGGAGCCCGGCAGCTGGATCGACGAACTCAAGCTCGCCGAGGAATACGGCATCAGCCGCACGCCGCTGCGCGAGGCGCTCAAGGTGCTGGCGGCCGAAGGTCTGGTGACGATGAAGGTGCGCCGCGGCGCCTATGTGACGGAGGTGTCCGAGCAGGACCTGGCGGACGTGTATCACCTGCTCTCGCTGCTGGAGAGCGACGCCGCCGGCGTGGTGGCCGAGCGCGCCACCGACGCGCAGCGCGCCGAACTGAAGGCGCTGCACGCCGAACTGGAAGCAGCCGTCGGCGACCGCGAGCACTTCTTCGCCATCAACGAGCGCTTCCACATGAGCCTGCTGGCCATCGCCAACAACAAGTGGCGCGACCAGATGGTGGCCGACCTGCGCAAGGTGATGAAGCTCAACCGGCACAACTCGCTGCTGAAGGCAGGCCGCATCGGCGAGTCGCTGGCGGAGCACCGCGCAGTGATGGCAGCGATCGAGGCGCGGAACGCCGAAGCGGCCATGAGCCGGATGCGCGAGCATTTCCAGAACGGGCTCGAGGCCGCGAACTAGGCCCGGCCCCCTCGCTGCCCGCAGCCGGCTGCGCGGGTCCTTGAACTCTCAGTCGAGGTTCAAGGTGCCGGCTTCCCCGGCGATGCGCTGGGCGGTCTCGAGCAGCAGCGGCACGATGCGCGCCACCATCGCGTCCTTGGGCAGCAGGTAGGCCGGCCCGCCGCAACTCACCGCATAGCGTTCGCCGCGCGGCCCCTCGAGCGCAAAGCCGATCGCGTGGATGTGCGGATTCCATTCGCCAAAGGAGACGCAGTAGCCCAGGCGGGCGTACTCGTCGAGCCCGGCCAGCAGCCGCGGCTCGATGGCGCCCCAGTTCTCGCCGCTTTCCAGCCGGATCTGCTCCATCAGCACCGCCTGCTCACCCGCGGGCAGTGCAGCCAGATAGGCCCGGCCGGCGGCCGAGGTGGCGATGGTCATGCGCGTGCCGACCTCGATGCGCGAACTGATCACCACCGAGCGCGGCCGCAGCGAGTCGATGACCAGCATGTCGAGCTCGTCGCGGACCACGAGGTGCACGCTCACGCCCGCCGATTCGGACAACTCGGCCAGGAACGGCCGGGCCACGGTGCGCAGGTCGAAATGCCGCAGGTAGCGGCTGCTCATGTCGAGCAGCGCCGGGCCGAGGCTGAAGCGCTCGCTGTCCTGCGACTGTCGCAGATACCCGGCGCTCACCAGCGTGGCAGTGAGCCGGGACACCGTGGCCTTGGGGATGCCCGTGGTGTCTGCCAATTCCCGATTGCCTATCGGTGCCGCTGCCATGCCAATGACTTTGAGGAGAGCCAAGCCCCGGCCGAGCGCGCTTACTTCTTCTTTGCCGCCGATCGCGTCATTCATGTATCCAAGCCTTTTTATTTCCCTGAACCCCCATTTTTCAGCAAAAACCGATTGACGCGCCACCCATCAGGAAGTAGCAATTTCGGAACGCTGTTTCATCCGAAAGTACTGCGCGGGCGTGCGTGCACCGCACGCCGCGCGCGTGCAAAGGCAAGGATGCGATGGCGAGGGAAAGAAAACCGCTCAGGCGGCCTGGGCGAACGGCTCGTGCGCCAGCGCCATCACCTCGTGCGGCGGCAGCACCTTGAGCTTGTGGTCGCTCCACACCTGGCGCCAGCGGCGCGCCCCCGGCAGGCCGTTGCGCAGGCCCAGCATGTGGCGCGCGATCGACCACCAGTGCGTGCCGTGCGCGGCCGCCTCGCGAGCCATGTAGTCGCACATCGCCGACTCGACCTCTTCGCGCGTCAGCGACTGCGGCGCAGCACCGTAGAACTCGGCGTCCCACTCCGCCAGCCACCAGGGGTTGTGATAGGCCTCGCGCCCCACCATCACGCCATCGAGCAGGCGCAGGTGCTCGTGGACCTGCGCGTTCGCCGAGATGCCGCCGTTGATGGCGAAATGCAGCGACGGGAATTCATGCTTCAGCCGGTGCACCAGCTCGTAGCGCAGCGGCGGGATCTCCCGGTTCTGCTTCGGGCTCAGGCCTTGCAGCCATGCGTTGCGCGCATGCACGATGAAGGTGCCGCAGCCCGCCTCGCTCACCGTGCCGACGAAGTCGCGCACGAATTCGTAGCTCTCGATCTTGTCGATGCCGATCCGGTGCTTCACCGTGACCGGAATGTCGACCACGTCGACCATCGCCTTCACGCAATCGGCCACCAGCTGCGGCTCGTTCATCAGGCAGGCACCGAACGCGCCGCGCTGCACGCGCTCGCTCGGGCAGCCGCAGTTCAGGTTAACCTCGTCGTAGCCCCACTCCTCGCCCAGCTTCGCGCAGTGCGCCAGGTCGGCCGGCTCGCTGCCGCCGAGCTGCAACGCGACGAGGTGTTCCTCGGCGTTGAAGCGCAGGTGCCGGGGCACGTCGCCGTGGATCAATGCGCCCGTGGTCACCATCTCCGTATAGAGCAGCGCGTGGCGCGACAGCAGGCGATGCAGGAACCGGCAATGCCTGTCGGTCCAGTCCATCATGGGTGCAACGGAGATGACCTTCTCTTCCAAAACGCGGGATCCTGTGGTGGTTGGCTGGCTGCTGCCCGGACATCGGGCAGGCGGGCCCGAGTTTCTCACGCAGCCCTTTCAGGACGCTGGCACACGGCCATGTAGTTGCCGGGCGTCACCCCGAAGCAGCGGCGGAACCATCGCGAGAAATGGGCCTGGTCGGTGAAACCGCACTGCGCGGCCACCTCGGCCGCCGCGTGCCCATCGCGCAACAGCGCCTTGGCGCGGCCGATGCGGGCCAGCCGGGCGTAGTGCGTCGGCGTCATGCCGACAGCGACCCGGAACAACCGGTGGAAATGCTCGCGCGACACGCCCAGCCGGCAGGCCAGCGCACCGGGCTCGATGCGGCACGCGTCCTCCGTGGCCAGCACGTCGCAGATGGCCTGCACGCGGGCATCACCGGGATGCCGCTCGAGCGGCACCAGCACATCGCCGGTCTGCGCCGCGAGCACCCGCCCGAGCAGGCTGGCGACCCGTGTGCCGTCCTGCGCCAGTGCGGCGTCGGCCAGCGCACCGGCCGCGGCCTCGTCCCGCCATAGGCCGCTGCGCAGCACGCCGCGTTGCGCATCGGGCCAACCCCGCCGCGCGGCCGCCCATGCATGCGGCACGTACAGCATCACCATGCGAAAGCCTTGCGCGCTGACTCCTGCGGTGTGCAGCATGAACGGCGCCATCAGCACCATGTCGCCGGCTTCGGCCACCTGCCGTTCGCCCGCGCAGGTGAACTCGCAGCGCCCCTCCAGGATCGCGCCGACGCTCCACTCGGCGTGCCAGTGCAGGTCGAAATGCGCCTTGGGGTCGGCAGCGAACATGGCCTCCACCTGCGCACCATCGTCCATGCGCAGGCGGATGACACGGGAGGCTTGCTGCGGCTTCATGGCCCGAAGCGTAGCCGCACCGGGCGCACTCACGCGGCCAGCGCGCCGCGCACGGTGATGCCCATCCACCCCGCGCTGGCGGCCGTGGCCCGCACCTCGCCGAGCGATGCCAGTTCCTCGACGGGATGTTCATGGAAATGCAGGCTGGCGATGCCAGCGGTCCATCCCGGTTCGACGCGGTCGATGATGTCGGCGCGCAGGAAGCGCGGCACGGCCGGCCGCTGCGGCTGGGTGAGATCGGGCCAGCCGATGGCGCCGACGGCGGGCGCCGAAAGAAATCCGAGCCGCGCGGCCTTCTCGCCCGTGAGCGTGACGCGCGCGTCGACCAGCCTGCGCTCCTTCACGCTCAGGCTCGCACCCAGGCGGCTGCCCGCGGACAGCGGCGCGGCGGCCGGATGGATCAGCGGCAGGCTGCGCGTGACCCATGTCCGGCCGATCTTCTTGGGCCAGCCCTGCAGCCAGCCGCGCAGCATCGAAATGTCCTGGTCGACATAGATCAGCGGGCAATGAAATCGCGTGTCCTTGCCCTGCGGCGGCGCGATCTCGAGCACCACGATGGTCTCGCGGTATTGCGCATAGACCGGATCGAGCAGCTCATGGCCATCGTCGCCGCAAGCCTGCCAGTCGGCGAAGTGCACGCAGCCCTGGCCGGTGGCGTTGCCGAGTTCTGGCGGCACCAGTGCCGCGCCCAGCGCGGCATCGAACTCGAAGGCCACGTTGACCAGCCAGCCGGCGTAGTGCCAGGGCGGCGCCTGCACCAGGGCGCTACGACCGGAGGCGGTGAAAGGCGGGGTGAAAGAAGAGGAAGCGAACGAGGAAGGCATCGGCGGCGTGTGGAAGTTCAAGACCGCTGGACGATAGGACCGCCCATGCCGCCGGTCTTGTACGCCAGTGATATGCCCGGCCAGCTACTGCGCCGTCGAGCGCTCCAGCACTTCCGCCAGTTGCTCCACCGCGTACGGCTTGCGCAGCCACTCGGTGCCCGGCATGGCCTCGGCGGGCTCCGCCTGGCCGGTGACGAAGACGATCGGCACGCGGTGGTCGCGCAGCAGCCGCTCGGCAAAGTCGCGGCCCGAGAGCGCGGGCAACCCGATGTCCACCATCACGATGTCGAAGGCGCCTTCGAAGAAGCGCGCGATGGCCGCCTCGGCGCTGCGCACGCCGGTGGCCCAATGGCCCATGGCCTCGAGCAGGCCCAAGGTGGTCGCAAGCGTGTCGGCGTCGTCCTCGACAAGCAGCACCCGGAGTTTTCGTTGTTGTTGTGCGGATGAAGGCGGTTCGTTTGTCATTGATTTCATTCTTCCAGACAAACCGTCGCCCTGCAGCGGGCTCGGCCCTTCAGGCACAGGGATCTACGCCAGATGGCGGCGTTGTCCGACTCGGCCCCCCTCCCCGCAAGAGACAATGACTGCCTCGGCCGAGACAAGCCGACGTGACGAAGCCCGGAAAAGACGAGAACGAACGAGTGCCTGCCTGGCCCTGCAAATGACCCGCATCTACCTGATAGAAGACAACCCGCTGATCGCCGACACACTGACGGACGGCTTGCAGCATTTCTCCGAGTGCGATGTCATCGGCACGGCCACCACATCGGGCGACGCCATCGACTGGTTCAAGGACAACCCCGAAGGCTGGGATGCAGCGGTCATCGACATCTTCCTGGCCGAGGGCAACGGACTCACGGTGGCGCAGTATCTGCAGGAGCACAAGGCCCCCGCGCAACGCACCGTGGTGCTGATGAACTACGCGACCTCGGAAGTGCGCGAAGGCGCGCTGTCGGCCGGCGTGGACGCGGTCTTCGACAAGTCGCTGCAGCTCGAGGCCTTCTACGAATTCTGCAGGCAGCTGAACATTTCGCCGCGCCGCTGACGCAGACTCGGGGCATGAACATGCCCCCTGCCTCCCTGCTCGATGCCGCCGCGCTGCGGCAGTTCGCGCAGGCATCGACACCTTCCGCATCGCCCTGCCCCTGTCGCCTGCAGGATGCCAAAGCCTGGGAAAGCATCACCGAGGAGCGATGGCCCGGCGCGCTGATGCAGCCCCTCGGCACGCTGCGCGACCCCGCGCTGCACGAGCCGACCTTCGAGGAATGGCATCCGGCCGGCACGCGCTACGACTCGCCCGACGCGCCCATCTCGGTGCGCCACTTTCCGTTCAACCGCTGCGACGTGTACCGCTGCACCGCATGCACGCGGGTGGTGCTGCGCTACACCGAATTCGGCGGCTACTACGTCGACCACCGCGTGCGGGTGGTCGACCCGGCGCTCGTCACCGGCTGATCAGCCGCCCTCGCCCATCAGGTGCGCGGCCATCGCGCGGAAGGCGGGCATCGAGGTCGGCAGGTGCGCGTTGGCGGCCAGGGGATGCGAGGCGAAGCGCGCCACCACCATCTCCGCCACCGGGTCGATGTGCAGCGCCTGCCCGTGGATGCCCTGCGCGGTGAAGGTGCCGTGCGCGTCGTGCGCCACCCACCACATGTTGCGATAGCTCCACCCCGCCAGCCGCGTGTAGCCGGCGAGCGCGAAGCGCTGCGGATCGGCGCCGCGCCGGATGTCGGCCACCACGGCCTCGGGCACCACCTGCACGCCGTTGAAGAAGCCGCCGAGGCGCAGGGTCTCGCCCAGCCGCGCAAGATCGCGCAGGCCCGTGCACAGGCCGCCGCCTGCGAAATCCGCGCCCTGCCCGTCGAGGGCGAACGACGCATCCTGCTCGGCGCCGATGCGCGACCAGATCCGCTCGGCCAGCACCGTGGCCAACGGCTGCCCCGTCACGCGGCCGATGAGCCAGCCCAGCACGTCGGTGTTCACGGTGCGGTGCGCAAAGGCCCGCCCGTGTTCGCCGCGGCCCTGCACGGTCTGCAGGAACTGGCGGTAGCCCTCCACGCCCGCATAGCCCGCCGGGCGCGGCAGCAGTTCGCCGGCACGCGCGTGCTTCCACACGCCGGCGTCCGGGTCGGCGTAGTCCTCCGAGTAGTCGATGTCGGTCGTCATGTCCATGACCTGACGAACGCTCGCGTGCCCGAAGGCGCTGCCGGCGAGTTCGGGGATGTAGTGCGTCACGCGTGCATGCTCGTCCAGCGCGCCCTCGGCCGCGAGCATGGCGGCCAGCGTGCCGACCACCGACTTGGTGACCGACATCGCCATGTGCTGGCCATGCTCGTCGAGCGCGCCGAAGTAGCGCTCGTACACGATGCGCCCACGATGCAGCACCACCGCGCCATCGGCATGGATGGCCTGCAGCGCGCTCAGCCAGTCGGTGGGCGCGCCGTCGCCGAAGCGCTCGAAGCGCAGCGTGTCGAGTTCCGGCCGCTCCGCGCGCGGCAGCACCGACACCGGACCGAGGCCTCGCGGAACATTGCGCGTGGGCTGCAGTTCCCGCAGATGCGAGAAGGCCCAGCGGCTGTGCGGAAACTCGAAAACCGGCCGCTCGCGCGGACGCCGGACGGCCGCGCCGGCCGCGGGGAATCCGTCGCGCCAGCCATGGGCCAGCGCCGTGTTGTCGTGTGTCATGAGATGTGAAGGAGAAAGGAAGGAAAGCGGAGGAAACTCAGTCGCCCGGCATGTCGAGCGCGCCATTCACGCGGCGCTCCAGCAGGTCGCTGGCGCGGCTCAGGTGCAGCTGCATGTGCTCCGCGGCAGATTCGAGGTCGTTGCGCTCCACCGCATCGAGGATCTGCAGGTGCTCGTGGCACGACTTGTGGAGCAGGTCGATGTTCACCAGCGGGTAGTCCGACAGGTCCGACATGCGGCGCAGGCGGTTCTGCTGCTGCACCGCGTCGAGGAAGAAGCGGTTGCCCGAGGCGCTGGCCAGCAGTTCGTGGAACTGCGCGTTGGCCTCGAAGAAATCCATCCACGAGTAGCGCGAGGCATGCACCAGCAGCCCCTGCTGGCGCTCCCTGCAGGCACGCAGCCGCTCCAGGTCGACTTCGAAGCCGGGTTCGCGCAGCCCGGCGCATTCGACCGTCAGGCGAAACCGGTAGCTCTCGCGCTCGCTTTCGACCGAGTCGAGCGTCTCGGTGAACTCCCAGCG
The DNA here is from genome assembly GCF_902712855.1 of Variovorax paradoxus. NCBI lineage: Bacteria > Pseudomonadati > Pseudomonadota > Betaproteobacteria > Burkholderiales > Comamonadaceae > Variovorax > Variovorax paradoxus. The sequence goes on from NZ_LR743507.1 coordinate 4,032,605, forward strand.
CTGGTAGTGGCGCCCGCGCAGCACGCCGTCCTGCAGCAGCGTGGTGAGCACGGTGCGCAGCAGCGGCCGCGGCACCCCGTAGCCCTGCGCCAGCTCGAGCTCGTTGACGCGCGTGGGCAGCTTGCCGGCCAGGCGGTCGCGCAGCAGCCGGTAGTAGAGCGTCTTCTCCTCGTCCTCGGGCATCTCGCGGCGCGCGCGGCCCAGCGCTTCCCGGTCGGCCACCAGCGTGTAGCCGCGGTTGGGCACATGCGCCAGCAGTCCGCGCTCGTGCAGGAAGCGCAGCGCGGCACGCACCGGCGTGCGCGAAATGCCGAGCCGGCCGGCGAGGTCGGCCTCGGTCATGTGGCGGCCGTTCTCGTAGCCGCCCGCCAGCGCCTGGTCGAGGATGTAGCGGCTCACGCGCTGGGTGAGCGGCGGGATCGTTTTTTCCAACTGTGCGGCCATCCAACGGATCTCCGGAATCTGGGGCTGGCCCGATCATCGGGGCAGTTTTGTATTTTTGGGCCTGAAAAGCCATGTACATCTCATGCCAAAAATACAATTTAAATCTCAAGATCGGCCCCACGACGACCCGGAAGCCGGGTCGCTTCCAACGGAGAACCATCTCGTGGCCCTTGCCGACACCCTCGCTTCCGCTGCTTCGCCTTCCCCTTCCGCGCCGCCTGCCTCGCCTGTTTCGCTCGACGCGTTCTGGATGCCCTTCACCCCCAACCGCAAGTTCAAGCAGGCGCCGCGCCTGATCGTCGGCAGCGAGGGCCTCTACTACGACCTGGCCGACGGCCGCCGCGTGCTCGACGCCATCGCCGGCCTGTGGTGCGTCAACGCCGGGCATCGCAACCCACGCATCAGCGCGGCGATGAAGGCGCAGATCGACGTGCTCGACTACGCCTCGAACTTCCAGATCGGCCACCCGGCCGCCTTCACGCTCGCGGAGCGCCTCACGCGCATGGCGCCGGCCGGCATGAACCACGTGTTCTTCACCAACTCGGGCTCGGAGTCGGTCGACACCGCGCTGAAGATCGCCGTGGCGCACCACCGCGCGCGCGGCGACGCGGGCCGCTATCGACTCATCGGGCGCGAGCGCGCCTACCACGGCGTGGGCTTCGGCGGCATCTCGGTGGGCGGGATCGGGCGCCAGCGCAGCACCTTCGGTCCGCTGCTCAACGGCGTGGACCACCTGCCGCACACGCTCGACCTGGCGCGCAACGCCTTCTCGCGCGGCGAACCTGCGCACGGCATCGACAAGGCCGACGCCCTCGAGGCGCTGCTGACGCTGCACGACCCGTCGACCGTGGCCGCGGTCATCGTCGAGCCGGTGGCGGGCTCCACGGGCGTGCTGCCGCCGCCGCGCGGCTACCTGAAGCGCCTGCGCGAGATCTGCGACCGGCACGGCGTGCTGCTGATCTTCGACGAGGTCATCACCGGCTTCGGCCGCCTTGGCACCAACTTCGCGGCCGACCTGTTCGGCGTAGTGCCCGACATCATCACCACCGCCAAGGGACTGACCAACGGCGCGGTGCCGATGGGCGCGGTGCTGATGCGCGACGCGGTGCACGACGCCTTCATGCAGGGCAGCGTGAGCGCGGTCGAGCTCTCGCACGGCTACACCTACTCGGGTCACCCGCTGGCCTGCGCGGCCGCCATGGCCACGCTCGACGCGTACACCGAGGACGGCCTCATCGCGCAGGCCGGCGCCCTGTCGCCCTACTTCGAGGAATGCCTGCACGCGCTGCGCGGCCTGCCCGGCGTGATCGACGTGCGCAACGTCGGCCTGCTCGCCGGCATCGAACTGCAGGCCTGGGCCGGCGGCCCCGGCACGCACGCGCAGGCCGTGGCGCAGCACTGCCTCGACAGCGGCGTGCTGGTGCGCTCGGTGGGCGACACCATCGCGCTGTCGCCGCCCTTCACGCTGGAACTCAAGCACATCGACCAGATCGTCGACAGCCTGCGCGCCGCGATCGCGCAGACCGCACAGGCCACCGACGCGGCCGCCTGAACCTCACAAGAAAGCATCTCTCATGGACATCGAATCGTTTCCCCTCTACGACATCGAAGGCGACGCGCGCCAGTGCGGCCAGCAGTACGGCCGCGCGGCCGGTGAGCGCATCGACCTGAGCCTGCGCACCTACCGCGCGGCCTTCGAGCGGGTGGGCCTCAGCTGGGAGCGCACGCGCGCGCTGGCGCGCCGCTTCATGCCGGTGGTCGAGGCCTTCGACGCCGGCATGCTGCGCGAGATCGAGGGCGTGGCCGAAGGCGCGGGCGTGCCGCCGGAAGACATCGTGGCGCTCAACGCGCGCAGCGAAATGCTCTATGCCTTCCAGCAGCTCGAAGCCACCGAGCCGCCCGACGGCTGCACCGGCGTGGTCGTGATGCCCTCGGCCTCCGCCAACGGCAGGCTCATCCACGCGCAGAACTGGGACTGGCGCGTGGAAAGCCTCGAGCTCGGCGTGGTGCTGCGCATCCAGCCGGCCAAGGGCCCTGCGATGCTGACCTTCGCCGAGGCGGGCACGCTGGCGCGCGCGGGCCTGAACAGTGTGGGCATCGCCGTCACCGGCAACTTCATCAAGGCCGACAGCGACGGCAGGCAGCAGGGCATGCCGCTGGCGCTCATTCGCCGCGGCATCCTGCAATCGGAGCTGTATGCCAAAGCGCTGGGCGTGGTGTGCCGCACGGCGCGCTCCATCTCGAACAACATGATCGTCACGCACGCCGAAGGCGAGGCGGTGAGCCTGGAGACATGCCCCGACCAGGTGTTCTGGCAACAGCCCGAAGGCGGCATCCTGGTGCACGCCAACCACTTCAAGACGCCGGCCGCGCTGGCCCGCGTGGTCGACCGCAGCCTGGAGACCACGCCCGACTCGCTCTACCGCGACCGCCGCGTGACCGAGGCCCTGCACCTGCAGCGCCAACGCGCTGGCGGGCTCGCCGAGCAGGACGTGCTCGATGCGCTGCAGGACCGCTTCGGCGCGCCGCGCGCCGTGTGCCGCAGCCCCAGCGCGGGCCCTGGCGGCGCGTCTTCCGCGACGGTGGCCACCATCGTGATGGACCCGGCGGCACGAAAGATGCGCATCGCGCCGGCCCCCTTCAAGCCGGCGCACCGCTTCACCGAGTATTCCCTCTGAGTTTTCCGAGTTTTCCTTGATCCGATCGGCCCAGCCCACGCCAGGAGTGTTGTCATGAAAGTACCCGTGCCCCCCGTACTCGCCTCTCGCCCCCCTCGTGCATTGCGCACCGCAGCCCTGGCATTGGGCATGACCGCCGCGGCGCTTCCGGCGCTGGCCCAGCCTGCAGCCGGCGCGGGGCAGACGCTGCGCATCCAGATCAACTCGGACATCCGCAGCACCGATCCCGGCGGCAACCGCGACGACAACACCGACAACGTGCTGCTGCACGTGGGCGAGGGGCTGGTCGCGCTGCGCGAGGACACGTCGGTGGGCCCGATGCTGGCCAGCAAGGTCGACACCTCCGCCGACGGGCTGACCTACACCTTCACGCTGCGCGACGGCGTGAAGTTCCAGAACGGCGCCACGCTGACCGCCGACGACGTGCTGTGGAGCTGGCAGCGCTACCTGAAGCCCACCAGCGGCTGGCGCTGCCTGAGCGAGTTCGACGGCAAGGGCATGACCAAGGTGCTGTCGGTGGAAGCGCCCAACCCGAAGACCGTGGTGTTCAAGCTCGATCGCGCGAGCTCGCTCTTTCTCACGATGATGGCGCGCCCCGACTGCGGCGGCGCGGCCATCCTGCACCGCAGCTCGGTCGGTGCCGACGGCCAGTGGAAGGAGCCGGTGGGCACCGGCCCCTACAAGCTCAAGGAATGGAAGCGCGGCCAGTACGTGGAGCTCACCCGCTTCGACGGCTATACCTCGCGCACCGAAGCGCGCGACGGCCTCACCGGCGGCAAGAAGGCCGAGGTGGAGAACCTGCGCTTCGTCGTCATTCCCGATTCGGCGGCCGCCAAGGCCGCGCTCTACAGCGGCGGCATCGACGCCTTCATCAGCCCCAGCCCGTCGGACGTGATCGAGATGCGCAAGCGCAGCGACGTGCTGGTCGACACCACGCCGGTGATGACCATGGTCGCGCTGCTGCTGCAGACCGGCGACCCGCTGCTGAAGGACGTGCGCATCCGCCGCGCACTGGCGCTCTCGCTCGACACGCCGGAGGTCGCGCGCTCCGTCACGGAGGGCCTGTCCGCGGTCAACAACTCGGTCGTGCCGTCGACCAGCCCCTATTACGACGCTGTGCAGGGCGGCGGCTTCAAGCGCGACCTGGCTGCCGCGAAGAAGCTGCTGGCCGAGGCCGGCTACCGCGGCCAGCCGATCCGCATGATCGCCAACAAGCGCTACGAGGCGCTCTACTCGGCCGCCGTGCTGGTGCAGGCAATGGCGTCGGAAGCCGGGATCAACATCGAGCTCGAGGTGCTCGACTGGGCCACCCAGCTCGACCGCTACACCAAGGGCCAGTACCAGAGCATGGCCTTCGTCTACTCCGCGCGCATCGATCCCGCGCTCAACTACGAGATGGTGTCCGGCGACAAGGCCGCGCAGCCGCGCAAGGTGTGGGACAGCCCCTATGCGCAGACGCGCCTGACCGAAGCCATGGTCTCGCGCGACAAGGCGCGCCGCCAGGTGCTGTTCGACGAGATGCACCAGCAGATGCTGCAGGACGTGCCGATGATCGTGCTGTTCAACGCCAGCGACGCCACCGCCATGCGCAAGAGCGTCAGCGGCTTCAAGGGCTGGGCACCGGCCAAGCCGCGCTTCTGGAACGTGCGGCTGGCGGCCGCCGGCGGCTGAACCGGAAGCCCCGCATACATGCCTGCCTACCTCCTGCGCCGGATCGCGATGACGATCCCGACGCTGCTGCTGGTTTCCATCGCGGTGTTCACCCTGATGCGGCTGATTCCGGGCGACCCGGTGCTGCTGATGCTGGGCGAAGGCGCCGACGCCGCGCAGCTCGAACTCATGCGCCACCAGATGGGACTCGACCAGCCCCTGCCCGCCCAGTACCTGGTGTGGCTGCGCCACGCGCTCGCGGGCGACCTCGGCGTCTCGACCACCAACGGCCTGAGCGTGCTGCCGCTGATCTGGGAACGCTTCCACGTCAGCGCGGTCATCGTGCTGGTCGCGGTGGCGCTGGCCTCGCTGATCGCGGTGCCTGCCGGCCTGATCGCCGCCTGGCGCAAGGACAAGCCCACCGATCTCGCCATCATCGGCGCGGCCACGCTCATGCTGTCGGTGCCCAGCTTCTGGCTGGGCCTGCTGCTGCTGATGTTCTTCGGCCAGTACCTGGGCTGGCTGCCGGTGGTGGGCTACGTGCCGCTGTCGGAAAACTTCTCGCAGGGCGTGCTGTACGTGATTCTTCCGATCGCCACGCTGCTGCTGGTCGAGACCGGCGTGCTCACGCGCATGTCGCGCGCCAGCACCATCGAGATATTGCGGCTCGAATACGTGACGCATGCGCGCGCCAAGGGCGTGCCCGAATCGCAGGTGCTGCGCCGGCACGTGCTGCCCAACGCCTTCAACCCCACGCTCACCATGATCGGGCTGATCCTGGGCCACCTGCTCAGCGGCATCGCGGTGCTCGAGACCGTGTTCACCCTGCCCGGCCTCGGCCGGCTGATGATCGACTCGATCTTCGCGCGCGACTACCCGGTGCTGCAGGGTTGCCTGCTGTTCACGGCCTGCATCTACGTGGTGATCAACCTGATCGTCGACATGTGCTATCCCCTCTTCGACCCGCGGGTCTCGGTGCAGTGAAGAAGTTCAAGACCCATACCCTCGTCGGCGGCGTGCTCGTGGCCGTCCTGCTGGTCCTGGCCGTGGTGGCGGCCGTGTGGACGCCCTACAACCCGCTGGGCATCGACCTGCGCTCGAAGCTGCAGCCGCCCTCCATGGCGCACTGGCTCGGCACCGACGAGTTCGGCCGCGACGTGGCCAGCCGCGCCATGCAGGGCGCAGCCACCAGCTGCCTGGTGGCGCTGCTCACCGTGGCGGCGGCCACCGCCATCGGCCTCGTGGTCGGCGTGGTCGCCGGCTTCGTGCGCGGCTGGACCGACCGCGTGCTGATGGCCTTCAACGACACGCTGCTCGCCTTTCCCGGCCTGCTGCTGGCGCTCGGCGTGATGGTGATCGTCGGCGCCAACAAGTGGGGCATCGTGCTGGCGCTGAGCCTGGCCTACGCGCCGTCGGTGGTGCGGGTGGTGCGCGGCACCGTGCTGTCGCTGCGCGAGCGCGAGTACGTCGAGGCCTCCCGCATGATCGGCAACAGCGAGATCTACACCATGTGGCGCCATATCCTGCCCAACTGCATGGCACCGGTGGCCGTGCTGGCCACCAGCATGTTCGGCTGGGTCCTGCTGTCGGAAAGCGCGCTGAGCTTCCTCGGGCTGGGCGTGCCGCCGCCCGCGCCCACCTGGGGCAACATGCTTGCGAGCGCGCGGCCCTACATGGCTTCGGCCGTGTGGCTGTGCGTCGTGCCGGGCCTGTGCATCGCGCTCACGCTGCTGGGCATCAATCTGCTGGGCGAATCGCTGCGCGACCGGCTCGACCCCCGCACGGAGAAGGCATGAACACCGTGACGAATCCTCCCCCGCTGCCATCCGTGCTGTCGGTGGAGCACCTGAAGATCGAGCTGCGCCACGGCACCCAGCCGCTGGTGCACGACCTGTCCTTCGACGTGAAGCCCGGCGAGTTCCTTGCCGTGGTCGGCGAATCGGGCAGCGGCAAGACCATGGCCGCGCGTGCCATCCTGCAACTGCTGCCGCCGGGCATCTCGCAGACCGGCGGGCGCATCGTGTTCGACGGCGAAGACCTGAGCACGCGCGACGTGAAAGCCATGCGGCCGATCCGCGGCCCTGGCATCGGCATGGTGTTCCAGGAGCCGATGGTCTCGCTCAACCCGGTGCACCGCATCGGCGAGCAGATGGCCGAAGGCCTGCGCATGCACACCGGGCTTTCGGCCGAAGAGATCCGCGCGCGCAGCCTCGACATGCTGCGGCGCGTGCAGATCGCCGACCCCGAGCGCTGCATGCACGCCTACCCGCACGAGTTCTCCGGCGGCATGCGCCAGCGCATCATGCTCGCCAGCGTGATGCTGCTGAAGCCGCGCCTGCTGATCGCCGACGAGCCCACCACCGCGCTCGACACCCTGAGCCAGCGCGAGGTGCTCGACCTGATGGTCGGCCTGGCGCGCGACAACGGCACCGCCGTGCTGCTGATCACGCACAACCTCGGGCTGGTGGGCCGCTATGCGCAGCGCGCCATCGTGCTCGAGAAAGGCCGCCTGGTGGAGACCGGCGACGTGCCCGGCATCCTGGTCGAGCCGAAGCAGGCCTACACCCGCAAGCTGGTCGACGCACTCCCGCGACGCCAGCCCGCCAAGGCCGCCAACCCCGCGCAGCAGCAACAGCCGCTGGTGCAGGTGCGCGGCCTGTGCGTGAGCTACCCCGGCGCGCGCGCCGGCCTGTTCAAGCGGAACGCGCCGGTCCGCGTGATCGATTCGCTCGATCTCGACATCCACCCCGGCGAGATGGTCGCTCTGGTCGGCGGCAGCGGCTCGGGCAAGACCACGCTGGGCCGCGCCATCCTGCGGCTCGCACCGTCGCACAGCGGGCAGATCCTGTTCCGCGGCGAAGACGTGCGCACCGCCGACCGCGCCGCGCTGCACCGCTTCCGGCTGGCCTGCCAGCTGGTGTTCCAGGACCCGTTCTCCTCGCTCGATCCGCGCATGCGCGTGCAGGACATCGTGGCCGAACCGCTGCGCCACCTGCCCGCGCTCGACGCCGCGGCGCGCGCGCGGCGCATGAAGGAAACGCTCGACGAGGTGGGCCTCGACGGACTCGGCGCACGCTACCCGCACGAGCTCTCGGGCGGGCAGCGCCAGCGCGTGGCCATTGCGCGCGCACTGGTGCGGCGCCCCGCCTTCGTGGTGGCCGACGAACCCGTCTCCGCGCTCGACATGACCATCCAGGCGCAGGTGCTGCGCCTGTTCCAGAGCCTGCAGCAGCACCATGGCTTCGCCTGCCTGTTCATCAGCCACGACCTCGCGGCCGTCGAGCAGATCGCCGACCGCGTCATCGTGATGGAGCGCGGCCGCATCGTGGAGCAAGGCGCGCGCGACGCCGTGTTCGACGACCCGCGGCATGCGTACACGCAAGCCCTGCTCGCGGCCACGCCACGGCCGCTCGCCACGCTGGCCCCTGCCGGCACCGCCCCGTCCGCCGTTCCCGAGAAAGCCTTCGCGTGACACCTTCCTCGCCCTACAGCTGGCAGAACCCTTCCGCCCCGCCGCCGCTCGATCCGCAGATCGTCGAGTTCATGCGCCTCATGGGTGCCGAGGGCGCGCGCTATCCGAAGCGCCACACCATCCCGATCGCCGATGGCCGCGCCAACGCCGAGAAGGTGCGCGCGCCATGGACCGAGGGCGGCCCCGAGATGGCCCGCACCGTCGAGCACCGGGTGCCCACCCGCCACGGCGACGTGCGCATCCGCGTGCACTACCCCGCGCAACGCACGCAGCAGGGCGCCCTGGTCTACATCCATGGCGGCGGCTTCGTGCTGTTCAGCCTCGACACGCACGACCGCGTGATGCGCGAGTACGCGGGCCGCGCCGGCATCGCGGTGATCGGCATCGACTACACGCGCGCGCCCGAAGCGCAGTTTCCGCAGCCGCACGACGAATGCGTCGACGTGATGCGCTGGCTGCAAAGCCATGCGGGCACGCTCGACATCGACCCGGCGCAACTCTTCATCGGCGGAGACTCGGCCGGCGCGAACCTGTCGGTGGGCGCCTGTCTGGTGCTGCGCGATGCGGGCGATGCGTTGCCGCTGGGCATGCTGCTGAACTACGGCGCCTACAGCACCGAGCTGTACCGCGAATCGGTGGTGCGCTACGGCGCGGGCGAATACGGCCTGTCGCTGCACATGATGGTGTGGTTCTACGGCCTCTACCTGCGCCGGCCCGGCGACGCCGCCGACCCGCGCGTGCACAGCCTCACGGCACGCCTCGAAGGCCTGCCGCCCGCCTGCATGGTCGTGACCGAATGCGATCCGCTGTACGACGACAACGTGCTGATGGCCGCGCGGCTGCGCGAGGCCGGCGTGGCGGTGACGGACACGCTCTACCCCGGCACCATCCACGGCTTCCTGGAAGCGGTGTCGGTCGCCGACGTCGCGGCGCGTGCCTTCGACGATTCGGCACGCTGGATGCAGGCACTGGCCCGCTGAGACGCCCATGTACACGCCCACGCCCTACGTCGAAGCCGACCTCGCCACGCTGCACGCCGGCATGCGCGCCTGGAGCTTCGCCACGCTCGTCACCGTCGGCCCCTGCGGCGTCAACGCCACGCACCTGCCCTTCCTGCTCGATGCGCAGGACGACAGCGCGGGCCTGCTGACCACGCACCTGTCGAAGAAGAATCCGCAGCTCGACGACCTGCGCGCCGGCGGCGATGCGCTGGTCGTCTTCCAGGGGCCGCATGCCTTCGTCACGCCCAGCTGGTACGCGAAGCAGAGCACCTTTCCGACGTGGAACTACACCGCCATTCACGCACGCGGCACGCCCCGCGTCGTCGAGGAGCGCATGGCCGTGCATGCGGTGCTGCGCCGCACGGTGGCGCAGTACGACACGCCGCTGCGCGAGGCATGCGGCGGCAGCTGGGACTTCGATGCGATGCCCTTCGACTTCGTCGCGCCGCGGCTCGACATGATCGCCGCGGTCGAGATCCCGGTGCGTGCGCTCGAAGGCAAGTTCAAGCTCAACCAGGACCGCTCGGAGGAAGACCGTCTCGGCGTCATCGCGGCGCTGGAGCGGCTCGGCGATCCGCAGGGCGTCGCGGTGGCGTCCATGATGCGCGAGCAGATGGCGGCGACGGCGAGCGCCTGAGCGCCTGAGCGACGGCTCGATGGCTTGATCGCTCGATGGCGCGCGGCACAATGGGCCGCGTGCATTTCCTCCAACACAGCCTGACCGCCGGCCTTGCGCTGGCGCTCTCTCTCGCTGCCACGGCCACGCATGCGGCCGAGCCGCTGCTTCTCGTCACCTCGCCCGCCGCCTTGCAGGCCGCGGAAGAATCCGGCGCGGCTTTCTCACGCTGGTTCGGCCAGTCGCCCGGCGCGAACGGCATCGCCAGCAACCAGTCGTTGATGGGCTCCGCCGCCTGGCGTTCGGTCGCCGAGCCCATTGGCGCGAGCCTCGCGAGCATCCAGCGCCGCGACAGGCAGGCCGGCGTCGGCATCGCGAAGTATCCGCACCGGCTTTTCGACGCGCGCTGGCTCGCGAGCCCCGATGCCTGGTTCGAACTCGTCGGCGTCGCCAACCGGATGGACCGCCGCCCGTTCCAGGAAAAGGAAGGCGCGTGCGGCGAGACCCGGCTGGTGTACCGGCTGGCCTACCGCACGGCCGCGATGCAGTCGCGCCTGCCGATGACGGTCAACGTCGAACTGCGCGGCGATGCTCCCGATGCCGATGGCAGTTGCGCCGGCGCCGCGAAGCGTTGGCAGCCGCCGCAGTCCGCGATGAGCGACGAGGCCACCGGCCGCTGGCTGGTGTCGGCCGACGGCCCGCTCGCACCGCAGCGCCTGGCGCTCGCGCGCATCTCGCAGGTCACGACCAACCTGCAGAGCGTGCGCTGGCCCTCCGCGGTGCGGCCCGACCTGGGCGGGCATGCCGAATACATGCTGCGCGCCTTCCGCTGGAACGCAGCCGCCAAGCGCTTCGATGCCGGGCCGCTGGAGAACACGCCCGACGTCGCCCGGCTCAAGGCCGATGCGTCGCTGCGCAAGGAACTGCTGCAATGGCTGCAGCAGCCCGCGAACCTGCGCGCACTCGACGAAGCCTCGCTCCGGATTCCCGACCGCTTCCTGGCCATGGAGAGCATCTCGGTCGCACCGCGCGGCATCGAGCGGCTGGCCAACAAGCCTTTCGCGCAGGTCTTCGCGGCCGGCCAGTGGCCCGGAGATTGGCAGGCCGTGCCGGACAGCCGCACGCTGCAGTCCCCGCAGGCCGTACTGCGCCGCCTCGACGACCTGAGCTGCGCGGGCTGCCACCAGAGCCGCGCGGTCGCGGGCTTTCACCTGCTCGGCGTCGACCGGCGCGGGGCGTCGCGCACCTTCACCGCCGGCAACGCGCTGGCGGTGCCGCATTCGCCGCATGTGCAGGACGAGCTGGCGCGGCGCGGCAGCTACGTGCGGGCGGCCCTTTCGACGGCGCGGCCCGATCCGTTCCGGCCGCTGGCCGAACCCGGCGAACCGGATGCCGCTGCCGAAAAGGCCACGGTCGGCGCGCGCTGCGAGCCCACGCGCATCACGGCCTCGGCCAATCCGTGGCTCGACCGTGCACAAAAGCTGCCGCGCATCACCTGCGAAGGCGCGGCCTCGGTGTGCGAGACCACGTCGGTGGGCTTCCCTGGCGGCATGTGCTCGGGCCCTTGCGACCCGAACGACAGGAGCGGAACCTGCGGCGGCATCGCCATCCTGAGCGATTTCAACAGCTGCCTCGCCGCAAAGAAGCCGTTCGGCGAATGCCTGTCCAGGCACACGCGCCCCGGCAACCTGCGCAGCTGCTCGGCGGCACAGGCCTGCCGCGACGACTACATCTGCGCGCAGGCCGACGGCCAATCCGAAGGGCATGGCGCCTGCATACCGCCGTACTTCCTGTTCCAGATGCGGGTGGACGGGCACTCGTAGGCGCCCCCACGCCGATCGGTTGGGCCAAGCCGGTCAGGCCAGGAAGCCGCCGTCCACCGTCAGCGCCGAGCCCGTCACGAAGCCCGACTCGGGGCCGGCGAGGAACGCCACCATGCTGGCGATCTCGCTGTCCTGGCCCATGCGGCCCAGCGCCATCAGCGTGCGCAGCCACGCGCGATATTCCTCCGCCGCCATGTCGGTCTCGGTCGGCCCGGGCTGCACCGTGTTCACCGTGATGCCGCGCGCCCCCAGGTCGCGCGCCAGCCCCTTGGTGAGCGACGCGACCGCACCCTTCGTCATGCTGTAGACCGCGGCACCGGGGAGACCGGCGCGCTCCGCGCTCACGCTGCCGATGTTGATCACGCGCCCGCCTTGCCCCATGTGCTTCACCGCGGCCTGCGTGCCGACGAACACCGCACGCACGTTCACCGCGACCATCCGGTCGAAGTCGGCGATGGCGAAGTCGTCGACCGTGCCGTGCGTCAGCACGCCCGCGTTGTTGACCAGGATGTCGAGCCGGCCGAAGGCCTCGACGGTCTGCGCCACCGCCTGCTGCACCGCGCCGACATCGGCGCTGTCCGCCTCGATGGACAGCACCGCACCGCCCGATGCGGCGACGTCCTTGACCAGCGCCCGCGCCTTGTCGGCGGACGCCGAATAGGTGAAGGCAACGGCCGCGCCGTCGCGCGCCAGGCGCCGCACGATGGCCGCGCCGATGCCGCGCGATCCGCCGGTGACCAGTGCGACCTTGCCAGAGAGAGTTTTCGACATGTTCGATTTCCTTTTTTAACGGATCGATTGATCCAGAATAGAGCCAAAAAATACGCCCGCGAGGGCGCTGCCTGCATTGCCTGTTGTTGCTAGCGCAAACTCCGCATGGCCAGGCGCGCCACGCTGCGCAGCATGTCGGCCGAGGCCCCGCCGCGCGCGGAAATCTTCAGTCCCGACAGGGTCGCCGCGAGAAACTGCGCGGCGGCGCGCACCTCGACGTCGGCACCGATCTCGCCTGCCGCCTTCGCCTCCGCGATGCGGCGTTCGAGCGCCGCCTGCAAGGTGCGACCGGCGGTGTCGGTGAGCAGCGAGACCTCGTCGTCCGACCGGCCGAACTCGCAGACCGCCCCGATGCCCAGGCACCCGGGCTCGCCGTCGCGCGTGGCCTTGACGACCATGGCCTCGAACATCGCCTCGATACCGCGCAACGGCGAAGGCGTGCCGTTGAGCACGCGAAGGTGCTCGGCCACATGGCCGGCCGCGTAGTGCTGCAGGGCCTCGAGGTACAGCCTGCGCTTGTCGCCGAAGGTGTCGTACATGCTCTGCCGGCTGATGCCCATGGCCTTGAGCAGCACCTCGGTCGAGGTGCCGTCGTAGCCGAGGTCGGAGAACACGGGAATCGCGCCCTCCAGGGCGGTCTCGCGGTCGAATGCTTTGGGTCGGGACATGGGGTGGAGCATAACCATATCGGATCAATCTGTCCAATATCCGATGTATCCACTTCCGCGGACGGGGAAAGGCTCGCGGTTTCTACTCCCCTCTCCCCGTTGGACAGAGTCATGGCGAGGGCATCGGTTTTCCAACGCCGGAGCCGCGCCTCATCGACGGCACAGTGCCCTCACCTTCCTCTGGAGAGAATTGCAAGGCAGAACACATGGCGGCCCACGCCCCGCGGTGCTCCCGCAGAAGGAGCGCGCCAGGCATCAAGCCTCTTCGTACCACCGGTCCTTCGCCAGCATCACCCGATGGTGCCCATGCCCCGACGGCATCATCGGGAAGCAGTTCTCCTGCGCGGCCACTTCCACGTTGAGGAAGAACGGTCCGTCGCTCGCCAGGCATTCGGCCAGCGCTTCCTCGAGCTCCGCCGGATCGGTCACGCGGCGCGCACCCCAGCCGAAGGCCTTGGCCAGCGCCACGAAGTCGGGCAGCGCCTCGTTCCAGCTGTGGCTCAGGCGGTTGCCGTGGTTCAGCTCCTGCCACTGGCGCACCATGCCCATGTAGCCGTTGTTGCACAGCACCAGCTTCACCGGTACGCGGTGCTGCACCGCGGTCGACAGCTCCTGGATGTTCATGAGCACCGATGCGTCGCCGCTCACGCACACGGCCAGCGCCTCGGGATGACCGATCTGCGCGCCGATGGCCGCAGGCAGGCCGTAGCCCATGGTGCCCGCCCCGCCCGAGGTGAGCCAGTGGCGCGGACTGTCGAAGCGCAGGTATTGCGCGGCCCACATCTGGTGCTGGCCCACGTCGGTCGACACGATGGTGTCGCGCCCGCTTGCATCGATGGCGCGCTGCAGCGACGACATGAGTTGCTGCGGCAGGATGGCGTCCTCGCGCGGCTCGAAGGCCAGGCAGTCTTCCGCACGCCAGCGTTCGATGCGTGCCCACCACGGCGCGAGACGCTCGGGTGCGAAACCCTCGGCGGGCAGCAACTCCAGCAGGCCGTCGAGGATGGCCGCGCAGTCGCCCACCATCGGCACGTCGACCTGCACCACCTTGTTGATGCTGCCGGGATCGATGTCGATGTGGATCTTCCGCGCATGCGGGCAGAACTCGTCGAGCTTGCCTGTCACGCGGTCGTCGAAGCGCGCGCCGATGCACACCACGAGGTCGGCCTCGTGCATGGCCAGGTTGGCCTCGAGCATGCCGTGCATGCCCAGCATGCCGATGAACTTCGGGTCGGACGCAGGGAATGCGCCCAGGCCCATCAGGGTGAGCGTGCACGGTGCGTGCAGCAGGTTCACCAGCCTGGTGAAGGCCTCGCACGCAGCCGGGCCCGAGTTGACCAGCCCGCCGCCGCCGTAGATCACCGGACGGCGCGCGGTCGACAGCAGGTCGGCAGCGCGCTGCATCATGGCCTTGGGCGGCAGCGCCGAACGGCTGGTGCGCAAGGCACGAAGCGGAGCGGGCTGCGGCGCCTGGCCCAGGCGGTCGAGCTGGATGTCCTTCGGCACGTCGAGCAGCACCGGCCCGGGACGGCCGCCGGCGGCGATCTCGAGCGCCCGGCGCACCAGCGACGGCATGTCGTCGGCCGAGCGCACCTGCTTGTTCCACTTCGTCACCGAGCGCGACATGCCCAGCGCATCGCTCTCCTGGAAGGCCTGCGTGCCGATCACCGCGGTGGCCACCTGCCCGCTGATGCACAGCAGCGGCACCGAGTCGCTCATGGCGTCGAGCAGCCCGGTGATGGTGTTGCCCACGCCCGGCCCCGAGGTGACCAGCACCACGCCCACGCGGCCGGTGCTGCGCGCGTAGCCCTCGGCCGCATGCACCGCCGCCTGTTCATGGCGCACCAGCACATGGCGCAGCCGCGGCTCGCCGTGCAGCGCGTCGTACAGCGGCAGCGCCGCGCCGCCGGGGTAGCCGAAGATGGTGTCCACGCCGCACTCGACCAGGGTGTCGAGCAGCGCCTCGGCACCGTTGCGGATGCGCGCCGGTGCTTCCGGGTGGAGGGACAGTGTGTTCGTGAGGGGTAAGTCGAGCAGTCGCATGCCGTCGATTCTTCCGGTTTCGGCGCAAAATATGCTTCTTTCTTTTGGCTCATTAGGCTCGATTCATGAAAATCAATCGGCAAATCCTTGGCAACGACGACGGATCTTTCGACAAGACCGACCTGGCCATCCTGCGCGTGCTGCTGCTGGACTCGCGCAAGACGCTGCAGGAGATCGGCAACGAGGTCAGCCTGTCGCCCACCAGCTGCTGGACGCGCATCAAGAAACTGGAGGCCACGGGCGTCATCAAGCGCTACACGGTCGACGTCGACGCGGCCAAGCTCGGCTACCACGACTCGGTGATCGTGCAGGTCACGCTCGAGAGCCACACCGACGAAGCGCTGTACGACTTCGGCCGCACGCTGGCCACCATTCCCGAGATCCAGGAGGCCTACCTGGTCTCCGGCGACTACGACTATTACCTGCGCATTGCGGTGCGAGACACGCGCGACTACGAGCGGCTGCTGCGCGAGAAGCTCTACAAGATTCCCGGCATCCGGCACAGCAAGTCGCACTTCGTGCTGCGCGTGCTCAAGGAAACCAGCGTGCCCGTGACCTGAAGAAGCTGCGAACATGGCGGCACGCTGAAACTCCCCCAAAGGATCTTCGGATGTTCGGTTTCTTCAGGAAAAAACCTCCGCCTTCCCCACCGGCGGCGCCCGGCGACGCCGGCGTGCCCGCCCCGCTGGCCGGGCGGGACGGCCACATCGGTGCCATCGAGGCGATCACGCTCGACGGCACGATGCATTTCTTCGGCTTCGACTTCCGCAGCGACCTCGTGCTGTCGCCGCTCATCGAAGACCCCGCCCTGATGGCCCGCTTTGCCAGCCGCCACATGGCCCAGCGCGACGGCACGCACGACAAGGCCTACTGGCGCGCGCTGGTCGGCTTTGCGCAGGAAGGCTCCGAGCTGTGCAGCGACGAGGACAGCCGCCGCTTCGACAGCCGCGAGCTCGCCACCGCGCTCGATCGCCTCGACCGTGTGCGCCGCGAAGGCAGTACCGAGCCGGGCTTCACCATCCAGTACCACCTGCGCTACCTGCTGGGCGCGGCGGGCGGCTGGGAGGTGCCCGAAGAAGCCGGCTCCGAGGACGCCGACCTGTGGATCGCGCAAGTGGCCGGCGAAGAGCCGCTGGCCGACAGCATGCGCCTGCAGGAAGTGGCCTCGCGGCTGCAGGCACACCTGAACGCGCTGGTCGACGCCGCGCCCGGCAACTGGGGCACGCTGTTCGCCGTGCTCAGGCGCTGACGCCCGCGTCCGTCAGAGCCGCACGAGCTCGACCCGCCGGTTCTTCGCGCGCCCCGCCTCGTTGTCGTTCGGCGCCACCGGTTCCGACGCACCCGCCCCGCGCGTGGTGAAGCGGCGCGGGTCGACGCCCGCCTTCACCAGCACCGCGATGACCGCCAGCGCACGGCGCTTCGACAGGTCGTCGTTGTGCTTCGCGTCGCCCTGCGCGTCGGTGTGGCCCACCACCGACAGCTTCAGCGGCGGGTTGCTGCGCATCAGCTTGGTCATCTCGTCGAGCGTGGGTTGCGACTCCGGCCTGATGATGTCCTTGTCCAGGTCGAACAGGATGCCGTAGAGGTTCACGCGCCCGGTCTCTGCCAGGCTCTTCTGCATGGCCGTGGCATCGACGAACACGATCTTGTTGTCTTCCATCGCCTTGCTCTCGACCACGCGCACGAAGGCGTAGTTGCCGACGTCGGCGTTGTGCTCGGCCAGCGCGATGCTGGCGTAGACCGTGCCCGTGGGCCCCGTCTTCTTCGCCAGCAGGTAGCGCCCGCTCACCCCGAAGTAGTTGCGCGCGTAGTCGCCCCGGCTGCCCAGCCGCGGCCACTCGGGGTTGTCGAAGGCGAGCGCGAAGTCGTAGGGCGTGTTCGTGTCAACGCTGTTGGGCCGCGGCTTGTAGCAGGACGCATTGGCCGTGCCGCAGGTGAACATCACGTCGAAGCCCTTGGCCTTCAGGCTCGATTCGTAGTTGCGCTGCACCTCCAGCAGCGAGCGCTCCTTGGGCAGCCTGTAGAGGTACAGCGTCACCTTGCCCTCGACCTGCAGCAGGTCGGGCTTGCCGCCGCCCCAGTTCTGGAACGGCTCCTTGATGAGGCCGACCTCGTCGTACGCGGCGGCCTTGTAGCCGTCGAGCACCGAGCCCTCGTAGCGGCCGACCAGCGGATGGTCCTTGGCGGGTTCGGCGGCGAACGGGCTGGCAGCGGCCAGCGACAGCATGGCCGCGCCGGCCAGCCGGGTGAATCGGGCCATGAAGGCGGAGGGCGAGTTCGTCGAAGGCATGGGCGGGCATCGGCAGGAACGGCGATGCACCCGATGCTAGGGACCGCGGCCGGCTTTGTGCATTCGACGGACGGCCTATGCCGTCATCGCCTCAATGGCCAGTCCGCTTCCACACCAGCCCGTCGGTGGTGCGGTAGGTGCCTCCGGTGGCGCAGCATCCGCCGGCACCGAAGGCCCGGCGCCCGAGCGTGGCGGTGAGCACCCCTTCGGCCGCATCGAAGCTCAGCGACTGCCGCTCGCAGCCGGTGAAGAACGGGTACGGCTCCGGCGCCAGCACGCTTGTCCATTCGACCTCGTCGCCGCGCATGTGGCGCACGCGGAAGACCTCGCAGGCATCGACGACGAAGTGCGCGGGCTGTCCAGCCAGCGTGCCCTTGAACATCCGCTCGGGCGGCGCATTGCGCGTGGCAATCGCCTGCGGGCTGATTTGCGGCGCGCGTTCGCAGCCAGCCATAAACGCGACGCCCAGCAACAGGCAAGCAATGCGACGGGCGCCAGGTTTCGAGGTGCTGCTGCTCATGGCGCGATTCTCCGGTGCGCCATCTGAAGACTCGCTGCGATTTGTTCTCGCAGCCACTTGTGCCCAGGATCGCGATGGCGGCGCTCGTGCCACAGCATCGCCATCTCGTAACCCGGCACCGCCAGCGGCGCCTCGACCACGCGCAAGTCCGGCGCGCCGCGTGCGAGCCGCTCCGGCAGCATCGCGACCATGTCGGTGGAAGCCAGCACCGACATCATGAAAAGGAAGTGCGGCACCGACAGCGCCACGCGGCGCGCCAGCCCGAGTTCGGCCAGCGCGTCGTCGGTAGGACCTGCAAAGCCGCCGCCGGACAGCGACACCACCACATGCTCCATCGCGCAGAACTGCGCCAGCGTGGGACGGCGCTTCAGGCGCGGGTGCCCTGCGCGACCGGCCAGCACATAGCGCTCATGAAACAGCACGCGACGGTGCAGGCCCGGCGGCGCACCTACGCTGGTGTGGAAGAACAGGTCGATCTCGGCCTGCTCCAGCTGCCGCGCCATGCGCGATGGCACCGCCTCCACCACCGCCAGCCGCGTGTTCGGTGCCTCTGCGCGCAACTTGGCGAGCACCGGCAGCAGGATCGCCGACTCGGCATAGTCGGCCGCGGCCACGCGCCAGGTGGTGGTGGCCTCGGCGGGATCGAAAGGCCGCGTCGGCGCCACGGCGCGGCCCAGCGATTCGAGCGCCTCGCGCAGCGGCTCGCGCAGCTCGTCGGCGCGCGCGGTGGGACGCATGCCGCGCTGCGCGGGCACCAGCAGCGGATCGCCGAAGGCCTCGCGCAGCTTGGCAAGCTGCACGCTCACCGAGGGCTGCGAAAGGTTCAGGCGTTCGGCCGCGCGGGTCACGCTGCGCTCGGCCAGCAGGGTGTCGAGCGTCACCAGCAGGTTGAGGTCGAGCCGGCTGAAATTGTTCATGGCAATTCCTGGAATTCAGACTATTCATTTCCAATATATTGCCACGGCGCCTAACCTGCGGACATCTTCATTCGACCATTGCGAAACCGTGAACATCCTGCTGGTTCTTGCCCACCCCGAAACCGCTTCGCTCAACGGCGCGTTGCACCGCTTCATGCATGAACGCCTCGTGGCCGCCGGCCACAGCGTGCGCACCTCCGACCTGTACGCCATGCGCTGGAAGCCGTCGCTCGACGCCGACGACTTCTCCGGGCGCGACGCCTCCGCCCGCTTCGATCCCGCGCTGGAATCCCTGCGCGCCTTCGAGACCGGCACCCAGGCGGCCGACATCGCCGCCGAGCAGCAGAAGCTGCTGTGGGCCGATGCGGTGATCGTCCAGTTTCCGCTGTGGTGGTATTCGATGCCCGCCATCCTCAAGGGCTGGTTCGAGCGCATCTATGCCTATGGCTTCGCCTACGGCGTGGGCGAGCATTCGGACACGCACTGGGGCGACCGCTTCGGCGAGGGCACGCTCGCCGGCAAGCGCGCGATGGTGGTCACGACCACCGGCGGCTGGGCCACGCACTACGCGCCGCGCGGCATCAACGGGCCGATGGACGACCTCCTGTTTCCGATCCAGCACGGCATCCTCTACTACCCCGGCTTCGACGTGATGCCGCCGTACGTGGTGCACCGCACGGGCAAGGTGGACCAGGCGGCTTTCGCACGCATCACCGTAGAACTGGGCGAGCGGCTCGACACGCTCTTCACCGCCGAGCCGATTCCGTTCCGCCGCCAGAACGCCGGCGACTACGAGATCCCCGCCCTCACCTTGCGGCCCGACATCGCGCCGGGCCAGGCGGGGTTCGCGGTGCACAGCGCGCCGGCATCGGGCCGGCGCTGATATCGCGGCTTATTCGGCCTCGATCCCGGCCGCCTTCACGATGCGGCCCCACTTCTGCGACTCGCCCGCCTGGAACTTGCCCAGTTCTTCCGGCGTGGTCGTGAACACCTCGGTGCCGGTCGGCTCGTAGAAGGCGGTCCTGGCGGCCTCGCTCTTCGCTGCCTTCACCAGCAGCTCGTTCAGGCGCTTGACCACCGCGGGCGGCGTCTTTGCGGGCGCGTAGGCCGCGAACCAGTAGCCCATTTCGTAGCCCTTCACGCCGGCCTCGGAAATGGTGGGCACGTCGGGCGCCAGCGGCGAGCGCGCCGAACTGGAGATGCCCAGCGCGCGCAGCTTGCCGGCCTTCACCTGGGGCAGTCCGGTGGCCGTGTCGGTGATCATCATGTTGATCTGGCCGCCCAGCAGGTCGGTCACGGCCAGCGTGTTGCTCTTGTAGGGCACGTGCAGCAGCCTGATGTCGGCCATCTGCTGCAGCAGTTCGCCGGCCATGCGGCTCGACGAACTGCCGCTGCCGAAGCTGTACTTGCCCGGGTCCTTCTTCGCGAGCGCGATGAACTCGCCCACGTTCTTCGCGGGGAACGACGGATTCACCACCATGATCTGCCCGCCCTTGCCCAGTGCCGCAACCGGGGCAAAGTCCTTCACCGGGTCGTAGGGCAGTTTCTTGAACAGGTGCTCGTTGGCCGCGTGCGTGGTGTTGGTGGTGATGAGCACCGTGTAGCCGTCGGCCGGCGCCTTGGCCACGTTCTGCGAGGCGATGAAGCCGCTGGCACCGGCCTTGTTGTCGATGATGACGGCCTGCTTCGTCTCGGCGGCCACCTGGTTGCCCAGCGCGCGCGCGATCTGGTCGGTGGCGGTGCCGGCCGCGAACGGCACGACGAAGGTGATGGCCTTCTCGGGGAACGCCTGTGCATGGCCCAGCAGGGGCGCCAGGGCCAGTGCCGCGGTCAGCACGGTGAGGGGAAATCGCTTCATTGTTTTGTCTCCGTATGGAAATGGGTCAAGGGAATAAGAGAACCGCAGGGTCACGGCCCGGCCAGCAGCGGTTCGAGCGAACGCGGCACGCGGACGGGCATGTCGAGCAGCAGGAACGACAGCGACTTGCCGTGCGTGTCGAGGTTGAGCGCATCGTTCACGCCGCCATCGAGCACGGCGTCGAGCACGAAGTTCATCGCATGCAGCTTCGGAAGAAGAAAGCGCTGCACCTGGGACGGCGCGCGAAAGCGAAACTGCGCAGCCACGCGCTCGGGCGTGACCTGCGCGGCCAGCACCGCATACAGGTCGGCGTGCCAGGCGATCACGCTGATGTTCGATCGGTCGCCCTTGTCGCCGGTGCGGCCGTGCGCGGCGCGGTACAGCGGCACCTCGATGGTGTCGATGGTGCCGGCGTTGTCGATGGTGGTCATGCGAGCGCCTCCGCGTCGAGCAGTTCGAAACGCACCGGCACCGCCTCGCGCGGCAGCAGGCACGACAGCGTGTTCAGGCGCGGCGTGAGCGCGGTGCGAACGCCGCCGCCGCCGGCCGGGCCGCAGGTGTAGAGCGCCGTCACCTCGCGCGCCAGCCGCTCGGCCTGCGCGCGGTCGGCGTGCGTGGCCGCGATGCGCAGCCGCACGTCGCGCAGGCCGCTGTCGGGCGTGGCAGCCAGGGCACGCCCCGCATCGTCGCCGAGGATGCTGAGCGCGCCGATCAGGTCCACCCGCAGCACGAGGCCCACGAGCCGCTTGCGCAGCACGTCGGCCGCGAGACGCGCGCGCGCCTCGGCCCCCGGTCCCGCATAGGAAATCTCGCCCTCGGCCAGCCAGCCGCCTTCGTGGCAGACGTTGACCTTGTAGCTGTCCGGGCGCGCATGCCCTCGCACGCCGGAGAGTCCGACGCGCCCGGTGCCGGGGAGCGCGCGCACTTCGGCGTCGGCGATGTCGGCGACCACGTCGGGCGTCAGGTAGGCGGCCGGGTCGTGCACTTCATAGAGCAGCTGTTCCTTCACCGTCGCCTCGCTCACGAGCCCGCCGGTGGCATCGGCCTTGCCGATGGTGCAGCGGCCTTCGGCGTCGATCTCGGCAATGGGAAAGCCCACCGCCTCGAGGCCTGGCACGTCCTTGTAGCCCGGGTCCGCGAAGTAGCCGCCGCACACCTGCGCGCCGCATTCGAGCAGGTGGCCCGCCATGGTGGCGCGGCCGAGCCGGTCCCAGTCGTCCGAGCGCCAGCCGAAGTGCGACATCGCGGGGCCCACGGTCAGCGAGGGATCGGCCACCCGGCCGCACACCACGATCTGCGCGCCCGCATCGAGCGCCGCGGCGATCGGCTCCGCGCCGATGTAGGCATTGGCGCTGACCATGCGGATGCCGTCCATCTGCGCACCCAGCGCTTCCTTCAGCAGCGCGCGGTGCGCGGGCCCCGAGAGATCGTCGCCTTCCACGACGGCGATGCGCGGCGCGCCGGCGCCCAGCTCGCGCGCCATGCGTGCGATGTGCCGCGCCGCCGCGCGCGGGTTGGCCGCGCCGAAGTTGCTCACGATGCGGATGCCGTGCGCCAGGCAGCGCGCCAGCACCGGGCGCAGCATGTCGTCCAGCAACGGCTCGTAGCCGGCGTCGGGGTCGGCACGGCGGCGCAGTTGGGCCAGCGCCAGCGTGCGTTCGGCCAGTGTCTCGAAGATCAGGAACGCGCGACGGCCCGCAGGCGCGCCGGCCATCCGGGCGATCAGCGTGTCGACCACAGGCCCGGCGGCGTCGGTGCGGTCGCCCGAGAAGCCGGCGGCACAACCGATCAACAGCGTGGACGGATCGATGGAGTTCATTGGCGCGCACTGTAGGTGGTGCGCCATCATCCGTAAAATCGAAAATACGGATCGATTGATCCGATTTTCAAATAGCCCAACACCCCCGCAGGACCGCCATGAGAAAGACGCCCGACCTCTCCACGCGGCAGCTGCGCGCCTTTCTCGCGCTGTCCGAGCAGCGCAACTTCACGCGCGCGGCGCAGGCGAGCCACCTGTCGCAGCCCGCGTTCAGCGCGCTCATCCGCACGCTCGAGGATGCGCTCGGCACGCGGCTGTTCGACCGCGACACGCGCAGCGTGCATCTCACGCCCGAAGGCCGGCTGTTCGAAGGTGCCGCACGGCGGCTGCTCGAGGACATGGTCAGCGCCATGGGCGACCTCGCCGACCACGTGGAGCGCCGCAAGGGCCGCGTGCGCGTGGCGGCGCTGCCTTCGCTGGCGGCCGGCTGGCTGCCGGGCGTGTTCGCCGAGTTCATGGCGGCCTGGCCCGGCATCCGCATCGACCTCGACGACGCGCTCTCCGACGCCTGCATCGCGCACGTGCGCAGCGGCCAGGCCGACTTCGCGCTTGCGGCTTCGGGCGCCGGCGGCACCGCGGACAGCGACCTGCGCGCACGCAAGCTCTGCAGCGACCGCTTTCACCTGGTGTGCCGCGCCGACCATCCACTGGCGCGCGAGCCGCGCCTCACGGTCAAGAAGATCGCGCCCTACCCCTTCATCCAGATGGCGCGCAACAGCAGCGTGCGGCAGGCGCTCGATGCGGCGCTGCATCCGCAGCGGCTCAACGCGGCGTTCGAGGTGGAGCACCTGGCCACCGTCATGGGCCTGGTCGAAGCCGGGCTGGGCATCAGCGTGGTGCCGGCCCTCACGCTGTTCCACTTCCAGCGCAAGACTCTGGTCACGCGGCCGATGCCGCTGGCCGCGCTCACGCGCACGCTGTACCTGGTGCAGCGGCGCGAGGGCAGCCTGTCGGTGGCGGCCCAGACGCTGCACGACCTGATCGTGGCAAGGCTCGGATCATTGAAGCTGGACTGAAGGAGGCCGCGCGGTGCGAGGGCTTCCTCACCCCGGCGACAGGAGCGAACGATGCACTGGCGGTTCAGGTCATCAGCTCAGGCCACCGCGTCCGGCACGCCGGACGCACCTGCGGGCTTCGCCGCCCCCGCGGCAATGGCCGACACGGCATCCGCGGCCTCTGCCGCGGCGGTCCTCGCCGCCTCTTCGGCCAACACAGCCTGCGCGGTCGGGTTCGGCGTGGGCTCGCCGATCTTGCGCAGCGTGTTGCGGTCGGTGTGGCTGAAGGGCTCGGCCTGGCCGCGCACGCTCAACACGGTTTCCTGCTCGTACGACCAGCTCCCGTCGGGATGGATCGACACGTCGATGCGGTAGCGCAGCGTCTTGAACGCATGCTCGAGAAAGGGGTTGGCCAGGATGCCGTTGGTCTCGCCGCCGCGCACGGCCTCGAGGCGGAAGCTGCGGTCCGTGGCCTGGGCGTGCCCGGTGGCCATGGCAGTGAGCCCGCGCGGGATCGACAGCGTCTGCACCAGTGCGCCGGTGGCGGGCTCCCAGAGCCAGTAGCCGACCTGGTCGTGGAAGGTCTCGACGTCGTCCGGCTTGACGATGCGCAGGTGGTAGCGCAGCCCGTAGAAGATCTGCGGACCGTTGGTCTGCGCGTCGATGGGCTGGAACTCCGCATGCTCGATGTACGCCTCGGCGTCGGGGCCGTCGGCCTTCGGGCTCACATCGTGGCCCGAGGTGCCCATCCATATGCCCGCCAGACCGGTCAGCGGCCCGAGGTTGGCGAGCGTGTGCGGATCGGGCTCGGGTTCGGTGTAGATGTCGTCGGGAAAGGTGTCCATGTTCTTTTCTCCTCGATGCGCGGGGCCTGCGAGTGTCACTGATCGAGCCGGATGCCGACCCGCGCGATGATCGCGCCCCACTTGCGGCCTTCGGCGTCGATGAAGGCCTTGAATTCCTCGGGCGAGCCGCCGCCCGCCACCAGCCCCTGGTTGGCCAGCAGCTCGCGCACCGCGGGCTCCCGCAGCACGGTGTTGACGTCGGCATTGATGCGCCGCACCACCTCTGGCGGCGTGCCGCTGGCGGTGAAGAAGCCGTTCCATGCGAGCGACTCGAAACCGGGATAGCCAGACTCGGCCACGGTGGGCAGGTCTTTCATGAGTTCGGACCGCCTGGCGCTGGTCACGGCGATGAGCTTCACGCGGTGCCCCTCGATCAGCGGCAGCAACGCGGGTGCGACGGCGAAGAGCGCCTGCGTGTCGCCCGCGGCCAACGACAGCCCCGCGGGCGGCGAGCCCGCGTAAGGCACGTGCACCGCCTCGATCTGCGCCACGCTGCGAAGCAGTTCCATCGTGAGGTGAGACGAGCTGCCTGCCCCCACCGATGCATAGCTGAACCGGTCGCCCCGCTTCTTCGCCCAGTCGACGAATTCGGCGAGCGTGCTGGCAGGGTTGTCGGCCTGCACCGCGAGCACATTGGGCTGGGAAGTGGTCAGCACGATCGGCAGCAGGTCGCGCGCCGGCGCATAGGGCATGCGCGCGTACATGTAGGGGCCGAACGCGATCGGACCGTTGAAGCCGATGCCCAGCGTGTAGCCGTCGTGCGGTGCCTTGGCCACCGTGTCCATGCCGATCAGGCCGCCCGCGCCGGACCGGGTCTCGATCACCACGGGCTGCTTCCACATCACGCGCAGCCGGTCGCCGAGCGTGCGGGCGATCACGTCGAGCGAGCTGCCGGCGGGCGCGGGCACCACGATGCGCACCGGCCTGGCAGGCCACTCCTGGGCGCCGGCGCCAAGGGCAGCAAGGCAGGCGAACAGGCCGAACAACAGCGGCACGGCGAGCTGGAAATGCTTCTTCACTTCGGTCCTTGCGTGGGTATCGGGAGAGGGACGAGGACGTGAACAGGGACGGGGCGCGCGACGTGGCGAGACGGTATCACCGAAGCCGCCGCGCCGCATCGATCTGCGCATGGTTGGCCTCGGCCCAGCGGTCCAGCGCGAGCAAGGTCCGGCTCAGCGACAGCCCGAGCGGGCTGAGCCGGTACTCGACGTGCGGCGGCACGGTGTGGCGGTCTTCGCGCAGCACCAGTCCGTTGAGCTCGAGTTCGCGCAGCGTCTGCGTGAGCATCTTCTGCGAGATGCCGCCCACCTGGCGCAGCAGTTCGTTGTTGCGCTTCGGCTTGCCGCGCAGCAGCGGAATCACCAGCAGCGCCCATTTGTTGGCGACGAGCTCCAGCACGCGGCGCGAGGGGCAGCCCGCGTTCCAGACGTCGGCGGTGGTGCCGGCGGCATCGCCTGCCACGGCTTCTGTCGTCTTCGGCGGCATGTCTCGATTTCCCATGGTTACCAGAAGGTGCGTACTTGCGGGCCGGTGCCCGGGCCGGAATTATCGGCTTTGGCTTTTCATCACCACTGCATCACCGAAGGAGTTTTCATGGGCTGGGTATTTCTCATGGCGGCCGGTCTCGTCGAGATCGCGATGGCCGCCGCGCTCAAGCAATCGCAGGACTGGACGAGGCCCGTGCCGTCGGCCCTCGGCGTGCTTGCCGCGCTGGTCAGCATCTACCTGCTGGCGCGCGCGCTGCGCTACCTGCCGCTCGGACCGGCCTATGCGATCTGGACCGGCATCGGCTCGGTCGGCGTGGTGCTGATGGGCGTGCTGATCTTCGGCGAGGGGCTGTCGGCGCCGAGGCTCGCCTGCATCGCGCTGGTGGTCGGCGGCACGGCCGGCCTGCGGTTCATCGAGGGTTGAGCCACCACGGAAGCCGGCGACACGGCGCAGCGCAACCCTTACATCCTGATGCACCGCGACGGTATTGCGGCGCGCGCAGCGAAATGAAGCCGAAAGGCTTCCAGAGCGCATCGGATGGCCATGGCAGCCTTTAACCACGTTGCCATTGGGCCGATTGAAGGGGGACTTCAAACCGACACGCCATCGCGGCAAGATGCGCATCCGCCGATTCTTGCGTCACCTCTCTGAACGAAGGAGCCGCCCATGTTCGCCACGCCGGAACGCACCATCAAGACCCCCGGGCCCGACCATGCGATCACCATCACGCCGAACCCGTTGCGCGTGATCGTCTCGGTCGACGGCCGCGTCGTCGCCGACACGCGCGAGGCCCTCACGCTGCGCGAATCGCACTTCGGGGCCGTGCACTACATCCCGCGCAAGGACGTGAAGATGTCGCTGCTGGAGCGCACCTCGCACGCCACCTACTGCCCGTACAAGGGCGAATGCAACTACTACAGCATTCCGGCCGGCGGCGAACGCTCGGTGAATGCGGTGTGGACCTACGAGGCGCCCTACGACTCGGTCGCGCCGATCAGGGACTACGTGGCCTTCTATCCGGACCGCGTGGGACCGATCGAGGAACGGGTGTCCTGACGCGCCTTCGCGCGTCTCCCGTTTTCCTTCTTCCTCTCTTCCCATCCTGCACGACAAAATGCCGGCCCTGCTTTCGCAGGACCGGCACTCGTGTCCCTTGCGTGCCTGCCCTCGCCGACGAGGCGGGGCAGCGCCGCGCGATTAAAGCGGCAGTGCGTCGCCGCGGGCTGCAGCACGGGCTGCGGCGCGCACGGTGGAGCGGTCGAGGCCGCTGGCCAGCACCGGGGCGACGCGCGAGGTCACGCCTTCGGCATACGGGTTCTCGCTGTGGGCGGCGGCCACGGCTTCGGCGCGGACGGCTGCGCGGCTCGTGGTCGATGCGATCAGCTGCACCGGGCCCTGGTTGGCGCCGTCGGCATACAGGTTGCCGCTGCGTGCGGCCACCACGCCCTGGGTAGCGACTTCGGCACGGCTGGCGGCCGAGGTCAGTTGATGCACGCCGTCATACGTTTCGGCATGGGCGGCGCCGGCAGCAGCCAGCAGGGCGATGGAGATGGCGGAGAGGAGCTTCGAGGCGGTCATTTGGATTTCCTTCAATCGGTCGGTTAGGTTTTTGGTTCCGTGGATCAGCTGAAGGGCTGGTCCATGGAAAGAATTGTGCGCCGATCTCTCGGTGAAAACCCTAGGCAAAAAGAACCGCGGCGTTCATGCGATGGAAACAATCGCAGCCGCCTGCAGGGGCTTCCTCATTGGCTTCCGCAGCACCTCGGCGGGTCGAGTCAATCTGGAAAAGGACGGACCGGACCGGCCGGAGCACTCGTTGCAGCGGTGCTTCGCGTCGAACGCCGCCACCGCCGTGCGCCGGTAAGATCCGCCCGCCCCGCCCTTCCCTGGCCCCCTGGAGCGCCGACATGTCCCACCCCGTCTACCTCTCGAGCTCGCCGCTGCCCCGCATGCCCGAGGGCAGCCGCAACGAATGGCGCGGCTTCTTCGGCAGTGGCGCCGAGCTGGAGGCCAACGCCTTCTTCCCGCTGTTCTGGCGCGCGCTCTTCAGCGAAGACGACATCCGGTGCGCGCGCTTCATCGACGAATACGACATCGACAACGAGGACGCGGCCACCGACCGCGAGGAATGCCTGCAGGACTTCGGCCCCGAGGCGACCTACCCGTACCTCGTCATCGACACGGCCACCGCGCTCGCGCGGCTGTCGGCGCGGCGCGAAGACCTGATCGCAGCCATCGGCGAGCGCTACCGGCCGATCCACGACGCCTTCGAAGCGTTCGTCGCGCAAGGCTTCCCCCACCACATCCTGCTGCGCACCCAAGGCCTGCCGGATGCCGCCGATGCGCAGCCCTGGCTGCGCGCCGAGCTCGCGGCCGTCGACAACCCGAGCGGCAGCGGTGCGCTGGCCCCGCTCCTGAAGGACCTGGCACGGCACGACACAGACCCGGTCTGGACCCTCGCAGGCCTTGGTTCGTCGGCGGACGAGGCATGGCCGCCGGACACATTGAGAGAGTGCTTTCCCGACCCGCGCAGGAGGAAGCGCGCCGATGCACGATCGCCGTCGCTGCGGCAATTGCCCGACAAGCCGCACCGCCCCAGGAGCTGGCTCGACCCGGCGCTCGAATGGCTCGGTGCGTTCGCAGCAGCAGGCGCCGCGCTCGGCGCGTACCTTTTCACCCGTTCGGGCTGGCTCGCGGCGTTGGCGTTCCTTTGCGTGGCCGTGGCATCGGGCTTCGGCATTGCGCGGCTGCTTGGGTCCAGGTACTGACCGGGCGCGGCTCGACAGTCAGGCAACCTTCAGACCTTGCCGGCGAATCGGCAGGGACGCCAGTGCAGCAGCCTCGAGGTTGCGGACCGAAGCCCGCACGCCATCCATCCGGATCAGTTCGTCGCGAAGCAGTACATCAGGCCCGCGCTGCCGCTCATCTTGAGCTGGTCGACGCTGCAGCCGCGCGTGCCGTGCGAGGAGTTCCACGAGGCGTTGGCCACCGGGTCGGGGTTGGTGCCCTTGTGATCGTGGTGACCGACGATGGCGGAGCCGCCGTCGCTGCGGGTCCAGTTGCCGCAGGTGGTGTCCTTGCCGGGGTCGGGCACGGCGACGGTGCCGTCGGGGCGCGAGCCGGTGAGGATGTCGTGGCGGTTGACGGCATCGCCGAAGCCGGAGACCACCTCGCCCTTCTCGGTCAGCGAGGTCTCCTTGCCGACCTTGGCATTGGCGCTGTGCAGGTCGGCCACGCTGCTGGCGACGACGACGCCCTTGGCGTTGGTCCATGGACCGCTGCCGATTCGGTCGCGCGCATTGACGGCCGGCTGGCCGTTCATGGCAGCGGTACTGAGATAGGCATGCCAGGTCTTGCCACCCGCCCCGGCGCTGGCTGCCAGCGACTGGCAGAAGCGGTCGGCACCCGCCAGGCCGCCGAGGTCGCCGCCCTTGCCGGGGTTGGCGCTGGTGATGAAGAAGCTCATGGGGTTGCTGCCCGACGAACTCATGGCACCGCAACCGGCGATCAGGGCGGCAGCTGCGACGGCGGCGCCGGTGTAGAGGGCGAAGCGACGGGACATCGGAAACTCCTGGGGGCTGTTGGAGCCGCGAGGCTACCGCAGCGCCGTGTCATCGACAACCCGAGGAAGGGCTGCGGTCACGGCCCGACTCAAGGATACGCAGGCTGGCAGCCGGGCCGCCAGGGCCCGTGCTCGACAGCGGCAGGGTCGCCGCCGTGCCCTTGTCCATGCGGCCTTTGCGACGAGGCAGATTGGCCGCCATGCTTCATCCGCGTGAGGGTTGAGGATCAGCAGGAAGGCTGGCAGGAGGGCTGCTGCTAGGCGCGCCGCACCTCGGTGCGATTCGCCCGGCGAATGACCTGCGGCGGCTGACCGTAGGCGCGCAGGAACGCGCGGCGCATCCGGTCGGGGTCGCCGAAGCCGGTGTCCCTGGCGACGGTCTCGATGGGCAGGAGCTGCGACTCGATCATCAGCCGCGCGGCTTCGGTCCGCAGCCGTTCGATCGCCTTGGCAGGCGTCTGCCCGGTCTCTTCGCGGAACACGCGGCCGAACTGGCGCGGGCTCAGATGCACGGCCTCGGCCAGTTCCTCGACCGAGAGTTCGTTGGTCAGATGGCTTTTCGCGTAGGTCAGCGCCTTCTGGATGCGATCGGTCCGGGGCAGCAGTTCGAGCAGCGCGGAATGCTGCGACTGGCCGCCGGTTCGCCGGTGGTACACGACCATCCGCTTCGCGACGAACTTGGCGATGTCGGCGCCGCAGTCTTCCTCGACGAGCGCCAGCCCCAGGTCGATGCAGGCGGTTGCTCCGGCGGAAGTCCAGACGCTGCCGTCCTGCACGAAGATGCTGTCCTCCTCGAGCTTCACTTCCGGGTGGTCACGCTGCATCTTGGCGACGTGGGCCCAGTGGGTCGTTGCCCGCTTGCCGTTCAACAGACCCGCCTGCGCGAGGTTGAAGGCGCCCGTGCACGCCGCACCCATGCGCCGCGAGCGCCGCGCCGACTTGCGCAGGAAGGCAAGAAGCGCCGGAGGTCCCTGGGTCACGACCGTATCGCCGACCACCAGCACGGTGTCGTAGCGCACGTTGCCGAAGGGCACCGTGCCGACCTCGACGCCGCAGGAAGACGCGACCGGGCCACCTTCTTCGGACAGCAGGGTATGGGCATAGAGCGGCTCCTCCAGCGACATGTTGGCGTACTCGAACACCGAGATGACCGCCAGGGTCAGGAGCTGGAAACCGGGGTAGATCACCACGCCGACACGAATCATGGAAACACCTCGCCGATGGCTTGAAACGACGGAAACACGACCTTAACGCCATGGCAGTTTATCGCGAAGATTTGCGCCTGTCACCGAAGGCGGTGATCCATTCAGGAACTGCAAATGACCGACACAACCTCTCGACACGCAACAGGCGGCACCGTCTCGCTGTTTCGCCGGCTCCATGACGCCACCGCCGCGCCGCTGGTCCTGCCCAATGCCTGGGACGCAGTCTCGGCGCGGCTCTTCGAGAGCGCCGGCGCAAAGGCCGTGGCCACCACGAGCGCCGGGCTGGCCTGGGCGCTGGGGTATGCCGACGGCCGGGCGCTGCCCGTCGACGAGGCCGTCGGCGCCGCCGCCCGGATGGCCAGGGTGCTCGGGGTGCCGCTGTCGGTCGATATCGAGAACGGCTACTCGGACGATCCGAAGGCCGTCGTCGGCCTCGTGCAGCGCCTCGTCGACATCGGCGTCGCGGGCATCAACATCGAGGACGGACACGACGACCCGGAAGTGCTGTCGCGGAAGATCGGAGCGATCCGCGAGTTCCTGGCCAGGACGCATGCCGACCTGTTCGTGAACGCGCGCACCGACGTGCTGCTGGCCGGGCTGGCGGAACCGTCGAAGCGGGTGGAAGAGACGATCCGGCGTGCAACGCAGTACGCCGCGGCCGGCGCCGACGGCCTGTTCGTTCCGGGCCTGCACGAGCCGACCGATATCGAGAGCGTCGCGCGCGCCACGCCGCTGCCGCTGAACGTCATGGCGTGGGGCGGCCTTCCTGCCGCCGCGTCACTGGCCACGCTCGGCGTGCGCCGCCTCAGTGCCGGTTCGGCCATTCCCCAGCTGGCGTGGGCCACCGCCGGGCGCGCCGCGAAGGACTTCCTCGGCACAGGCCGCTCCGATGCGCTGCTGGCCGGTGCGAAGCCGTTCGGCGAGGTTCAGCAGCTCTTTCGCAGCGCATGAGCATCGACTCGCGCAGGCGACCCACCATTCACGGAAAGCAGGACATGCAAAAGACGATTCTCATCACGGGCGCCTCCACCGGCTTCGGCAAGGACGCCGCCCTCACGCTGGCAGCCCGCGGGCACCACGTGTTCGCAACGATGCGCGACGCCGACGGGCGCATCCGTGACGCGGCCGCGTCGCTGGCGCCCGCGGCGTCCGGCGCATCACTGTGAGAGCGAGGGCAAGACCATGGACAACCGGCTTCTTGTATTGGCTCTCGGCATGTTCGCATTGGGCACGGACACGTTCGTCGTGGCCGGCATCCTTCCGCAGCTCGCGCACACCTTCGGCGTCGACGTCGCCATCGCGGGGCAGCTGACGACGCTGTACGCGATCTCGTATGCGCTGCTCGCGCCGACGATCGCCGCGATCGCGGGCAACGTGCCGCGAAAGCGGCTCATGCTGGCGGGCCTGGGCATCTTCGTGCTCGCGAACCTCGCCACGGCGATCGCGCCGACCTTCACGATCGCGCTGGTGTCGCGCGTCTTTGCAGGGCTGGGCGCCGCCATGTACGCACCGACCGCAACCGGCACGGGCGCGACCATCGTGGCGCCCGAGCGCCGCGGCCAGGCGATTGCCGTGATCGTCGCCGGCCTCACGGCGGCCACGGCACTCGGCTCGCCGATCGGGACGGTTCTCGGAGGCCTGGGCGACTGGCGCTGGACCATGTACTTCGTCTCGGCGGTCGGGCTCGCGGCGGGCCTCGGCATCATGGCGCTGATGGGGAACGTGCCCCTGCCGCCGAAGATCGGTCTCAAGGCGCGGCTCGCACCCCTCAAGGACTCGCGCATCGGATGGACCCTGCTCACCACCTACCTGGGCATGGCGGGCAACTTCCTGGTCTACGTCTACTTCTCGGTGGTCTTCGATCGGGTGCTGGTCAACGCCGTGGTCTTCGGCGCGCTGCTGGTCGTGTGGGGTGCCAGCGGGACCATGACGAACATCGCCCTGGCGCGCGTGCTGGACAGGACGAGCCCGACCAAGGTCATGTTCGTGGTGCTCGTGGTGCAGGCGGTGGACATGGCCTTCCTGCCGTGGACGAGCGCTTCGCTGTGGCCGGCCGCGCTGGCCATCGCCGTCTGGGGCGCGACGGGCTGGGGCATCCAGGGGCCGCAGCAGTACCGGCTGGTCAACGTGGCACCGGTCATCGCGCCTGTCCTGCTCGGGCTGAACACCGCTGCGACCTACCTGGGCGTCACGACCGCCGGCATTCTCGGCGCGGTGGGCATCCACTACCTCGGCGCGCATTACCTGAGCCTCCTGAGCGTCGGCGTCTTCGTCCTGGCGATCTTCGCGTCGCATGTGGCCGGCCGGCAGATCGACCGCGACCGCGTCGGCGCCCCGGCGCAGGGCCTGCAGCACGTGCGTTGAGAAGCAGAGCCCGATGCCGGTGCCGGACCGGCAGGCCGATGCATCAGCCGCAGCATGCGCCGCAACCGCCTAGAGCCCGGCGCACGCGTGGCTCACGCTCGGGGATGCGCCGGTCGAACCTGCTTGCTCTCCGGTCGTCAGATCGACCCTGAAGATGCACGAGTAAGGCGGCCAGAGGTTGCCCTTCCGGCTCGAGCATTGCAGCGCTCCCTGCTTGCCGGACGTGGCACCCTCGCCGGTCGTGCAGTCGTAGCCCTGCGCGGCCAGCTTCCGGGCCAGCGCTTCAGGCGGCTCGCCGCGCGACGCCGACAGCACGGCCTCGATGTTGCGGCTTTCCCGGACCTCGACGGGAGCACATCCGGCGGCCATCAGCAGCGCAGTGGAAAGAAGCAATGCACGCTGAGCGAAGTGGCCGTGCTTCCAAAGAGATGGTGCAGGCATGGCTTGAAGTCCGTGGACCGGAAGCTTTCGAACACTGTCGTCACGCACGGAGATCCAGCCTCCCCCACGCCTCGAACACTTCCAGCTGCTTCTGCAGCCAATCCGCGGGCACCGCGTTCGTCCCCCAGTGATGCAGCCGTCCCGCGGCCTCGCCGAGGTTCCACAGGTGCCGGAACTGCAGGAACAGCGGCAGGGCCGCCAGGTCGCCGTCGCTCACTTCGCCGCCGCCCGCACGGTATCCGTGCAGGTAACGCGCCCAGCGCTCGCGGAGCAGCTCGTCGGGCTGCTTGAGGCTCTTGCGGAACATGTACGACCAGGGCAGTACGCTCAGGTCGTAGGCGAGGAAGCCCGGGCCCGCATCGTCGAAGTCGAAGAACACCGACGTCCGGGTTCCATCCGGGTCCGTGGCGACATGGTTGTTGAAGCCGTGGGTGTCGCCGTGGCAGACGACGCGCGTCAGCCCGGCCTCTGCACCGGCCAATTCGCCGAGGAGCCGAAGCACCAGTGCGCGATAGGTTTCCAGCAACTCCGCGTCCAGTTCCGGATGTGCCTGCAGATAGCCCAGGGTCCGGCCGGCCAGGTGATGGCCGTCCAGCGTGTAGCGGCTCGGCGGGCCTGCGTAGTCGCGCGCCGCCTGGTGCACCCGGGCCAGCGCATGCCCCGTGAGTTCGATGTCGTCCAGCGTGTCGGGAACCGCGCCTGCGGCATGCCGGAACAGCACCAGGGCGCGCGGCCCTTCGGGAAACTGCAACGGCACATGCATGCGCCCATCGGATGCCGGTATCGGCGCAGCGACGCCCACGCCCCTGGCGTCCAGGTGCGCCAGCAGCGAGGTTTCGAAATCGATGTTGAAGCCGCCGCGCGGCCGGATGGAATACAGCCTTGCCACATAGCGGGCGCCATCCGACGAACGCAATGCGTAGTTGTCGTTCAGCCCACGGCGGATCAGGTGGCACTGCTGCACCGCAATGCCATGGTGCTGCGCCACCCAGTGTGCGACCGACGAGGTGGCCGCCGTGGTGTGCGTGGGAACGAGCGCGGGATCGTGCGGTTGGACGTCGGGCATGGCGCATTCTCCATGGAGCGATGCGCGCACTGGAATGACGAGCGGCCACGGCCGAAGCAAGGCCGCCCGGCGCGCATTCGCGTGCCATAGGAATTTTCTGCACACGCCTCGGGACAAGCCCGCTGCTCGCAAACCCGCAGCCATCGGCCATGGGCGCACCCCCGCCCTATCATCCCCACGCGCCCGGCCCCCAGCCGCAGCAGCCACAGCAGCCACCATCCCGCCTTGACCGCACCCGACCGCGAAAGCCTGCAGGACCTCTCCTTCCACACACTGGTGGAACAGATGGTCGCGGGCATCTACGTGATACAGGACGACCGCTTCGTCTACAGCAACGCCACGTGGGCCGCCATCGCGGGCTACACCGCCGAAGAGGTCACGGGCATGCCGCTCGCGCAGATCGTGCCGCCCGACTTCCTCGAGGTGGTGCGCTCGCGCATCCGGGACCGGCTCGCGGGCACGCCGCCGAGCATGCACTTCATCACGCGCGGGCTGCATCGCGACGGCGGCGTCCGGCTCGTGGAGGTGCACGGTTCGCGCATCACCTTTCGCGGCCGTGCCGCGGTGATGGGCGTGGGCGTCGACGTGACCGACCGCGTGCACAACGAGGAAGCGCTGCGCAGCTCGCGCGAGCAGCTGCAGGCACTGGCCGCCTACACCGCCAACAAGCTCGAGGAGCAGCGCCTGGCCATGGCACGCGATGTGCACGACGTGCTCGGCGGCATGCTGACCTCGATCAAGATGGACGCGACGCGCATCCAGCGCCGCGCCGAGAGCGCCGAGATGCAGGCGCTCACGCAAGGCCTGATCGCACTCACGCAGCAGACCATCGACACGGTGAAGCAGATTTCCGAGGCGCTGCGACCCAGTGCGCTCGACCACCTCGACCTGTCGGCGGCGCTGGCGAACGAATTGCGCGAGTTCACGCGCCGCTCGGGCGTGCCGCACAGCCTGGACGCGCAGGCCGACACGCTGCGCCTGCTGCCGCGGCGCACGACGGCGGTGTACCGGATCTTCCAGGAGGGCCTGACCAACGTGTCGCGCCATTCGAAAGCGCGGCACGTGGCGGTCACGCTGCGCGTGGAGAACGGCCGGCACCTGCACCTGGCGCTGCACGACGACGGCTGCGGCTTCGACACCGCGGCGCCCGGCGCCAGTGCGCTGGGCCTGCTGAGCATGAGCGAACGCGCACGCGAGATCGGCGGCGAGCTGCGCATCGTCTCCGCGCCGGGACAGGGCACGCGGCTGAGCCTGCGTGCGCCGCTGCTGTGAAGGACGGCCGGATGATCGACATCCTCATGGTCGACGACCACACCATCTTCCGCTCGGGCCTGCAGCGCCTGCTGCACGACGAGGCCGACATCCGCACGGCGGCCGAGGCCGCCAACGGCGCGGACGCGCTGGAGCATGTGCGGCATCGCCGCTTCGACATCGTGCTGCTCGACATCGGCATGGAGGGCCGCAACGGGCTGGAAGTGCTGGCTTCGATCCGCGCGCTGCAGCCGGCGCTGCCGGTGCTGATGCTGTCGATGTACGCCGAGGAGCAGTACGCGCTGGTCGCCATCCAGGGCGGCGCGCGCGGCTACATCGCGAAGGATGCCGAGCCGGCCGAGCTGGTGCGCGCGATCCGCCGAGTGGCGGGCGGCGGCCAGTACCTGAGCGCGCGCGCCGCGCCGCTGGTGAGCGGCCAGCTCGAAGGCCGCGACGACCGCCCGGCGCACCAGCGCCTCACGGTGCGCGAACACCAGATCATGCTGATGATGCTCAAGGGCCTGTCGCTCACCGTCATCGGCGAGGAAATGCTGATCAGCGTGAAGACGGTGAGCACGCACCGCACCCACATCCTCGACAAGCTGGGCGTGGCGAGCACCGCCGAACTGGTGCTCTACGCGGTGCGCCACGGCCTGGTGCAGTAGGCCGCAGGCCCTTCAGCGCGGTCCGCCGCGCAGCGGATCGACATTGGCCGGCAACGCGTTGAAGTCGACCTGCTGCAGCAGGAAGTCGCGCTGCTGCGGCGACAGCAGCGTGTAGCGCGGCCAGAAGAACAGGTAGTCGTCGCTCGACATGTACGACTGGTTGTCGAACACCATGCGCTTGCTGCAAAGCAGGCAGACGAAGTTGGTCCAGTTGTTCCACGGCGTCTTGCCGTCGAACAGCCGGCTCGGTGCGCCGTAGCGCGCGAAGCTGGCGGTGTAGTCGATGAACCTGTCCGACAGCGCCTTGCGGCTGGCGGCGTTCGCTGGGCTCCAGGCAAAGCGCATGAAGTTGGGCTCGTCGGTCACGAAATTGCCGAACAGCGCCGCCACGTCGATGGCGTGAAACGCGCCGAAGGTGTCCTTCCAGGGCTGCGGGGTGTCGTCCCAGTTGTAGTTGTAGCGGTAGATGTCGCCGTTCTGCAGCCGCAGCACACGGATGACGTTGTCGATCACGTTGTCGATCGCATAAGTCAGCACCTCGTGCGTCTGCGTGTACACCGGGCGCCACTCGGGCTTGATGAGCTGGTCGAAGGTCACGGTGCCGGGCGGCGCGAAGTTGCTCAGGTTCCAGAACTCCTGCTGCGTGGGCTGTCCCATGCCGAACAGGAAGGCGAAGTACGAGCCCTCGTCGTGCGTGGAGCCGATCATCAGCGGCATCTTGTTGTAGTCGCCCAGCAGCAGGCCCGGCAGGCCACTGGCGCGGATCACGGTGCCGTCGGTGAAGTGGCCGGGCACCACGGGACTGGGCGTGAACTTCATGATCTGCGCGGCGCTGGCGTTGCGCAGCAGCGAGGCGATGTCGGCCTGGCCCATGCC
The DNA here is from genome assembly GCF_902712855.1 of Variovorax paradoxus. Classification (NCBI taxonomy): domain Bacteria; kingdom Pseudomonadati; phylum Pseudomonadota; class Betaproteobacteria; order Burkholderiales; family Comamonadaceae; genus Variovorax; species Variovorax paradoxus. Next base: position 4,069,933 of record NZ_LR743507.1, read on the forward strand.
TGCGCGCTGCGCGGCCGCCTGCGCCAGGGTGGACGCGCGGCCGGTGTCGACCAGCAGGTTGTCGATGAGCGACTCGGCCGCCAGCGTGCCCACGACCGGTGGATACGCATTGGGGATGCCCGACATGCACACCGCGCGGTGGAACTTGCCCGCCGCCAGCGGCGACTGCAGCAGGCCCCAGGTGTTGATGCAGCCGGCCGATTGTCCGGCCACGGTCACCTGCTGCGGGTTGCCGCCGAAGGCCTGCGCGTTGGCCTTGACCCAGTCGAGCGCGCGCACCAGGTCGAGCGTGGTGAAGTTGCCCGAGTCGTCGAGCGCATTGCCCGTCTTCAGCGCCGGATGGTTGAGCCAACCGAGCATGCCCATGCGGTACTGCACCGTCACCACGACCATGTTGGCCTTCTGGGCGAGGTAGGCGCCGTCGTAGGTCGGGTCCTTGGCGGAGCCCTTGGTGTTGCTGCCGCCGTGGATCCAGACGAACACGGGCAGGTTGTCGGCGCTGGAGTTGGGCCGCCACACGTTGAGGTACAGGCAGTCCTCGCTGCCCACGGGCTGGCCGAACGTGGCCGGGTCGGGCTCGCCGAAGGGATTGCCGACCTGTGCGCACATGCCGGCCAGCATGGTGGCCGCACGCGAACCGCCCCACGGCAGCGGCGGCTGCGGTGCACGCCAGCGCAGGTTGCCCACGGGTGGCTGCGCGAAGGGAATGCCGAGGAACGCCTGCGTGTTGTTGGCCGCGGCCTTGCCATAGATCTGGCCGGCGTCGAGCGCGCGCGTGAGGCTCTGGTTGTAGGCGGCCAGCGCGGGAAAGGTGCAGAGCGTGGAAGCCGCAAGGGCCCACAGGGCCGCGCTGCGCACCACGCGCAGCCACCGGTGCAGGGAATTCATGGGGTCTGTCTCCTGGTGAATGCCTCGGGCTCTCTGGCCGGGGTCATTGCAGGATTCTGCGGACTGCAGCCCTGCCGCAGGCTCGGTGTCATCGCAGGGGGCTGGCAAGAATTCTCCGATTGACACCGGCGCCGCAAAGCGCCATGAACTTCCGCGCACCGCTACAGTCCCAGGCTGATCGACCCCACCGTGCACCTCATCCCTCGCCTCCCCCGCGACCCCATGCGCCACACCGCCGCCAGCGCCCTCCTCTGCCTGTTCGCATTCGCCCATGCTCCGGGTGCCTCCGCGCAATCGCTGAACTGCGGCGGCTTGCTCTCGGGCATCGGCGACTCGAAGTTCTCCGTGGTGCAGCGCTGCGGCGAACCGCTGTCGAAGGAGGCCGTCTGCGTGCCCCGGCCGCAGGTGGCGTGGGTGCTTTCGCCTTACCCGGGCGGCCGGGCGCAGCAGGTGGTGACGCAGCAGTGCGTGCCGATGGAAGACTGGGTCTACCACCGCGGCCAGGGCAACTTCCTCGGGATCGTCCGGTTCTACAACGGCGCGGTCGAATCGGTGCGCGACGGCGAGAAGGTGCGCTAGCGCCGGGGCTCCTTCGCCGGGATGCCGGCGAGGCCTTGAGCGGCGGCGTGCCAGCCGAGTTCGCGCTTCGCCTTCTCGGTGCTGACCTCGGCGCTGTCTTCTGCGATGTTGAAGATGCCACCGGCCGGATGCCGCAGCGCGAGCAGCGCTGCGCGTGCCGCGTCGGCCACGTGCAGCGGCATCGGGCCCTTGGGCTCGGCGGCCGACGTGCCAGGTCCGTAGAGCTGGCCATAGCGCAGCACGGTCGCGGCGATGCCCTTTGCGCCGAGCACGCTCTGCTCCAGCGCCACCACGCCGCCGACGCTGACACGGCGCGCGCCTTCGGCATCGACGTCGAGCGGCCGGTCTTCCGTGTACGGCCTGGCACCGGGCGCATAGGCCCACGCGATGCTCTGCGCCACCAGCCGCTTCGCGCCTGCGGCCAGCGCGGCTGCCACGAGGTTGCGCGTGCCTTCGGTGCGCACGCGTGCATTGCGCACCGCGGCGTCGGCCATGCGCGCGGGGTCGAGGTCCTTGGGCAGGTCGGTGAGCTGGTGCAGCACGGCCCACGGCCCGATGGCCTTCATTGCGGCCTCGAGTGCCGCCGCGTCGAACACGTCGACCACCACCGGCTGTACGCCGAGGGCGCGCAATGCATCGGCACGCTCCGCGTTGCGCGTGCTGCCGTACACCATGTAGCCGGCCTCGAGCAGCAGCGGCACCAGCGCCGTACCCACTGCGCCGGTGGCGCCCGCCAAAAATACCTTCTCGCTCATGCCTGTCGTCCTTCAGCCAGTGTTCATTGAGCATCAAGCGTAGGTGTGCGAGGCGGCCGGCAAAAGGCCCAAGAATCCCGAAAACGAATGGCCCAAGGCGCCGGTCAGGCCGCGTCGTCTTCCTCGAGTGCCGCGCTGCGGTCCTTGATGCGCGTGACCTGTGACAGCACAGCGTCGGCCGCCGTCATGTCCGGGCGCTGGCCCTTGTAGACGGGCTGCTCGAACTTGCCGCCGGCGTAGCGGTACAGGTAGCGCACCTCGACCAGCGTGCCCACCGGCGGCAATGTCTCGTTCGGCGGCACGGTCACGTTGCCCAGGTCGATCATCGCGCCGGCTTCGTCGCGCAGGCCCACCGCCACCGAACGCTGCGCATTGACGCGGATCACCTCGCAGGTCGCGCTCTGGTTGAACTTGAACTTCAGGCTGGCGGTGCTGCGGCCCGCGGCGAACGGTGCGTCGAGCGCCTTCAGCACATAGCCTTCGCCGTGCGCGGCCAGCAGCTGCGCCGCGCGGTTGCGCTTGCCTTCGGCAGTGAGCTCGAGTTCGAGCACCGTCATCCAGGGCACCAGCGCCGCCACGCTGCGCAGCTGGCCGAAGCGTTCGATGAACGGCGCCCCGCGCAGGTCCTGGCCGCCGAGCTCCAGCAGGTCGAAGGCCATGAAGGCATCGCCCACATGCTCGCCCGGAATCACGGTGCGGCCCGAGGGCACCTGCGCGCCCCCGACCCAGGCCTGCGGAATGTCGACGAACAACCCGCGGCGGTTGGTGCCGCGCACGGTGTCGCCTTCGATCAGCAGGATGCGGTTCTCGCCATCGGCTTTCTCCTGCAGGCCCCAGCCCGGGTCGTCGAAGTAGCGCGCCACCTGCTCCTCGAGGATCAGCGTGGGCAGTTGCGGCAGTTCTCCGCTCATGCGGCCGGCCAGCTCGCTCGAGGTGTAGAGCGCGCCCGATTGGTCGGTGGTGTAGCCCTTCGACGTCTTTTCCTTCACCACCTTCTCGTAGATCTTCAGCGCGGCCTCGAAGGCGACCGGACTGCTGGTCTTGGTGCCGGTGGCGAGCGTGCCGCCGCGCCGGCCGTTGGCGTAGTCGACCACCCAGTTGCCGTCGCCGGCTGGACGCAGGTGCGCCTGGTAGACCTTGTCCGAGCCCTGGCCCGTGAAGTAGAGAAAGCTCGACTGGGGCGCCTGTTCCGTGTTCGCCATGTGCGGGTGTGAAGAAGATTAAGAAGAATCTCTACGCCGCGCGTGATGTGCGGCGGGTGATGTGCAACGCAGATGCAAAGGCCGGATGCTACACAGCGTAAACAATCATCAACCACCGCTAAGATGCGCGGCGATACAAGAAATACAACGCATCCAACCGAAGGCAGGGAGGCCTCCGCGTGAAGCGCATACGCTCCGAGAAATTGATCCGCATGAGGCCGGGCGCGCTCGGCGCCACGGGTTTCTGCACCGTGGAACTGTTTGCCCTGCCGGAAGCACCGGGCCATGTGGTCCACGTGAGCCTGAGCACGGACGGCAAGCAGTGGAAGGAAACGGTCCACACGCCTTCGCCTCTTCCGCTGGAGCCTGCCACCGCCGCCTTCGAGCGCGCCGTGGCCGCGCACATCGCGCAGGGCTACGCGATCGAGGGCACGCCCCAGCCTTTCACCGACGTGGCTGCAACGCCCGCGAGCGCCGCGTCGCACCCCGGCGACGCCGTGCTGCTGGCTTCCCTTGCACCCGACGCCTGGCGCCTGCTGCCGCCGGTGCGGCAAAGCCGCGTGGTGTGGCGCATCGGCGAGCGCCGGCTGGCCTCGGCCGTGCCTCGGCTCATCGAACTGCTGGAAACCGGCGAGCCCATGCTCGACTACTGCATCGCCTGGGCCATCGGCCGATGCGGTGATGACGGTGCGTTCGAGGCCATGCGCGAGCTGTCGCAGCGCGGCCGCACGCCGGTGGTGACGCGCGCTGCACGCTGGGCCTCGCTGAGCCTGTGGCCCGCCGATGGCCGCGCCGCTGAAGCGGCACGCATCGTCGACGACTGGCCCGCGCCGCTGCGTCGCGCCTGGGCCGGCATGCAGGAACCGGCCGCCGGCGACGCCGTGGCGTTGCTGCAGCAGCATCTGGCAGACACGGCACTGTGGAACGGACTGAAATACGCAGCGTGGGTCGAACAGGTGTTCGATCTTTCGCTGCTCGACGGCCCGCAGGCCGACAGCCTTGCGCACAAGGCGCTGCTGCAGGTCGCGTCCACCCTGCAACTCGCGGCCGGCAGCTTCCGTGCATGGCGGCGGCTCTACAAGGGCGCGGAGTTCGCGGGCAACTACACGCTGCTTGGCGTGCTGCACCAGCGGCTGGAAACGCAGCGCGCGGCGTTCCGCTCGGGCGGGCGCTGGGCCCAGGCGAACGGCCGCTATGTCGAGATCGCCAAGGAGATCGTGCGGCCCGACAGCCGGCTCGCGTACAGCCATCGCACGCGCGACTACCTGCGCCGGCGCACCTGGCGCAGCCTGCGCAGGCTGGCCATGGCCGGCACCGCCGACGAGCCGAGCTGGCTGCAGCTGGCCATGGGGGTGCTGCTCGCGGCCGACGATGCCGACGCAGGCACTGCCGGCCAACAACGCGAGACGCGCTGGACCGAGGAGCCCAGCAATTGGCACACCGGCCCCTACAGCCGCTGGCTGGTGCTGATGCAGCTGCTGCATCGCCACGACCCCGAATGGGAAGCGCAACGCGGCGGCTTGCGCTGGCGCCGCCACACGCCGCTGCCCGAACGCCGCGTGAACCGCACCGAAGCCTGGCCCGAGCGCTGGGACCGCCATCCGCAGGCGCTGCTGCAGCTCATGCAACAGGGCCGCTGCGCCGCGGTGCATGCCTTTGCCGCGCGCGCCCTGCCGGACAACAAGCCCTTCTGCGACGCGCTGGAGCCGCCCGCCATCTGGCAGCTGCTCGGCAGCACCTGGGACGACACCGCCCGCTTCGCGCTGGGCCTGGCGCGCGAGCGCATCGCGGCAGGCACGCCGGCGCTGCCCTGGTTGCCGGCGCTGCTCGCTTCACCGCTCGAGGAAGCGCGCACGCTGGCACTCGACCACATCGCGCAGGACCCCGGCCTGTACAGCCAACAGGTCGACCTGCTGCTGATGCTGCTGACATCGGCCCACGCCGAAGTGCGCCGCGCATCGCGCCTGCTGCTGCAGGCTGCCGCGTCGAATCCGTCGACGCTCGATGCGCTGTGCGTCGAACTGCTGGCCTGGCTCGCGGCATGCGACACCGAGACGCCCGCGATCGGCGACATCTGCGAGAACGTGCAATGGGCGCTGCAGGGCCCGATGCGCACTGCCGCTGCAACGACGCCGCTGCCTGCGCTGCTCGCGCTGTTCGATCACGCCGCCGCCGACGTGGTGGCCACGGCGGCCGAATGGCTGCTGCTGCACCCGGCCTCGGTGCACGGACTGCCGGTGGAGGTGCTCACGCGCCTGCTGCAGTCGGACGACGCGCGCCTGCGCGGCGCGGGCGTGCGGCTCTTCACCGCACTGCCCGACGACACCCTCGTGGCGCAGCCCGCGCTGTTCGCGGCCTTCTGCAGCAGCCCGATGGCCGGCGTGCGCGCGGCCGTCGCGCCCAAGCTCGCGCAGCTGCTGCCCGAGCATCCCGCGTTCGGCGCGGCGCTCATGCCGATGCTGCGCGACGAACTGTTCCGCGCCGAAGCCGCCGAAGGCGTGTTCGATGCGCTGCTGCAATGGCTGTGCGGGCCACTGGCCGTGCACACCCGCGCGGGCGAGCCGGCCGTGACGCTGCGCCTGCTCGAAGCACGCAGCAAGGGCGCACAGCGCCTCGGCGACTGGCTGCTGCCGCAACAGGACCCGCAAGGTTTCAGCGTGCTGGAAACCGCGAGCATGGGCCTGGTCGACAGCGCAGCGGCGCGGCGCTGGGCCATGGAACAGCTCGCAGCCCAGCCGCAACGCACGCTGGCACAACTCGGCGACGCGCTGCGCATGGTCGACAGCCGCTGGGACGACGCGCGCGACTGGGCCCGCCAGTGGTTCGCCACACAGGGCGCCGCCGGGCAGTGGACGCCTTCGCTGCTGGTGCGCCTGTGCGACCACAAGGACGCCGGCGCGCAACGCCTGGGCCGCGAACTGCTCACCACCCATTTCGACGTGACCGATGTCACCACCTACATGCTGCAACTGAGCCAGCACCCTTCGCCCGGCATGCAGCTGTTCGTGACCAACTGGCTGGCCTCGGCCGCTGGACAGAAGCCGGAGGTGCTGGCCCGGCTGGAACCCTACTTCCTCAGCGTGCTGTCGCAGGCCAACCGGGGCCGGCTGGCCAAGGCCCGCGTGATGCAGTTCCTGGCCGCGCAGGCGGTGCACTCGGAAGACATCGCGCGCATCGTGGCACGCGTGTTCGCGCGGCAGGCCGTCACGGGCGCCATCACCGAGCGCGCGCAATACGTTGCCGGGCTGCGCAGCATCCAGCAAGCGTTCCCCGGCCTGGACAACCCCTTGCAGACCGCCACGGTGCGCAGCGTTGCACCGCGCCTCGCATTGCCCGCCGGAGGCCGCGCCGCATGAGATTCCAGTACCGCTACTTCGGCCACTCCGGCGCGCAGCAGACCGCCACCAGCACCGCGTTGCAATTTGCTCCCGACACGCTGCGCGCGCCGGTGCACTTCGTGGCCGACGTCAACCGGCACCTGCCGTTCCGCGAAGGCATGTCCGCGCTGCACGACGTGGTGGTGGGCGACCTGCGCTTCCAGCCGCGCGACAAGACCGCGTACTTCGAATGGCTCGCCGGCCAGGAGAGCGAACTGCTCGCGCAGTTCATGGCGCGCAGCGACGACCTGAAGGCGCAGATGGCACCGCTGCAGCAGGAACTCGCCACGCTGCGCAAACGCAAGCAGGCCGTGATGCAACCCTTCCTGGGTGCGCAGAAGCGCTACTTCGACCACCTCTACAAGGTGAACCGCGAAGCGTGGTTCGTGCTCGATCCCGTCATCACGGTGCACCCCGACCGCGTCTTCTTCGAGTGCTTCAGCCAGGACGAGTCGAGCTACGGCATGTTCTCGTGCAGCCACGAGGCCTTCGATCGCGTGAGCGACCACGCCTTCGGCACGACCAACGTCGACTACTCCGAGTCGCTGTACGACGAGTTCCAGAAGATCCGCGACTACAAGGCCACGCGGCTGTCCATCGACCCCGGCGGCTTCCAGGTGCAGAGCGAGAACGACCCGGCCTTCCACGAGCCGAAGATCGACGTGCCCGACAGCTGGGTGCGCGGCTTCCTGCAGGTGAGCAGCGCGATGCTGCTGCCCGCGCAGCGCCTGCAGCTGCATCCGATGGACATCCACAACATCTGCCTGGTGCTGCGGCGGCGCAAGGAGCGCGTGGGGCCGCGCTCGCTGCGGTTCATCCTGCGCCCGGGGCAGCCGGTGCGCATCCTCTTCGAGCCCTGGGGGCACGAGATGGTGTGCCCGCGTTCCACGCACAGTGCCACCTCCGACACCGACATCCGCGTCTGGGGCCGGCGCCGGCTGCTGCAGCTCGAGCGCCTGGTGCCGGTGGCCCAGGGCTTCACGGTGCACCTGCTGGGCACCGGCATGCCGAGCTTCTGGGTGGCACAGCTGCCCGGCATGGAGTTCACGCTGGGCCTGTCGGGCTGGACCGCCAACGACTGGTCGCGCAACGGCCACTTCGAATTGCTGCAGCCGCGCCACACGGTCGACCAGGACAGCCAGCTGCGCGTGTTCGCGGCGCTGGGCGAACGCTGGCGCGCCACCACCGCCGACCTGGCCGCCGCCACCGGGCTCTCGACGCTCACTGTGGACGCCGCGCTCGGCGGCTACGTGCAGGCCGGGCGCGTGGTGTTCGACCTGGCGCACGGCGTCTGGCGATTGCGCGAACTGAGCCGCGAGCCACTGCCGATGGACAGGCTGCGCTATGCCAGCCCCGAGGAAGAAGCGGCCGCGGAACTGGTGCAGGCCCGGCGCATCGCCAACGTGAAGACGCAGGCACGCGCCGACGGCGGCTTCGCGCTCAGCGGCAAGTGCAAGGGCGCATCGGGCGAGCGCGAGTACCAGGTGAGCCTGCAGCTCGACAGCGACCAGCGCGTGGCGTCGGGCGAATGCCAATGCAGCCACTTCGTGCGCCATCGCATGACCAAGGGACCGTGCGAGCACATGCTGGCACTGCGGCTTTCAGCCAACACAACGATCACAACGACGACAGATCAGCAAAGGATCGCAAACATCGGCTGATACACTGCTTTTTGCGAACGGAGCGGGAAGGCTCTTGCAATCCGGGTGGCGCATCGCCACCCTCGCACACAGCACTTCCCAAGCGTCACTGGACGTCTCTTCACTGTGCCGGATGGCCATGGTGACGCGACGACAGTACGGCTTCCTCGAAGCTCATCGGCGTCACCATGGCCATCCGGCGTCGAGTGGAGCCCTCCAGTCCCGAGGCTCTTCGACGAGATTCCCGCTTCGTTCGCAATTTTTTCTTCAGCAGTGCATCGGCCGGTGGCGCAGCGCCATGACCATGCAGTCTCCCCCCGCTTCCTCCATTCCCGATTCGGCGCTCACGCGCGAGCAGCTTTACGAGCGCATCCGCAACAGCTCGAAGCAGGAGGTCGTCCTCGAAGAGATGCAGCGCCTCGGCTTCTGGCCGCAGGACGCGACGCAACCCACCGTCGAGGCGCAGCTGATCCGCCGCGAGACCGAACTGCAGACGGCCCTCTCGAAGCTCGGCGACGAGCTGCGCGGCATCGAGGACCGTGACCGGGCCCTGAAGTCGATGCGCAAGGAACGCATGGCCAAGGCCCGGGAACGCCGCGAGGAAACCCGCCAGCGCCTCGCGCAAGGCCGCCATGCGCGCGCCGTGGCCTGGCACGAGCGGTGCCAGCGCGAGCTGCTCTACCTCGGCGACGGTGTCTCGGGCGGACTCAACGAGGCGCACAGCGACAGCCAGGCACTGGCGCGCAACGCCCTGCCCGCAATCGACCAGGCGGGCGAACTCGCGCAGGCGATGGGCATCGGGCTTGGCGAGCTGCGCTTCCTCGCGTGGCACCGCGAGGTCGCCAGCGTGAGCCACTACCAGCGCTTCACCATCGCCAAGAAGAGCGGCGGCGAGCGCCACATCTCGGCGCCCATGCCGCGCCTGAAGCGCGCGCAGTACTGGGTGCTCGACAACATCCTTGCCAGGATGCCGGTGCACGAGGCGGTGCACGGCTTCCTGCCGGGGCGCTCGATCCTCACCAACGCCGCGCCGCACGTGGGCCAGGACGTGGTGATCAACCTCGACCTGAAGGACTTCTTTCCTTCGATCGGCATGCGGCGCGTGCGCGGCGTGTTCCGCCAGCTCGGCTATTCGTCGCAGGTGGCGAGCCTGCTGGCGCTGCTGTGCACCGAGGCGCCGACCGACGAAGTGCAGCTCGACGGCCGGCGCTACTTCGTCGCGCGCGGCGAGCGCGTGCTGCCGCAGGGCGCACCGACCAGCCCGATGCTCACCAACCTGCTGTGCCGACGGCTCGATGCGCGGCTGGCCGCGAGCGCGGCGAAGCTGGGCTTTCGCTACACCCGCTACGCCGACGACCTGAGCTTCTCTGCGGATCCCGCGCACAGCCGCGACACCGGCAAGCTGCTCTGGCGCGTGAAGCAGATCGTGGCCAGCGAGGGCCTCACGGTGCACCCCGACAAGCAGCAGGTGATGCGCCGCCATCGCCAGCAGCACGTGACGGGCATCGTGGTCAACGACAAGCTCTCTGTGGACCGCGACACGCTGCGGCGCTTCCGCGCGGTCCTGCACCAGGCGGAGCGGCACGGACCGCAGGGCCTGCAGTGGAACGGCAACACCGACGTGATCGGCGCGCTGCGCGGCTATGCGAACTTCATCGCGATGACCGACCCGGCGCGTGGCGCGCCCTATCTGCAACGCGTTCGGGCGCTGGCCGACAAGCACAAGGGCAGCACGGCGACCGCACCCACGGCAGCACCGGCCGCGCAGGAGCCTGCGCAGCGCAAGCTCCCCGCAGGGCACTTCCGCGCGCAGTCCGCCGCGGGCCAGGCGCCGTGGCCCGCGTGGTGGAAACCGGCCGAGGCTGCGGCACCGGTGCTCGAGAAGACGACCGAGCAGATCGCCGCCGAGAAGAAGGCGCAACGCGACGCAGCGCGCGAAAGCGCTTCTGCAGCGCCCGCGCCGCCGGCCCCCGCAAGGACCGCGGCTGCGGCACCCGCATCCACGCCCGCCCAACCCGCGGCGCCCGGTCCCGGCTCGCACGTCGCCTGGATCGTCAGCATGATGGTGCAGGCGCTCTACGTGGTCACGGTGTTCCTGTCGGGATCGAGCCCCCTGATCTGGCTGCTGACGGGCGGCGTGTTCATCGGCAACTTCCTGCGGCGCAAGACCGGCTGGGGCAACTTCATCGCCGCCGTGGTGGTGTCCTCGGCGCTGGCCGCGCTCGTGCACGGCATGAAGAACTGACAACGCGCCGTTCGCACCGGGCTGCGGCGAAACCACAACGCGCTTCACAGCGCGAGGCAAGCCCGCTACATTCGGCGCTTCGACAACCACACGGAAAGCGGAGGTGCACGATGGAAGACACTGCAATTCAAGCCCCCACCCACGTGCTGTTTGTCGGCCCCTGCTGAACTGACCCCGGAACCCCGGGTTCGCGCGCTCGCCGCGCCATCGGTTCGCTCGTTGCGGTCTTGCCGACCGCATCGCCTCCAAGCCGCTCCGATTCAAGAAACGCCGTTGCCGCACGCATGTGCTGGCAGCGTCACGTTCATTTGTCGAGCCAACCACCATGTTCGAAGACCATGCCGCATCCGCGCGGCAGACCGTGACCACCGTGTTCGATCCCCAGCGCGCGAGCGAAGCCGACTGGGACCGCGCCCTCGCCTGCTGGCGCCTGCGCCATGCCGAGGATCATCCCCACGGGCCCGTCCCGGCCGATGCCGACACCCGGCACGCCGTGCTGCGGCACGACCCGCTCCATGTCGTGCACCGCGTGCTGGCCGCCGGCCCGGACGGCGAATGGGTCGGCAGCCTGAATGCCAGCTTCCGCCGCGAAGGCACGCCCGAACACGAGGCCTTCGCGCCTTTCGTCGACGCGTGGGGCGGCGTGCTGCGCGCGCACCAGCGCCGCGGCGTGGCCAGCACGCTGCTGCGCGCCCTGCTGGCGCTGATGAATGCACACGGCAAGTCGATCGCCACGTTCCGGACGCACCGGCCCGAAGGCCATGCCTTCCTGCAGGCCATCGGCGCCGTGGAGAAACACCGCAGCGTCGAGAACCGCATGCGCTTCGCGGGCCTCGACTGGCAGGCGCTCGCGCGCTGGCGCAGCGACGGCTTCGCGCCCGCGCACGGCCTTCGCGCCGACGTGCACGCGGGCCGCGTGCCTTTCGAGCGGCTCGCCACGCTGATAGCACCGCTCTCGCAACTGCTGGGCGACGCGCCCACCGGCAAGCTCGAACGACCGCCGATGCTCTACGACCTGGAGGGCTATCGCAGCTGGTATGCCGACCTGGACCAGCGCGGCGGCGACCACTTCCTCGTGCTGCTGCTCGACGGCGACGAAGTTGCCGCGGTGTGCGACGCCAACTGGACTCCGCGCCTTCCCGATCGCATGTACCAGAACCTCACCGCGGTGGCGCGCCGCTGGCGAGGCAAAGGCCTGGCCAAGGGCGTGAAGGCCGCGATGCTGCAGCTCGTGCGCGAGCACCACCCGGAAGTGACGCTGGCGGTCACCAGCAACGCGGAGGTCAACGCGCCGATGCTCGCCATCAACCGGCAACTCGGCTTCGAAGCGCACCGGCACGACGGCCTGTACCAGATCGGCACCGAAGGCCTGACCGCCTTTCTCTCGACACGCCCGCCGTTCTCGCCACGGCACGAAGCGGCGGAGGCACGCTCATGAAGGCGCCCCCGCGACTGCAGGCATTGATCGACGAAGGCCTGGTCGACAGCGTCGTGCGCCAGCTCATGAGCGGCAAGGAGGCGACGGTCTACGTGGTGCGCTGCGGCGAGGAAACGCGTTGCGCCAAGGTTTACAAGGAGGCCGACAGGCGCAGCTTCCGGCAGGCGGTCGACTACACCGAGAACCGGCGCGTCAAGAACACCCGCGAGGCGCGCGCCATGGCCAAGGGCACGCGCTTCGGCCGCAAGGTGACCGAGGCGATCTGGCAAAGCGCCGAGGTCGACGCGCTCCATTGGCTGGCCGCCGCCGGCGTGCGCGTGCCGACGCCGCACAACTTCCTCGAGGGCGTGCTGCTGATGGACCTCGTGACCGACGCCCGCGGCGATGCCGCGCCGCGCCTCAACGACACGATGCTTTCGCCCGAGGAGGCCGTGCGCCACCATGCAAGCCTGCTGAGGGAGGTGGTGCGCATGCTGTGCGCCGGCATCGTGCACGGCGATCTCTCGGAGTTCAACGTGCTGCTGGCCGGGGACGGGCCCGTGATCATCGACCTGCCGCAGGCCGTCGATGCCGCAGGCAACAACCACGCCCGTCGCATGCTGCTGCGCGATGTCGGGAATCTGCGCAATTTCTTCGGCCGGTTCGCGCCGGCCCTGCTGGGCACGCACTACGGCGACGAGATCTGGCAGCTCTACGAGCGCGGCCTGCTGCGCCCCGGTACCGAACTGACGGGCACCTTCGCGCGCGAGACCGGACCGGTCGACCTGGGCAAGGTGCTGCGCGAGGTGGACGACGCGCGCGAGGAGGAGGCGGCCCGGCGGCTGCGCATGCGCACGCCGCGACAATAGCGGACCGAACCCGCCTGCCCGATGACTTCCTCCGCCCTGCCGAACCCCGCTCCGCGTCCGCCGCTTTTTACCGCCGCACGGCAGATCGCCAGGGCCGCCGCGTTCGTGGCGCTGGGCTTCGGCCCGGCGGCGCACGCGGCCGGCATCCGCCTCGAGGACGACCGCGGCACCACCGTCGAGCTGCAGGCGCCGGCCCGGCGCATCGTGTCGCTGATGCCTTCGCTGACCGAAACCGTCTGCGCGCTCGACGCCTGCGACCGGCTTGTGGGCATCGACCGCCATGCCAACTGGCCGCAGTCGGTCAAGGGCCTGCCCCAGGTGGGCGGGATCGACGACGCCAACATCGAGCGCATCGTCGCGCTCAAGCCCGACCTGGTGCTGCTGCGCCCGCGCAGCCGCGCGGCCGAGCCGCTGGAGCGTCTGGGCATCAAGGTGCTGGCGCTCGACGCCAAGACCCACGCCGACATGCGCCGCACGATGGAGACCGTGGCCCGCGCCACCGGCCGCCCCGGCGCGGGCGAGGCCTACTGGCGCAAGCTCGACGCCGGGCTGGACGCCGCGCGCGCCCGCGTGCCGGCCGGCTGGCAGGGGCGGCGCGTGTACTTCGAGGTGCACGGTGGCATGGCTGCGGCGAGCGAGAGTTCCTTCATCGGCGAGACGCTGGCGCGCCTCGGGCTGGGCAACGCGGTGCCCGGCACGCTCGGCCCGTTCCCCAAGATGAGCCCCGAATTCGTGGTGCGCGCCGACCCCGACGTGCTGATGGTGTCCGCGCTGGGCGAGATCTCGGCCATGGCCGCGCGGCCGGGCTGGTCGGCCATGTCGGCCATCAGGCGCGGGCGCGTGTGCAGCTTCGCCTCGGCGCGCTTCGACCTGATGATGCGGCCCGGCCCGCGGCTGGACGAGGCGGCCGACGCCATCGTGGGCTGCCTGGCCTCGCTGGGCGACGCGAAGCCCTGAGCCCCGCGGCCCGGGCGATGAGGTGTTCCGGCCCTTCCGGCAACCGCAACCGCAACCGCTGTCGTACCATTGGCTTACCTTGACCCCCGGCTCCCAAAACCCTTCCGCCTCACCGGCGCCTCCGGCTTCCACGGGAAGCCTCGGCTCGATCGATTCCGTCGAGGCGATCGCGCGTGACGTTGCGGCCATCGCGCGAATCAGCGCAGTGCCCTCGCTGTTGAAGATCATCTGCCAGAACACCGGCATGGGCTTTGCCGCCGTCGCCCGCGTGACGGACGGCACCTGGACCGCCTGCGCAGTGCAGGACGACATCCAGTTCGGCCTGCTCCCCGGCGGCCAGCTCAAGGTGGAGACCACGCTGTGCAGCGAATCGCGTGCGGCCCGCCAGCCGGTGGTGATCGACCGGGCCAGCATCGACCCGGTCTACTTCAACCACCACACGCCGCGCATGTACAACATCGAGAGCTACATCTCGGTGCCGATCATCCACAGCAACGGCGAGTACTTCGGCAACCTCTGCGCCATCGATCCGCGCCCGGCCGTGGTGTCCGACGCGCGCGTGGTGTCGATGTTCACCGCCTTCGCCGACCTGATCGCGCGCCAGCTCGAGAACGAGGACCGGCAGGAACGCACCGAGGTCGAACTGCAGTCGGAGCGCGTCACGGCCGAGCTGCGCGAGCAGTTCATCGCGGTGCTGGGGCACGACCTTCGCAACCCGTTGTCGGCGGTGGGCGCCGCGGCCGAGCTGCTGGCGCGCCGCGAGTCGGAGCCCGACCTGGTCAGGCTCGGCGCGCGGCTCAAGGCCAGCACGCGGCGCATGTCGGCACTGATCGACGACGTGCTCGACTTCGCGCGGGTGCGCCTGGGCGCTGGCATGAGCCTCAGCATCCGCGAAGCCGACTTCCTGGCTTCGGCGCTGAAGGACGTGGTCGAGGAGGTGCGCGCTGCCAATCCGCAGCTCGACATCCGCGACGACATCGCCATCAACGGCACGGTGCGCTGCGACCAGGGCCGCATCCAGCAGGTACTGTCCAACCTGATCGGCAACGCGGTGACGCACGGCGCGCCCGATCGGCCGATCGAGGTGCGCGCCGCCATCGAGGGCGACGACCTCGTGCTGTCGGTGACCAACGGCGGCACGCCGATCCCGCCGGACGACCTGGCAAAGATCTTCCAGCCCTACTGGCGGCCCGCGAACAGCAAGCCCGGCGGCGGGCTCGGGCTGGGCCTCTACATCGCATCGGAGATCGTCGCCGGCCACGCAGGCACGCTGCGCGTCACCTCGGGGGCAAGCGAGGGCACATGCTTTCTCGCGACGATCCCGGCGGCGTAGACAAGGCCGCCCACGCAGCGCGGCACGCCGCACCCGCAGATTTTCTTTCTTTCCCATGAAGCATCACAAGCGAACCTCGTCCACCCCCTTCGTGCGGGTAGGCCCCAGCGGCGTGCACGGCCTGGGCGCCTTCGCCACGCGCGACCTTCCCGCCGAAGCCTTCCTCGGCCTCTACGAAGGCCGCCGCTACACCAAGGCCGAGATCGCCACGAAGGTGTGGGACGACCAGCTCACCTACCTGTTCACGTTGACGAACCAGGAAACCATCGACGGTGCCAAGGGCGGCAATGCGACACGCCACCTCAACCACTCGTGCGAGCCGAACTGCGAGGCGGTCGAGGAATACGACGAAAGCGGCGAGCTGGTGCTGAAGTTCCAGACGCTGACGGAAGTGGACGCGGGCGACGAGCTGTTCATCGACTACTCGCTCACAGCCGACGACGGCTCTCCGCCATCGAAGTACCCCTGCCACTGCGGCGCGCCCAGCTGCCGCGGAACGATGCTGGCGCCCGTCGACACCGCGTTGCCGCCGGTGGACCAAGCCGCCGCCTGAGGCCACGGCGGCGAAGCAGCCGCCACGGTCACTGCGCAGTGCCGCGCAAACTGCGCAGTTGCGATTCGGCCTGCTCGAGTTCCGAACGGAGCACGCGGATCTCCTGCTCCAGGCGCTCGATGCGCGCCTCGCGGCCCTGCGGCGCGGCCGGTGCCGTGCACCGCACCTGCAGCCCGGCGAGCGCGTCGGCCAGCTCGCGGCGGCGCAGCATCTGGCCTCTTGAGCGGGCCAGGTCGATGTCGCGCTCGAGCAGGGCCTCCTGCGCCTTGCAGTCCTCGCCCTTCAAAGGAGCTGCGGCCGGTGCGGACTGGGCGAAGGCAGGTGCGGCCAGCGTCAACGCAAGGGCCAGGAAGCAGGGTTTCACACGCATGCCGCACGGTACCCGAACTTCTTCGCCGCGAGTCCGTACAGCCCTCGAAGGGATCCGGCCATGCGTCTTTTTCGAAGCACTGTCTGCAGGCCTGCGCGGGCCTGCGTGGAACGGTGCCGGGGCCTCAGACCTCACGGTCTGGCGCACGATCTGCCGCAAGGTCCGCCACGAGGTAGCGCGCATCCCAGCGCGCAGCGAGTTGCCGAGCCCGGTGCAACGGCACGCGCGCCGCCTCGAAGTCCACCACGCACGCCACATCGGCGGCCTCGGGACGCGCGGGACTCTCGCTGCTGCGGCCGTCGGTCAACAGCCACAGCCAGCGCTGGCGCGACTCGTTCCTTGCCAGCAGTTGCCCGGCGTGCAGCACCCCGAGCGCCAGCGGCGTGCCGCCGCCCGCCGCAATGGGAGCGATCCAGTCGTCGTTCCATGCACTGGCACGGCGCGGCGGCAGGCGCAGCTCGACCACGTCGCCGGCGAAGCACAGAAGCGCGACATGGTCGCGGCGCTGGTAGGCCTCGTCCATCAACGCAAGCAGCAGGCCCTTGGCGCGCGCGAGGTTGCCGTCGTCACGCATCGAGGCCGAACAGTCGAGCAGAAAGCAGTGCAGCGCGCCACTGCGCGTTTCCTGCGGGCGATGGCGCAGATGCTCCGGACCCAGGCGTGCCGCCCCGCGTGCCGCGAAGGTGCGCGGCCAGTCGAAGGCCGCGCCCTGCCGCGCGGCACCATGCCATGCATCCCGCTGCGTGCCCTGCCTCCGGTCACCCTGGCGCGCGCCAGCGGATGCCGCATCCCGGAGGCTCAGGCTTTTTTTGGGACGGCCCGTGATGTGGAGAGCAACGGACGCAGCGGCTTCACACGCTCGATGCCGACCGGCTCGGGCGGCATCGCGCCCCAGTCGCCGTCACCGGCGTCACCGGCATCGTCCGGCTGCGGTGCGCCACCCGCGTCCTGCTTGCGAGGAACAGGTGCAGCGGCCGGCGGAGCGCTCGCCGACACCGGCTTGCGGCGATGCAACAGCACCGCTTCGGCCACGCGCTGCACGTGGCCGGCGCTGATGGCCGGCGCGTCTTCCCAGGCGGCGAGCGCGCGGGCCGAGCGCAGCATCACGAGGTCGGCGCGCAGGCCGTCGACGCCGGCCTCGATGCACAGGGCGCCGACCGTCTCGTGCGTCGCATCGTCGTAAGGCAGCGCGGACGCATCGCCCAAGCGGGCGCGGGCACGCGACAGGGACCCCGCCAGCGCGGCCTGCTCCTGCGCATGCCGGGCGCGAAAGCCCTGCGGGTCGGCATCGAAGGCCAGGCGTGCGCGCACGATGGCCTGGCGTTCGGCCGCGTCCTCGATGTTGCGCAGCTGCACGCACAGCCCGAAGCGGTCGAGCAACTGGGGCCGCAGCGTGCCCTCCTCCGGATTCATGGTGCCCACCAGCACGAAGCGCGCGGCGTGGCGGTGCGAGATGCCATCGCGCTCCACCACGTTCACGCCGCTGGCAGCCGCGTCGAGCAGCGAGTCGATCAGCGCGTCGGGCAGCAGGTTGATCTCGTCCACGTACAGCACGCCGCCGTGCGCGCGCGCAAGCAGCCCCGGCGCGAACCTCAATTCATGGCCGGCCATCGCCTGCCCCAGGTCGAGCGTGCCGACGAGGCTCTCGAGGCTGGCGCCCAGCGGCAGCGTGACGAACGGTGCACCGGGCATCAGTTCGGCCAGCGCGCGCGCGGCGGTGGTTTTGGCGGTGCCGCGCGGCCCTTCGATCAGCACCCCGCCCAGTCCGGGGTCGGCCGCGGCCAGCAGCAGCGCCTGGCGAAGCTGAGGCTGGCCTGCGATGGCGGCAAAGGGGAAAGGCACCGGCATGTCTGCGGCGGTCATCGTTGAAGCTCCTGGTCGTCGCGGTGCGACTGCATGACGGGGGGAATACGGTGGAAACGGCCTTGCCGCACGCGCAGCGAACGACGACCGGCGAACGGCTTCATCGGCCTTCCATCCGCTGCTCCTGGTCGAGCAGCAGGTTCTCGAGCTGGTCCTTGTAGTCGCCGGGCGACTGCCACAGGCCGCGCTGCATGGCTTCGAGCAGGCGGCTGAGCATGTCGTGCAACGCGCGTGGATTGTGCTCGCCCACGAAGCTGCGCGTGGCGTCGTCGAGCACGTAGGCGTCCGCCACCATGGCGTACTGGTGATCGCCGACCACGCGCGCGGTGGCATCGAAGCCGAACAGGTAGTCGACCGTGGCGGCCATCTCGAAGGCGCCCTTGTAGCCGTGGCGCTTCACGCCATCGATCCACTTCGGGTTGACCACGCGGGCGCGGATGACGCGGCTGATCTCTTCCTTCAGCGTGCGCACGCGCGGTGCCTGCGGGTTGCCGTGGTCGCCGTGGTACATGGCCGGCTGCCGGCCGCTCAGGTGACGCACGGCCGCAGCCATGCCGCCCTGGAACTGGTAGTAGTCGTTGGAGTCGAGCAGGTCGTGCTCGCGGCTGTCCTGGTTCTGTATGACCACGTTCATGCCGCCCAGCCTTCGTACCAGCGCGTCGGCCGCGGGCACGCCGTCGCTGCCCCGCCCGTAGGCGTGCGCGCTGCCGCCGACGTAGGCCTTCGACAGGTCGTCGTCGGTCTGCCAGGCGCCGTGGTCGAACAGCGGCTGCAGGCCCGAGCCGTAGCTGCCGGGCGCCGAACCGAACACACGCCAGCCGGCCTGCAGGCGCGCGGCCTCGGGGCCGATGCCCTGCGCCTCGAGCGCCGCCGTCTCGCGCAGGATGCGCGCACGGATCGGATTGCGCTCGGCATCCTCGTCCTCCTGCGCGGCCACGGCCTGCACGGCGGCGTCGAACATCTGCACGGCGTTCGGGAAGGCATCGCGGAAGAAGCCCGAGATGCGCAGCGTGACATCGATGCGCGGACGGCCGATGCCCACCGTGGGCAGAACCTCGAAGTCGACCACGCGCTGGCTGCCGGGCGCCCACTTGGGCCGTACGCCGATCAGCGCGAAGGCCTGCGCCAGGTCGTCGCCGCCGGTGCGCATGGTCGCGGTGCCCCACACCGACAGGCCCAGCGCCACCGGGTAGTCGCCATGCTCCTGAAGGTGGCGCTCGACCAGTTGCGCGGCCGACTTGAGGCCGAGCATCCAGGCGGTGGGCGTGGGAATGGCGCGGATGTCGACCGCGTAGAAGTTGCGCCCGGTGGGCAGCACGTCGGGCCGGCCGCGCGAAGGCGAACCGCTCGGGCCGGGCGGCACGAAGCGGCCCTGAAGCGCGCGCAGGAGCTGCAGCAGTTCCTGCGCGCCGCAGGCATCGAGCGCGGGCGCGACGCTGCGCTCGATACGTTTCATCACCGCCGCCGTGCGCGGCAGCTCCGGCGGGCACGCGCCCTCTTCCAGCAGCCGTTGCGCGAGCAGTTCCAGCCGCTCGCGCGTGTCGCCCTGGTGCCGCCAGGCATCGGCGCTGACCGACTGCAGCAGCGCGGGTCGTGCGCCGTGCCACGGCTTTGCCGCATCGATGTCGAGCGGATCGAAGTTCTCCTCGGGGAGCAGGTCGTGGGACAGCGCGCCGAGCAGCCCCTCGTTCGCACCCGCACCGTCGAGCGCGGGAAAACGTGCCAGGGCCAGCAGCGTGTCGCGCCGCAACCGCGCCTGCGGCGATGCGCCGAACACATGGAGACCGTCGCGGATCTGCGTTTCCTTCAGCTCGCACAGGTAGGCATCCACGCGCGCCAGCACGGCGTCGTCTTCGGCGCCGGGCATGCCCAGTTCCTCGACCAGGTGCTGCGCGCGCACCGCGGCGAGGATCTGCGCGCGCAGCACCCTGGCGCGGCGCGCATCGACGAGCAGCGCGTCGTAGTACTCGTCGACCTGGCGCTCCAGGTCCTGCAGCGGACCGTGGTTCTCCGCGCGCGTGAGCGGCGGCATCAGGTGGTCGACGATGACCGCCTGCGTGCGCCGCTTGGCCTGCGCGCCCTCGCCCGGATCGTTGACGATGAAGGGATACACATTCGGCATCGGCCCGAGGATGGCGTCGGGCCAGCAGGTCTGCGCCAGCGCGATGCTCTTGCCGGGCAGCCATTCGAGGTTGCCGTGCTTGCCGACATGCACCACCGCATCGATGGCGAACACGTCGCGCAGCCAGAAATAGAACGCGAGGTAGCTGTGCGGCGGCACCAGTTCGGCGTTGTGGTAGCTCGCGTAGTCGGCCGCGCCGGGTTCACCGAGTGCACGCGCGGGCTGGATGCCGACGAACACGCGGCCCAGCCGCAGGCCGGCGATCATGAAGCGGCCCTGGCGCACCATCGGGTCCTGCTCGGGCCTGCCCCAGCGCGCGTCGATGGCGGCCGCCATGCCTTCGGGCAGGGCCGCGAGCCTCGTGCGGTAGTGCTCGATGGCGTAGCTCTGCCACGCGGGCCGCGCGGCCCAACGCGCGGGGTCGTTGGCAATGCCCTGCTGCAGCCGGCGCATGAGCGCATCGCCGTCCTCGGGCATCGCCTGCGCATCGCCCAGCTCGTAGCCGCCGGCCTGCATCGCGCGCAGGATGCCGACGACCGAGGCCGGCGTGTCGAGTCCCACGCCGCTGCCGATGCGGCCTTCGCTGCCCGGGTAGTTCGCCAGGATCAGCGCCACGCGCTTGTCTGCGGCGCCAAGGCTGCGCAGCCTGCACCAGCGCCGCGCCAGTTCGGCCACGAAGGCCACGCGGTCGGGCTCGGGCTGGTAGTTGACCACCTCGGTCTGCGTGAGCTCGCAGCGATGCGACAGCCCCTTGAAGCTCACGGCGCGCGTGATGATGCGGCCGTCCATCTCCGGCAGCGCGATCTGCATCGCGATGTCGCGCGGGCGCAGGCCCTGGCTGTCGGCGAGCCAGTCCTCGCGGTTGCCGCCGCTCACGATGACCTGCAGCACGGGCGCATCGCCGGCCAGCGCGAGGTCTTCGCGTTGTTCGTCCTTCGAGCCCTGCCCCAGCGCAGCGAACGCGGTGGTGTTGAGCACCAGCTGGGCATCGTGCTCGACGCACAGCGCACGCAATGCGGACAGGCACAGCGGATCTTTCAGCGAATCGAGCGCGATCGGCAGCGGGTTGAGCCCTTCGGCGCGCAGCGCCCCGGCGATGGCATCGAAGGCCGCCGTGTTGCCGGACTGCAGGTGCGACCGGTAGAACACCAGCGCCACCACCGGCGCGCCGTCGCGCCAGCCGGCGCGCAGGTCATCGATGCCAGCCACGGTGTGCAGCGCGTGCATGCCGCCCGGCACGTGCAGCGCCACCTGCGGCAGGCTGCGCGGCGGCAGGGGCGCCTCGCCATGGCGCAACCCGTGGAAGGCCACCGCGCGCAGGAACTGCATCGCGTTGCCCGCCCCGCCGCTGCGCATGTACTGCCACAGCTGGCGGCTCACTTCGCGCGGCGCGGTGCCGCGCGCGAGCAGGTCTTCGTCTTCCTGCAGGTCGCCCGAGAACATGGCGAGCTGCTGGCCCTTGCGCCTGGCGAGCTTCTCGAGCTGCTGCAGCCCGTAGGCCCAGGCGGATTCCGCCCCGAGGTGGTCGACCACCACCACGCGCGCATGCTGCAGCACCTCGTCGATGTAAAGGTCGAGCGAAGCCGGCTGCCGCAGGTACATCAGGTTGGCCAGCCGCAGCGACGGATAGCCGGGGTCGGTGACGGCCAGCGCCGTGCGTGCCGCGGCCAGCAGCGCGAGCGTGGTGTCGGCCGAGCTGAGCACCACGATGTCGCCCGGCGTCTGGTCGAGCCGGGTGACGACGCTGTCGTCCTCGACGAAGCGCCCGGGTTGCGTGCTCAGCAGGTGCATGGGTCAGGCCGCGACCGCGCTCACCGCGTCCAGCGCCTTGCGCAGCGCGGCTTCGTCCAGGTCCTCGCCGATGAACACAAGCCGCGTGCGCTGCGCCTCGCCGTCGCGCCAGCGGCGGTCGAAATGATGGTCGAAGCGGCGGCCCACGCCCTGCACCAGCAGGCGCATAGGCTTGCCCGGAATGGCGACGAATCCCTTCACGCGGTAGATGGTGTGCTGCTCGACCAGCTTGCCGAGCACGGCCAGCAGGCTGTCGCGGTCCACGGGCGGCAGCTCGATCACGAGCGAGTCGAACTCGTCGTGGTCGTGGTCTTCCTCGTGGTCGTGGTGGCTCTCGCGCAGGTGGATGGTGGTTTCGGCCGCACGGCCCTGGCCCAGCAGCAGCGCGAGCGGCAGCCTGCCTTCGCTGGCCGCCACGATCT
The DNA here is from genome assembly GCF_902712855.1 of Variovorax paradoxus. NCBI lineage: Bacteria > Pseudomonadati > Pseudomonadota > Betaproteobacteria > Burkholderiales > Comamonadaceae > Variovorax > Variovorax paradoxus. Next base: position 4,092,316 of record NZ_LR743507.1, read on the forward strand.
TCACCTCGGGCGGCAGTTCCTCGCGCACCAGTGCCTCGACCTGCGTGCGCATCGCGTCGTCCATCAGGTCGGTCTTGTTGAGCACCACGAGGTCGGCGGCGGAGAGCTGGTCTTCGAACAGCTCGTGCAGCGGCGACTCGTGGTCGAGGTTGGGGTCGGCGCGGCGGGCTTCGTCGACGGCTTCGGGGTTCTCGGCGAACTGGCCCGACGCGGCGGCCGGGCCGTCGACCACGGTGACCACCGAATCGACAGTGAAGATGTTGGCGATATCCGGCCACTGGAAGGCCTGCACCAGCGGCTTGGGCAGCGCGAGGCCCGAGGTTTCGATGAGCACCGCATCGAGCTCGCCGCGGCGTTCGGCCAGCTGCAGCATCACCGGCAGGAACTCTTCCTGCACGGTGCAGCAGACGCAGCCGTTGGCCAGCTCGTACAGCGCACCGGCCCGCTCGTTGCCTTCGTCGTCGCAGCCGATGCCGCAGCCGCGAAGGATCTCGCCGTCGATGCCGAGCTCGCCGAACTCGTTGACGATCACTGCGATGCGGCGGCCTTCGGCGTTGCCGAGGATGTGGCGCAGCAGCGTGGTCTTGCCGCTGCCGAGGAACCCCGTGACGATGGTGACGGGGATCTTGGCGTTGCTTGCTTGTGTCATGGGAAGAAGACTTTCAGGTGCCGCGGCGGCCGAAGGCTGCCCCGGGGAATGGCGCAGGGCGCCCGCGGCATCGCCGGGGCGCCCTCTTGAAAAGGACGGGTCGGACGGAAGGATCAGACCGCGTTGTACAGGCGGCGCTCGACGAAGGCCGAACCCTGCAGGCGGCGCCAGGCCTTGGCGGCCGCGAGCACGCCGAGGTCGACCAGCGGCTCGACCAGCACCACGGTCATGTAGGCGGCGCCGAAGCTGGCGATCTGGCCCAGGTTCTCGAGGCCGGTGCCGCGCCCGTACAGCGCCCAGAAGCCGACCCACACCACGATGCCGCCCTGGTAGGCCACCGACAGCTTGAAGGCCTGCTGGTAGCTCAGGTCCACGTAGGCCACGTTCTTCGGAATGATGCGGCGCGCCAGCGCGGCGGTGGCGAACAGCGGCACCAGCAGCGTGGTGACGTTCATGCCGTACTGCGGAATGTCCTGCGGCTCGAAGAACATGCCCTGGATGAGCAACCCGCCCGCCAGGCCGATGGCCGCGGGCGCGAGCCCGAACACCAGCAGCAGCGTGGTGCCGAGGATCAGGTGCACCTCGGACACGCCGACGGGGTGATGCGGCAGCACCTCGAAGAAGCAGAACACCAGCGCCACGGCAATCGCCGAGCGCAGCACGAGGGCGGCAAGGCCGTCCTTCAAGGCAGTCTGGATGGCCACCTTGCCCGTGTAGGCGAGCGCGGCTGCTGCCGTGGCGTAGCTGAGAAAAATCTTGGTTCCGTCGACGAGACCTGGTTCGATGTGCATCGAGCACCTCCTGAAATGCACCGAAGTGCGAAAGTTGATTGTTGGTTCATGGACCCGCCTGCGCAAGCCCCTTCGAGGCGGCCGCCCGCGCCGGTCTGCGACGCAGTCGGCGCCAGCCGATCACCACGCCGCTGGCTGAGGCCACGATGCCGACGAGTGACAGCAGCCACATCACGAGGTCCCAGGCCGGCCGGTACTGGATGAGCCAGGGAAAGTCGAGGCTGTGGGCGGCATTGAACAGCCATCGGCGCAGGCGCGAATTGCTGTCGTTGCTTCCGGCGACCTGCCCGCTGGCGGGGTCGATGTAGACCCGGCTGCGCGCCGGATCGTCGAACTGCAGGCGCCATACCGGCACGATGCGCTCGCGGTGGTGGCCGTACCAGTGGAAATCCTCGCGGACCTGCAGCGTGGTGTCGACGATGCGCGCGCCGGGGCGCAGGCGCGACGCCGCGCGCACGATGTCGTCCCTGGCGATGGCTGCAGGCGCGCCGGTGGCGGCATCGACCACCCGCACGCGGGCCTTCGCGTCGCGCAGCTGCAGCAGCGGCCTGCCGTCGAACCACAGCAGCACGGCCTCGCGCGGTGCCGCGTCGCCCTCGCCCGTCGGCAAGGCGGCGGGCGGCCACGGGAAGGGCGAGGTGCCCGCCCCGGTGTAGCGCGCCATGGCCGCCGCATCGCCGCCGCGCTGGAACCAGCCGTTGGGGTTCATCGACAGCCAGCCGCTGACGATCCACGTCAGCACGAAGAAGCCGCCGATCAGGCCGGCGATGTGGTGCCAGGCCATCCAGCCGGTATAGGGCGTGACTGCGCCGTTGCGGAACCGGCGGCGCAGCCGCACACGCAGGATGCCGATGACGATGCCCGTGACAGCCGAGACGATGCATGCCGCCGACATCCACACCACCACGTCGTGCCAGAGCGGCGGATCGGCGCGCAGCGGCGTGAAGTAGATCCAGTGCGGCACCGAGCCGAGCCAGTTCCAGAAGCGCTCGGGGCGCGTGGTGTCGCGCACCACCTCGCCGTTGCGTTGCGACACGTAGAGCTCGGTGCCGGCCGCATCGCCGACCTCGATGCGGTGCAGCGGCCGCAGCGGGTTCAGGCCTTGCGGCACGGTCCACTGGTCGCGATCGAGCGTCTCTGCCCAGCGCGCGCCGGGCTGGCCGGAGAACGCGCGCGCAATGGCTTCGGCCTGCACCGCATCGACCGGGCCGGGCACGCGGCCGTCGCGCGCCGACACGGTGTGCCGGCCGCCGCGCGCATCGACGATGCGCCACACCGGTTGCGGGTCGGTGCCGCCCTGTGTCTCGAGCCCCATGCGCCGCGGCTGCAGCCCGCGCACCTCGGGCGGCAGCGCCTGCAGCGCGGCCGCAGGCGACAGCTGCGCCTGCCCGAAGCGCAGCGGCGCGAGCCCGGCCAGCCGCTCCTCGTCCGTGAGGTTCGGATACCCCACGTACATCATGACCACGCCCGATGCGAACCACATGACGAACAGCAGGCAGCCGCCGATGCCCAGCCACCGGTGCGTCCAGTAGAGCCAGTGCCGGATGCGCGGCCAGGCGCGGCGCCATGCGGAAGCCATGTGCATGCGTTTCAGAAGTTGACCAGTGCCGACAGCTCGAACGAGCGCGGACGCCCCAGCAGCCACTGGTTGCCGCTGTTGGAGAACGACACCGGGTACTTGCGGTCTGCGAGGTTGTAGGCACGCAGCGCCAGCCTGAGCGACGGATTCGCCTGCCAGCTCACCGAGGCATCCGCCACGGTGTACGAGCCGATCTTTCGCGAGTTGGCCGAATCGACCTGGCGCGGCCCGACGTAGCGCAAGCCGAAGGCAGCCTCCCACTGCGGCAGGAAGCGCCAGTTGAGCCACAGGTTCGCCGCTTCCTCGGGCACGCCGGTGGGCGTGTTGCCGGCACGCGAGACCAGCCTGCCGCCGACGACCTCGTTGAAGTCGTCGTAGCGCGCGCGCAGCTTCGACACGTTGGCCTCGAGCCGCAGCGTCGAGGTGAGCGCCAGGTCGAGCGTGGCCTCGATGCCCTCGGACGACTGCTGGCCGATCTGCTGCGTCTTGTTCGGGTCGCTCGCGTCGCGCGACAGCAGCTTGTTCTTCTCGATGCGGTAGGCGGCCACCGTCCAGGCACCGCGGTTGTCGGCGAGCTGGCGCTTGTAGCCCACCTCGACCTGCTTGCCCGTGCTGAGCTCGAACGGCACCTGCGTGGCCGACGTGCTGATGAGCGAGGTCAGAGGATCGGCCGCGCGCGCCACCTGCGCGTAGTACGACTGCGACGCATCGGGCGCATACACCACGCCCAGGCGGCCGGTGCCGTACTCGAAGGTCTTGCCGAGGTTGTTGGCCGCGTTCTGCAGGTCGGTGCGCGCCACCTTGGCATGGTCCCAGCGCAGGCTGCCCACCACCGACCATTGCTCGTCGAGGGCCAGCTTGTCTTCGGTGAAGAAGGCGTAGGTGTCGGTCTTGGTGCGGTAGCGCGGCGTGTAGGCCACAGGCGACGCGTAGTAGCCCGGGTTGAACACGAACGGGTCGACCACCGAGCGCCCGCCGTAGGGCGAGTCGTTGGTGTGCTGGAAGTCGATGCGGTTCACGTCGAAGCCCGCCAGCACCTGGTTGGCCATGCCGAACACGCTGTGCTTGAAGATGGCGTCGGTGCGGTTGCCGATCTGCTCCTGGTCGTGGCCGATCTCCAGGTAGTCGCCCCGCGTCACGCGGCGCGTGCTGGCACTGTAGGTGTAGGTCTCGCTGTTGCGCCAGTGGCGCGTGCTCTCGAGGCGGTATAGCTGGTTGCGCACGGTGACGGCGGCGCTGGGCGTCCAGACGGCGTCGAGCCGGGTCCACTTGTCGCGGTACTTGATCTCGGCGTCGTCGAGGTTGTAGTTCTGGCGCAGCGTCTGGCTGCTCAGGTGGCCGTCGATCAGCGGCACGCCGTAGTAGCGCTGCGGCGTCTGCACGCCCTCGTCGTGCGACAGCGTGAACTGCAGCTGCGGCGACACGTCGAGCCGCACCGCCGCGCCCACCGCCAGGCTCTCGGTCTCGCCGCGCTGCATGAAGCCGTCGGTGGTGCGGTGGCTGATGTCGAAGCGGTACGAGAGCCTGTCGTTGATCGCCCCGCCGCTGCCGAAGGCCACCTGGCGGGTGGCGTCGGAGCCGAGCGTGACCAGCGCTTCGTTCTGGATCGGGCCGCGCGTGGGCTTCTTGGGCACCACGTTGATGGCGCCGCCGATGGCACCTTCGCCGTACATCACCGAGGCCGCGCCGCGCAGCACCTCGATGCGGTCGACCGACCAGGTGTCGAAGGGGAAGGTGACGGTGCCTGCACCGGCATACAGGCGTGTGCCGTCGAACAGCTGCATCACCGAGCCGTGGCCCGGGAAGCCGCGCGCAGCCATCGCCGTGCCGCCGTTGCCGGGGCCTGGCGAGCCGGTGATGCCGGTGGCGCGGGTGGCCGCGTCAATCACGGACGCGTCGCCGCGCGCGCGGATGGTGTCGCCGGTCAGCACCTCGATGCTGGCCGGCGTCTCGAGCGGCGTGAGCCCCAGGCGGCTGCCGGTCTGCGTCGGTTCGTCGATGGCCAGCGGCGTGTGGCGCTCGGCCTCGACCTGCACCGGTGCGAGGCTGCGGTTTCCCGCGGCCGCATCGGCCGCCTGCGCCAGCACCAGCGACGGGCCGAAGGCCAACCCCAGCCCGAATGAAAGTCCCGAGAGTCTCGAAAGGCGCGCAACGCCCGCGGTGTGTGAAATGCGTGCGCGGCGCGGCGCTGCGCCCCTGCCCATGCCGACGCGTCGGCGTGCTGGCGATGCCTGATCCATGTGATTGCCCTCTCCGTCCTGCGTCCCCGCAGGCTCCCGACCGATGAAGGACGTCGCGGGAAAGGACAAGGGGCTGCGGCGGCTCGCACGGAAGGTACGGAACGCGGCAGGCCCGGACACGCACTCCCGCTGCGTCCGAAGGCGGTTGCGAAGGCCGGTATCCGGGCTTGCGGAGCGCCGCGGCGCGCACTGTGGCAGTGCGCGCCGCGGCAGAAACCCTCGCCTTCCCACGCCGAAGCGCAGTGGCTGCCGGCCTCATCGAAGAGGCGCGGGCTTGAGAGTTTCCGATCCGCCGACCGTTGCGGGGGCAGCGCAGGAATGACCGTGTCGGCGACGACACGGCGCACCTGCTTCCCGTTTAACCCCGAACGCCATGGCATGGCGGTAGGGGCACCTTCGAACCGTTTGACCGGGTGCGTACAGGAAAAACCAGCGCACCGGGACCGCGAAATTATAGGGAGCCGGAGGCCGTACCGCCGGGGCCGAACAGCCGGCGCATCACCGCCACCCCCGCGACCAGCGCGTTCGAGTAGGTGGCGTAGGGCGCGTGAGCGGCTTCCAGCGGGACGTATGTATGGGCGGTATCGCGCGGGGTTCCCGGCGTGTCGTCCACCGCTTCCATCAGCACCCAATAGAACTCGCCCGCTTCCAGTTCGTGGACGGTGAGCGCGATGTTTCTCGGTGAGGCCATGGGGTGGACGATAAGTGGTGATCGGTCAATGGCTAGAGGACGGCTCCGGTTGACAGCTTCCGGACTTCTCCTACAGCGCTTGTCTCGGTCGCGAACCAGTGTTGATTCCAGGGGCCGTCAGAGAACCTTTTCAGGACACAGGTGACAACATGAAGCGATTCATTCTGGAGCCCCGCATGCGGGCGACCATCGGCGGGGCCTTCTGCCCGACCGGCTGCTCGATCGTCATGTTCCCCGACCCGGCCGACGCCGACCACATCGGGCACCGGCTGATCGAAAAAGGCATGAGCGGCGACGAGGTCTACCTGCTGCCCGCGCAGGCGGTGCTGGCCGGGATCTCGCCGACGGTGAAGACCTCCGACGACCCGCTGCCCTCCGCCGGCACCGACGCGGCCACGGTGCGCGCCTATACCCGGCTGGCCCGCGAAGGCCATGCCTGCCTGCTGGTGAAGACCAGGGACGGTGCGGCGGCCGAACGGCTGATGGAGCTGGTGCGCACGGTGCCCTATTCCATCGCGCAGCGCTACCGCACGCTGGTGATCGAAGACCTCTGAAGGTGAAGAGGCCGGCGTCTTCGTGTCAGGCCGGCGCGGCCATGGAAACGGCGCGCTGCACCACGTCGCGCGCCATGGCCTGCGCCAGTTCGTGCTCGCCGAGGAACACCGTGGCCGAGGTCTCCTGCGTGAGCAGCTTCGCCTCGTGCTCGTTGTGACTGCGGATCACCGTCTGGATGGTGGGATTCAACGTGCGCGCGGTTTCCATCATCTGACGCACGTTCATGGCGTCGGGCGTGGCCACCACGAGCACGCGGGCGCGCGCGATGTGCGCCTGGATGAGCACGGCCGGATCGGCCGCGTCACCCCACACGGCGGGCGTGCCCGCTTCGCGCAGCTTCTCGACCAGCTCACGGTTTTGCTCGGCCACCACGTAGGGAATGTCGTGCGCGTCGAGCTCGGACGCGATGCGCCGCCCCACCCGCCCGTAGCCCACCAGCACCACCTGGCGCGACAGGTACCTGGCCTCGGTGGTCATCGGCAGCTCGGCCAGGGGGTCGTCCCGCGACTCCAGCCCGCGCGCGAACGATGAATGCGCGTGCAGCCACTTCTGCATCGGCCCGATCAGGCTGAACCACAGCGGGTTGGTGGCGATGGAAATGAGCGCGCCGGCCAGCACCAGGCTCTGTCCCTCCACCGGCAGCAGGCCAAGCGACACACCCAGGCCGGCCAGGATGAACGAGAACTCGCCGATCTGCGCCAGGCTGGCGCTCACCGTGAGCGCCGTGCCCAGCGGGTAACGGAACACCAGCACCAGCGCGCACGCCGCGAGCGACTTGCCCAGCACGATCACAAGCACCACCGCCAGCACCTGCAGCGGCCGCTCGATCAGCACCGAAGGGTCGAACAGCATGCCGACCGACACGAAGAACAGCACCGCGAAAGCGTCGCGCAGCGGCAGCGACTCCTGCGCGGCGCGATGGCTGAACTGCGACTCACGCATGACCATGCCGGCGAAGAACGCGCCCAGCGCGAACGACACGCCGAACAGCGCCGCGGACGCGAAGGCGATGCTCACCGCCGCGGCCACCACGCACAGCGTGAACAGCTCGCGCGAACCGGTGCGCGTGACCTGCCAGAGGATCCAGGGGAACACGCGGCGCCCCACCACCAGCATCAGCGCGACGAAGCCGCCCACCTGCAGCAGCGTGAGGCCGAGCGTCTGCCACAGCGGATCGGACGGGCCGGACTGCGCGCCGCCCAGCGTGCCTGCGAGCGGTGGCATCAGAACAAGCACCAGCACCATGGCCAGGTCCTCGACCACCAGCCAGCCGATGGCGATGCGCCCGGTGAACGAATCGAGGATGCCAAGGCTCTCGAGCGCTCGCAGCAGCACGACGGTGCTGGCCACCGAGAGCGCCAGCCCGAACACCAGCGCGGCACCCGGACTCCACCCCCACCACATGGCCAGCCCGCCGCCCAGCAACGTCGCCACGCCGATCTGCGCCAAGGCACCCGGCAACGCGATCTTGCGCACGGCCAGCAGATCGTCGAGGGAGAAATGAAGGCCCACGCCGAACATCAGCAGCATCACGCCGATCTCGGCGAGCTGGGCGGCGATGCCCGCGTCGGCCACGAAGCCCGGGGTGAAGGGGCCGATGATCACGCCGGCCAGCAGGTAGCCGACCAGCGCGGGCAGCCGCAGCCTGGCCGCCAGGAACCCGAACACGAGCGCCAGCCCGAGGCCGGCGGCGATCGTGTTGATGAGGGAAACGCTGTGGGGCATCGCTCCATTTTGCAGGAACGATGCCTACCCCTTCATGTCAGCCGGCCATCTTGCCGCCGCGCACCGCGTCGAGTGCCTCGGGGTCCTGCGCCTCGACCCAGGTCTCGTTGTTGAGCCCGGCCTGCAGGCGCTCCATGTCGAGTTCGTTGGTCCACTTGGCCACCACGATGGTGGCCACGCCGTTGCCGATGAGGTTGGTCAGCGCGCGCGCCTCGGACATGAAGCGGTCGATGCCGAGGATGAGCGCCAGCCCCGCCACCGGCACGTGGCCCACGGCCGACAGCGTGGCCGCCAGCACGATGAAGCCGCTGCCGGTGACGCCGGCCGCGCCCTTCGAGGTCAGCAGCAGCACGGCCAGCAGCGTGATCTCCTGCACCAGCGTCATCGGCGTGTTGGTGGCCTGCGCGATGAACACGGCCGCCATCGTCAGGTAGATCGAGGTGCCGTCGAGGTTGAAAGAGTAGCCCGTGGGGATCACCAGGCCCACGCAGGTCTTGTTGGCGCCCAGGTTCTCCATCTTCTCCATCATGCGAGGCAGCACCGATTCGCTGGACGACGTGCCCAGCACGATCAGCAGTTCTTCCTTGATGTACTTGATGAACTTCCAGATGCTGAAGCCATGGAACCTGGCGATGAGCCCCAGCACCACGAAGATGAACAGCAGGCAGGTCAGGTAGAACGTGCCCATCAGCTTGCCGAGCGAGAACAGGCTGCCCAGGCCGTACTTGCCGATGGTGAAGGCCATGGCGCCGAAGGCACCGATGGGTGCCAGCTTCATGATGTAGTTGACGATGCCGAAGAGCACGTGCGAGCCCTTCTCGATCACGTCGAACACCAACGTGCCGCGGCCGCCGAAGCGGTGCAGCGCGAAGCCGAACAGCACCGCGATCAGCAGCACCTGCAGGATCTCGCCCTTGGCGAAGGCATCGACCACCGTGTTGGGAATGATGTTCAGGATGAAGTCGACCGTGCCGGTCATCTTGCCCGGGCCGGTGTACGAGGCGATCGACTTGGTGTCGAGCGTGGCCGGGTCGACGTTCATGCCCGCGCCGGGCTGCAGCACGTTGACCAGCACTAGGCCGACCACCAGCGCGATGCTGCTGACCACCTCGAAGTACAGCAGCGCCAGGCCGCCGGTCTTGCCGACCTTCTTCATGTCCTCCATGCCGGCGATCCCCACCACCACCGTGCAGAAGATGATCGGCGCGATGATCATCTTGATCAGCTTGATGAAGCCGTCGCCCAGCGGTTTCATGGCCTCGCCGGCCGCCGGGTAGAAATGGCCCAGCAGCACGCCGATGATCACCGCGGTGATCACCTGGACGTAGAGGGAGCGATAGAGGGGGAGTTTCCTGGCAGGTGTGCTTGTTGTGTGTTCCATGAGTGCCTCCGGAGAAGATTGAAAACTTTAAGCCGGCCGTGCGTTCTTTCCATTCGTAGCTGCCACATTTCGGGCACAAAAAAACCCGCCGTGGCGGGTTTCGTGTTCAGGTTCGGGTCAGCATGCTCAGTGCATGTGCAGGCCGCCGTTGACCGAGAAGTCGGCACCGGTGCTGTAGCCGCCTTCGTCCGTGGCGAGCCACGAAATGATCGAAGCGATCTCGCTCGGCTCGCCCAGGCGCTTGACCGGGATGGTGGCCACGATCTTGTCGAGCACTTCCTGGCGGATGGCCTTGACCATGTCGGTGCCGATGTAGCCCGGGCTCACGGTGTTCACCGTGACGCCCTTGCTGGCGAGCTCCTGTGCCAGGGCCATGGTGAAGCCATGCATGCCGGCCTTGGCGGCCGAGTAGTTGGTCTGGCCGGCCTGGCCCTTGGCGCCATTCACCGAGCTGATGTTGATGATGCGGCCCCAGCCGTTTTCGACCATGTCGCCCACCACCTGCTTGGTGACGTTGAACATGCTGTTGAGATTGGTCTCGATGACCGCGCTCCAGTCTTCGGGCGTCATCTTGAGGAACATGCGGTCCCGCGTGATGCCTGCGTTGTTCACCAGCACGTCGATGGCGCCGTGCGCGGCCTTCGCGGCGGAGAAGGCTTCGACGGTGGATTGCCAGTCGCCGACATTGCCGACGGACGCGTGGAACTCGAAGCCTGCGGCTTTCTGTTCGGCGAGCCACTTGGTGTAGTCGCGCGTCGGGCCGCAACCGGCGACCACGGTGAACCCGTCCTTGTGCAGGCGTTGGCAGATGGCTGTTCCGATGCCACCCATGCCCCCGGTGACATATGCAACTTTCTTGCTCATGAGATTTCCTTTATGTACATAGCAAAAGCCTGAACGGCCGCCTTCACTCTAGCGAGTTTCGAGCCACGGCCCCTCTGAGGAAAACACTGAGCCAAGCTTGCAACCAGCTGTCACGAAGCGGCCCGCGCATCCGGCCTCTGTCTTCTCGTTTGTACTCCCACTTCGGCCCGGGTTCCACCTCGCGTGTACGCTCTTGCAGGTGTCATCACGGCGCCATCTGCCCGTCGTTGCAACGACCGTTGACCAAGGAGTTCGAAAGTATGAGTTTCGGAATCATCGTGTTTCCCGAGGTCGAGGAACTCGACTTCGTCGGCCCCTGGGAAATGCTGACCATGTGGAGCAAGCTGGCCGGCGGCCCTGCGAACTGCCTCATCGTCGCCGAGAAGCGCGAGCCGGTGTCTTGCGCGAAGGGGTTGTCGATCAATCCGCACGTCTCGTTCGCCGAGTGCCCGCCGCTGGACTACCTGCTCGTGCCCGGCGGCATGGGCACGCGCCGCGAGGTCGACAACCCGGCCATGACGCGCTTCCTGGCCGACCAGGCACCCGGCTGCAAGGCGCTGCTGTCGGTGTGCACCGGCGCGTTCGTGCTGCACGCGGCCGGCCTGCTCTCGGGCCGCACCGCCACCACGCACTGGGCGTCGCTCGATCGGCTGCGCGCGCTCGGCGACGTGAAGGTGGTGGAGCAGCGCTTCGTGCAGGACGGCAACGTCTGGACCTCGGCGGGCGTCTCGGCCGGCACCGATCTGATGCTCGCCTTCATCGCCCACACCGCCGGCGAGGAAGCCGCCGCCAAGGTGCAGCTGCAGGCCGAGTACTACCCGGCCGACACGGTATACGGCAGTACCGCGAGCCACGAGCGCGCGCCGGCGTACGTGAAGCGCCCCAGCCAGGCTTCCGGCAGCGCGGCATGAGCACCTTGCCCGTGCCCGCGCTCGAGCCGCTCGCCGCACTCGCCGCCCGCGTGGGCGAAACGCTGCGCGCGCGCGGGCAGACGGTGTCGGTGGTCGAATCGTCGGCCGGCGGCCTGGTGTCGGCCGCGCTGCTCGCCGTGCCGGGTGCATCGGCCTACTTCCGCGGTGGCGCGGTCGTCTATTCGCGTCGCGCGGGCCGTGCGCTGCTCGGCCTGACCGCCGAGGACATGGCCGGCCTGCGCGGCGAGACCGAACCCTACGCCCGCCTCGTCGCGGGCCGGGTGCGCGACACCCACCACACGACCTGGGGCATCAGCGAGAGCGGCGCGGCCGGCCCAGCGGGCAGTCCGTACGGCGACGCGCCGGGCCATGTGTGCCTGGCGGTCGTCGGCGCGGTCACGGTGAGCCGCACCATCGAGAACGGCGACACCGACCGCCCGAGAAACATGGAAGTGTTCGCGCGGCAGCTGCTCGCGCTGTTCGACGAGACACTGCGGGCATCGCCCGCCTGACGCGCCGGACACACCGGGGCGCTCAGTCCGCCTGCACCCCGGCCGCGCGGATCACCTTGCCCCACTTGTCGACCTCCGCCGCAAGGTGCGTGCGAAGGCTCTCGGGCGTCTGCCTGTCGATCGGCACGATCTCGGAACTGAGCTCGGCCAGCCGATGTTTGACCATCTCGTCCTGCAGGCCGGCACGCAAGGCGACGTTGAGTTTCTCGATCACCGCCGGCGGCGTGCCCTTGGGCGCATAGATCCCGTGCCACACCTTCACGTCGAAGCCCTTCAGACCCTGCTCGTCGAGCGTGGGAATGTTCGGCATGCTCGACAGCCGCTTCGGCGTGGTCACGCCGAACACCTTCACGCGGTTGCCGTCCTTGATGACCGGCGCGGTCTGCGTGGTCTGGTCGCACAGCAGGTCGACCTGGCCGCCCATCAGGTCGTTGAGCGCCGGGCCCGCCCCCTTGTAGGGCACGGTCGTGAGCTGCACCCCGATCTGGTTCATGAAGAGCAGCCCGCACAGCTGCGACACCGCGCCCACGCCCGCATTGGCCAGCGTCACCTTGTCCTTGTTGGCCTTCACGTAGGCCAGCAGTTCGGGGTAGGTGCTGGCCGGAAAGTCCTTGCGCGACAGCAGCGTCATCGGCACGTCCAGCACCTGGCCGACGTATTCGAAGTCCTTCAGCGGGTCGTAGTTGAGCTTCTTGTAGAGCGCGGGCGCGGTGGCCATGCCCATGTGGTGGATCAGGATCGTGTAGCCGTTGGGCGCCGCCTTGGCCACGCGCGTGGGCGCAATCGTGCCGCCCGCGCCCACCGTGTTCTCGACGATCACCGTCTGGCCCAGCGACTTGCCCATGGGAATCGCGAGCATGCGCGCCACCACGTCGGTCGGACCGCCTGCCGAGTACGGCACCACCATCGTGATGGGCTTGTCGGGCCATGCGGCCTGCGCGGACGCCGGCGCCTGGACGACCAGCAGGCCGGCGCTGGCCGCGGCGGCCAGCAGGGTCTTCGATTTCCAGTTCTTCGATGCTTTCACTTCTTTGTCTCCTTCTTTGGGTTCTGGGCTGTCTTCTGTCTACCTATCTATTCGTTCATCGACCAGGCGGAATGCCATCGAGCGCGAGCAGCCGTTCGGCCAGCCGCACCACGGGCGCGTCGACCATGCGGCCGTCCAGGCTGACGACACCGCCACCCGAGACGCGGATCGCCTCGACCACGCGGCGAGCCCAGGCCAGCTCTTGCACGCTTGGCCCCAGGCCGGCCTGCACCGGTGCGACCTGGTCGGGGTGGATGCACAACTTGGCGCCGAAGCCGCCGCGACGCGCGCGCGCGGTGTCGGCAGCAAGCCGCGCGGCGTCGCGCCAGTCGGGGGTGACGCCGTCGATGGGCGCCGGCAGTTCGGCCCGGCGCGAGGCCAGCAGCAACGCGAGGCGGACCGGCACGAGCTCGGCTTCGTCGGGCCCGCAGGCCAGCCCGAGGTCGGCCTGGAAATCGAGGTTGCCGAAGGCCAGCCGCAGCACCTGCGGCGCCGCCGCCATCGCGTCCACCGCGGCCAACCCGGCGGCCGACTCGACCAGCGGCACGAGCACACCCGTCGGCCCCAGGGCCTGCGCGACGCGCGCCAGATCCGACGCGCGCTCGGCCTTGGGCAGCACCACGCCGGCGATCAGGCCCTGCGCCACGAGCGCGGCGGCTTGCGCGCAGTCGTCGTTGTGCCACGGCGTGCCGGCGGCATTCACGCGCACCAGCAGGCGTGCACGCTGGGGCGGCGCCAGCGCGGCGAACGAGGCCGCAAGCTGCGCTCGCGCCGCGGTCTTGCGCTCGGGCGCCACGGCGTCCTCGAGATCGACGATCACGCCGTCCGCGCCGGTGGCCAGCGCACGGGCGTGGCGCTCCGGGCGGTCGGCGGGAACGAAGAGAAACGCGCGTGCCAGGGCCAGCCCAGCCAGCGGTGCAACGCTCATACTGCCTTCGCCTTGCGCAGCGCATCGATCTGCGCGTCGCTGCGGCCCAGCGTGCGCAGGATGGCCTCGGTGTGCTCGCCGACCGCCGGGATCGGGTCCATGCGGTAGTCGAAGGCGCTCTGGCGCCCCGCCGGCAGCAGCGCCGGGATTTCGCCTGCCGGCGAGCCCACCTGGCGCCAGCGCTCGCGCGCCTGCAGCTGCGGATGCGCCCACAGCCCGGCCATGTCGTTCATGCGCGCATTGGCGATCTGCGCCGCGTCGAGCCGCTCCAGCACCTGCGCCGTGCTCAGCGCGCCGAAGGTCTCCACGATGATCGCGCGCAGCGCCTCGCGGTGCTCGTTGCGCCGTGCGTTGCTGTCGAAGCGCGCGTCGGTCGCGAGCCCCGCCTGCAGCAGCACCTTGTCGCAGAAGACGCGCCATTCGCGCTCGTTCTGCAGGCCCAGCATCACCGTGCCGCCGTCGCCTGCCGGGAACGGTCCGTACGGGTAGATGGTGGCGTGCGAGGCCGCGCTGCGCGGCGGCGGCGGCGCACCGTCGTAGGCGTAGTACATCGGGTAGCCCATCCACTCGGCGAGCGACTCCAGCATCGACACGTCGATGTGCGAGCCCTTGCCCGTCCTGCCCCGCTGCAGCAGCGCGGCCAGGATGCCGGTGTACGCGTACATGCCGGCCGCGATGTCGGCGATGGAGTTGCCCGACTTGCACGGGTCGCCGGGCGTGCCCGTGACCGAGAGGAATCCGGCCTCGCTCTGGATCAGCAGGTCGTACGCCTTCTTGTCGCGGTACGGGCCGTCGTCGCCATAGCCCGAGATGTCGCACACGATCAGGCGCGGATGCTTCGCCTGCAGCGCCTCCGCGCCGAGCCCCATGCGCGCTGCGGCGCCGGGTGCGAGGTTCTGCACCAGCACGTCGGCATCGGCCAGCAACTCTTGCAGCACGTCGAGCGCAGCGGGCTGCTTCAGGTCGAGCGTCAGGCTTTCCTTGGATCGGTTGACCCACACGAAATGCGAGGCCTCGCCGGCCACGCGAGCGTCGTAGGCACGCGCGAAGTCGCCCGCCCCGGGGCGCTCCACCTTGATGACGCGCGCGCCGAGATCGGCGAGCTGGCGCGTGCAGAACGGCGCGGCAATGGCGTGTTCGAGCGAGATGACGGTGATGCCGTCGAGCGGTCTGGTCATGCCTTGGGTTTTCCTCTCAGTGATCCATTGCTTTCTTCACCAGCCACGACGCAAGAAACCGCCATGGCCGGGCCTCGCATCCCGGGGGCGAGCCAGGGACACCACGGAGCCGGCTTTGCCGGGCCGCAGGTGTCGCGCCCGGCAGGGGGAAGGAGAAGCGACACGAAGTGCGCGCACCCCGGGGGGCGAGTCCAGAAACACCGCGGAACCGGCTTCGCCGGGCCGCAGGTGTTGCCCCCGGTAGGGGGAAGGAGAAGCGACACGAAGTGCGCGCATCCTGGGGGCGAGCCTCATCCTGCGGCGAGCCTCAGACCACCGCCGTGGCCTGCATCGTGAGCCAGCCATCGGCGTCTTCGGCCCACAGGCTGAAGGTCTTGCCGTCGGAGCTTCCTTCGGCCGGCTTGCCGTGCACGCGGAACGGCGCGATGTCGAAGGTCGGCCGCACCGCGCGGAACTCGAAGCGCGTGAGCCGCGCGCCCGGCACGTGGCGCCGCAGCAGGTCGACCAGCAAGGTCGCGATCAGCGGGCCATGCACGATCAGGCCCGGATAGCCCTCGACCTGCGTCACGTAGCGGCGGTCGTAGTGGATGCGATGGCCGTTGAAAGTGAGCGCCGAATAGCGGAACAGCAGCACGTCGTCAGGCACGATGTCGCGGCTGAAGGCCGCATCCTTCGGCGCGGGCGTGGGTGGCGGCCCGGATTCGCCGGGCTGCGCCGCGGCGCGATAGACGATGTCGTGCTCCTCGGTCAGCGCCAGCCCGCGCTCGTTGCGCACCTCGTGGCGCACCAGCACGAACACCAGTTCGCCAGTGCGGCCTGCCTTGTGCTTCACCGACGCGATGGTCGAGGTGCGCTCGACCTTGTCTCCGACCTGCAGCGGGTTGCCCGGCTCCCACGCGAGCCGCCCGCCGGCCCACATGCGGCGCGGCAGCGGCACGGGCGGCAGGAAGCCGCCGCGCCTGGCGTGACCGTCCTCGCCGATTTCCGACTGGCGGTGATGCGGCAGGAAATAAAGCCAGTGCCACAGCGCGGGTAGCGGCGTGCCGGCGGCCGGCAGCGGATCGTCGCGGTCCAGCGTGGCGGACAGCGCGCGCAGGGGCGCGGCGGTGATGTCGTCGGCCAGCGTTTCACGGCGGCCTTGCCAGGCCTGAAGCGTTGACAGCGCTTCCGTGTCGATCAGGGTTGCGGGTGTGTTCTCGTTCATGGGGTGCTTCGTCGTCGTTCAGTCGACCGCGGCGCCGGAGGCCTTGACGATCCGCGCCCACTTGGCGAGGTCGTCCTGCAGCAGCGCCGCGAACTGTTCGGGGGTGGCGGGCGCGGCCATCTCCACGCCCTGCTGGTCGAGCTTGTCGCGCAGGTCCTTCGAGGCCAGCGCCTTGCGCGTGGCGTCCTGCAGGGTGGCCAGCACGTCGGCCGGCACGCCGGCGGGTGCGAACAGGCCGATCCACAGCGTGCCGTTGTAGCCGGGCACGGCCTCGGCGATGGTGGGCACGTCGGGCAGCACGGGCGAGCGCCTGTCGCCGCTCACGGCCAGCGCGCGCAGCTTGCCGGCCTTGATGTGCGCCAGCGCCGACGGCAGGCTCGCGAACACGATCGGCAGCTGACCGCCCAGCACGTCGTTGAGCGCAGGCGCCACGCCCTTGTACGGGACGTGCTGCAGCGAGAGGCCGGCCATGCTGTTCAGCATTTCGCCGAGCAGGTGGTTGAGCGTGCCGTTGCCGGCCGAGGCGTACTGGTAGTCGGCGCCCTTCTGCCGCGCGAGCTTCAGGAACCCGGCGAGATCCTTCGCCGGGAAGGAGGGGTTCACCAGCAGCACATTGGGCACCGCGCCGACGAGGCCCACCGGCTTGAAGTCCTTCACCGGGTCGAAGCCCGGGTTCCTGTAGAGCGCGGGGTTGATCGCCTGGCTGCTGCTGATGGTCATGAGCAGCGTGTAGCCGTCCTTCGGACCCTTGGCCACCAGTTGCGTGCCGATGTTGCCGCCAGCGCCGGGACGGTTGTCGACCACGACGCTGGCGTTGTGCATCACCTCGCCGAGCTTCTGGCCCACGAGGCGCCCGACGATGTCGTTGGTGCCGCCCGCGGCCTGCGGCACCACGAGCGTGACGGGGCGCGAGGGATAGGTGTCGGCACGTGCGGGGGCGGCCTGCACCAGCGCCGCCGCAGCGGCCAGGACCGCGAGCGCGAAGGTCCGCAGTGCTTTGCCGGACGGGCAACGGACTTTCAATCCGGTGCTTGCTGTTCTGTGTCGTGTCTCCATGGCTGCATGGTCGAGCGCCCTCCCCCATCGCGCAATCTGCGATTTCAGAACCCCGTCTTCCGCAATTCCGAAGGCTCCGGTCTGCCCGCGGCCTACCATCGCCCGATGCTCTTCGACCTGACCGACCTTCGCCTGTTCGTGGCCGCAGCCGAACTCGGCAACCTCACGCGCGCCGCGGAGCGCCAGCATCTGTCGCTGGCCGCGGCGAGCGCGCGCATCAAGGCGCTGGAGTCGCAGGCCGGACTGCAGCTGCTGCAGCGCGAGGCGCGCGGCGTGCGGCTGCTGCCACCCGGCGAGGCGTTCCTGCATCACGCGCGGCTGGTGCTGCACCAGACCGAGCAGTTGCGCGCCGACCTGCTCGAGTACGGCGGCGGCCTGCGCGGCCACCTGCGCGTGTTCGCCAACACCACGGCAGTGACCGACTTCCTGCCGGAGATCCTGCCGGGCTTTCTGGCGCACAACCCGCGCATCAATGTCGACCTTCAGGAAAAACCGAATGCTCAGATCCCGCGCGGCGTGCTCGACGGGCGCGCCGACATCGGTATCGTCGCGGGCCGGGTCGACACGCTGGGGCTGGAGTCGATCCACTTCAGCACCGACCGGCTGGTGCTTGTCACGTCGCGCAGGCATCGCTTCGCGAAGCGCCGGCAGATCTCGTTCGCCGAGACGCTCGACGAGGACGCCATCGGCATGCAGCAGGGCAGCACGCTGCAGGCCTTCCTGGCGCAGATCACCGACAACCTGGGCAAGCGGCAGAAGCTGCGCATCCAGCTCGGCAGCTTCGACGCCATGTGCCGGATGATCGGCAGCGGCGTGGGCATCGGGGTGGTGCCGGAGTCGGCGGCGCGGCGCAACCAGGAAAGCATGCAGCTTGCGCTGATCGACCTCGGCGATGCATGGTGCGTGCGCGAGCGCTACCTGCTCGTGCGCAACCGGGCCTCGCTGCCGGTCTATGCACAGGCGCTGGTCGACACCTTGTGCCGCCACTACGCCGGGCAGCAGGCCGAAGCGTGGAACTAGCCGCTGCTACATAAAAACAGGCACTTGGGGCTGTTTGCTGAACAACTCCCTGTCCATCCCCATTTCCCGTGGACAACTTTGGGGGTAACTCATGAGGAGCCTTGTAAAACACACATAAGTTGTTGTTTCATAAGGGTATTCCTTAGTTTGCTCAAATTTTGAGCGGTGAACAACCCAGGCGGCCGAAATGATGCGATTCGGGGTGGCAAGCCCTGCAAGGAATACTTTCTCGCAATATTCAAGCGGCAAAAAGCAGCGTCGGCTCAGCCACTTGGCCTTGAATCATGGAAAACCCCATGTCGTCCCCACTTTCAGTGCACAACTTTGGGGATAACTCATGAGAAGCCTTGTAAAAGCGCCGCAAGTCGTTGTTTTACAAAGGAATTAATTACGTTGCCCAAAATTTGGGCGGTGAACAACGCGTCACGCTCGACCCTGAAGTCGCATCCTTCAATACGGCGGTGGATTGCGCTCGCGCTGCGCGCGCGCCGCCTCGGTCCACCAGGCCAGGTCGTCAGCGAAGCGGCCGAACGAGCGCTCGAGCGACTCGCCAGCGGCGCCGGTCGGATTGGCATCGGCGTCCAGCGTCTGCGAGATGGGTCCCACGGCCAGCGTGCTCGACACCACGACCATGCCCATCTCCGAGAGGATCGAATGCCACACGGTGCCCGAGCGCACGCCCGAGAAGCGCCCCGCCGAATAGCTGGCCACCGCGGCCGGCCGCCAGAACCACTCCTCGAGGAAGTGATCGGTGAGGTTCTTCAAGCCCGGCTGCGGGCCCCAGTTGTATTCGCCGGTGACGAAGATGAAGGCGTCGGCCGCGCGAATCTTCCCGGCCAGGGCTTCCATGGCCGCGGGCGCGGTGCCCTTCGGATATTCCTTGTACATGCGGTCGAGCATCGGCAGGCCGACCTCCTTCGCATCGATGAGTTCCGCGTCATCGCCGCGCGCGCGCAACGCGGCGACGATGTAGTCCGCCAGGCGCACGCCCATGCGGCCGGAGCGGTAGGAACCGTAGAAGACCAGGATCCTGTCGCTCATGGGCCGGCTCCTCGCGGTTCGTTCAGGTCGGTGTCTCGAGCTTGTCCTGCGTGCGGGTCTCGAAGTCGCTTGCGTCGTGCCGCTCGCGCAGCTGACTCGACTCCTGCCCCCAGGCGCGGTTGACCATGCGACCGCGCTGCACCGCCGGGCGCTGCGCGATCTCGTCGGTCCAGCGCAGCACGTTCCTGTACTCGCCCACCTGCAGGAACTCACCCGCTTCGTACAGCTGGCCCTTGGCGAGCGTCCCGTACCAGGGCCACACCGCCATGTCGGCGATGGTGTAGTCGTCGCCAGCAAGGTAGCGGCTTTGCGCGAGGCGGCGGTCGAGCACGTCGAGCTGTCGCTTCACCTCCATGGCGAAGCGATCGATGGCGTATTCGATCTTGCTGGGCGCATAGGCATAGAAGTGGCCGAAGCCGCCGCCCAGGTACGGCGCGCTGCCCATCTGCCAGAAGAGCCACGACAGGCACTCGGCGCGCTTCGCACGATCGGCCGGCAGGAAGGCACCGCCGAACTTCTCGGACAGGTACTGCAGGATCGCGCCGGACTCGAAGACGCGCACGGGCGTGGGTTCGCTGCGGTCGAGCAGCGCGGGGATCTTGGAATTCGGGTTCACCGCCACGAAGCCGCTGCCGAACTGGTCGCCCTCGCTGATGCGGATCAGCCAGGCGTCGTACTCGGCGCCGGCGTGGCCCAGCGCCAGCAGTTCCTCGAGCATCACCGTCACTTTCACGCCGTTGGGCGTGGCAAGCGAATAGAGTTGCAGCGGATGCTTTCCCACCGGCAGATCCTTGTCGTGGGTAGCACCCGCGATCGGGCGATTGATGTTCGCGAAACGGCCGCCGCTTTCCTTGTTCCAGGACCAGACGGTGGGCGGCGTGTAGACGCCATCGGGGGTCGTGCCATTCATGCAATGCGTTCCAGGAGTTGAACAGGCGATGAACATTCTCTACGACTGCGCCACGGCGCCGAGTCCGCGGCGCGCGCGCATCCTGCTTGCCGAAAAGGGCATTGCGCACGAGACCGTGCAGGTCGACCTCGTCCGTGGTGAGCAACTGGGCAACGCCTACCGCGAGATCAATCCGCAATGCACGGTGCCCGCGCTTCGCACGGAAGAAGACGGCCTGCTGACCGACAACGCCGCCATCGCGGCCTGGGCGGAAGCACGCCATCCCGAGCCGCCGCTGATGGGCATCACGCCGCGCGAGAAAGCGGAGGTTGCCAGCTGGAACTGGCGCATCGAGTTCGAGGGCCTGCTGGCGATTGCCGAGACGCTGCGCAACGGCTCGCCGGCCATGGCCGACCGTGCGCTGCCCGGCCCGGTGAACTACGCGCAGATCCCCGAGCTGGCACAGCGCGGACGGGCGCGTGTCGAGCAATTCTTCGAGACGCTGAATGAGCAGCTGGCCGGCCGCGAGTTCATCGTCACCGACCGGTTCAGCATTGCCGACATCACCGCGGTGGTGGCGGTGGACTTCGCCCGCGTGGTGCGGGTCAAGCCCGGGGAACAGCACCCCGAGCTGCTGCGCTGGCGCGCGGCGATGGCGCAGCGACCGTCGATGTCGCGATAGGCGGCTTGGAGAACGTGCGAAGAAAGCGTCGCGAGCGCCCCGAGGTCGTATCGAGGACCGGAACCGTACCCAGGTACGGTGAGGACCGCAGATGCGAGATCGGGGTGCGCAGCAGCTTTATTCGCGCCTTCTCAGCGCTCGATGGTCAGCGCCACGCCCATGCCGCCGCCGATGCACAGCGACGCAATGCCCTTCTTGGCGTTCTGGCGCTGCATTTCGTGCAGCAGCGTCACCAGGATGCGGCAGCCGGACGCGCCGATGGGGTGGCCGATGGCAATCGCGCCACCGTTGACGTTGACCTTGTTCACGTCCCAGCCCATTTCCTTGTTCACGGCGCAGGCCTGCGCTGCGAAGGCTTCGTTGATTTCCAGCAGGTCGAGGTCGGCGGCCTTCCAGCCGGCGCGCTGCAGCGCCTTCGTCGACGCGGGCACCGGGCCCATGCCCATGATGGCGGGGTCGAGGCCGGCGGTGGCGTAGCTGGCGATGCGGCCCAGCGGCTTCAGGCCGAGCGCGGCGGCCTTCTTGGCCGTCATGACCATCACGGCGGCGGCGCCGTCGTTCAGGCCCGAGGCATTGCCCGCGGTCACGCCGCCGGCCTTGTCGAAGGCGGGACGCAGGCCGGCCAGGCCTTCGGCGCTGGTCTTGCGGTTGATGAACTCGTCCTTGTCGAAGACGACCGGGTCGCCCTTCTTCTGCGGGATGCTCACCGAGACGATCTCGTCCTTGAACTTGCCGGCGTCCTGCGCGGCGGCGGCCTTGGTCTGGCTGGCGAGGGCGAGCTCGTCCTGGGCGGCGCGGTCGATGCCGAACTTCTTGGCCACGTTCTCGGCGGTGATGCCCATGTGGTACTGGTTGTAGACGTCCCACAGGCCGTCCACGATCATGGTGTCGACCATCTTCCAGTCGCCCATGCGCTGGCCGTTGCGCGAGTTGGGCAGCACGTGCGGCGCCATGCTCATGTTCTCCTGGCCGCCGGCGATGACGATCTCGCTGTCGCCCGTGGCCACGGCCTGGGCGGCCAGCATCACGGCCTTCAGGCCCGAGCCGCACACGGCGTTGATGGTGAGCGCCGGCGTTTCCTTGGTGCCGCCGCCCTTCAGCCATGCCTGGCGCGCGGGGTTCTGGCCGGCACCTGCCGCAAGCACCTGGCCCATGATGGCCTCGCCGACCTGGTCGGCGGTGAGGTTGGCACGCGCAATCACTTCCTTGATGACGATGGCGCCGAGCTCGGTGGCCGGAATGCCGGCGAGCGAGCCGCCGAACTTGCCAACCGCCGTGCGCGCAGCCGAAACGATGACGATGTCTTCCATGAGGTTCTCCGTTGAAGTGACTGATTTAAAAAGTGTGCACCCAGGTTCAGGCGCGAGTCTTATTCAGCAAGAGCCCGGCCCGTAAACACCGCGGAACCGGCTCTGCCGGGCCGCTGGTGTTGCCCCCTGCAAGGGGGTTGGCGGCCACACGCCGTGCGCAAGCCTGGGGTGTGCCATGTTCTTCAGGCCTTGGCCTTGACGTAGCGGCCCGGCGCCGGCTCGATGGCCTTGTAGGCCTTGCCGTTGCCGTAGCCCTTGGGCGCCGGGATCTGCTTGCCCGCATTGCCCTTGAGCCATTGTGCCCAGTCGGTCCACCAGCTGCCGGGATGCTCCTGCGCGCCGCTCAGCCATTCGGCCTGCGAGCGGGGAAACTTGCCGTCTTCGCGGATCCAGTGGCTGCGCTTTTTCTTGGCAGGCGGGTTGATCACGCCGGCGATGTGGCCCGACGCGCCCATCACGAAGCGCTTCTTGCCCGGCAGCAACTGGGTGGACGCGTAGGCGCCGCCGATGGGCACGATGTGGTCTTCGCGCGAACCGTAGATGTAGGCCGGGATGTCGATGCTGCCCAGGTCGACCTTCTGGCCGCACACGGTGAGCGCATTGGGCTTGGCCAGCTTGTTCTCGTGGTACGTGTTGCGCAGGTACCAGGCGTAGAACGGACCCGGCAGGTTGGTGGCGTCGCTGTTCCAGTACAGCAGGTCGAAGGGCGGCGGGGTCTCGCCCTTCAGGTAGTTGCCCACCACGTAGTTCCACACCAGGTCGTTGGGCCGCAGGAAGCTGAAGGTCGAGGCCAGGTCGCCGCCGGGCAGCAGGCCGCCCTTGCCGAGCTGCATCTCGCGGTAGGCCACCATCTGCTCGTCGACGAAGATGTCGAGGATGCCCGTGTCGCTGAAGTCGAGGAAGGTGGTCAGCAGCGTGACCGATGCGGCCGGCTTCTCGCCGCGCGCCGCGAGCACGGCCAGCGCGGTGCTCAGGATGGTGCCGCCCACGCAGAAGCCCAGCGTGTTGATCTGCTTGCTCCCGGTGATTTCCTGCACCGTGTGGATCGCCTTGATGGCGGCGTTCTCGATGTAGTCGTCCCAGGTGGCCTGCTCCATCGACGCGTCGGGGTTGCGCCAGCTCACGACGAACACGCGGTGGCCCTGCTCGTTCGCATAGCGGATCAGCGAGTTCTCGGGCTGCAGGTCGAGGATGTAGAACTTGTTGATGCAGGGCGGCACCAGCAGGAACGGCCGCTCGTACACCTTGGCAGTGAGCGGCTTGTACTCGAGGAGCTGGAAGTAGTCGTTCTCGAAGACCACCGCACCCTCGGTGGTGGCCACGTTGCGGCCGACCTCGAAGGCGCTCTCGTCGG
This sequence comes from Variovorax paradoxus, assembly GCF_902712855.1. Lineage (NCBI taxonomy): Bacteria > Pseudomonadati > Pseudomonadota > Betaproteobacteria > Burkholderiales > Comamonadaceae > Variovorax > Variovorax paradoxus. The sequence goes on from NZ_LR743507.1 coordinate 4,115,903, forward strand.
TCATGCTGAGGTGGCCCTGCTTCACGTCGTTCAGCAGGTTCTGGATGCCCCTGGCGATGCTCTCGCCCTGCGTGTCGATGGCCTTCTTCTGGGCTTCCACGTTGAGGGCGAGCGAGTTGCTCGGCGACGAGGCGGCCATCCACTGCTCGACCGCGAAGCGCAGCCGAGCCCTGGTTTTCTCGTCGGCGTCGACGGCCTCGGCCATGCTCAGCACGGTGCGGCCGTTGAGCAGATACACGGCGGCCGAGAACGCCGACAGCGGGTTGCTGCCCCAGGCTTCGCCGGCGAAGCGCTTGTCGCCCTCGGGCCTGGCGCCGAAGCCCTGGCGCCAGAGTTCGGTGGCGTCGGCCATGTACTGCTGCTGGATCGACTGGAGCTTCTCGGGGGCGATCGAAAACCTGGGCAGCTCGGGCATCTTCATGCCGTTGGCAAGCCCGGGCATCGAGGGCATTTCCCACAGCGGCGTACCGCCCGGACTGAAGGCCGAAGCCCCTCGTGCGGCGGACTGCTGGAACGACTCCAGCGCCTTGCTCCATCCCTCGGTCAGTGCCTGCTGGAAGGGCGCGAACGCATCGGCCCCCGTGGGTTGCTTCATCATGTCTCCTGGTCCTCGCCTGAATCGATCCGGATGGCTTGCGTGTTTTGAGTATCCTGCATTCACAAGGCACTCACAACGCTTCGTCCCGCAGACCCGCCCGTTCACTTACCAACTGAAACTTCTCGTGTTCATCCATCTGATCGTCATCGGCTGGCTGTATGTCGTCGTGATGATGGCCGTTGCCGAAGCCACCAACACCACGGGCACGGTGCTGGGCGCCATCTTCACATTTCTTTTGTACGGATTGGGTCCGGTCGCACTGGTGGTTTACCTGATGGGTGCGCCGGGGCGCCGCCGCGCGGCGAAGCAGCGCGAGGCCGAGGCGCAGGAGGCCGCCCGTGAGGCCGCAGCGCAGGCGGCACGCAAGCCGGGCACAGGCGTTGCCGCCTCAGGCCTTCCAGACCAGGGCGGCGAAGCGCCCGCTGACGCCGTCGCGCCGGTGCGAAAAGAACCGTGAACGGTTGGCGACGGTGCACCACGCGTCGCTGCCGTCGTTGCCATGCACCGACGCGATGCCCACGGCATTCAGCCGCTGTCGCGCCAGCGCGGGCAGGTCGGCCAGCCATTTGCCGGGGGCGCGTGCCAGCTTGAAGCAGGACGCGGCCTCGGGGGCATGCGCCTCGAACGCGGCCTTGACCTCCGGACCGACCTCGAAGGCCTCGGGGCCGATGCAGGGCCCCAGCCATGCGATGACGCGCGGCGCGCCCTCTTCCGCTGCGAATGCCCTGGCCGTCTGCTCCAGCACCCCGCCGGCCAGGCCGCGCCAGCCGGCGTGCGCTGCGGCCACGCGGTGGCCGGCCTCGTCGGTGAAAAGCACGGGCAGGCAATCGGCCACCATGATCGTGCAGGCCAGGCCGGCGGCCGTGGCGGTGCAGGCATCGGCCGCAGTGCCGTCGTGCACTGCGTCGTGTGCGGCATCGAGCGCCACCACGCCGACGCCGTGGACCTGCTGCAGGAAGACGGGACGCGCAGCGATGGCGGTGCGCAGGCGGCCGCGATTCGCGGCGACATGCGCCGGGTCGTCGCCCACATGGTCACCGAGGTTGAGGCTCTCGTAGCGCCCCTGCGACACGCCGCCCTCGCGCGTGGTGCACACGGCCCGCACGTTCGGCGGTGCGGGCCATTGCGGCACGAGCCAGCGCTCGTTCATGCGCTTCAGGCTTCCGCGTCGGGTGCCTGGGAAGGCTGCGCGCGCTGGAAGGCGTCGAGCTCCATGCAGGCCTCGAAGGCGGCCATGCTGCGCGGCAGGCCGCTGAAGTCGCAGTCGAAGCGGCGGCCATTGAAGATCTGCGGCACCAGGCAGCAGTCGGCCAGCGTCGGCGTGTTGCCGTAGCAGAACCTGCCGGCCGGGTGCTGCGCCAGCTGGCGCTCGAAGGCCAGCATGCCGTCGCGCACCCAGTGGCGGTACCAGGTGTTCTTGGCCTCTTCGTCGAGCTTCAGGTCCTTCACGAGGTACTTGAGCACGCGCAGGTTGTTCAGGGGATGGATCTCGCAGGCGATGGACTGCGCCAGCGCGCGCACGTGGGCGCGGCCCACCGGGTCGCCCGGCAGCAGTGCCGGCTCGGGATGCGTCTCGTCGAGGTACTCCATGATGGCCAGCGATTGCGAGAAGCGTTCGCCTTCGTCCTCGAGCAGCGGCACCAGCATGTCGGCCGAGATGGCGGAGTAAGGGCCGGTGCGGTGTTCGCCGCGTGCGATGTGCACCGGGATGTACTCGTAGTCGAGGCCCTTCAGGTTCAGGGCGATGCGCACGCGGAACGAGGAAGAGGAGCGGAAATAGTTATGCAGCTTCATGATTTTCCAAGCATAGCGTTCCTTGGCTCGGGCTTCAGCACCGGGGTGAAGCCTGCAGCACGCAGCGGAAGTCGTGCAGCGAGGCATCGGTCGAGACGCCTGCGCGCCATTCGTCGAGGACGCGGCGCACGGCCGATTCGTCGCGCGTGGCGATGCCGAGCCGCCACGGGCCCATCGCGCCCGGAATCTCTTCGGGACCATGGTCGTGCTGGCCCTCCCCATAAGGACGGCCCTCGGAGCAGGCGCGGCACAGCAGCTGCATGCTGGTGCTCCAGTTCTCGGCGCCGGCGTCGCCCGCCTCGAGGCGCCGGATGAGCGCATCGATGTCGTCGCTGACGGCGTTGCCGATGGACACCTCGTAGGTCGAGTAGTCCGACGGCGCGATGAGTTCGAGCGCATCGAACACCGGCACTTCGCGGTCGCCGCGCTGGCGGTAGCCGTTGGCCGCGCCGTCGTGCAGCACCAGGTCGCCGTAGCGGTGGCCGCTGGCCGGCGTGGGCACGTTGCGCAGGATGGCGCGGGCCGGGTCGATGCGGTCGGCCCACACCACCTCGCTGGCCTCGCCGCCATGCACGCGGATCGGCGTGAGGCCGACGAAGTAGTCGACCGGGCCGTCGCCGTCGGGCACGCCGATGCCGTATTGCCGCCAGGCGCGCCGCGCCGTGGCCCAGTCGCCGAGCGCGGTCGCGGCGATGCCCAGGTTCCAGATGGCGCCCTGGTTCTGCGGATCGCACTCGACGGCGCGGGCGTTGGCCTGCAGCGAGGCGGCCCAGTCGCCGCGGTACTTGTGGATCAGGCCGGCGTTGTACCAGGGCACGGCCCAGTACGGATGGACGGCGCTGGCCCGTGCGTAGGCCTCGAGCGCGCCGTCCTGGTCGCCGTCGTCGTCGCGCTGGCGACCGAGTTCATTGAGGGCGGTGGCCTTGCCGGCCTTGCCGAATCGGATGGGCATGGTGGAAACGATGAGATGCGCAGGGCGTCTATTGTGAGCCTGCCGCCTCTGGCACACTGCCGGCTTCCCGCTCTCGTTTCGTTCAAAAAGGACACGTCGCAATGGCTTCCGAGTTCGTCTTCGCCCCGCCCGCCACCGTTTCGGTTCCCGTGGCCGGCCAGCCCGCCCGCTTCCCGGTGCACCGCATCTACTGCGTGGGCCGCAACTACGAAGAGCACGCCAAGGAAATGGGCTTCACCGGCCGCGAGCCGCCCTTCTTCTTCATGAAGCCGGCCGACGCGCTGGTGGTGGTCGACGCCGGCCAGACCGGCACCATGGCCTACCCCTCGCTGACCAAGAACCTGCACCACGAGATCGAACTCGTGGTGGCCATCGGCACCGGCGGCAAGAACATCCTGGCGGCCGACGCCCACAAGCACATCTACGGCTACGCGGTCGGCCTCGACATGACGCGCCGCGACCTCCAGAACGAGATGAAGAAGCAGGGTCGCCCCTGGGACATCGGCAAGAGCTTCGAGCAGAGCGCGCCCATCGGCCCGATCGTGCCCGTGGCACAGGCCGGCGATGCCGAGAAGGCGGAGATCTCGGTGCAGGTGAACGGCACCGACCGCCAGCGCAGCAACGTGAGCAAGCTGATCTGGAACGTGGCCGAGACCATCGAGCACCTCTCTGCCGCCTGGGAGCTGCAGCCCGGCGACCTGATCTTCACCGGCACGCCCGAAGGCGTGGCTGCCGTCGTTGCAGGCGACACGCTCGTGGGCGAAGTGGCGGGCCTGCCCACGCTGACCGTCAAGGTCGTCTGAAGACGGCGGCCGGTTTCATGCTCCTGCGCGTTCCCATCAAGCACTGCAAGAACTGCGGCACCGCGGTGGTCTACCGCGTGCCCGACGACGGCGACACCAAGCAGCGCGCGGTGTGCCCGGCCTGCCACACCATCCACTACGAGAACCCGCTGAACGTGGTGGGCACGATCCCGGTCCTGGGCGACAAGGTGTTGCTGTGCAAGCGCAACATCGAGCCGCGCTGGGGCAAGTGGACGCTGCCGGCCGGCTTCATGGAACTCGAGGAAACCACCGCCCAGGGCGCGGCCCGCGAGACCGACGAGGAGGCCGGAGCCAACTACGTGATGGAGGGCCTGTTCGCCGTCATCAGCGTGGTGCGCGTGGGCCAGGTCCACCTGTTCTACCGCGCCCGGCTGCTCGACGACAAGTTCGACCCCGGCCACGAGACCATCGAGGCGAAGCTCTTCACCGAGGAAGAAATTCCCTGGGACGAGATCGCCTTCCGCACGGTGCGCGAAACGCTCGAGCACTATTTCGAAGACCGGCGGCGCGGCAGTTTCGACCGCGTCCACACCATCGACATCGTTTGAACCCGCAACAAGCCGCCATGACCCTCCGCCCCCGCATTCTTCTCCACGCAGCATGCGGCCTCGGGCTCGCCCTGGCCGCCTCGGCGCACGCGGAAGTCGTGGGCGACGTCGACACCGCCTTCAAGCTCATCGGCCCCGACCACAAGATCGTGGTGGAAGCCTACGACGACCCCAAGGTGAGCGGCGTGACCTGCTACGTGTCGCGCGCCAAGACCGGCGGCATCAAGGGCGCGGTGGGCCTGGCCGAGGACAAGGCCGAGGCCTCCATCGCCTGCCGCCAGGTCGGCCCGGTCTCGGTCACGCAGCCGCTGCCCAAGCGAGAGGAGGTCTACAGCGAGCGGCTGTCGATTCTCTTCAAGCGCCTGCGCGTGGTGCGCATGGTGGACCCCAAGCGCAACACGCTGGTCTACCTGACTTACTCCGACCTGCTGATCGACGGCTCGCCCAAGAACAGCATCACCGCGGTGCCGATCGACCGCGGCACGCCGATCCCGCTCAAGTAGCCGGCTGCAAGCCCCTGGCCGCACAAAGGCCCCTTCCGTGGCGGTTGCTCTTTCACGCAGCGCCGTCGCGGCAGTTTGCTAGCATCGCCCCCGCCGCGTGGCGCGCCCGGCGCGCCAGAACGCAGGAACCCTCCGCAACGAATCCGTTCCCATACAGCGCCATGCAACTCCAGACCATTGTTTCCCGTACCGCCGCCCTGGCGCTGGTCCTCGCAAGCCTCGCGGCCTGCACCACCACCGACCTCACACCGCGCCCCGCGCCCGTGGTCACGCCGCCCGTGCAGAAACCCGCCGCGCTGTTCGTGCGCCCGGCCGCCGGCGCGACGATCGCGCGCTTCGACGGCGTGCGCAACAAGGGCATCGACATCGCCGGCAACCTCGGCGATGCGGTCGTCGCCTCGGCCGACGGCCGCATCGTGTACGTGGGCGGCGAACTGCCGGCCTACGGCAACATGATCATCGTCAAGCACAACGAGACCTACCTCACCGCCTACGCGCACCTGCAGACCATCCTCGTGAAGGAGAACCAGGTCGTGCGCCAGGGCGAGAAGATCGGCGAGATGGGCAAGAGCAACACCGACCGCGTGAAGCTGCGCTTCGAGATCCGCAAGAACGGCACCGCCGTGAATCCCGAGCCCTACCTCAACGGACTGCTGCAACAGTAGGCCCGCGGCGCCTCGCGCGCTGCCCGAGGCTCATCCGAGGCCCCATGAAAAAAAGCCCCTCTCGGGGCTTTTCTGCTTTCAGGGAGGGAGGATGCGGCTGTCGCGCAGGACCACGTCGCGCCATGTCGCGTCCCTTGTGCTGACATACATGTTGCGGAACACCGGGGTGCTGCCCACCGAGAGGTTGAAGGTCTTCGACGCGGTGCCGCCGCTCGACGGCGCCACGTCGGCCTGCTCCTGTGCGTTGTCGGAAAGGCTGGCGAACAGGTTCAGGAAGAACTCGGCGGCAAAGCCTGGGTTCAGGCCCGTGGCGCTCACCGTGAAGTCGCTGCCGCCGTTGTACGACGCGAAGGCCGGCGTGGTCGTGAACGACGGGTAGGCGGCGGCTGCGGCTTCCGCCAGCGTCATCGGGCGGGCGTTGAAGCTCTGGCGGTACACGATGTCCGTCGTGCTGTTCGTGATCTGCGCGACCTGCCCGCCGCTGGTGTAGGCCGTGAAGACGTACTCCGGCGTGGCGGGGATCGCCGCGATCGCGCTGTCGGTCAAGCCCGCCGTCGGCAGGTTGGCGCAATTCGAGGTGAGCCGGTACAGGTTGCTGCCGTCGCCGTTCTCGATGGGCCAGTAGTCGCCGGCCAGCGCGGGGCGCACGTGGCGCAGCCCGTTCGGCGGCAACCCCGGGCCCGTGACCACGACCGACACGGCCGCGTTGCTGTTGTTGGGATTCGAATCCCGGATGGAGAACTGCAGCGCCGTGGTCACGCAGCCCGTGACGGCGTCCTTGCTGACCTGCACGTGCGGATTGATGTCCAGGACGCGGCCGTCGCCGCGGAAACGCCAGACGCCGTCGTTGCCCTTGACCACCTGCATGCCCTTGTTGTTGCTGAAGGCCACGCCGTTCTTGTCGCGGTGCGTGAACTCCACGTAGGCGCGGGGCCCGGGGTTGTTGACCGGGTCGATGGTGTAGTTGATGCGGTTGATCACCACCTCGGTGAAGCTCGCGCCGACCATGCTCGTATCGGCGGCCTCTTCGTTGGCGAACTCGGCGGCGCTGAGGTCCGACAACCGGAAGTTGTAGGGGCTGTTGCTGCTGGTCGCGAGCAGCGGCGTCAGCTCGCCGGCCGTGGGCAGCCCGGTGGCGAACTTGGCGACGTAGTCGGTCAGCGCCTTGCGGATCAACGTGATGTCGTCCGCCGCGGTTTCCATGCCGGCTCCGCTCATCGGCGTGGTGCCGGCGTCCTGTGCGGCCTTCACCGCCAGGTCGTCGGTGATCTGCTGCTGCGTGACGATGTTGGTGATGGTGGCCACGTTGGTGGCCGGGTCGACGCTCACGCGCAGCACGTCGAGCGCCTTGTCCAGCGCGCTCGACAGCGGCGTGAACGCGGTGCGCAGCAGGTCGATGCTCGAGTCCACGCCCAGCGCCTGCAGCACCGGCAGCAGCTTGGCTTTCAGTGCGTCGGACTCGGCCTTGAGCTCGTCCGGCGTGAGCGAGGCGAACTCGCCGCCCTCGAAATACTGCGCGGCCAGCCGGCCGGCGATGTTGGCCACCACCAGATCGGTCAGCGGCGTGATGTTGATGGTGCCGTTGGCGTCCGCCGCGGTGGCGGCCGAGTGGATCACCGTGCGCACGCCGCCCACCGTGCCTTCGGCGCGGAAGACGAAGGGCGCGGTCATGCCGGTCACGTCGATCTTGTAGTTGCCGTCGACCAGCGGTTCGGTCTTGGTCGCGCCCTTGGCGTCCTTGACGGTGACGGTACCCGACAGCGGCAAACCGGAGGCCGCGGTGCCCGAAAACGTAACAGCGGTGGCGGCCGGCGGATCGCTGGCCGGCGGCACGGTGGTACCGCCGCCGGAGGTGGGAAACCCGACGAATCCACTGCCGCCGCCACCTCCGCCGCCCCCGCAGGCCGCGAGGGAAACAAGGAGCGCCACCGCGCATGCGGAACGCGTCGTCCTGAAGAACTGGCCCGATGCCGGGGTTGCGTAGTCTGTTTTCATGAGGCTTCTGAGGGGGTTAGGGCAAACAAAAGAATCAACTCGTAACACGAGTGATGCGATTCTTGTGTGCCCCCCTCCCCCTCGCCATCCTCTGTTTTGTGGATGCGGCCCGGCGGCGCTTGTGCCTCGGCTAGAGCAGGCTCTCGGCCACCAGCGGTGCCAGCAGATCCAGCCGCCAGCGGGCCCAGAAGTCCGTCTCGGGCTCCTGGTGCAGGATGGTGTCGGCAGCGTCACCCGAGGCCGGACTGACCCATTCGATGGCCCCGGTCGGCCCGAGCTGCAGCTGGTAGGCGCCGTCCAGCCGGATGAAACCGATCAGGCTGGTGAGCTGCTGTGCGATCTGCGGGCTGAAGATGAAGATGCCGATCTCGGTGTTGTGCAGCATCGAGCGCGGATCGAAGTTCATCGAGCCGATGAACACCGTGTGGCGGTCGATCACCGCCGACTTGCCGTGCAGCCGGCCCGCCGCCGAGCCGTACATGCCGAAGCGCTTCGTCTGCTCCACCCGCTTCGGGCTCAGTTCGTACAGCTCGACGCCCAGGCGCAGCATCTGGGCGCGGTAGCGGCGGTAGCCGATGTGCACCAGCGATTCGTCAGTGGCCGCGAGCGAGTTGGTGACGATGCTGTAGGCCACGCCGTTGCCGCGCACGATCTGGATGGTTTCCATGCCGCCGCGCCCCGGGATCAGGTAGGGCGTGGTCTGCATGACCTCGTTCTGCGCGCCGCGCAGGTAGCGGCGCACGTTGTAGAGCACGCTGTCGCGCGACTCGTCGGCGGGCAGGCCGCGCGCTTCCTCGGGCCCCAGCGCCTTGGCCGGCGCGTCGGCATAGGCCTCGGCGCGGGCCCACACCAGCTTCAGCGCGCCGGCGTCGAGGTCCTTGGCCAGCGGGTTGTTGCCCAGAAGGTCGGTCGACTCGGGCTCCTCGGGGTGCAACTGGGCGGGCCCGGTGGTGAGCCGGTCGAAGCGCTCGCGCAGTTGCTGCGGGCTCTCGCCGGTGGCGGGCACCAGCGACTCGATGGGGTACACGTACGGACTGTTCCAGTACATGTCGAACAGCGACGACAGCCGGGGCACCACGGCGCCGGCCACCAGCGTGTCGATGTCGATGAAGTTCGAGCCGCCGTCCCGCAGGAAGTACTCGTTGGCCATGTTGCGCCCGCCCATCACGCCCACGCTGTTGTCCACCACGTAGAGCTTGTTGTGCATGCGGCGGTGCACGCGGTCGAAATCGAGGATCGACCACGCCCAGCGCGTGCCGAAGCGGTCCCGCCCGGCCGGGAACGGGTTGAACAGGCGCACTTCCACGTTCGGGTGCGAGGCGAAGCTGGTGAACAGCGGGTCGGCGCCGGCGGTGTAGAGGTCGTCCACCAGCAGCCGCACGCGCACGCCGCGGTCCGCCGCGTCGCGCAAGGCACGCAGCAGGTAGCGGCCGGTCTCGTCGTTCTGCACGAGGTAGTACTGCACGTCGATGGAGCGTTGCGCACGGCGCGCGAGCTCGATGCGCGCGTGCAGCGAGAACTGCGGCATCGGCAGCAGGCGGAACCCGCTGAGCGGCTCGCCGGGCGGTGCGGTGGCCTTCACGAGGCGGCCGAGCGTGGTGTCGGCGCCGTCCGCGATGGCGGTCGAAGGCTTGCGATGCACCTGGTCCTCGCCGGGCAGGCTGGCGCAGCCGGCAAGGAAGAACGCCGCGAACGCCAGCAGCAGCCACGCCAGCCACCGGATGTGCGGGATGTCTGCGTTCCTGCACGGAGGATTCGGCATGTCGGCGGCGCGTGGGTTGGAGCGTGGGTCGGAAAGGCTCGCGGTTTCTACCACGCCCTCGCCGGTTCTGCTGCGCCGCCGCAAACGGTTCGTCGGTTCAGTGCCCGCGCGCCGGCCCCCATTGCCGCACGAAATGGTCGGCGCGCAGCGTGGCGCGTTCCACGGCCGCGTCCCAGGAAAGTTGCTGCGTGATCACGAGCGCGCAGCGCGGAATCCCGCGCAGGCTCAGTTCGCAGATACCGGCGTAGGTGCCGCTCGGCGTGCGCATGAGCTCGAACCAACCCGTCCAGCCATCTGGAACGCTGAGATCGAGCCGGGTGCTGTCCATGATGAATACACCATAACCCTTCAGTTACGCAGTGCCAAGAATTTAAACCCTAAGCACTACTTAAAGCCAAGGCGCAGAGGCTAGCGATGGCCTTGCACGACGGCATCACCTGAATATGGGATGCGGCGTGTCGGCCGACGCGTAGGTCGGTGCAGGCGCGCGGCGGGGGGCGCGAGTTTTCAGCAAAGATCGGGGGAATGAAAACGACCATGAAGAACACGGCGGCCGCGACGGACTCCGGACGGGCGCACACCGGCGGGTCTTCCAGCCTCTCCTTGTTCGACGACCTGCCCCGCGAAGCCCGCGAGCCGCTCGGCCCCGGTGCGTTCGTGCTCCCCGGCTTCGCGCTGCCCTTCGTGAACGAGCTGCTGCCGGCGATCGACGCGGTGGCCGGGCGCGCGCCCTTTCGCCATCTCGTCACGCCGGGCGGCTTCACCATGTCCGTGGCGCTCACCAACTGCGGCGCGCTGGGCTGGACCAGCGACCGGCGCGGCTACCGCTACAGCGCCACCGACCCCGACACCGGCCTGCCATGGCCGCCCATGCCCGCATCGTTCGCACGCCTGGCGCGCGAGGCGGCTGGGGCGGCGGGCTTCGAAAACTTCGCGCCCGACGCCTGCCTGGTCAACCGCTACGCACCCGGCGCGCGGCTGTCGCTGCACCAGGACAAGGACGAGCGCGACCACGGCGCGCCCATCGTCTCGGTCTCGCTCGGCATGCCGGCGGTGTTCCTGTTCGGCGGGCTGGCACGGGGCGACAAGGCCGCGCGCGTGCCGCTGGCGCACGGCGACGTGGTGGTCTGGGGCGGCGAAGACCGGCTGCGCTACCACGGCGTGCTGCCGCTGAAGGAGGCACCCCACCCGCTTCTTTCGCAGCTCGGCCCCATCCGCATCAACCTCACATTCCGGAAAGCGGCCTGACCCGCATGCAGACGCCCGACAAGCAACTCGACCCCGGCAACGCCATCCGCCAGCTCTACGTGGCGCTCTGGCACTTCGCCGAAGGCGCGCGCGGCCAGCTGCTGGGCGCCACCGCCCTGCTGGCTTCGTCACAGCTCATCCGCCTCACGCTGCCCTACCTCGCCGGCCAGGCCATCAACTCGCTGCAGCGCGGCGAGCTCGGCGGCGCCGGCCGCTGGATCGCGACACTGGCCGGCGTGTCGATGGGCGCCTGGGTGCTGCACGGGCCGGGGCGCATCCTGGAGCGCAACGTCGGCATGAAGGTGCGCGAGCGGCTGGCGGACGAGCTCTATGCGCGCATCGCCTCCGCGCCGCTGGCCTGGCACGACGGCCACCACTCGGGCGAACTGCAGCACCGCGTGCACCAGGCCAGCCGCGCGCTGTCGGACTTCGCGCAGAACCAGTTCATCTGGCTCACCAACGCCGTCAACTTCGTCGGTCCGCTGGTGGCGCTGGCCCTGCTGTCGCGCACCAGCGGCGTGACGGCGCTGGCAGGCTACGTGCTGATCGGGCTGGTCATCGTGCGCATCGACCGCGCGCTGATGACGCTCGCGCGCGCCGAGAACGACGCCGACCGCCGCTACGTGGCCACGCTGCTCGACTTCCTGGGCAATGCCTCGACGGTGATCGGCCTGCGCCTGCAGGGCGCGTCGCGGCTGCTGCTGCGCCGGCGCATGGCGGCCATTTCGCTGCCACTGAAACGCACCGTGGTGCTGAACGAAGGCAAGTGGTTCTCGGTCGACCTGATGGGGCTGGCGCTGACCTGGGGGCTGGTGGTGGTCTACGTGTGGCAGTCGCGGCTGCCGGGGCAGGCTGTGATGCTGGGCGCGGTGTTCATGATCTACCAGTACGCGCAGCAGGCGGCGGGCGTGGTCAGTTCGGTGGCCGCCAACTTCAGCTTCTTCGCGCGCATGCACACCGACTACAGCAGCGCCGAGCCGATCTGGCACGCGCCCTCGGGCGATGTGCTCGCCACGCCGCCCGAGCAGATGCCCGAGCGCGATCGCATCATGGCCGACGCGCCCTGGCGGCAGCTCGATATCCAGTCGCTGCAGTGGCGCTACGCCATGCGCGACACGGCGCCCGGCGCGAATCCCGTCGACGGCGCGTCTGCCTCCAGCCCGACCGAACCCGCGCGCAACGGCCTGCACGACGTGGCCCTCACGCTGCGCCGCGGCCAGCGCGTGGCGCTGGTGGGCCCGAGCGGCGGCGGCAAGAGCACGCTGCTGCGCGTGCTGGCCGGGCTGTATCCGCCGCACAGCGGCACGCTGATGTTCGACGGGCAACCCATCGACTGGCCGCAGCTGCGCCGCGTGGCCACGCTGATCCCGCAGGAGACCGAGCTCTTCGAGGCCAGCATCCGCGAGAACCTGGCCTTCGGCCAGCCGCGCGACGACGCGATGCTGCTCGCCGCGCTGCACACCAGCACCTTCGACGAGGTGCTGAAAGCCAGCAACGGCAACCTCGACACCGCCGTGTCGGAGCGCGGCTTCAACCTGTCGGGCGGCCAGCGCCAGCGGCTGTGCCTGGCGCGCGGCGTGCTCGCGGCCCAGGGCAGCTCGCTGCTGCTGCTCGACGAGCCCACCAGCGCGCTCGACGCCGGCACCGAGGCGCGCGTGCTCGAGCGCATCGCGGGCGCCTTTCCCGACGCCTGCGTGATCGCATCGATCCACAGGCTGAGCCTGCTCGATCGCTTCGACACCGTGGTGCTGATGGAGGCCGGCCGCGTGCTCGACCACGGTCCGCGCGACGCGGTGCTGGCGCGCCAGCCGCTGCTGCAGCGCATGGCCGCGCCGGCCGGCCCGCACGCCTGAAGGCTACGGAAGGTTCTCGCGGAAGATCACCTGGCTGCGCGTGGTTTCCACGCCGACCAGCGCCTCGCGCTTGTCGCGCAGGTTGGTGAAGATGCGCACGCAGCTCATCAGCGTGGTGTGCGGGCTCTGCGTGATCACCGCGTCCATGCTGCCGTCGATGAGCAGCGCGCGGGTGTCGGGCGTGAGCCCGTGGCCGATGAAGACCACCTTCTGCTCGCGCCCCGCTTCCTTCAGCGCGCGCGCCACGCCGTCGGACGCGCCGCCGATGTTGTAGATGCCGCCCATGTCGGGATGCTGCTCCAGCAGCGCGCGCGTCTGGCGGTAGTTCTTGTCCGCGTCGTCCTGCCCTTCGCGCAGGCCCACCACTTCCAGCCGCGGGAACATCTCGTCGATGACGTGAAGGAACCCGGCCTCGCGTTCCTCGTGCGCCTTGTAGCTCAGGCTGCCCGCGATGAGCGCGACCTTGGCCGTGCGCGCACCGATGAAGCGTCCGATGAGGTAGCCCGCCGTGCGCCCGGCCGCGCGGTTGTCCAGCCCCACGAAGGCCGCGCGCTCCGAGTTCGACAGGTCGGAAATGAGCGTGACCACCGGCAGGCCGCGCGCCGCCAGCGCGGCCACCGCCTCGCGCACCGCGGGGTGCTCCAGCGCCATCATCGCGATGCCGTCGCAGCGCTGCCCGTGGCGGCGCAAGGCGTCGGCCAGTTCGTGCGGGTTGAAGCTCTCGATGAACACCGTGCGGCACTGCACGTTGAACGGCGCCCAGTGCTCCTGCGAATAGCCCACCATGTCGCCCAGCATGCGGATGAAACGGTTGGTGCCGGCCGGCAGCAGGAACACCAGCCGCAGCGGCGGCGGCGTGAGCGCCGCGTACAGCTCGGGGCCCGGCAGGTAGTCGAGCTCGCCGGCCGCCTTGAGCACGCGCTGCACCGTGGCGTCGCGCACGCCGGGGCGGCGGTTGAGCACGCGGTCGACCGTGGCCGTCGAGACCTGCGCGGCGCGCGCGATGTCGACCACGCGGGCGCGCCGCGCATCAGGCAGCGAGGCCGCTGCAGGCGCGGGCGCAGGTACGGAAGCGAATGAAGGGTTTTCCCGCATACATCAAAAACCATCAGCCAGAAGTTTGACCCGGATCATGCAGGCTTTTATCTTCGCTGTGGCTTGATTTCAATGGTGCATCAGATTGCATCAACCGCACTCACCGCTTCAGAAGATCACGGAGACAAGACACACATGACCTCGCTGACCCGCCGCAGTGCCCTGCGCACGCTTTCCGCCCTCCCCGCCGCCGGCATCGTGTCGGCCGTGCCGCGCCTCGCGCGCGCCGCCGAGTTCTCGTACAAGTACGGAAACAACCTGCCGCTGACGCACCCGCTGAACATCCGCGCGCAGGAGGCGGCCGACCGCATCGCCAAGGAAACCAAGGGCCGGGTCGAGATCAAGATCTTCCCGAACAACCAGCTCGGCGGCGACACCGACATGCTCGCGCAGGTGCGCTCGGGCGGCATCGAGTTCTTCACGCCTTCGGCGCTGGTCATCGCCACGCTGGTGCCGGTGGCCGCCATCAACGCCGTGGGCTTCGCCTTCAGCGACTACAACCAGGTGTGGGCCGCCATGGACGGCAAGCTCGGCGCGCACGTGCGCGGCGCCATCGCCAAGTCGCGCCTCTATGCCTTCGAGAAGATGTGGGACAACGGCTTCCGCCAGACCACCAGCAGCAAGGCCGCGGTCGCGAATGCGAAGGACATGGACGGCCTGAAGATCCGCGTGCCCGTGAGCCCGCTGTCGATCTCGATGTTCAAGGGCCTGGGCGCCGCGCCCGCCAGCCTGCAGTTCAGCGAGGTGTACTCCGCGCTGCAGACGAAGATCGTCGACGCGCAGGAGAACCCGCTGCCCATCATCCAGGTGGCGAAGCTCTTCGAGGTGCAGAAGTTCTGCTCGCTCACCAACCACATCTGGGACGGCTACTGGTTCATCGCCAACGGCCGCGCCTGGGACGCCCTGCCCGACGACCTGAAGACCATCGTGGCGCGCGCCATCAACGACGCCGGCATGCAGCAGCGCGAGGACATCAAGAAGCTCAACGAGTCCGTGGTCGGCGACCTGCAGGCCAAGGGCCTGACCATCAACCGCCCCACCGCCGACAGCTTCCGCGCCAAGCTGCGCGAGTCGGGCTTCTACGGCGAATGGAAGGGCCGCTTCGGCCCCGAGGCCTGGGCGCTGCTCGAAGGCGCGGTCGGCAAGCTGGCCTGATCCGCCATGGCGCATGAATCGACTTTCGAGGCGGCCGCCTTCGCGGGCGCCGGCCCGTCGGCCAACCCGCTGAGCGCACTGGCCACGCGCGCCGACCGGGTGATCGGCGGTGCGGTGGAGGCGGTGGCCGCGCTGCTGGTGCTGGCCGAGATCTGCGTGCTGTTCGCCGGCGTGGTCGCACGCTATGTCTTCCATGCGCCGCTGGTGTGGTCGGACGAGCTCGCGTCCATCCTGTTCCTGTGGCTGTCGATGCTCGGCGCCGTGGTGGCGCTGCGCCGCGGCGAGCACATGCGCATGACGGCGCTGGTGCAGAAGGTGCAGCCGCAGACCCGCGCCATGCTCGACGCCTTCGCCATCGCCGCGTCGGTGGCGTTCCTGGTGCTCATCATCTGGCCGTCGATCGACTACGCGCACGAGGAGTCGTTCATCGTCACGCCCGCACTCGAGGTCAGCAACGCCTGGCGCGCCGCGGCCATTCCGGCGGGCATCGGCATCATGCTGGCGATGGCGCTGCTTCGGCTGCTGCGCGTGTGCACCGGCCGGCAGATCGCCGTCGCCCTCGTCGGCATGGCCGCGCTGGTCGGCGCCTTCTGGCTCGCGGCGCCTGTGTTCGCGACGCTCGGCAAGTTCAACCTGGTGATCTTCTTCGTGGTGATCGTGGCGGCCACGGTGCTGTCGGGCGTGCCCATCGCGTTCTCGTTCGCGCTGGCCACCTTCGGCTACCTGGCGCTCACCACGCGCACGCCGCTGCTGGTCATGGTGGGGCGGCTCGACGAAGGCATGTCGCACCTGATCCTGCTGGCGGTGCCGCTGTTCATCTTCCTGGGTGCGCTCATCGAGATGACCGGCATGGCGCGCGCCATGATCCAGTTCCTGGCCAGCCTGCTGGGCCACGTGCGCGGCGGCCTCTCGTACGTGCTGATCGGCGCGATGTACCTGGTGTCGGGCATCTCGGGCTCCAAGATCGCCGACATGGCGGCCATCGCGCCGGTGCTGTTCCCCGAGATGGTCAAGCGCGGCGCCAAGCCCGGCGACCTGGTGGCGCTGCTGTCGGCCACCGGTGCGCAGACCGAGACCATTCCGCCGTCGATCGTGCTCATCACCATCGGCTCGGTCACCGGCATCTCCATTGCCGCGCTCTTCACGGGCGGGCTGCTGCCGGCCGTGGTGCTGGGCGCGGCGCTGTGCGTGGTCGTGTGGTGGCGCTACCGCCGCGAAGACCTGAGCGGCGTGCAGCGCTACAGCAAGCGCGAGATCGGCAAGCTGCTGATGGTCGCGCTGCCCGCGGTGCTGCTGCCCTTCGTGATCCGCGCGGCCGTGGTCGAGGGCGTGGCCACCGCCACCGAGGTGTCGACCATCGGCATCGTCTACTCGGCCATCGTCGGCCTGGTGGTGTACCGGCAGTTCGACTGGAAGCGGCTCAAGCCGATGCTGGTCGACACCGCGTCGCTGTCGGGCGCCATCATCTTCATCGTGGGCTGCGCCACCGCCATGGCCTGGGGCCTCACGCAGTCGGGCTTCTCGCAGGACCTGGCGCGGGTGATGGGGTCGCTGCCCGGCGGGGCCTATGGCTTCCTGGCGGTGTCGATCGTCGCCTTCATCGTGCTGGGCAGCGTGCTCGAAGGCATTCCGGCCATCGTGCTGTTCGGCCCGCTGCTGTTTCCCATCGCCAAGGCCGCGGGCGTGCACGAGGTGCACTACGCGATGGTGGTCATCTTCGCGATGGGCATCGGCCTGTTCGCGCCGCCGTTCGGCGTGGGCTACTACGGCGCGTGCGCGGTGAGCAAGGTCAACCCCGACGAAGGCATCAAGCACATCTGGGGCTACATCGGCGCGATGCTGGTCGGCCTGGTGATCGTGGCCGCGTTCCCGTGGTTCTCGACCGGGTTCCTGAAATTCTGAACACAACAACACACTCACATCACCGGAGCCAATTGCAATGAGTCGATTCCTCGGCGAGATCCGCCAGCTGGGCTATGTCGTGCACGACATCGAAGCCGCCATGGACTACTGGAGCACCAAGCTCGGCGTGGGCCCCTGGTTCTACAACCCCAAGGTGCCCATCAAAAACTACCGCTACAACGGCGAGGCGCACGAGCCGCACAACTCGGTCGCGCTGGCCAACTCGGGCTACGTGCAGGTCGAGCTCATCCAGACGCGCAACGACGTGCCCTCGATGTACCGCGACTTCCTGCAGGCCGGGCGCACCGGGCTGCAGCACGTCGCCTACTGGACCGCCGACTACGACGCCGACCTCGCGCGCCTCACCGCGCAGGGCTTCAAGCCCGTGATGAGCGGCGAGGTAGGCGAGCGCGGCCGCTTCATCTACTTCGACACCGAGTACCACCCGGGCACCGTCATCGAGCTGTCGGAAGTGGCAGGGCCCAAGGGCAAGATGTTCGACCTGATCCGCAGCGCGTCCGAAGGCTGGGACGGCAGCGAGCCGGTGCGCCCCTTCCCCGACCTGAGCAAGCTGTGAGCACGATGGCGGCTGAACGCACCGAACGCATCCGCGCGCGCTACCTCATCGAGACGCCGCACGACCTGGCCGCGGTGGCCGAAGTGATGGCCGGCGAGCAATCGTGCGGCACCTTCACACGCGTCGAGGGCGAGACCGATGCGCTGCGCGAGCGCGCGCGTGGCACGGTCGAGGCGATCACCGAGCTGGACGCGGCCAGCACGCCCTCGCTGCCCAACGCGCTGCTCGAGCGCAAGGGCGCGAAGGGGCCATGGCGTCGCGCGCATGTCGACATCGCATTTCCGGTGGCCAACATCGGCGCGAACCTGCCCACGCTTGCGGCCACCGTCTCGGGCAACCTCTACGACCTGGGCGAGGTGACCGGACTGCGGCTCGAATCGCTGCAGGTGCCGCCCGCCTACCGCGCCCGGTTCGACATGCCGCGCGTGGGCATCGCCGGCACGCGCCGCGCCACCGGCGTGGCCGGCGGTGCGCTGGTCGGCACCATCATCAAGCCGAACGTCGGGCTCTCCGCCTCGGACACGGCCGAGCTGGTCGGCCGGCTCTGCGCCGCGGGCGTCGACTTCATCAAGGACGACGAGGTGTGCGCCGACCCCGCGCATGCCCCGCTCGCCGAACGCGTGCCGGCCGTGATGGCGGTGGTGCGTGCCCACCAGGAGCGCACCGGCAAGCACGTGATGGTGGCCTTCAACATCACCGACGAGACCGACGCGATGAAGCGGCACGCCGACTTGGTCGAGCGCGAAGGCGGCTCGTGCGTGATGGCCAGCCTGAACTGGTGCGGCCACTCGGGCATCCAGACGCTGCGCCGGCACACCCCGCTGGCGCTGCACGGGCACCGCAACGGCTACGGCGCGCTGTCGCGGCATCCGCTGCTGGGCATCTCCTTCCAGGCCTACCAGACGCTGTGGCGCCTGGCGGGCGTCGACCACATGCACGTGCACGGGCTGCAGGGCAAGTTCTCGCAGCCCGACAGCGAAGTCATCGAGTCGGCACAGGACTGCTACACGCCGCTCACCGATGCGGCCGACGACCGCGTGATGCCGGCGTTCTCGTCGGGCCAGTGGGCCGGCACCGTGCCGGCGACGTGGCAGGCCATCGGCAGCGACGACCTGCTCTTCATGGCCGGCGGCGGCATCCTCGCGCATCCCGATGGCGCAGCCGCGGGCGTGACCAGCATCCGGCAGGCCTGGTCGGCCGCGCGCGCGGGCGTGCCGCTGGCGGACGCCGCCAGGGACCAGCCCGAGCTGGCGCACGCCCTCGCCTTCTTCGGCAAGCCATGAGGCCGTCTCCGGCGGTCGTCTACTACGGCGACGACTTCACCGGCGCCACCGACACGCTGGGCACCGCCGCACGCGCCGGGCTGCGCGCGCTGCTGTTCCTGAAAACGCCGGACGCCGCGCACCTCGAACGCGCGGGCGCACTCGACGTGCTCGGCATCGCGGGCGCCGCACGCGCCATGACACCCGAAGAAATGCAGGCCGAGCTTCGGCCCGTGGCCGCGCTCTTCCGCACGCTCGGTGCGCGCGTGCTGCACTACAAGACTTGCTCGACCTTCGACAGCGCACCACACATCGGCTCCATCGGCGCCGCCGTGCGCGTGCTGCGCTCCGCCGTGCAGCAGCCGTGGACCGCGATCGTCGGCGGGCAGCCCAACATCGGCCGCTACTGCCTCTTCGGCAACCTGTTCGCGGCGGCCGGCAGCGGCGGCGAGGTGTTCCGCATCGATCGCCATCCGACGATGAGCCGCCATCCGGTGACGCCGATGGACGAGGCCGACCTGCGGCTGCATCTGTCGAAGCAAGGGCTCGCGGACGTGTGCTCCGTGCCGTTCACCGCGGCGTCGCGCGGCAGCGATGCCCTCGACACCGCGCTGCGGCAGGCGCTGCATTCGCCGCCGGCCGACGCAGTGCTGTTCGACGTGGCGGATGCATCGCAGCTTGCGGCCATCGGCGACGTGCTGTGGTCGCGCGCGCAGGGCTCGACCCTGCTCGCGGTGGGCCCCAGCAGCGTGGTCGATGCACTGGCGAGCGCGCTGCCCGCCTTGCGCGAGTCGCGCGGCGGTGCACCTGCTGCGCGAACGCGCGTGCCGCCCGCGCAGGGACCGGTGCTGGTGCTCGCCGGCAGCCTGTCGCCGGTCACGGCCCGGCAGGTGGCGGCCGCATCGTCGTTCGACATCGTGTGGCTCGACGCCGCGAAGCTCGCGCAACGCGACGCCGCGGCACTGGCAACGCATGCCGATGCCATCACCGAGGCCCTCGCACGTGGGCACAACGTGCTGGCTTGCACGCGCACGCCGAATGCGGCTTCTTCTTCAAGCGCGCCGCTGGATGCGCAAGCCCTCGCACGCGCCGGCGGCGACCTGCTGGCGAAGGTGCTGGCCGCGACGCCGCTGAAACGCGTCGGCATCGCGGGCGGCGACACCTCGAGCCACGGCGTGCAGGCGCTCGACGCGTGGGGCCTCGGCTACGTCGCCGACATGGGCGCCGGCGCGTCGCTGTGCAGGGTGCACAGCGACAGCGCAGCGCTCGATGGCATGGAGATCATGCTGAAGGGCGGTCAGATGGGCACGGAGGACGTGTTCGAGCGCCTGGTGCATGGCGACCCCGCCTGAACCGGCCCGAATGCCTGTGCGTCAGAGCTTCCCCGTGTCCTTGGGGTTGTGCACGACCTGGATCAGCACATCGGGCGTGTAGGCCCTGGTGCGCGAGATCTCCGCGATTTCGCCGCCCTCCGCACCTGCGAAGACCAGCACGCCCTGCCCCTTGTAGGCAAGGTAGTGGCGCCAGCGGTCGGTGCCCTTGTAGGTCGGCACCCAGGCCTTGCCCGTGTTGCGCACCGTCTCGGCATTCGGCTTGCCCGCGATCCTGACGGCCTCCGCGTAGGTCATGCCGGGGCGAAGCTGCGCGAAGGCGGTGCCGGCTGCCGGCTGGCCGACGACGGGGCGCTCTTCGTCTTCATCGGCCGCGACCAGTGCGCGCCGGGTGGGTTCGTACAAGGGGGCGGACTGGCATGCGGCGAGACAGACGCATGCGAGCATGATGGCGCAGAGGGTGCGGCAATTCATGGTTGGGTTCCTCCTGGTGTTGATGTGGTGCCGATCGGGTGCGGGAAGCGGTCGGGCCTTCTCCCGGTTGTCGGCGCGCGGCCTCATGTGACAAGACGAAGCCGCGGGAGCGGGATTATCAAAGAGCCGGGTCGGTTCTCAAGGAACTTGTGCGCACTCTTCGGCGACAACGCAACCGGCACGATCGAACCGGCGCCTGAAAGCCCCGCCGTCAACATTCGTCAAGAATTCCGGCGCGCGCCGGTTCGCGTCACACCGCCGCACGGCCCCCGACCGCGTGTGCGATGAAATTCCGCACGATGCTCGACGTTTCCCCTCTGCGATAGGCCAGCGTCAGCCGTGTCACCGGCGGCTTCCCCTCGATCGGCCGGTAGACCACGCCGTTCACCTGCAGTTGCGCCATCGACGCGGGCACCACCGACACGCCCAGTTCCGCCGCCACCAGCGTCACCACCGAGCCGATCTGCGGCGCCGACTGCCCCAGCACCGGCTCGAAGCCCGACTTGCGGCATGCCGACACGACCGTGTCGAACAGCGTGGGCCCGACGGCGCGGGGCGTCATCACGAACGCGTCGCCGCGCAGGCGGCGCAGGTCGACCGCCTCCGACGCCGCCGCCGGATGGCGCGCGGGCAGCGCCACCACCATCGGCTCCTCGGACAGCAGCCTGATCTGCAGCCCCTCGCTGCCGGCCGCCCCGGGCCGCAGGAACGCGGCATCGAAGTCGCCGTCGCGCACGCCGGCACCCAGCCGCGTGGTGTTCGACTCCTCCAGCGTGAGGTCGACGGCCGGGTAGGCGCGGCGGAACGAACGGATGGCCGATGGCACCGCCGGATTGAAGATGGCCGAGCCGGTCATGCCGATGCGCAAGGCACCCAGCTCGCCGCGCGCGCCGCGCTGCGCGGCCTGCATCGCCTTCTCGGCCTGCAGCGGGATCGCACGCACGCTTTCCAGGAAGGCCTGGCCTGCGGTGGTCAGTTCGGCGCCGTGCGGCACGCGGCGGAACAACTGGGCACCGATCTCGGCCTCGAGGTCCTTGATCTGCTGGCTCAGCGGCGGCTGGCCGATGCCGATGCGGGCGGCCGCACGCGTGAAGTTGCGTTCTTCTGCAACGGCCATGAAGTATCGGATGTGGCGCAGTTCCATAGGTATCTGTCGAACATATCGAGATTGGCAGTGCCATATATTGGACTGGCAGATCGCCAGAGCGTCAAATCGGCGCATGTCCCTTCCTGATTCGTCGTCCCTCGTTTCCCGCGGCTCCTCCACCTATCGCCGCATCAGCATCGCCCTTTTCCTTGCCGGCTTCGCCACGTTCTCGCTGCTGTACTGCGTGCAGCCGCTGCTGCCAGCCTTCACCCGGGAGTTCGGCGTGAGCCCGGCCGCGAGCTCGCTGGCCCTGTCGCTGAGCACCGGTTTTCTTGCCTTCGCGATCCTGTGCGCGAGCGCGCTGTCCGAAACCCTGGGCCGGCGCGGCCTGATGTTCGCGTCGATGTGCGGCGCGTCGGTGCTCACGGTGGTGGTGGCGATCACGCCCGACTGGCATGCGCTGCTGGCGGCGCGCGCCGTGGAAGGCCTGGTGCTCGGCGGCGTGCCGGCAGTCGCCATGGCCTACCTCGCCGAAGAGATCGAGCCCGGCGGTCTCGGCTTCGCGATGGGCCTCTACGTGGCCGGCACGGCCTTCGGCGGCATGGTGGGACGCGTGGGCATCGGCGTGCTGACCGAGCTCGGCTCATGGCGCCTCGCGATGGCCACGCTCGGCGCGATCGACCTGCTGGCGGCCATCGGCTTCGTGCTGCTGCTGCCGGCGTCGCGCAACTTCGTGCGCCACAAGGGCCTTTCGCCGCGCCGTCACATCGGACACTGGCTGGGGCACCTGCGCCACAGCGGCATGGCTTCCCTGTTCATGATCGGCTTCCTGCTCATGGGCGCGTTCGTCACGGTCTACAACTACGCGGGCTTCCGGCTCATGGCGCCGCCCTACGACCTGAACCAGACGCAGGTGAGCCTGCTCTTCGCGGTGTACATCTTCGGCATCGTCGCCTCGTCGGCGGCGGGCGCGATGGCCGACCGGCTGGGACGCCGCCCGGTGCTGGTGGCAGGCATCGCGGTGGCGGGCTTGGGCGTGCTCACGACACTGCTGCACGCCCTGGCCGGCGTGGCAGCCGGTGTGGTGCTGCTGACCATC
Organism: Variovorax paradoxus; assembly: GCF_902712855.1. Taxonomy (NCBI): domain Bacteria; kingdom Pseudomonadati; phylum Pseudomonadota; class Betaproteobacteria; order Burkholderiales; family Comamonadaceae; genus Variovorax; species Variovorax paradoxus. The sequence continues at coordinate 4,138,627 of NZ_LR743507.1, forward strand.
GGCTTCTTCATTGCGCACTCGGTCGCCAGCGGCTGGGTCGGGCGCATGGCTGCGCAGGCCAAGGGGCACGCGTCCTCGCTCTACCTGCTCGCGTACTACGCAGGCTCGAGCCTGATGGGCTCGGTGGGCGGCTGGGCCTGGGCGCACGGCGGCTGGCCGGCTGTCGCGGGCTTCACCGGTGCACTGCTGGCCGCTGCGCTGCTGCTCGGCATCAACGTGGAGCGAGGTGCACGCCGACAGGCCGCGGCGCGGGCCTGAGGGCCCTCACGCCCGCCCTTCGTCACGCCTGCCCTTGCCCGTCGCCGGTGCGATCGTGCACCCAGCGGATGGCCTGCTGCTCGGCATGGCGCAGTGCTTCGGCCTCGGTGCCGTACGAGGCGTTGTCGGTGTCGGCGGGCAGCTCGATATCGGGCTGGCCGGCGGACTGCCCGCGGCAGATCACCACGGGCCGGTAGGTCCGGTCGTCGAGTCGCTCCGCGCGGCACAGGAAGAGCCTGCCGCGGTAGCTGAAGGTGACGAGGCGCTCGTCGAAGGCGGGGGTCGTGGCGTCCATGGCGTGGTCCTTGAATTTCCGGAAGATAGAGGTTCGATTTCAATCTGCGACCCGAAACCGGCGGCCCGTGTGAGACCCGGCCCACGCCCGGCGTCGGCAAGCAGGCAACCTGCCCGGCGCGCATGCCGCGCTAATGTGGGCCGCATGCAAGACCTGCTCTCACTCATCCAATGGCCGGCGTTCGCCGCCTCACTGGCGGCCGCATGGCTCGTCGCATCGACCGACAAGCACCGCCGCAACATCGGCTTCTGGATCTTTTTGCTGAGCAACGTGCTATGGGTGGCGTGGGGCCTGCACACGAGCGCCTGGGCGCTGACCGCGTTGCAGGTGTGCCTGGCAGCCCTGAACATCCGCGGCCTGTTCAAGACCGAGAAAAGCTGAGCGCCTGCGAAGCGCTCAACCCGGCCGAGCTTCGTCGGCGCGCGGCGTCCCGCCACCGGCCGCGTCGGGCTTGCCCTGCTGGTCCAGCGCATAGCGCAGCGCCGCCTGCAGCGCAGGCCAGCCGGCGAAGGCCAGTGCGTGGTTGAACGAATCCCAGCGTGCACCCAGCGCTTTCATGCGCTGCGACAGCACCGGGTCGCAACCCACCAGCGCGGGCCGTGCATGGCCGTGCCGCGGCACGGCCTCCACCAGCGTGCAACCCAGGCGCTCGGCAAGCTGCGCGGAGGCTTCATTGCCCTGGCGTGGTCGACGGATCATTTCCTGTGCTCCTTTCTTGCATTGCCGGGTCGCGGCGTGCCGCGCCCGTCGTTCATCCATTGCCGCAGGTAGGGCGCCGTGCGGCTGACCGCATCGGGCACCTTCGCCACCTGAGCGGGCGTGCCGGTGGCGACGATGCGGCCGCCCTCGCCGCCCGCGCCCGGCCCCATGTCGATCACCCAGTCGCAGGCCGCCACCCAGCGCATGTCGTGCTCCACCACGATGACCGTGTTGCCTGCATCGACCAGCCCGTCGAGCTGCGCCATCAGCCGGTCCATGTCGGCCGGATGCAGGCCGGTGGTGGGCTCGTCGAGCACGTAGAGCGTGTCGCCGCGCTGCGCGCGCTGCAGCTCTGTCGCGAGCTTGATGCGCTGCGCCTCGCCGCCCGACAGTTCGGTGGCCGGCTGGCCCAGCCGCAGGTAGCCGAGCCCGATGGCGCGCAGCAGCGCCAGCGGCCGCTCGACGACCGCATCGCCTTCGAAGAACGCATGCGCTTCGTCGACGGTGAGGCCGAGCACGTCGGCGATGGTCTTGCCGCGCAGCGTCACCTTCAGCGTCTGCGGATTGAAGCGCGAGCCGTGGCAGGTGGGACACGGCGCGTAGACGCTCGGCATGAACAGCAGCTCCACGCTCACGAAACCCTCGCCCTCGCAGGCCGGGCAGCGCCCCTTGGCCACGTTGAAGGAAAAACGGCCCGCGTCGTAGCGGTGCCTGCGCGCGGCCGGCGTGCCGGCGAACAGCTTGCGCACGTCGTCGAACAGGCCGGTGTAGGTCGCGAGGTTCGACCTCGGCGTGCGGCCGATGGGCTTCTGATCGACGCGCACCAGCCGGCGGATGCGCTCGGCGCCCTGCACGATGCGCCCTGCGGTGCGCTCCGAAACAGCAGGCGCGGCGCCGGCTTCCTCCTCGGCCTCGGGCGGCTCATCCCCCAGGTGCGCCGACACCAGCTCGACCAGGGCCTGCGTCACCAGGCTCGACTTGCCGGAGCCCGACACGCCGGTCACCGCTGTGAGCACGCCGAGCGGAAACTCCGCGGCCAGCCGGTCGAGGTTGTTGCGCGAGATGCCCGCCAGCCTGAGCCAGCCCGACGGCGTGCGCGGTGCGCCGCTGCGCGGCTTCGGTTCTGCGAACAGGTACTTTGCCGTGTGCGAGCCCGCCACGCCGCGCAAGCCGTCGGGCGGCCCGCTGTAGAGCACCACGCCGCCCTTCTCGCCGGCATCCGGACCCACGTCGACCAGCCAGTCGGCATGGCGCATCAGCGACAGGTCGTGCTCGACCACGAACAGCGAATTGCCCGCGCCCTTGAGCATGTCGAGCGCCACCACCAGCGCCTCGCCATCGGCCGGGTGCAGGCCTGCCGATGGCTCGTCGAGCACGTACACCACGCCGAACAGGTTCGAGCGGATCTGCGTGGCGAGCCGCAGCCGCTGCAGCTCGCCCGGCGACAACGTGGGCGTGCGCCGGTCGAGCGACAGGTAGCCCAGGCCCAGGCCGAGCAGGATGCCCAGACGCTCCACGATGTCGTGTGCCAGCCGCTGCGCGGCGATGCGTTTTTCTTCCGATTGGCGAGGCAGGCGGCCCGCCGCGATCGGCTTCAGCACGCGCACCAGTTCGCCCAGCGGCATGTGCGCGATCTCGCCGATGTCGAGCCCGGCCACGCGCACCGACAGCGATTCCTTCCTGAGCCGCTTGCCCTTGCACGAGGGGCACAGCGCGCCGGTCATGAATCGCGAGACGCGGTTCTTCATGAGCGCGCTCTGCGTGGTCGCGAAGGTGTGCAGCACGTACCTGCGCGCGCCCGTGAAGGTGCCCTGGTAGCTCGGCGCCATCTTGCTGCGCAGCGCGGCGCGCGTCTCGGCGGGCGTGAAGCCGGCGTACACCGGCACCGTCGGCTGCTCGTCCGTGAACAGGATCCAGTCGCGCGCCTTCTTCGGCAGGTCGCGCCAGGGCTTGTCGACGTCGTAGCCCAGCGTCACGAGAATGTCGCGCAGGTTCTGCCCGTGCCAGGCCGGCGGCCATGCGGCAATGGCGCGCTCGCGGATGCTCAGCGAGTCGTCGGGCACCATCGACCGCTCGGTGACCTCGAACACGCGGCCGATGCCGTGGCACACCGGGCAGGCGCCCTGCGGCGTGTTGGGCGAGAAGTCCTCGGCGTGCAGCATGGGCTGGCGCGCCGGATAGTCGCCAGCGCGCGAATACAGCATGCGCAGCAGGTTCGACAGCGTGGTCACGCTGCCCACCGACGAGCGCGCGCCCGGCGTGCCGCGCTGCTGCTGGAGCGCCACCGCGGGCGGCAGGCCGTCGATGCTGTCGACCGCCGGGACGCCGACCTGGTCGATGAGCCGGCGCGCATAAGGCGCCACCGACTCGAGGTAACGCCGCTGCGCCTCGGCATACAACGTGCCGAATGCGAGCGACGACTTGCCCGAGCCCGAGATGCCGGTGAACACCACCAGCGCATCGCGCGGGATGTCGACGTTCACCTGCTTGAGGTTATGCTCGCGCGCGCCGCGCACGCGCACGAAACGCCCCGACGCGTCGTCGCGCGAACTGTTGTTGCTGTGATCGGAGTCGCCTGCATCCATGGTGACAACGACGTTAGCCAGCGGCATTGCCGCGCCCGGTCAGTACGCGGCACCGCGCGCTGTAGGAGAAGCGGGAGTCGTCGCAGATGGCCTACAGACAAGTGCCGCGCGCTGCGCCATGGTGAAGGCATGACACATCCCATCGAACTCACCATCGAGGAGCCGCTGCCGGGTGCTTATGTCTGGCAGCTGCTCGAAACCGACGACAAGGGCACGCACCCACGCGTGCTGAGCAAGGCGTACGACGCCGCGGAGAGCTACGAGCTGGCGTTGTCTGCCGGCCAGCGCGCGCTGAAGAGCGCCATCCGCGACCGTGTGCAGGCCGCACCGGGCTGATCGCCTCCCACACCCTGCGTTTGCGCAGGGTTCGCCGACACCGCCTGCGCCTGCGCCTGCGCAGGGGTTTGCCTATACCGCCTGCGCCTACGCAGGGTTTGCCGACACCGGCCGCGTGAGTGCGCCGGGCGACTTGGCGCCCTCCGAGCGCGCGCCCTGCGTCATCTCGGTCATCCACGACACCAGCAACTGGCCGTAGGCCTGGCGCCACATCTGCTTCGAGAGTGCGTGATCGGCGTCGGAGATGACGCGGTAGGTCACCGACCGCACGCTCTGGAACGCCGCCCGGTAGTTGGTGATCACGGGATGCGGCACGATCTGGTCGTGCTCCGATTCCACAATGAGCACGTCGCCGCGGAATGCCGCACAGGCAGCGAGCGCACGGTTGTCCTTCGGCCCCACCAGCGAGCGGCGGTACGCAAGCAGGTCCGAGCGGCTGAGCTCTCCCTTCGGCTTGTCCCATTCGCGGTCCCGATAGAGCGCCGGCGCTCGCAGCGCAAGCCATCGCACGCGCCGCATCGCGCTCACCAGTGCCGCAAGGTAGCCGCCGTAGCTGCTGCCCACGATGGCGATCGAGGCGGGGTCGACCGACGGATGCCCCACCAGCGTGTCGTAGGCCGCGAGCACGTCGTGCAGGTTGTCTTCCCGGGTCACCTCAAGGCGCTGTGCCGCATGCCGCGCGTGGCCGCGCAGGTCGAAAGTGAGGCACACGCACCCGAGCGCCGCGATCTCGTGCGCGCGCGCGATGTACTGTTCCTGGCTGCCGTCCCATCCATGCACCAGCAGCACGCCGGGCACGACGTTCGAGGCGGCCACCAGCGTGCCGTCGATGTGCTGTCCGTCCACGGGAATGTCGATGGTGTTATGTCGCGTTGGCATGCGGTGTCAGCAAGGCATATTTGGTCAGGGGCCCGACGCGGCTGTCGATGCCCTGGTAATGGACGATGGCGCCCGGCGGCGCAAGCACGCCTTCGCCGTATTCCTCGTGCGTCGAAGCCTGCACGCGCCAGCAGGCGGGGTCCGCGCGGAAGTGCTCGAGGGCCGCAAGCTCCGCGCCGCTCGCACCGCCCAGGCGCCACGACTGCTCGAGCACGCCCGAGCGCCAGATGCCGCCCGCACCCATGCCCTGCGCCACGTCGTAGTTGATGCGCGAAGCGAAGAAGCCGGGGTAGCAGTCGATCACAGCCTGGTGATAGCGCATGGCCTGGTCGATGGCCAGGCGCAGTCCGGGCGCGAGGCCGCTGTCTGCCAGCAGGACGTCGAAGCCGCCGCGCACCAGCGTGAGGTCGGAGCCGCCGTACACCTCGATCCCGGCGTTGTCGCGCGTGAGCCGCTGGCTGCCGTGGTAGCTCAGCGTGGTGGGGCCGACCGTGACCTGTCCCACGCTGAAGGTCAGGGGCCGGTCGAGGTTCTCCTCGAGCACCACGCCATGTGCCGCAAGCTCGGCGGCGTCCATGCCTTCGAGACACGCGTCCAGCGCTGCAGCGTCGGCGGCGACGCGCTGGCCCCTGCCACCAGTGGCGCGCACCTGCTTCACGCGCACGGGGCCGGCTTCGAGCAGCGTGCGACCGGCACGGCGCGCATCGTCACGGGAGAAGGCGGAAAAGCCCTGGAGCACCGCCTGCGGCACGCGCGCCGCAAACGACGGGTCCCAGCCCTCGGGCCGCGCTGCCGACGGCCCCGCCACGCCGTGCGTGATCGCCTTGGTCGCCACGAAGGGCCGCGGCACCACGCCGCCGAACAGGTCGTGCAGCGACGAGATGCCGAGGGATTGCGCCACGTCCGTGCTGGGGAGGGTGTCGCTGGGCACCACGTACAGCGGCCGCATGTAGATACCCGCCGGGTCATGCTCGCCGGCGAAATCGAAGCCCTTCAGCGCCGCGAGCCTCTCCGCGAAATTGCGTCGCGTGGCGCGCTCGTGGTCGCTGCAGTAGGCGCTCGGGTCGGCGCTCCAGGTCACCGTGCTCCCGTGCGGCCTGATGTCGTCTCGGACAGCGGCGTCGGGCGGCGCGGTGCCGGGCACTCCCGGCATGACGACGCGTCTGACCTGCCCATCGATCGTGACGAGAGACTCCATGAGCATCTCCTGCCTGCATGACTTGCACATGCGCCGCACCGCCTGAACGGCCGTATGCGGCAACGGGTTTGTCGTTTGCCTGGCCGGGTGGCCCTTTCGCCCGTTCGACCGTTCGCCCTTAGCCCTTTCGAGCCTCAGCGAAGCAGCGTCGGTTACTTCGGCGTGCCGCCGGGTACCGGCTTCGGCTTGCCAGGACGGCGTTCGTCGCGCGTTTCTGCGCGCCGCTCGCCCGCCTGCGCAGCACGGTCGTTGCCGATGGCGCCGCCTTCGGGCGTGCGGGCCTCGTCGCCCGGCTGCCCGCGCACCATTCCCGGTGCGCGACGGTCCTTCCGGGCTTCACCCGCCATCTCCGACTTGCCGGTCGCCACGCCGGGCGTGTTGGGCGGCACGGCCGCGCCGGGCGGATTCGACTGCGCCGCGGCGGAACCGGCGGCCACGAGCATGGCGGCCATGAGGACAGGTGCAAGTTTCGCAAGTTTCTTCATCGGGAACTCCTGGCGGCGAGCGCCAACGTTGGGCAAAAAAGTAAAAGAAGCAACGCCGCAGACATTCTTCGGGTGTTTGAGTGGCTTCTGCGTCGACCACAGGTTCGGCGCGGCTGCGCACGGCCCGCGTAGGAAACCTGCGCATCCGCATAGGAGCAAATCACCACGACGGGCGTGTTGTGTGCTCGACCCGTCGAAATGCCGCCCACGGAACATGGCGAAGCGCCTCCGACAATTGCAGCGCTTCGCCGTCCACCGTGATGCGCTCTCCGGTCAGCAGGTTCTCCATGACCGTGCCCGGCGCCCAGTCCGCAGGCAGGCGAACCGACGTGCCGCGCCAGGTGTCGCCGCCCGCAAGCGCAGGCACGGTGCCCGCTCCCGGTGCGAGCCCGACGAACAGCCGCCCCGCCACCACCAGCATCGCATCGCTGCCGAGACGCCGTTCGAAGGCCACCACATGCCGCGCGAGCGCACCTTCGGCGGCGAGCCCCTCATAGCCGCCTTCGCTGAACAGCGCGGGATTCTCGCGCCGCAGCGACAGCAGTCGCCAGATGAACCACAGCTTCGCGCGGCCGTCGTGCGGCGCCGCGGCCAGCGCCTGCACGCGCTTGGCGAGTACCTCGCCGTCCGCGGCGCCGGCCATGGCGCGCAATTCGCGCAGCCGCCGCTGCCGCACCGTGTAATCGACCGGACGCCGGTTGTCGGGGTCGACCAGGCTCAGCTCGACGAGTTCGCTGCCCTGGTACAGGTCGGGAACGCCGGGCGACGCGTACTTCAGCAGCGTGAGCGTGAGGCCGTTCCAGGCACCGAACCACGAGAGCCGGTCGGCCAGCTTCTGCAGGTCCGACAGGCAGCCGCCCTCGCCCAGGTCGGAAAGAATGCCGCGAACGAAGCCTTCGAGCGCGGCTTCGTAGTCGGCGTCGGGCTGCGTCCAGCGCGTGCGCAGCTTGGCCTCGCGCGCGGCCTTCTGCATGTACTGCCAGATGCGTTCGGTGAACTCCGGCCCGGTGGTCGCATCGATTCCGCCCGGCGGCAGCGTGCCCAGCAAGGTCTGGTACAGCAGGTATTCGTCGGCGTGCGAAGGCGCGTCGGGCGTTTCCAGCCTGCGGCGCGTGTCGCGGCACAGGCCGTGCCAGCGCGTCAGCGCCAGCACCCAGTCGTTGGGCATCTCGGAGAGCACGTCGATGCGGTTGCGCACGTCTTCCGAGCGCTTGTTGTCGTGCGTCGACGTGGCGAGCATGGTGTGCGGCCAGCGCCGCGCGCGGTCGGCGCTCAGCGCATGGAACGCGTCCACCTCGATGCCGAAGCGGTCCGGTTCGCCGCCGACCTCGTTGAGAGAGCTCAGCGGAAAGTAGCGATAGAAGGCCGTGTCCTCCACGCCCTTGGCCGTGACCGGCGCGCTGAACTGCTGGAAGCGCACGGCAAAGCGCCGCACCCGCTCGGCCAGCGCCGGCGATGCGCCCTCCACCGCCTCGCCGCGCAACGCGCGCCGCACGAAGCCGAACACCGAGCGATCGGCGTCGCTGCTCTGGCGCTCGGCTGCGGCGGTGGCTTCCGCGATGAAGCGCTCGTCCTGTTCCGACGCCGAATCCACGATGTAGGTGCGGTACACCGGCATGCAGGCCGCCACGTCGGCCAGTGCGCGGCGCAGCGCATTGAGCGTGTAGTCGCGCGTGCCGCGGTCGGCCCGCGCGATGCGCAGCAGCTCGCTCGACAGCACGTTGAGTTCCGACGACAGCGCGTTGCGCATCACCTCGCGCCTGCCGGCCTGCGAGAGCGCGTGAAAGCCCTGCGTCTCTCCCGTGAAGCGGCGCCACGCATGGCCGATGGTCTCTGCGGCCGTGGTGTCGACCAGCACGCCGTTGGCCACGTTGGCGAAGCGGTAGCCGGTGGTGCCGTGCACATGCCAGCTCTCCGGGACCTCCTCGTCGTTGGCCGCGATCTTCTCGGCCACCACGTAGAGCGGTCGCGCCGGCCGGCCCTGCGCATCTTGCCCCGGCAGCACCAGCCCGGCGCGGCGCGCGTAGCCCTGCTGCAGCTTCTCGAAGTAGCGCGCAGGGTCGTACAGGCCATCGGGATGGTCGATGCGCAGCCCGTCCACCTTGCCGGCCGCCGCAAGATCGAGCGCGAACGACTGCGTGGCCTCGAACACGTCGTCGCGCTCCATGCGCACGGCGGCAAGGTCGTTGATGTCGAAGAAGCGGCGGTAGTTGATCTCGTCCGCCGCCATGCGCCAGTGGGCCAGCCGGTAGGCCTGCGCCTCGATCAACGCATGGAGCGCATCGCGTGCCTCGGGCGTGGGCAGGTTCAGTTCGGCCACCGCCATGGCCAGCGCCTTGGCCACCGACGGATGCCGCTGCGCGAGCCGGGCCAGGCGCGCCTTCAGCAGCTCCTTGTCGCGCGCCCGCTCCAGGCGCTTCTCGGGCTCGTCCGCGTCACGCCCCGGCAGGTGGCCGAAGGCGGTGGCGATGCTCGCCAGGCTCGCGGCATCGTCGGCCGACGCATCGAGCTGCGCCAGGGCGCGCGACAGCACCGCGGGGTAGCGTTCGGGCGCCAGCGGAAAGCGGTGGTCGAAGTACATGAGCGCGAAGGCGCCTTGCTCGGGCTCGAAGTGCAGCACCAGTTCGCCGCTGGCCAGCACCTCGCCGTAGTGGCCTCCGAGCACCGGCAGCAGCACCTTGCCGGTCAGCTCGACGTTCAGCGGCTGCCAGTCGATGTCGAAATGCTGCGCATAGAGCGAGGCCGGGCCGTTCTCCAGCACATCCATCCACCACGCGTTGTCGGCGCCGAACACGCCCATGTGGTTGGGCACCATGTCCAGCAGCTGGCCCATGCCGTGCGCCTGCAGCGCCGCCACGAAGCGCGAAAAACCTTCCTCGCCGCCGAGCTCGGGATTGATCTCGTCGTGCGCCACCACGTCGTAGCCGTGCATGCTGCCCGCACGGGCGCGCTGGATCGGCGAACAGTACACGTGGCTCACGCCCAGCTCGGCCAGGTACGGCAGCACGCGGATCGCGTCGTCGAAGCCGAAGTCCTTGTGGAACTGCAGCCGGTAGGTGGCGCGCGGCACGCGAGCCTGCAGCGCCTGCGGTTCGCTCGGGTCGCGGCGCAGCCTCGGCGAAGGCCGTGCCTCGCGCAGGCGCGCCGCCAGGCCCAGCATGCGCTCGCTCCCGGCCAGCTCGCGCAGCGCCAGGGGCAGCTTGCGCCGCCAGTTGGGCTGCTCGCCCACCGTACCGGGCATGTTGGCCTGCTCGACCATGCCGGCCACGTCCTCGAGCTGCACCATCATCAGCGCCGAAGGCGCGGCGGCGAGGTAGGCGTGCACCGCCTCCACGATGCGCGCGGACGGCAGGGCCTGCCCCGCGGCCTCGGCGATGTCCTCGCGGCTCAACAGCCCGAGCTGCTCCGAGGCCAGCATCAATTCGACGCGCTCCTGCGCGCGGTCGAGCAACTGCTTGTCGAACACGCGCTCGTCGGGAAACAGGCCGAGTTCCAGCCGCATGCGCAGGTCGTGCGCGGACCACCAGCCCGCGAAGGTCGCGAGGTCGTGCGTGCTCACCGCCACCAGCGCGGCGCCCGGATAGGCCTGCGGCGGCTTGAATCCGGCGGCCTCGTGCGGCAGCAGGCGCTCGAAGTACAGCAACCGGTAGGACAGCACGTCCGCGCGCGCCAGCGCCTCGCGCACCGAGTTCTCCACCGTGCCCAGGTCCTCGCCCACCACCATGCAACGGTGGCGATGGCTCTCGATGGCGACGATGGCGAGCATCTCTTCCAGCGGGTAGTACACGTAGGCGCCGTCGTGCGCACCACGCCCCGGCGGAATCCAGAACAGCCGCATGAGCCCCATGACGTGGTCGATGCGCAATGCGCCGGCGCCCTGCATGCCGGCACGCAAGGTCTGGATGAAGAAGCGGTAGCCGTCGGCGCGCAGGCTGTCGGGCCGCAGCGGCGGCAGGCCCCAGTTCTGGCCGGCGGGGTTGAACTCGTCCGGCGGCGCACCGATGCTCGCCCCCGCCGCGAGCACACGCTGCCCGGTCCACGCATCGGAGCCTGCGCGGTCGACCGACACCGCCAGGTCCACGTACAGGCCCACGCCCATGCCGACCGCCTCGCAGCGCGCCGCCGCCCGCGCCAGCTGGCGCACGGCCTGCCACTGCAGGAACTGGTGGAACTGCACGCGCTGCGCGTGCTGCACGGCAAAGGCCGTGACCTCGGCCGAATCGGGGTCGCGGTAGGCCACCGGCCACACGGGCCAGCCCCACAGCGCGGGGTCGCTGGCCAGGAAGTGCGCGTGCAGCGTCTCGAACAGCGCATGCTGCCGCAGCCCCTCGCCGCGCTCGGCCACGAAGGCGAGGAAGGCCAGGCCCGTCTCGTCCGCCTGCGCCAGCTCGGACAGGTGGCGCTCGCGGAAGTGCTCGAACAGCAGCTCGAGCACCTCGAACTTCGCCGCCGCCACGCCCGGCAGGTCGACCAGCGGCGCCGCACGCAGCGCCGCGAGCCGCGACTGGAACGCCGGCGAAAGCACCAGGTGCCGCGCCGGTTCGCAATCGGCAAAGCCGTCGACGGCTTCGACGTCGATGTACAGCACGTTGAGCTGCTGGCGCGACGACGGGCTGTAGGGGCTGGCATGCGCCGGATTGGCCGCGAACAGCGCGTGCAGCGGGTTCAGGCCCACGATGTCGGCGCCCTGCGCCGCCATGCGGACCACCAGTTCGTCGAGATCGCCGAAGTCGCCGATGCCCCAGTTGCGGGCCGAGCGCAGGCTGTACAGCTGCACCGCCGGGCCCCACACCCTGCCGCCGTCGCGCACGGCAGGCGGGCGATAGCAATGGCCCGGGGTGGCCAGCACCAGCGTCTCGCCCGGCAGGCCGTCGATGCGCAGCCTGTGGTAGCCGGACTCCAGCGCATGGGTCATGTGCAGCGTGCGCTCGCACAGCCACACGCCGTCGCGCTCGGCGCGCGCCACCTCGTGCAGCGCCGCCGCATCGGCCTCGCCCTGCAAGGTGCGGCCGGCCTCGTCGGTCAGTTGCCAGCGCAGCGTCCGCATGGAAAGCGGCAGCCGCAGCGGCAGTTGCCATTCGCCGGCGCCCGTGGCCACCACGCGCACCGGCGGCAGCGCCTCGGCCCAGCGCGCGTGATGCACGGCCTGCAGCGCGCGGTGCGCCTGCGCCACGTCGTCGATCTGCACGCCGAACTCGGCCAGCAGCGGCAGCAGGTTGCGCGGCGAGGCCTCGCGCCGGTTGCCGAAGGCATCGTTGTAGGCGGTGGCAATGCCGAAGTGCTCGCACAGCGACACCAGCACGCCCGCGGCGTCGTCGCGGAAGATCCCGTCGTTCATGTCATGCACCGTGCGCATCCTCCAGCGTGACATGCACCGCACCGCTGTCCAGCCGCAAGGTGGCACCTTCCGCATGCGCGCCGTGGCTGTAAACGCCGGTGCCCGGCGTTGCCGCGACAGGCTCCGAAGGCGCTTCGCCGAAATGGGCCAGCATGTGCAGCCGGCCCGAGCCCAGGTCCCAGTGCACGCGCAGCGTGCCGTTCTCGCACAGGAAGATGCCGGCGCCGGCCGAACCCGCCAGGCGCGGCACGATCAGCCGCCGCCGCAGTGCCAGCAGCTGCTGCACTTCGCTGAACTGCTCGAAGTGCTTGCGCGCACCGCGCTCGCGCCAGTTGAGCTTGGACGCGAGGAAGGTCGACTCGGCGTTCGGATCGGGAATGCGCGCGCGCGCCGCTTCGTCGGCAAAGCCGGCAAAGCCGCCGAATTCCGAGCGACGCCCTTTGGACACCGCTTCCGCCAGCTCCGGCCCGAAGTCGCAGAAATACAGGAAGGGCGTGGACGCCGCGAACTCGTCGCCCATGAACAGCATCGGCACATGCGGTGACAGCAGCAGGCAGGCCATGGCCGCGCGCAGGCGCACCGGGTCGCCCAGCGCATGGATGCGCTCGCCGAAGGCGCGGTTGCCGACTTGGTCGTGCGTCTGCAGGAACGACACGAAGGCCTGCGGCGGCAGCCGCGTGCTGGGCTCGCCGCGGCGTTCGCCGTTGCGGAAGACAGAGGGCTGGCCCTGGTAGATGAAGCCTTCGGCGAGCGCGCAGGCCAGCCGGCATACCGGGTCGTCGGCATAGTCGGCGTAGTAGCCGTCGCGCTCGCCGGTGGCCAGCACGTGCACCGCATGATGCAGGTCGTCGTTCCATTGCGCGGTGCCGGCCACCGGCAGGCCGTGGCCGTCGCGCGCGAGCATCGAGGCCTGGTTGGCATCGTTCTCCAGCACCAGGTGCACGTGGCGCTCCCGGCCCGGTCCGGCCGACAGCGCCTCGCGGATCTCCTGCACGATGTGCGGGTGCGAGCTGTCGCGCACCGCGTGGATGGCGTCCATGCGCAGGCCGTCGAAGCGGAACTCCTCCACCCAGTAGAGCGCGTTGTGCACGAAGAAGTCGCGCACGGTGCGCGCGCCCGGGCCGTCGAAGTTGATGGCCGAGCCCCACGGCGTGCGGTGCGCTGGGTTGAAGAACTCGGGGCAGTAACCGTGCAGGTAGTTGCCCTCGGGTCCGAAGTGGTTGTAGACCACGTCGAGCAGCACCATCAGCCCGAGGCCGTGCGCCGCGTCGACCAGCGCCTTGAGTTCGTCGGGCGTGCCGTAGGAGGCATCGGGCGCGAACTGCAGCACGCCGTCGTAGCCCCAGTTGCGTTTGCCCGGAAAGTCCGCGAGCGGCATCAGCTCCACCGCCGTCACGCCCAGTTCCGCCAGCTCCACGAGCCGCTCGCGCGCCGCGTCGAAGGTGCCTTCGGCGGTGAACGCACCCACGTGCAGCTCGTACACCACCGCCTCTTCCCACGGGCGGCCGCGCCATGCACCGTCTCGCCACGCGTAGCGGCACGGGTCGGTCACCACGCTCGGACCGTGAACGTCGCCGGGGTTGAAGCGCGAGGCGGGGTCGGGCACCGCGGTGCCGTCGGGCAGCTGGAACCGGTAGCCGTCGCCATGCGTCGCGCCGGCCAGGTCGAGCCGGTGCCAGCCGTCCGCGTCGCGGGCCATGGCGTGCGAGGCATGTTCGCCGCCCATCGGGCGGTGTTCGAGATGCACGATGTCCTGCGACGGTGCCCAGAGCGCGAAGGCGACGCCGCCGTCGTGCACGGTGGCACCGAAGGGCATCGCGTGCACGTGATGTTGCGAAGGTGTGTTCATGGCCTGACGTCCGGCCGGCTCAGCACGACGAGCGAGCGGCATTGAAGTGGATAAATGGGCTCTGCCCAGGCGGGTGCGAGTGCGGCGGCATCCTCGCTGGGCGGCGGCGTGGTGCTGGCGGTGTCCACCAGCAGGCGCCACGCGCCGTGCCGCATGGCGGGGAGCGTGAAATCGATCTGGTCGTGGTGCGCGTTCAGCAACAGCAGGAAGTCGTCGTCGTGCTGCGTCTCACCGCGGGGCCCGCGGTCGGCAATGCCGCCGCCGGGGATGAACATGGCGATGCAGCGCGCGTTGGCGTCGCTCCAGTCCTCGGTGCGCATCTCGGCACCGTCCGGCCTGAGCCAGTGCACGTCCGTCACGGTCTCGCGCTCGGCCGGCTTGCCCGCGAAGAAGGAGCGGCGACGGAACGACGGATGCGCGCGGCGCAGCGCGACCATGCGCTCGACGAAAGTCGCCAGGGCGAGCCGCTCGGGCGTGGGGGTCCAGTCGAGCCAGCCGAGTTCGTTGTCCTGGCAGTAGACGTTGTTGTTGCCCTGCTGCGTGTGGCCGCGCTCGTCGCCGGCCAGCAGCATGGGCACGCCCTGCGACAGCAGCAGCGTCGCCAGCAGGTTGCGCTTCTGGCGCTCGCGCAGGTTCACCACCTCGGGGTCGTCGGTCGGGCCCTCCACGCCGCAGTTCCACGACACGTTGTGGCTGTTGCCGTCGCGATTGTCCTCGCCGTTGGCCTCGTTGTGCTTGTCGTTGTACGAGACCAGGTCGTGCAGCGTGAAGCCGTCGTGCGCAGTCACGAAGTTGATGCTGGCGGTGGGCTGCTTGCCGGACCAGCCGTACAGGTCCTCCGATCCGGTGATCCGCCTTGCGGCCTCGCCGACGAGACCGCCGTCGCCTTTCCAGAAGCCGCGCATGCCGTCGCGGTACTGGTCGTTCCACTCGGCCCACCCGAGCGGGAAGTTGCCCACCTGGTAGCCGCCGTGGCCCAGGTCCCACGGTTCGGCGATGAGCTTCACGCGGTTGAGGGTCGGGTCCTGCCGGATCGCATCGAAGAAGCCGCCCAGGTTTTCCACCTTGCCCGATTCGCGTGCGAGCGCCGAGGCCAGGTCGAAGCGGAAGCCGTCCACGTGCATCTCCTCGGCCCAGTAGCGCAGCGAGTCCATCACCAGCTGCAGCGCGTGCGGATGCTCCAGGTTCACTGTGTTGCCGCAGCCGGTGAAGTCGTCGTAGTAGCGGCGGTTGTCGGCGTTCACGATGTAGTACGAGGCGTTGTCCACGCCGCGCATCGACAGCGTCGGCCCGAGCTGGTTGCCTTCGCAGGTGTGGTTGTAGACCACGTCCAGGATGACCTCGATGCCGGCCGAATGCAGCGTCTTCACCATGGTCTTGAACTCCTTCACCTTGCCGGACGCGCTGTAGCGCGTCTCCGGAGCGAAGAAGGCCAGCGTGTTGTAGCCCCAGTAGTTGCGCAGGCCCTTCTCGGCCAGGTGGCGGTCGTTGAGGAAGCTGTGCACCGGCAACAGCTCGACCGTGGTCACGCCCAGGCGCTTGAGGTAGTCGACCACCGGCGCGCAGCCCAGGCCGGCGTAGGTGCCGCGCAGCTCGGGCGGCACGTCGGGGTGGTTCATGGTGAAGCCGCGCACGTGCATCTCGTAGATCACCATGTCCTGCCGCGGCACGGAGGGGCGGCGGTCGTCGCCCCAGGTGAAGGCGGTCTCGAGCACGCGGCCCTTGGGCATCAGGGGCGCGCTGTCGCGGCGGTCGAACGACAGGTCCTCGCGCTTGCCGCCCACCGTGTAGCCGTACAGCGCGTCGCCCCAGCGCAGTTCGCCGACGAGGTCCTTGGCGTAGGGATCGACCAGCAGCTTGTTCGGATTGAAGCGGTGCCCCTCCTCGGGCTTGTACGGCCCATGCACGCGATAGCCGTAGGCCTGGCCGGGGCGGGCCTCGGGCAGATAGCAGTGCCACACGCCGTCGGTGCGCTCGCGCAGCACGATGCGTTGCAGCTCATGGCGCCCGCGCTCGTCGAACAGGCACAGCTCCACCTTGTGGGCGTGCTGCGAGAAAAGAGCGAAGTTGACGCCCTCTCCATCCCAGGTGGCGCCGCGCGGATAAGGCTTTCCGGGCCAGACGGCCGTGATCGTCGGATTGGTTTTTCGTGTCATTCAGTGGCCGTCTGCGGCGCGGAGCTGGAAGCCTGTCAGCGGGGTGGCCGGTCGTCGAACCGGTGCGGTGCGGGTTGCTGGGACATGGGCGGCGGCGGAGGCGGTGCGAGCGGCTGGACCGGCGGGCGCATCGCCTGCCGCGGCCACCAGCGCTCGATCTGCGCCTTCGCCCAGTCCTTGCCTGCCAGGCCGAATGCCAGGGCCAAAGCAAAGACCACGCCTGCGAGGATCACCAGGAAGCTCTCGCGCACGATGTCGCCGCCGACCTTGATCTGGTCGAGCGCGATCAGGATCACGAAGGCCATCACCGCGTACTGCGCGACCTTCGCGAACAGCATGGCGTCCTGCATCTTGACGCTGCGGAAGTAACTGCCCACAGCCTCGCCCACGAAGCGCGCGAAGTACGAGCCGAAGGCCAGCACCAGCAGCGCCACAAACACGTTGGGCACGAACCAGACGATGCGTCCCAGCAGGTCGGCGATGTAGCTCAGTCCCATGCCGTTGAAGGCGATGAGCAGCGACGCCAGTATCACCAGCCAGTACGCCAGCACGCCGAACAGGCTGCAGGTGTCGCCCGCCCAGCCGCCCTGGCGCAGGAAGTTGTCGAGCCCGGCGCGCTCGGTGAGCACATTGAAGTTGATCGCGCGAAGCGCCTTGGTCACCGCGAAGCGCACCGCCTTCGCGACAAGCCAGCCGACGACCACGACGACCACCGCGATCAGCAGGCGCGGGATGAACGCGCCGATCTGGTACAGGATGGCGCGCAGCGGCTCCAGGTGAATGCCGAAGTTTTCCATGATGAGTTTCTTCCGAAGTGAGTGGCGAAGGCGGCCGGAGCCAGGCGGCCGGCGTCAGGCCTGCGGCGTGCGGATGAGCGCAAGCACGCCGTGCAGCGGCACCTGCGCCCAGTCGGTGCGGTTGTTCAGCTCGTAGCGCAACTCGTAGAGCGCCTTCTCGAGCTCGAACAGCGAGAGCAGCTCGGTATCGATCGGCGCGCCGTCGGGCGCGGCCAGCGTCTCGGCATAGCCCTTCAGGAAGGCCTCGCGCGTGGCGCGCTCCCATGCGATGGCGGGATGCGCGAGCTTCTCGGCCTCCTCGGGGCTCTGCGCCACGCGGCGCAGCGCCGACCAGCGCGCGTAGTTGAACGACCGCAGCATGCCCGCCACGTCGCGCAGCGGCGAGCTCTTGCTGCGCCTTTCCTCGAAGCTGCGCGCCGGCTCGCCCTCGAAGTCGATGATGACGAAGTCGTTGTCCTTCACCAGCACCTGGCCCAGGTGGTAGTCGCCGTGGTAGCGGCTCTTCAGCGCCGCACCGCCGCCGCCCTCGCCCACGAAGCGGCGCGCGGCGATATTCGCCTGCAGCGCATCGGCGGCGGCCAGCAGGGTCTCGGCGTCGGCCTGCGCGCCCGCCGGCAGCGCACCGATGCGCTCGCGCAGAAGCGCCATGGTGGCCGTCGCGTCCTGCGCCGTATGCGTGCGGTAGCCCGCCACGTCGGTCGCCGACAGGGGCTCGGGGTCGAAGGCGGCGGCACCGGTCCGGCTGGCCAGCGCGCGGTGCAACTCGGCCGTTCGCCGTCCCAGCGTGGCCATCAGCGCGAGGAAGCCGCCGTGCACCGCGAGCACGTCGGGCGCCTCGGTGGCGCCGTCGGTGGTGGCCACGTCGCGCAGGAAGCGCTCGAGGTAGCCCATGGTGTAGTCCCAGCCGTCGCCCTGGTTGGCCACGTAGCTCTGCACCATGGCCAGCGTCATGGTGCGGCCGTCGGCCGCGATGTATTCCAGCGCACCCAGCACAGGCACGCAGTTCGGATACTGCACCTCGGTGAGGAAGCGGCCCATCTCCAGCTCGGGGTTGATGCCTTCGCGCACGTGGCGGTAGCCCTTGAGGAACAGCGTTTCGTTCAGCGTCACCGCCGTGTTGCTGCTCACGCCGCTGGGCCGTCCCACGGGCAGCGCGTCGATGTCGACCGCGAGCGCGGCGAACGCCGCGGTGGGCCTGAACACCAGCTTGCCCTTGCCGGTCTGCAGCTCGGCGCCCTGGCCGATGGCGCGCACCAGTTCGCGGCAGAAGGCCTCGTCGTAGAAGGCGTCGCCCATGAGGCCGACCTGCGCCTGCTGGCGCACCTTGGCGAGCGCGGCCTGCGCCACGCCGGCCATGCGTTCCTCGTCGCGCTCTTCCCAGGCGAGCGCGAGCGGCATGAAGTAGGTGGCGCCGCCGGGCGGTCCGTCGAGCTCGAGCAGCGGCAGCATCCAGCTCAGGCCGTTGGCCTCCCACACCGCGTGGTCGACCAGCCGGGCGCGGTCGATGGTCACGGCCTTGGACGCATACCAGCGCTGGATCTCGATGTGGCGCGGCAGCGTGTCCAGCTCGAACTGGTTGCGCATGCGCTCGGCCATGCCGATGCGCCACGGCATCACGCGGTCGCGGAAAAAGCTGGTCCACCCGTCGAACAGCACCAGCGTGGGCCACTCCTGCAGCGCCACGCCCTGGTCGTGCCAGCTCGGCGCGTCGGCCTCGGCCGTGAGCTTGAACCAGTAGAAGCCGTACGAAGCCAGCGTGAGCAGGTACGGCAGTTCGCCGATCGGCGGGAACGCCGAGCGGCCGAGCATCTCGATCGGCACGCGTCCCTTGAACTCCGACAGGTCGAGCTCGACCGGCTGCGCCGCGCGCGAAAGGTTGAACACGGTGAGGATCACGTCGCCGTCGTATTCGCTCAGGTACGCCAGGATCTTGCGGTTGCCGGGCTTCAGGAAACGCCGCTTGCCGCGTCCGAAGGCATGGCTGGTCTTTCGCACCGCCAGCATGCGCTTGGTCCAGTTGAGCAGCGAGCTCGCGTCGCGCGCCTGCGTCTCCACGTTGAGCGCCTCGTAGCCGTACATCGGGTCCATGATGGGCTGCAGGTACAGGCGCTGCGGGTCGGCGCGCGAGAAGCCGGCGTTGCGGTCGGGGCTCCACTGCATCGGTGTGCGCACGCCGTTGCGGTCGCCCACGAACACGTTGTCGCCCATGCCGATCTCGTCGCCGTAGTAGATGATGGGCGAGCCCGGCATCGACAGCAGCATGCCGTTCATGAGCTTCACGCGGTCGAGGTCGTTCTCCATCAGCGGCGCGAGGCGCCGGCGGATGCCCAGGTTGATGCGCGCGCGCGTGTCGGCCGCGTACATGGTGTACATGTAGTCGCGCTCCTTGCTCGTCACCATCTCGAGCGTGAGCTCGTCGTGGTTGCGCAGGAAAATCGCCCACTGGCAGCCCTCGGGAATGTCGGGCGTCTGCGCCATGATCTCCACGATCGGATGGCGGTCCTCCTGCGCGATGGCCATGTACATGCGCGGCATCAGCGGAAAGTGGTACGCCATGTGGCACTCGTCGCCGTCGCCGAAGTACTCGCGCACGTCCTCGGGCCACATGTTGGCCTCGGCCAGCAGGAAGCGGTTCTTGTACTGCGCGTCGATGGCCGCGCGCAGCCGCTTGATCACCGCGTGCGTCTCGGGCAGGTTCTCGTTGCTGGTGCCGTCGCGCTCCACCAGGTAGGGAATGGCGTCGAGCCGGAAACCGTCGACGCCCATGTCGAGCCAGAAGCGCATCGTCTTGAAGATGGCCTCCATCACCGCGGGGTTGTCGAAGTTCAGGTCGGGCTGGTGGCTGAAGAAGCGGTGCCAGTAGTACTGCTTGGCCACCGGATCCCAGGTCCAGTTCGACGTCTCGGTGTCGGTGAAGATGATGCGCGTGCCCTGGTAGATCTGGTCGGTGTCGCTCCACACGTAGAAGTTGCGCTCCGGCGAACCGGGCGGCGCCAGGCGGGCGGCCTTGAACCACGGGTGCTCGCTCGACGTGTGGTTGATGACCAGCTCGGTGATGACCCGCAGGCCGCGCTTGTGCGCCTCCGACAGCATCACGCGGAAGTCGTCCAGCGAGCCGTACTGCGGATGGACGTCCTCGTATTCGGAAATGTCGTAGCCGTCGTCGCGCAGCGGCGACGGATAGAACGGCATCAGCCAGATCGTGTTGACGCCCAGTTCCTTCACGTAGTCGAGCTTGGCCGTGACCCCCTGGAAGTCCCCCATGCCGTCGTTGTTGGAGTCGAAGAAGGCCTTGACGTTGAGCTGGTAGATCACCGCATCGCGGTACCACAGCGGATCGTCGCTGTTGTCGATCTCGACGGTTTCAAGCGCGATGTGAGAAACGGGTGCATTCATGGGTGGGCGGCCTCAGAGGAAATAGTCGAAGTCGCGCTCGTCGCCATGGCGCCGCCGGACCACGAAGATGTGCGCAGGCACGCTGTGCGGATCGAGCCGCACGTAATGCCAGTCGCCCTGCCAGATGAAGCGCTGTCCGCTGAGCAGGTCGTGCATCTGGAAAGCGCGCGATGGCGGGCTAACGCCCACGCTGGCAGGCTCCAGGCCCACCCAGCCCGACTGCACGTTGTGCGGGTCGAGGTTGACCACCGTCACCACCACGTTGCTGCCGTCTGCCGAGCTCTTGGCGTAGGCCAGCAGCTGCGGGTTGTCGATGTGCAGGAAGCGCAGCGTGCGGTCCCACTGCAGCGCCGGATTGTCGCGGCGGATGCGGTTCACCCGCGCGATGAAGGGCGCCAGGCTCTGCGGGTCGTCGTGGTTCCAGTGGCGCAGCTGGTACTTCTCGGAATCGAGGTATTCCTCGCTGCCGTGCTCGCGCGGGAGGTGCTCGCGCAGCTCGTACGCCGGGCCGTAGATGCCGTAGCTGGCCGACAGCGTGGCTGCCAGCACCAGCCGCGACATGTACACCGGCACCTCGCCACCCTGCAGCTGCTCATGAAGGATGTCGGGCGTGTTGGGCCACACGTTGGGGCGGAAGTAGTCGATGCCCGGCGCGGTCGAGAGTTCGGTGAAGTACTCGACCAGCTCTTCTTTCGTGTTGCGCCAGGTGAAGTAGGTGTAGCTCTGCGAGAAGCCGCCCTTGGCCAGCCGGTGCATCACCTTGGGCCGCGTGAAAGCTTCGGCCAGGAAGATCACTTCGGGGTGGGTGCGCTTGATCTCGGCGATGACCCAGTCCCAGAACGGGAACGCCTTGGTGTGCGGGTTGTCGACCCGGAAGATGCGCACGCCCTCGCCCACCCAGTGCTCGAACACGCTCTTCAGCTCGGTCCACAGGCCGCGCCAGTCCTCGCTCTCGAAGTTGAACGGGTAGATGTCCTGGTACTTCTTGGGCGGGTTCTCGGCGTACTGCACGCTGCCGTCGGGCCGCCATCGGAACCAGTCCGGATGCGCCTTCACGTAAGGGTGGTCGGGGGCGCACTGGAAGGCGATGTCCAGCGCGATCTCCATGCCGTGCTCGGCGGCGCGCGCGACCAGGTGGCGGAAGTCCTCCGCCGTGCCGAGCGCGGGCAGGATGTCCTTGTGGCCGCCTTCGGCCGCGCCGATGGCCCAGGGGCTGCCCACGTCCTCGGGGCCGCTCACCAGCTTGTTGTTGGGCCCCTTGCGCTGCGTACGTCCGATGGGGTGGATGGGCGGGAAGTACAGCACGTCGAAACCCATCGCGGCGATGGCCGGCAGCCGCGCTTCCACGTCCTTGAAGGTGCCGTGCACGCCGCGCTCCTTGCCGGCCGAACGCGGGAACAGCTCGTACCAGGTGCTGAAGCGCGCGCGTTCACGGTCGGCCACGAGCGGCAGCTCGACCGGATGGCGCACGGCGTGACGGCGGTCGGGGTGGCGGCGCGCGGTCTCGGCCAGTTCCTCGTCGAGCGCCAGCGCCTTCAGCGCCACCGCATCGGCGCCGGGCGTGGCGGCCACGGCATCGAGCTCGGTGGCCCAGCGCTGCAGCGCGGTGCGGTCCACGCCGTCGGCGCGTTCGGCGGCAGCGGCGATCTCCAGCGCACCGACCTGCGAGGCGATGCGAACGTCGTCGGGATCGACGCGGCGCGTCATCTCGCTGCGCCACGACTCGAAAGGATCGACCCATGCCACCGCGGTGTAGACGTAGCGGCCGAGCGCGGGCGGCGAGAACGAGGCCTCCCACACGTCGTTGCCCAGCGGCTTCATCGGCACCTCGCGGAACTCGCCCTGGTCCTGCGCGCGCCAGCAGAGCATCACGCGCAGCACGTCGTGGCCGTCGGTGAAGCAGTGCGCGCGCACGCGCACGCGCTCGCCGGCCACGCACTTCACTGCGAAGCGGCCGTTGTCCACCGCGGGCAGCACGGCATCGATCACTGCGCGCACGTTGCCATGGGGGTTCATCTCGTCGGCCACGGGTGCGTGGCGGGTGGTCGCGAATATGTTCTTCATGGTGTCGGACGTTGCTCCAGGATCAGCGTCGAAAGCGGCGGCAGCGTGAGGCAAACGGACTGCATGCGCCCGTGAGAGCGCACCGGGGCGGCCTCCACGCCGCCGAGGTTGCCCCAGCCCGCGCCGCCGAACTCGGCCGCGTCGGTGTTGATGACTTCGCGCCAGAAACCGCCGGCGGGAACGCCCAGCACGAAGTTGGTGCGCGGCACCGGCGTCATGTTGCTCACCACCAGCAGCGGCGGGCTGCCGTCGCCGGCCTTGCGCAGGAAGGCGAACACACTGGTCTCGGCCTCGTCCGCGGCGAGCCACTCGAAGCCGGCGGCGGAAAAGTCGAGCTGGTGCAGCGCGGGCGATTCGCGGTACACGCGGTTGAGCTGCGCCACCAGCTTCTGCAGCCCGCCGTGATGGTGCTGTCCGGTGACCCACCATTCGAGTTCGCCGTCATGGGTCCATTCGCGGCGCTGGCCGAATTCGCCGCCCATGAAGAGCAGCTTCTTGCCGGGGTGCGCCCACATGAAGCCGAACAGCGCACGCAGGTTCGCGAACTGCTGCCAGCTGTCGCCGGGCATCTTGTTGATGAGCGAGCCCTTGCCGTGCACCACCTCGTCGTGCGAGAGCGGCAGCACGAAGTTCTCGTTGAAGGCATACACCAGCGAGAAGGTCAGCTTGTGGTGGTGGTACTTGCGATTGACCGGGTCTTCCTTCATGTAGTCGAGCGCGTCGTGCATCCAGCCCATGTTCCATTTCTCGCCGAAGCCCAGGCCGTCCATGTCGGTGGGGCGCGACACGCGCGGCCACGCGGTCGATTCCTCGGCCACGGTGAGCGTGTCGGGAAACTCGCGGTAGACGGCGCGGTTGAGCGTGCGCAGGAAGTCGATGGCCTCGAGGTTCTCGCGCCCGCCGTGGCGGTTGGGAATCCACTCGCCGTGATTCCGTGCGTAGTCGAGATAGAGCATGGAAGCCACCGCGTCCACGCGCAGGCCGTCCAGGTGGTACAGGTCGAGCCAGAACAGCCCCGACGACACCAGGAAGCTGCGGACCTCCGAGCGGCCGTAGTTGAAGATGCTCGAATTCCACTCGGGGTGGAAACCCTGGCGCGGATCGGCATGCTCGTAGAGGTGCGTGCCGTCGAAGAAGGCCAGCCCGTGCTGGTCGGTCGGGAAGTGCGAAGGCACCCAGTCGAGCAGCACGCCGATGCCCTGCTGGTGCAGGTGGTCCACCAGGTACATGAAGTCCTGCGGCGTGCCGAAGCGCGAGGTGGGCGCGAAGTAGCCGGTGGTCTGGTAGCCCCACGAGCCGTAGAACGGATGCTCCGTCACCGGCATGAGCTCCACGTGGGTGAAGCCCATCTTGTTCACGTAGTCGGCGAGTTCGTGCGCCAGTTCGCGGTAGCCCAGGAACTGGCCGTCATGCCGCCGCCACGAGCCCATGTGCACTTCGTAGACCGACATCGGCGCATCGAGCGCGTTGCGCACGCCGCGCGTGGCCATCCACTCGTCGTCGTTCCACTCGTAGGAGAGTTCGCAGATGCGCGAGCCGGTGGCCGGCGGCAGTTCGGCGCTGAAGGCCACGGGATCGGCCTTGTCGACGGTGTACCCGCCGAAGCGCGAACGGATGCGGTACTTGTAGGTCTGGCCGATGGCGGCGTTGGGCACGTGGCCCTGCCAGATGCCGGTGTCGTGGTCGGGCACCAGCGGGTCGGCGTCGCCCGACCAGTAGTTCCAGTCGCCCACGACCGAGACCGACTCGGCATTGGGCGCCCACACCGCGAAGCGGGCACCCCCGCCAGCCTGCGGGTGGCAGCCCAGCAGGTCGTACAGGCGGGCGTGTGTGCCCTCGTGAAAAAGATAGGCGTCTCGCTCGCCCGGGAGTGAATGGTTCAGAGGCACCGGCGTTCCTTGATAGAGAAAGCCAGATGCACGGCTCACACGGGGCGGTTCAAGGAACGCCTGCGTAGTTCGTCTGGCTAGACCGCAATTTGCGGGGGAGCCGGTGTGCCGCGGATACGGTCTGAAGCTACTCGCCTTGTCGGAGAGTTGCCCGTGTCCTTTCCACGTACCTTTCGTGACCGTTCGGTGGCATCCAGGCGACGCCGCCGTTTCGGCACGTCAGGCGTGCAGCGAGAAGTCTTCGAGGGTGAGCGTGATCGGCTGGCACGACGTGCTGCGGTAGCGGGCCACTGCGGCGGGCTCGATCGCATGGAAATGCTGGCGGCACGTCTCCAGCAGGCGGTCGCCCATCTCGCGTGCACCGAATTCGTCGTGCAGCGTTTCCTCGGAGATCTGCGCGAGAACGCGCGGACCCGTGGGGCCCTCGGGATAAAAGGCGAAGCGAACGCATGCGGTGTCGAAGCAATAGATGCCTTCGAAATTCATCTGTCTGTCTCCTTGTTGCCCCTGCGGGGTCGGCGGCGATTCAGCGCGCAGGCGGAGCGGCCCAAGAGTGGACATCGCCGCGTGTGCATGCAGGACGCGTCCTACATCGGGCGAGCGGCGCGCCTGCACCCGGGCGAGGCTTCGGCCTCGATCCTGCCTCCGGGAAACGGCGAAGATCAGGCCTTCGAGACTCCGACACGCCGCACGATGACCTCCCCCACTTCGCGCTTCGCCCCACTGTTCCCATGGCGCGCCGCCGCGTCCGTCATCGCCGCGGCGCTGTCGCTCACCGCCTGCAGCGGCGCCAGCGAAGCACAGCGCCAGGCCGCTGCCAGTGTGGTGCCGCCCACCGACTGCACCGCCTGGGTCGGTACCGACCGCAACGCCATGATGGGCGGCTACCTGCTGCCGCAGAAGTCGGCCGGCGTCGGCGCCAAGGTCTGCGTGCCGGTGCTCATGACGGCCAACCGCGCCCCCGCCGGCTATGCGGGTGGCGACTACCACATCGCCGAATTCACCGACGACAGGCTGAAGGCCCGCTGGCGCGCCTGCAAGGAAGACCCGGCCTGCTTCAAGCGCATCGACGCGCAGATGCAGCGCTGGCTGCCGCCGAACAAGGAGCGCGCCACGCGCTCGACCGGCACGGTCGATCCGTCGGGCAGGATCGACCCGGACGGCCAGGTCGACCTGAAGCAGATCCGCCGGCCCGCCTTCTTCGCGAAGGCGCCGTACCGCGAAGGCATTGCCGAGGCCGACGCGCGCACCTACATCGTCGAGTTCACCGCGCCGCGCGACACCTTCGAGCGCATCGACCTGAAGATGACCGGCGACATCAAGCTGCGCGGCTGGTACATCGAGGGCGCCGGCGTGGACGACGGCAAGGGCAGGAAGGTGCGCGCGCTGGCCATCATGGCGCCGGGCGGCGGGGGGCAGCTCACCGCGATCCAGCATCCCGACGAAGCGTCCTACCGAATCGACGAGAAGACGGGCAAGACCGTGCCCGTCAGCTTCCCCAACGCCACCACCGAGACCATGGGGCAGCGCTGGTGGCGCGAGAACCTGCATGCGCTGAACCAGGCAGGCTTCGACGTGCTGGCCTACGACCGCCGCGGCGAGGGGCTGTCGGGCGGCTTCAGCGACACCAACACGCTGGAGCAAGGCGAGGACGTGTTCCGCGCGCTCGCCGCGCTGGAAAGCGGGCGCGGCCTGCGCATCCTCACGCCGACGGGCGAGCTGCTCGAAGGCGAGGCCACGCGCGGCCGTCTGCTGGCGGGCATGCCGGCCGGAGAGATTCCGCTGGTGCTCGGCGGCTACTCGCGCGGCTCGATGTCCACCGCCTGGGCCATGACCAGGAACTACGTGGCCCAGTGCAGCTTCGACATGCCCGAGCCCAGCTGCACGCCGCCGAAGAACATGCGCAACATCCGCGGCGCGATCCTGCTGTCGTCGTTCGCGAGCGGCGCGGGCTACGTGGGCGACTCGCCCGACCTGGCCGACCGCAACCTGTTCCTGGGCGGGATGGCGGCCGACCACCACATCGTGTTCTATCCGAACTCGTCCACCCTCGCGGGCATGGACCGCTGGCCCGCCGCGTTCTTCGGCAAAGGACTCTGGGACCGCGCCGAGACGCTCGAGGGCACCGTCGCCGCCTACAACCGCATCCGCGGCGTGAAGGAGATCGTGCTGGCGCGCGGGCCGCATTCGATCGAGACCTGGCCCGCATCCGACCGCGACTACCTGCGCCAGCGCATGGTGGTCTTCGCGAAGGCCGTGATCGTCGGCGGGCGCAGCATCTCTGGCGCCCGGCCATGGAAGGACTTCAAGTCGCTGGTGGCGACCACGCCGGATTCGTGGGAGCCCTCGTCGAAGCCGAAGGCGCCGTGATGCCGGCGCGACGCCGGCGCGATGCCGGCGTGTGGCGTGATGCGCCCTCAGTATTTCCGAGGGTTGTCCGGCCTGCGGTCGAAGCGATCAGGCACGCCGTCGCCATCGCTGTCGCGGCCTCGCTCGTAGCGGTCGGGAACGCCGTTGCGGTCGCGGTCCCGGTTGCGGTGATGGTGATCGTGGGCGCACCCGGCGGCGACCACGGCAACGGCGCACAGCAGCGCGAGCTGCATCGGCCGGCTGGAGAACTTCGGAGATTTCAAGCGAGTGGGGCCGCTGGGCGGAAGAGTCTTGCAGGGCGTCCAGTGTCGGCAGCGCGGCTGAAGATTCGCTGAGCGTCGGCTGAAGGCCTCATGAAGGCCGCCGCAAAAAAGAACCCGGCGGCAAGCCGGGTTCAAGCCTCGTTGCAGTCATGCAGCGAAGCCCTCGCAAAGGGAGGAGATACGAGGGACGGAGCCGACCGTCGATTCCCAAGCTAGCGATGCCGCGTGCGTGCGGTGCAAGGGCAATGCCGCCTCCGCCGGACGGACAGCGCCTACGAAGTCCGGACTGCGATGCATGCCGTGTCGGCGTGGGACCACACGGCTGTGCGCCGTGTGTCCTCATGGATCGCCGTGCCGCGCGCTTACGGTGGAACCTCTTATCCCATCGCAATCGATCTTTTCCCTTCTTCTCTTCCACTCATCACTTTCTGGAGTTCCGACATGACGACCACCACCACCGACCAAGGCAAGCTCTGGGACCTCATCAAGGACACCCGCTACGGCATGCTCACGCACCGCCATGACGACGGGCAATTGCACAGCCATCCGCTGACCACGCAGAACAAGGACGGCGACGACGTGGGCACGCTCTACTTCTTCGTGCCGAAGGACGGCGACATCGCACGCCACGTCGCCACCGACCCCGTGGTGAACATCGCGTATGCCAACACCGACGACGACAGCTACGTGTCGGTCTCCGGCCGCGGCGCACTGGTCGAGGACCAGGCGAAGAAGGAAGCGCTCTTCACCAAGATGGCGCAGGCCTGGTTTCCCAATGGCCCCACCGACCCCAACCTCGGCCTGCTCGCAGTGACCGTGGTCGGCGCCGAATACTGGGACGTCGACGACAGCAAGATGGTGCAGCTCTACAAGATGGCGAAGGCCGCCATCACCGGCGAGCCGCCGAAGAACCTCGGCGAACACAAGAAGGTCGCGGTCTGAGCGGAGGACCGCCGACGATGACCCAAGCGACGACCCTGACGCCCACCGCCTCGGCCGCCGATACGCACGCCACCTCCCCTGCCGCGCACAAGTGGCAGTTCATTCGCGCGGGCGGCACCGACCAGGTCGTGTTCCGCTCGGGCGAGGACATCGCCCGCATCCGCGAACTCGACCAGAAGCTCTGGGTCGCGCTCGCCTGTCCGACGCGCGGCATCGACTTCGACCCGCGCACGCTCGACCTGATCGACGCCGACCGCGACGGACGCGTGCGGCCACCCGAGGTGGTGGCCGCCTGCGAATGGGTGTGCGCGCGGCTGCGCAACCCCGACGTGCTGCTGCAGGGCAGCGACGTGCTGACGCTCGACGACCTCGCCGACGACACGCCCGACGGGGCGCGGCTGCGCGACGAGGCGCGCCGCCTGCTGCAGATCCAGGGCAAGCCCGACGCCGAGGCCCTCACGCTGGCCGACATCGCCGACCGCGGCGAACTGCTGGCCGCCATGCGCTTCAACGGCGACGGCATCGTCACGCCCGCCACCGCGCAGGACGATGCGGTGCGCGCCACCGTCGAGGACGTGATGCGCGTGCACGGCAGCGTGCCGGACCGCCACAAGGCCACGCCGGGCATCGACCGCGCGCGCACCGAGGCCTACTTCCGCGAGGTGCAGGTGGCGCGCGACTGGCACGCGCAGGCCGACGAAGGCGACCGCACGCTGATGCCCCTGGGCGACGCCACGCTGGCCGCCGCCGATGCGGCCAACAAGGTGCAGGCCAAGCTCGACGACTTCTTCGCGCGCTGCCGCGTCGCCGCTTTCGACCGGCAGGCCGTGAGCGCGCTCAATCCCTCGTACAAGGCCTACGACCAGCTCGGCGCCGGTACGCTCGACCTGCAGGCCGACCCGATCGCCGACCTGCCGCTGGCCCCGGTTACGCCGCGCTGCGTGCTGCCGCTGCAGGGCACCAGCCTCAACCCCGCATGGGCGGAGGCCATCGCGGTGTTCGCCGCGCGCACGGTGGCGCCGCTGCTGGGCGCGCGCGACGACCTGTCGGAAGACGACTGGACCGCCATCAAGCAACGGCTCGCGCCGCTGCGCGCGCTGATGGCCAGGCGCCCGGCCAACTGGGCCGCCGAACTCCCGCTCGCCAGGCTCGATGCCCTGCTGCGCACGCGCGAGCCGCTGCTCGCGCTCATCGCGGACGACGAGGCTGCGGAAGAACACAACAAGCTGCTGGTCGATCTCGAAAAGCTGATCCGTCTGCGGCGCGACCTGGTGGTGCTGCTGAACAACTTCGTGTCGTTCAAGGCCTTCTACCAGCGCGAAGGCGCCATCTTCCAGGCCGGCATGCTGTACCTCGACGGGCGCAGCTGCGAACTCACCGTGCAGGTGCAGGACACGGCCAAGCACGCGGTGCTCGCCGGTCTGGCGAAAACCTGCCTGGCCTACTGCGACTGCACGCGCCAGGGGCAGAAGATGAGCATCGTCGCGGCCTTCACGGCCGGCGACGTCGACTTCCTGTTCGTCGGCCGCAACGGCGTGTTCTACGACCGCCAGGGCCGCGACTGGGACGCCACCATCACCAAGCTCATCGAAAACCCGACGAGCGTGGCGCAGGCCTTCTTCGCGCCGTACAAGAAATTCGTCCGCGTGATCGAGGAACAGGTGGCCAAGCGCGCCGCCGCGCAGGAAGCCGCGGGCCAGACCGGCCTCACGAGCCTGGCGACGCGGCTCACCACGGCCGACCAGGCCGCGTCGGCGGATGCCGCGAAGGTGCCCACCGCGGTGCCGCGCCCCGCGGGCCGGGTCGACGTGGGCACGGTCGCGGCCATCGGCGTAGCGCTGGGGAGCATCAGCGCGGTGCTGGTCGCGATCTTCGGCAAGTTCATCGACCTGGGTCAGTGGATTCCGGTCGCGCTGCTGGGGATCGTGCTCGCCATTTCAGGGCCGAGCATGCTGATCGCATGGCTCAAGCTGCGCCAGCGCAGCCTGGGACCGCTGCTGGACGCGAGCGGCTGGGCCGTCAACGGGCGCATGAAGGTCAATGTGCGGCTGGGCGGCATGCTCTCGCAGACCGCCCACGTGCCGCCGGGTGCGCGGCGCATCGCGCGCGATCCGTACCGCGAACGGCACGGTGCAACCGGCTTTGCCGCAGCGGCGGTGCTGGTGCTGGCCGTGGCGGTGCTGGCGTGGCGCATGGACTGGCTCGACGACCGGCTTCCGCCAGCCCTGCAGCATTCGCCCACGGCGGCTGCGGCGGCCCCGGCGGTGTCGAACGGCTGACCCGGAAACCGGACGCGCCGGCACGGGCGGGCGCGAGCAGACAATAGGGGGCAAACCAGCAGCTGGAGAACCCCCGTGTCCATCGTCACCATCACCACCCAAGTCAGCACCGGCAACGACCGCCCCTTCGTCCTGTTCGGCGGCGTCAACGTGCTGGAGTCGCGCGACCTCGCGCTGCGCAGCGCCGAAGAGTACGTGCGCGTCACGCAGAAGCTCGGCATTCCCTATGTGTTCAAGGGCAGCTTCGACAAGGCCAACCGCTCGTCCATCCACTCGTACCGCGGCCCCGGGCTCGACGAAGGCCTGAAGATCCTGCAGGCCGTGAAGGACGCCTTCGGCGTTCCGGTGCTCACCGACGTGCACGAGATCGCGCAGGCTGCGCCGGTGTCCGAGGTGGTCGACGTGCTCCAGCTGCCCGCCTTCCTCGCACGCCAGACCGACCTGGTGGTGGCGCTGGCAAAGACCGGCCGCGTCATCAACATCAAGAAGCCGCAGTTCCTGAGCCCGTCGCAGATGCTCAACATCGTCGAGAAGTTCAAGGAAGCCGGCAACGACCGGCTCATCCTGTGCGACCGCGGCACCTGCTTCGGCTACGACAACCTCGTGGTCGACATGCTGGGCTTCGGCGTCATGAAGAAGATCACGCAGGACCTGCCGGTGATCTTCGACGTGACCCATGCGCTGCAGCAGCGCGAGTCGGGCGCAGCCGCTTCTGGCGGCCGCCGCGAACAGGTGGCCGACCTGGCGCGCGCCGGCATGGCGGTGGGGCTGGCCGGCCTGTTCCTCGAGGCGCACCCCGATCCGGCGCAGGCCAAGTGCGACGGCCCGAGCGCCCTGCCGCTCGACAAGCTGGAGCCCTTCCTGACGCAGGTGAAGGCGCTGGACGACCTCGTCAAGTCGTTCCCGCCGCTCAAGATCTGAGCGCCCGACAGGCCCACCGCACCGGGGTAACAGAAAAATAAGGGCTTCGTACTAAACATCCGGCCACAGCTTCCGATAAGACATCAAGCGCCCCGACGGCGCGAATGTGAAGGAAGAAAGGACAGGTTCAGGATGAACGGCGAAGCTTCGGCATTCGGACATGACTTCTCGAAGTGGGCCCGCCTGACCGAGAGGTATGCGGAAGAAGTGGAGGCGCTGCGGCGCCGGGAACCCGGCGCGTCGATGCGCCTGGTGCAGATCGGGCATGCGCTGAAGCAGCACCAGGACCCGTTCGGCTCGGGCCTGCTGGGCTCGCAGTACACCGCGCTGGCTGCCACGATGCCGCCCCGGTTCGCGCCGCCGAAAGCCCGCGGCGCGGCCTGGCGGGTGCGCGTGCGCGCAACGCTGCGCAGGCTGCGCCAGCCGTTCCGCACCGGCAGCGCCCAGCCGGTGCCGGATGGGCCGCCACCCCCGACCGCTTGAAAACCCTTCGCGCCGCCGCCATTTCGAAGGAATCCGGCGACTGAAAGGTGCTCCATGGGCGCGCGCGACGAATTCCTCCTCGATTCCTACTCCTCCACCGTCACACAGGTGGCCCACACGGCCAGCGCGGCCGTCGCGCACATCAAGGTGCGAAAGGCCGGCCAGCGCGGCAACGGCCCCGCCCGCGACACGCACGGCAGCGGCTCGGGCTTTCTGTTCACGCCCGACGGTTTCACCCTGACCAACGCCCATGTGGTCGAAGGCGCGAGCGAACTGCGCGCGGCCTTCGCCGACGGCACCGAAGGCGTCGCCCGCCTCGTGGGGCAGGACGCGTCGACCGACATCGCGGTGCTGCGCATCGAGTCGCATCCCGCCGCCTTCCTGCCGCTGGGCAGCTCGGCCGCGCTGCAGCCGGGCCAGCTCGCGGTGGCCGTGGGCAATCCGCTCGGTTTCGACTTCACCGTGACCGCCGGCATCGTGAGCGCGCTGGGCCGCAGCCTGCCCTCGCGCGGCGGCCGCATGATCGAGGACGTGATCCAGACCGACGTGGCGCTCAACCCCGGCAACTCCGGCGGGCCGCTGCTGGACAGCGCGGCCAACGTCATCGGCGTGAACACGGCCGTGATTCCTTCGGCGCAGGGCCTGAGCTTCGCGGTGGCCATCGACACCGCGCGCTGGGTGGCCGGCGAGCTGATGCGGCACGGCGCGGTGCGCCGCGGCAAGCTCGGCGTCCAGTGCGCCGCCGTCGCCCTGCCCCGGCGCTGGGTGCGCGAGAACGACTGGCCCGTGGCCACCGGCGTGCGCGTGGTCGAGGTGGTCGCCGGTTCGGTGGCGGCACGCGACGGCCTGCGCAGCGGCGACATCCTGGTCGGCTGCGACGGCACGCCGCTCGCGCAGCTGTCGGACCTGCTGAAGCGCCTCGCCGGCGAAGGCTACGGCCGCCCGCTGCTGCTGAAGCTGCTGCGGCCCGTGGCCGGCACGCTGACGCCGTTCTACCTGACCGTGCGGCCCGCGGGCTGAGCACCGGCCCGGGCCGGCCGGGCGTTGCAGGGTCGCGACAACCGGGTGCAAATCCCCAGGCGGGCCGGTCATGAAGACCGGGCATACTCGCGCGCCCCCGGAATTTCCGATCGACCCAACTTCCCAGCGACCCAAGGACCCCATGTCAGGACACGGCTTCCACGTGCACGGCCCGCACGACCACGAACTCGAACATGCCGCCAGCGGCGGCGCCCATGGCCATGACGCGCACGACGCCCACGGCAGCGCCTCCGGCACGCCAGGCGGCGGCATGAGCATGACCGGCAAGATCGCCGTGTGCACCGCCGCCATCGCGACGGTGGGCGCGATCTTCGCGTACATGGGAGGGGCCACGCAGGCCAATGCCGGAATCTACAAGAACAACGCCGCCATCAAGAAGACCGAGGCGTCGAACCAGTGGAATTACTTCCAGTCGAAGAGCACCAAGCAGGCGCTCGCCGAGTTCGCGCGCGACACGGCCACCGATGACGCCCGCCGCCAGCAATGGCAGGCGAAGGTGGCGCGCTACGAGCAGGAGAAGACCGAGATCCAGGCCGCCGCGAAGAAGCTCGAGGACGAGTCCGGCCGCTGGGATGCGCAGTCCGACGAGCAGATGCACCAGCACCACCGCTGGGCGCAGGCCACCACCGTGCTGCAGGTGTCGATCGCGCTGGCCGCCATCGCCCTGCTCACCCGCAGGAAGTGGCTCGAGCGTGCGATGTACGGCGTGGCCGTGGCGGGTCTGGCGATCGGCGCACTGGCTGCGCTGCACCTCTAGGGCGCACGCGCCGCCGAGGCGCTAGCGGCCCGCCGCCGTGCCGGCATCCTCCGGCCACTGCTGCGGCACGCGGCGCAGCTTGTCGACCGCATAGCCCAGCGTCTTCAGTTGCGTCACGGCCGCCTGGTACACCGGCTCCGGAACGCTCGGCGTGCGGGCCATGATCCACGCGTAGTCGCGATCGCTGCGGCCGATGATCGTCAGCTGGTAGTCGCGGTCGATGTCGACGATGACGTACTCGGCCTTCACCGGCCAGATGAACTGCATGCCCCACACCGCGTTGCTGGTGCCCGGCACCACCGTGCCCGTGGGGTTCATCGTCTTCAACGGCCCGTCGAAGCCGCCGTCGCGGTAGCGGAAGCGCGTGTCGATCGTGCCGTCGGGCTTCAGGCTGTACGACTCCACCGCGTTGAAGGCGTTGCGCTCCGGCCGCGTGGGGATGTTGCCGATGACGTACCAGTCGCCCATGAAGCGCTGCAGGTCGACCTGCTTCACGGGCTTGATGGTCGGCGGCGACACGGCGCAGCCGTGCATCATCAGGACCGCCGCGACGCCAAGCGCCATGTACAACGGCGACCACGGCGGATTGGCGACACGGTTTCGCATGGTTCTCTGCATGGCCTGATCTCCCGGTATTTGGAGATTCCACCCTACGGTGCAGCGCCGCGGGTCCGCGTCGGACGGCGCCCCATCCGGCCGGCCGCGGAAGCCATCGGGGGCCGCCCGTATGAATGCGCCGCCGGTGCAGGCGAGCGAATCCGAATGTCAGCGCGACTCGTGCACCGGAGAGAACGCCCAGGATTGCGTCTCGAAGCCCAGGTTGTCGAGTTGAACGGAGACGGCGTCCAGCGGATCGACGGCAGCGGTGCCGATCACCGTCACCATCCTGCTCTGCACGAACCCGTACCCAGGCCGGACACGAGGCACCACGGCTGGCGAGTGTCGTCGCCCAGCTTCGGCTGCGCGCGAGAAGCTGCGCGCGACCCGGGCCGTGACTACTTCCTGCCTCGCGCCGCCTTGCCTCTCACCGCGGACGCGCTCCTGCGTTCGCTCGCGCGATCGCGCTTCCAGGCGGGGGACAGCATCGCGGCCTTCGCGCAGCCATAGGCCAGCAACGCGAGGAACAGCACGCCGAAGCTCTCCATGCCCACGTTCACCACGAACCAGGTGGGTTCGGTGGCGAAGCGAACGATGTGGGTGCCGCTCGAGAAACGGCTGCCGCTGCTGGCGAGGCGGCCCGTGAACAGTCCGCTCAGCACCGCGATGAAGTTGTTGAGCGCCAGCAGCCCGAAGAAGAGTCCGACCACGCCCACGGTGACGCGCGCAGGCATCGACAGCTGCAGCGGCCCGTCCGTCCCGCCGGCAGGCTTCACGTCTGCGGCGACCTTCGCCGCCGGCGCCGGCCGGCGCGCGCGAAGCGGCGGCATGCCGGCATACGGCACCTCGCCGGCACGCGGCGGGCGCTTGCCTTCCTTGAACGCCTGCAGCAGCCGCGTCCATTCGTCCGCGTCCTTCACGGGTTCCGGCCAGATGTCTTCGAAGAAGCCGGCGAGCGCGCGCAGGTAGCCGTCGGCGCGCGCCGAGCCCGCAGGCAGGATAGCCGAACCGAAGTTGAGCCAGTGCGGTTCGCCGTCGCGGTCGATCATCACCGGCAACAGATGCGCGCGGCCGTTGAGCGTGACTTCGCGCAGGCACAACCCCCGGATGCCATCGACGTCGAATTCCTCCGCAACCCTGCGGCGCAGGCCGAACACGTTGCGCGTGATGCGCCAGCCGCGCGCGTCGCTGCGCGACAGCACCAGCGTCTCGCGAATCGGCCAGAACCACAGGCCCGCCGGTCCGGCCATGCACACCATGGCCAGCGCCAGCAGGCCCAGCAGGCCCAGCAGGCCCAGCAGGCCCAGCAGTTTCGCCATGCCGTTCTGTCCATTCAGGTTGCCGAAAGGATCGTGGCCCGAGGCCATGTCGCAGGCGAAGCCCAGCGGAATGCCCATGAGCGCAACGCACGCGATGACGAGGATCGCGGTCAGCGGCACATGCCGCAGGCGCACGCGCAGCGTGCCGGGGGCCGGCGTGTCGAGGCGGTAGGCGATGAGGGTGTCGAGCATTCAGGAGGGTTGTTTGTGATGGCGCTGGCCTGTGATCGGGAAGCGCTGCCGGCCATCGGCGCCGCGGCCGAATGGAAGGAATCTTCGCACGCGCGCCGCGCGGCCACAGGCGGCCCTGAAGTGCTCGCGAGGAGGCGCCGAACCGGACACAGCGACGCGGCCCGCCCCCTTCAGGACCGGCCCGCGCCGTCCCTGCGCTGTGCACGACGAAGGAACAGGGCAACCAGCAAGCCCAGCCCCGCAGACCCCGTGCCGACGAGGAACACATTGCCGTATCCGGCCCGGTCGGCCAGCAGGCCGGCGAGCGGCCCGGTGAGGCCGTAGGCGATGTCCTGGAAGGCCGAGAAGCCGCCGAGCGCAGCGCCGCGCAGGTGAGGCTGCACGAGCCGCACTACCTCGCGGCCCATCGCTGGAAAGATCATCGAGCAGCCGAGGCCCGTGAGGAACGCGCCGGCCAATGCGAGCACGGGCCCGTCCGCGCGCCAGATCAGCGCCTGTCCGAGTGTCTCGACCACCAGCGATCCGATGGCCACGGGCAGCCCGCCCACGCGGTCCGGCAGGTGGCCGAAGAGCACGCGCACCAGCACGAAGCCGCTGCCGAAGGCCGTCAGCCCGAGTCCTGCGTGGCCCCAGCCGCGATCGAGAAAATGCAGCGCGAAGAACGCGCCGATCGCCGCGAAGCCGATGCCCTGCAGGCAGACCACCGCGCCATGCCATCCGATGCTGCCGACCACACGCCAGAACGACGGACGCTGCGCGCCCGCGTGCACGGGCACGCCGTCGAGGCGCCAGATCGCCAGCAGGCCGAGGGCGGGCAGCGCGGCGCCGAAGGCCATGGTGCCGGCAAATCCGAAGCGGGCGAACAATGCGAGGCCGATGGGTCCTCCGACGGCGAGCGCGCCGTAGATGGCCGCGCCCACCAGCGCCAGCACATGGCCCGAGCGCGCGGGACCGACGAGGCCGATGCCCCAGCCGATCACGCCGACGGCGACCAGGCTCTCGCCGAGGCCGATCAGCAGCCGGCCCGCGAGCAGCACGGCGAAGCCCGTCCAGGGCGCGAGAAACGGAAGGCCCGCGAACAGCGAGACCAGCGCACCGGCGACGTAGAAGAGCAGCCCGCGCGCCACCGCGGGCTTGGCGCCGCGGCGGTCCGACAGGTTGCCCGCATGCGCGCGCGTGGCCACGGTGGCAAGGAAGGCGATGCCCACGCCGAGTCCCGCCCAGGCGTTGCCGAGCCCGAGCCGTCCCGTCACGAAGACCGGCACGACGGGCAGGGACATGCCGACGCAGAGATACGAAATGAAGAGGACGGCCGCGAGGAGCAGCAGGCGGCCCTGCGCCGGGTGGCGCCCGGAGGTTGGCGCGGAAGCAGGCGCAGAAGCTGGCGAAGATGCAGAGGGTGTCGATGGATGTGACATGGGAAGTTCCGGTTGCCTCCATCGACCGGTGCGCGCCACAGGCGAGCGCACCCGATCGATGAGGATCGTCGAGTGCGTTGCCTGACGTCAGACGCTTACGGCCAGTGCGACTGGCGCGGCGGGAATTGCGCTACACGGCTACACGCCGTAGTAGCCGGGCTGGTCGATGTCCGTGAGGAGGTCGGGGCAGGACGGCCGCCACCCCAGCACGGCCCGGGTGCGAGCGCTCGAGGCGAACATGTCGGCGCCCGCGAAATCGGCGAACCATCCGAAATGCTCGCGGTCGCGCGGCTCGACCGGCAGGCCGAGGCGCCGGCCGATCACTTCGGCGATGTGGCGCAACGGCACGCCTTCGGTGGCGACCGCGTGGAACACCGGCTCGCCGGCGCCCTGCTCGACCGCGAGCCGGAACACGCGCGCGGCGTCCTGCCGATGCACGCCGGCCCACCGGTTCAGGCCTTCGCCGAGGTAGGCGGACACGCCCTTCTCGCGCGCCAGGCGCACCAGCATCGGAACGAAGCCATGGTCGCCGAGCCCGTGCACCGAAGGCGCGAGCCGCACCGTCGACACGCGCACGCCGCGCGCGGCCATCGCCTGTGCAGCGGCTTCCGACTGCCGCAGCGACGACGCAGGGGGCATGTCGGCCTCGGTCGCGGCGCGGCCCGATGCGAGCCGCGCCAGCCCCGAGGTCACGAGCAGCGGCCGCTGCGTGTGCAGCAGCGCGTTGCCCAGCGCCTCGATGGCGCGGCGGTCCTGCTGCGCGTTCTCGGCGAACTTCGAGAAGTCGTGGTCGAAGGCGGTGTGGATCACCGCGTCGGCGGCATCGGCTGCGCCGTGCAGCGTGCCGAGGTCGTCGAGCGTGCCGCGCACGACCTGTGCGCCCGCCGCGGCGAGCGCGGCCGCCTTGTCATCGGAACGTGCGAGCCCCGCGACGCGATGGCCCGCATCGATCAGTTCGCGCACCACGGCCGAGCCGACCCAACCGGTCGCGCCGGTCACGAATATGTTCATTGCAGTTTCTCCTGGGCAAGCGGCATCAGCCGAGCCGCATCGACAGTTCGACGTCGTCGCCGAACGGCGTGGACAGGTAGCCGGCCGCAGGCGAACGCACGCGCGCGAGGTACTCGGGGCTGTAGTCTGCGTTGTCGGCCACGATGAACGCGCCCGGCCGCAGGCGGCTTTCGACCAGCGCGAGCACTTCGGGATAGAGCGCCTTCGCGCCGTCGAGCAGCAACAGGTCGATGCGCTCGGGCAGGTCGGCGGCCAGGGTCTGCAGCGCATCGCCCACGCGGATCTCCACCAGGTCGTGGAGTCCGCCTGCCTCGAGATTCGCGCGCGCCCGCGCCACCTTCGACGGCTCGAACTCCGTGGTGAGAAGACGGCCGCCACCGTTGTCGCGCAGTGCGGCGGCCAGATGCAGCGTCGAGATGCCGAACGAGGTGCCGAACTCGACAATGCTGCGCGCGTTGCCGTTGCGCGCCAGCATGTAGAGCAAGGCGCCGGTCTCGCGCGAGACCGGCAGCGCGAAATCCTTCAGCTGTGCGTAGAGCTCTGCGTAGCCGGTCTTGCTGCGCATCAGGCGCGTGCGCTCTTCGCCGGACAGGCCGGCGAACGATGCGCTCATGGCCGGCGACGTGGCGGCGGCTTCTTCGAACAGGCGCTCCAGCAGGGGCGCCAATGGGGCCTGGGTCAGGGTTGTCATGGAAGATTCCTCGGGATGGATGAACGGGACGGTTGGAAGAGCGAAGCGGCTGCGGGAGCCATGGCTGCAATAATATGAAGAACCCTTCATGTTTTC
Organism: Variovorax paradoxus; assembly: GCF_902712855.1. NCBI lineage: Bacteria > Pseudomonadati > Pseudomonadota > Betaproteobacteria > Burkholderiales > Comamonadaceae > Variovorax > Variovorax paradoxus. The sequence goes on from NZ_LR743507.1 coordinate 4,177,231, forward strand.
CATTCGCGTTGCGAACCCCACCCATGACCGAACGAAAGAGCACCCCGTTCTCCTCTAGAAGACAGCCCAAGCAGGCCCGGTCGAACGACCTGGTCGCGGCGATTCTCGAAGCCGCTGTTCAGGTTTTGGCGAAGGAAGGCGCGCACCGCTTCACCACCACGCGCGTGGCGGAGCGAGCCGGCGTGAGCGTCGGCTCGGTCTACCAGTACTTTCCGAACAAGGCCTCGATCCTGTTTCGCCTGCAGAGCGACGAATGGCGCCACACCAGCGACATGCTGGGCGGCATCCTCGAGGACACCGCGAAGCCGCCGCTCGCAAGGCTGCGGCTGCTGGTGCACGCCTTCGTGCGTTCCGAGTGCGAGGAGGCCGAGGTGCGCGGCGCGCTCAGCGACGCCGCGCCGCTCTACCGCGACGCGCCCGAAGCGCAGGAAGCGCGGGCCACCGGCACCCGCGCCATGCAGGCCTTCATGCGGGAAGTGCTGCCCAAGGCCTCGAAGGCCAGGCGCGCGCTGGCCAGCGAGCTCATCACCACGACCTTCAGTGCGGTGGGCAAGAGCTTCTCGGAAAGCCCGCGCACCGACGCGCAGATCAAGGCGTATTCGAACGCGATGGCCGACATGTTCTGCGCCTACCTCGTGAGCCTAGGGCACGACGCGCCGGGAAGGAGCGCATCGTGAGACGCGCCGGCCTCGTCACCGAAGGCGCGCGGCAACTGCTCGGCATCGCGGCATACGGCACGCCGTATTGATCCATCGCGCCGGCCACGGCGCCATTGATGCCGATCGCTCACCCCGATGGTTCACGCGCGCGGTCTTCCGGCGCCAGGCATCGCTCAATAGCATGAGTCTCAAGGCTGCACGACAGCCTGCAAGCTGTCCACGCAGCCTTCGTTCCTTGAAGAGAGACCTCATGTCCAACAAAGACAACGCACCGCCCGCGCGGCGCATCTTCCTGAGCCGGGTCGGCGGCGCATCCGGCGCGGCGCTGGCCCTGCCGGCGCTGTTCGGCGGCCTGGCGCCTGCGCTGGCCGGGGCACAAGGGGCCGCAGCCGGGGCCGTGGCGCCGCAGCGTGCGAGCTATCTCTCGCTCGGCCCGCAGGAGGCCGCGTGCGTCGAGGCGCTGGTCGATGCGATGTGCCCGGCCGACGCGCTGACGCCCGGCGGCGTCGACTGCGGATTGCATGTGTTCATCGACCGCCAGCTGGCTGGCGCCTGGGGCCGCGGCGACCGGCTCTACCGGCAAGGGCCTTGGCAGCCGGGCAAGCCGCAGCACGGCTACCAGTCGCCGCTCACGCCCGAGGACCACTTCAAGGCCGGCATTGCGGCGCTGCGCCGCGAGACGCAGAAGCGCACGGGCAAGCCCATCGAGCAGCTCGACGCCGCGCGGATCGACACCCTGCTGCAGGAAGTGGCGGCGGACCAATGGGACGACCCGCGCTTCGCGCTCGGCGCGTGGTTCAACGACGCGTTCTATCCGCTGTTCGTGCAGGCCTGCTTCGCCGACCCGATGTACGGCGGCAACCGGGACAAGGTCTTCTGGCGTTCGGTGGGCTTTCCCGGCCTGCCGGCGCTGCATGCGCGCAATGTCGTCGAGTTCCGCGGCCGGGCGTTTCCCGGTGCGGCCTCGCCGCAATCGATCGGCGACTTCAGCTGAACAGGAAAGAAGAAGGCCCCCCATGATCCGGAAACTTCCCAGGCGCTCGGTCGTCTTCGTCGGCGGCGGACTCACCGCCGCACTCGCCGCGCGGCAGATGATGAACTCGGGCATCGACGTGCTGGTGCTCGAGCGCGGCGGCGACCTGGCCGGCAGCGCCGCCGCCACACTGCCCAACCAGCGCGACGAACTGCGCTGGGGCGTGCACAACAGCCTGGTCCAGAACTGGGCCAGCGAAACCTACACGCTGCGCCATGCCGTCGGCGAGCAGGCCCTGCCCGTGCGCCGCATGGAGGCCTTCCTGCCCGGCGAAGGCATGGGCGGCGCGGCCAACCATTGGAACGGCCAGACCTGGCGCTGGGCGGAATACGACCCGGCGCTGCGCACGCGGCTGGAATCACGCTACGGCAAGGCCGCGATTCCGCGCGACATGACCGTGCAGGACTGGGGCATCGGCTACGCCGAGATGGAGCCGTACCACGACCTGTTCGAGCGGCTCTTCGGCATCGCCGGCCAGGCCGGCAACATCGGCGGACGGATCGTGGAGGGCGGCAACCCGTTCGAGGCGCCGCGCACGCGCGACTTTCCGCAGAAGCCGCTCGAGATGCTCGAGTCGGGCCGCATCTTCCAGGCCGCCGCGCAGAGCCTGGGCTACAAGCCTTTTCCGCTGCCGGCCGCGAACTCGCCGCGCGCCTACACCAACCCCGATGGCGCGAAGCTGGCGCCGTGCCAGTACTGCGGCCACTGCGAGCGCTTCTTCTGCGAGGCCAACGCCAAGGCCAGTCCGGCGGTGCTGCTGTATCCGATGCTGCAGAAGCAGCGCGACTTCGAGATCCGGCTGCATTCGCAGGTGACCGGCATCGACTACGACCGGCACGCCAGGCGGGTGACGGGCGTGCGCTTCATCGACCTGCAGACCGCGCAGGAATGGGAGCAGCCGGCCGACGTGGTCGTGCTTTCGGGCTTCACGATGACCAACACCCGGCTGCTGCTCGCGAGCGGCATCGGACGGCCCTACGACCCGAAGAGCGGCAAGGGCGTGGTCGGCAAGAACTTCTGCTACCAGGTGATGTCGTCGGTGCCGGTGTTCTTCAAGGACAGGTGGATCAACCCCTTCATGGCCTCCGGCGCGTCGCAGATGGTGGTGGACGAGTTCAACGGCGACAACTTCGACCACGCGGGGCTGGGCTTCTTCGGCGGCGGGTACATCTACTCGAACGTGACGAACGGGCGCCCCATCAATTCGCGCCTGCTGCCGGCCGGCACGCCGCGCTGGGGGTCGGCATGGAAGCAGGCGAATGCCGACTGGTACGCGCATGCCTTCAATGTGGCGGTGCACGGCAGCAACTATCCGCACCGCGAGAACCACCTCGATCTCGACCCGACCTACCGCGACGCCTACGGCATGCCGCTGCTGCGCATGACGTTCAACTTCCGCGAGAACGATCACCGCATGAGCGAGTACGTGACGAACAAGGCCGCCGGCATCGCGCGTGCGATGGGCGCCACGACGGTGGGCACGCCGCAGCCGCGGCGCGGCGACTTCGACGCGCGGCTGTACCAGACCACGCACACCACCGGCGGCACGATCATGGGCGCGGAGCCCGCGACGAGCGTGGTGTCGCCGCACCTGCAGCACTGGGACGCGCAGAACCTGTTCGTGGTGGGTGCCTCGGTGTACACGCACAACGCGGGCTACAACCCGACCGGCCCGCTGGCCGCGCTGGCGCTGCGGCTCGGCGACGACCTGGTGCGCTACGCCAGGCAGCCGCGGATGCTGTGAGGCCAGGCACCTGCAAACGCTTTTTCGTGCAACGTAGTGTGCTTGCCTCGTCCCGCGGATACAGAGGCATACGCAGAACGCGCTGGCAGGGGGTCGCGCAAAGAAGAATCGGGTCACTTTCTTCCGAAGGACCTCACTATGGCACTCCCCTCCATCGCCCGATCCATTGCCCGCTCCCCCGCCGCCTTCTTCGCCGTGGCGCTCACGGCTTCGGCGGCCGCGCTGACGCTGACATTCGCCGCGCCCTCGTTCGGCGGCGGCGACGTTCCGGCCGCCGAGGCGCAGGCCGCGCCGGAGTTCCAGAACATCGACACCTGGCTCAACTCGCCGCCGCTCAAGATCGAACAGCTGCGCGGCAAGGTGGTGCTGGTCGACTTCTGGACCTACACCTGCATCAACTGCCTGAACCACCTTCCCTACGTGAAGGACTGGAACGAGAAGTACAAGGACAAGGGTCTGGTGGTGGTCGGCGTGCACACGCCGGAGTTCGCCTACGAGAAGTCGACGCAGAACGTGAAGGACGCAATCCAGCGCCTGCAGATCGGGCACGCGGTGGCGCAGGACAACAGCTACGGCACCTGGAAGGCGTTCCGCAACCAGTACTGGCCGGCCGTGTACCTGATCGACAAGCAGGGAAAGATCGTCTACTCGCACTTCGGCGAGGGCAGCTACGGCACGACGGAAAAGAAGATCCAGGCGCTGCTGGCCGAGCCATCGCCAGCGCCATCACCGGTCCCAGCCACGTCAGCCGCAACGCCGGCTTCCGCCACCAGGGGTTCGTGAGATGAAGAAGCTCTGGTTTGCCCTGCTCTTCTTCGCAGGCGGCATCGCGCACGAAGTGCGCAACCCGGTGAACTGCCAGTGCATCTCGGCGCGGCAGCCCGCCGGCCCCGGCACGCGCCGCAAGCGTCACGGCGAGCCGGGCTGAAACGACTCAGTCCAGCGCCTCGACCGCCGAAGCGAAGACGTAGCCCTCGCTTCGCACGGTCTTGATGTAGCGCGGCTCGCGCGCATCGTCGTTCAGGCGCTGGCGCAGCCGGCTCACCAGCAGGTCGATGGAGCGCTCGAACAGTTCCGCCTCGCGGCCCTGCGTGAGGCTCAGCAGCTGGTCGCGGCTCAGCACCTTCTGCGGATGATCGAGGAACACGCGCAGCAGGCGGTACTCTGCGCCGCTGAGCGCGATCATGGTGCCGCTTTCGTCCAGCAGGTGGCGCGCGGTGGTGTCGACCTGCCATTCGCCGAAGGCCAGCTTCGAGGCCGACTCGGTCGAGCGCATGTTCGGCGGCAGCATGCGGGTGCGGCGCAGCACGGCGCGCAGGCGTGCCAGCAGTTCGCGCGCCGAGAAGGGCTTGGCCAGGTAGTCGTCGGCGCCCATCTCGAGGCCCAGGATGCGGTCGGCCTCCTCGCTTCGCGCGGTGAGCATCAGGATCGGCGTGGCCTTCCACTTGCCGGTGCGCAGGTCGCGGCACAGCGTGAGGCCGTCCTCGCCGGGCAGCATCAGGTCGAGGATGATGAGGTCGAACGGGCCCGACTCCTCCAGCGCCGCACGCATGTGCCGCCCCGTGGGCACCGCCACCACGCGCAGGCCGTTCTTGACCAGGTAGGTGGTGAGCAGCTCGCGGATCTCCCGGTCGTCGTCGACGATGAGGATGTGGTCGGAGGTCTTGGAATTCATGGCCTTGCGGCGCGGCGCGCGCGGTGTGAAAAAGCGGAAGCCCGCAATGTAGCCCGGCTGGCGAAGCCAGCAAGCGGCTTTGTATGCCTGTGTATCCGGAGCGCACGGCGGCCACACTAAGTTGCGCGGCGCGGCAGGAACGAGCGGACACGACCGGCGCCTATCATGGCGGCCGCCATGAATCGCCAGACCGCTCCCTCCCTCTCGCTTTCCTTCGCCTTGTCCGTCGCGCTGCTGTCCGCCGTGCTCCCCGGTGCCGCGCTGGCCGCCACGCTCTCGGGCACCCTGCGCGGCGGCGGAGGCATCGACGACCTGCACGTGGTGGTGCAGTCGGCCACCGGCCAGCGGATCACGGCGTACTGCGACGGGCACTGCGGCGACTGGTTCGACGAAGACGCCGAATCGGGCGGCTCGCGGCTGAAGAAGGCGCTGATCGGCCGGCAGGTGACGCTCGACCACCGCCGCGAGCCGAACCGCAACCGCATCGCCGGGCCGGGCCCGGACGAGACGCTGGATTTCGTGCGCCGCATCGAGCTGTCCAGGTAGGCACGGCCCTCGCCCGGCGCGCCGGGCAGGTGCAGGCAGGTAATGTTCTATGTGCGGTTGTACGGGGCTACACACTGGAATACAAACCGCCGGCGCCGGGGGCGAAGCCGGGGCTATAAACCTGTCCATGCCCACCTCAGCGAGCCTTTCCATGCCGACCGCATCCACCGCGCCCCCCGCACCGGTCGCCACCGCGGCGCCCGTGCCCCTCGAAGGCTGGCGCCGGCTGGTCCCGCGCACGCTGTTCTCGCGGGTCACGCTGATCATCGTCGTCGGCCTGGCGATCGCACAGCTGCTGACCTTCACCGCCATCCGCTACGAACGCGGCATCGCGATGCGCGAGCTGATGATGACCGGCATCGAGCGCGACATCGCCAGCTCGGTGGCCATCCTCGACCGGCTGCCCGCCGCCGAGCGCGCCGGCTGGCTCGCGCGGCTGGAGCGGCGCAACTACCACTTCACGCTCGGCGGCGCGGCCGAGGGAACCGCACCGCAGACGCTGGTGCTGGCGCAGTTCGCCACGGCCATCGCGGACGCGATGCGGCCGTTCGAGATCGTGAAGATCGGCCAGGTGTCGAGCCCGGCGCAGGAGCTGCAGATCCAGGTGCGGCTGGGCGACGGCTCGTCGCTGCTGGTTCATGCGCGCCGCGTCGACATGCCGGTCTCGGCCTGGGTCATGTGGGTTCTGTGGCTGCAGCTGACGGTCCTGGCCGTGTGCGCCTGGTACGCGGTGCGGCTGGTGACGCGCCCGCTGGCGCAGCTGGCCGACGCGGCCGACGAGCTCGGCCCCGACCTGAAGGGCCCCGAGCTGGCCGAGGAAGGCCCCACCGAGGTGAAGCACGCGGCGCGCGCCTTCAACGCGATGCAGAAGCGCATCGCGGGCTACATGTCGGAGCGCGTGGAGATCCTTGCGGCGATCTCGCACGACCTGCAGACGCCCATCACCCGCATGCGGCTGCGCACCGACCTGATGGACAGCGACCATGACCGCCACAAGTTCCGCCAGGACCTCGACGCGATGCATGCGCTGGTGCGCGAAGGCGTGACCTACGCGCGCACGCTGCACGGCGCCACCGAGCCGCCTTGCCGCATCGACGCCGACGCGCTGTTCGAAAGCATGGTGGCCGACTACGAGGACGCGGGCCAGCAGGTGCTGCTCGACGGACGCGCGGGCGCACCCATCGTGTCGCGGCCCAATGCGCTGCGCCGCATCCTGACGAACCTGATCGACAACGCGCTCAAGTTCGGCGACCAGGTGCGGCTGCAGGTGCAGGCGGGCGACGGCAAGCTGGTGCTGGCGGTGATCGACAACGGCCCGGGCATTCCGCCCGACCAGCTCGACAACGTGCTCAAGCCCTTCTACCGCGTGGAAGGCTCGCGCAACCGCAGCACCGGCGGCACCGGCCTGGGCCTGGCCATCGCGCAGCAACTGGCGGTGGCGATGGGGGCAGAGCTGGCACTGCGCAACCGCGACGAAGGCGGCCTCGAAGCCAGGCTCACGCTGGACACCACCGCCCCCGCGCCGGGCTGAGCCCGCCGCACCGGCCAGCGCCTCTCATCCACCGATCCACCCCACGGACGCGGCTCGCAGTGCGAGACCGCGAGGGGTCCCCTTTCGCTCCTTCTTTCCGACCTTCCACTGTCATCAACCCAAGCGGAGACTGACGCCATGCTCATCCTCATCGTTGCCTACCTGGGCGGTGTGCTCACCATCCTGAGCCCGTGCATCCTGCCGGTGCTGCCCTTCGTGTTCGCACGGGCCGACCGCCCGTTCCGCTCGCACGGCCTGCCGATGCTGGCCGGCATGGCGCTGGCGTTCTCGGTGATTGCCACGCTCGCCGCGGTGGGCGGCAACTGGGTGGTCACGCTGAACCAGTACGGGCGCTACGCCGCCATCGCGATGCTGGCGCTGTTCGGCGTGACGCTGCTGTTTCCCTCGGTCGCCGACCGGCTGACGCGGCCGCTGGTGAGCCTGGGCATGCGGCTGTCGGGGCAGGAACAGGCACAGGGACAGGCCAAGGCGTCGGTGTTCTCCGCGCTGATGCTGGGCGTGGGCACGGGGCTGCTGTGGGCGCCTTGCGCGGGGCCGATCCTGGGCCTGATCCTCACCGGTGCGGCGCTCAACGGCGCGAGCTTCGGCACGTCGCTGCTGCTGCTGGCCTACGCAGCGGGCGCCTGTACCTCGCTGGCGGCGGCGCTGCTGTTCGGCGGGCGGGTCTTCTCTGCAATGAAGGGCTCTCTGCATGCCGGCGAATGGCTGCGGCGCGTGGCCGGTGTGGCGGTGCTGGCCGGCGTGGGCGCCATCGCGCTCGGCCTGGACACCGGCCTGCTGAGCCGGATCTCGTTCGGCACCACGTCGGCACTGGAGAAGGCGCTGGTGGAGAAGATCGATGCGAAGCCGTCGCTGCCGGCATCGCAGGCCGATGCCGGCGTCGACCGCGGCGGCCTGATGCTGACCGCCGCGCAACCCGAGGCACCGGCGCCGAGGAAGCCCGCGCTCGCGCTGCGCGACGAAGGCGCCATCCCGCCCCTCGCGGGCGCCATCGAATGGATCAACAGCCCGCCCCTGACGGCCGAGGGCCTGCGCGGCAAGGTGGTGCTGGTCGACTTCTGGACCTACTCCTGCATCAACTGCCTGCGCACCCTGCCCTACATCCGCGCCTGGGCCGAGAAGTACAAGGATGCGGGCCTGGTGGTGCTCGGCGTGCACACGCCGGAGTTCGCGTTCGAGAAGCTGCCGGCCAACGTGCGCCGCGCCACGAAGGACCTGGGCGTGGGCTTCCCGGTGGCGGTGGACAGCAACTACGCCATCTGGCGCGCCTTCGGCAACCAGTACTGGCCCGCGCTGTACTTCGTCGATGCGCAGGGGCGCATCCGCCATCACCAGTTCGGCGAGGGCATGTACGAGAAGTCTGAACAGGTCATCCAGCAGCTGCTGGCCGAGGCCGGACACGGTGCGGTGCCGGGGCAGCTGGTGGCGCCGGTCGGCCAGGGCACGCAGGCGGCCGCGGCCGAGACCCTGCCCGAGTCGGGAGAGACCTACCTCGGCTACGAGCGTGCGAACAACTTCGCGTCGCCCGGCGGCATCGCGAGCGACCGTGCCCGCACCTACCAGGCGCCTGCATCGCTGCGCCTGAACCAGTGGGCGCTCGACGGCGAATGGACGGTCGACGCCGAGCGCGCCCGGCTCGAACGCCCGGACGGACGCATCGCCTACCGCTTTCATGCACGCGACCTGCACCTGGTGATCGGACCCGCTGCCAACGGCAAGCCGGTGCGCTTCCGCGTGCGCATCGACGGAAAGCCGCCGCTGGCCGACCACGGCGACGACACCGACGCGCAGGGCAACGGCGTCGTCGATGCGCAGCGGCTCTACCAGCTGGTGCGGCGGAAGGCGGACGAGAAGGACAGGCTGTTCGAGATCGAGTTCCTCGATCCGGGCGCACAGGCCTTCGTGTTCACCTTCGGCTGACCACCGCAGCCGGCAGCGCCCCGGGGCAGCCAAGGTGTTAACTTCGGGCTCCGACACGGAACCCGAATGGACAGCTTCGACCGCCAGCTTCGCTACTTCCTCAGGATCGCCGAACTGGGGTCGTTGTCCCGTGCGGCGGAGGACCTCGACCAGACGCAGTCGGGCCTGAGCCGGCAGCTGGCCTCGCTCGAAGCCCACCTGGGCAAGCCGCTGTTCCTGCGCACCGGCCGCGGCGTCGAGCTGACGCAAGCCGGCCGCAAGCTGCGCGACCTGACGCAGGGCAGCTACCGCACCATCGATGCCGCGCTCGACGCGGTGCGAACGCGCGAAGGCGTCACGCACGGCACGGTGCGACTGGCCACGGTGCACACGCTGAGCTACTACTTCATGGGCGACGTGGTCGCGCGCTTCGTGAGCCAGCATGACAGCGTGAACCTGTCGCTCATGGGCCGCAGCTCGCCCGAGGTGGTGGAGCTGGTCGAGAGCGGCAAGGCCGATGCGGGCTTCGTCTACGACTCGGCCGTGGCCTCGCAGGCCCTGGCGTCCACGCCGCTCTTCGACGACGACATGTGCCTGGTGGTGCAGGAGGCCAGCGCCATCGGCGACAGCATCGACCTGTCGAGCGAGCTGCCGCGGCTGGTGGGCTTTCCGTCGCACTACGTGCTGCGCCGCATGATCCACAGCAGCGGCCTGGAGCCGTCGTTCGTGGCGGAGGCCGAGACGGTCGATGCGCTGCTGGAACTGGTGGCCTCGGGAATCGGCGCCTGCATTCTTCCGCAGCGCATTCCCGACAAGCTCATGGGCGACCACCGCCTGCGCAAGGTGTCGATCGTGCAGCCGGTGCTGCGCCGCCGGGTGGTCGCGATCGTGCGATGCGACCGGCCGGTGCCGCCGCTGGTCGAGGAACTGATCGCCACCGCGGTGGACATCGCCGGTTAGCGTCCGGCGCCGCATAGCAGCTATGCACATGGGTGCATGGCTCGCGCGGCACTGCCTCTCCATACTCGCCCGCAGCAGCCGCGGCGCGGGCAAACGTGCCCTCGCCGGCGGCCGCCGGACCACGAGGAAAGAGCACATGAGAGACGACCTCCGCACGAAGGAATACTTCGACGAGCGCGCCACGCGCGAGATGGCGCAGCACCTGAAGGACGCGCCGCGCAGCATGAAGGAAACGCTGGCGTACGCCTGCCGCATCCTGGCCATGACCGGACAGGAAGCCGGGCTGGCAGGCCAGATCAGCGCCCGCTCGGAACGACCCGACGCCTACTGGACGCTGCGCTTCGGCCTCGGCTTCGACGAGGCCACGCCCGACGACTTCATCGAGGTCGACCAGGACCTGAACACGCTCACCGGCGAAGGCATGGCAAACCCGGCCACGCGCTTTCACCTGTGGGTGTACCGCGCGCGCAAGGACGTGAACTCGATCGTGCATACGCACTCGCCCTGGGCCTCGGCATTGGCCGCTGCGCGCCAGCCGCTGGTGATCGCGCAGATGGACATGACGCCGCTGCACGACGACTGCGCGTTCCTGGCCGACTGGCCGGGCGTGCCGATCGCCGACCAGGAAGGCGTGCTGATCTCGGAAGCGCTGGGCACGAAGCGCTCGATCATCCTGGCGCACCACGGCTACCTGACTGCGGGCTGCAGCATCGAGGAAGCCACCTACCTCTCGGTGTACCTGGAACGCGCCGCACGCATGCAGCTGCGCGCACAGGCCGCCTATGGCGCGTTGACACCGGTGAACGACGCGTTGGCGCGAGAGGCGCACGACTACCTGCTGAAGCCGTCGATCGTGAACGGCACCTTCAACTACTGGTGCCGCCAGACGAAGGCCATGCCTTCCGCGGTGCGCTGAACGCGGCACGAGGTACAGATGATGAACGCACAGGAACTCCCCACGGGCGACGAGACAAGGGCGGCGCGGAAAGGCTACGTGACGGCCGGCCTTGCCAGCATGATGGGCACCACCATCGAGTGGTACGACTTCTTCCTCTACGGCACGGCGGCGGCGCTGATCTTCAACAAGATCTTCTTTCCCTCGTTCGATCCGATCACCGGCACCATGGCCGCGTTCGCCACCTACTCGGTCGGCTTCTTCGCGCGGCCGCTGGGCGGCATCGTGTTCGGGCACTTCGGCGACAAGGTGGGACGCAAGTCGATGCTGCTCATCACGCTGCTGATGATGGGCGTACCGACCATCCTGATCGGGCTGATCCCGTCGTACGAGAAGATCGGCTACTGGGCGGCCGTGCTGCTGGTGCTGATGCGCTTCCTGCAGGGCATTGCGGTCGGCGGCGAATGGGGCGGCGCGGTGCTGATGGCGGTGGAGCATGCGCCGGCGGGCAAGAAGGGCTTCTTCGGCAGCCTGCCGCAGGCAGGCGTGGCGCCGGGGCTGATCCTGTCGTCGCTGGCCATGGGCGCCGTGGCGAAGCTGCCCGAGGCCGACATGCTGTCGTGGGGCTGGCGCATTCCGTTCGTGGCCAGCGTGATCCTGCTGCTGGTGGGCTGGTTCATCCGCGTGAAGGTGGCCGAATCGCCGGACTTCGAGCGCATGGAGACCCGCGGCAGGAAGGTTGCGCTGCCGGTGATGGAAGTGCTGCGCAAGTACCCGCGCGAAACGCTGGTCGTGGTGGGTGCGCGGCTGGCGGAGGTGACGTGGTTCTACACCACGGTGACCTTCGCGCTGGCCTATGCCACCGGCACGCTCGGCATCGCGCGCACCGTGATGCTGGACGCCACCATCTGGGGCGCGGTGGCGGCGCTGGTGATGATGCCGCTGTGCGGCATCCTGGGCGACCGCATCGGCCACAAGTGGGTGTTCATGCTGGGAACGGTCGGCATCGTGGCATGCGCTCCGCTCTTCTTCGACTTCCTGCACTCCCGCGAGGTGTTCTGGATCAACGTGGCGGCGGTGATGGCCATCGGCGTCGTGTATGCCTGCCTGTACGGTCCCGAAGGCAGCCTGTTTGCCAGCCAGTTCCCGCCCGAGGTGCGCTACACGGGCATCTCGCTGGCGGTGCAGGTCTCGGGCGCCATCGGCGGCGGGCTCGCGCCGATCATGGCGACCTGGCTGCTGGCCCGGGGCGATGGCAATCCAGCCTACGTGGCCTGGTACCTCGGCGCGCTGGGCGTGGTGGCGTGCATCAGCGCCTTCAAGATGCACGGCAGCGAGCGCTTCGCACCGATTCCGAAGCCGCTGGCCAAGGCTGCGCCATGACTCAGGAGGCTGGCGCGATGGCGAAGTCGATCGACTGCTACCTGTGGATGAACTCCGACTGGGCCTACCTGGGCGCCGACCGCCTCGATGCGCTGGCGCGGCGGCATGGCGTCACGGTGCGCTACATGCCGGTGGACCTGCCCGCCGTGTATGCGCGCACCGGTGGCATCCTGCTGCCGTTGCGCGCACCCGAGCGGCAGCAATACCGCGTGGCCGAGTTGCGGCGCTGGTGCAAGCGGCTGGGCATCCACGTCAACCCGAGCCCGAAGTTCATGTGTCCCGATGCGACGCTGGCCTCGCACATCGTCATCGCTGCCACCGACCGCGGGCATGACGTGGTGCCGCTCTGCAAGGCGATCCTCCGCGCGCAGTGGTGCGAGGAGAAGGACATCTCGGATGCAGACACGCTCGCAGGCATCGTGACGGACTGCGGTTTCGACGCGCCCGCGCTGATGCGCGATGCGCCCACCGGCGAAGTCGCACGGACCTATGCCGCGTTCACCGATCGCGCGGTGGCGGCGGGCGTCTTCGGTTCGCCGTCGTACGTGTACCGCGGTGAACTCTTCTGGGGACAGGACCGGCTCGACTTCCTCGAAGAGGCGGTGGCGGCGGCTCAATGATGCGGCACGGCCGCGCACCGGGCGTCAGAGCAACCCGAGCGTCATCGCCTTCAGCGTGGCGGCGGCGCGCGTGGTGCAGCCGAGCTTGCGGAAGATGTTCTCGAGATGGGCGCGCACGGTGCTCGGGCTGATGCCGAGCGACCTTGCCGCTTCCTTGTTGCTTTCGCCGAGGCTGATGCGGCCGAGCACCTCGACTTCGCGGCCCGACAGCAGCGCAGCTGCATCGGCGGACGACGCCTCGGCGGCAGGTTGCGGATGGCCGGTGAGCAAGGCGACGGCTTGCGCGTCGAGCCGGCCGCCATCGCTTTCCGCGCGCAACGCCGCGATCGACTCGACCTCCGTCAGCGCAGGCTTGCCGGGCCGCGCGGTGCGCAGCGCCACCCAGTGCGCGGCAGCGGCCAGCACGCGGCCTTCGGTGTCGATGGCCGCGCCCTTTACGCCGCGGAAGAAGCCCGAGCCGTCGAGCCGCTCGTCGACGAAGGATGCGATGCCAGCCTCGTCGCGAAGCGTGTCGATGCGTCGCGCCGCACGCTCGGTCCAATAGGGCACGAGGCGCAGGCGCTCGGCATCGGCCTCGCTGCGTACGCCGGGCGAATCCCAGACCGCATTGGGCACCGACGCGCGGCCGATGCCGTGGATGAGCCCCGCGCGGTAGATGCGCTGCTGCTGCGCCGCATCGAGCCCCAGCCCTGCCGCACAGCGTTGCGCAGCTTCGGCCACGCGGCGCGAGTAACCCGTCATCCATGGCAGCTTGAGATCGATCACATCGGCGATGAGTTCGAGCGGCGCGGTGATGTCGCGCAGCGCGACGGGCGTGGGCATCGGTTCGGTGGACGCACCCTGCTCCAGCATGTGCAGCCAGTCGACCGCGTGGCGCTGCGCAGCGTCGACGAGGAACGCCGGATAACGCGCGTCGGCGCGCTCCGCGATGTAGCGCAACGCATTGTTCAGCCCGTGCACGCGCGAGAAGATCTCGAGGTCGCCCGCCACGGTGACGATGAACACCTCGGCGGGAATGCGCGCGGCCTCGAGGCCCAGCGGCTTGCCCTGCCCGTCGAAGGTTTCGAACATGTGGCGCAGCGGCAGTTCCACGGCCGCGGGCATGCCCAACGTGCGCGCGATGTCGCCGGACACTTCGCAGTGGATCTCGGCCAGCGGGCTGATCGAGCCCGCGAAGTCTGCTGCCGCGCGCGCGGATGCGGTCGCGAGCATGGCGCGCCGGCCGCCCACGTCGTCGCCCAGCAGATCGGAGAATTCGGGCGCGTTCGCGGTGCAGCCCGACCAACGCAGGAGCGACGCGCATGCCGCGTGCCCCTGCACCGCCTCGTCGCCACCGGTCGCTGCCGCTAGGCGCGACGCGAGCCACGCGGTGCGCACCGACTGGTCGATCGGCTGTCCCATGCTGAGATCGCCGACGAATGCAAGCGCGCGGATGGCGTCGAAGACCTGGATCGGAGAAGGAGGCTGCACGGGAAACGACGGCGAAGTGAAGAGCGTGCCGCGACGGAGCGCCCGCCGCCGGCACGTGGGACCTTACTTGGATTGACGCACAGCGTCCAGGATCACCTCGGCCACCTTGGCCGGCTGCGACTGCTGCGGCACGTGGCTGCTGTTCACGCGTGTGAGATGCGCGCCGATCTTCTTCGCCATCTCGATCTGCAGCGCCGGCTGGATCATGTGGTCGGACGTGGCGGCCAGATACCACGAAGGCTTGGTCTTCCAGGCCGCGATGGGCAGCTTCTGCTCGAAGGACTTGCCCAGGATCGGGCCTTGCGTGGCCGTCATCACCGCCGTGGCCGAGGCCGGCAGGTCCTGCGCAAAATGCCGGCTCATGCCTTCCTTCGTGAGCGACAGGAAGCCGGAAGCGTCGGCCACGATGTGCGCCGAGCCTGGCGCGGGCGGATAGTCCTTACCGAGTTCCGCGGAGGTCTGGCCCGCATCGGGCGCGAAGGCGGCCACATAGACCAGCGAGGCGACCTTGTCGTTCGCACCCGCCTCCGTGATGACCGAGCCGCCCCAGGAATGGCCGACCAGCACGACCTCGCCCGGCTGCGCATCGATCGCGCGTTTGGCCGCGGCCACGTCGTCCTCGAGCGAGGTCAGCGGGTTCTGCACCGCCACCACGTGCACACCCTTGGCCTGTAGCAGTGGAATCACCTTGGCCCAGTCGGAACCGTCGGCGAAGGCGCCGTGGACGATCACGACGCTGGGCCTGGAGGTGTCGGGCGCGACGGGTGTTGCAGCCGTTGCGGCAACGGCGGAGAACGACAGGCCGATGACGGCGGCAGCGGCGGCGAGCTTGAAGCGCTGGATGGTTTTCATGAGGGCTTTCTTGCGGAAGTGACGGGAGGAATGGGAGAACCCGTACTGTCCGCTTCGAGGGCCCGACGCGCCATTGGACGAATGTCCGATCAGACGTGCTGTGCCACGAGCACGACCGCGCCGGCAACGGAAATCGCACCGCCGATGATTTGCCTGAGTACCTTCATGAATGTTCTCCTTGGAATGCGTCGAGGAGTTCATGGTGCCGCGAATCGCTTCGGGTGGGGGGTTGGCAATCTTCATTCGGAAGATAGGCAGGATGAAAGACGGCACACGCGGATGTTGCACACCGAAAGCTCGGCGTCGCGGTCGCTTGGGCACGACCGAAGAAGGCCTGCCAACCACCCGCACAAAGAAAAACGGCTTAGGTCTTGTGGACCTAAGCCGTTGATTTCATTTCTTGTTTTTGGTCGGTGTGAAAGGATTCGAACCTTCGACCCCTTGCACCCCATGCAAGTGCGCTACCAGGCTGCGCCACACACCGAAGCTCTCGATTATAGCCGTTGAAATTCAGCGTCCGACAGTCAACAGCTCACGAATTTCAAAGAGTTCGCGGCGCAAGTGCAACAACTGGGACAGGTCAGGTTCCCGGACGGCCTTTTCCGTGCTCACGTGGACCGGTTCGGGCGAGTCCTGCACGATGGCCGCGTCGAATTCTTCCTGGTCGATCTCGATGGCTTCCATTCCTTCGAGCGGCACCTCGCCAGCCTTGCGGCGATCGCGATCGCCTTGCACCAATTCCTGCAGCTTGTTGCGCGCGCCGCTGATGGTGAAGCCCTGGTCGTAGAGCAGATCGCGGATGCGACGGATCATCAGCACCTCGTGATGCTGGTAATAGCGGCGGTTGCCGCGCCGCTTCATGGGGCGCAGCTGCGTGAACTCCTGCTCCCAATAGCGAAGCACGTGGGGCTTGACGCCACAGAGTTCGCCGACCTCACCAATGGTGAAGTAGCGTTTGACAGGAATCGGCGGGAGCGTTTTCTCCATTGAAATCAAGACCGTGCGCGGGAAACCTTAGAGATTACTCCACGCAGGCGCACAGCACCAAGCACTATTCGGCGCCCAGGCTCCACTCGACTTCCGGCGCGGCGCCCTGCTCGGCGCTTCCCTGGATCTGTTCCTTCAGCTTGGCGCTCGCGTGGAAAGTGGCCACGCGGCGCTCGCCGATCGGAATGGCCTCGCCGGTGCGCGGATTGCGCCCCGGCCGCGGTGCCTTGACGCGAATCTGGAAGTTGCCGAAGCCGGAAATCTTCACGTCGGTGCCTTCGATGAGGCTGTTTGCCACGAGCTCGAAGAACGCTTCGACCATGTCCTTGGACTCACGCTTGTTCAAGCCGATCTGCTCGAACAGCAGGTCGGCCAGATGCGCCTTGGTGAGCGCAGGCGTCTCGAGAGCCTCGAGCGTGAATTCGGCAGCGTTCATTCTCATCACCCCCTCAAGCGGCCGCCGACCTGGGCGCCCAGTTGTTCGACGATCGCACGCACAGCGGGTTCGACCTGCTCGTCCGTCAACGTGCCGCTGTCGCTCTGGAAGCTCAGGCGCACCGCCATGCTCTTCTCGCCTTGCGCCAGTGCACCGGGCGCGGCCACGGCGCCGTCGCGCAATGGCTGCGGACGATAGATGTCGAACAGCGTCGCGTCGCGCAGCAGACCCGTGGCAGCAGTCGCACCGCGAATGGCGTGCATGAGTGCGTCGTGCGTCACGGCCTCGGCCACGACGACGGCAATGTCCCGCTCCACGGCCTGGTGTTTGGGCACCGGCTTTGCCACAGGCACGGGACGCGCGATGACGGCATCGAGGTCTAGTTCGAACAGCACCGGCGGTTGCGCGAAGTCCCACTTCTGGCGCCACCGCGGATGCAGCTCGCCGACGAAGCCGATGGCCTTTCCGTCGACCAGCACACGCGCAGAACGCCCGGGATGCAGCGCGGGATGCTCGGCCGCCTCGAAGGTCGGCACAAGCGGTGACAGCAACGCCTCGACATCGCCCTTGACGTCGTAGAAGTCGATGCGCTGCGACTTGCCGTCCCAGCGCGCCTCATCGGCATCGCCCCAGGCGAGCCCGGCCACGCGCATCGGCTGGTCGATGCCGCGCACGGTGCTGTCGGTGGTCGCAACGCTGTCGTCGCGCATGAACACCCGGCCCAGCTCGAACACGCGCACGCGTGGCGCCTTGCGGTCGAGGTTGAACTTGAGCACCTGCAGCAGAGAGCCGAGAAGCGACGAGCGCATGACGCTCATCTGGCTTGCGATGGGATTCAGCAGCTTGACGGGGTCAGTGTTGCCCGCCAGGTCCTGCTCCCAATGCGCTTCCACGAAGCTGAAGTTGATCGTTTCCTGGTAGCCCAGCGCGGCGATGCTGCGACGCACAGCGAACCGGCTGCGCTGCGCCTCGGGCCGCACGCGGGCGGTGATGGGCGCGAGCGGTGCAACGGTCGGCAGGTTGTTGAAGCCGATCAGGCGCGCAACCTCCTCGATCAGGTCTTCTTCGATCAACAGGTCGAAGCGGTGCGGCGGCGGTGCGACGGTCAGCGTGCCTTCGCCTTCGGTGATCGAGAAACCGAGGCGGCCGAGCGCATCCGCGCACTGCGCCTGCGTCAGCGGCATGCCGATCACGCGCGAAGCACGCGCCACGCGAAGCGTGACGGGCGAGGCTTCGGGCACATGCAGTTTCTGGTCGTCGATCGTGCCGGCCTGGCCGCCGCAGACCTCGACGATGAGTTGCGTGATGCGCTCGATGATCTGCACCGTGCGGCTCGGATCGACGCCGCGCTCGAAGCGATGGCCCGCATCGGTGGAGAAGTTGAAGCGGCGCGAACGACCTTGCACGGCTTCGGGCCACCAGAAGGCGGCCTCGACGTAGATGTTGCGCGTGTCGTCGGACACGGAGGTTGCATCGCCACCCATGATGCCCGCGAGCGATTCGACTTCGCGGTCGTCCGCGATCACGCCGACCTTGTCGTCGACGGTGATGGTGGTGCCGTTGAGCAGCTTGAGCTGTTCGCCCGCCTTGCCCCAACGCACGGTGAGGCCGCCGTGGATCTTGTCGAGGTCGAAGATGTGGCTGGGCTGACCGTACTCGAACATCACGTAGTTCGAGATGTCGACCAGCGGGGTGACGCTGCGCTGGCCGCAGCGCGCGAGGCGCTCGACCATCCAGCCCGGCGTGGCAACCTTGGTGTCCACGCCGCGCACGATGCGGCCTGAGAAACGGCCGCAGAGTTCGGGGGCTTCGACCTTGACAGGCAGCACATCGGAGAACGACGTTGCCACCGGTGCGATGGCCGGCGTCTTGAGCGGTGCGCCGGTGAGCGCCGACAGTTCGCGCGCCACACCGTACACGCTGAGTCCATGCGCCAGGTTGGGCGTGAGCTTGAGCGTGAGCAGCGAGTCATCGAGCTTGAGCACCTCGCGCACATCGGCGCCGATCGGCGCATCGGATGCGAGCTCGAGCAGCCCGCCATGATCTTCGCTCAGGTGCAGCTCTCGCGCCGAGCACAGCATGCCCTGGCTTTCGACGCCGCGCAGCTTGCCGAGTTTGATGAGGAAGGGCTTGCCGTCTTCGCCCGGCGGCAGTTCCGCGCCGACGAGCGCGCACGGCACCTTGATGCCGACGCGCGCATTGGGCGCACCGCACACGATGTTCAGCAGAGCACCCTGCCCCGCGTCGACCTGGCAGACGCGCAGGCGATCTGCGTTCGGGTGCTGCACGGCTTCCTTGATTTCGCCGACCACGATGCGCGTGAAAGGCGGCGCCACCGGACGGCGCTCTTCGACCTCGAAACCACCCATCGTGAGGGTTTCGGCCAATGCGGCGCTGTCGAGCGGCGGGTTGCAGAACTCGCGCAGCCAGGATTCCGGGAATTGCATCTCTTCGATCTCGATCTGTTTTTTATCTATGGATGGGTGCCTGCGGCTTACTGGAACTGCGAAAGAAAACGCAGGTCGCCGTCGAAGAAGAGGCGAAGGTCGTTCACGCCATAGCGCAGCATCGTGAGACGGTCGGGGCCCATGCCAAAGGCAAAGCCGATGTAGCGCTCCGGGTCGAGACCCATGTTGCGGACGACGTTCGGATGCACCTGGCCGGAACCCGACACCTCGAGCCAGCGGCCGGCCAGGGGTCCGGTCTGGAATTGGATGTCGATCTCGGCGCTGGGTTCGGTGAACGGGAAGAAGCTCGGCCGGAAGCGCAGCACGAGGTCGTCGCGCTCGAAGAAAGTGCGGCAGAAGTCGGTGAAGACGACCTTCAAGTCCTTGAAGCTGACGTTCTCGCCGAGCCACAGGCCTTCGCACTGGTGGAACATCGGTGAGTGGGTCGCGTCGCTGTCGACGCGGTAGGTACGGCCCGGCGCAATCACACGGATCTCGGGCGCCTTCACGGTGCCCGTGGTGTCTGCGGCGGCGGCTGCGAACTCGGCGGCGTATTTCTTGATGTGCTGGTGGGCATAGCGCACCTGCATCGGGCTGGTGTGCGGACGCAGGTTGTAAGGAATCCCATCGTCGCCGTTCAGGTCGACGTAGAAGGTGTCCTGCATCGAACGCGCCGGGTGGTTCGGCGGGTTGTTGAGCGACGTGAAGCTGTGCCAGTCGCTCTCGATTTCGGGGCCATCGGCCACGTCGAAACCCATGCTCGAGAAGATCTCCTCGATGCGCTCCAGGGTGCGGCTCACCGGGTGCAGGCCGCCAGGAATGCGGCGACGGCCGGGCAGGCTCACGTCGAGCGCCTCGGCGCGCAACTGCAGCGAGAGTTCTTCATCGGCCAGTTGCTGGCGTCGATCGGTCAACGCGGCCTCGATGGCCTGCTTGGCGACGTTGATCGCGGCGCCGCGGGACTTCTTCTCTTCGACGCTCAGCGCGGCCATGCCCTTCATCAGCTCGGTGATGCGGCCCGACTTGCCGAGGAACTGCGCCTTGGCGTTCTCGAGCTCAGCGGGCGTCTTCGCTTCGGCGAACGCGGCGCGCGCGGTGTCGACCAGGGAGTCCAACTCGTTCATAGCAACAAAAATCTTCGAGGGGAAATAAAAAAGAGCTGGAGCCTTTTCAAGCGCCAGCCCTTGAGCCGTGGGCGCAGGAAGCCGCCCGGAAGCAGCAGCCTGCTGTGCAGAATCAAGCAGCCAGCTTGGCCTTGACCTGCTCCACGATGCCGGCAAAAGCGGCCTTGTCATGCACGGCGATGTCCGCCAGCATCTTGCGGTCGATCTCGATACCGGCCTTGCGGATGCCATTGGCGAACTGGCTGTAGGTCAGGCCCAGTTCGCGCGAAGCGGCGTTGATACGCGCGATCCACAGCTGACGGAACACGCGCTTCTTGGTACGGCGGTCACGGTAGGCGTATTGGCCTGCCTTCATCACCGCCTGTTTGGCGATGCGGAAGACATTGCCGCGGCGACCGCGGAAACCCTTGGCGAGTGCGAGAACTTTCTTGTGGCGGGCGCGAGCCGTTACACCACGTTTGACGCGAGGCATGTGTGTACTCCTTGTTCGTCTGAGTTAAATGCCACGGCCGGGCAGCATCGCGGCGACGGAAACCATGTTGGTCTCATGCACTGCAACTGCACCACGCAGGTGACGCTTGTTCTTGGTGGTCTTCTTCGTCAAGATGTGACGCTTGAAGGCTTGACCGCGCTTGACGGTGCCACCGGGACGAACGCGGAAACGTTTTTTCGCGCTGCTCTTGGTCTTCATTTTGGGCATGTGAATGCTCCTTTAGTTTGTGCTCGTGAGGCGCCATGGATGCTCCACGGACTTGTTGGCCCCGAGACACTTCTTTATCTCGCCCTTGCCTGCGCTTCTTTCGAAACGCCGGCAACGGCGAAATCCCTTCAAAACCTCGCTACTGAGGCGACCCTGGCTCTCAAGCCGCTGCGGGCGATGCGGCCGGAGCCGCAGCATCTGCCGCCGGCTTCGGTGCACCACCGCCAGCCTTCTTGCGGCCCGGCGCGATCATCATGATCATCTGCCGGCCTTCAAGCTTCGGGAACTGCTCGACCATGATCAGGTCGCCCAGTTCATCGCGAATGCGCTGCAACAGTGCCAGACCCAACTCTTGGTGCGTGATCTCGCGACCGCGAAAGCGCAGCGTGATCTTGCATTTGTCGCCGTCCTCAAGGAAGCGCTTGATGTTGCGCATCTTGATGTTGTAGTCGCCGTCGTCGGTACCGGGTCGGAACTTGATTTCCTTGACCTCGATGACCTTCTGCTTCGACTTCGCCTCGGCCGCCTTCTTCTGCTCGTGGTACTTGAACTTGCCGTATTCGATGAGGCGGCACACGGGCGGGTTGGCGGCCGCGACAACCTCCACCAGGTCCACGTCCTGTTCTCCGGCCAAGCGCAAGGCCTCGGCAAGACTCACGACACCCAATTGCTCGTTATCCGGGCCGATCAGGCGGACTTCCGGGGCCATGATTTCCCGGTTCAGGCGGTGTTGGCGTTCCTCGCGGTGGCGGCGGTCGCGAAATGCAGTAGCGATGGTCAGAATCCTTCAAAATTTGCTACAAAATCTGTAGCGAACGCCGCTCAGTCTTCGCGGACAAGCGGCACGAGTTGGCTGCGAAACATATAGGACGTTTCAGAGACAAATCAACGCTTGCCAGCAACGTCCTGGACGAGCCGCTGCGTGAACGATTCGAGGGACATTGCACCGAGGTCCTGATTGCCCCGGGCGCGCACTGCGACGGCACCTGCTTCCTTTTCCTTGTCACCCACGACAACGATGTAGGGAAGCTTTTGCAACGAATGCTTCCGTATTTTATACGTAATCTTTTCGTTGTGCAGATCGAGCTGAACCCTAAGCCCTTGATTTTGCAGCGCTTTCGCCACGTCCCGAGCGTAGTCGGCCTGTCCTTCGCTGATATTGAGCACCGCCACCTGCACCGGCGCCAGCCACGCGGGCAATGCGCCCGAGTGGTGCTCGATCAGCATGCCGATGAAGCGCTCCAGGCTGCCGACGATCGCGCGGTGCAGCATCACTGGATGCGCGCGTCCACTCGACTCCGTCACGTATTCGCCGCCAAGGCGCTCTGCCGTGTTGAAGTCGACCTGCATCGTTCCGCACTGCCACTGGCGCCCAATGGCATCGCGCAGCGTGTACTCGATCTTCGGGCCATAGAAGGCACCGTCACCGGGCGCAATGACGAAGTCGACACCCGAACGGCGCAGCGATTCCATCACCGCATGCTCGGCCTTGTCCCATAGTTCGTCCGAACCGACGCGATTCTCGGGACGCGTAGCGACCTTGTAGAGGATGTCCGTGAAGCCGAAGTCGGCGTAGACCTTCTGAAGCTGCTCCGTGTACGCGATGCATTCGTCGAGAATCTGGTCTTCCGTGCAGAAGATGTGCCCGTCATCCTGCGTGAAACCCCGCACGCGCATGATGCCGTGCAGTGCGCCGCTGGGCTCGTTGCGATGGCACTGGCCGAACTCGCCGTAACGCAACGGCAGGTCGCGGTAGCTGCGCAGGTCGCTCTTGAAAATCAGGACGTGACCCGGGCAGTTCATCGGCTTGAGCGCGTACTCGCGCTTTTCCGACTCCGTCGTGAACATGTTGTCTCGATAGTTCTGCCAGTGGCCCGTCTTTTCCCACAGGCTCTTGTCCAGGATCTGCGGGCCCTTCACTTCCCAGTAGCCCGTGTCACGGTAGATGCCGCGCATATATTGCTCGACCTGCTGCCAGACCGCCCAGCCCTTGGGGTGCCAGAAGACCACGCCCGGCGCCACTTCGTCGATGTGGAACAGGTCGAGTTCCTTGCCCAGCTTGCGGTGATCGCGCTTCTCGGCCTCCTCGATGCGCTGGATGTACTGATCCAGTTGCTTTTTGTCCGCCCACGCCGTTCCGTAGATGCGCTGCAGCTGCTCGTTCTTGGCGTCGCCGCGCCAATAGGCGCCGGCCAGCTTCGTGAGCTTGAAGACCTTCAGGAAGCGCGTGTTCGGCACGTGGGGGCCACGGCACATGTCGACGTATTCCTGGTGGTAGTACAGGCCCATGGCTTGCTCGTCGGGCATGTCCTCGACGAGGCGCAGCTTGTAGTCCTCGCCACGCGACTTGAACACCTCGATCACCTCGGCGCGAGGCGTCATCTTCTTCACGACGTCGTAGTCCTGCGCGATCAGCTCGCGCATGCGCGCCTCGATCGCGGCCATGTCCTCTGGCGTGAACGGACGCTCGTACGCGATGTCGTAATAGAAGCCTTCGTCGATCACCGGGCCGATGACCATCTTGGCTGTCGGGTAGAGCTGCTTCACCGCGTGGCCGACCAAGTGGGCCGTCGAGTGACGAATGATCTCCAGGCCTTCATCGTCCTTGGGCGTGATGATCTGGAGCTTGGCGTCATGGTCGATGACGTCGCTCGCATCGACGAGCCGGCCATCGATCTTGCCGGCTACCGTCATCTTTGCGAGGCCGGGGCCGATGGACTGGGCCACCTGGGCCACCGAAACCGGGCCGGGGAACTCGCGGCGCGAGTTGTCGGGAAGCGTGATCTGGATCATGTGAAAACCTCGGCGAGAAAAACAAAAAAGCGCGGTGGATGGCCGCGCTTTGCTTGGTTCTGAAGCTGGTAGAAACCAGCGAGCGCGGGGTTACCGGCCTTTTCCTTCGAAGAAGAAAAAGCCGCTGCGTCCTTGCGGAGTAGTTCGCGGTGTCATAACCAAGGTGCCTTTCTCGCTCTTGTTGAGTGCAGAGTTCACAATTCTAGCCTCTATGGCTTCGCCCAGCGGGCTGCACTGTTCTCGGGAGCCAACACTCTCGACGAGCCTATGCCCTGTTTCGATTTCGGGCACATCGAACACAGACCTACAACGCCGGCAAGGGGCCACGCGAACCGGACCTTCCGCAAGGCAAACAGATCGCTTGGGATGCCAAAAGCATCCCTCGGGCGCGCGAGCGCGCCACGACCGCACGGTGCAGAAGCAAGATTCCTGCAGCTCCGCGAACCGGCATGCACAGAAAAAAGCCCAGCACCTGGCTGGGCTTGAAGTGGCAGCGAAGCCGCTGCCAAGGAACCGATCCGCGAGGATCAGTGGAACTGTTCTTCTTCGGTCGAGCCCGTCAGCGCCTTGACGCTGGACGAACCGCCCTGGATCACCGTGGTGACGTCGTCGAAGTAACCTGCGCCGACTTCCTGCTGGTGCGAAACGAAGGTGTATCCCTTGTCGCGCGCTGCGAACTCGGGCTCTTGCACCATGTTCACGTAGTGCTTCATGCCTTCGCCACGGGCATATGCGTGGGCGAACTGGAAGGTGTTGAACCAGTTGACATGGATGCCGGCCAGCGTGATGAACTGGTACTTGTAGCCCAGCGCCGCCAGGTCTTCCTGGAACGATGCGATCTGCTTGTCGTCGAGGTTCTTCTTCCAGTTGAAAGAAGGCGAGCAGTTGTACGACAGCAGCTTCCCGGGGCATGCAGCATGCACGGCCTGGGCGAATTCACGGGCAAAGCCGATGTCCGGCACACCGGTTTCGCACCACACCAGGTCGGCATAGGGCGCATAGGCCACGCCACGGCTGATGGCCTGCTCCAGGCCATTCTTCACGCGGTAGAAACCTTCCTGCGTGCGCTCGCCGGTCAGGAACGGCTTGTCGTTGGCGTCGTGATCGGAGGTGATCAGGTTGGCGGCTTCCGCATCGGTGCGGGCCAGAACAATGGTCGACACGCCCAGCACGTCGGCGGCAAAGCGCGCCGCGATCAGCTTCTCGCAGGCTTCCTGCGTGGGCACGAGAACCTTGCCACCCATGTGTCCGCACTTCTTCACGGCAGCCAGCTGATCTTCGAAATGCACGCCAGCGGCACCAGCGGTGATCATGTTCTTCATGAGTTCGAAGGCGTTCAGCACGCCGCCGAAACCAGCCTCGGCGTCGGCCACGATCGGCAGGAAGTAGTCGATGAACTCCTTGTCGCCGGGATTCACGCCGCGGCCCCACTGGATTTCATCGGCACGACGGAAGGTGTTGTTGATCCGGCGGACCATTGTCGGCACCGAGTCGTACGCGTAGAGCGACTGGTCGGGATACATGGTTTCCGACGTATTGCCGTCGGCGGCAACCTGCCAGCCAGAGAGGTACACCGCTTCCAGGCCCGCCTTGGCCTGCTGCATGGCTTGCCCCGCGGAGATCGCGCCGAAGGCGTTGACGTAGCCCTTCTTCGCGCCGCCGTTGATCTTGTCCCACAGTTTTTCAGCGCCGCGCTTTGCCAGCGTGTGCTCGATAGGGAAAGAGCCGCGAAGACGCACGACGTCGGCAGCGCTGTAGCCGCGCTTGACGCCCTTCCAGCGGGGATCTGTCGCCCACTCCTTTTCGAGTGCGGCAATCTGCTGTTCGCGGCTCAGTTGTTCTGTGAGGGTCTGGGGCATGGTCACTCCGTGAGGTTGGTTGAGGGTCTGGCGTTTCAGCCGTGGAGTTACTTTAATCCGGCCTCAAACTCTTATGTCTTATAGAAGACATATTTTTCACTCAGCAAAATCAATAAGTTAGATCGATATTTCTCAATACAAAATTATTTTTCTCATATCGAGAAAAAATATTGCAGCGCAACACTCGATGATTTCGCAATACGCAATCAATCTTTCGGTTGTGAAAACGCCGCCCCCCCGCCCGCGGCGTGCGCGATCCAATCGCCGCTGTCGACGGTGCTTCGGCCAACGATTCGCGATGAATGGATCTCGTAGACCAGGCAGTCGAGCAACTGCCCGCCGACTTCCACCTGCACTCGCCGCTTGATGTACTCGCCCGAGTCGTCGTCCGCGACTTCCTCGAGTACGTCGAGCGCCGCTTCGACGGAAGGCTCGATCGCATAGACCTCGCCCTTCACGCGCGTTGTTCCGCCGAGCACCAGACCCGGATAGGCACCGAGGTCATAGAGCGTGCCAGCGATGCTCGCCTCCCCGATCCACACCGGCAGCGGCTTATAGCGTGCGATGTCGTTGTGCCCGCCGCGCCGCAGCGTGCCGTAAACAAGAACGTGGGGCATCATCGAACCGCCTTCTCCGAAACAACAGAACTTCAGTCTATTGAACTCCGCTGCCCCCGCACCAGGCCGCCTCGTAGCCTATGGCTGCCTGGCCTTGAGCATGTCGCTCGTCGGCGCCTACGTCGCCCTTTCCAAGCCTCTCGTGGTTGCCTTTCCGGTGCTGCTGCTGGCGTGGCTGCGATTCGGCATTGCCGCACTGGCCATGCCGCATTGGCTCAAGCGCGCGCCCGACGAGCCGCCGATGACGCCGCGCACGCGCGGCCTCGTGTTCCTTGAATCGTTCCTCGGCAACTTCCTGTTCTCGATCTGCATGCTCTACGGCGTGAGCCTGACGAGCGCGGTTTCGGCCGGCGTGATCATGGCGTCGATTCCCGCCTGCGTGGCCGTCGCGAGCTGGCTCTTTCTGCGCGAGCGCATCACCATGCGCATCGCACTGGCCATCGCGTGCGCAGCATTCGGCATCGGCCTGCTGGCACTCGCGCCAGCGCACACACCGGCGCATGCTCCCGAGCCGGGCGCCATGCGTTCGTCGATTCCTTGGCTCGGCAACCTGCTCGTGTTCTGCGCGGTGCTCTGCGAGACGGCCTATGCGGTGATCGGCAAGTCGCTCACCGGGCGCCTCGGCCCGAAGCGCATCGCTTCGCTCATCAACCTCTGGGGCTTCGTGCTGTCGATGCCCTTCGGCATCTGGCTTGCGCTGCAGTTCGATTTCAGCGCTGTGCGCCTCGGCATCTGGGCGCTGCTGGTGGCCTATGCACTGGCCGCGAGCATCTGGACCGTGTGGCTCTGGATGAACGGACTTCGCCACGTACCAGCGGCTCAAGCGAGTGTCTTCACCGTGCTTCTGCCCGTCAGTGCGGCCTTGGTCGGTGTGCTCGTGCTGGGTGAAAACCTCTCCTCGCCACAGCTGCTTGCGTTCGTCATCGCACTCGTCGGCGTGGTGCTTGCGACGTGGCCCGGGCGCAGAACGTGAAAAAGAGAGCTTCTCCCCTCTGAAAAAACAACAGCCCCCAATGAAAAAAGCGCTTTTTCCCTTGGAAACGCGTTTTTTCTCCTTTAGCATCCGCAATGCCACTGGAGACGCAAGTTTTTCATTGGTGAACGTTCAACCAAAAAAGGAAATCAACCATGGCAACTGCAAAGAAGGCTCCGGCCAAGAAAGCTCCGGCAAAGAAGGCCGCTCCCGCAAAGAAGGCGGCGGCTCCTGCGAAGAAGGCTGCTGCACCGGCTAAGAAGGCCGCTGCTCCCGCCAAGAAGGCCGCACCGGCGAAGAAGGCTGCTCCTGCAAAGAAGGCCGCTCCCGCAAAGAAGGCTGCTCCCGCCAAGAAGCGCACGCCCAACGCCGCGTTCATGAAGGCCCTGACCCCCAGCCCGGCACTCGCCGCTGTGGTCGGCTCGACGCCGCTGCCGCGTACCGCCGTCGTGAGCAAGCTGTGGGACTACATCAAGAAGAATAACCTTCAGGACAAGGCCAACAAGCGCAACATCAACGCCGACGCCAAGCTGAAGGAAATCTTCGGCAAGGCCCAAGTGTCGATGTTCGAACTGGCCGCGCTGATCGGCAAGCACGTCAAGTAAGCCCTCGGGGGCCTTGTGCTCCCGAATCAGGAAGCCCGCTTCATGCGGGCTTTTTTTTCGTCTGCGACACGCCGTTCTCCACCTCGAAGAAGCGCGCCGGCGTGCAGCCGAAGTGCTTGCGAAAGGCCTCTATGAAGGCACTGATCGAGCTGTAGCCCACCGTCAGCGCCACAGCGGTGACGCTCTCTCGCAGGCTCAGCAATTCCACCGACTTGAGAAGCCGCGCCTGCTGGCGCCATTGCGCGAAGCTCAGGCCGGTCTCGGCGGCGAAGCGGCGCGTCAATGTTCGTCGCGCCATGCCGATGCGAGCAGCCCACTCGTCGATGCCATCGGTGAGCGCCGGATCGCCAGCCAGCGCGGCCGCCATGGCAGCCAGGCGCTTGTCCTGCGGCATCGGCAGGTGCAGCGACTGCGGACCGCTCGCTGCCAGCTCGTCGATCAGAACGGCCACCAGCCGCTCACGGCGGGGCTCCAGAAGGGCATCGGATGCATCCAGCGAGATCAGCCGCTCCAGCAGCCCCTGAAGCAGCGACGTAGATGCGAACACGTGCGGTCCGTCCGGCAAGGCCGCCGCGGCGTGCGCTCCGATGTGCAGGCTCCAGCCCGCGGTGGCACCGAAGCTCTGCGCCGCGTGGGCGCAGCGCGGCGCAATCCAGCCGATCCAACCCGGCGGCTGCACCCAGCGGCCCGACGGCGTCTCGATGACCTGAAGCCCCTCGCGCAACGCGAAGAGCTGCCCCGTCTCGTGCGCGTGATAGCCCGTCACGCGCGGCGCCTCGTACGCATGGACCCAGAGCTGCGCCGGCATCTCAGCCGCCATGGCCGGCCCGCCGGCGACATCGATCGGCCCCGTGCCGCAAGCCGCGCGATGCCCTGCGGCCTAGCATCGAGTCCATCTTCAACAAGCCATCCAAGGAGCATCCATGAAAGCGCAGGACATCATTGCCGACGGCCAGGACTTCACCGTCATCGGCGGCCGCACCGTGCGAAAGGGCTCGGTCGGCGCCTTTCTCGCCAATGCGCGAGTCCTCGAGGACGCGCGCGCGTCCGCCGAAGACAGGCACACCGCGCAGCAGGACCTGCACGCGCTGGTTCCCACGCTCGACGCACTGGGGCTGTTCGACGTGTTCGAGCTGCGCTCGCCCGCGCTGCGCGACGAGGTTGAACAGGCCCGCCATCGCGCCGCGCTCAACCCTGCGCCGGCTGCTGCTTCGCCGAACGCGTGATCGCGCCCAGCGTGCCCCGCGTGGTGATCACCTCGGGATCGAGCGGGATCTCGATCAGCGTGCCCGTATCGGCCGCCAGCGCCCGCAGCAGCGCGGCTTCGAACTGCGCGGTTTCCGTCACGCGCTCGGCGGCATAGCCGTAGGCGCGCGCGAGGCCGCAGAAATCGGGGTTGCGCAGCGCCGTGCCGCTCGTGCGTTCGGGGTATTCGCGCTCCTGGTGCATGCGGATGGTGCCGAACATGCCGTTGTTCAGCAGCACGATGATGCTCTTGCCGCCATGCTGCGACGCCGTCGCCAGCTCCTGCCCCGTCATCAGGAAATCGCCGTCGCCAGCGATGGTGAAGGCCACGCGACCGGTTGCCAGGTTGGCCGCGATGCCGGCGGGCACGCCATAGCCCATGGCGCCGCTGGTCGGCGCCAGCTGCGTCTTCACGCCCTTGGTGAGTCCGTGGTAGCGGAAATAGCGGTGCACCCAGCTCGCGAAATTGCCCGCGCCGTTGGTGATGGCGGCATCGGCCGGCAGGTGCTTCTGCAGCAGCGCGACGACCTCCGCCATGTCGACCGCCCCGCGTGGCGACTCCGCCGGCATGCCGGCCAGCGCCTGCGGCACCAAATTCGCCTCGTAGTCGGCATGCGCCTGCTGCGTCCAGTCCTCCCAGGGCAGCGTCGGCGGCGCGCTCAGCACCTCGAGGCTGCGCGCGGCGGCGCTCATGCCGGCATTGATGGCCAGGTCGGCCTGGTACACGCGGTTGAGCTCTTCGGCGCTCGCATGGATATGCACCAGCGTCTGCCTTGCCTTGGGCGCTTCCAGCAGGGTGTAGCCACCGGTCGTCATCTCGCCGAGGCGCGGGCCGATCGCGAGGATCAGATCTGCTTCTTTCACGCGCTGCCCGAGCTTCGGGTTGATAGCGATGCCGACGTCGCCCGCATACAGCGGATGGTGGTTGTCGAAGGTGTCCTGGAATCGGAAGGCGTTCGCCACCGGCAGGCGCCAGTTCTCGGCAAAGCGCTGCAGCGCCTGCGCGGCCTGCGTGGTCCATCCGCCGCCGCCGG
The DNA here is from genome assembly GCF_902712855.1 of Variovorax paradoxus. NCBI lineage: Bacteria > Pseudomonadati > Pseudomonadota > Betaproteobacteria > Burkholderiales > Comamonadaceae > Variovorax > Variovorax paradoxus. The sequence goes on from NZ_LR743507.1 coordinate 4,207,339, forward strand.
CGATCACCAGCGGACGCTGCGACTTCAGCAGCAGTTCGCGCAATGTGCGCAGCGCGCCCGGGTCGCTCCAGGGCTCGACCGCCTCCACGCGCTTCAGCGGACGCGCGGCGGTCTCGCTGCGCAGCATGTCCTCGGGCAGCACCAGCACCACCGGACCCGGCCGGCCATTCATCGCGGTGGCGAAGGCGCGCGCAATGTATTCGGGAATGCGGTCCGCGTCGTCGATGCGTTCCACGCGCTTGGCGAAGCCCTTGGTGCTCGGTCCGAAGAAGCTGCCGTAGTCGACCTCCTGGAAGGCCTCGCGGTCGCGGAAGTCGCTGCCGACGTCGCCCACGAAGAGCACCATCGGCGTCGAATCCTGGAAAGCGTTGTGCACGCCGATCGATGCGTTGGTCGCGCCCGGACCGCGGGTGACGAAACACACGCCCGGCCGCCCGGTGAGCTTGCCGTGCGCCTCGGCCATGAAGGCCGCGCCGCCCTCCTGCCGGTTGACGATGAAACGCGCGCGGTCGCCGTACGCATGAAAGCCGTCGAGCACCGCCAGAAAGCTTTCGCCCGGCACGCCGAACGCCATTTCCATGCCTTGCTCGATCAGGCACTCCACGATCAGGTGCCCCGCGGGTTGTGATGTACTCATGAGAAGAAGAACCTCAGCTGCAGATGTGTTGGCGTTCGCCGTTGCCGATTGTGCGTCCACCGCCCAGGCCTTGCTTTAATTCCCCAACTGGTTAAATTCGCGCCATGAAGGCCCCCAAGGACTCCCCACACGACAGCGGCGACGCCACCGAGACGCTCGAGCCACGCTCGCGCGACGCCGACCGCTCGCAACTCGCGATCCTCGCGTCGGCGCGCGACGAGTTCTCCGCACGCGGCCTCGCCGGTGCCCGCATGGACAGCATCGCCGAGCGCGCAGGCCTCAACAAGCGCCTCATCTATTACTACTTCGGCAGCAAGGACGACCTGTTCCTCGCCGTGCTCGAGCGCGTGTACGCCGACATCCGCGAGGCCGAGCAGCGCCTGCACCTCGACGAGATCGACCCGGTCGAGGCCATCCGCCAGCTGGTGTCCTTCACCTGGCACTACTACCTCGAGCACCCCGAGTTCATCACGCTGCTCAACAGCGAGAACCTGCACGGCGCGGCGCACCTCAAGCGCTCCGAGCGCATCCAGGAGATGAACTCCCCGCTGGTGCAGATGCTCGACACCGTGCTCGAGCGCGGCCGCCGCGACAAGCTGTTCCGTGCGGGCGTCGACCCGGTGCAGCTGTACATCTCGATCGCCTCGCTGTGCTACTTCTACCTGTCGAACAACCACACGCTGTCGGCCATCTTCGGCCGCGACCTGCGTGCACCCAAGGCGATGGCGCAACGCCTGTCGCACATGACGGACCTCGTGCTGGGCTACGTCCTGCACTGATTCCCGCGCGCCCGCCTCGGGCACACGCGCACGCTTTCTCTCTCCGGGTATTCACTAGGCGGCCGCCGTTGACGCCGCGGCGCAGCCGTTTCTAGAATCTGTAATTCACTCGATGGTGAATTGATCGATCCAGAAAAAGCGGCCCGACCGCGCGGAGACAACCTTGAAGCAACTTGCACGAACGACCGTCCTTGCCTCGCTGACATGCATCGCCGCCGTGCTCTCTGCCGTGCCGGACCTGGCCGCCGCGCAGAACGGCTACCCGACCAAGCCGATCCGCGTGATCGTTCCGTTCGCGGCCGGCAGCACCACCGACATCATTGCGCGCGCCATCACCGACAAGATGAGCGTCAGCATGGGCCAGACGCTGGTCATCGACAACCGCGGCGGCGCCAGCGGCACCATCGGCCAGCAGGCGGTGGCCACGGCCGCGGCCGACGGCTACACGGTGATGATCCATTCGTCGTCGCACACCGTCAGCCCCTCCACCTTCGCCAAGCTGCCATTCGACACGGTGCACGACTTCGCCGGCGTCACGCCGATCTCGTCGCTGCCCAACGCGCTGGTGATCTCGCCCACGAAGAACATCAAGACGTTGCCGCAGCTGCTGGCTGCTGCACGCGCCAAGCCAGGCAGCATGAACTTCGCCTCCGCCGGCCAGGGCAGCGCCACGCACCTGAACGCCGAGAAGTTCAAGATGGCCGCGAAGATCGACGCCACCAACATCCCCTTCAAGGGATCGGGCGAGGCCGTCACCGAGGTGCTCTCGGGCCGCGTCGACTACTACTTCTCGCCCATCGCTCCGGTCATCGGCCAGATCAAGGAAGGCCAGCTGCTGGCGCTGGCCGTGGGTTCGCCCAAGCGCGCGGCCGCCCTCCCCGACGTGCCCACCACCACCGAGGCCGGCGTGCCGGGCTCCGAATTCAACTTCTGGATCGGAATGATGGCGCCCGCGAAGACGCCGCGCGACATCGTCGAGCGACTGAACGCCGAAGTGGCGAAGGCGCTGGCCTCGCCCGAGGTGAAGGAGCGCTTCGCCAAGCTCGGCGCCGACGCCTGGACGCTCAAGCCCGAGCAGTTCGACGCCTACATCAAGGAAGAGATCGCGAGCAACGCACAGCTCGTGAAGGCCGCCGGCCTCTCGGTCCAACAGTAAACCTGCCGCTCCCAAGAAAGCCCCGGCTCCCGCCATGCTCCGCAAGCTCCTGCTCTCTCCGGCCCTGCGCCCTTTCATCCTGATCCTGTTGCTGCTGGTGCTGTGGGACCTGGCGATCCGCCTCTTCAAGATTCCGGCCTACCTGATCCCCCCGCCGTGGGAGGTGGTGAAGCAGCTGGTGGCCGAATGGCCGCGCTTGCTTTCCGAAAGCTGGAAGACCACGCTCGCCACGCTGGGCGGCTTCGGCCTGACCATCCTCATCGGCATCCCGATCGCGATGGTCATCGCCTACTCGCGCGTGGTCGAGTCGTACGTGTACCCGCTGCTGGTGTTCTCGCAGAGCATTCCCAAGGTGGCGATCGCGCCGCTGTTCGTGGTGTGGTTCGGCTTCGGCATCCTCCCGAAGGTGATCAGCGCCTTCCTGCTGGGCTTCTTCCCGGTGGTGGTGTCCACGGTGATGGGCTTCAAGTCGGTCGAGCCCGACATGCTCGATCTCTCGCGCTCCATGGGCGCGAGCCGGCTGCAGACCTTCTTCAAGATCAGCCTGCCGCAAGCGCTGCCGCAGATCTTCAGCGGCCTGAAGGTGTCGGTCACGCTGGCCGTGGTGGGAGCGGTGGTCGGCGAGTTCGTCGGCTCCAACTCGGGCATCGGCTACGTGCTGCAGGTGGCCAACGGCAACTTCGACCTGCCCCTGATGTTCGCCGCGCTGGTGGTGCTGTCGAGCATCGGCGTGATCCTGTTCGTTGCCGTCGACCTGGTCGAGCGCGTGATGATTCCCTGGCATGCCTCGCAGCGCCACACGAACTGAACTCTTCTCTTTTTCAAGTTCCTTCGCCAAGCCAACAACTCCCGGAGACAAGACCATGAAGAAACTGCTTCCCACGCTGCTCGCCGCGGCCGCGCTCGCCACCTTCGCCGTCGCGCCCGCCCACGCGCAGGGCGACAAGCCCAAGGACAAGGTCACGCTGATGCTCAACTGGTACCTGTACAGCGAGCACGCGCCCTTCTTCCTCGGCAAGGAAAAGGGCTTCTACGCAGAGGAAGGCATCGACCTCGACATCCAGGAAGGCCGCGGCTCCGCCGTGACCGCCCAGGCGGTGGCCGCCAAGTCGGCCACCTTCGGCTACATCGACGTCACCACCATGATCAAGGCCGCCGCCAAGGGCGCGCCGCTGAAGTCCACGGGCGTGCTGTTCCAGGTGAGCCCGATGTCGGTCATGGGCTTCTCCGAGAAGAACATCAAGACGCCGAAGGACATCATCGGCAAGACCGTGGCCGTGACGCCGGGCGACTCGATGTCGCAGATGTGGCCGCTGTTCCTGAAGGTGAACGACATCAAGGCCGACCAGGTGAAGATCGTCTCCGGCGACGGCCAGACCAAGCTCAATGCGGTGACCAACGGCCAGGCCGACCTGCTGCTGGGCTACGTGATGGACCAGGCCATCAAGCTGCAGGACGCCACCGGCAAGCCGGTCACGCCGATCCGCTTCGCCGACTCGGGCGTGAACCAGATCAGCTCCGGGATCATCACCAACAAGAACCTGCTGACCGAGAACCCCGACCTGGTGAAGCGCTTTATGCGCGCCTCGACCAAGGCCGCCGAGGCCGCCGAGAAGAGCCCCGAAGCCGCGGTCGACGCGATGCTCAAGGCCAACGCCAAGGCCGGCGTGCGCGACACGCTGATCGTGGGCATGAAGCAGAGCGTGGCGCTCTATCACACGAAGGAAACGGCCAACCAGCGCCCATACCGCGTGACCATGAAGAACGTGAGCGACTCGCTCGACCTGCTGGTGCAGTACGGCGGCATGGATGCGTCGACGCGCGGCAAGCCCGAAGACTACGTGACGCTCGACTTCCTTCCGTAACTGGCTCGCCCCCAGGCTTCGCGCACTTCGTGTCGCTGCGCCTTCCCCCTGCCGGGGGCAACACCTGCGGCCCGGCGAAGCCGGTTCCGCGGTGTTTCCCGAAACCCACCTCCAGCCCTGTTCCCAGACAGTCCGCAGTCGCCCTCTCTCAAGCCATGTCCACTGAAGCCCTGATCGAAGCGCGCGGCGTCTCGAAGATCTACCAAAGCAAGGACGGCCCGGTCGAGTCGCTCAGGCCGCTCGACTTCGCCATCGCACAAGGCGAGTTCGTCTCCGTCGTCGGGCCCTCGGGCTGCGGCAAGAGCACGCTGCTGAAGATGGTGGCGGGCCTGCTGCCGATCAGCGGCGGCAGCCTGACGCTGGCGGGCAAGCCGATCGCCGGTCCGCAGAAGGACGTGGGCATCGTGTTCCAGAGCGCGGTGCTGCTGCCCTGGCGCAGCGTGGAAGACAACATCCTGCTGCAGGCCGAGATGCGCCACCTGCCGATGGATGCCGCCAGGGCGCGCGCCCGCGAGCTGATGGAGATGGCCGGGCTCAAGGGCTTCGGCGGCAAGTACCCGTGGCAGCTGTCGGGCGGCATGCAGCAACGCGCATCGATCTGCCGCGCGCTGCTGCACGACCCCTCGGTGCTGCTGATGGACGAGCCCTTCGGCGCGCTCGACGCGATGACGCGCGAGAAGATGAACCTGGAACTCCAGCGCATCTGGATGGCGTCGAAGAAGACGGTGATGCTCATCACCCACAGCATTCCCGAAGCCATCTTCCTGTCGGACCGCGTGATCGTGATGAGCGAGCGCCCCGGCTCGATCGCGGCGGTGTACGACATCGACCTGCCGCGCGCCCGCACGCTCGACATGATGGCGTCGCCCGAGTTCGGCGCCTACACCAAGCTGGTGCGCGCGCATTTCTTCTCGCAGGGCATCCTGGACCACTGAACGGCATTCCCATGGACGCGACCCGTTTCCACGTCGAGGAGATCCGCTTCGCCGAGCGCAACGTGACGCTGCGGCTGCCGTTCCGCTTCGGCGCCGCCACCGTCACCGCATGCCCGCAGGTCTACGTGAAGGCGCGCATCCGGATGGCCGACGGCCGCACGGCCGAAGGCTGTGCCGCCGAGATGATGGTGCCCAAGTGGTTCGACAAGAGCCCCGCGCTCACCAACGAGCAGAACTTCGAGCAGCTTCGCTTCGCCCTGCGCGACGCGCGCGAGGCCTACACGGCCGAGCCCGACGCGCAGACCGCCTGGACGCACTTCGCCTCGAACTGCACCGCGCTGCAGTCGCGCGCCAGGGCCAAGGGCCTGCAGCCGCTGGTGGCCGGCTACGGCCCGGCGCTGATCGACCGCGCCCTGTTCGACGCGCTGTGCCTGCACCATGGCGCGAGCTTCGCGTCGGCCATGAGCGGCAACCTCGCGGGCATCGACATCGCCGGCAGCGGCCTGGCCGACGACCTCGCCGGCTTCGACATGCCCTCTTTCCTCGCACGGCAGTCGCCGCGCTCGCGCATCGCCGCGCGGCACACGGTAGGACTGGCCGACGCCATCGACGACGACGACGCGTTGCCGGACGCCCCCGACGACGGCCTGCCCGCCACGCTCGCCGCCGCCGTGCGCCGCTACGGCCTCACCCACTTCAAGATCAAGCTCTGCGGCAACACCGCGCAGGACATCGACCGGCTCCAGCGCATCGCGCGCATCATCGACGGCCACGCCCAACTCGTGACGCTCGACGGCAACGAGCAGTACGCCGACGCGGACGACTTCGCCACCTTCCTCGACCGCATGCTGTCGACGCCCGTGCTGTGGAAGCTCGCGCAGAAGACCGCGTTCGTCGAGCAGCCGATCCGCCGCGATGCCGCGCTGCAGCGCGACGTGTCGGCGCTGGGCAAGCGCATTCCGCTGCTCATCGACGAGTCCGACGCCACGCTCGATGCCTTCGTGCAGGCCCGCGCGCTCGGCTACACGGGCGTGTCGAGCAAGAGCTGCAAGGGCTTCTACAAGTCGGTGCTCAACGCCGCGCGCTGCGAGCAATGGAACGCAGCGGTGGAGAAGCCGCGCTACTTCCTCTCCGGCGAAGACCTGACCATGCAGGCCGGCCTCGGCGTGCAGCAGGACCTGGCGCTGGTCGCCTGGCTCGGGCTGTCGCACGTCGAGCGCAACGGCCACCACTACGTGAACGGGCTGGCCGCGGCTCCGCAGGCCGAGCAGCATGCGCTGATGGCGCTGCACCCCGGCCTGTACGAACACAGCGACGGCGCCGTGCGCCTCGCCATCCGCGAAGGGCAGCTCGACCTGTCCTCGCTCGCCGCCGCGCCCGGCTTCGCCACCGGCAAGCCAGGCGCCGGCATCTCGTGGGACGCCATGCGTTCCGTCTACTGAAGCACAGCACCCCGCTGCCTTCTCTCTCTCGATCTATCTCTCTCGCATCTCAAGGAAGAAAACCATGGCCACCCAACGTCTCGGAATCATCATGCACGGCGTCACCGGCCGCATGGGCATGAACCAGCATCTGATCCGCTCGATCTGCGCCATCCGCGCGCAGGGCGGCGTGACGCTGTCGAACGGCGACAAGGTCATGCCCGACCCGATCCTCATCGGCCGCAACGCCGAGAAGATGGAAGCACTGGCCAAGGCGCACAACATCCCGCGCTGGGGCACCGACCTCGACAAGGCGCTGGAGAACAAGGACGACACCATCTTCTTCGACGCCGGCACCACGCAGATGCGCCCCACCCTGCTGGCCAAGGCGATCCGCGCCGGCAAGCACGTGTACTGCGAGAAGCCCATTGCCACCAACCTGAACGAGGCGGTGGAAATCGCGCGCCTGGCCGAAGGCTCGGGCCTGAAGCACGGCGCGGTGCAGGACAAGCTCTTCCTGCCCGGCCTGCGCAAGCTCGACATGCTGCGCCGCGCCGGCTTCTTCGGCCGCATGCTCAGCGTGCGCCTGGAGTTCGGCTACTGGGTGTTCGAGGGCGACCTGCAGCCCATCCAGCGCCCGAGCTGGAACTACCGCAAGGAAGACGGCGGCGGCATGATCCTGGACATGATGTGCCACTGGCGCTACGTGCTGGACAACCTGTTCGGCGAGGTGAAATCGGTGTCGTGCCTGGGCACCACCCACATTCCCAAGCGCTGGGACGAGGCCGGCAACGCCTACGAGGCCACGGCCGACGACGCTGCCTACGCCACCTGCGAACTCACCGGCCACAACGGCGAGCCGGTCATCGCGCAGATCAACATGAGCTGGGTCACGCGCGTGCGCCGCGACGACCTCGTGACCTTCCACGTCGACGGCACCGACGGCTCCGCCGTGGCCGGCCTGTCGAGCTGCCGCGCCCAGTCGCGCGTGGCCACGCCGCGCCCGGTGTGGAACCCCGACGAAAAGCAGACCATGAACTTCTTCGACCAGTGGCAGGAAATTCCGGACTCGCAGGTCTACGACAACGGCTTCAAGATCCAGTGGGAACACTTCATTCGTCACGTGGTCGAGAACGCGCCCTACAAGTGGACGCTGCCCGAAGGCGCCAAGGGCGTGCAGCTGGTCGAGGCCGCGCTCGAATCGTGGCAGGACCGCCGCTGGGTCGACGTGCCCACGCTGAAGATCTGAGGCCCGCGCCATGGCTCTCTCGCTGACCCTTCCCACCTCCGGCGGCACGCTCGCGCCCTACGCACTGCGCGGCATCGCGCCGGCCAGGCCCGATGCGGGCGTGAAATTCAACCGCATCGCCTACTCGGCCGCGCACGTGGTGGCCGATCCGCTGGCGGCCATCGACCCGTGGCTGCAGTGTGCGGTCGACTGGGACACCACCATCGCCTACCGCCGCCACCTGTTCTCGCTGGGCCTGGGCGTGGCCGAGGCCATGGACACCGCGCAGCGTGGCATGGGCCTGGACTGGCCCACCTCGCTCGAGCTGATCCGCCGCTCGCTCGATGCCGCGAAGGACGTGCCCGGCGCGCTCGTGGCCTCGGGCTGCGGCACCGACCACCTGAACATCGACGACGTGAAGAGCGTCGACGACGTCATTCGCGGCTACGAAGAGCAGATGGCGGCCATCGAGAAGCTGGGCGGCAAGCTCATCGTCATGGCCAGCCGCGCGCTGGCCCGCGTGGCGAAGAGCCCCGCCGACTACGAGCGCGTGTACGACCGCATCCTGAGCCAGGCGAAGCAGCCGGTGGTGCTGCACTGGCTCGGCGACATGTTCGACCCCGCGCTGGCGGGCTACTGGGGCACCAAGGACGTCGACGCGGCCATGGGCACTGCGCTGGGCATCATCGCCGCGCACCCGGACAAGGTCGACGGCATCAAGATCTCCCTGCTCGACAAGGACAAGGAAATCGCGATGCGCCGCCGCCTGCCCCCGGGCGTGCGCATGTATACCGGCGACGACTTCAACTACGCCGAGCTGATCGCGGGCGACGGCTTCGGCAGCGAACCCACGCACGGCAAGAGCGATGCGCTGCTGGGCATCTTCGACGCCATCGCGCCCGCCGCCAGTGCCGCCCTCGGTGCGCTGGCGCAGGGCAACGAAAAGAAGTTCCACGACATCCTCGGCCCCACCGTGCCGCTGTCGCGCCACATCTTCGCGGCGCCCACGCGCTTCTACAAGACCGGCGTGGTGTTCATGGCCTGGCTCAACGGCCACCAGAAGCACTTCACCATGGTTGGCGGCCAGCAGAGCACGCGCTCGCTGCAGCACTTCGCCGAGCTGTTCAGGCTGGCCGATGCGGCCAACCTGCTGGAGCAGCCCGAGCTGGCGGTGCGGCGCATGAAGACGCTGCTGGCCCTGCACGGCGTGGAAGGCTGAAGACGAGCATGCGCGATTTCTCGCAGAACCACGACTGGCTGTCGATCAACACCGCGACGGTGCGCAAGCAGTCGGGCGCCGAGGTGCCGCTGGACCGCATCATCGACCAGTGCGCCGAACGCGGCATCCGCGCGATCAGCCCCTGGCGCGACCAGGTGGCGGCCGTCGGCCTCGACGAGGTCGCCAGCCAGCTGAAGGCGCACGGCATCGGCCTCTCGGGCTACTGCCGCGGCGGCTTCTTTCCCGCACCTGACGCAGCCGGCCTGAAAGCAGCGCTGGAAGACAACCGCCGCGCCATCGACGAGGCGAGGACTCTGGACGCCCCCTGCCTCGTGCTGGTGGTCGGCGCCCTGCCCGGCGCGCTCGACGGCAAGGCCGCCTACAAGGACATTGGCCGTGCCCGCAGCGAGGTGCGCGACGGCATCGCCGCCTCGCTCGAATACGCCCGCGAGGTCGGCATGCCGCTCGCCATCGAGCCCCTTCATCCGATGCAGGCGGCCGACCGTGCCTGCATCAACACGCTCGAACATGCGCTCGACCTGTGCGACGAACTCGACGCGGGCAAGAGCGGCATGCTTGGCGTGGCGCTGGACATCTACCACGTGTGGTGGGACCCGAAGCTGCAGCAGCAGATCGCCCGCGCCGGCCGCGAGCGCCTGCTGGCGTACCACGTCTGCGACTGGCTCACGCCTACGCGCGATCTGCTGAGTGATCGCGGGATGATGGGTGATGGCGTGGTCGAGTTGAAAAAGATCCGCGGGTGGGTGGAGGACGCGGGCTTCGCGGGGTTCAGCGAGGTGGAGATTTTTTCGAATCTCGACTGGTGGCAGAGGACTGGTGCAGAGACGCTGGACGTCTGCATCGAGCGGCACAAGCAGGCTGTCTAGAACGGCTCGTTGTGCGGGGCGCGTGCACAGGCCACCGGGCACGTCCCCGGCTTCGGGCGGCACCACTTGTGGAACCTGGACTACCGACCACTGAACGAAGTGCCCACATGAAACTAGTCGCCCTCGTAAATGCGAAGGGAGCCTGAGTCGCTCAGGCGCTTTGCCGCGACGAGCGCGTCGACCGCATCCAAGACACGTCGCTCAGCATCTGCTGGCGTACGAGCCATGCCTACCAGGCGACATACCGCCCTCGCGGTATCAGACCGAGCAGGGCGCCCTGCTTCGCGAACGACATGCAGTACCAGGGCTGCGACTTCCTCGACGCAGACTTCGGTAATGTGCCGTTTGGACGATTCGCTCGCGTCGGCGATGCGAAACTCGTTCCAGGTTCTGGGTTCTACCGTGGCCGGCCAATAGAAGGTCTCATGCCCCTCCTCAGTCCGCGGCAAGTTGGCCGGAATAAGCGACCTGAGCCGCTCGACAATCCTGGCGCCCGTGCGCTCGAGGCCCCACGCTCTCGCAACCCGCTTGAGAAGAGCTGACTCGGGAATCGGTCCTTCGGCCTCGACTACTCGCTGAAGCTGGTCCGAAAGCTGGCGTCTCGATTGCGGCTCATAGAACGCGAGCGGGTCGCCAGGCCCGACAGCGGCCGGCGCGTAAATCTGCAGGCTGCGACTTTGCGAGCCAGCCGTGGTTACCTGCGCTGCAAGCGGACTCGTCACAGGTGCTTCTGCCGCACTTCCTGGCTCGGGGGTGGTATCAGCCACTCCCATATCGAGTGGCGGTTCGGGCGGGGAGTCATCCAGCGCCTCTCCATCGTCCTCGTCTTCCTCTTTCGTCACCAACGACTGAAGCAACGCCGATATCTTCTGCACCTCTCCTTCGGGGTTGACCCACCAGTCCGTGGACCAGATACGGTGAATTCTCCAGCCGAGGCCCTCGAGCACCAACTGGCGCAGGCGGTCGCGGTCGCGAGCCGTGGCTCCTGAATGGTATGCACGGCCGTCGCATTCGATGCCGACCAAGTAGCGGCCCGGGGCGCGCGAGTCCACAACGGCCATGTCGATGCGATAGCCCGAGCAGCCGACTTGAGGATGCACGATCCAGCCCATTTCGCGCAGGACCTTGATGACCGCAAGTTCGAACGGGCTCTCGGGGTCCAAGCCGGTTGGGGAGCTTTGCTCGACAAGAGCCCGCGCGCCGCGGATGGCGAATTCGAGATAGTGCTTCAGATCGCGTACGCCGGCGGCACGTACCCTCGCGAGGTCAATCTGCTCGGGCATGAGCGAGCTGTAGATGACCACTGCCTCACGCGCCCGCGAGATGGCGACATTCAGCCGACGATGTCCCCCTTCGCCATTCAGTGGCCCGAAATTCATGGTGGTCTTACCAGCGGCGTCAGGGCCATAGGTAATAGAGAAGAAGATGACATCGCGTTCGTCGCCCTGAACGTTCTCGAGGTTCTTGACGAACAGTTTCTCGCGAGTCTGCGCCGCGATGGCACGATCAAGGTCCGAATTTGCTCGGCGCCGCGCATCCAGCAACGTGTCGATGAGCGATTGCTGTGTCTGATTGAACGTGACGACACCGAGGGTCAGGTCCCGCTTTTTCGGGTTCAGGAAATGCTCCTCAATGCCCGCGACGACGGCCTCCGCCTCTGCGCGGTTCGTCCTGCTGCCACCACGGTCGTAGACACCCGTGACCCGCTGGAACTTGACGGCCAGGTCATCGGTCACCGGCGATGGGAAAGTCACCAGGGAGTCGTCGTAGTAGCGGTGGTTGCTGAAAGTGATGAGGCTTTCGTGGCGGCTGCGGTAGTGCCACTTGAGGCTGAGCTTGTTCATGCCCGCGCCCAGGCATTCGTCGAGGATGCTCTCAAGATCCTCGACCCTTGCGTCATCGCCGAAGCCTTCGTCGTCGCTCTCGGAGGACTTGTTGAAGAAGTTGGTGGGAGGCAGCTGCTTGGGGTCGCCCACCACCACCAACTGCTTGCCGCGGGCAATCACTCCCACCGCATCCCATACAGGAATTTGCGATGCTTCGTCGAAAATGACCAAGTCGAACTGTGAGAAGCCTGCATCCAGGTACTGCGACACCGAAAGCGGCGACATCAGGAGGCACGGCTTGAGTTTGGGGAGAAGCGTGGGCATGGCCTGAACGAGCTGGCGCACGGGCATATGGGCACGCTGCTTCTGACGCTCGCGCAGGAGACGCCCCATCTCTGGGTTCGCCTTGGCTGCCACGCCGGTCGCGGAAGGAATCCGCCCCGCGAGTGTCGCGGCCAGGTAGCGCTCCGTCAGCTTCTGGAAGCTCGCATCGGCAGCCCGAAACTCCCGGATCTTGCGTTCATGCTCGGCGCTCGCGAAGTTCCGGAGAACGGGGTCTACGTCGATGGCTTTCTTTGCCCACCAATTGCGGTAGCTGAACTCGAAGTGCTCACCCACCTCGCTCAGGCCGATGCCCCCCTGCTCAAGGTCTAACACGAGCCCCTGAAGCCCTTGCGCAACGGCTTGGTCTCGCACATTCCGCCACAAGCACCATGCTTGCAACCGCTGCTTGGAGGCTTGCCAGCCAGCAATGACGCCTTGGATGCGCTCCAACGCCCCATCAGCGTTGCTCGGCCCGGCAATCGGCGCAATTGGCTTGGCAGCATTGTTCAGCGCTTCAAGTTTCTGGCGCAGATCGCGCCAAGCGCTGCGGAATTCGATGAGCGTCTGCCCCACCTTGCCATTTGACTCGAGCGCGACGCGGTTCTCCGCAACCAGTGGCTGCAAGGCACCTCGCAACGCCTGCGTGCGTGCATCGTCGCCTGCGGCGACTCGTGCCACCGCCTGCGAGAACTGCATGGCCCAATCATCGTGAACCGCCACTGCACTCCAATCGGTTTTCAGGCCGTCGTAGGCGTCAGCAAGCAAGGCCTGCGCTTCGGCGTGCATAGCGCGCAGCACCAGGTCTTCCTCGTTCAGCTCCATCAGCGGGTGAAGCATTGCGTCGACCTGGCCCGCAGAAGGGCGCTTCTTGTCTTCACGGAAGGCGGCGAGCTTCGCCGTGATGGCACGTCTACCCCATACCGCTTTCAGCCACCATGATTCGTTCGCTTGAGACCAGCTCGAAAGGAGCTCAGCGCCATTGAGCTTCGCCAGCGGCGGCATCCACCCGGGACCGACGCTCTCCCAGTGCGCGGCCCGCGCGGTGCCGTGCTTCACCAGCGCCTGGAGGCGCGCATGCGTCGCGGGGTCATGAGCCTGACGTGCCACTGCAATGGGTACCCTGGGTGCCGCGAGCAGCATGTCGGCGAGCGCGTCCGCGTGCGCAAAGGTATCTATGCTCGCCCCAGCCAGGCTCTGCCCGAGGAGGGGCTCGAGGCCTTGTGCTTTGGCATGGAAGACCGCGGCCACGCGGGCGAGGTCCTGGCAGGCGACAAGAAGATCGTCTCCCCAGGTAGGGCTCCATTGCGTCATGCCGATGAGGCTGAGCGGGTGGCCGTTCAATCCGCCGATGGCCCCGGCAAGGGTGGCCATGCTGCGCGACGTTTCCCTGAGCCTGTCGAGCTCGTCGCGCTTGTGCGTCATGGCGTCGGCCCACGGCATCGAGGACGGCTGCTGCCCACTATTGCCAATACAGGTGCCGATGGCATCGAAGACCGTGAGACCGTTGGGATAGGCCTGATGCAACGAGCCGACGAGCCCGTTCAGTTCCTGGCGTAATTGCCCGAGGCGCTCGGCCTCCCGAGACCAATCATCGGCCGTGCGCTGGCCGGCCATGTCCAGCGCACTGCCCAATTGCTGCAAGACCTCCGACTTCTTCGACTTCGAGGAGTGAAGCTCCAGGCAGAACGGCCCCAGCCCGATGGCTTCGAGCCGTCGATGGACGACCGACAGGGCCGCCATCTTTTCCGACACGAACAGGACGGTCTTTCCGCGCCCAAGCGCATGGGCGATCATGTTGGTGATGGTTTGGCTCTTGCCCGTACCCGGTGGCCCCTCGAGCACCAAGTCGCGGCCCGTGTCAACGGAACAGATGGCCTTCAGCTGCGAAGAGTCGGACAAAAGCGGTGCAAGGATGTCCTGCGGCTTGTGGCTCAGGTCCAGTTGCTCGAACTCGCCGACCTCGCCATCGCGCTCAAATGCCTGACCCGGGCGGTCGATGAGGTGCTTCACCACGCGGTTGGCCTTCAGTTGCTCGGTGCGGTCCTGCAGGTCCTTCCACATCAGGTACTTCGTGAAAGAGAAAAGGCCCAGGTGGGCCTCCTCACGGACTTCCCAGTGCTTGATTTCAGCGACGGCAAGACGAAACGCCTGCAGCACGCGGCCCACGTCAATGCCCTTCTCGTCGTTGGGCAAGACCTCCAGCGCGGGAACACGCAGTTCGAAGTTGGCCTTGAGGAACTGCAGGAGCGTCGGATTGACGATGGCTTCGTCGTCGTGCCTCGCCAGCCGGAAACCGGAACGCACGGACTGGCGCTGGAGCGTGACAGGAACCAGAAGAATCGGAGCGAGGTTCCGGCGCTCAGACTTCTCGTCTTCCGTCCACCTCAACAGGCCGATGGCAAGGTACAGCGTGTTGGCGCCGCCTTCTTCGAGGCCGGTGCGCGCGGCGGTATGGATGGCGAGCAGGCGTCCGTCCAGTTCGTCCGCTTTCACTTCGGCAAGCAAATCTCTGTTCGCCAGCGCCTCAAGCGCCATGTCATCCAGCGGCGAACTGCCACTGCGGCCGGCGTGGACTTCAGCCATGCGCGGGTCAGCGCCCTCCATGATGCCGGGCAGCGGCCGGACCTTGAAGTCTTTGCCATCAGCCAAAACATCTTCAAGGCGCGCCAGATCAGGCGCAACGAGCTTCAGGGTCGTCTTCGTGGCCTTGAAGTTCAGGAGCTTGTTGCGCAGCGTCAAGTCCAGAAGGCGGGCTTTCCACTTCGACAGGCGCCCCTCCGGCGTGTCGTCAAAGGACAAGTCCAGCGGGGTGATCGCGGCCACGTCCAGATCGGGTAGCCGCGGGGTCGGTTCGATGCCAACCGGCGGTCCCTCCTCTTCGCTTTCTGCTCGCCGGACTTGCGTCGCCCTGGAAGGCAGCGGTTTGATCTGGACTTGGCGCGCGCGGTGAATGTCCACTGCGTACCGGAACGACTCCTCGTCAAGCAGGTGTCCACTACCCTGCTCCATAGCAATCCGCAAAGTGGGACGGTGGTTGTGATGCAGCGCAATGCCCGTGGTTTCGAAGACGAGAAGCTCCCCGCTGTCGACACGCTTACGCACAGCCTGTACGTCATCGGTCAGGGGGTCTGCGAAGCACGCCTGGTGCAGCCACACACCGACCCACGCATGGCCCTCTTTGACCAAGACCACGGGTCGCAGACCGGCCTGCTCAAAGCACGATGCGAAAAGCATGGCCAGGTCGAGGCAGGTGGCGACGCCGGTTTCGAGGATGCGGTCCGACGTGCGAATCTTCTGGCCGTCGGCTCCGAACGATGCGGGAGGCTCCGAGTAGTGCAGCCCGGCGGCCGCAATGGTGCTATAGACGGCAGATATCTGCTTCCAGACCACATCCCGGCTTTTGGACTGGTAGCCGTTCATCGACAGCTCGTTGTGGGCCTCCCGCAGGAGTACAGATGCCTTGTGTAGCAGCACATCGATGGCCGGATTGTTCGGCGTGCAGAAGGCCGCGAGCAGTTCCGGCAGCGCGCGGGTGCCTGCCCATTGGTCATAGGCAAGGATCTCAACCGCTTGGGTATTGCGCGTCAGCTCCGTGTTGCCCGCCGTCACCGCTACAGTAATCGTTGCCTGAGCGGCTTCAGAAAGCTCGGCCAGAAAGGTATGGTCCGGGCGCAGGTCGAGCGGCGAAATTCGGCGCGACTCACCGGGTGCCAAACGGTCGAACCGCAGTCTGGTCCCTTCGGCAAACCGCGGATTGCAGCTCACAAGCACCTCCAAGCCTTCGAGAGCCTCCGGTCCATTGTTGGTCAGTCGCAGGGACCGTATGACCGGCACAGCGTTCTGAATCGAGGCATACCCCAGGGTTCCATCCGCTTCGATGTCAATGAGGACTGCTTCCAGCGGAACGCTTGGCTCCATGCCTCCCTTGGACCCCATCGGCAAGGCTTCATCGTTTTCCAGGACTTCCAACTCTCACTCCTCCAGAGGAAAAGCCATTTTGCGCCGATGCAGCGAGTCTTGGTTCACACGTTCGGGTTAACCAACGGAGTTATCGGCAATGCAGAAGCGGAAAGTCGTGAGGGGCCAACCGCGAAACCCTTCTCGGTCGAGGACTGCCCACCTCGGGTGGCATGCAGCCGTTCAAGCCCCAACTGCGAGAAATCGCGCTGCAGTCTGAAGCGGGCATCTCATTCGAAACTTAAACGTCCGCTCTTGACTGATAGTACCGACCCACCTCGCCAGCGCCAACAACGGCATCGTTGCAAAGCAGATGCTTGTATTGCCCGCCGACGATCGGCCTTGAGCACGTAGCGGCCCTCAAGGCCTGCTCCGCAAGCTTCAATCGACCCGGATTCCCTTCACCACGAAGACTCTAGGCGGGCCACGAAATCCGCAGCCCGCAAACCAGCCACTAACCGCCGGTTTCAGGCGCCCCACATCGCGCCTTCTCGTTCTTCTGAAACAGCGCCCCAGCCTTGCGCGCCAGTTCAGCCGCAAGCCAGAGCAGGTTGTTCAGTTGCCGAGGTCCATCACCGCTGCACCAATCGATGTCTTCCCCATGGCAAACCCACAGTAGAGCTTCGAGCTGAGAGAGGGTGTTTTCGAGAAGATCCGCCGGGTCTTGGGCGTTGTCTTCGCAAGCTACCGGCGTAGTTGGCCGGGCTATAGTCTTGGTAGCCATTTTTGTGCGGTCCTTTAGAGGGTGTTGCACGAACTTGGTTAGACGGTCGGGGTGCTGATAACGCCCCGGCCGTCGCCTTTGATACCTCGCATCTGCATCGCTGCTTTCGCACCGACAACCTGCCGCGAGGCAAGCAGCCTTCGAACATTTCAGTGGCTGTGTGTGTTGCGCCTTTCCTTGTTCCCTTGGTGGGGTGTTGAGTGACAGGGGCATCCACTCTAGGCAAGAACCCGGCGAGATCACGGCTTCATGCGGCATGAAGTCGCGCCGACCGCCAACAAATGCAACTTCCGCAGCGGCGCTGAACGCTCACGCTGTAAGGGGGTGGCTTTCGCAGCGAATGCAGCAAAGCGAAAAGCCGCCGCCTGTGCTGCAATCCGCCCCATGGCTGACCCGACCCTCGACGACCTGCGCCGCTATGCGGTGGCGCGCACGCTCTTCAAGCCGACCACGCTGCCCGCGGCGATCCGCCAACTCGGCTTTGTGCAGGCCGACCCGATCCGAGCCCCTGCACGCGCACAAGACCTGACGCTGCGCCACCGCGTGAAGGACTACCACGCGGGCGATCTCGAAAGCCGCTACACCCGCCTCGCCGTGGAAGAGGACTGCCTGGTCAACTACGGCTTCCTGCCGCGCGAGCACCTGGCGCTGATGCATCCGCGCGAAGCCAAGCTTGCATGGGACGCCGACACGCGGCGCAAGGCGGCCGACGTGCTCGCCTACGTGCAGGAGCACGGCCCGGTGCATCCGCGGCAGGTGGAGCAGCACTTCGCGCACGGGCGCATCAAGAACTACTGGGGCGGCTCCAGCAACGCGACCACGCATCTGCTCGACGGCATGCACTACCGCGGCATGCTGCGCGTGGTGCGGCGCGACAGCGGCACGCGCGTCTACGAGGCGGTGACGCACGAGCCCGCCGACGACAGCCCCGCCGGGCGCGCGCTTCGCGCGGCTGCGCTCATCGAACTGGTGGTGCGCAAATACGCGCCGCTGCCGGCTTCGAGCCTCACCTACCTCGTGCGCCTGCTCGGCTACGGCGCGCCGCATCTCGCAGCACAGACGCAGGCGGCGTTGCACATCGCGCGCGACGAACTCGCGAGCTGCAGCATCGACGGCACGACCTGGTATTGGCCGGCCGACGAGAACCCGGCCTCGCGCCGCCATGCGCCCGACGACGAAGTGCGCCTGCTCGCACCTTTCGATCCGGTGGTGTGGGATCGCCGCCGCTTCGAGTTGCTCTGGGGCTGGACGTACAAGTTCGAGGCCTACACGCCCGCGCCCAAACGCCAGTTCGGCTACTACGCGTTGCCGATGCTCATGCACGACCGCGTGATCGGCTGGGCCAATGTGAGCGCGCCCGAGGGCAGGCTGCAGCCGGCCTTCGGCTATGCCGGCAAGAGGCCGCGCGATGCGGCCTTCCGCGCGGCGCTCGACGACGAACTGCAGCGCATGACGCAGTTTCTCGGCGGACGCTGATGCCTTTCTTTCTATAATCGCGCCGCTCAGCCAGCCGCCCGCAACGGGCGCGCAAGCCGTCTTCGAAGGAACGAAGACCGCAGCCGCAACGGCTGCCCGCGACGACGCAACAAGAACCCATAAAACCCACCGGCAGCCAGCCCGAAGCGAGCCGCCGGTTGCGCTCGTCCGGATTGAAACGGATCAGAGAAGCCATGGCACGCCCGCACCGGGCGCATGCCTCAGCCACTCCCCTCAAACGCAGGACACAGGAGAAGCTGCACATGACATCGAAGAAGCATCGCCGCCCGGCTGGACGCCCCACCTGGCGCCTTTCGCATACCCGCCGCGCCACGCTCGCGGCCACCGCCGTGGCGCTGAGCGCCGCCGTACCGGGCGCCTACGCCGACGAGAAGGACGAAGCGGGCGAGCCCCGCCGCGCCCTGCCCACGGTCACCGTATCGGGTGACGCCGGAGAAACCGCGACCGGCCCGGTGACGGGCTTCGTCGCCAGGCGCGGCGGCACCGCCACCAAGACCGACACGCCATTGATCGAAACGCCGCAGGCCATCTCGGTGGTCACGCGCGACCAGATGGAGGCACAGAGCGCGCTCACGCTGCGCGAAACCACCAACTACACAGCCGGCGTGGTGTCGAGCTACTTCGACAGCCGCGTCGACTCGTTCAAGGTGCGCGGCGGCGACGCGATCCAGTATCTCGACGGGCTGCAGCGCAGCTACGGCACCTACAACACCACGCGGGCCGATCCATACACGCTGGAGCGCGTCGAGCTGCTGCGCGGGCCTTCCTCGGTGCTCTACGGCCAAGGGGGCATCGGCGGTGTGCTGAACCTGGTGTCGAAGAGGCCGCAGCCCGAGCTGCAGCGCGAAGTGCAGGTGCAGGCGGGCAGCCACAACCGCAAGCAGGTCGCGGCCGACTTCACCGGGCCGCTGGACGCCGAAGGCAAGTGGCTCTATCGATTGGTGGCCGTGAACCGCGACAGCGGCACGCAGGTCGACCACGTGCCCGACGACCGCATCCTGCTCGCGCCCTCGCTCACCTGGCGCCCGAGCGCCGACACCTCGCTGACGCTGCAGGCGCTGTACCAGAAGGACAAGAGCGGCTCGCTCATCGGCTTCTTCCCGTGGCAGGGCACGCTGCTGCCGTCGCTCTACGGGCAGATTCCCACCTCGACCTTCACCGGCGAGCCCGGCTTCGACCGCTACGACACGCGCAACACCTCGCTGGGCTACCTGTTCAGCCACCGCTTCAACGACACCTGGACCTTCAGGCAGAACCTGCGCTCGACCGAGAGCAAGGTGCTCTACAACTCCTCCTACACCAGCTTCACTGCCGACCGGCTCACCGGGCGCCCGGCGCGACCGGTGTTCAACGCAGACCAGCGCACCATCGAGCGCGACCTGATCGTGCAGCTCAACGGCGGCAAGATGGTGCTGCTGGACAACCAGGCCGAGGCGCACTTCAAGACCGGCGCGGTGGACCACACGCTGCTCGTCGGCGCGGACTTCCAGCGCAACGAGACCTCGCAGTCCACCGGCCGCGGCAGCGCGGGCGCACTCGACGTGTACGCGCCGGTGTATGGCAACTACACGCCGCCCGCCTTCCTCACGCGGCAGCCCTCGGTGCTGCAGAAGCAGGCCGGCATCTACGTGCAGGACCAGGTCAAGTACGGCCGCTGGATCGGCCTGCTGGGCCTGCGCCACGACAAGGCCACCACCGACACCGAAGGCCGCCCCGCCGCTGCCGCCGACGACAAGGCCACCACCAAGCGCGCCGGCCTCGTCTACCTGGCCGACGGCGGCTGGGCGCCCTACCTGAGCTATGCCGAATCGTTCCTGCCGCTGGGCGGCGTGGACGTGAACAACACGCCCTTCAAGCCGCAGCGCGGCAAGCAATGGGAAGCCGGCGTGAAGTGGGAGCCCGAAGGCCAGCGTACCTCGCTCATGGCGGCGGTGTACGACCTGCGCGACACCAACCGCAAGACCACCGACCCGACCAACCCGCTCAACAGCATCCAGCTCGGCGAGGTGCACGTGAAGGGGCTGGAGCTCGAATACAAGGGCAGCATCGGGCGCGACTGGGACTGGATCGCCTCGTACGCCTACACCGACGCGCGCGTTTCGCGCAGCAACGGCACCGACCTGGGCAAGCGCATCTCGGGCGTGCCGAAGCACACGGCCTCGGCCTGGCTGATGCGGCGCTTCTCCATCGGCGGCGTGCCCGGCTTCTCGGTGGGCGGCGGCGTGCGCTACCTGGGCAAGTCGTGGGACGGCATGGACGCCAACCCGGTGCCCTCGGTGACACTGCTGGACGCGATGTTCGCGTGGGACAACGGCCCGCTGCGCCTCGCGCTCAACGTAGGCAACCTGACCGACAAGGTGCAGCTCACCACCTGCCTGGCGCGCGGCGACTGCTTCTACGGCCAGCGCCGTACCGTGACTGCGACGGCCACGTATCGCTTCTGAAGAAAATCCCCGCTCGGGCGAAGGTCTGCCGCGCGGGCGACAGGCCGGTGCCCCGACGGGCTCCTAGAATCGCCCCGCTGTCCGGTTCGCCGGACGGCAAGCGTTCTCAGGGCGGGGTGAAACTCCCCACCGGCGGTGATGGCGGCGAAAGCTGCACAAGCCCGCGAGCGCCTGGAGCCCGCAAAGGGTTCCGGGGTCAGCAGATTTCGGTGCGATTCCGAAGCCGACGGTCACAGTCCGGATGAAAGAGAGCGCGAAATGCGGGTCGGCCCGCGTGCTTTGCCATGGTGCCAGGCGCGTGAGCGGGCCCGTGGTTTCGTGCGCCCTGATTCAGGAAACCTGCTTCCAGAGGCACACCATGAGTCAGATCAACGACCTTCCCCTTTCCGCCATTCCCGGCTCGGGCTCCGCGTCCGGTTCGCCGCGCGGCACGCGCATCGCATTCGTCGAGGCGCAATGGCATTCCGACATCGTCCATCAGGCCCGCGACGCCTTCCTCGAAGAGATGGCACGCCAGGGCGTGGCCCGCGAGCTCATCGACATCTTCGACGTGCCGGGCGCCTTCGAGATCCCGCTGCACGCCAAGCGGCTCGCCAACTCGGGCAAGTACGCGGCCATCGTCGGCTGCGCGCTGGTGGTCGACGGCGGCATCTACCGCCACGAGTTCGTCGCGAACACGGTGGTCAGCACGCTGATGTCGCTGCAGCTCGAGACCGACGTGCCGATCTTCTCGGCCGTGCTCACGCCGCATCACTTCCACGAGCACGTGGAGCACCGCAAGTATTTCCACCGCCATTTCGCGGTGAAGGGCACCGAGGTGGCCGAGGCCTGCGTGAAGACGCTGGAAGCCCTGAAGCAGGTCGACACGCTGCTGGCCGCGTGACAACGGCCGCAAGGCTGCAGTAATCTGGACGGATGCCCGCCACGTCCGCCTCCGAAGACCGCTACGTTCTGTACGGCGCGCCCGGCTCGGGCGCCACGCCCGTCCATGCCGCGCTCACCTTGATCGGCGCGCAGGTCGACACGGTCGATATCGCCCCGTGGGAGGGCGATGCCGAGCGCGAGCGCGTGTCCGGCGTCAACCCGATGCGGCAGGTGCCCGCGCTGCGCCTGCCTTCGGGCGAACTCATGACCGAGAGCGCGGCCATGCTGCTTTGGCTGGGCGACCGCCATCCCGAAGCCGGCCTGTGCCCCGCGCCCGACAGCCCGCTGCGTGCGCGCTACCTGCGCTGGATGGTCTACCTGCCGGCCGCCATCTATTCGATCTACTGGGTGCGCGACGACCCCTCGCGCCTCGTGCCCGACGCCGCATCGCAGCCCGCGATGCTCGAGCGCAGCGCGGAGCGCATCGCGCACTGCTGGCATCTGATGGACGAGCAGATCGGAAACCCCTCGCCCTACCTGCTCGGCGAACGGCTGAGCATGCTCGACCTGTATGTGGCGGTGATGTCGCGCTGGACGCCGACCCGCGAGCGGTTCTATCGCGAGGCGCCGCGCATGGCCGAGGCAGTGAAGCGCGTCGACGCCGATCCGCGGCTCGCCGCGTTCTGGGCGGCACGCTTTCCTTTCGTGGCGGGCTGGGAACAGGGCCAGAGCTGAAGGCTCTCTCTTTTCGATAATCCACGCCATGACTGCACGCACCCCCACCACCGCCTACCCGATGACGATCTATCACAAGCCCAACTGCAGCACGTCGCGCAACGTGCTGTCGCTGATCCGCGAAAGCGGGGTCGAGCCTGAGATCATGCTTTACCTGGAAACGCCGCCCTCCAAGACGAAGCTGCGCGAGCTTGCCAAGGCCATGGGCATGGGCCCGCGCGACCTGCTGCGCACCAAGGAAGCGCCGTATGAAGAGCTGAAGCTGGCCGACGAGACACTGACGGACGACCAGCTGTTCGACGCCATCGTGGAGAACCCGATCCTGCTGCAGCGCCCGATCGTGGTGTCGCCGCGCGGCACGCTGATGTGCCGTCCGTGGGAGCGCGTGCGCGAGATTTTGCCGGCCTGAAACCGGCCTGATACTGACCCGCACCGGCCTGAAACCGGGCTTGAGGCTCAGGCCGCAGGCCGTTGCGCCAGGCCCCAGGCCACGTGCTCGCGCACGAGTCCGCTCGCATGCGCGGCGCGCGTGGCCAGCGCCTCGTGCGCCCCGCCCTCGCCCGAGCGCGCCGCGTTGCCCAGGGCCACGGCGATGTTGCGCAGCCAGCGTTCATGCCCGATGCGGCGGATCGGGCTGCCCTCGGTGCGGCGCAGGAAGTCTTCCTCGGTCCAGGCGAACAGCTCGGCCAGCGTGCGCCCGGTGAGGCCTTCGCGCGCATCGAAGTCGGGCAGCTCGCTCTTCTTCGCGAACTTGTTCCAGGGGCAGATCAGCTGGCAGTCGTCGCAGCCGTAGATGCGGTTGGCCATCAGCGGGCGCAGTTCTTCCGGGATCGGACCGCTGTGCTCGATGGTGAGGTACGAGATGCAGCGCCGCGCGTCCAGCCGCCGCGGCGCGACGATCGCCTGCGTCGGGCAGATGTCGATGCAGGCGCTGCAGCTGCCGCAGTGCGGGCTGACGGGATCGCTGGGCGGCAATTCCATGTCGACGTAGATCTCGCCCAGGAAGAACATCGAGCCGGCATTGCGGTCGAGCACCAGCGTGTGCTTGCCGCGCCAGCCCTGGCCGCTGCGCGAGGCCAGCTCGGCTTCGAGCACGGGTGCCGAGTCGGTGAAGGCGCGGTGGCCGAAGGGGCCGACCTCTTCGGCGATGCGCTCGGCCAGCTTTGCGAGCCGGTTGCGCAGCACCTTGTGATAGTCGCGGCCCCTGGCATAGACCGACACGATGGCTTCGCCGGGCCGTGTGAGTCGCTCGAATTCGACCGCCTGCCACTCGGGCGACGTGTCGCGCGGCAGGTAGTCCATGCGCGCAGTGATCACGCTCACCGTGCCGGGCACCAGCTCGGCCGGGCGCGCGCGCCGGGTGCCGTGTGTTGCCATGTATTGCATCTCGCCATGGAACCCATGGGCCAGCCATTGCATCAGACCGTCCTCGGCGCTCGACAGATCGACGCCCGCGATTCCGATTTGGGAGAATCCGAGTTCCCGGGCCAAGGCCTGAATACGCACAACGAGTGGATGGCTGACGATCACTTGCCGATTGTAGAAACGACGAACAGCGCCCGCGCGCTGTGCTGGCGCAGCGAGGACGACACCGATGCCTTCGCGCGCGCGCTCGCGGCCTCGCCCGCGATCCGCGATGCTTTCATCGCGCTGCACGGCGACCTCGGTGCCGGCAAGACGACTTTCGTTCGCCATCTGCTGCGCGCGCTCGGCATCGCCGGGCGCATCAAGAGCCCCACCTACGCGGTGGTCGAACCGCACGAGGCGCCCGACGGGCTGCAGATCTTCCATTTCGACTTCTATCGCTTCAGCGATCCGCGCGAATGGGACGACGCCGGCTTCCGCGACATCTTCGCGGGCCCCGGGCTCAAGCTGGCCGAGTGGCCGGACAACGCCGCCGGCCGTATGCCGCAGGCCGACCTCGCTATTAAAATTGAAGCAATGACCGACGACACACGCAGCGTGACCCTCCTGGCGAACACCGCTCGCGGCAGCGATCTGCTGGCGCGCATCGCCGCATGAAGGCGGCGGGCCTGAAACGACGCGTGCTGCTGCAGGGCGGCAGCATCGCGCTGATGCTCGGCGTGCACCAGATCGCGCGCGGCGCCACCATCCTCGCCGTGCGCGTGTGGCCCGCGGCCGACTACACGCGCGTGACCATCGAATCCGACGCGCGCCTCAACTCGCAGCAGCTCGTGGTGGGCAGCCCGCCGCGGCTGGCGGTGGACATCGAGGGCATCGACCTCAACCCCGAGCTGCGCGAGCTGGTCGGCAAGATCAAGCCGGGCGACCCCTACATCAACGGCCTGCGCGTCGGGCAGAACGCACCGAAGGTGGTGCGCATCGTGTTCGACCTGAAGCAGTCCGTGGTGCCGCAGGTGTTCTCGCTGGCGCCCGTGGCCGCCTACAAGCACCGGCTGGTGCTTGACCTCTACCCCGAGCAGGCCATCGACCCGATGGAAGCGCTGATTGCCGAGCGTCTGCGCGACGCGCCGCGCACGGCGGCAGGCAACGGCAGCAATGGCAGCAACAGTGGCCCGTCGGTGGCGGGCGCCGCGCCCGGCACGCCGATCTTGCCGGCGCGCCCCACCGCACCCGCGGCCGACCCGCTGGGCGACCTGATGGCGCAGCAGTCGATGCGCCCCGGCCCGACGACACCGGCGCCTCCGGTTTCGGCCGGCCCCGATCGTCCGGTGGCACCGCCTGTGCTCGTGGCGCCGGCGCCGCTGCCGCCAGTGGCGGCAACGACACCTTCGAGGCCCGTGCCGCCGCCCGCCGTGGCCACGACGCGAAACGGCCCTGCCACCGCGAGCCGCACCGACCGCATCATCATCGTCGCGCTCGATCCGGGCCATGGCGGCGAAGACCCCGGCGCCACCGGCCCGAGCGGCACGCGCGAAAAGGACATCGTGCTGCAGGTGGCGTTCCGCCTGCGCGACCGCATCAACGCGAGCAGCGTCAACGGCAATCCGATGCGTGCCTTTCTCACGCGTGACGCCGACTTCTTCGTGCCGCTGGGCGTGCGCGTGCAGAAGGCCCGCCGCGTGCAGGCCGACCTGTTCGTGAGCATCCATGCCGACGCCTTCACCACGCCGGCCGCGCGCGGCGCGAGCGTGTTCGCGCTGAGCCAGAGCGGCGCATCGAGCAGCGCCGCACGCTGGCTGGCCAACAAGGAAAACGACGCCGACAAGGTGGGCGGCGTGAACGTGGGCAACCACGAGGCGCAGGTGCAGCGCGCGCTGCTCGACATGAGCACCACGGCGCAGATCAACGACAGCATGAAGCTCGGCGGCGCGATGCTGGGCGAGATCAAGGGCATCGGTGCGCGTCTTCACAAGGGCCAGGTCGAGCAGGCGGGCTTCGCGGTGCTGAAGGCGCCGGACATCCCCAGCGTGCTGGTCGAGACGGCCTTCATCAGCAACCCGGAAGAAGAAGCGAACCTGCGCCGCGTCGACTACCAGGAGAGCCTGGCAGATGCACTGATGCGCGGCATCCAGCGCTACTTTGCGCAGAACCCGCCGCTGGCCCGCAGCCGCCAGCTCTGAGGCTGCGCCTGCGGTCTTTGTAAAGCCAGAGCAGGCCCTTCTGTCCCACGAACGGCAGCCCGTGAGGCCGCACAGGCAGGCGCGGCAGGCTCCTACACCGGGTGCGCAGGCCGGCTGCACATGATGACCCATCACTCTTCGAAAGGTGGACATCATGAACACACGTCTCTGGATCGCTGCAGCCGCAGCCACTTCAGTCATGACGATTGCAGGCTGCGCCAGCGGCCCCAACCAGAACCTCGGTACTGGTGTGGGTGCGGTAGGCGGAGCGCTGGTGGGCAATGCCATCGGCGGCAACACGGCGAGCACCGTGGGTGGTGCAGCCATTGGCGGCATCATCGGCAATCAGGTCGGCCGCAACGCCGACGAGCGCAACTACTACAACCAGCAGCGCTATCCGCGAGGCAGCGGCTACTACCCGGGCAACGGCCCGAACTACTGAGCCTGCTCGATCAGCTCTCGCCCAACGAAAAAGCGCGCCCTCGGGCGCGCTTTTTTCATGGGGAAGGCAACGGCCTCAGGCCTGCGCTGCGCGCGCCTTCTCGGCCTTCGACGCGCGCCATGCGCCATAGATGGCCAGCAGGCCCGGCACGAAGATCAGCGCCCAAATGATCTTGTCGAGGTGCTGGCGAACGAACGGCAGGTTGCCGAAGAAGTAGCCCGCGGTCGCGATGCCGAGCACCCAGATTAGCGCGCCCACCACGTTGTACATGGTGAACTTCGCGCGGTTCATCTCCGCCACGCCGGCCACGAAGGGCGCGAACGTGCGGATGAACGGCATGAAGCGCGCAAGGATGATGGTGATGCCGCCATAGCGCTCGTAGAAGCCGTGCGCCTGGTCGAAGGCCTTGCGGTTGAAGAAGCGCGAGCTCTCCCACTGGAACACCTTCGGCCCGAAGTAGCGGCCGATCGAATAGTTGCACTGGTCGCCGAGGATGGCCGCCGCGATCAGGATGCCGCAGGCCAGCGGATAGTTCATGAGCCCCGCGCCGCACAGCGCGCCGACGATGAACAGCAGCGAGTCACCCGGCAGGAACGGCATGACGACCGCGCCGGTCTCCACGAAGACGATGAGGAACAGCAGCGCGTAGACCCAGGGGCCGTAGGCAATGACGAAGGCCTCGAGGTGCTTGTCGACATGAAGGATGAAGTCGACGAGAAAGCTGATGATTTCCATGGGCGCGGATTATCCTTGCTCGACCCGAACGCTTCCTGAATCACCCCATGCTGCACATACGCGCCGCCACCGAGGCCGACTGGCCGGCCCTCTGGTCCTTTCTCGAACCCACCTTCCGCCGCGGGGACACCTACACCTTCGCCACCGACGTCACCGAGCCCGAGGTCCGGCATGCCTGGATGACGCTGCCTGCCGGCACCTTCGTTGCCTGCGACGACCAGGGCGCGGTGCTCGGAACCTACGTCATCAAGCCCAACCAACCGGGCCACGGCGCGCACGTGAGCAACTGCGGCTACGTGGTGTCCGAAGCGGCCCGCGGCCTGGGCGTGGCGTCCGCGCTGTGCGAACACTCGCAGCAGGAAGCGCTGCGCATGGGGTTTCGCGCCATGCAGTTCAACTTCGTGGTGTCGACCAACGAAGGCGCGGTGCGCCTGTGGCGCAAGCTGGGCTTCGCCATCGTCGGCACGCTGCCCGGTGCGTTCAGGCATCCGCAGCACGGGTTCGTCGATGCGTACGTGATGTTCAAGCAGTTGCAGGCCTGAGCACCACCCGCGCACAAACGCCCTGCCTGAGCGCCGGGGACATGCCGCTTCTAGAATGCCCCCGGTGAGCGCCCTCCCCACTTCCCTCGCCCCCGTTCAACGCCGCCCGATCCGCGAGCTTCCCGACGAGCTGATCAGCCAGATCGCCGCCGGTGAAGTGGTCGAGCGGCCCGCTTCGGTGGTGCGCGAACTGCTCGACAACGCGCTGGACGCGGGCGCCAGCCACATCACGGTGCGGCTGGCTTCGGGCGGCGTGCGGCTCATTTCCGTCGAGGACGACGGCCTGGGCATTCCGCGCGAGGAGCTCACGGTGGCGCTGCGCCGCCATGCCACCAGCAAGATCGCCAGCCTGGACGACCTCGAGACGGTCGGCACCATGGGCTTCCGCGGCGAGGCGCTCGCCGCCATCAACGCGATCGCCGAACTCAGCATCCAGTCGCGCTTCACCGGCGCCGACACGGCGTTCGCGCTCGACGGCCGCACCGGCGAACTGCGGCCGGTTGCACGCGCCACCGGCACGACGGTCGAGGTGCGCGAGCTGTTCTTCGCCACGCCCGCGCGCCGCAAGTTCCTGAAGACCGACGCGACGGAGCTGGCACATTGCATCGAAGCCGTGCGCCGCCACGCCCTGGCGCGGCCCGAGGTGGGCTTCTCGGTCTGGCACGACGGCAAGCTGGTCGAGCAGTGGCGCGCCGCCACGGTGCGCGAGCAGCGCCTGGCCGACGCGCTGAGCGACGACTTCGTTTCCCAGAGCGTGCCCGTCGACCGCGCCGGCGGTGCCGTGCGCGTGGTGGGCCGCGCCGGCATTCCCGATGCGGCGCGCTCGCGCGGCGACCAGCAGTTCTTTTATGTCAACGGCCGCTTCGTGCGCGACAAGGTGCTGTCGCACGCGGTGCGCAGCGCCTACGAGGACGTGCTGCACGGCCAGCGCCAGCCGATCTACGCGCTGTATCTCGAGATCGACCCCGCGCGTGTGGACGTGAACGTGCACCCGACCAAGATCGAGGTTCGCTTTCGCGACGGCCGCGAGGTGCATCAGGCGGTGCGCCACGCCATCGAGGATGCGCTGGCGGCGCCACGCGCCGGCGACGCGGTGTTGCCATCGGCCGCGCAGCAGCCGTTCTTCAAGGAAACCCCGCTCCCGTCGAACGCGAGCTGGTCGCAGCCGGCGATGAATTTCGTGGCGCGGGAACGCGGCGCGGGCGATGCCGACGCCATGTGGCCCCAGTACACAGGCCGCACGGACTCCGCCGGATTTCTTCAGGAGGCCGGGCCCGCGCTGTGGTCCTCCCCGGCATCGGGTTCCGCCAGTTCTGCGCCGGCAGCCTTCAGTTCCGCGGCCGGCTCGCCCTCCAGCCCGGTCGCAGGCCCTGTGCCCCTCGCTACGAACGAAGAAGCCTGGCCGCTGGGCCGCGCGCTGGCGCAGTTGCAGGGCATCTATATCCTGGCGGAGAACAGCCAGGGCCTGGTGATCGTCGACATGCACGCGGCGCACGAGCGCATCGTCTACGAGCGGCTCAAGACGCAGCTCGACGGCGCGGCGATCAGCAGCCAGCCGCTTCTGATCCCGGCCACCTTCGCCGCCACGCCGCAGGAAGTGGCCACGGCCGAGGCCTGTGCGGCGGTGCTGACGACGCTGGGGCTGGAAATCACCCCGTTCTCGCCGCGCACGCTCGCGGTGCGCGCCGTGCCCGGAACGCTGGCAGACGGCGACCCGGTAGAGCTGGCGCGCAGCGTGCTGGCCGAACTGGGCCAGCACGACGCCAGCACCGTGGTTCAGCGCGCCCAGAACGAATTGCTGTCGACCATGGCCTGCCACGGCGCAGTGCGGGCCAACCGGAAGCTCACCATCGACGAGATGAACGCACTGTTACGCCAGATGGAAGCAACAGAACGTTCGGACCAGTGCAACCACGGCCGGCCGACGTGGCGGCAGCTGTCGATCCGGGAACTTGATTCGCTGTTCATGCGAGGCCGCTGAGCCCCGGCAGACCTGTTCCGGGCCTGTTTAGAGCGTGTTTGGGGTCGATTTCGGGCTGTAAACAGCCGATTTCGCACGTTTTTTAGCGTTTTTCAGCTGCCATCCCGGCGCGTTCGGTCGTTTTCTTCAGGGTTTTCCGCAGGGCTTCTCGCGTCATCGGGACGGCGGGCACGCACGTTGCATAGCTTCGTCAAAGCGCCAACGAGCGCTGTTTCGGGGGGTAACCAGGGTGCAACGTCGGCGCACCACGGTGAGTGCTAGTGAAACTTTTCGGCCGACTTCGCTGTCCCTCAACCCCATGATGAAACGCTGGACTCTCCTCGCGTCTGTCTTCTCGCTCTGTGCCCTGCTGGCCGCCGGTTGCTCGACGTTCGACGAGCAGCAGCGCGAATGGATCTTCCAGCCCAGCGACCGCAGCTGGGGCAACACCGCTTCCATGGCCCAGGGCATGGAAGACGTATGGATCGACTTCCAGTCGTCCCTCACGGGCGAGCCGGCCCGCCTGCACGGCCTGTGGCTGGGCGGCGCGCCCGAGACCACCGACACGCCCGTGCTGCTGTACCTGCACGGGGCCCGCTACAACGTGGCCGGCTCGGCGCCGCGCATCCAGCGCATGCACGAGCTGGGTTTCTCGGTGCTGGCCATCGACTACCGCGGCTTCGGCAAGAGCTCGAAGGGCCTGCCCTCCGAGGAATCGGCGCGCGAGGACGCCCGCGCCGCCTGGACCTGGCTGGCCGCGCGCCACCCCAAGCAGCACCGCTACATCTTCGGCCATTCGCTCGGCGGCGCCATCGGCATCGACCTGGCGGCGCATGTGAACGACGAGAGCGGCACGATTGTCGAAAGCACCTTCACGTCGATCGCCGACGTGGTCAGCGGCTTCAAGTGGGGCTGGCTGCCCTTCGCGCCGCTCATCACCCAGCGCTTCGAGGCGATCAACAAGGTCAAGGACATCGGCGCGCCGCTGCTCGTGGTGCACGGCACGGCCGACAGCCTCATCAACCCGACGCTGGGCCGCAAGCTCTACGACGCGGCCACGGTGCCCAAGCTGTTCGTGCTGGTCGAAGGCGGCTCGCACCACAACACCAACTCGGTCGGCGAGACGCAGTACCGCGCTGCACTCACGCAACTCTTCCGCATGAAGCCGGAGAACATGGTCGCCAGCAACGGCGGCGCCTCGCGCCCGACCCCGCGCCTCGCACCGCCGGCCGTCGGTGCGCTCACGCCGCAGGACGTGAGCGGCAAGGTGGAGCAACCCGCCCCCGCTGCGATCTGAGCTCTCTCGCTGGACCGGGGCCGGCCGGGCGCCGGGTTTGCACGCTTGAGGCCGACGTTTGGCCGTACGGTGCGCGAAACGCCTCCATCGCCGACGCCAACCCTTTGCCGCGGATCGCGACTGCCATGCGACCCGCGATGGCCGCGGGCAATGAGTTCATCAGGTTCAGCGACCGCAAGACCCGGGCCGGTGGCCGCCCTCGCGCCATTTGCTACCCTCGGCGCACCATGTCTCCCAGTTCCGTTCCGGCCGCCGGGGCCGCCACCCTGGCATCGCCGGGCGCTGCGCCCTCGTCCGCGCCTTCTTCCCCACCCCGCTACATCGCGCTGGCCGGACCCACCGCCTCCGGCAAGACCGCTGCCGCACTCGCCCTGGCGCGCCTGCGTCCGGTGGAGATCGTCTCGGTCGATTCGGCGCTGGTCTATCGAGGCATGGACGTCGGCACCGCCAAGCCCACGGCCGCCGAGCAGGCGGTGGCGCCGCACCACCTGATCGACATCCTCGACGCTGCCGAAAGCTACAACGCCGCAGCCTTCGTGGCCGACGCGGCGCGGCTCATCGAGGAGATCAACGCGCGCGGCGCGTTGCCGTTGCTGGTGGGCGGGACGATGCTGTACTTCAAGGCGCTGTTCGACGGCATCGACGCCATGCCCGCAGCCGACGCTGCCGTGCGGGCGCACATCGACGCCGATGCCGCCGCGCTCGGCTGGCCCGCCATGCATGCGCGGCTCGCGCAGGTCGACCCGGTCACGGCCGCGCGGC
Source organism: Variovorax paradoxus (assembly GCF_902712855.1). Taxonomy (NCBI): domain Bacteria; kingdom Pseudomonadati; phylum Pseudomonadota; class Betaproteobacteria; order Burkholderiales; family Comamonadaceae; genus Variovorax; species Variovorax paradoxus. Next base: position 4,239,120 of record NZ_LR743507.1, read on the forward strand.
TCGCACCGCAGGACAGCCAGCGCATCCAGCGAGCGCTCGAGGTGTGGGCCAGCAGCGGCAAGCCGCTGTCGAGCTTCCATGCCAGCGGCAACAAGGCGGCCGGTGCCGTCGAAGGCGGCATGCTGTTCTCGCTGGAACCCGCCGATCGCGCCTGGCTGCACGGCCGCATCGCCGAGCGCTTCGACGCGATGCTCGCGGCCGGCTTCCTCGACGAGGTGCGTGCGCTGCGCGCGCGCGGCGACCTGTCGACCGACCTGCCCTCGATGCGCTGCGTCGGCTACCGGCAGGCCTGGGAAACGCTCGATGCCGCCAAAGACGCCGAGCCCGACGCGAAGGCCATGGCCGGGCTGCGCGAACGCGGCATCGCCGCCACGCGCCAGCTCGCCAAGCGGCAGATCACCTGGCTGCGCAGCATGCCGCAGCGCACAGTGATCGCCTGCGACGCCACCGATGCGGTGCAGACCGCCGTTCAACTCATGGCCCATGCCACACAAGCCAGGCACACCGGATGACGCTGCGCATTACCAACCTCGGCAAGCACTATGGCGAAGCACCGGTCTTCGAGAACGTCACGCTCACGGTCGAGCCCGGCGAGTTCGTCGCCATCGTGGGCGAATCGGGTGTCGGCAAATCGACGCTGCTGAACTGCATGGCCGGCCTCGACAGCTGGGACCAGGGCACGGTGACGCACGACGGCACCGACATCGGCGCGCTCGACGGCGAAGCCTGCGCGCTCTGGCGCCGGCGCCATGTGGGCTTCGTGTTCCAGGCCTTCCACGTGCTGCCGCACCTGGACGTGGCGCAGAACGTGTCGCTGCCGCTGATGCTGCAGGGCCGACAGGATGAGGGCCGCGTGGCGAAGATGCTCGACGCCGTCGGCCTGCCCGGCATGGGCGCACGGCTGCCGCAGACGCTGTCGGGCGGCCAGCTGCAGCGCGTGGCGATCGCGCGGGCGCTGGTGCACCGCCCCGCCCTGCTGCTCGCCGACGAGCCCACGGGCAACCTCGACCCCACGACCGCCGCGAAGGTGATGGACCTGCTCATCGGCCAGACCCGCGAGCATGGCGCCTCGCTGGTGCTGGTGACGCACTCCGAGAGCGCAGCGGCGCAGGCCGACCGCCTGCTGCACCTGACGGCCGGCGGAATCCGCGCCTGAGCCTGCCGGTTACTGCTGCGGCGCGATCAGTGCGGCAAAGCGCGACAGGTCGACGTTGCCGCCGCTGATGACGATGCCCACGCGCTTCCCCCGGATCGCCTGCGCCGCCGCGATGGCACCCGCGAACGCGAGGCAGCCGGTGGGCTCCACCACCATCTTCATGCGCTCGGCGAAGAAGCGCATGGCCTCCACGAGCTGCTCGTCGGTCACCGTGAAGATGTCGTCCACGTCGCGGCGGATGATGCCGAAGGTGTACTCGCCCAGGTACTGCGTCTGCGCGCCGTCGGCGATGGTCTTGGGCGTGGCGATGTGCACGATCTTCCCGCTGCGCAGCGACTGCTGGCCGTCGTTGCCGGCCTCGGGCTCCACGCCGTAGACCTTGCAGTCCGGCGACAGCGCGCGCGCCGAGAGCGCCGAGCCCGACAGCAGCCCGCCGCCGCCGAGGCACACGAACAGGTGGTCGAGCGGGCCGCCCTCCGCAGTCTGCTCGATCAGCTCCTTCACCGCCGTGCCCTGGCCGGTGAGCACGTCGGGGTGGTCGTAGGGCGGGATCATCGTCATGCCGCGCTCCTGCGCCAGCTTCTTCGTCAGCGCCTCGCGGTCCTCGGTGAAGCGGTCGTACATCACGACCTCTGCGCCATAGCCCTTGGTGGCGGCCACCTTGGCGGCCGGCGCGTCCTTGGGCATGACGATCACGGCCGGCATCGACAGCAGGCGCGCCGACAGCGCGATGGCCTGCGCGTGATTACCCGACGAGAAGGCGATGACGCCGCCCTTGCGCTGCGTGGCGTCGAACTTCGACAGTGCATTGAACGCGCCGCGGAACTTGAATGCGCCCATGCGCTGGAAGTTCTCGCACTTGAAGAAGAAGCTGGCGCCCCAGCGCTCGTCGGCGGTGGTCGATCGAAGCACCGGCGTGCGGTGGGCATGGCCTTCGAGCCGCGCGGCCGCGGCGACGACGTCGTCGTAGGTAGGTAGTTGCATGCGTCGAGCTTAGCGGCGGCTTGCAATTTTTTGCACCCCCGATGCGTAAAAACCCGGTATGCGCCGCAGCGCCGAACTCCGTACTCTGTATACAGAGTTCAGAAAAGCCGCCGCAAGGAGACAGCCATGCCCGCGCAGCTCGTCAGCATCGAAGTCGCTCCCGACCTGGTCGACCAGGTCCACCGCGTCCTGCTCGGCGCCATCAGCAGCGGCGCGCTCGCGCCGGGCGAGCGCATCACCCAGGAAGACATCGCGCAGCGTCTCTCGGTGTCGCGCCAGCCGGTGCTGCAGGCGCTGCGGCTGCTGAAGAAGGACGGCTTCGTGCGCGATGCGCCGGGCCGCGGCGTGCTGGTGGCGCCGCTGGAGGCCGAGGCGATGCGCAAGGTCTACCAGGTTCGCGGCGCGCTCGACGTGCTGGCCGCACGGCTGGCAGCAGAGCAGCGTTTTCGCATCGACGCCAGACTCATCGAACGCGGCCGGCGCGCCGCGCGAGGGCGCAACGTGGAGGCCATGATCGATGCCGACGTGGCCTTCCACCAGGCCATCTACGAGGCCTCCGGCAATCCGCTGATCGGCCAGAGCGCCGCGTTGCACTGGCGCCACCTGCGCAGGGCCATGGGCGCGGTGCTGCAGGCCGAGCCGCAGCGCGAGTCGCTGTGGGACGAACACGAAGCCATTGCCGAGGCGATTGCCGCCGGCCACGTGGAACGCGCCGCGCGCCTGAGCGAGGAGCACGTCTCGCAGGCCAGCGAGGCACTGAGCGAAAGGCTTTCGCAGCAACTCGCGAGCGCTGCGTCCGCTGCGTCCGCTGCGTCCGCTGCGTCCCGGTCCACCCCGCAGACCACCCCGCGAAAAAAAGGAGACAAGGCATGAAGCTGACCCCCGAGCAACGCGCGCAGTTCGAGCGCGATGGCTATCTGTTCTTTCCCGGCCACTTTTCGGCCGAAGAAACCAGGGTGCTGACAGACGCGGTGCCCGCGCTGTACGCCAGGCGCGAAGCCTTCAATGTGCGCGAAAAAGGCTCCGACGCGGTGCGCACGAACTTCGCGGCGCACCTCATCAGCGAGCCCTTCGCGCGGCTGGCGCGGCATCCGCGCATGGTGGGCCCGGTGACCGACCTCTTCGAGGAGGAGGTCTACATGCACCAGTTCAAGATCAACGGCAAGATGGCCTTCGAAGGCGACGTGTGGCAATGGCACCAGGACTACGGCACCTGGCTCAACGACGACCTGATGCCCACCGAGCGCGCGATGAACGTCGCGATCTTCCTCGACGACGTGAACGAGCACAACGGCCCGCTGATGTTCATCCCGGGCAGCCACCGCAAGGGCGTGGTGGACGCGAAGCACGATCTGACCACCACCAGCTACCCGCTGTGGACGGTCGACAACGAACTGATCGGCCAGCTGGTGGACCGCGCCGGCGGCAAGCACGGCGGCATCGTCTCGCCCAAGGGGCCGGCCGGCTCGATGATCCTTTTCCACAGCTGCCTGGTGCATGCCTCGGGCAGCAACCTGTCGCCCTTCAACCGCGTGGCGGTGTACCTGAGCCTGTGCGCGGTCAGCAACCACATCCGCCGGCACAAGCGGCCCGAGTACATCGCGCACCGCGACTTCACCCCGATCGAGATGCTGCCGGACGACTGCCTGCTGAAGCCCTACCCGGTCGACGTGCCGTGGAAGAACGGCCTGCCCGACAGCGCGCTGCAGACCTCGCTCGACGTTCTCGGCGCGCGCGCGGCGGCGGAGGCCTGACCCCATGAGCCTGCACACCCGCCTGCAACAGCGCGCCGCCGAAGGCCGCCCCATCCGCATCGGCCTGATCGGCGCCGGCAAGTTCGGCGCGATGTACCTCGCGCAGATCCCGCGCACGCCCGGCGTCCAGCTGGTGGCCATCGCCGACCTCTCGCCCGACGCGGCCCGCGTCAACCTCGAGCGCGTGGGCTGGCAGCCCGAACGAGCAGCAGCCGCCTCGGCGCAGGAGGCGCTGAAAAACGGCACCACCTGGATCACCGACGACTGGCAGGCGGTGACGCGCGAGCCCGCCATCGACATCGTGGTCGAGTGCACCGGCAACCCCATCGCCGCGGTCGACCATTGCCTGGACGCCTTCGCGCACGGGAAGCACGTGGTGAACGTGACCGTGGAGGCCGACGCCTTCTGCGGTCCGCTGCTCGCGCACAAGGCTCAGCAGGCCGGCGTGGTCTATTCGCTGGCCTTCGGCGACCAGCCGGCGCTGATCTGCGACCTCGTCGACTGGGCGCGCACCTGCGGCTTTCCGGTGGTGGCGGCCGGGCGCGGCCACAAGTGGCTGCCGCACTTCACCGAGTCGACGCCCGAGACGGTATGGGGCAACTACGGCCTGACGCCCGAGCAGGCGAAGCGCGGCGGACTCAACCCGAAGATGTTCAACAGCTTCCTCGACGGCTCGAAGCCGTCGATCGAAAGCTCGGCCGTCGCCAACGCCACCGGCCTCACGGTGCCCTCGGACGGCCTGCTGTATCCGCCGGCGAGCGTGGAAGACATCCCCTTCGTCACGCGCCCCAGGAGCGAAGGCGGCATGCTGGAGCGCAAGGGCATGGTCGAGGTGGTGTCGTCGCTGGAGGCCGACGGCCGCAGGATCCCGTACGACATCCGCATGGGCGTATGGGTCACGGTCGAGGGCGAAACCGACTACATCCGGAACTGCTTTGAGGAATACAACGCCCACACCGATCCGAGCGGGCGCTACTTCACGCTGTACAAGCGCTGGCACCTGATCGGGCTCGAAGTGGGCGTGTCGGTCGCCAGCGTGGCGCTGCGCGGCGAGGCGACCGGCGTGGCCACCTGCTGGAACGCCGACGTGGTGGCCACCGCCAAGCGCGACCTGGCCGCGGGCGAGATGCTCGACGGCGAAGGCGGCTACACGGTCTGGGGCAAGCTGCTGCCCGCCGAGCGCTCGCTGCGCCTGGGCGGCCTGCCGCTCGGGCTGGCGCACAACGTGAAGCTGGTGCGGCCGGTGAAGAAGGGGCAGAGCCTGTGCTGGGCCGACGTGGCGATCGACACGGGCACAGGTGCCTACAGGCTGCGCCAGGAGCTGGAGGCGATGTTCACGCCGGCGGTGCAGGCCAGGGCCGCCTGAGCGCCGGCCTGCCGAGCCACCGGGGCCGCAGGGAAAGGCGCCATTGCGCGCGGCGGCCAACAGCGAAAAAATATTCTGCCCGGCACGGCGCGTCCGTGTCGAAATGACCGCCGGCGGGCCGTCATTGTGGTGAACGATCCTGCTCAGCTTCTACCTGACGGAGAGACACCATGCAGTACATGTTGATGTTCTACCAGCCCGCTTCCGAATTCGAACAGCGCGAGGACGCCGCCTCGCAGCGAGCGCGCGATCGGTCTGAGCACCAGCGCGGTGGTGCGGGCCTACCTGCACGCCATGTCGGCCCGCCTCTGAGCGCGGGCCGGGCCCGCGCTACTTCGCGTTGAAGGTGCGCGGAAAAAGCGCCGCCTGCGAGCGGTCGCGCAGCCGGTAGCTCATGGCCGGCCGCCCGAGGCTGCCGCCGGCCATGCCGGCCTCCTCCATGAAGTCGCCGTCGAGCATGCGCTTGCGAAAGGCGCTCTTGTCGATGTCGCGGCCCAGCACGACCTCGTAGGTGTGCTGCAGGGCCGGCAGCGTGAACGGTTCCTCGAGCAGGAAGGCCGGCAGCGATGTGTACTCGACCTTGCTGCGCAGCCGCGCGACGGCCGCGCCGAGCAGTTCGCCGTGGTCGAAGGCCAGGCGCTTGCGAGAGGCGGCATCGACCTCGAACCACGCCACCTCGGCGGCGTTGGCGCCGCTGCGCAACTGCATCGCCTGCGCCGGGATCAGGGCGTAGAAGCAGTGCGTGGCCGACCAGCCGCGCGGGTCGCGATGCGCCCCGCCCCAACTGCCGAGCTGCTCGAGGTAGGGCGCGGCCACGCCGGTCTTCTCGTGCAGCTTGCGCAACGCGCAGTCGAGCAGCGTGGCGTCCTCATCGATGTTCACGAAGCCGCCCGGCAGGGCCCACTTGCCCGGAAAGGGCTCCCTTCTATCGGCCGGGCGCTTCACCAGCAGCACCTGCAGCGCGTCGTCGAGCACGGTGAACATGACCACGTCGACCGTGACCAGCGGGCGGGGAAAGGTCAGGGGATGAAAGCTGGGCAGTGGCGTGTTCACGGAATGGCTTGACTCGCGGTTGATTAGTTGTACTATACAACCCTCGATTAGTTGTACAGAACAACTTACATCGAGAGCAAGACCACAAGAATTACAAAGAAGGAAAGCCAATGAGCATTGCTGTCACACCTCTTCCCACCGAGCGGCACATCGCGCAACGCGCGCGCTGGCCACGGAGCGGGCAACACATCCTGGCCCACCACGACGCCAGTTCGGTCGTCGTGTACCAGGCCTACCGCCCCGCCATCGGCGAGTACGCCATCCGCCACGGCCGGCTCGACGGGCCCGACTTCAGCCTTTCGCGGATGAGCTGGATCAAGCCCAACTTCCTCTGGATGATGTATCGCTCCGGCTGGGGCACCAAGGAAGGCCAGGAGGTCACGCTGGGCCTGCGGTTGCGCCGCGCGTTCTTCGAACGCCTGGTGCGCGAGGCCGTGCCGTCGACTTTCGATGCGCTCGACTACCCGAGCCGCGAGGCATGGCAGGAAGCCGTCGGCCGCTCCGAGGTGCGGCTGCAGTGGGACCCCGACCATTCGCCGCGCGGCGGCAAGCTGGAGCGCCGCGCGATCCAGCTGGGCCTGCGCGGGCGCACCCTGGCGGCCTTCGCACACGAGGAACTGCTGGAGGTCATCGACATGCGCGCCTTCGTGGACGCACAGCGCCCGCTCGCGAACGACGACGACGACCCCGCGCTGCAACTGCCGGTGGAGCATGTGCTCGACATCGGCGCCTGAGACACCGGAGAGAAGGAGAGAGAAGAAATGACGACGACGAACGCACCGCACCAGGCCGGCACGCCGCGCAGCACGCGCGACCTGCCCGCCTACTTCGCGCAAGGCCACCGCCCCGCATACCTGCTTTTCTGGGGCCACCAGGCGCCGAAGACCGGCGTGAACAAGAGCTGCTTCAGCCAGTGGTTCGAGGCCGGGTTCAAGGTCGCCGGCGTCGGCTACCGCACGGCCGAGCACTTCATGATGGCCGGCAAGGCACGCCTGTTCGGCGACCAGGAAACCTGCGAACGCATCCTCGCGGCGCGCACGCCCGGCGAAGCCAAGAAGCTCGGCCGCCAGATCCGCGGGTTCGACGAAACCGCATGGGTGGACGCGCGCCTCGACATCGTCACGCGCGGCAACATCGCGAAGTTCGCGCAGAACCCCGCGCTCGGCGCGTTCCTGCTCGGCACGGGCGACCAGGTGCTGGTGGAAGCCAGCCCGGTCGATCCGATCTGGGGCATCGGCCTCGCCGCCACCGACCCTGCCGCGCAGGACCCGCGCGAGTGGAAAGGCCTGAACCTGCTCGGCTTCGCGCTGATGGCCGCGCGCGATGCGCTGGGGCAGCCGCAATGAACCGCATCGATCGTTATCGCGGCTGTCTGCTCGGCCTGGCTTGCGGCGACGCCGTGGGCACCACGGTCGAGTTCAGCCCGCGCGGCAGCTTCGCGCCCGTGACCGGCATGCACGGCGGCGGGCCGTTCGGCCTGACGGCGGGCGAATGGACCGACGACACCTCGATGGCGCTGTGCCTCGCGGCCAGCCTCATCCACTGCGAAGGCTTCGATGCGGTCGACCAGATGAACCGCTACTGCAACTGGCGCAGCGTGGGCTACATGAGCAGCACGGGCAGTTGCTTCGACATCGGCACGACGGTGTCGGGTGCGCTCACCCGCTACCTCGCGTCCGGCGGTCCGTTCGCGGGAGACCCTCACCCGCGCACGGCAGGCAACGGCGCGCTGATGCGGCTCGCGCCCGTGCCGATGTTCTACGCGGCCGATGCCCAGGCCACCTGGCGGCAGGCCGGTGAGAGCACGCGCACCACGCACGGTGCGCTCGAAGCCATCGAGTGCTCGCAACTCTTCGCGCTGCAGTTGCGCGCGGCGCTGCACGGCGAAAGCAAGTCGGCGATTCTCTCGACCGCACCGCTGGCCCCGTTGAGCGGCAAGGTCGCCGGGCTGGCGCGCGGCGACCACGCCGCGAAACCGCTTGCGCAGATCAAGGGCTCGGGCTACTGCGTCGAGTCGCTCGAAGCGGCGCTTTGGTGCTTCGCCCACACCGGCTCGTTCGAGGAAGCCGTGCTGGCCGCCACCAACCTGGGCGACGACGCCGACACCACCGCGGCCATCTGCGGCCAGCTCGCGGGCGCCTTCTACGGGGTGGACGGCATTCCGCAGGACTGGCGCGACAAGCTCGCGATGCACGGCGAGATCCAGCGCATGGCCGACCGGCTGCTGGCGCTCGCCGGCGGTTGATGGCGCCAGCAGCCTACTGCGGCTGCACGGCAGCCGGTTCTCCGGTGCGCCGCGCCTCGAGCTGGCTGCCGCCCTGCGCCAGCGTGACGCCGACCACCGCATTGCGCGCGTCGCGGTGGAACTGCAGCTGCGCGCCGATGGCCGCCACCGCGAAGCGGTCGTTGCCGGTGGGCGTGAGCGCGTTGTAGCCGCGCCCCGTTTCGCGCACCAGCAGCCTGCCGCTGCGCACGCTGAAGACCAGCGCCTTGTTCCTGCCGACGCGGAACTCGCCCTTGTAGTCGTCCAGTCGCGCGGGATCGAGCTGCACTTCGGTCGTCTCCACCGGATAGCGGCTCTTGCCGATGGCCAGCATGACGGACTGCATCGGCGCGCGCGCATTGCTGCTGAGCACGATCAGCGCCTCGCCGGTGTCCGGCGCCAGCAGCCACAGCGTGCGGTAGCCCTCGGTCAGGCCCGCGTGCCAGTAGGTGCGGCGCCCGCCCTCGGCGCCGCGCACCATCACCGCGTAGCCGATCTGCGCGCCCTCGTAGCGCGCCAGCGGCGTGAGCATGCGCACGGCGGCAGGGCCCAGCGGGCCGGCAGCACCCGACAGCACCGCGCGGCTGAAGGTCAGCATGTCGGCGGCGGTGGAGCGCAGCGCGCTGGCCGGCGCGTAGGCCAGCATGTCGAACAGCGGCTGCCGGCGGTCGCCCGCGAAGGCCGGCGCCATCCGCGAGGCCTTGTCGCCGAGCGGGATGACGGTGTCGTTCATGCCCAGCGGCTCGGTGATGCGCGCACGCACCAGTTCGCCCCATGACGTGCCGTAGCGCTCGGCCAGCAGCTGGCCGAGCAAGGCCATGCCGAAGTTGCTGTAGGCGGCCTCGCAAGGCGGCGCAGCGGCCGTGAGCCTGATGCGCGCGAGCGCCGCCCAGAACATGGGCTTGTCGAAGGTGCGGAACTGCTCGGCCAGCGGCGCGCCACCTGTCACGCCGTCCGCCATCACGGGCATGCAGCCGGTGTGCGTGACCAGTTGCCGCAGCGTGACCGAGGCCACCGCAGGCGACAGCCCGCCGGACTTGAAGTCGGCCTGCACGTCGGCCTTGCCGGCCAGCATCCGGCCCACGGTGTCATCGAGCTTCAGTTCGCCGCGCTCCACTGCCTGCGCGAGCAGCAGGCCGGTGAACACCTTGGTGACCGAGCCGATCTCGAACATGGGCTGCTCGGCGCTGCTGGCAGCCAGCGGTCGCGGCGCGGCCGGCGGCTCGGGGTTGTACGCGGCGCCAAAGCTCGCCTGCCCGTTGCGCAGCGTGCCCACCACCAGCGTTCCGCGCTCGGCGCCCAGCGCGGCCCTGGCCAGCACCGCGGGCTCGGTGGCCAGCGTCAGGGACTTCTGCGATTGCTGCGATTGCTGCGGCTGCGCGGCCACGTTGCCGGCCAGCAGCGGCGCGCAGAGGGAGGCCGTGAGCCAGGCCGCAAGGCCGCGGCGGTACAGGTCGGAGGGCAGCAGCCTCATCGTCGGATTCCTCGGGCATCGCAGAGGCGCCATGGTGCCACGCCTGTGCGACCTTTCGCGCACCGCCACAATCAGCCCCATGCGCGCATTGCTCACCACCTTCTCCTGGCAGGAACTCCGTCACCATCCCTGGCGCAATGCAGCGGCCGTGCTGGCGGTGATGCTGGGCGTGGCGCTGGCGTTCTCGGTGCAATTGATCAACGCCTCCGCGCTCGACGAGTTCTCGAGCGCCGTGCGCTCGGTGAACGGCCAGCCCGACCTCGAGGTGCGCGCCGTGCAGGGCGGCTTCGACGAGGCCGTGTTCGCGACACTGGCACGGCAGCCCCAGGTGACGCTGGCGAGCCCCGTGGTGGAGTTCCAGGGCCTGGCGTTGGCCGGAGAGCGGCAGGTGCCGATGCGCGTGATCGGCATCGATGCGCTGGTGCTGCCGACCATCGCGCCCGCACTGATGCCGCAGGCGGCGACCGGCGCCGACCGCTTCGCGCTGTTCGCGCCCGACCAGGTGTTCCTCAACGCCGCGGCGCGCAGCGCGCTCGGCCTGCCGGCGGAAGCGCCCACGGCCGGCGGCGGCACGGCCGAGACCGTGCAGCTGCGCAGCGGCGATGCGTGGCACAGGCTCGCCGTGGCCGGTCACGTCGCCGCGGGCGGCACGGCGCTCGCGGTGATGGACATCGCGGCCGCGCAGGACCTCTTCGGCCAGGGCGGTCGGCTCAGCCGCATCGACCTGCGCCTCGCGCCCGGCACCGACCGCGCCACCTTCATGGCCACGCTGCAGAAGTCGCCCGGCTGGCCTGCCGGCGTGCAGTTCGCCGAGCCGGGTGATGCGGCCGAGCGCGTGAGCAACCTGTCGCGCGCCTACCGCGTCAACCTCACCGTGCTGGCGCTGGTGGCGCTGTTCACGGGTGCGTTCCTGGTGTTCTCGGTGCTCGCGCTCAGCGTGGCCAAGCGCGCGCAGCAGTTCGCGCTGCTCGGCGTGCTCGGCCTCACGCCGCACGAGCGGCTCCGGCTGGTGCTGGCCGAATCGCTGGTGCTGGGCCTGATCGGCAGCATCGCCGGCCTGGCGCTGGGCACCGCGCTGGCGGCCTTCGCACTGAAGGTGCTCGGCGGCGACCTCGGCGGCGGCTACTTCGAAGGCGTCGCACCCACCCTGCACTGGAGCGCGGGCGCCGCGCTGCTCTACGGCGGCCTCGGCGTCGTCGCCGCGCTGGTCGGCGGCTGGTGGCCCGCGCGCGCCGCGCAGGCGCTGCCCGAGGCGCAGACCCTCAAGGGCCTGGGCGCCGCGCCCACGCAAGGCAACAGCCAGTGGCTGGCCCTCGGACTGATCGCGCTCGGCGCGTTGCTGGCCAACGTACCCGCCATCGGCGGCATTCCGGTGGCGGCGTACCTGTCGGTGGCCTGCCTGCTGGTGGGCGGCATCACTGCCCTGCCCTGGCTCATCGCGCTGCTGTACGACCGCATCGCCCCGCTGTTCGCGCACCGCGTGCTGCCGATGCTCGCCGTGGAGCGCGCGCGGCGCATGCGCGGCACCGCGGCCGTGGCGGTCAGCGGCGTGGTGGCCAGCCTGAGCCTGGCCGTCGCGCTCACCGTGATGGTCGCGAGCTTTCGCGACTCCGTGACGCAGTGGCTCGACGTCGTGCTGCCCGCCGACCTGTACGTGCGCGCCACATCGGGCGGCCGCAGCAGCAACACCGGCAGCAGCAGCAGCACCGACACCGCCACCTTCGCACCGGCCTTCGTGCAGGCGCTGTCGCAGTTGCCCGGCGTGGCGCGCACCGGCACGCTGCGCGCGCAGTCGCTGCAGCTCGACGCCGCGCGGCCCGCCGTGGCGCTCATCGCGCGCAGCCTCGAAGGCGGCGCCACACAGTCGCTGCCGCTGGTCGGCGACGCGGTGCCCGTGCCCGAGGGCGCGATCGGCATCTATGTGAGCGAGCCCATGGTCGAGCTGTACGGCGCGAAGCCCGGCACCGCGTTCGCGCCGCTGTCGGATGCGATGGGCCTGCCGGCGTCGTCGGGGAAGCCGCAGGTGTTCTTCGTCGCCGGCGTGTGGCGCGACTACGCACGGCAGTTCGGCGCCATCACCATGGACGCGCGCGACTACGAACGCATCACCGGCGAGCGCAACGTGAGCGACGTGGCCCTCTGGCTTGCGCCAGGCGCCTCCGAAGGCCAGGTGCAGGCATCGGTGCGCGCACTGGCGGCGAAGCAGGGCGACGGCTCTGCCGAGTCCGTGGAGATCGCATCGGTCGGCCAGATCCGCGTGACCTCGCTGCGCATCTTCGACCGCAGCTTTGCCGTCACCTACTGGCTGCAGGCCGTGGCGATCGCCATCGGCCTGTTCGGCATCGCCGCGAGCTTCAGCGCGCAGGTGCTCGCCCGGCGCAAGGAGTTCGGCCTGCTCGCGCACCTGGGCTTCACGCGGCGGCAGGTGCTGGCGGTGGTGGCGGGCGAAGGCGCGGCATGGACGGCCATCGGCGCCGTCGCGGGCCTGGGACTCGGGCTGGCCGTGTCGGTGGTGCTGGTGAAGGTGGTCAACCCGCAGAGCTTCCACTGGAGCATGGACCTGCTGGTGCCGTGGGAGCGCCTGCTGGTGCTGTGCGGCGCGGTGGTGGCCGCCGGCACCGTCACGGCCTGGCTCGCGGGCCGCGCCGCCGCGGGCAAGGACGTGGTGCTGGCGGTGAAGGAAGACTGGTAGGCGCCGCCACCACTGCGGCGGCAACCTCGCGCTTCAGGGCTGCCCGCAGATGAAGCCCTGGTACCAGCTCGCGATCTTGCTCCAGGGGATCTCGATGTTCGGCGCGATCTCCTCGCCCCATGTGATGAGACCGAACGCCGCACCGTTCGGCCTCACATCGACGGAAAGCGCCAGCATGAAATGGCCGCCGAAGACGCGCATCAGCGCGGACTGGCCGTAGCGCTCTCCCTGCGCCATCTGGGCCAGGCTGGCGGAGCCGACCAGCATGACGGTGTGCCCGTTGGCGAGGCGCTGCTGCATCTTCAGCAGATGCGGCCCCATGAGGTTGCGGCCCAGATGGGTACGGTCGGCCTTCATGCGCAGGCCGTGCACGCGCCACCCGGAATGGACATGGTCCTCGACATTCGTGTAACCGGCATCGCGCATCCATTGCATCATGGAAGCGGGCGTCGTCATGCCTTCGAGCGTCGTGTTGGTCGCAGCCGAGCGATAGGCGAAGAGGTTGCTGCTTTCGCGCAGGCTGGCCAGCGCGATGTAGTCGGCCTCCCTGATGCTGTGCACGTCGTTGACCCCGGGACGCTTGCCCAGCAGGTTGGAGCCCGACTTGACCTTCACCGTATGGGTTCCGAGATCGCCCCTTCGGTTCTCGGCCAGGCCCATCACGTACAGCACGTATTCCTCGATGTTGCGCCGCGCGATCCCCTGCATGAACGTGACCGGCCCGCAAATCGGATGGTTCTTCTGTTCGATGTATTTGCATTGGACGATCCGCACGACCAGTTGCAGCGCGATCAGCTCGCGCGAGAAGTGGCGCCAGGGCAGCGGGGCCTGCGCCTGCAGGAAGCCGCCGTCATAGCCTTGATAGAGCCGGTGCGTACCGATGACGCGGTCCAGCGCAAGCTGCTGGAGGGCACCGGGCGTCCAGTGGTTCTTCAGCAACTCGACGAACGCGCCCACCTCGCCGATTGCGGGGGACACATCCACCTCGTTGGCCCCGTCCAGCAGCGCGGTCAGTTTCTTCGCGGGCGTATCGAACGCCCACAAGCCGTTGCTGGCAAGGTTCAGGGTTTGGGCAAGCGTTGGCATGGCGGCCTGTTCCTCGGTGAGTCCTTGCGAGCGACTCTAGCTTCGGCGCCATGAATGAAAAATCCCAAGGATCAGGGATTTTTCATCGCCAGCCTCGGGCAGGACTCACTTGCCCGGCGTCAGCTGGATTCTCTCCAGCGTCTCCTTCTCGACCGCCGACCTGCTGTAGACCAAAGGCACGTACTTGCCGTCGAGCCACAGCGGCGCGAGGTCGCGGTAGTTGGGGCTGTCCGGGTTGCCCGACTGCCCCGGCGCATTGACGACCCGCGAGGCGTCCCAGTTGCCCACGTCCAGCACCATGCGGAACGAGGCACCCGCGGTCAACTTGTAGTCGCTCGCGCGATAGGTCGCGGCCATCGGTGTGAAGGAAGAACCCGACATCGGCCAGTCGCCGACGTCCAGCTTCCTGCGCGTGGCCGGATCGACCACACCCGCCAGCGGATGCCGGAACTCCGCACGATGCAGCGCGCCCCACTTCCAGGACGCGGTGTCGGAGCCGAGCCTGGCGCCGAGTTCCTGCATCGCGGCCGGCAGCGTCTTGAGCAGCAGCGCATCGCGCTGCTCGTTCGACACCCAGCCGAAGGGGTTCTCCAGCAGCAGCACCATGCGGGTGTTGTCCCCCGGTGCGGCCAGCGCCGCACCCGCGTCCCCCGCGCCCGCCTTCAGCACGGCCGGGCGCAGGAACTTGCTGCTCCACACCTCGTACAGCGCCGCCGGCGCGCTGTCGCGGTCCATGGTGCCGTCCCAGCCCTGCAGCATGCGCAGTGCCGCGGCCGTCTGCGCATCGTCGCTGCGCAGGCCTGCCAGCAGCTTCAGCACGCGCTGAGCCGGCGTCGCGACGATGTCGTTCTGCATGCGCTCCGAATCCTCGATGGAAAAGCGCGAGCCCGCTGCCACCTTGGCGGCGAAGAGCTCCTTGAGCCGCCGCGCGCGCGCCGCGTCGCTCCACTCGTAGCCCACGCCCTTCTTCGCCGCGGGATGGTCGGGCGGAATGTTGTTCTCGTTCGCCGTCACCACGTAGCCGCGCGCAGGATTGAACTCGAAGGGCAGCTCGTCGCCGTTGCGAAAGCCCGACCACTCGTAGCGGCCGTCGCCCGGCACCGGCATCAGGCCGTCCCAGTTGGGCCGGATGGGCGTCAGGCCGCCGGGGATCCAGCCGACGTTGCCGCCGGTGTCCGCATAGACCTGGTTCTCGCCCGGCGCGCCCCAGCGATTCATGGCCGCGCGGAACTGGTCCCAGTTGCGCGCGCGCATGTAGTCCATGGAGCCGAAGTAAGGCGCCATGCCGGGCTCGAGCCAGGCCGCGCGCAAGGCGAACGCGCGCTGCCTGCCCGGCTCGGCCAGCAGCACCGGGCCGTGCCGGGTGAAGGTGTTGACCACCTCGCGCGGCGCGCTCTCGCCCTTGACCGCGATGCGCTCGGTGACGCGCACCATCGGCTCCCATCGGCCCTGGTAGCGGTACTCGTTGGCATTGCGCGGGTTGAGTTGGTACACGTACAGGTCTTCCTGGTCCATGTAGAAGCGCGTGAGGCCGAAAGCAATGGTGCCGTTGTGGCCGATCGACAGGCCCGGCAGGAAGGGCTCGCCCGCGCCGATCGCGTCCATGCCCGGCGCGCTCAGGTGCGCCATGTAGCGCAGGCTCGGCGCGCCGTGCGCGCGGTGCGGGTCGTTGGCAAGAATGGGCCTTCCGGTGGACGTCAGCTTCGGCGCGATCACCCAGTTGTTGCTGCCGTAGGCGCCGGTCGGGTCGCCCTCGGGCGCCTGCTGCGCCAGCTCGTCGCCGACGTCGCCCGGCACGCGCGCCACCACCGAGGCGATGCGCGTGTTGGCCTTGGTGAACTGCGGCGGCTCGGTCGCGCGCAGGTAGGCGGCGCGCAGTTCGGCCGCAGGAATGGTGCAAGGGTCGAGCCCCTGCGGCACGCGCGGATTGACGGGCGGATCGAGTTCGCGGCGCAGCCAGTCGGCCTTGACGCCGGCACCGCCGGCACAGAACGCACGCGCGCGGTCGATCTCCGACGTCAAGTTCAGCGTGAGGCCGTGGTGCCGGATGCGCACCACGTCTTCCGGCGACCACATGGCCGGCTGGTAGCCGAGCAGCGCGAACTCCGGCGGCAGCAGCGCGGGCTGCGCGCGCACCTGCGCCACGTAGGCATTGACGCCTGCCGTGAAGGCCTCGGCCACGCGCTTGGCATCGGAGCCGTAGGCCAGCCACTCGCGGTACATGTCGCCGCGATAGAGCACGGCACGCGCGGCGCGGTCGCTGTCGACCCACGCGGGGCCGAAGTCCTTCGCCATCTCGCCGAGCCCGCGCTTGCGCCACAAATCCATTTGCCAGAGCCGGTCGCGCGCGGCGATGAAGCCCTGCGCCACGAAGGCGTCGTAGAGCGTGCCCGCGTACATGTGCGGCACGCCCCAGCGGTCGACCAGCACCTCGGCCGGCTTCTCGAGGCCGGGCACCGTGAACGAAGAGGAAGGACGCGCGGGCGTGTCGGATGATGACGGCGGGTTCGATGCGCAACCGGCGAGCCCGAAGGCCGAGAAAGCCGCGATGCCTGCAAGCGCCAGCGCGCCGGAGGAATGCCTTTGACCTAACGAGCGCCGCGATGCCGGGCGCAGGTTCATTCTTGTCATGTGTCTCGTCTCCTGCCTTGTTGAATGGCGCGCCCAGTATCCCGATTTGCGCGCGGTGCAGGGGTTACAAGGCATGACTTGTAGACTGGCGCCGATATGCAGCAGCAACCCTCCTCTTCACTGTCTCCAGCCTCGTGCAGCGGCTGGCTCGACGGCGCCATCCGCCGCATCGAGGCCGACTACCAGCGCAGCGCCGACACGCACCTGATTCCGCTGCCGCTGCCTTCGCTGGCCGCGAGCGGCATCGACCTGTACCTGAAGGACGAGTCGACCCATCCGACCGGCAGCCTCAAGCACCGGCTCGCACGTTCGCTCTTTCTCTATGCACTGTGCAACGGCTGGGTGCGCGAAGGCACGACCATCGTCGAAGCCTCGAGCGGTTCCACCGCGGTGAGCGAGGCCTACTTCGCGCGGCTGCTGGGCCTGCCCTTCATCGCGGTGATGCCGCGCAGCACCTCGCCCGAGAAGATCGCGCAGATCGCCTTCTACGGCGCGAGTTGCCACTTCGTCGACCATGCCGCGCAGGTCTACGAAGAGGCCCGCGCGCTGGCCGAACGCACCGGCGGGCACTACATGGACCAGTTCACCTACGCCGAGCGCGCGACCGACTGGCGCGGCAACAACAACATCGCCGAGAGCATGTTCCAGCAGATGGCGCGAGAGCGCCATCCGGTGCCGAAGTGGATCGTGGTAGGCGCGGGCACGGGCGGCACCAGCGCCACCATCGGGCGCTACCTGCGCTTTCGCTGCCATGACACGCAGGTGTGTGTGGCCGACCCCGAAGGCTCGGTGTTCTCGGCCTACCACCGCACGGGCGACGCCACGCTCACGGCAGCGGGATCGCGCATCGAAGGCATCGGCCGGCCGAGGGTGGAGCCGAGCTTCATCCGCACGCTGGTCGACCGGATGATCGAGGTGCCCAACCTCGACTCGGTGGCCGCCATGCACGCGCTGTCGGCGCTGATCGGCCGCAGGGTGGGCCCTTCCACCGGCACCAACTTCACCGGCATGCTGGCACTGGCGCACGAGATGCGCGCGGCCGGACAGCAGGGTTCGATCCTTTCGCTGCTGTGCGACGCGGGCGAGCGCTACCTGCCGAGCTACCACGATGCCGCGTGGGTGCGCAACGCCTTCGGCGACATCGCGCCCGCGCAGCAGCGCATCGACGCACTGGTGGCAGCGTGATGGCGTCCCGAGTGCCTTCGATGTCTTCGATGTCTTCGATGCCTTCCATGCCGTTCATGCCGTTCATGCCGTCGCGGCGCAGCCTGCTGCTGGCCGCGCTCGCCGCGGGCCCGCTCGCGGCGTGGGCGCTGCCCGAGCGCCGGCTCGAGTTTCCACGCGACTTCGGCAGCCACCCCGACCTGCACACCGAGTGGTGGTACATCACCGGCCATGCGAAGACGCAGGCAGGCCGCGAGTTCGGCTTCCAGGTGACCTTCTTCCGCTCGCGCGTCGAGGCCGCGCTGGGCATGCGCTCGGCTTTCGCGGCGAAGCACCTGGTGTTTGCGCACGCGGCGGTCAGCGATCTCGAGGGCCGCGTGCTGCTGCACGACCAGCGCATCGCGCGCGCGGGCTTCGGCGTGGCGGAGGCGAGCGCGAACGACACCGACGTGCGCATCCGCGACTGGTCGCTGGCGCGCGAGAACGGCATCTACGTGGCGCGCATTCCCGCCGGCGAGTTCACGCTCGACCTGCGCTTCACGCCGACCCAGCCCGTGCTGCTGCAGGGCAAGGCCGGACTGTCGCGCAAGGGGCCCGAGGAATCGCAGGCCAGCTACTACTACAGCGAGCCCCAGCTCAGGGCCCAGGGCAAGCTCATGATCAAGGGCCAGGGCTTCGACGTGGGCGGCACGGCGTGGCTCGACCACGAATGGAGCGAGGCGCTGATGCACCCCGAGGCGGTGGGCTGGGACTGGATCGGCATGAACCTCCACGACGGCAGCGCGCTCACCGCCTTTCACCTGCGCCGCCGCGACGGCAGCGCGCTGTGGGGCGGGGGATCGTTCCGGCAGCGCGACGGCACGGCGCGCATCTTCGGCAACGACGAGGTGCGCTTCGAGTCCCTGAAGACCTGGGACAGTCCGCGCACGCAGGCGAAGTACCCGACGCAATGGCGCGTTCGAACGCCTGCCGGCAGCTTCGAGGTGCGCGCCCTGCTCGACGACCAGGAACTCGACAGCCGCGGCTCCACCGGCGGCGTGTACTGGGAAGGCCTGAGCGATCTGCTCGATGCGCAGGGCCGGCGCGTCGGCCGCGGCTACCTGGAGATGACCGGCTACGCTGCGCCGCTGAAGCTGTAGAACGGTTGCCGCAACAGCGGCAATGAGAACCCGACGACAACCGTAGCCCCGCCGCGCGCGTTGGGGAAGCGTGTCGTACCCCCATCGAAAAAACAGAAGGAACCCATGAAGATTCGATTCGCCATGCTGGCCGTGGCCAGCGTCCTTTCCGCCCTTGCGAGCCCGATGGCGGCCAACGCGCAGGTCTCGGTCCACATCGACGTGCCCGGCCTGGTGATGACGGCGCCGCCCCCGCCGCGCTACGAGCCGCTCCCGCCGCCGCGCGGCGGCTTCGTGTGGGTGCCGGGCCGCTGGGCCTGGGACGGCCGCGCCTATGCATGGCGTCCGGGCGGCTGGGAGCGGGAGCGCGCGGGGTATGCGTATGCGCCGGGACGCTGGATCGAGGACCGCGGCGGATGGCGCTGGGCCGAAGGCGACTGGCGGCGGCGCGAAGCCTTCCGCGAGGCGCGCCGGGAGCGGGAATGGGAGCGCGAGCGCGAGTGGGACGACCACCGCCGCCACGACCGCGATCACGACCGCAACCACTGGCAGAGCCATGACCGCGGACGCGAGTTCTGCCCGCCGGGCCAAGCCAAGCGCGGCAACTGCTGAGCCGCCGGGCAACGACGAAAAAAAGGGAGCCGAGGCTCCCCTTTTTTTAATGGTGCGAACCGCTCGCCCTACTTCGCGCGCCGCCGGTCGACGAAGGCGATGATCTCGCCCATGATCCCCTTGCGGAAGGCCAGCACGCAGATCACGAAGATCAGGCCCGTGACCATGGTCACCGACTCGCCCAGCGTGTTGAACCAGTCGACGGTGGTGATGCGCGCCAGCAGGTTGCCGAGTTCGCCGATCTTGTTCTCCAGCAGCACCACCACCGCGGAGCCCACCAGCGGACCCGAGAGCGTGCCGAGGCCGCCCACCAGCGTCATCAGGATGACCTGGCCCGAGGCGGTCCAGTGCACGTCCGACAGCGTGGCGAAGCCCAGCACCAGCGTCTTGAGCGAACCTGCAAGGCCCGACAGCGCCGCCGAGATCACGAAGGCCAGCAGCTTGAAGCGGCTCACGTCGTAGCCCAGCGACAGCGCGCGTGGTTCGTTTTCCTTGATGCCCTTGAGGACCTGGCCGAACGGGGAGTGGATGGTGCGCACGATCAGCAGGAACGCGGCCACCACGATCACCAGCGCGACGTAGTACATGGTGAGGTCGCTCGACAGGTCGATCAGGCCGAAGAGCTTGCCGCGCGGCACGCCCTGCAGGCCGTCCTCGCCGCCCGTGAACCTGGCCTGCAGCGCGACGAAGAACATCATCTGCGCGAGCGCCAGCGTGATCATCGCGAAGTAGATGCCCTGGCGGCGGATGGCCAGCACGCCGAAGATCCAGCCGAGGAAGGCGCCGGTGAGCGTGCCCGCGATGAGGCCCAGTTCGGGCGTGAGGCCCCAGACCTTCATCGCGTGCCCAGCGACGTACGCGGAGCCGCCGAGGAAGGCCGCATGGCCGAAGGACAGCAGCCCGGTGTAGCCCAGCAGCAGGTTGAAGGCCGCGGCGAACAGCGCGAAGCACATGAGCTTCATCACGAACACCGGATAGGCGCCGAAGAACGGAGCCAGCACCAGCGCGAGCAACAGCAGCGCGTAGACGACGAGGGAGATTTTTTTCGTGTTCATGCCGCTCGCCTTATTTCTCTTTGCCGAACAGGCCGGCGGGGCGGATGAGCAGCACGATGACCATGATCACGAACACGACCGTTGAAGATGCTTCCGGATAGAAGACCTTGGTGAAGCCTTCGATGACGCCCAGGCCGAGCCCGGTGAGGATGGCGCCCATGATCGAGCCCATGCCGCCGATCACGACCACGGCGAACACCACGATGATGAGGTTCTGCCCCATGAGCGGCGACACCTGGATCACCGGCGAGGCCAGCACGCCCGCAAAGGCCGCGAGCGCGCAGCCGAAGGCGTAGGTCAGCGTGATCATCAGCGGCACGTTGACGCCGAAGGCTTCCACCAGCCGGGGGTTCTCGGTGCCGGCGCGCAGGTAGGCGCCCAGGCGGGTCTTCTCGATCACGTACCAGGTGGCGAAGCACACCACCAGCGAGGCGACGACCACCCACGCGCGGTAGTTGGGCAGCACCATGAAGCCCAGGTCGGTGGCGCTCGACAGCGCCTCGGGCGCGTCGTAGGGCAGACCGGACACGCCGTAGATCGAGCGGAAGACGCCCTCGATCAGCAGCGTGAGGCCCAGCGTAAGCAGCAGCCCGTAGAGATGGTCGAGCTTGTAGATCCAGCGCAGCAGCAGCCGCTCGATGAGCACGCCGAAGATGCCGATGACGATGGGCGCGGCGATCAGCATCACCCAGTAGTTGATGCCGAAATACTCCATCGCCATCCAGGTCAGGACGGCGCCGAGCATGAACAGCGCGCCGTGCGCGAAGTTGATGACGTTGAGCAGGCCGAAGATCACCGCCAGCCCGAGGCTCAGGATGGCGTAGAAGGAGCCGTTGACCAGCCCCAGGAGGAGCTGGCTCAACAAGGCGGGAAGGGAAATGTTCATAAAGATTTCAGGAAGCCACTGGCCGTCTTTTCTTTTTCCGCGGGTGCCGCCGCGCACGGCCGCCCGAAGCGGCCGGCACGCCCCCCTTGCAAGGGAGTGGCGAAGCGGCACGCAGTGCGCGCAGCCCGGAAGGGGCTCACTTCCAGAGCGCGCACTTGCTTTCGGCCTTGGTCGTGAAGACCTCTTCGCCGTTCAGCTTCTGGACCACCTTGTAGTAGTCCCACGGCTGCTTCGACTCGGCCGGCGACTTGACCTGCACCAGGTACATGTCGTGCACGAAGCGGCCGTCGGCACGCACGTAGCCCTTGGCGTAGAAGTCGTCGATCGGCGTCTTCTTGATCTGCGCCATGACCGTGTCGGCATCGATGGTCTTGGCTGCCTGCACGGCCTTCAGGTAGGTCATGGTGGCCGAGTAGTCGGCGGCCTGGATGTCGGTGGGCATGCGCTTGGTCTTCTCGAAGAACCGCTTGCCGAAGGCGCGCGACTTGTCGTCGAGGTTCCAGTCCCAGCTGGTGGTCAGCAGCAGCCCTTCGGTGTTCTTCAGGCCCAGGCTGTGCACGTCGGTCACGAACACCAGCAGGCCGACCATCTTCATGGTCTTGGCGATGCCGAATTCCCGTGCCGCCTTGATCGCGTTCTGCGTGTCGCCGCCCGCATTCGCGAGCGCCAGCACCTGGGCCTTGGAGTTCTGCGCCTGCAGCAGGAACGAGGAGAAGTCGGAGGTGTTGAGCGGATGCTTCACGCTGCCGAGCACGGTGCCGCCCTTTTCCTTCACGACCTTGGTCGCGTCGGCTTCCAGCGCCTGGCCGAAGGCGTAATCGGCCGTGAGGAAATACCAGCTCTTGTCGCCGCGCGCGATGACGGCGCTGCCCGTGCCCTTGGCCAGCGCCACGGTGTCGTAGGCGTAGTGCACGGTGTAGGGGCTGCACTGCTCGTTGGTGAGCGCGGAGCTGCCCGCGCCGTTCACGACGAACACGCGCTTCTTCTCCTGCGCCACCTTGGCCATGGCCAGGCCGGTGCCCGAGCTGGTGCCGCCGAACAGCATCGTCAGGCCTTGCGTGTCGATCCACTCGCGCGCCTTGGAAGCCGCGATGTCGGCCTTGTTCTGATGGTCGGCCTGCAGCAGCTCGATGGGCATGCCGTTGACCTTGCCGCCGAAGTCGTCGATGGCCATCTGGATCGCGAGCGCGCCGTTCTTGCCCTCCACGTCCGCATAGAGGCTCGACATGTCGGTGATGAAACCGATCTTGACCTTGTCCTGCGCCTGCGCGGCGCCCGCGGCGAGCGCGATGGCAAGGGACAGGCCGGAGAGCACGAACGTCTTTTTCATGGTCAAGAACTCCTGATAGAGGAACGGAAAGTCGTGAGGGCCGCCGCGCACGGCCGCCCTAGGCAGCCGGCCCGCCCCCGGCAGGGGGTTGGCGAAGCGACTCGAAGTGCGTGCAGCCTGGGGGCGAGCATCACTTCCAGGCAGCGCACTTGGTCTCGGCCTTGGTCGTGAAGACCTGGTCGCCCGGCAGCGTCTTCAGCACCTTGAGGTAGTCCCAGGGCTTCTTCGATTCGGCGGGCGACTTCACTTCGACCAGGTACATGTCGTGGATGAAGCTGCCGTCGGCGCGGATCTGACCCTTGCCGTAGAAGTCGTCGATCTTCATGCTCTTGAGCTGCGCCATGACCTTGTCGGAGTCGGTGGTCTTGGCGGCGGCCACGGCCTTCAGGTAGGTCATGGTGGCCGAGTAGTCGGCGGCCTGCACGTCGGTGGGCATGCGCTTGGTCTTCTCGAAGAAGCGGTTGGCGAACTTGCGCGACTCGTCGTTCAGGTCCCAGTACCAGCTGGTGGTGTGCAGCAGGCCTTCGGTGTTCTTCAGCCCCAGGCTGTGGATGTCGCTCAGGAAGACCAGCAGGCCGGCGGTCTTCATGGTCTTGTTGATGCCGAACTCTTTGGCGGCCTTGATCGAATTGATCGTGTCGCCGCCGGCGTTGGCCAGGCCCAGGATCTGCGCCTTGGAGTTCTGCGCCTGCAGCAGGAACGACGAGAAGTCGGATGCGTTCAGCGGATGGCGCACCGCGCCCACCACGGTGCCGCCCTTCTCCTTCACCACCTTGGTGGTGTCGGCCTCGAGCGCATGGCCGAAGGCATAGTCGGCCGTCAGGAAGAACCAGCTCTTGCCGCCGCGGTCGACCACTGCCGCGCCGGTGCCCTTGGCCAGCGCCACGGTGTCGTAGGCGTAGTGCACGGTGTAGGGACTGCACTGCTCGTTGGTGAGCACCGAGCTGCCCGCGCCGTTGTTGAAGTACACGCGCTTCTTCTCCTCGGCCACCTTGGCCGTGGCCAGCGCCACGCCCGAATTGGTGCCGCCGAAGACCATCGTCACGCCGGCGGTGTCGATCCATTCGCGGGCCTTGGAGGCGGCGATGTCAGCCTTGTTCTGGTGGTCGGCCGTGAGCAGTTCGATGGGCTGGCCCAACGCCTTGCCGCCGAAGTCGTCGATGGCCATCTGGATGGCGGTGGCACCGCCCTTGCCTTCGAGGTCGGCGTACAGGCTCGACAGGTCGGTGACGAAGCCGATCTTCACTTTCTCCTGCGCCTGCGCGGCGCCTGCGGTCATGGCGAGGATGCCGATGGCGGTGGCGATGAGGCCGAGTTTCTTGTTCATGGCGTTGTCTCCTGGAAGAATCTTTGTGGGATGGAAGTGAAGGTCTTGTGGACGGGTGCGTGCGCTCTCAGACGCCCAGCAGCTCGGTGAGCACGGGCATCCTGGCCTCGAGTTCGGCAGCGCCGAATGTCAGTGCGATGCGGCCGTGCTCCATCACGTAGAAGCGGTCGGCCAGCGGTGCGGCGAAGCGGAAGTTCTGCTCCACCATCACGATGGTGTAGCCCTTGGCGCGCAGCGTGGTGATCATGCGGGCGAGCGCCTGCACGATGACCGGCGCGAGGCCTTCGGAGATCTCGTCGAGCAGCAGCAGCCTGGCGCCCGTGCGCAGGATGCGCGCCACCGCCAGCATCTGCTGCTCGCCGCCCGACAGGCGGGTGCCCTGGCTGTGCCGGCGCTCGGCCAGGTTGGGGAACATGGTGTAGATCTCGTCGATCGACATGCCCTGCGATGCACCCGCTCCCCGCCCCTTGAGCTCGGGCGGCAGCATCAGGTTCTCCTCGCACGACAGGCTCGCGAAGATGCCGCGCTCTTCGGGGCAGTAGCCGATGCCCAGGTGGGCGATGCGGTGCGTCGGCATGCCGATGGTCTCTTTGCCGTTGACCTCGATGCTGCCCTTGCGTGCGCCCGTCAGGCCCATGATGGCGCGCAGCGTCGTGGTGCGGCCCGCGCCGTTGCGGCCCAGCAGCGTGACGACCTCGCCCGGCTGCACGACCATGTCGACGCCGTGCAGCACGTGCGATTCGCCGTACCAGGCCTGCAGGCCCTTGATTTCCAATGCGGCGGTCATCAATGAGCCCCTTGCAGTTGACCGTCGGTGGTGCCCATGTAGGCCTCCATGACCTGCGGGTTCTTCGAGACCTCGGCGTATGGGCCTTCGGCCAGCACGGCGCCGCGCTGCAGCACGGTGATGGTGTCGGCGATCGTCGAGACCACGCTCATGTTGTGCTCCACCATCAGGATGGTGCGTCCGGCCGAGACGCGCTTGATGAGATCGGCCACGCGATGCACGTCCTCGTGGCCCATGCCCTGCGTGGGCTCGTCGAGGAGCATCAGCTCGGGCTCCATTGCCAGCGTGGTGGCGATCTCGAGCGCGCGCTTGCGGCCGTACGGCAGGTTCACGGTCTGCTCTTCGGCAAGCTCTTCGAGGCCCACCTCGGCGAGCAGTTCGCGCGCACGCGCATCGAGCGGCTTGAGCGACTTCTCGCTCTTCCAGAAGTGGTACGAGGTGCCCAGCCGCCGCTGCAGGCCGAGGCGCACGTTCTCCAGCAGCGTGAGGTGCGGGAACACGGCCGAGATCTGGAACGAGCGGATGATGCCGCGCCGCGCGATCTGCGCGGGACGCTCGCGCGTGATGTCCTGGCCGTTGAAGAGGATCGTGCCGGTGGTCGGCTCGAGGAACTTCGTCAGCAGGTTGAAGCAGGTCGTCTTGCCGGCGCCGTTGGGACCGATGAGCGCATGGATCGAACCGCGCTTCACCGACAGGTTGACCTTGCTGACCGCGGTGAACCCTTTGAATTCCTTGGTGAGCTGGCGTGTTTCGAGAATGACGTCGCTCATCTCGCGAGGTCGCCCGTGTTCTGAATAGGAAAGTGAGTCATGCGGTCCATCTCGATCGCCACCAGCGGGCGCGGACCGATTGTTGGTGGGCGGGTTGCAGTTGCATACTGGGGCAAATGCCTATGCTGCAGTGCAACCATCGCGGCGCTGCCCGCGCCCTCGTTCAGGGGACTGTCGTCGCAACGACATTGCCGCGCGGCACGCACCTTTTTGCGGCGCATCGGTTGTCGTCCAAGCGAGCCGCGGTCCGCAGTCATGGCCGGTACTGCCAGATGTCGCGCGGCATCGCGCCGCGCCGGATGTGCATGGTCACAGGCAGCGCGAGCGCTGCCCTCCCGCCGGTTTGCCGCAGTGCGTGGCGGCGGCGGCTTTCGACGGCATCCTGACGGACACGGCCACCGGCCTTTCGCCGTTGCTGCGCGTCGAACTGCAGCGTTGGTGCTGCGGTTGCGCAGGCGCCGGCGACACAGCCGGCGCGGCGGCTTGCAGTTTGCAGCCGGCTCCATGCTGCGCCGTCGATGCCGTGTCTCCCCGGGGAAACCACAAGCGCGCGCACACGTCGCGCCTGCCTACACTGGACCGGCGACCCGCGCGCCAAACCTGCATTCCATGCCGAACTTTCGATCGCCCGACTTCCTGACGGACCACATCCTCCACACGCTCGCGTTCTACGAACCGCGCTGCATCGACGCCTCGGGCGGCTTCTTTCATTTCTTCAAGGACGACGGCACGGTGTACGACCGGCGCACACGCCACCTGGTGAGCAGCACGCGCTTCGTGTTCAACCATGCGATGGCGCACCGCCGATTCGGCAACCCCGACCACCTCGCCGCCGTGCGGCACGGCCTAGCCTTTCTTCATCGCGGCCATGCGCAAGCCGAAGGCGGCTACGCCTGGCAGGTCGACTGGCACCAGCAACGCCAGACGGTGCAGGACGGCACCCACCACTGCTACGGCCTGGCCTTCGTGCTGCTGGCCTACGCGCATGCGCTCATGGCAGGCGTCGAAGAAGCGCATGCGGGCCTCGAGCACACCTGGCAACTGATGGAGCGGCACTTCTGGGAGCCGCGCCACCAGCTGTATGCCGACGAAGCCACCACCGGCTGGAAGGTCGGGCCATACCGTGGGCAGAACGCCAACATGCACGCCTGCGAGGCGATGCTCGCCGCCTTCGAGGCCACGCAGCAGGCGCGCTACCTCGACCGCGCGCTGGCACTGGCCGAATCGGTCACCGGCCGGCTGGCCTCGCAGGCCGACGGGCTGGTGTGGGAGCACTACCGGGAAGACTGGTCGATCGACTGGGACTTCAACCGCAACGACAACACCGACATCTTCCGACCCTGGGGTTTCCAGACCGGGCACCTGACCGAGTGGGCCAAGCTGCTGCTGCAGCTCGAGCGCCATCTCGGCACGGTCGATCGCACGGCCGACTGGATCGTGCCACGCGCGCGCCACTTCTTCGACACCGCGATGTTCCGCGGCTGGGACGCCGACAACGGCGGACTGGTGTACGGCTTCGCGCCCGACGGCAGCGTGTGCGACGGCGACAAGTACTTCTGGGTGCAGGCCGAGAGCTTCGCCGCCGCCGCGCTGCTGGCGGTGCGCACCGGCGACGAAAGCTACTGGGACTGGTACGACAGCATCTGGACCTACAGCTGGGCGCACTTCGTGGACCATCGCCATGGCGCCTGGTACCGCATCCTCTCGCCGTCGAACGCGAAACTCAGCGACGAGAAGAGCCCGGCCGGCAAGACCGACTACCACACGATGGGCGCCTGCTACGACGTGCTGCGGGTGCTCGAAGCCTGAGAGGCACGACAGGTCCGGGCGGCCGGCTTTCGCTCATGCATGCACGGCCGCAGATGTGAAAACCCCCAGGTCTTCATGAAGAAGCCTGGGGGTTGACGAATGCCGTGCCGGAGGGCGGTCGGTCAGTGTGCGCCTGCCGCAGCGTCTCCGCCGGCACCGCCCTTCTGCGGCCGCGCCAGCCAGACCAGCGGGATCAGCAGCAGGAACAGGATCGCCGACGCATAGAAGATGTCGTTCGTGGCCAGCATGTAGGCCTGCTGGTCGACCAAACGGTTGATCTGGCCCATTACCTGGTCGGTGCTGAAGCCGCTGCTCGCGAGCCCGGACATCGCGCTGGTCGCCGCGTTGTTGCCGTGACTGATCGACTCCGACAGCTGCGAGTGGTGCAAGGTGGCGCGGTTGTCCCACAGCGTGGTGGTGAGCGAAGTGCCCATGGCGCCGGCCGTGATCCGCAGGAAGTTCGACAGGCCCGAAGCGGCCGGAATGCGGTCGGGCGTCAGGCCCGACAGCGTGATGGTCACCAGCGGGATGAAGAAGAACGCCATCGCGATGCCCTGGATCACCGTCGGGATGATGATGGTGACGAAGTCGGCCTGCGTGTTGAAGTTCGACCGCATCCACAGCACCAGCGCGAACACCAGGAACGAGAAGGTCGCATAGCGGCGCGGGTCGATCTTGGACACCGTGAGGCCCACCACCGGCGAGAAGAAGATCGCCAGCAGCCCCACGGGCGCCATGATCATCCCCGCCTGCGTGGCGGTGTAGCCCATCCACTGCTGCAGCCACAGCGGCAGCAGCACCACGTTGCCGAAGAACAGGCCGTAGGCCACCGCCGTCGCCACAGCGCCCGACCAGAAGTTGCGGCGCTTGAAGAGCGACAGGTCGACCACGGGATGCTTGTCCGTCAGCTCCCAGACCAGGAAGAACGCGAAGCCCACCACCGCGACCACGGCCATGATGACGATCTCGGCCGAGTGGAACCAGTCGAGCTCCTTGCCCTTGTCGAGCATGAGCTGCAGCGAGCCCACCCACAGCACCAGCAGCGCAAGACCGATGGCGTCGATGGGCACCTTGTGCGTGACGCTCTCTCGCTTGTGATAGAGCGCCCACGTGATCGAGGCCGCGACGATGCCGACCGGGATGTTGATGTAGAAGATCCACGGCCACGAGATGTTGTCGGTGATCCAGCCGCCGAGCAGCGGCCCCATCACCGGCGCGACCAGCGTGGTCATGGACCACATCGCCATTGCCAGGCCGGCCTTGGCCTTGGGATAGCTCGACAGCAGCAGCGTCTGCGACAGCGGGATCATCGGCCCCGCGACGAAGCCCTGCAGCGCGCGGAACAGGATCAGCGTGGTCATGTTCGGCGCCAGGCCGCACAGCAGCGAGCTGACCATGAACAGGATCACGCTGGCCATGAACAGGCGCACCTGTCCGAAGCGCTGCGTCATGAAACCGGTGAGCGGCACCGCGATGGCGTTGGCCACCGCGAAGCTGGTGATGACCCAGGTGCCCTGCGTGGTGCTCACGCCGAGGTCACCCGAGATGGCCGGCAGCGACACGTTCGCGATCGACGAATCGAGCACGTTCATGAACGTTGCCGCAGACAGCGCAACCGTGCCCCAGACGCGGGCTGCGCCCTCGAGCGGTGGATGCGCAACGTAAGCAGGAGCGGCGGTGGCCATTGCGGTCGCGCGAACTGTTTACTGGTGGCGAGCTCTGCGGGCGATCAGCCCGGCTGGCCCTGCACGGCGACCGAGGCGCCGCCGTGCGCTACCGGCGCCTTCGCCGGTGCGGCGACCGGCGCCGATGCGCTGCGGCCGATGTTGGCTGCAACGATGCGGTCGACTTCGGCATCGGCGCCGCGGTCGAGCTGGCTGTAGACGGCCGTCTGCGTCACGGCGGTGGCGCGCGGCGCGTCGGCCAGCATCTTGCCGCCCTTGGCGGAGATGTCGACCTCGGCGTCCATCGACAGGCCGATGCGCAGCGGGTTGGCCTTGAGCTGCTCGGGGTCGAGCGCGATGCGCACGGGCACGCGCTGGACCACCTTGATCCAGTTGCCGGTGGCGTTCTGCGCGGGCAGCAGCGCGAACGCGCTGCCGGTGCCCACGCCGAGGCCCGCGACCTTGCCGTCGTACTCGACCTTCTTGCCGTAGACGTCGGCCGTGAGCTTCACGGGCTGGTCGATGCGGATGTTGCGCAACTGCACTTCCTTGAAGTTGGCGTCGACCCACAGCTGGTTGAGCGGCACGATCGACATCATCGGCGTGCCTGCCGAGACGCGCTGGCCGAGCTGAACGGTGCGCTTGGCGACGTAGCCGTCGACCGGCGCGGGCATGGCGACGCGCTGCGTGGCCAGGTAGGCCTCGCGCACCTTGGCGGCGGCGGCCAGCACGCTCGGGTGCTGCGCCACGCTGGTGCCGTCGGTCAGCGACTGGTTGCTGGCCAGCGCTTCCTTGGCGGCGACCACGCCGGCCTGCGCGGCAGCGAGCTGGCTCTTGGCGTTGTCGAGCTGCGTCTCGGCATGGTTGAGTTCTTCCTTCGACACGGCGCCGTTGCCCGACAGTGCGCGGCGGCGCTGCAGGTCGTCTTGCGCCTTGGCGATGTCGCTGTTCGCCTTGACGATGTCGGCTTGGCGCAGCGTGACCTGCGCGGCCAGCGAGCCGTTGTTGGCATACAGCGTGCGCACCTGGCGAACGGCCTGCGCGAGCGCGGCCTCGGCCTGCTCGAGCGCCACCTTGGCGTCGGCCGGATCGAGCTGCACCAGCGGCTGGCCGGCCTTGACGAAATCGGTGTCGTCGGCGTTGATGGCCATCACGGTGCCGCCGATCTGCGGCGTGATCTGGATCACGTTGCCCTGCACGTAGGCGTTGTCGGTGTCCTCGTAATGGCTGGCGACCAGCCATTCGTAGAGGCCCCAGCCGCCGCCGGCGACGATGACGACCGCGGCGAGCGCGGTGAGTGCGCGGCGGCGCTTGCCGTTGCCGGCGGGAGCCTCGGGGGCTGCGGAAGCTGTGGCAGCAGCGGGCGTCGGAGTGTTGTTGTCGCTCATGATGAAGTTCTTTCCGAAGACGAAATGTTCAGGTCAGGCCGGTGAGCCGGTTCAGTTCACCGCGGCCGGTGCGGCAGCCGAAGCGGTGGCATCGCCGGCCGGGGGCTGCCAGCCGCCGCCCAGAGCACGCGCCAGGCCCACCTGGGTGTCGAGCGCGCGCGCGGCGAGGTCGACCGCCAGACGGCGTTGCGCCAGCACGGAGGTTTCCGCGGTCAGCACGTTGAGGTAATTGCCCAGGCCCGCGCGGTAGCGTTGCACGGCGATGTCGTAGGCGCCTTCGGCGGCGGTCTGCGCAGCGCGCTGCTCGGCCTGCTGGCGCACGATCGATTGCGCGCTGGAGACCTGGTCGGCTGCGTCGCGCACGGCGTCCAGCACGGTGGCGTTGTAGCTTTCGATGGCCACGTCGAGGTCGGCCGACTTGCCGCGCAGGTTGCTGCGCAGCTTGCCGCCCTCGAACACCGGCAGCGTGATGGCCGGGCCCACGCCCCACTGCTCGCTGCCCGACTTCAGCAGCTTGCCGAAGCCCAGGCTCTGGAAGCCGGCGAAGGCCGTGAGGTTCACGTTGGGATAGAAGAGCGTCTTGGCGTTCTTCACGTCGCTGGTGGCCGCTTCGACGCGCCAGCGTGCGGCGGCGATGTCGGCACGGCGGCCGAGCAGGTCGGCCGGGATGTTGGCCTGAAGCGCCATCGGCTTGACGTTCTCGAGCAGCGGCGGCTTGAGCGACTGCGTCACGTTGGGCTGACCCACGAGCGCATCGAGCGCGTGCTGCTGCAGCGAGATCTGTTCGTTGAGCGCTTCAATCTGCTGGCGAGCCTCGGGCAGGCCGCCTTCGCTCTGGCGCAGTTCGAGCCGGGTGTCGAGCCCGGCGGAGACGCGGTCGCGCACCAGCTTGAGGGTCTCGTCGCGCTGCGCCAGCGTGCGCTGTGCCACCGTGAGCTGGTCGTTCAGGCGCGCCCACTGGAAGTAGCTGCGCGTGACGTTGCTGGCCAGCAGCACCCGGGCCGCGTCGGCATCGGCCGCGGCCGCATTGGCCGCGCCGATGGCGGTGTCGAGCGCGCTGCGGTTCTTGCCGAAGAAGTCGAGTTCCCAGCTGGCGCTGAGTTGCAGCAGGCCGATGTTCTGCGTGGAGCCGCCCAACGGCGCCGGGTAGATGTAGTTGCTGTTGAACTTCTGGCGGTTCAGGTCGAGATCGCCCTTGACCTGCGGCTTGAGCGCCGCACCGGCGATGTCCGCCGAGGCCTGCGCGCGCGCAAGGCGGGCCTGCGCGACCTGCAGGTTCGGATTGCCGGCCACGGCCTGATCGACCAGCGCGTTGAGCTGCGAATCGCCGAACGCGACCCACCATTGGGTGTCAAGCCGGGACGCCGGGGCGGCGGCGCTGTCGGGCGCGATGCCCAGCGACGCGGCGTCGCGCAGCTTGGCCTGCGGCCCGATGCCGGCCATGTCGGCACAGCCGGCCAATGCGACCACCAGCAGTGCGGCGGCCACGATGGGAGTGCGACGCTGCGCGCGCACGGCGAGGGAATCAGTCATTTTTATCTCCACGGACCGCGAGGGCCTGTGCGTTGTCGAGGATGCGGCGCAAGTAACCCTTGAGCTGCTCCCATTCCTCCTTGCTGAAACCAGCAAGATGTTCGTTCTGGACGCGGCTGAGCACGTACGGCACTTCCTTGGCGGCAGCCCTGCCCTCGTCGGTGAGTTCGATGTTGACCACTCGGCGGTCTTCGAGCGAGCGCACGCGGCGGCACAGGCCCTTGGCCTCGAGGCGGTCGAGCAGGCGCGTCATGGCGCCGGTGTCGAGTTCGCAGGCGCGCGCCAGTTCGGCGACCGTGGTGGCGGCGCCGATGTTGAGTTTGTAGAGGGGCACCCACTGCGGATACGTCGGGCTGCCAGGTTCGCAGATGCGCGTTTCGACCGACTGGCCGACGGCAGCCACGATGCGGCGCATCAGGTAGCCGATGCTCTCTTCCGTCCGATAGGTTTCCGGGGTGTAGAAGTCGACGGGCACGCGACGGCCGGCGTCGGACTCGGCCGACGGGGCATGGGGAGTGTTTGCATCGCTCATGGGCCTGAATATTAGTTGCCTCGGCAGTTATTGTCAAGGCTACCTTTGCGAAGGCAAGGGATCGCTAGAATCGCCCGATGGCTTCTATCCCACCGTCTTCCATGGCCAAGGGCTCTCCCCGCTCGCTGTCGGGCCTGAGCCCTTTTCTCCGCCCGTACCGGGTCCAGATCGTCTTGGCGGCCATCTTTCTGGTGATGGCAGCGGTCACCACCCTGGTTTTTCCTATCGCCTTGAGAAGCCTGATTGACGGCGGCTTGATCAATCCGGACAAGGGCGCACAGACGATGGCGCTGCGGGAGCATTTCGGCGCCCTCTTCGCGGTCGCCGTGGCGCTGGGGCTTTTCTCCGCCGCGCGCTTCTACACCGTGAGCTGGCTCGGCGAGCGCGTGACCGCCGACATCCGCAATGCGGTCTACGGCCATGTGCTCAAGCAGAGCCCGGCGTTCTTCGAGACCACGCAGACCGGCGAGGTGCTGTCGCGCCTCACGGCAGACACCACGCTGGTCCAGACCGTCGTCGGCTCTTCGCTCAGCATGGGCCTGCGAAATGCCGTCATGGGCGTGGGCGCACTGGCCGTGCTGGTGTGGACCAACCCCTACGTGATGGTGCAGGTGCTGGGCATCCTGGTGCTGGTGGTGCTGCCGAGCATGTGGTTCGGCCGCCGCGTGCGCAAGCTGTCGCGCGCCAGCCAGGACCGCGTGGCCGACTCGAGCGCCATCGCTGCCGAGGTACTGAACGCCATCCCCGTGGTGCAGAGCTACACCGCCGAGGGCCGCGAGGCGACCCGCTTCAGCGGCTCGACCGAGAACGCCTTCCGTACCGCCGTTCGCCGCACCAAGGCGCGCTCGGTGCTGGTGGCATTCATCATCATCGCGACCTCCGCCGCCCTGCTCTGGGGCCTGTACCAGGGCACGCAGGCGGTGCTGCGCGGCGACATCACTGCCGGCCACCTGGGGCAGACCGTGGTCTACGTGGCGATCCTGGCGAGCGCGACCGCGGTGCTTGGCGAGGTCTACGGCGACCTGCTGCGCGCCGCCGGCGCAACCGAGCGACTGATGGAACTGCTGCATGCGCCGGCCGCCATCGTCTCGCCGGCGGTTCCGGCGGTCACGCCCGTTCCCGTCGCGGGCAGCGCCATCCGGTTCGAGAACGTCACCTTCCACTATCCGTCGCGGCCCGGCACGCCGGCGCTGCGCGACTTCAGCCTCGACGTCGCTCCCGGCGAAACCGTCGCGCTGGTCGGTTCGAGCGGCGCCGGAAAAAGCACGGTGTTCCAGCTGCTGCTGCGCTACTACGACCCGCAATCGGGCCGCCTGACGCTCGACGGCGCTCCGCTCGCAACCCTCGCGCTGCCCGACCTGCGCACCCGCATCGGCCTCGTGCCGCAGGACGCGGTGATCTTTTCGGCCAGCGCTTTCGAAAACATCCGCTACGGACGCCCCGAAGCCACGGCCGACGAAGTGCACGCCGCCGCGCGCGCAGCCTTCGCCGACGACTTCCTGCAGGCACTGCCCGAGGGCTACGACACCTTCCTCGGCGAGCGCGGCGTGCGCCTGTCGGGCGGCCAGCGCCAGCGCATCGCGATTGCACGCGCGATCCTGAAGAACCCGCCGCTGCTGCTGCTCGACGAGGCCACCAGCGCGCTCGACGCGGAAAGCGAACGCATGGTGCAGGCGGCACTGGAATCGGCAATGGAAAACCGCACCACGGTCGTGATCGCCCACCGTCTCGCCACCGTCCAGAAGGCCGACCGCATCGTGGTGCTGGACCACGGCGGCATCGTGGAGCAAGGCACGCACGCGACGCTGGTCGCGCAGGGCGGCGTCTACGCCAGGCTGGCGGCACTGCAGTTCGCGGCCTGAGCGCCGAGTGCCCTGCTGCCCTGCTGCCCTGCTGCTTATTGCAGCGTTTCCTTGAGCGCTGCGGGAATCGGCAGCGCCATCACGGCAATGCCTTCGTCGAGCAGCGCTTCGGTCTGCTCGGGCGTCGCCTGACCACGGATGCCACGCTCCTGGGTTTCGCCGTAGTGCATCTTGCGCGCCTCGTCGGCGAAGCGGTCTCCGACGTCCTCGGTCTTCGAGAGCACCTCGCGCACGGCGCGCATCCAGCGGGCCTCGGGTGAGCTTTCGGCCGAAATGCCGGAAGAAGAAACGGATGGGGCTGCGCCGGCCGCTGCCGCCTGCTGCGGCGCCCTGGCATTGCCCAGGTTGATGCGCGGTGCGCTCAACAGCTTGACGATGGCGGTGTCGCCGCACACCGGGCACTCGACCAGTCCGCCGGCCAACTGGCTGTCGAAGGCCTCGTTGGAAGCGAACCAGCCCTCGAAGCCATGGCCGTGTGCGCAGCGGAGATCGAGAACTTTCATGCGCGGAATTATCCCGCGCTGCCTTCCGGAGGGACGGCCTTCCAGTCCAGAGCCCACGCGCCCGACAGGACGTTCTGCAGCCACAGCGTGCAGGTCAGCGTCTTGGCGTCGGTCACCGTGCCGTCGCGGCACCAGCCGGCCAGCTCCTCGGGGGTGGCGGTGAACACGTCGAGGAACTCGCCATGGTCGAGTTGCCGCTCGCCGAGCGAAAGGCCACGCGCGAAGTAGATGTGGATGATCTCGGTCGAGTACGCCACCGCAAGGTGCATGGCGCCCGCGTGCGCCCACTCGCGCGCGGTGTAGCCGGTTTCCTCGAGCAGTTCGCGCCGCCCGCACACGAACGGATCTTCGCCGGCGTCGATCTTGCCTGCCGGAAACTCGACCATCACGTGACCGATGGGGTAACGGAACTGCCGCTCGAGCACCACACGGCCGTCGTCCAGCAACGGAATGACCACCACGGCGCCCGGGTGCACCACGTACTCGCGCGTGGCCGTATGGCCGTCGGGCAGGCGGATGGTGTCGCGCTTGGCCTGCAGGAAGTTGCCCTTGACGAGCTCTTCGCTGCTGATGAGCTCTTCGCGCAAGTGCACGTCGGCAACGGGAGAAGTGGTCGGTGCAGTCATGTCTTCAGTGCCTGTGTTTCATCAGATAGCGCCAGGTGAACCCGGGAAAGGCCAGCACGATGAACAGCGCCCCGGTCACCGCATAGAACTCCCACCCCTGGGAAGCGATCTGCCCTGCCCTGCGCTCGAACAGCAGCCCGACGCCGCCGGCCAGAAAGTACAAGACCACCAGTTCGGCGAGGCGCACCGCCAGCGACTTGGGTCTCGTCGCAAGCGGTACGACCCCGAACAGGCGGTCGTTGAAGAACGGCAGATTGGCAGCCACCAGGGCCACCAGCAGGACGACCCAGACCGACGCGGTTTGCGACACCTTGATCGACGGGGCCGGCGCCGCGTCAGTGGGCCAGCGTCGCCACGATCGCGTCGTAGCAGAGGCTCATCAGCCCGCCAGGAACAATGCCCAGGATCAGGATCAGCGCGCCATTGATCGTGAGCACGGTGCGCACGTCGCGCGGTGCCGACACGGTGGTGGCCGTCACCGGCGCGTCGAAGTACATGACCTTGACCACGCGCAGGTAATAGAAGGCGCCGATCAGCGACATCATCACCGCGAACACTGCCAAGCCGATGTAGATGGCATGGCCGGACGCGATGAGCGCCTGCAGCACTGCCAGCTTGGCATAGAAACCCACCAGCGGCGGCAGCCCGGCCAGCGAGAACATCGCGATGGCCATCACGCCGGCGTACAGCGGGCTGCGCTGGTTCAGGCCTGCGAGATCGGTGATCTCTTCGCTCTCGAAGCCTTCGCGCGCCAACAGCAGGATGATGCCGAAGCTCGCCAGCGTCGTCAGCACATAGGTCACGATGTAGAACATCGAGGCGCTGTACGCGTACTGGGCGTTGTAGGTGCCCTGCTGGTCCGAGCCTGCCACCAGGCCGAGCAGCATGAAGCCCATCTGCGAAATGGTCGAATACGCCAGCATCCGCTTCAGGTTGCTCTGCGCGATGGCGGCCAGGTTGCCAACCAGCAGCGAAGCGATGGCGAGCACCGCCAGCATCTGCTGCCAGTCGATGGCCAGCGGTTGGAGCGCGTCGACCAGCAGGCGGATGATGATGGCGAAGGCAGCCAGCTCGGGCGCGGCGCCGATCAGCAGCGTGATCGCCGTCGGAGCACCCTGGTAGACGTCGGGCACCCACATGTGGAACGGCGCAGCGCCCACCTTGAATGCCAGGCCTGCCACGATGAACACGAGGCCGAACACCAGCACTTGGTGATTCACCTTGCCGCTCGCGATGGTCTTGAACACCTCGTTGACGTCGAGCGAACCGGTCGCGCCATACATCATGGACAGACCGTACAGCAGGAAGCCGCTGGCCATGGCGCCGAGCACGAAGTACTTCATCGCAGCTTCGCTGGCCACCGCGTTGTCGCGGCGCAGCGCCACCAGCGCATAGCTCGACAGCGTGAGCAGTTCCAGGCCCAGGTAGATCAGCAGGAAGTTGCTGCCCGAGATCATCACGAACATGCCCAGCAGCGCGAACATGCTGATGGTGAACATCTCGCCGCCGCGCAGCATCTCGCGGTCGGCCGCATAGGGACGGCCGTAGACCAGGGTGACCATCAGGGCGACGGTAGCGAAGCACTTGAGCCAGTTGCCCATCGGGTCGCTGACGACCATGCCGCCGAAGCCGTAGATCGTCTTGGCGTCGAGGGCCTGCAGGCCCGACAGCACGGCGACCACGGCCAGCGTGAGCAGCGTGAGCACATAGGTGCGGGTACGGCGGTGGCTCGTGGTGGACAGGTCGACCAGTGCAATGATGCAGGTCATGACCAGCAGCACGATTTCAGGGTAGATCGTGACCCAGCTGAGTTTGTCAATCATCTCGTTCTCTTCTTCAGCGTGGCATCAGGAGGGCAGCTTCGAAACTGCCACGTGGCGCAGCAGCTCGGTCACCGACGCATCCATGGCATCGGTGAAAGGCTTCGGGAACAGGCCCATCCACAGCACGGCGATGGCCAGCAACGCCAGCATCAGGAATTCGCGAGCGTTGATGTCGGTGAGTTCCTTGACGTGGTCGTTGCCGACGGGGCCCAGGTACACGCGCTTGTACATCCAGAGGGTATAGGCCGCACCGAAGATCAGCGCGGTCGCTGCGCCGAGGCCGATCCAGAAGTTGGCCTTCACGGCGCCGAGGATGACCATCCACTCGCCCACGAAACCTGCGGTGCCCGGCAGCCCGCAATTGGCCATGGCGAACAGCAGCGCGAACGCGGCGAACTTGGGCATGGTGTTGACCACGCCGCCGTAGTCGGCGATCTGACGCGAGTGCACGCGGTCGTACAGCACGCCGATGCCCAGGAACATGGCGCCCGACACGAAGCCGTGGGCAATCATCTGCACGATGCCGCCGGACACGCCGAGTTCGTTGAAGATGAAGAAGCCGAGCGTCACGAAGCCCATGTGGGCGACCGACGAGTAAGCCACCAGCTTCTTCATGTCCTGCTGCACCAGCGCCACGAGGCCCACGTAGATCACGGCGATCAGCGACAGCGCGATCATGAGCCAGGCCCATTCGTGCGAGGCATCCGGCGCGATCGGCATCGAGAAGCGCAGGAAACCGTAGGCGCCCAGCTTCAGCATGATCGCGGCCAGCACGGCGGAGCCGCCGGTGGGGGCCTCGACGTGCACGTCGGGCAGCCAGGTGTGCACCGGCCACATCGGTACCTTCACAGCGAAGGCTGCGAAGAAGGCGAAGAACAGGAAGGTCTGCGCGCTCGCACCCAGCGGCAGCTTGTGCCAGGCCAGGATGTCGAAGCTGCCGCCCGACTTGTTGTAGAGGTAGATCAACGCCACCAGCATCAGCAGCGAGCCGAGCAAGGTGTACAGGAAGAACTTGAACGCCGCGTAGATCTTGTTCGGGCCGCCCC
This sequence comes from Variovorax paradoxus, assembly GCF_902712855.1. Taxonomy (NCBI): domain Bacteria; kingdom Pseudomonadati; phylum Pseudomonadota; class Betaproteobacteria; order Burkholderiales; family Comamonadaceae; genus Variovorax; species Variovorax paradoxus. The sequence continues at coordinate 4,277,414 of NZ_LR743507.1, forward strand.
AGATACCGATGATCAGGTACATCGGGATCAGCGTGGCTTCGAAGAACACGTAGAACAGGATGCCGTCCAGCGACGCGAACACGCCGATCATGAAACCCGACAGGATCAGGAACGCGCCCATGTACTGGTTCACGCGCTCGGTGATCACTTCCCATGCCGAAATCACGACGATGACGGTGATGAACGACGTCAGCAGCACCAGCCAGAGCGACAGCCCGTCGATCCCGAGGTGGTAGTTGACGTTGAAGCGCGCGATCCAGCTCGTCTTCTCGACGAACTGCATGGCGGCGGTACCGTTCTGGAAACCCGTGAACAACGGCACCGTGACCAGGAAGCTCACGATGGAACCGACGAGCGCGACCCAGCGGACGCCCCTGGCGTGCTCGTCACGGCCAAACGCCAGCAGCGCGGCGCCGAATGCGATCGGCACCCAGATGGCAAGGCTCAACAAACCCATTTTTCTTTTTCTCCAGCGCTTAGGCTCAGCGTTTGAACCAGACGAAGTACGTCATCAGGATGAAGATGCCGAGCAGCATCGCGAAGGCGTAGTGATAGATGTAGCCCGACTGCATCCAGCGCACCACACCCGAAATCCGGCCGACCAACTTCCACGAACCGTTCACGACGGCACCGTCGATCAGGGCCTGGTCGCCGCCCTTCCACAGACCGGTACCGAGCGCACGCGTACCGCGGGCGATGATGTTCTCGTTGATCCAGTCCATGTAGTACTTGTTTTCGAGCAGGCGGTAGATCGGGCCGCAGGCACGCTTGATCGCGGCCGGCAGCGCCGGATTGATCATGTACATGTACCAGGACAGCACCACGCCAGCCAGTGCCAGCCAGAACGGCGCAGCCGTCAGGCCGTGGATCGCCATCGCCACCGGGCCGTGGAAGGCTTCTTCGAGTTCCTTCATGGCATGGTGCTTCGCACCGTCCACGAAGATCGCGTTCTTGAAGAACTCGCCGTAGAGCATCGGGTCGATCGTCATGAAGCCGATCACCACCGACGGAATGGCCAGCAACACCAGGGGCAGCCAGACCACCAGGGGCGATTCGTGCGGCTTGTGATCGTGATGGCCATGTCCATGGTCGTCGTGGCCATGATCGTCATGGTGCGCATCGGGGTTCTGGTCGTAGCGCTCCTTGCCGTGGAAGACCAGGAAGTACATGCGGAACGAGTAGAACGCCGTGATGAACACGCCGGCCAGCACCGCGTAGTACGCGAAATTCGCGCCCCACAGGTGGCTTTCGTGCACTGCCTCGATGATGCTGTCCTTCGAGTAGAAGCCCGAGAAGAACGGCGTGCCAATCAGCGCCAGCGAACCCAGCAGCGAGGTGATCCAGGTGATCGGCATGTACTTGCGTACGCCGCCCATCCAGCGGATGTCCTGGTTGTGGTGCATGCCGATGATCACGGAACCGGCACCGAGGAACAGCAGCGCCTTGAAGAACGCGTGCGTCATCAGATGGAACACCGCGACCGAGTACGCCGAGGCGCCGAGCGCCACCGTCATGTAGCCGAGCTGCGAGAGAGTCGAGTACGCGACCACGCGCTTGATGTCGTTCTGGATGATGCCCAGGAAGCCCATGAACAGCGCGGTGATGGCACCGATCACGAGGATGAAGCTCAGGGCCGTGTCGCTCAGCTCGAACAGTGGCGACATGCGCGCCACCATGAAGATGCCCGCGGTCACCATCGTTGCCGCGTGGATCAGCGCCGAGATCGGCGTCGGGCCTTCCATCGAGTCCGGCAGCCACACGTGCAGCGGGAACTGCGCGCTCTTGCCCATCGCGCCGATGAACAGGCAGATGCAGATCACCGTGATGAGCATCCATTCGGTGCCCGGGAACGTGATGCCGGCCAGCGTGTTCGCCTTGGCGAAGGCTTCGGTGTAGTTCAGCGTGCCAGCGTAGGCGGCGATAAGGCCGATGCCGAGGATGAAGCCGAAGTCGCCCACACGGTTGACCAGGAAGGCCTTCATGTTCGCGAAGATCGCGGTCGGCTTGTTGAACCAGAAGCCGATCAGCAGGTACGACACCAGACCTACCGCTTCCCAGCCGAAGAACAGCTGGAGCATGTTGTTGCTCATGACGAGCATCAGCATCGAGAAGGTGAACAGCGAGATGTACGCGAAGAAGCGGTTGTAGCCGTCATCTTCTTCCATGTAGCCGATGGTGTAGATGTGGACCATCAGCGACACGAAGGTCACGACGCACATCATCATCGCGGTGAGGCCGTCGACCATGAAGCCGACTTCCATCTTCAGGCCGCCCACGACCATCCATTCGTAGATGGTCTGGTTGAAGCGGGCGCCGTCGGCGATCACGCTCTTGAGCGTCATCGCCGAGATGACGAAGGCGACCAGCACGCCGAGAATCGTCAGCGAATGCGTGACCTTGCGGCCGATGTGGTTGCCGCCGAATTTCGTGCCGAACAGGCCCGCCAGGGCGGCGCCGACCAGGGGCGCCAGCGGCACGGCCAGCAGGGTGGATGCGGAAAGGGTTGCGCTCATGTTGCTGTCAACCCTTGAGCGAGTTGAGTTCGTCCACGTTGATGTTCGACTTGTTGCGGAACAGCAGAACCAGCAGTGCCAGCCCGATGGCCGACTCGGCCGCGGCCACCGTCAGAATGAAGAACACGAAGATCTGGCCGTGCATGTCGCCCAGGAAATGCGAGAAGGCCACGAAGTTCATGTTGACGGCGAGCAGCATCAGCTCGATGGCCATCAGCAGAACGATCAGGTTCTTGCGGTTCAGGAAGATGCCGATCACGGACAGCGCGAAGAGCATCGCGCCGAGCGAAAGAAAGTGTCCGAGCGTGAGCGTCATGCCTTGTTTTCCTTTGCAGCGTCCGCAGCTGCAGCTTCAGCCACAGGTTCGGCCGGACGCGTTGCCGGCATCTGCACGATGCGCACGCGGTCACGCGCCTTCACGCGCACCTGGTCGGCCGGGTTGACGTACTTGCTGTCCTTGCGGGTGCGCAGCGTCAGTGCAATGGCGGCCACGATGGCCACGAGCAGGATGACCGCGGCGATTTCCAGCGGGTAGAGATATTCGGAGTAAAGCAGCTTGCCCAGTTCGAGCGTGTTGGAGGTGTTGGCCGCTGCACCGGCAACGGCGCGTGGCGCCTCGCCGAGGCGGAAACCACCCATGAGCACGGCCGCCATTTCGAGCGCAATGAGAGCGCCCACGCCGGCAGCCAGCGGGAAGTGCTTCCAGAAGCCCTCACGCAAACTGTCGACGTTGATGTCCAGCATCATCACGACGAACAGGAACAGCACCATCACGGCGCCGACATACACCAGCACGAGCGAGATCGCGAGGAACTCGGCGCGCAGCAGCAGCCAGATGGCCGATGCCTGGAAGAAGGCCAGCACCAGGTACAACGCGGCGTACACGGGGTTGCGGGCGGTGATGACGCGGAACGCTGCGAACAGCAGCACCGCGGCAAACAGATAGAACAGACCGGTCTTGACGTCCATTGGAATTCGAATTGGTACGGGGTTCGGGCTGGTCGGAGTCAGCGGTACTTGGCGTCGGCCGCCTTGTTCGCTGCAATTTCGTTTTCGTAGCGATCGCCCACGGCAAGGAGCATGTCCTTGGTGAAGTACAGGTCGCCACGCTTCTCGCCGTGGTACTCGAAGATGTGCGTTTCGACGATCGAGTCGACCGGGCAGCTTTCTTCGCAGAAGCCGCAGAAGATGCACTTGGTCAGGTCGATGTCGTAGCGCGTCGTGCGGCGCGAGCCGTCGTCACGGACGTCGGACTCGATGGTGATCGCCAGCGCCGGGCAGACGGCTTCGCAGAGCTTGCATGCGATGCAGCGCTCTTCGCCGTTTTCATAGCGGCGCAGCGCATGCAGGCCACGGAAGCGCGGCGACAGCGGCGTCTTCTCTTCGGGAAACTGCACCGTGATCTTGCGGGAGAAGGCGTACTTGCCGGTGATCGCCAGGCCCTTGAACAGCTCGAACAGCATGAAGCTGCTCAGGAAGTCCTTGAGCGAGAACGGCGCGGACGGCGTTGCGGTGTGCGCAGCAGACATGTTGGCGCTTCCTGTTATTTCCAGATGTTGAACGGCGTCTGCATCCAGCCACCGACCACGACCAGCCACACGAGGGTGACGGGAATGAAGATCTTCCAGCCCAGACGCATGATCTGGTCATAACGGAAGCGCGGGAACGTCGAGCGCACCCACAGGAACATGGTGACCACGCAGAAGGTCTTCGCGCCCAGCCAGATCCAGCCGGGGATGAAGCTCAGGAAGTCGAACGGCGGCAGCCATCCACCGAGGAACAGCACCACGGTGAGGATCGACACGAGCCACATGTTGGCGTATTCGGCCAGGAAGAACATCGCGAAACTCATGCCCGAGTACTCGATCATGTGGCCGGCCACGATTTCGGATTCGCCTTCGACCACGTCGAACGGGTGGCGGTTGGTTTCCGCCAGACCCGAGATGAAGTAGACGACGAAGATCGGCAGCAGCGGCAGCCAGTTCCACGACAGGAAGCTCACGCCCATGTCGGCGAACATGCCCTTGCCCTGCACGTTCACGATCTCGCTCATGTTCAGGCTGCCGGTGACCATCAGCACCACGACGAAGCAGAAGCCCATCGCGATTTCGTAGCTCACCATCTGCGCTGAGGCGCGCAGCGCGCCGAGAAACGCGTACTTCGAGTTCGAGGCCCAGCCCGCAATGATCACGCCATACACCTCGAGCGAAGTGATGGCCATCACGAACAGCAGGCCGGCATTGATGTTGGCCAGCGCCACGTCGGGCCCGAAGGGAATCACGGCCCATGCGGCGAGCGCCGGCATGATGGTCATGATCGGGCCCAGCAGGAACAGGCCCTTGTTGGCGACCGTCGGAAGAATGATTTCCTTGGTCATCAGCTTGAGCGCGTCGGCGATCGGCTGCAGAAGGCCCAGCGGGCCGATGCGGTTCGGGCCGATGCGAATCTGCGTGAAGCCGATGGCCTTGCGTTCCCACAGCGTGAGGTACGCCACGGCCAGCATCAGCGGAATCACGACGACGATGATCTTGATCAGCGTCCAGATCACCGGCCAGACCACGCCGGTCCACCAGCCTGCGGCCACCAGGCCCTGGCCGAAGCCATGAATGGTGTCGACGATCATGCCAGTGCCTCCTCGGCGCGCGTGGCCATGCTCGATGCTGCCGACGCATTGCGCGCATCGGCGGTCAGTTGCAGCGACGGTGCACGGCGCACGATCGAATCCAGCTGGTAGATGCTCGCGACAACCGGCGCCGCGACGGCACCGTTGGCAGCCACGACAGCGGCGGAGGTGGCGTTGTTCAGCGCATCCGCCGGCACCGCGCCCTTGTCGCCGATGGTGGCCAGCACCTCGGCGGTCGATTCGAACGCGAAGCCCGGAAGGCCCAGCAGGTTCGCGAGCACGCGCAGCACCTTCCACGCCGGACGCGTCTCACCCTGCGGCTTCACGACGGCATGGAAGCCCTGCACGCGGCCTTCGGCATTGACGAAGGTACCCGGCGTTTCGGTGAACGGAGCGATGGGGAGCAGCACGTCGCTGAATGCGAGGTTGGCCTTGAAGGGGCTCAGCGTGACGACCATTTGCGCATTGCCGATGACATCGGCTGCAGCAGCACCGGCAGCCGAGTCGAACACCGGTTCGGTGTTCACCAGCATCACGGCCTTCAGGCCGGAGCCGGCGGCGAGCATTCGGCCGGCATCGAGGCCGCCGTTCTTCGGGAACGCGCCGACGATCTGCGCACCCACGGTGTTGGCGGCTTCAGTCAGGAAACCAACGGTGGCACCGGTCTGCGCGCCGATCCAGTTCGCCAACGCCAGCAGGCTGCTGGCCTGAGCGTGGTGAGCGACGGCATTGCCGAGCAGCACGGCCTTGCGCTCGCCACTCAGCAGCGACGCGGCGATGGCCTTGGCCGACTCGCCTGGTGCGTTCTGGGGTGCGAGCGGCGCGGTTGCGCCGTTGGTCTCACCGATGGCAGCGGCCACGGCAGCCAGAGCTTCGACCCACTGGTCGGCTTCGACGATCGACGACTGCGCCACATCGATGGCCCAGGCATCGCGGTCGGCCATCAAGCCGGTCGAGGTGATCACCGACAGTGCCGCGCCCTTGCGCACGGCCTGGCGGATGCGTTGCGCGAACAGCGGGTGTTCCTTGCGCAGGTTCGAGCCGACGACGAGCGCGCGCTGCACTTGCGTGAGCGAGGCGATCGACGTACCGAGCCAGCGCACGCCTTCGAACGCCGAGAACTCGGCATTGCGCAGGCGGTAGTCGATGTTGTCGCTGCCGAGCTCACGCGTGAGCATGGTGGCAAGCTGCAGCTCTTCCAGCGTGCTGTGCGGGCTGACCAGCGTGCCGATGCTCTGGGCACCGTGGTCGGCCTTGATCTGGCGCAGGCCGTTGGCCACGTACTCGAGCGCCGTCTGCCAGTCGACCTGCTGCCATTGGCCGCCCTGCTTGAGCATGGGCTGCGTGAGGCGCTCCGGTCCGTTGAGCGCTTCGTAGGAGAAGCGGTCACGGTCGGCGATCCAGCATTCGTTGACGTCTTCGTTCTCGAGCGGCACCACGCGCATGACGCGGTTGTTCTTGACCTGGACGATCAGGTTGGCACCGGTGGAGTCGTGCGGGCTCACCGATTTGCGGCGCGACAGCTCCCACGTGCGGGCGCTGTAGCGGAACGGCTTGCTCGTGAGCGCGCCGACCGGGCAGATGTCGATCATGTTGCCCGACAGTTCGGAGTCGACCGAATCGCCGAGGAAAGTCTCGATTTCGGAATGCTCGCCGCGCTGGGTCATGCCGAGCTCCATCACGCCAGCCACTTCCTGGCCGAAGCGGACGCAGCGCGTGCAATGGATGCAGCGGCTCATTTCTTCCATGCTGATCAGCGGGCCGACGTCCTTGTGGAACACGACGCGCTTTTCCTCTTCGTAGCGCGAAGAAGAACCGCCGTACCCCACCGCCAGGTCCTGCAGCTGGCATTCGCCGCCCTGGTCGCAGATAGGGCAATCCAGGGGGTGGTTGATCAGGAGAAACTCCATGACCGACTGCTGCGCCTTGATGGCCTTCTCGCTCTTGGTGCGAACGATCATGCCTTGCGTGACTGGCGTGGCGCAGGCCGGCATCGGCTTGGGTGCCTTTTCCACGTCCACGAGGCACATGCGGCAGTTGGCCGCGATGCTGAGCTTCTTGTGATAGCAGAAGTGCGGGATATAAGTGCCCGCCTTGTCGGCAGCATGCATCACCATGCTGCCTTCGGTCACTTCGACCTTCTTGCCGTCGAGTTCGATTTCAACCATATGTGTGTTTCTCGCGCTCAGGCCTGGACCGGCGCTTTGGGAACGTAGCCCGGGATCAGGGCTTCGAACTCATGACGGAAGTGCTTGATCATGGCGCGCACAGGCATGGCCGCAGCGTCGCCGAGCGCGCAGATCGTGCGGCCCTGGATGTTGTCGGCCACGGAGTTCAGCAGGTCCATGTCGGTCGCCCTGCCCTGACCGTTGTGAATGCGCTCCACCACGCGGTAGAGCCAGCCCGTGCCTTCGCGGCAAGGTGTGCACTGGCCGCAGGACTCGTGCATGTAGAAGTACGACAGGCGCTTGAGCGACTCGACCATCGAGCGGCTGTCGTCCATGACGATCACCGCACCCGAACCGAGCATCGAGCCAGCCTTGGCGATGGAGTCGTAGTCCATGGTGCAGGCCATCATGATGTCGGCCGGGAGCACCGGCGACGACGAGCCGCCAGGGATCACCGCCTTCAGCGTGCGACCCTTGCGCACGCCGCCACACAGCTCCAGCAGCTTCGAGAACGGCGTGCCCATCGGCACTTCGTAGTTGCCGGGAAGTTCGACGTCGCCGCTCACCGAGTAGATCTTGGTGCCGCCGTTGTTCGGCTTGCCGCATTCGAGATACGCCGGACCACCGTTGTTGATGATCCAGGGCACCGCCGCGAAGGTCTCGGTGTTGTTGATGGTGGTCGGCTTGCCGTACAGGCCGAAGCTCGCCGGGAACGGCGGCTTGAAGCGCGGCTGGCCCTTCTTGCCTTCGAGCGACTCGAGCAGCGCGGTTTCCTCACCGCAGATATAGGCACCGAAGCCATGGGCTGCGTGCAACTGGAAGTTGTACGTGCTGCCCATGATGCCGTCACCGAGGTAGCCGGCGGCGCGAGCTTCCTCGAGGGCTTCCTCGAAACGGTCGTAGCTCTGGAAGATCTCGCCGTGGATGTAGTTGTAACCGACGCTGATACCCATCGCATACGCGGCGATGGCCATGCCTTCGATCACGATGTGCGGATTGAACTGCAGGATGTCGCGGTCCTTGCACGTGCCCGGTTCGCCCTCGTCGGAATTGCAGACGAGGTACTTCTGGCCCGGGAACTGGCGGGGCATGAAGCTCCACTTCAGGCCGGTCGGGAAACCCGCGCCCCCACGGCCGCGCAGGCCCGAGGCCTTCACCTCGGCAATCACCTGGTCGGGCGTGAGGCCCTCGGTCAGGATCTTGCGCAGGGCCTTGTAGCCGCCACGCGCTTCGTAGTCGGCAAGGCGCCAGTTCGTGCCGTCGAGGCCCGCATAGATCTGCGGCTCGATGTGGCGATCATGGAAACAGGTCTGAACGCCCGTTGCCTGGAATTGCTGGAGAACTTGTTCGGGCGACATCAGGAAGCCTCCCCTTTGCCAGCGGACGTGGCGCCGCGCAGGCCGTCGACGAGCTGGTCGAGCTTTTCGTTGCTCATGAAACTGCACATGGTGCGATCGTTGACCAGCATCACGGGCGAGTCGGCGCACGCGCCCAGGCACTCGCTCTGCTGGAGCGTGAACAGGCCGTCGGCCGTGGTTTCGCCCATCTTGATGCCGAGCTTCTTCTCGAGATGCACGAGGGCGGTGACGCCGTCACGCAGTTGACAAGGCAGGTTGGTGCACACGTTGAGCTTGTACTTGCCCACCGGATGCTGGTTGTACATGTTGTAGAAGGTCGTCACTTCGTGCACGGCGATGGGCGCCATGCCGAGGTACTCGGCAATCTCGCGCTCGCGCTGCAGGCTGACATAACCTTCGTCCTGCTGGACGATCGACAGACAGGCCATCACGGCAGACTGCTTGCCTGCCTCGGGATACTTGGCCACCTCACGCGCAAAGCGCTCGAGAATCGCCGGCTTCAGAGGGGAAGAAGGCGCCGTAGGCGCCGTTTCATGGTGGGTCGAGGAAGTCATTCGCTCTTTCTCACCTGTCGATCTCGCCGAACACGATGTCCATCGTGCCGATCACCGCGACAGCGTCGGCGATCATGTGACCGCGCGACATTTCGTCGAGGGCGGCGAGGTGCGGAAAACCGGGGGCACGGATCTTCAGGCGGTACGGCTTGTTGGCGCCGTCGCTCACCAGATAGATGCCGAACTCGCCCTTCGGATGCTCGACGGCGGCATACGCCTCGCCTTCGGGCACATGGAAGCCTTCGGTGAAGAGCTTGAAATGGTGGATCAACTCCTCCATGTTCGCCTTCATCGATTCGCGCGCAGGTGCGGCGACCTTGTGGTTACTGGTGATAACCGGGCCGGGATTCGCACGCAGCCAAGCCGAGCACTGCTGGATGATCCGATTGGCCTGGCGCATCTCTTCCACGCGAACCAGGTAGCGGTCGTAGCAGTCGCCGGTCTTGCCGACCGGCACGTCGAACTGCATCTGGCCGTAAACGTCGTAGGGCTGCTTTTTGCGCAGGTCCCATTCGATGCCTGAGCCGCGCAGCATGGGCCCCGTGAAGCCGAGATTCAGCGCGCGCTCCGGCGTGACCACGCCGATGCCCACGGTGCGCTGCTTCCAGATGCGGTTGTCGGTGAGCAACGTCTCGTACTCGTCGACCATCTTCGGGAAGCGCTTGCAGAAGTCGTCGACAAAGTCGAGCAGCGAACCCTGGCGATTTTCGTTGAGCTTCTCGATCGCCTTGGCGTTCTTGATCTTGCTCACCTTGTACTGCGGCATCACGTCCGGCAGGTCGCGATAGACGCCACCCGGACGGAAGTAGGCCGCATGCATGCGAGCACCGGACACGGCCTCGTACATGTCGAACAGGTCTTCGCGTTCGCGGAAGCAGTAGATGAGCATGTTCATCGCGCCGCAGTCCAGACCGTGCGCGCCGAGCCACAACAAGTGGTTCAGCAGGCGGGTGATCTCGGCGAACATCACGCGGATGTACTGTGCGCGCAGCGGCACTTCCAAGCCCATCATCTTCTCGATGGCGAGACAGTACGCGTGCTCGTTGCTCATCATCGACACGTAGTCGAGACGGTCCATGTAAGGCAGCGACTGGATGAAGGTGCGCGATTCGGCAAGCTTCTCGGTCGCGCGGTGCAGCAGGCCGATGTGGGGATCGGCGCGCTGGATCACTTCGCCGTCCAGCTCGAGCACCAATCGGAGCACGCCGTGCGCCGCAGGATGCTGGGGACCGAAGTTGAGTGTGTAGTTCTTGATTTCGGCCATATCAGTGCAAACCGCCGCCGTAGTTGTCTTCGCGGATCACGCGCGGGGTGATTTCGCGCGGCTCGATCGATACCGGCTGGTAGACCACGCGCTTCTGTTCTTCGTCGTAACGCATCTCGACATGCCCCGACACCGGGAAGTCCTTGCGAAATGGATGGCCGATGAAGCCGTAGTCGGTCAGGATGCGCCTCAGGTCGTCATGGCCGTCGAACACGATGCCGTAGAGGTCGAAGGCTTCGCGCTCGAACCAGGTCGCGGCATTCCAGACGGGCTGAAGCGAATCGACCACAGGAAGGTCTTCGTTCGGCGCAAAAACCTTCAGACGCACGCGCTGATTCAGACTCACCGACAGCAAGTGCGTGACGACGCAATAGCGCTCACCCTGCCACTCGCCTTCGCGGTAATCGGAGTAATCCATTCCGCAGAGATCGATCAGTTGCTCGAAGCGGCAGCCGGGCGCATCGCGCAGCAGCAAGGCCGCGTCGATGTAGTCGGCAGCCCCCACCACCACGGTCACCTCGTCGAGCGCAATGGTCACGCTCCTGGCCTTGACGCCGAGCGTCTCGGCGACGGTGGCACGCAGAGCTTCCGGCGAAATTGCAAAGTCAGTCATCTTCGGCAATCTCTCAGGCGCGGGCAATGGTGTTGGTGCGACGGATCTTCTGCTGCAGCTGGATCACGCCATAGAGCAATGCTTCCGCAGTGGGCGGGCAGCCCGGCACGTACACATCGACCGGCACGATGCGATCGCAGCCGCGCACGACCGAATAGCTGTAGTGGTAGTAGCCACCACCATTCGCGCACGAGCCCATCGAGAGCACCCACCGCGGCTCAGGCATCTGGTCGTAGACCTTGCGCAGAGCGGGAGCCATCTTGTTGCACAGCGTGCCAGCCACGATCATCAGGTCGGACTGACGCGGACTGGGCCGAAACAGCATGCCGAAACGGTCGATGTCGTAGCGGGCGGCGCCCGCGTGCATCATCTCGACCGCACAGCATGCGAGACCGAAAGTCATCGGCCAGAGAGATCCGGTTTTCGCCCAGTTCACCACCGAGTCATAGGTGGTCGTGACGAAACCTTCTTTGAGAACGCCTTCAATGGCCATCGTGTGCTTTCCTTGTCATTCCCAGTCGAGCGCGCCTTTTTTCCACTCGTAGGCAAAACCCACGACGAGGATGGCGAGGAAGATCATCATGGCCCAGAAGCCGACAGCACCGATCTCCTTGAGCGCAATGGCCCACGGAAAGAGAAAGGCAATCTCGAGGTCGAACAGGATGAAGAGAATCGCAACGAGGTAGTAGCGCACGTCAAACTTCATGCGCGCATCCTCGAAGGCTTCAAAGCCACACTCGTAGGGAGCGTTCTTTGCGGCGTCGGGCCGATTGGGGCCGAGAATGTATCCGATGACCTGAGGTGCGACGCCTACGCCGACTCCGACCAAAATGAACAAAAGGACGGGGAGGTAGGAGTCGAGATTCATCGAGAGTTTTTCACCGCTTGCCACCGGCAAGAAGAACCTCTGGATGAGGTTTTCTGCCGATGAGATTTGGTGCGGTCGGCGAGACTCGAACTCGCACAGCTTTCGCCACTACCCCCTCAAGATAGCGTGTCTACCAATTTCACCACGACCGCGGTTTTTGCTGTTCAGATGGCATGAGGTACCTGAAACAGGTATTTGGCTTTCCGAACAGATTTAGAGTTTACCCTGAAATGAAGCCATTTTTCACAGGTGACTCATGAAAACGAGATGATTACTTCGAAGGAATCTGGCCAGCACCCGAAACAGGGGCAGCAGGAGCCGACGCAGGCGCACTGGGAGCCGCCGCACCTGGGATTTCGTTGGCTGCACCAGGAGCTGCCGGCGCAGCCGGAGCACCCACTGCCGCACGCTCGAGAAGGCTGCCACCGCCTGCAGGACGCGCATGGCTGAAGTAGGCCAGCAGCAACGTGCACGCGAAGAACACGGCGGCAAGCACCGCGGTGGTTCGCGACAGGAAGTTTGCACTGCCGCTGGCGCCGAACAGGCTGCCCGCGCTACCGCTGCCGAAGGCTGCGCCCATGTCGGCGCCCTTGCCGTGCTGGATCAGGATCAGGCCGATCATCGCGAGCGCCGACAGCATCTGCACGCCGACCAATAGATTGAGGACCAGGTTCATTCGTTCTTACTCCTAAGTGATACAGCCGTTGCGCATTCAGCGCGCAGCGGCGGAAATGATCTGCAGAAAGTCGGGGGCCTTGAGCGACGCGCCACCGATCAGGCCACCGTCGATGTCGGCCTGCGCCAGCAACTCCGCGGCATTCGCCGCGTTCATGCTGCCGCCATAAAGGATCTTGATGCCCGCCGCATGCTCGCTCGCCGCGTGGTGCAGTTGCGCACGCAGCACCGCATGCACCGCCTGCGCCTGCTCCGGTGTCGCCGTCTTGCCCGTGCCGATGGCCCAGACCGGCTCGTAGGCCACGACGATTTCGCTGATGCAATGGCCATTCACATGAATGACCGCAGCCAACTGGCGCTTGACGACCTCTTCGGTCTGCCCTGCTTCGCGCTGCGCCAGCGTCTCGCCCACACAGACGATCGGCGTGATGCCGTTCGCCAGCGCTACGGCGGTCTTTGCAGCCACCGCTTCGTCGGTTTCGCCGTGGTATTGGCGACGCTCCGAGTGACCGACGATCGCATAGCGCACGCCGAACTCCTTCAGCATCGCGGCCGATTGCTCGCCGGTGAAAGCCCCTTGCGGGTGCGCAGAGATGTCCTGCGCACCGAGCGCCATTGCAGGCGAACCCGCCAGCAGCGACTGCACCTGCGCGAAGTACGGCGCAGGCGCGCAGAGCGCCACGTCGCACGCCGCGGGGCTGGCAGCCAGGCCCCGCTGCAAGGCCTTCACCAGCGCCTCGTTGGCGGCCAGGCCTCCGTTCATCTTCCAGTTGCCGGCGATCAGCTTCTTGTTGGTTGTCATCGCGTTGTCCTCACCACGTCAGCACGATCTTGCCGATGTGCTGGTTCGATTCCATCAGCGCATGGGCCTGGGCCGCACCGCTTGGCTCACCCACAGCCGCAAAGGTGCTGTGGATCACCGGCTTGATTGCGCCGCTCTCAAGCAGCGGCCAGACCTTCTCCCGCAGCGCCTTGGCGATGGCGCCCTTGAAGGCGACGGGACGCGGACGCAGCGTCGAGCCGGTGATCGTGAGGCGCTTGCGCAACACGAGGCCCGCATTGATTTCGCTCTTCACGCCACCCTGCACAGCAATGATCACCAGCCGGCCGTCTTCGGCCAGGCACTCGATCTCGCGCGCCACGTAGTCGCCGGCGACCATGTCGAGCACCACGTCCACACCCTTGCCGCCCGTCAGTTTCCTGGCCTCTTCGGCGAAGTCGCTCGTGCGGTAGTTGATGGCGTGGTCGGCGCCGAGCTTCCTGCAGGCTTCGCACTTGTCGTCGCTGCCGGCCGTGACGATCACGGTCGCGCCGAGCGCCTTGGCAATCTGGATCGCCGTGACGCCGATGCCGCTCGAACCACCCTGGATGAGCAGCGTCTCGCCCTTTTGCAGGCGGCCGCGCTCGAACACGTTGCTCCAGACGGTGAAGAAGGTCTCGGGCAGAGCAGCCGAATCGACATCGCTCCAGCCCTTGGGCACCGGCAGGCACTGCAGGACAGGCGCCACGCAGAGTTCCGCATAGCCACCGCCTGCGACGAGCGCACACACACGGTCGCCGATCTCGAAGCCCGCCTGGGCCAATGCCGCGGCATCACCCGACACGATCTCGCCCGCCACCTCGAGGCCCGGCAGGTCGGAAGCGCCCGGCGGCACCGGATAGTGACCTTTGCGCTGCAGCACGTCCGGACGGTTGACGCCGCTTGCCGCCACGCGGATCAGCAGCTCGCCCGTGCCCGCGACGGGGTCGGGACGTTGCGCAACGCGCAGCACCTCGGGGGCACCGTACGAAGTGATTTCAATGGCTTTCATGATCTTTCGGCCTCCAACGCCCGCAGATGGGGCGAAGCTAGCTGTTCAAAAGATAGCAGCGGCGGCCCGCGGCCGCCGCTGCGCCCTTTCTTACTCCTGAGGCTCGCGCGGGGCTTGCGGCTGCTCGCCGGCCGGGGCCTGCGACTGCTCGTTGCGCGGCTGTTGCTGCTGCTCGTTGCTGAAGCGCGGTGCGCGCTCGCCGCGGTCACCACCACGGTCGCCACCGCGATCACCACGGTCGCCGCGTTCACGGCGCTCGCCGCGGTCACCACGGTCTTCGCGCGGCGGACGCTCGCTGTACTCCATGCCGGCCGGACGCTCGGTCAGGGCCTTCATCGACAGCTTGACGCGGCCCTTCTCGTCAGTCTCAAGAACCTTGACCTTCACGATCTGGCCTTCGCTCAGATAGTCGGTCACCTTCTCGACGCGTTCGTGCGCGATCTGGCTGATGTGCAGCAGGCCGTCCTTGCCCGGCAGCAGGTTGATGAGCGCGCCGAAGTCCAGGATCTTGGTGACCGGGCCTTCGTACACCTTGCCGATTTCGACTTCGGCGGTGATCTGCTCGATGCGCTTCTTGGCCATCTCGGCCTTTTCCGGGTCGGTCGAGGCGATGGTGATCGTGCCGTCTTCGTCGATGTTGATCGTCGTGCCGGTCTCTTCCTGCAGGCCGCGGATGACTGCGCCACCCTTGCCGATCACGTCGCGGATCTTCTCGGGGTTGATCTTCAGCGTGGTCAGGCGCGGTGCGAAGCTGGAGACTTCGGCCTTGGCCTCGCCCATGGCTTCCTGCATCTTGCCCAGGATGTGCATGCGCGCTTCCTTGGCCTGCGCCAATGCGACCTGCATGATCTCCTTGGTGATGCCCTGGATCTTGATGTCCATCTGCAACGCGGTGATGCCGTTGGTGGTGCCCGCCACCTTGAAGTCCATGTCGCCGAGGTGATCTTCGTCACCCAGGATGTCGGTCAGCACCGCGAAGCGGTTGTCTTCCTTGATCAGGCCCATGGCGATACCGGCCACGTGCGCCTTCATGGGCACGCCGGCGTCCATCATGGACAGGCAGCCGCCGCAGACCGAAGCCATCGACGACGAACCGTTCGACTCGGTGATCTCGGAAACCACGCGAACCGTGTACGGGAACTCTTCCTTGTTCGGCAGCACGGCGACGAGCGCGCGCTTGGCCAGGCGGCCGTGACCGATTTCGCGGCGCTTGGTCGAGCCCATGCGGCCCACTTCGCCGGTGGCGAAGGGAGGCATGTTGTAGTGGAACAGGAAGCGGTCTTCGTATTCGCCGGCCAGCGCGTCGATGCGCTGCGCGTCGCGCTCGGTACCCAGCGTGGTGATCACCAGCGCCTGGGTTTCGCCGCGCGTGAACAGGGCCGAGCCGTGGGTGCGGGGCAGCACCGAGTTGCGGATTTCGATCGGGCGCACGGTGCGCGTGTCGCGGCCGTCGATGCGGGGTTCGCCCGACAGGATCTGGCTGCGCACGATCTTCGATTCGATGGCGAACAGCAGGTCGCTGACCTTGCCGCTGTCGAAGTCGGCACCTTCGGCCTTCAGGGCCTCGAGGACGCTGGCGTTGGCTTCGCGCAGGGCTTGCGTGCGGGCCTGCTTGCTGCGGATCTGGTAGACGGCGCGCAGCTTGTCTTCGGCGAGGCCCTTGACCTTGGCAACGAAGGCTTCGTCTTCGGCCGGAACCTTCCAGTCCCACACCGGCTTGCCGGCGTCGCGCACGAGGTCATGGATCGCATCGATGGCGATGTTGGCCTGTTCGTGGCCGAACACCACGCCGCCCAGCATGATTTCTTCGCTGAGTTGCAGGGCTTCGGATTCGACCATCAGCACGGCGGCTTGCGTGCCGGCGACAACGAGGTCCATCTGCGAATCCTTGCGGGCGGTCTGCCCCGGATTCAGCACATACTGGCCGTTGATGTAGCCCACGCGGGCGGCACCGATCGGGCCGTTGAATGGCACGCCGGAGATCGACAGTGCAGCGCTCACGCCGATCATGGCTGCGATGTCGGCATCGACTTCGGGGTTGAGCGAGATGGTGTGGATGACCACGTGCACTTCGTTCAGGAAGCCTTCGGGGAACAGCGGACGGATCGGGCGGTCGATCAGGCGGCTGGTCAGCGTTTCGTGTTCGCTGGGCTTGGCCTCGCGCTTGAAGAAGCTGCCAGGGATCTTGCCTGCGGCGTAGGTCTTCTCGATGTAGTCGACGGTCAGCGGGAAGAAGTCCTGGCCCGGCTTGGCGTTCTTGGAAGCGACGACGGTCGCGAGGATAACGGTGCCGTCGATGTCGACGAGAACGGCGCCGCTGGCCTGGCGGGCGATCTCGCCCGTTTCCATGACGACGGTCTTGTCACCCCATTGGAATGACTTGGTGACTTTGTTGAAAAGGCTCATGTTTGCTCCTGTTTTGATAGCGAACCACTCAGGATCCGCAGGGGCCGGAGGCTTCTCAGAACACGATGCCATTCCAGTGAAGATCGATCGAACTTCATTGGAATGACACAGCTTCGCTCTGTTTGGGCACTCCGAAAAGTGGATCGCGAAGTAAAAAACGCCTGAGCTAGCGGACTAACCCAGGCGTTTTTTCATGCGATTCGGTTTACTTGCGCAGACCCAGCTTGGCGATCAGCGCGGTGTAACGGTCGGCGTCCTTGGACTTGAGGTAGTCGAGGAGCTTGCGGCGGCGGCTCACCATGCGCAGCAGGCCGCGGCGGCCATGGTGGTCCTTGGCGTGGGTCTTGAAGTGGGGGGTGAGCTCGTTGATACGGGCGGTCAGCAGTGCAACTTGCACTTCGGGGCTGCCGGTGTCGTTGGCGGCGCGGGCGTTGTCCTTGACGACTTCGGCCTTGATGGAGGCTGCGATCATGTTGATTTCCTTGTTCCGGGATGTTTGACTTGCGGTGAGCGCTGGAACTGCGCCCACCGTGCGCCTTGCGGCATGCAAAGCCTCGGGATTATAGCCCGGGTACTTTCGGAGGGCTTCAGCCTCCCCTTGCCGCCCCCTCCAGCCAGCCGCGCAGCCGCTCCACGCCCTGCACCAGCCGCTGGGGGTCCTTCGAGGCGAAGCACCAGCGCAGCCAGCCCTGCGCCTCGGGGGCGAAGGCGTTGCCGGGCGCGAGCCCCAGGCCGGCCTCGGCCACGAGCCGCCTGGCCACTTCGAACGAATCGTCGAAGCCCTCGAGCCGGAAGAAGGCATACATGCCGCCCTTGGCCGGCGCCACCTGCACGCCCGGCAGGGCGGCCAGCAGCGGCACCAGCGTGTCGCGGCACTGCTTCAGGTGAGCCACCACGCGCGGCGTGATCTCGCCCGTGTGCTCGATGGCGGCGATCGCCGCGCGCTGCGTGAACACGCTGGCACACGAGGTATTGAACTCGATCAGCTTTCCGATGCCTTCCACCATCGACGGCGGAAGCACCAGCCAGCCGAGGCGCCAGCCGGTCATCAGGAAGCTCTTCGAGAAACTGTGCGTCACGACGAGCCGGTCGTCGGGCTTCGAGACGTCGAGGAAGCTCGGCGCACAGCCGTTCGCGGTCGGCTCGAAGTAGAGGCGCTCGTACACCTCGTCCGCCAGGATCCACGTGCCGGTCTGGCGGCAGTGGTCGAGCACGGCCTGCTGCTCGTCGCGCGTCATGGTCCAGCCCGTGGGGTTGTTCGGTGCATTGACGATCAACAGTTTCGTCTTCGGTGTGACTGCCGCACGCAGCGCCGGAAGGTCGAGCGTCCACTCGCCGTTCACCGGCACCAGCGGCAGCGTGCGCACCCGCGCGCCCATGATGGCGGGCTGCGCCGTGAGGTTCGGCCACACCGGCGTCACGGCGACCACTTCGTCGCCCGCGTCGACAAGCGCCTGAACCGCGAGCATCAGCGCGCTCACGCCGCCCGAAGTGACGGCGATGCGCGACGCGTCCACCGCCGGATGCAGCGCGCTGGTGTAGCGCGCGATGGCCGCCCGCAGTTCGGGCAGGCCGAGGTTGTGTGCATAGAAGGTCTCGCCACGCTGCAGGGACTCGATGGCCGCCTGGCGGATCACCTCGGGCGTGACTTCGTCGCTCTCGCCGAACCAGAAGGCCAGCACGTCGTCGCGGCCCATGCCGGCATTGGCGACTTCGCGGATCTTCGAGGCTTCGAGGTTGTGGATGGCTTCACGCATGGCTGGGGTCCTGTTGTTCATCTTCAAGGTCTTTTCATCTTGCACGAAGTGGGCAGCTCGGCACGCTCCGGGCCAATGGTCTTCACCACGCGAAAGCCATAGCCAGAGCCTTCGACGTCGAACTGCACGCCCGGCGTGCCCTGCCTGTCCATCACGCCGACGACCAGCTGCTGCTGGAACTGGTGGTCCGCGGCGCGCATGCGCCCGCGCTGTCCGTACAGGGTGACGTCGGCCTGCTCGAGTGCGCGCGCGACGGGCACGGCATCGGCGCTGCCTGCGCGCTCGATCGCCTGCACGAGCGCCTCGATCATCAATTGCAGGCGCATGTGCACGTAGTCGTCGGCGGGCTTCGGAAAGCGTGCGTGGAAGGCGCGGTAGAACGCTTCCGACTGCGCCGTCTGCACGTTGGGCAGCCAGTCGGCCACGGCGATCACGCGGCCGATGCCTGCGTCGCCGATGGCGGCGGGCGCACCCAGCGCGTTGCCATAGAACGTGTAGAAGGTGCCGTTGAAACCCGCTTCGCGCGCGGCCTTCACGAGCAGCGTGAGGTCGTTGCCCCAGTTGCCGGTGACCACGGCCTGCGCGCCGCTCGCGATGATCTTGGTGGCGTAGGGCGCGAAGTCCTTCACCTTGCCCATCGGATGCAGCTCGTCGCCTACGATCTCCACGTCGGGCCGCCGCGCGCCGAGTTGCCGGCGCGACTCGCGCAGCACCGCCTGGCCGAAGCTGTAGTCCTGCCCGATGAGGTACACGCGCTTGAGCGAAGTGTCGTCCTTCACCGCATCCATCAGCGCCGCCACACGCATGTCCGCATGCGCATCGAAGCGGAAGTGCCAGAAGCTGCAGCGCTCGTTGGTCAGCACCGGATCGACCGCCGCGTAGTTCAGGAAGATCACGCGCCGCGACGGGTCTCGCTCGTTGTTCTTGTCGATGGCATCGATCAGCGCCGCGGCAGTGGCCGACGAGTTGCCCTGCAGCACGACGCGCGCGCCGTCGTCCATCGCCGCACGCAGCGCGGAGAGCGCCTCCTCGTTCTGGCCCTTGCTGTCGTAGCGGTCGAGTTGCAGCGGTCTCGCACCGCCGGGAACGCCCGGCAGCTTCACGCCGCCGCGCGCATTCACCCGCTCCACAGCCCAAAGAAGATTGCGGAATACGGCCTCGCCGGTGTTGGCGAACGGGCCGCTCATGCTCTCGATCAGCGCCAGGCGAATCGGTGCCGGAGGGGCTGCAGGAGCCGCAGGAACGGCCTGCGCCAGCGCGGCGAACGGCCTCGCGCATAGCGTCAGCGCCGCGAATTTCAAGGCCTCGCGGCGCCAAATAAAGCGGGGATTCATTGTCTTGAAACGCGTGCCGACGCGCCTAGATGAGGTCTCAAGCGGCACTCACGATTGAACGGCCGCGCAGTGTAAGGGACACACATTTCTTGTCCCCATTGTGTTGATTCAGGAGTTCCTCATCATGTTTTTCGCCCCCAACGTCCGCACCGCCCGCTTCGCTCCCCGCGCCTATGACCGCGCATTCGAACGCTTCGCCAGCGAGGCCTTCGCCGGTGCCCGCCGCTCCCCGCTCGTGGAGCAGGACGACAAGAGCTGGACGCTCTCGCTCGACGTGCCGGGCTTCGCGCGTGAAGAGCTCGTCATCGGCATCGAAGGCGCCGTGGTGCGCATTGACAGCAAGGCCGACGCCAAGCGCCAGTTCAAGGCCGCCTACGAGCTGCCGCAGGACATCGACGTGGCCGCCAGCGAGGCCAAGCTCGAGAACGGCGTGCTCACGCTGAAGCTCGGAAAAGTAGTACCCGTGAGCCAGGCAGCGACGTTGCAAATCAACTAGTTCTGCTTAAGCCCACAAGAAGAAAGTGTCAGCAAAGGTTCTTTTTGACTTTGATCGTGCTCCCTATTCACAATAGGGCCGCATAACGTCACATGATGTGACGTTTTCTTAGAACTTTCTTCTTCGTGGGCGTCTCGTAAACGCATCGAGTTCCATGACGGTGCGGGTCGGGTGCCCTCTCACGGCACCATGCAAACACACCTTCAGCCCGCCAATCCCAACGAGCAATCCGACGCCCTGCTGGTCTTCCTGCCGGGTGCCTACCTCAAGCCCGACGAGTTCGAGCGAGAGGGTTTCATCAGCGCGGTGCGGGAGCGCCACCTGGCAGCCGATGCGCTGCTGGTGGACGCGGACGTGTCCTACTACTACGAGCAGACGCTCAGCGAGCGGCTGCACACCGATGTCATCGAGCCGCAGCGCGCCAAGGGCTACAAGTCGATCTGGCTGGTGGGTATCTCCATCGGCGGCTTCGGTGCGCTGATCCACGAACTGGCACGGCCGGGCTCGGTCGACGGCATCGTGGCGCTCGCGCCCTACCTTGGCCGGCGCGTGCTTGGCGCGGAGATCAAGAAGGCCGGCGGCCTGCGCATGTGGCAGGCCCCCACGGGCCCGCAGCCCGACGAGGAACCCGACCGCAAGCTCTGGCCCTTCTTCCAGCAATACCTGAAGGACCAGACCTCGAAGAACCTGCCGCCGCTGTACCTCGGTTTCGGCCTCGAGGACCGTTTCGTCAGCAACCACAAGCTGCTGGCCGACGCGCTGCCACCGGGCCAGGTGTTCACCACCGAAGGCGGCCACGACTGGCCGCAATGGCGCCAGCTCTGGCGAAATGTGCTCGACGTGCTGCCGCTGCCTTCGCTCGGCCGCGCACGCCAGGCCGCTAGGCAGCCCCAGCAGCAGCCGACAGCATCCCCATGGGCCATCGCGGCTTGACGTCGAAGGCGTAGCGCTCGCTCGCCTGCGATAGACCCGATTGCAGCCGCATGGCTGCGGCCATGGCGATCATCGCGCCGTTGTCGGTGCACAGGTGCAGTTCGGGGTAGTGCACGCGCACATTGCGCTTCGCGCATGCGGCATTCAGTTGCTCGCGCAAATTCTTGTTGGCCCCCACCCCGCCGGCCACCACCAGGCGCTTGAGCCCGGTCTGGTCGAGCGCCGAGAGCGATTTCTTCAGCAGCACCTCGACGATCGCCGCCTGCGTGGATGCGGCCAGGTCGGCCTTGCGCGCTTCGAGCTGGTCCCCGAGCTTCCTGGCCTGCGTGAGCACGGCGGTCTTCAGGCCGGCAAACGAGAAATCGAGGTCGCCGCTGTGCAGCAGCGGACGCGGCAGCTTGAAGGCCGCGGCGTCGCCGCCCTCGGCCAGCTTGGCGAGCCACGGACCGCCGGGGTACGGCAGGCCCATCAGCTTGGCGCTCTTGTCGAAGGCCTCGCCGGCCGCATCGTCGATGGTCTCGCCCAGCAGTTCGTAGCGGCCCACGCCGTCCACCCGCATCAGCTGCGTGTGGCCGCCCGACACCAGCAGTGCGACGAACGGGAACTCCGGCGGATCGGCGCTCAGGAACGGCGACAGCAGGTGCCCCTCGAGGTGATGCACCCCGAGCACCGGCTTGCCCAGCGCCACGCCCAGCGCGCAGGCCACACCCGCGCCCACCAGCAGCGCGCCGGCAAGGCCGGGGCCGCGCGTGTAGGCCACCACGTCGATCTCGCCCAGCGAGCGGCCGGCTTCTGCCATGACGGCTTCGGTGAGCGGCAGCACACGGCGGATGTGATCGCGGCTGGCCAGCTCGGGCACCACGCCCCCGTAGGCCTGGTGCATGGCGATCTGGCTGTGCAGCGCATGCGAACGCAGCAGCGGCAGCGCGTCGCCGTGCGACTCGACCAGCGCCACGCCGGTTTCATCGCAGGATGATTCGATTCCCAACAAGAGCATGCCGCCGAGTGTAGGTGGCACCTGCGCCGGATGCCCGCGAAGGGACAAGCGGCACGAATGTTGCAGCACCACGCTGGCTTCCTGCCTCCACGAATGAAATCCGGACTGAACTTCCTCATCGCCGCCCGCCGCTGCGAAATCGACGAGCTGGACCAGCTCGCGCGCACCAGCGAGCTGGTGGGCCTCATCGGCCGGCTGGTGCATGCGCTGCAGCGCGAGCGCGGCATGTCGAACATCTTCCTGGCCACGCGCGGCAGCCGTTTCGCCGAACAGCGTGCCCCTCAGATCGCCGAATGCCTGGCGCTCGAGCAGGAGGTGCGCGCCGGCTTCGACCAGCTCCAGGCCGACACCCACCGCGGCGCCGGCACGGGCAACGGCGCACGCCTGTTCAGCCGCATCGCCTGGGTGTTGCCGGGGCTGGACGCCCTGCCCGCGCTGCGCAGCCGCATCGACGCGCTCGAGCTGAAGCCGGCACAGGCCGTGGCCGCCTTCGCCAAGCTGGTGGCCGGCCTGCTGTCCGTGGTGTTCGAGGCGGCCGACGGCGCCTCCGACCCCGAGATCTCGCGGCTGCTGGTGGCCATGTTCAATTTCATGCAGGGCAAGGAATTCGCCGGCCAGGAGCGGGCCTTCGGTGCCGCGGCACTTGCGCTGGGCCGAAGCGACGAGGCGCAGCGCCTGCAGTGGCTGCATCTCATCGAGTCGCAGGAACGCTGCTTCCAGGTATTCACCGACTTCTCGGGCGACGCCGTGCTCGCGCTGTGGCGCGACAGCCAGCCCGACGCCACGCTGGCCGAGCTCGAACGCATGCGCCGCCGCGGCACCACGTCCGCACCGGCGGACCCGGCCCTCAGCCACGCCTGGTTCGACTGCTGCACCCGCCGCATCGACGCCATGAAGACCGTCGAGGACCGCCTGGCAGCCGACCTGCGCGCGCTGTGCGACCGCAAGACCGCGCAGGCCCGCAGCGAGCTGCAGGAATACCGCCAGCTGCTCGACGTGCTGGCGCCGCAGGCCGGCGCGCTGTTCTTCGACGACGCCGACGCCCAGGCCACGGCGCCGGCCCATTTCGGCCGGCATCTTGAACGCTCGGTGCTCGACATGGTCCAGGAGCAGTCGCGCCGCCTGCAGGCCATGAGCGACGAACTCGAGACCGTGCGCGCCTCGCTCAACGAGCGCAAGGTCGTCGAGCGCGCCAAGGGCCTGCTGATGGCGCACCGCCGCCTGAGCGAGGACGAGGCGCACAAGATGCTGCGGCAGACCGCGATGAACCAGAACCGTCGGCTGGTGGACGTGGCCGAGTCGATGCTCGCCATGGCGGACTACCTCCCGATGCTCGACCGCGCACCGCCGCGCTGAGCCTGGCGACCCGCTCAACTTGGTGCAGCGCACAACAAGCGTGCCTGCAAGCGGTGCGGTGTGGCCTCCCGGCCTTCCGCGCACACCGACATTCCGGCATCGAGCCCCTCGATCAGTGGCGGCGCAACCCGCAGCAAGCTGGCACACCGCTTGCAAGCAAGCTGCCTGCAGGCCCCGCAACGGGCCTTCAGGCAGGCGGCACCCAATGGCGGGTGCTTCCCACCGACCGGACAAAGGCGTCCCCACCCCGCAAGGGCTCGTTTCGAGCAGCCCCTGCGCGGTGCGGACGCCTTTTTTGCTTTTGTCTTTCCTCTTCTGTTCGTTTTCAACCGGAGCCACCGCCCATGACCGATCTGCTCAAAGCCCGCCTCAGCCGGCGCCGCGTCCTGCAAGCCGCCGCCATCGGCGCCGTGGGCATCGACCCCGCCCTGCGCGCGGCTGTCTGGGCCCAGGGCTCCGACAAGCCCGAGAAGGAAGAAGTGAAGATCGGCTTCATTCCGCTGACCGACTGCGCCAGCGTGGTGATGGCCTCGGTGCTGGGCATCGACAAGAAGTACGGCGTGAAGATCGTGCCCAGCAAGGAAGCCAGTTGGGCCGGCGTGCGCGACAAGCTCGCCAACGGCGAGCTCGATTTCGCCCACGTGCTCTACGGCCTGGTCTACGGCATGCACCTCGGCCTGAGCGGCCCGAAGAAGGACATGGCCGTGCTCATGACCCTGAACAACAACGGCCAGGCCATCACGCTGTCGAAGAAGCTCGCCGACAAGGGCGCCGTCGATGCCGCCTCGCTCGCCAAGCTCATCGCCAGCGAGAAGCGCGAATACACCTTCGCCCAGACTTTCCCCACCGGCACGCACGCCATGTGGCTCTACTACTGGCTCGCATCGGCCGGCATCGATCCGTTCAAGGACGTGAAGAACATCACCGTGCCGCCTCCGCAGATGGTGGCCAACATGCGCGTGGGCAACATGGACGGCTACTGCGTGGGCGAGCCCTGGGGCCAGCGCGCCATCATGGACGGCATCGGCATCACGGCCATCACCACGCAGGACATCTGGAAGGACCACCCCGAGAAGGTGCTGGGCACCACCGCCGAGTTCGCGAAGAAGTACCCCAACACGGCACGCGCCGTGACCGCCGCGATCCTCGAGGCGAGCAAGTGGATCGACACCGGCCTGCAGAACAAGAACAAGATGGCCGAGACCATCGCCGACAAGAGCTACGTCAACACCAGCGTGGACGCCATCAACCAGCGCATCCTCGGCCGCTATACCAACGGCCTGGGCAAGAGCTGGGACGACCCCAACCACATGAAGTTCTACAACGGCGGCGCGGTGAACTTCCCGTACCTGTCGGACGGCATGTGGTTCCTCACGCAGCACAAGCGCTGGGGCCTGCTCAAGGAGCACCCCGACTACCTGAAGGTGGCCACCGAGATCAACCGCATCGACATCTACAAGCAGGCCGCCGCCGCCACGCAGACGCCGGTGCCCAAGGACGCGATGCGCAGCAGCAAGCTCTTCGACGGCTCCGTCTGGGATGGCAAGGACCCGAAGAAATACGCCGAATCGTTCAAGTTGCAAGCCTGAGGAGAACACCATGGTCAGCGCTGTTTTTCATTCGCCCCTGGATGCCTCGCTCCCTGTGCCGCATGCGGGAGAGGGCCGGACTGAAAGTGTGCCCCGTGCGGAGGCCGCCCCTCGGCCCGCCGCGCTTCCCCGAGCGCAGAAGGAACGCAGGCAACTCGACCTGCGTGCATTCTGGATGCGCGTGCTGCCCCCGTTCGCAGGCTTCGGGCTCCTGCTCATCGTGTGGCAGCTCGTCGCCGCGAGCAGCACCACCGGCTTTCCGACGCCGCTGGCCACATGGCAGCAGGCGGTGACGGTCTTCAGCGATCCGTTCTACAGCAAGGGCCCGAACGACCAGGGCGTGGGCTGGAACGTGCTCTCGTCGCTGCAGCGCGTGGCGCTGGGCTTCGGCCTCGCGGCGCTGGTCGGCATCCCGGCGGGCTTCGCGATCGGACGCTTCGAGTTCCTGTCGCGCATGTTCAATCCGCTCATCAGCCTGCTGCGCCCGGTGTCGCCGCTCGCGTGGCTGCCCATCGGCCTGCTGGTCTTCAAGGGAGCCAACCCGGCGGCCATCTGGACCATCTTCATCTGCTCGATCTGGCCGATGATCATCAACACCGCCGTGGGCGTTCAGCGCGTGCCCACCGACTACATGAACGTGGCCAAGGTGCTGAACCTGAGCGAATGGAAGATCCTCACCAGCATCCTGTTTCCCGCGGTGCTGCCATACATGCTGACCGGCGTGCGGCTGGCCGTGGGCACCGCGTGGCTGGTGATCGTGGCGGCCGAAATGCTCACCGGTGGCGTCGGCATCGGCTTCTGGGTGTGGGACGAGTGGAACAACCTGAACGTCGCCAACATCATCATCGCGATCTTCGTGATCGGCATCGTCGGCCTGGTGCTGGAATTCGCGCTCATCAAGCTCGCGACCGCATTCACCTTCGAAGAGGTGAAGTCATGAGCCGCACAACCACTCGCGAGGCGAACAACGCAGCGCTGCTGCGCGGAGGTTTCCAATGACTGACGACAGCAAGTACATCGAGATCCACGGCGTCGAGCAGGCGTTCAAGACTCCCAAGGGCCGTTTCGTCGCGCTGCGCGACGTCAACCTGAACGTGGCCAAGGGCGAGTTCGTCACGCTCATCGGCCACTCGGGCTGCGGCAAGTCGACGCTGCTGAACCTCGTAGCCGGGCTCACCACGCCCACCCAGGGTGCGCTGCTGTGCGCCAACAAGGAAATCAAGGGGCCCGGCCCCGAACGCGCGGTGGTGTTCCAGAACCACTCGCTGCTACCCTGGCTCACCTGCTTCGAGAACGTGTACCTCGCCGTGGAGCGTGTGTTCGCCGGCAGCGAGAACAAGGCGCAGCTGCGCGCGCGTACCGACGCCGCGCTGGCGCTGGTGGGCCTCGCGCCCGCCGCGCAGAAGCGGCCCGGCGAGATCTCCGGCGGCATGAAGCAGCGCGTGGGCATCGCGCGCGCGCTGTCGATGGAACCCAAGGTGCTGCTGATGGACGAACCCTTCGGCGCACTCGACGCCCTCACGCGCGCCAGGCTGCAGGACGAACTTCTTGCCATCGTGCAGAAGACCCGGAGCACCGTGATCATGGTCACGCACGACGTCGACGAGGCCGTGCTGCTCAGCGATCGCATCGTGATGCTCACCAACGGCCCGGCCGCCACCATCGGCGAGGTGCTCAGCGTGGGAATTCCGCGCCCCCGCAACCGCGTCGACCTGGCGGAAGACCCGGCCTACGTGCACGCGCGCAAGGCCGTGATCGACTTCCTCTACATGCGCCAGGCCCACGTGGAGAAAGCCGCGGCCTGACGGATCGCCACAGTGCCCAGCGACCCCATGAAGAAGATGAAACTCGTGATGGTCGGCAACGGCATGGCCGGCGTGCGCACGATCGAGGAGCTGCTGAAGATCGCGCCCGACCTGTACGACATCACCGTGTTCGGCGCCGAGCCGCATCCCAACTACAACCGCATCATGCTGTCGCCGGTGCTGGCCGGCGAGCAGACGGTCGACGATATCGTGCTCAACAGCTGGGCCTGGTATGCGGACAACCGCATCGCGCTGCACGCCGGCAAGAAGGTGGTCGAGGTCGATCGTGTGAAGCGCATCGTGCGTGCGGTGGACGCGCAGGGTGCCGTCACCGAAGCGCCCTACGACCGCCTGCTGGTGTGCACCGGCTCCAACCCTTTCATGCTGCCGGTGCCGGGCAAGGACCTGCAGGGCGTCATTGCCTACCGCGACATCGCCGACACCGGCTACATGATCGAAACCGCGCGCACCCACAGGAATGCGGTGGTCATCGGCGGCGGCCTGCTGGGCCTGGAAGCCGCCAACGGACTGATGCTTCGCGGCATGAACGTGACGGTGGTGCACGTGATGCCCTGGCTGATGGAGCGCCAGCTCGACGACGTGGCGGGCAAGCTGCTGCAGAAATCGCTGGAGGACCGCGGCCTGAAGTTCCTGATGGGTGCGCAGACGCAGGACATGGTCGGCGACAGTGACGACGGCAAGGGTGGCCGCGTAAAGGCCGTCCGCTTCAAGGACGGCACCGAGGTCGCGGCCGACCTGGTGGTGATGGCCGTGGGCATCCGCCCCAACGTGGAGCTTGCCGAGAAGATGCGGCTGCACTGCAACCGCGGCATCGTGGTCACCGACACCATGCAGACCGTGACCGACGCGCGCATCTACTCGGTGGGCGAATGCGCGGCGCACCGCGGCATCGCCTACGGCCTGGTGGCGCCGCTGTTCGAGCAGGCCAAGGTGGCGGCCAACCACCTGGCGCAGTTCGGAATCGGCCGCTACCTGGGCTCGCTCACCTCCACCAAGCTCAAGGTGACAGGCATCGACCTGTTCTCGGCCGGCGAGTTCATGGGCGGGGAAGGCACCGAGGAGATCGTCATGAGCGACCCCTTCGGCGGCGTCTACAAGAAGCTGGTGATCAGGAACGACCGGCTGGTAGGCGCGTGCCTGTACGGCGACACGGCGGACGGCAGCTGGTACTTCAGGTTGCTGCGCGAAGGACGCGATGTGCACGCCATCCGCGACCGGCTGATGTTCGGCGAACCGGCTGCCGGCAATGCCGGCCACGGCAGGGTGGAGGCAGCGTGAGTCCCGCGAGCGCCACGATGCGCGAGACGCGCTCCACCTGCCCTTACTGCGGCGTCGGCTGCGGGGTCATCATCGAATCGGACGGCACCGAGATCACCGGCGTGCGCGGCGATCCCGACCACCCGGCGAACTTCGGGCGCCTGTGCACCAAGGGCTCGACACTGCACCTCACGGCCAGCGCCACGGTCACGCGGCAGACGCGTCTGCTGCAGCCGATGCAGCGCCTCTCACGCGGCGAGGCGCCCGTCGCAACCTCGTGGGACAGCGCACTCGACCTCGCCGCCGGCAAGTTCGCCCAGGTTGTGCGCGAGCACGGGCCGGACGCGGCAGGCTTCTATGTGTCGGGCCAGCTGCTCACAGAGGACTACTATGTCTTCAACAAGCTCGCCAAGGGGCTGGTGGGCACCAACAACATCGACACCAACTCGCGGCTGTGCATGAGCAGCGCGGTGGCCGGCTACAAGCAGGCACTGGGCGCCGATGCACCGCCGACTTGCTACGACGACCTGAAGCATGCGCAGTGCCTGTTCATCGTCGGCAGCAACACGGCCTGGGCGCACCCCATACTTTTTCGCCGCATCGAGGACGCGAAAGCCGCGAACCCGGCGCTGAAGATCGTCGTGGCCGATCCGCGCCGCACCGACACGGCCGAGATCGCCGACCTGTTCCTGCCCATCCAGCCCGGCACCGACGTGATGCTGTTCAACGGCATGCTGCACCTGATGCTGCGCGAAGGCTGGACCGACGCGGCCTACATCGCGGCGCACACCAGCGGCTTCGGGGCGCTCGAAGCCACGGTGCGCGAGTGCACACCCGGGAAGGTGGCGCAGGTCTGCGGCATTCCGGTGTACGACCTGCTCGCAGCGGCGCGGCTCTTCGCCACCTCCGCGGCCACGCTGAGCCTGTATTGCCAGGGCCTGAACCAGTCGTCGAGCGGCACCGCGAAGAACGCGTCGCTCATCAACCTGCACCTGGCCACCGCGCAGATCGGCCGCCCCGGCGCGGGACCGTTCTCGCTGACCGGCCAGCCCAACGCCATGGGCGGTCGAGAGGTGGGCGGACTGGCCAACCTGCTGAGCGCGCACCGCGACATGGCCAACCCCGCGCACCGGGCCGAGGTGGCCGCGCTGTGGGGCGTGCCTTCGGTGCCCGGGAAGCCCGGCAGGACGGCCGTGGAGATGTTCCAGGCCGCGGCCGATGGCGAGATCCGCGCCCTCTGGATCGCGTGCACCAATCCTGCGCAGTCGATGCCCGACCAGGCCACAGTGCGCCGCGCGCTGGAGCGCGCCGAGTTCGTCGTGGTGCAGGAGGCCTTCGCCACCACGGCCACCTGCGCCTTCGCCGACCTGCTCCTGCCTGCCACCACCTGGGGCGAGAAGGAAGGCACCGTGACCAACAGCGAGCGCCGCATCTCGCGCGTGCGCCCTGCCGTGCCGGCGCCGGGCGAGGCGCGCAACGACTGGTCGATCGCGGTGGCCTTCGCCCACCGCCTCGAGCGGCAGCTGGGCCGCGGCTTCACGCTGTTTCCGTACGAGACGCCCGAGCAGGTGTGGAACGAGCACCGCGAGTCGACGCGCGGGCGCGACCTGGACATCACCGGCATGAGCTACGCGATGCTGGAGACCGCCGGCCCCCAGCAATGGCCGATGAAGGAAGGCGACACCGTCGGCCGCGTGCGCCTGTACGAAGACGGCGTGTTTCCCACGCCGGACGGTCGCGCGCGCTTCGTCGACACCGTCTACCGGCCGGTGGCCGAGGCCCGCGAGGCGCGCTACCCGTTCTCGCTCAATACCGGCCGCCTGCGCGACCAGTGGCACGGCATGAGCCGCACCGGTACCGCCGGCCGGCTTTTCGGGCATGTGCCCGAACCCGCCGTGCAGTTGCATGCGCAGGACATGGCGCGCCGCCAGATCGGCGAAGGCGACCTGGTGCATGTCACCTCGAAGCGCGGCTCGATCCTGCTGCCGGCGCGCGCCAGCGCCGAGGTGGGGCTGAACCAGGCCTTCATCGCGATGCACTGGGGCGAGGAATACCTGGGCGGCTGCTCGTCGACCGGCACGCGGCTCGCGGGCATCAATGCGCTGACGACGCCCGCCTTCTGCCCCAGCTCGAAGCAACCCGAGCTGAAGCACACGGCGGTGAAGATCCTCAAGGCCGAACTGCCCTGGTCGCTGCTGGGCATGGCGTGGCTGCCGGCGGGCGAGGCGCTTGCCGCGCAGCGCGCGCTGCAGCCGCTGATGGCAATGTTCCCGTTCGCAGTCTGCGTGCCGTTTGCGGGCAGCACGCAAGGCCAGGCGCGCAGCGGCCTGCTCTTTCGCGCCGCCGCCCACGAGGCGCCCGATGACGCGCTGCTAGAGAAGATCGAAGGGCTGCTCGGCCTGCAGGCTGCAGACATCCTGCGCTATGCCGACCGCCGCCGCGGCCAGCGCCGCTGCGCGCGGCTGGTGCGCCGCGTCGACGGCAGCGCGGCGCTGGAGGCCTTCCTGCTGGGCGGCGACACCAGCGCCGAGGCCTGGATCGCAACGCTGCTGCGCGAGGAGCTGCCCGCGCAGACCTACGGACGCATGCTGCTGTCGCCGGGCGCGCGCGCGCCGGTGGCGGTGCAGTCGCGCGGCAGGACGGTGTGCACCTGCTTCGACGTGGCCGACGCGGCGATCCAGTCCGAACTGGTGCGCTGCAGCGGCACGCCGGACGAGCGGCTGGCCAGGCTGCAGGGAGCGCTGAAATGCGGCACCAATTGCGGCTCGTGCATTCCGGAACTCAAGCGGATGGTGCGGGCGACGCCGGTGGAGGTGGAGGCGGTGGAGACGGCCGCCTCATGACCCCGGTCTTCGCCCCCTCCTCTGGGGGAGGGATGGGGTGGGGCAAGCGGCCTCCACCGCCGCGCAGCCTTCGAGGCCGCCGAGCCCAGGCCCCATCCCTGCCTTCCCCCAACGGGAGAAGGAGCGAATCCGATGCATAAGCCGAATGAAGTTCCGGCATAAGCCTTGCAGGACAATCCACCCACCCATGGGAATCAGCCAATACATCAAGGAAATCGGCCGCGGCGCGCGAGGCGCCAGGCCGCTCACGCGCGAAGCGGCCACCGATCTCTTCGGCCAGGTGCTGGACGGCACCGTCACCGACCTGGAGCTCGGCGCCTTCTGCCTGGCCATGCGCATCAAGGGCGAGACGCCCGAGGAGATGGCCGGCTTCCTCGACGCCACCCACGCGCGGCTGGAGCGAATCCCGCCCGGTGACCGCCCGCTGGTGGTGCTGCCCAGCTACAACGGCGCACGCAAGCTCCCGGTGCTCACGCCGCTGCTGGCGCTGCTGCTGGCGCGCGAAGGCCTGCCGGTGCTGGTGCATGGCAGCGCCAGCGAAACCTCCCGCGTGCTGGCGTCGAACGTGCTCGCCGCACTCGGCGTGACGCCGATGACCGCCATCCGCCCCGTCGCCAGCGGCGAAGCGGCCTTCGCGCCCACCGAGCTGCTGAACCCCGCCCTGAAGCGCCTGCTCGACGTGCGCCGCGTGGTCGGCCTGCGCAATCCGGGCCACAGCGTGGTGAAGCTGATGCAGCCCGGCGCCGGCTCCTGCGTGGTGGTGGCCAGCTACACGCATCCCGAATACGCACGCACCATGGGCGAGACCTTCGAGCTCACGGCCATGACCGCCCTGCTCTCGCGCGGCCTCGAAGGCGAAGTGGTGTCCGACCCACGCCGCACCGCGCAGATCGACGGCTTCGTGCGCGGCGTGCGCACCGAACTGCAGGCCCAGCAGCCCGGCACCGCCGCGGACGTGCCCGGCCTGCCCAGGGAGATCGACGTCGCCACCACCGCCGACTACACGCGCCGCGTGCTGGCCGGCGAGCTTCCCGTACCCGAGGCCATCGCGACGCAGGTCGGGCACATCACGCAACTGGCATCCCACGCATGAACAACAACGCCCACCCCACCCTGCCTTTCATCACCGGACGCTGCACGCTGGTGGGCGCCGGCCCCGGCGACCCGGAACTGCTGACGGTCAAGGCCGTGAAGGCGATCCAGGCCGCCACCGTGCTGCTGGTCGACGACCTCGTGAACGACGAGATCCTGGCCTATGCCCGCCCCGGCGCGCGCATCGTGCACGTGGGCAAGCGCGGCGGCTGCAAGAGCACGCCACAGGCCTTCATCGAGCGGCTGATGATCACCGCGGTGCGCGAAGGCGAGACCGTGGTGCGGCTCAAGGGCGGCGACCCGTTCATATTCGGGCGCGGCGGCGAGGAGGTCGAACACCTGCGCGAGGCCGGCATCGAATGCGTGGTGGTCAACGGCATCACCGCCGGCCTGGCCGCGGTGAGCGGGCTGGGCGTGCCGCTCACGCACCGCGACCATGCCCAGGGCGTGGTGTTCGTCACCGGCCACGCGAAGACGGGCGCCGGCGCCGCCGAGGAGCCGACCGACTGGCGCGCGCTGGCCGCCATGGCGCACGACGCACGGCTCACGCTGGTGATCTACATGGGCGTGTCGGGTGCAGCCCACATCGAGCGCGAACTGCTGCACGGCCTGCCGGCGGACACGCCGGCGGCCGTCGTCCAGCATGCGAGCCTGCCGCACCAGCGGCACGTCGCGACCACGCTGGGCCGGTTGAAGAGCAGCATCGCCGAAGCCGGACTGGCGAGCCCCGCGGTGATCGTCGTGGGCGACGTGCTGCGCGGCCTCGCCGCGGCCGAGCTGCCGGCGAGCACGGGCAGGTTCGGCACCTGAGTCCGAGGCGGCCGCGCCGCCGTCCCCCGCAGCCGCGGACCGGCCGCACCCCGGATTGGTGCGGCGTGGCATGGATCGTGCTGAGCCACCGGCAATGAATGCCGTCGCCACGCCCGTCCCCGCCGCCGTCGAGATCGTCGCGCTGACCAAGCGCTACGCACCCGGTACCCCGGCCGCCGTCGACCAGATCGATCTGCGCATCGCCAGCGGCAGCTACTGCTGCCTGCTGGGACCGTCGGGCTGCGGCAAGAGCACCACGCTGCGCATGATCGCCGGCCACGAGTCGGTGAGCAGCGGCGACATCCTGCTGGACAACCGCAACATCACCAACCTGCCCGCTGCCGCGCGCGGCACGGCGATGATGTTCCAGAGCTTCGCGCTCTTCCCGCACCTTTCGGCCACCGACAACGTGGCCTTCAGCCTGAAGATGAAAGGCATCGGCAAGGCCGAGCGCCAGAAGCGCGCCAGCGATCTGCTGGAGCGTGTCGCCATGGGCCATCTGGCGGCGCGCAAGCCCGGCGAGCTTTCGGGAGGCCAGCAGCAGCGCGTGGCGCTGGCGCGTGCGCTCATCACCGAGCCGCGCGTGCTGCTGCTCGACGAGCCGCTGTCGGCGCTCGATCCGTTCCTGCGCATCCAGATGCGCGCCGAGCTGCGGCGCTGGCAGAAGGAGCTGGGGCTGACCTTCGTGCACGTCACGCACTCTCAGGAAGAGGCGATGGCGCTGGCCGACACCATGGTGGTGATGAACCACGGGGTGATCGAGCAGGTCGGCTCGCCGCACGCCATCTACAACCACCCGGCCAGCGAGTTTGTGGCGCGGTTCATGGGCGGGCACAACGTGTTCGACACCCCTGGCGGAGCCATCGCCGTGCGCAGCGACCACATGCGGATCGCGCCCGCGTCGGACGCCGGCGAGTCCGGCGGACTTGCCGCCACCGTGACCGACGTCGAATACCAGGGCACCTACGTGCTGCTCGGCCTGGCGCTGGATGCCGCAGCGCCGGCGCGCCAGGGCGTCTCGGTGCTGCTTGGCGAGGCGGCCTTTCTGGCAAAGCCCTACGCGCCGGGCGATGCCGTGCGCCTGTCGTGGGCCGATGCCGATGCACGCCCCCTGGGCCCGGGCGTCAAGCCGCCGGGGCAGCGCACCCCCGCGACGGCACCCGCCCCCGCAGCGCGGCGCGACGACAACGCCGCGATCGCCATGACGCTCTGAGCGCGCAGCAGCCTCACAGCGCGACACCGAACAGGATTTTTCACCCGTCCCTTCCCAGCCACTCTTCAGCCACTTCTTTCACGGAGACTTTGCAATGACCGACCCCATCGAATCGTCCCCCGGCTTCAAGCGCCGCACGCTGCTGCAGGGCACCGCCGGCATCCTGGCCACGGGCATCGCGCCCTTCGTGCACGCACAGGAAAAGATCGTGCTGCGCTACCTGGGCACCGCGGTGAACCAGGACAAGGCCATCGCCGAGAAGTTCAAGGCCGACACCGGCATCGAGATCCAGTACGTGGCCGTGACCACCGACGACGTGACCAAGCGCGCCGTGACCGCGCCCAACAGCTTCGACCTGATCGATACCGAGTTCTTCTCGCTCAAGAAGATCGTGCCGACCGGCAACCTCAAGGGCATCGACACGAAGCGCGTGAAGAATGCGGACAAGATCACCTCGCTGTTCACCAAGGGCGAAGTGGCCGGCAAGAAGGTGGGCGACCAGGGCACGGCGCCGGTGAAGGTGATCTACCTCGAGGGCGAGAAGAGCAAGGCCTTCGCCAAGGCGGCCACGCAGTACATGTCGCTCATCCCGACGACCTACAACGCCGACACGCTGGGCATCCGCCCCGACCTCATCAAGCGCCCCATCGGCTCGTGGGCCGAACTGCTGAACCCCGAGTTCAAGGGCAAGACCGCGATCCTGAACATTCCCTCGATCGGCATCATGGACGCCGCGATGGTGGTGGAAGCCAAGGGCATCCACAAGTACGCCGACAAGGGCAACATGACCAAGGCCGAGATCGACCTGACGATCAAGACCCTCATCGAAGCCAAGAAGGCCGGCCAGTTCCGCGCGCTGTGGAAGGACTTCAACGAATCGGTCAACCTCATGGCCTCAGGCGAAGTGGTGATCCAGTCGATGTGGTCGCCCGCTGTCACGGCCGTACGCGGCAAGGGCATCGACTGCACCTTCCAGCCCCTGAAGGAAGGCTATCGCGCCTGGGCCTCGGGCTTCGGCCTGCCGGCCACGCTCTCCGGCAAGAAGCTCGATGGCGCTTATGAGTTCATCAACTGGTTCCTGGACGGCTGGGCGGGCGCCTACCTGAACCGCCAGGGCTACTACAGCGCCGTGCTGGACACTGCCAAGACGAAGATGGAAGCCTACGAGTGGGCCTACTGGATGGAGGGCAAGGCCGCGGCGCAAGACATCAAGAGCCCGCAGGGCGACGTGATCGCCAAGGCCGGCTCGGTGCGCGACGGCGGCAGCTACGAGCAGCGTATGGGCGGCATCGCCTGCTGGAACGCGGTGATGGACGAGAACGAATACATGGTCAGGAAGTGGAACGAGTTTGTGGCGGCGTGAAGTTGGCTACCCCCCGAATCTCCGCGCACTTCGTGTCGCTTCGGATCCCCCCCAAGGGGGGCAACACCAGCGGCCCGGCAAAGCCGGTTCCGCGGTGTTTCCCGAACATGCTTCGCTGCGCTCGCACTGGAGAGAGCTACAAGTGAGCAGCAACCCGGCCGTCGAGAAATCGCCTGGAGGCATCGCCGCATGGTGGCAGGCAGCGCCGTTCGCGCTGGTGTTCCTGTTGTTCTTCCTGGTTCCGCTGGCGCTGGTCGCGATGGTCAGCCTGTGGAATTTCAACGAGTACGAACTGATCCCGGCCGTCACGCTGCGCAACTACCTGAGCCTGTTCGAGGGATGCTCGCGCCTCACCGACAACGGCGACCTGTGCGTCACGCTCAACACCTACCTGAGCACCTTCAAGTTCTGCTTGCTGGTGTGGGGCATCACGCTGCTGGTCGGATTCTCGGTGGCGTACTTCCTGGCGTTTCATGTGCGCTCGTCGACGGTGCAGACGGTGCTGTTCGTGCTCTGCACGGTGCCGTTCTGGACATCGAACGTGATCCGCATGATCTCGTGGGTGCCGCTTCTGGGTCGCAACGGCCTGGTCAACCAGGCGCTGATGGGCACGGGCCTCGTGAACCAGCCGGTGGAATGGCTGCTGTTCTCCGATTTTTCGGTGGTGCTGGCCTTCGTGCACCTCTACACCATGTTCATGATCGTGCCGATCTTCAACAGCATGATGCGCATCGACCGCTCGCTCCTCGAAGCGGCGAGCGACGCGGGCGCCTCGGGCTGGCAGACGCTGTGGAACGTGGTGGTGCCGCTGTCGCGCACCGGCATCCTGATCGGCTCGATCTTCGTCATCACCATCGTGATGGGCGACTTCGTGACCATCGGCGTGATGGGCGGGCAGCAGATCGCGTCGATCGGAAAGATCATCCAGGTTCAGACCTCGTACCTGCAGTTCCCGCTGGCCGCGGCGAACGCGATGATCCTGCTGGCCGTGGTGCTGATGATCATCTGGGGACTGACCCGGCTGGTCGACATACGCAAGGAACTCTAGAAATGATCCCCCCTCGCTCGTCGCTTCGCGTATCGCGGCCCCCCGAAGAGGGGCCTCAGTGCCTTCTGGCGTCCGGGCGGCACTGACATGCAGACGCCCATCAGCGCACAGCGCGCCCCCGGCTTCTGGCCGCTGGCCACGGTGTTCGCGCTCTTCGTGCTGTTCCTCTACGGCCCGATGATCACGATCTTCGTCCTGAGCTTCCAGGGCCCCGAGGGCGGCCTGACCTTCCCGCTGCGCGGCGTGTCGCTGCACTGGTTCCACAAGCTGGCCGAGGGACTGGGCACGGTGGACATCGGCGCTGCGTTCCGGCGCTCGCTGGCGCTCGGGGCCGTGGTGATGGGCTTCACCGTAGTGCTGTCGGTGCTGGCCGGGCTCGCATTCCGCAAGAAGCTGGCGGGCAGCAACGCGCTGTTCTTCGTGACGGTGGCGAGCCTGATCATGCCGTCGATCATCATCTCGCTGGGCATCGGACTGCAGTTCCGCCTGCTCGACACCGGCATCAAGAGCGTGCTCACGGCCATGGATGCGACCTCGCTGCTCGAGGGCTACGGTACCGCGCTGGGCCTGTTCAGCTCGGCGCTCGGCGCGCACCTGACCTGGACCCTGCCCTTCGGCCTGCTCATCATGTTCGCGGTGTTCAACCGCTTCAACCCGGCCTACGAGGAAGCCGCGCGCGACCTAGGCGCCACGCCCTGGCAGGCGTTCCGCTTCGTGGTGCTGCCGCTGATCGGGCCGTCGATCGTGGGCATCGGCATGTTCGGCTTCACGCTGTCGTGGGACGAGATCGCCCGCACATCGCAGGCCATCGGCGACGTCAACACGCTGCCGCTGGAGCTGCAGGGGTTGACCTCGACCGTGACCACGCCGTCGATCTATGCCCTCGGCACGGTGACGACCGTGGTGTCGCTGCTGGTCATGGCGCTCGCGCTGGGCGCCGCGGCGCTGCTGCGGCGCCGCGCCGTGCGCAGGCCGTGAGCGTTTTCCTACAGCCCCCTCTAAAATCGCGCTCCAACAAAAGCGCAAGCAAAAAAGAGAGGTGGGCATGCTCGACATCGACAAACTCAACGAATTCACCCAGAACCACGGCGAGCTGCGCCGCGGGCAGGGGCTGGTCACCGGCACCATCGCGCTGAGCCTGGCCATCCTGTGCTTCCTGGGCGTGCTGGCCTTCCACTTCCCCCAGTACCTCACCACGCCCGAGCTGCGCAAGAGCTACAACGTGGACGTGATGCGATTCATTCTGCTGGCGGCGCTGGTCATCTCCGGCGGCCTGTCGCTGGTGAACATCATCTTCAACCGCTCCCGCTGGCTCTCCTCGGCGGCGTTCCTGCTGGTGGCCGCCTCGGCGCTGCTGGGCGGCCACAAGGTGCCGGTGCACGACTTCGCGGACAACACGCCGTACATCGGGCTGGACTGGTTCATCCTGGACCTGCTGGGCTCGTCGCTGATCTTCATCTTCATCGAGAAGCTCTTCGCGCTGCGCAAGGACCAGCCGGTGTTCCGCGAAGAGTGGCAGACCGACTTCCACCACTTCGTGGTGAACCACATGATCGTCGGCTTCGTGCTGCTGGCCACCAACCTCATGGTGCACAAGCTGTTCGGCTGGGCCGCCAACGACGGCATCCGCGGCTGGGTGGGCAACCTGCCGTTCTGGGCGGGTCTGCTGCTGATCATCCTGGTGGCCGACCTGGTGCAGTACTGGACGCACCGCGCCTACCACGAGGTGCCCGTGCTGTGGCGCCTGCACGCGGTGCACCACAGCGTGAAGAGCATGGACTGGATGGCGGGCTCGCGCCAGCACATCCTGGAGCTGCTGATCACGCGCACGCTGGTGCTGGCGCCCATCTACGTGCTGGGCTTCAGCAAGGAAGTGATCGACGCGTACATCGTGGTGGTCGGCTTCCAGGCGGTGTTCAACCACTGCAACGTGAGCGTGCGGCTCGGCCCGCTGCGCTACATCGTCGTGACGCCCAACTTCCACCACTGGCACCACAGCCAGGACATCGAGGCGCTCGACAAGAACTATGCGGCGCACTACGCGTTCCTCGACTACATCTTCGGCACGGCCGTGAAGAGCACCAAGCTCTGGCCCGAGAAGTACGGCGTGCTGGGCGACTACGTGCCCAACGGCTTCTTCAAGCAGCTGAAGTTCCCGTTCGTCTGGAAGGGCTGATGCGCATCGCTTCCCGAACCGCCGCGGCCATCGTCGCGGCGGGCGCCGCCCTGCTGCTCACGGCCTGCGCCACCCGCCTCGACCTGCCTTCGAAGGACAACGGCCTGCGCCTGCGGGTGCAGAGCTCGGTGATCGCGCCGGGCAACGGCGGCGAACTCATCGCCGCCGAGGCACTGGAGCCGGGCGACATCCTCCTCACCTCGATCGCCACGGTGAATTCGTTCGGCATCCGGCTGGGCACCTTCTCGCCGGTGAGCCACGCGGTGCTGTACCTCGGCGACGGCCAGATCGCCGAAGCCGTGGGCACAGGCGTGCGCGCGCGGCCACTGGCCGAGGTGGTCGACGAAGAACAGATGGTGGTGGCGTTCAGGGTGCCGGGCGTGGATACGGCCGCCGCCGGACGCATGCGCGACTGGGCCATGTCGCAGGTCGGCGTGCGCTACAACACCGTGGGCGTGCTGCTGAACGCGCCCTTCGTGCTGAACCGCCGCCTGTGCGAACTGCCGCTGGTGCCCACCGCGGTCAGCCATTACTGCATGAGCGGCATGGCGATGGTGCAACTGGGCGCGAGCCGCGACGACCAGTTCTTCTGCTCGCAGTTCGTGCTCGAGGCCTACAACCGCGCGGGCCTGCCGATCACCAGCGCCGACCCGCGCTGGGTGAGCCCGGCCGACCTGCTGCACATGCGCGAGGGCGACGTGCCCTCGATCGCCGCCACGCAGCCGCTGCGCTACGTGGGACACCTCAAGTACAACCCCCCGCCGCTGCTGGCGGCGGACGGCCCTTGAGCGCGGCCGGCATGTCCCATCGGTTCGACGTGGTCGTGATCGGCGCCGGCGCCGCCGGGCTGTTCTGCGCCGGCGTGGCCGGCCAGCGCGGGCTCAGGGTGCTGGTGGTGGACCACAGCGAGAAGGTGGGAGAGAAGATCCGCATTTCTGGGGGTGGCCGCGCCAACTTCACCAACCGCGACCTCGACGTGCGCGCGCCGCAGCGCCATTTCATCGGCGACAACCCGAACTTCTGCCGCTCCGCGCTGTCGCGCTACGCCCCGCAGCAGTTCATCGAACTCGTGCAGAAGCACGGCATCGCCTTCCACGAGAAGCACAAGGGACAGCTGTTCTGCGACGGCTCCTCGCAGCAGATCGTCGACATGCTGCTGGCGGAATGCGCCGCGGGCGGGGTCGAGCGCTGGCAGCCCTGCCGGGTGGGAACGATCACCTTTTCTGCCGGAAGCGAAGACGGGACGGGCGCAGGCAGCTATCGGATCGAGAGCAGTCGAGGCGTCGTCGAGACGGCGAAGATCGTGGTGGCCACGGGCGGCCTGTCGATCCCGCAGATCGGCGCCAGCGACTTCGGCTACCGCATCGCCGAGCAGTTCGGCCTGCGAATGGTCGCGCCACGTCCGGCGCTGGTGCCGCTGACCTTCGGCGGCGACGCCTGGACGCCGTACGCCGAGCTGGCAGGGCTGGCGCTGCCGGTGCGCATCGAGACCGGGGCCAAGAAGGACAGGATGGCCTTCCTCGAGGACCTGCTCTTCACCCATCGCGGCCTGTCGGGTCCGGCGGTGCTGCAGATCTCGAGCTACTGGAAGCCCGGGGCGCCGCTCACGCTCGACTTTGCGCCCGGTGTGGACGTGGCCGGAGCGCTCGGAGAAGCCAAGCTGCGGTCGAAGAAACGCATTGCCAACGAACTGGCCACGCTGGTGCCTTCCCGGCTGGCGGATGCCTGGGTCGGGCAGGACCCGGCCTTGCAGCGTCCGGTGAACGAAGCAGCCGACAAGGCGCTGATGGCGTTGTCGGAACGCATCGCCCGATGGCAGATCACGCCCAGCGGCACCGAGGGTTACAAAAAAGCCGAAGTCACGGCAGGTGGGGTGGATACCCGCGACCTGTCGTCGCAGACCATGGAGTCGAAGCAGCCGGGCCTGTATTTCATCGGCGAAGTGGTCGACGTGACGGGATGGCTGGGCGGATACAACTTCCAGTGGGCATGGGCGAGTGCCCATGCGTGCGCGACGGCGCTCTGACGGCCTCCTGCCTGCTTGGGTCGAGCGCAGAAAGGGCGAATCGACACGAAGTTGGCCAACCCTGGAGATTTGTACATCCAGTGCTATACTCGCGGGCTAACTTTGGCCTCCCCTCAACGGCCGCAAAAATTTTCAGTTGAGGAACCCCGGCCTGGGGCCTCGATCTCCCCCGGCCAAATTCATTTCAACGATTCATCAATGACCACCATCCGCGTTAAAGAAAACGAGCCCTTCGACGTCGCACTGCGCCGTTTCAAGCGCACCATCGAAAAGCTCGGCCTGCTGACCGACCTGCGCGCCCGCGAGTTCTACGAAAAGCCGACGGCCGAGCGCAAGCGCAAGAAGGCTGCCGCGGTCAAGCGCCACTACAAGCGCGTGCGCAGCATGCAGCTGCCCAAGAAGCTGTACTAAGCAACGCCCCGGGCGGCAGGCATTCGACTCCAGTCGGCGCCGTCGCCCCGTTGCTTCAGCCGCGCCAGGGAAACCTGCCGCGGCTTTTGTTTTTTCCGAAAGGTTGCCGAAGAATGACGCTCAAAGAACAAATCACAGAAGACATGAAGACGGCGATGCGCGCCAAGGACTCCGAACGCCTGGCGACCATCCGCCTGCTGCTCGCCGCCATGAAGCAGAAGGAAGTCGACGAGCGCGTGGAGCTCGACGACGCCATGGTCATCGCCATCGTCGACAAGATGGTCAAGCAGCGCAAGGACTCGATCGCGGCATTCACCACCGGTGGCCGCCCCGACCTCGCCGACAAGGAAGCCGCCGAGATCAAGGTGATCGAGGTCTACCAGCCCCAGCGCATGGGCGCCGACGAAGTGGCTGCCGCGGTGAAGGCCATCGTGGCTGAACTCGGCGCCAGCGGCCCCGGCGACATGGGCAAGGTGATGGGCGTGGTCAAGA
This sequence comes from Variovorax paradoxus, assembly GCF_902712855.1. NCBI lineage: Bacteria > Pseudomonadati > Pseudomonadota > Betaproteobacteria > Burkholderiales > Comamonadaceae > Variovorax > Variovorax paradoxus. Next base: position 4,319,286 of record NZ_LR743507.1, read on the forward strand.
CCCGACTCGCCGGGAAGGCCGACATGGGCCAGGTCAGCGCAGCGGTCAAGTCCGCTCTGACGGGCGCCTGATGACCGCCAGCAGCCCGTCCGACCCGATCCTCAAGGCCTGCGCCTGCATGGTCGACTCGCGGGGCCGGCTGCTGGTGTTCCGCCATCCCGAGGACGGCAACATGCAGCTCCCCAAGGGCACCATCGAGCCCGGCGAGTCGCCCGAGGTCGCCGTGCGGCGCGAGCTGCTCGAGGAATCGGGCATCGACTATGCCGGCCCGCTGCAATCGCTCGGCACGCTCGACCGCGAATGCGAAGCGGGCGTGGAAGGCAACACGCACCGGCATCCGCAGCTGTGGCACCTGTTCCTGATGCGCGCCGAAGGCAGGCTGCCCGAGACCTTCCTGCACACCGCCACAGGCAGCCCCGAAGAGGAAGGCCTGGTCTTCCTGTTCCGCTGGCTCGAAGCCGGCGAGTCGCTCGACGACTTTGCACTGCCCTACCGCCAGACCATCGAACGCGTGCGCGCCGCGTTGCTGCTCGCAGCCTGAGCCTGCCGGCTCGCCCGGTCGTTCACGCCAGCGCGCGCACGACCATGTACAGGCCCAGCAAGGCGAGCCCGCCCAGGAAGCAGCGCCGGAACACCGCCACCGACAGCCGCTGCCGCAGCCAGGTGCCGAGCACCATGCCGCCGATCGCCGGCACCAGCATCGCGATCGAGCCGCCCAGCGCCGACATCGGATAGTCCCCGCTCCCCGCCAGCCCGATGGCCAGCACCACGGTCGAGGTGGTGAACGAGATGCCCATCGCCTGGATCAGCGAATCGCGCTCAAAGCCCAGGGCCTGCAGGTAAGGCACCGCCGGGACGGCGAACACGCCGGTCACCGCGGTCACCAGCCCTGTGACGAGGCCCACCAGCGGTCCCATCCAGCGCGCCTGCGCATCGCTCACGTGCAGCTTCCGGCCGGTCAGCCCCCAGCCCGCGTACAGCATCAGCGCCACTCCGAGGGCCACCGATGCCCAGGCGCCCTCGGGCACGCCCAGCCACAGCGTCCCGCCCAGCGTGCCGACGACGACGCCGGCCTGCATGCCGCCGATGCGCCTGAGCACTGGCATGAAGGTCGCGCGCGGCCCGGTCTGCCAGACGTTGGTGACCAGCGAGGGCACGATCAGCAGGGCCGCGGCCTGCACGGGCGACATCCACAGCGCCAGCAGCGCCATCGACACCGTCGGCAGCCCCAGGCCGACCACGCCCTTGATGACGCCTGCCAGCAGGTACACCGCCGTGGCGGCGGCCCAGAAAGTTGCCATGTCGTAGTGCGGATGCGTCATCGCGGCCGAGTCTGCCGGGTCGGACCGACGCTGGAAATGCGTCATTCGCAGAGTGAGGCTCAGGCTGGGACTGAGGCTCCTCGTGCACACTGCGCCGACCATGCGATTCGACCTCACCGACCTGCGGCTCTTCCTCAACGTCGTCGAAGCCGGCAGCCTGACCGGCGGCGCGGCGCGCTCGCACATGACGCTGGCCTCCGCCAGCCAGCGCGTGCGCGGCATGGAGGACGCGCTGGGCAGTCCGCTGCTCACGCGCCATGCCCAGGGTGTGCGCCCCACCGAGGCCGGCCGAACGCTGCTGCACCATGCGCGCGTCGTGCTGCAGCAGATGGAACGCCTGCGCGGCGAACTCGGCGAATACGGCCAGGGCCTGAAGGGGCACGTGCGCTTCATGTGCGGCACCTCGGCGCTGACCGAGCATCTGCCCGAGGTGCTGAGCCGCTTTCTCGCGGAGCATCCGCGCATCTCGGTCGATCTCGAGGAGCGCCCCAGCCCCGACACTGTGGAAGCACTGCGCGCCGGCCTGTGCGACATCGGCATCGTCTCGGACGCCATCGACAGCGAAGGCCTCGAATGCCATCCCTTCCGGCGCGACGACCTCGTGCTCGTGATGCCGCGCGGCCATGCGCTGGCCGGACGCCGGCGCATGCGGCTGGCCGACGTGGTGGACAGCGAATTCGTCGGCCTGCCCGCGGACAGCGCACTGCAGCAGCTCATCACGCAGCACGTGCGCGCGCTCGGCAAGCACCTGGCCTACCGGGTGCGCGTGCGCAACTTCGAGGCGGTGTGCCGCATGGTCGAATACGGCATCGGCGTGGGCATCGTGCCGCAGACCGCCGCCGAACGCTGCGCCCGTTCGATGAAGATCACGCGCGCCGCGCTGGCGGACGCCTGGGCCGAGCGCACGCTGATGGCCTGCGTGCGCTCGTCGGAAGACCTGCCGCTGAATGCACGGCGCATGCTCGAGCACCTGATCGCGCCGCCCGACGAGGCCAGGAAGAAGTGAGTGACCGGCCGGCCTTGCCGCTTGTAGGCGGCCACCCGGCATCGCGGTTGAAAGAGGGGAAGCGCAGGCCTGGGCGACGCGGGCGCCCGGCCCCGCAGGCGCCTCAGCTGCCCGCGATCTTCATACGGTTCACCAGCACCGACCCCGTGGTCTTGGCGCCGAAGGTGTAGGCGTCGGCGCCGATGGCCTCGATGCCCATCAGCATGTCCTTGAGGTTGCCGGCGATGGTGATCTCCTGCACCGGGAAGGCGATCCGGCCCTTCTCGACCCAGAAGCCGCTGGCGCCGCGCGAGTAGTCGCCCGTTACGTAGTTCACGCCCTGCCCCATCAGCTCGATGACGAACAGGCCGGTGCCCAACTTGGCCAGCATGGCGTCGAGGTCGTCGGTGTGCTTCGTGAGGCGCGAGCTCAGCGTCAGATTGTGCGAGCCGCCGGCGTTGCCGGTGGTCTTCATGCCCAGCTTGCGGGCCGAGTAGGTCGACAGGAAATAGCCCTCGAGGCGTCCCGCGTCGACCACCTTGCGCGCACGCGTGGTCACGCCTTCGTCGTCGAACGGGGCGCTGCCCTTGCCGCGCACCACGTGCGGGTCTTCGGCCACGTCCAAATGCGCGGGCAGCACCGGCTTGCCGAGCGAGTCGAGCAGGAAGGTGCTCTTGCGATAGAGCGCACCGCCGCTCACCGCCTGCACCAGGCCCCCGAGCAGGCCCACGGCCAGCGGCGACTCGAACAGCACAGGGCATTCGGTGGTCTTGATCTTGCGCGACTTCAGGCGGCTGAGCGCGCGTTCCGCGGCGTAGCGGCCCACGGCCTGCGGACTGGCCAGTTCGTCGGCCGAGCGCATCGAGCTGTACCAGGCGTCGCGCTGCATGTCGTCGCCCTTGCCGGCGATGGGCGCCACCGAGATCGAGTGCCGCGAGCTGGCATAGCCGCCGCGGAAGCCGTGCGTATGGGCGCTGAAGAAGTGGCTCTGCTGTGCCGAGACGCCCGCGCCTTCGCTGTTCGTGATGCGCTTGTCGGTGGACAGCGCCGCCGCTTCGCACTCGAGCGCGAGCCTCGCAGCCTCTTCGCTCGTCACGTCCCAGGGATGGAACAGGTCGAGCTCGGGATGGTCCTTGGCGATGTCGGCCTCGTCGGGCAGGCCGCCGACCGTGTCCTCGGCCGTGAAGCGGGCGATGTCGTAGGCCGCCTGCACCGTCTGCTTGATGGCGCCCTCGGAGAAGTCGGACGTGTTGGCATTGCCGCGGCGGTGGCCCACGTAGACCGTGACGCCCAGCGACTTGTCGCGGTTGCGCTCGACGTTTTCCAGCTCGCCCTTGCGCACCGACACGCTCAGGCCGCAGCCCTCAGAGGCCTCGGCCCCGGCGTCGGTGGCACCGAGCTTCCTGGCGTGCGCCAGGGCGGTGTCGACCAGGTTTTCGAAGAAGGAGCGGCTGTAGGCGAAGCCGGAATCGGCGCGCGAGGAGGATGTCGTCATGTGGTGGCTATGATACTTGCGCCCCCCATTTCCCGTTTTCCCTCCAGCTTCCCACTGCACGAGGCAGCGCATGGCATGCGTTGCAACGCCGCACGGTGCGGCCCAGAATCCACTCCCATGTCCCGCAAACCCAAAAAAGGCTATTTCGTCCGTGGCCAGTTCGTCGCCGAAGGCAGCGAACTCGACCTGGAACTCAAGCGCGAGCTCAAGGGCACCGACGAGGCCAGCCGCACCGACCTCAAGCGCGAGAGCGACGAACTGCAGAAGCTCGGCGCCGAGCTGATGACCCTGCGTGCCGCCCTGTTCGATGCGTTGCAGCTCGACGAGAAGCTGGTCGAGGCGCTGGCCGAAGCCAGGCGCATCACCAACTTCGAGGGTAAGCGCCGCCAGATGCAATACGTCGGCAAGCTGATGCGCAAGCTCGAGCCCGAAGTGCTCGAGGCCGTGAAGCGGGCGCTGAGCGAGCAGAACACCGTGCCGGCCGCCGAAACTGCCGCCCTGCACGAGGCCGAGCGCTGGCGCGACCGCCTGATCGCCGACGACGACGCCCTCGGCGGCTGGATCGAGACCCACCCCGCCACCGACTCGCAGCAGTTGCGCGCCCTGGTGCGCCAGGCCCGCAAGGACATGAAGAGCGGCCCGGCCGGCGAAGCGCCCCGCCAGGGCAAGGCCTACCGCGAGGTGTTCCAGATCGTGCGCGCCCAGCTGGCCGTGCACGGCAGCGACGACCATGCCGCCGCCGCGGCCGCCCAGGACCGCGAAGAAGACGCGTGAGCCCCATGTCGTTCTCCTTCCCCTTCCGGGGGAAGGGGAAGGAGCAACACCATGAACACCCCTGAACCTGTCCGCATCGGCATCGTCTCCATCAGCGACCGCGCCTCCAGCGGCACCTACGAAGACAAGGGCCTGCCTTCGCTGAAGGAATGGCTCGGCCGGGCGCTGAAGAATCCGCTCGAATTCGAGCCCCGCCTGATCCCCGACGAGGCGGAACGCATCAGCGCCACGCTGATCGAGCTGGTCGATGCCGGCTGCTCGCTGGTGCTGACCACCGGCGGCACCGGCCCCGCGCTGCGCGACGTGACGCCCGAGGCCACGCTGGCCGTCGCCCACAAGGAAATGCCCGGCTTCGGCGAGCAGATGCGCCAGATCAGCCTGCGCTTCGTGCCGACCGCGATCCTGTCGCGCCAGGTGGCGGTGATCCGCGACCGGAGCCTGATCATCAACCTGCCCGGCCAGCCCAAGTCCATCGCGGAAACGCTCGAAGGCCTCAAAGATGCCGACGGCGCGCAGGTGGTGCCCGGCATCTTCGCGGCCGTGCCCTATTGCATCGACCTGATCGGCGGTCCGTACCTCGAGACCGACGACGCCGTCTGCAAGGCCTTCCGGCCCAAGTCGGCCGTTCGCCCGGCGCGCTGAAGGCCGGCGGAACGATGCTGGCGCCCACCTACGCCTCCGACAGCCCCTACAGCACTTACGCCGATAGCGCCAACGCTGCTCGCCTGCTGGCCGACTGCACCGCGCAGGCCGTGACGTGGCGCTGGGCCACCGAATCGATGGGCGAGCCGACGCCCTTCATGCAGGAGCACCACGGCGGCCCCAAGCCCCGGTGGCTGGCCGACGACAAGGCCGACCCCGAGCGCCACATGCACCACGGCTTCGACGCCGAAGGCCGCCTGGTGCTGCAGCGCCAGAGCCGCGGTCGCGCCACGGCCTGGCTCCACGAGGCCGATGGCCGCACCGGCGTGGACCTGCAGGTGTACGAGGGCGAGCCCTCCGTCAGCACCGTCACCCGGTACCGCCATGCGGGCGGCCTGCTGGTGGCGCAGCACATCAGCCACGGCCACAAGGGCCTCGACGCGCGCTACGAATGGCAAGACGGCCAGCTGCAGCGCGCCGTCACCTCCAACTGGGCCGATGGCCAGAAGACCTGGCTGTGCCAGGACGTCTACCGCTACGACGAAGCCGGCCGACTGGACACCATCACGCTCGAATACCTCGATGACGACGGCACGCCCAGCGGCGAGACCCGCCTGAGCTACCGCCGCCCGCGCAAGGGCGAGACGCTGGCGAGCGTGGCCGCCAGGGTCGAGGCCCTGCTCGTCGACGCGATCACGCACGCGCTCGCGCAGGTTCCCCGCGACGAGAAGATCTACGCCCTGTTCATCTGCTACACGCAGGAAGACTTCGGCGCCGCGTGGCCGCCCTTTCTGGTGTGGGGCCGCGAGCCCTACCGCCGCGCGATCGTGGAAGCCGGCGAAGAAGTGCGCTACTACCTCTGGGCGCCCGACGAAATTCGCGCGGTACAGGGCGATGCCCACGAACGCTGGTTCGACGACACGGTGCTGAAGGAGGCCTGCCTGCTGCATGCCCAGTTCATGGACATCGCGCAAAGCACGGCCTCGGCGATGCGGGTGCTGAAGAACCTGGCGGCGCATTTCAACGCGCCCGCATCGCAAGCCTTGCTGAACACGACCGACGACTTCGTTGTCGCCCACGCGGACAACACGGGCGAGATCGATCCGCTGAAGGCCATGAAGGTCGCTCTCGCGCCCGAGCGCTGGGCCTTGCTGAAGGCGCGCGGCCTGGTCTGAGCGCGCTTTCCTTTCCCCTGCCAGTGCCATGCAAAAAGGACACGGGCAAGGAAGCGGTCATGCGCCGGTTGACCCTCGCGTTGCAGGCACCAGCGGCGCTCCGTGCTGGCTGTCGCCGTTCGCCTGCGCCGCTTCGTCCTCGTCGCGCCGATGCGCCATGCGGTAGAGCAGCGGCAGCACCAACAAGGTCAGCGCCGTCGACGACAGGATGCCGCCGATCACCACGGTGGCCAGCGGGCGTTGCACCTCGGCGCCGGTGCCGGTCGCGACGGCCATCGGCACGAAGCCCAGCGAGGCGACCAGCGCCGTCATCAGCACCGGCCGCAGCCGCGTGAGCGCGCCCTCGCGGATGGCCGCGTCCAGCGGCAGCCCGCCCTCGCGCAGGTTGCGGATGAACGAGATCATCACCAGCCCGTTGAGCACCGCCACGCCCGACAGCGCGATGAAGCCCACCGCGGCCGAGATCGACAGCGGAATGCCGCGCAGCCACAGCGCCACGATGCCGCCGGTGAGCGCGAACGGTATGCCGGTGAACACCAGCAGGCCGTCCTTCAGGTTGCCGAACATCGCGAACAGCAGTGTAAACACCAGCAGCAGCGACACCGGCACCACCACCTGCAGCCGCTCGGTGGCCGAGGCCAGGTTCTCGTACTGCCCGCCCCACACCGTCCAGTAGCCGGCGGGAATCTTCACGCCGCGCATGGCCTCCCCGGCCTCGGCCACGAACGAGCCCAGGTCGCGCCCTCGCACGTTGGCGCTGACCACGATGCGGCGCTTGCCGTCCTCGCGGCTCACCTGGTTGGGGCCGGGCGCGATGTCGAGCGTCGCGACCTCGCCGAGCGGAATGAAGCTGGTGCGCTGGCCTTCGGCGCCCGCGCCCTTGGGCAACGCCACCGGCAGCCGTTTGATGGCCTCCAGGTCGGTGCGCAGGTTCTCGGGCAGCCGCACGATGATGCCGAAGCGCCGGTCGCCATCGAACAGCGTGCCGGCCTCGCGCCCGCCGACCGCGATCGACACCGCGTCCTGCACGTCGCCCACGTTGAGGCCGTAGCGCGCCGTCTTCTGGCGGTCGATGTTCACCGTGAGCATCGGCAGGCCCGTGGTCTGCTCGACCTTCACCTCGGCCGCGCCGGGGACCTTGCCGAGCGCTTCCGACACCTCGGCCGCCGTCTTCTCGAGCACCGCCATGTCGTCGCCGAAGATCTTCACCGCCACGTCGCTGCGCACGCCCGAGATGAGTTCGTTGAAGCGCAGCTGGATCGGCTGCGAGAACTCGTAGTTGCTGCCCGGCAGCGTCTCCACCTCCTGCTGCACCGCCGCGAGCAGCTCGGCGCGCGTGCGCCGCGACGCGCCCTCGGGCGCCGGCCACTCGCTCTCGGGCCTGAGCATGATGTAGCCGTCGGAGATGTTCGGCGGCATCGGGTCCGCCGCGATCTCGGCCGTGCCGGTGCGCGCGAACACGCGCTCGATCTCCGGAAACTTCGCCTTCAGCGTGCGCTCGAGCTGCTTCTGCATCTCGACCGACTGCGTGAGGCTGGTGCCCGGAATGCGCAGCGCCTGCACGGCGAAGTCGCCCTCGCTCAGGCTCGGCACGAACTCCGTGCCCAGGCGCGTCGCCAGCAGCCCTGAAAGCACCACGGCCACCGCGGCCACGGTGAGGACGAGCGGTTTGGCGCGCATCACGCGCGCGAGCAGCGGCTCGTAGCCTTTGCGGGCCCACGCCATGAGCCGGTTCTCCTTCTCCGCGACCCTGTCGCCGATGAACAGCGCCACGGCGGCGGGAATGAAGGTGATCGACAGCACCATCGCGCCCAGCAGCGCGATCACCACGGTGAAGGCCATCGGGTGGAACAGCTTGCCCTCCACGCCGGTGAGCGCAAAGATCGGCAGGTACACGATCATGATGATCAGCTGGCCGAACAGCAGCGGGCGCCGCGCCTCCTGCGAGGCCGCGAACACCTCGTGGAAGCGCTCGCTGCGCGTGAGCGGCCGTCCGAGCCTGGCCTGCGCATGGGCCAGCCGCCGCACGCAGTTCTCCACGATCACCACCGCGCCGTCGATGATGATGCCGAAGTCCAGCGCGCCCAGGCTCATGAGGTTGGCGCTGACCTTCTGGTTCACCATGCCGGTGAAGGTGAAGAGCATCGACAGCGGAATGACGAGCGCGGTGATGAGCGCGGCGCGGATGTTGCCGAGGAACAGGAACAGCACCGCAATGACCAGCACCGCGCCCTCGAACAGGTTCTTCTTGACCGTGGCGATGGCCTTGTCGACCAGCACCGTGCGGTCGTACACCGTCACCGCCTTCACGCCCGCGGGCAGCGTGCGGTTGATGTCCTGCATCTTCCTGTCGACGGCCTGCGACACGGTGCGGCTGTTCTCGCCGATCAGCATGAACACCGTGCCCAGCACCACCTCGCGGCCGTTGTCGGTGGCGGCGCCGGTGCGGAGTTCCTGCCCGATGCCGACCTCGGCCACGTCCTGCACGCGCAGCGGAACGCCTCCTGCATTGCCAAGGATGACATTGCCGATGTCCTCCACCGACTTCACCTGTCCCGGGGCGCGAATCAGGTACTGCTCGCCGCGCTTCTCGATGTATCCCGCGCCCACGTTGGCGTTGTTGCGCTCCAGCGCCGTGACCAGGTCGGTCATCGAGAGGCCGTGCGCCAGCAGCCTGGCAGGGTCGGGGGCGATCTGGAACTCCCTGGCATGGCCGCCGATGGAGTTGATCTCGGTCACGCCCGTCACGTTGCGCAGCTGCGGCTTGATGATCCAGTCCTGGATCTCGCGCAGGTCGGTCGGCGAATAGGGCTTGCCGTCGGGCTTCTTCGCGCCCTCTTCCGCCTCCACCGTCCACAGGTAGATCTCGCCCAGGCCGGTCGAGATCGGGCCGATCACCGGCGAGATGCCGGCCGGCATGCTCTCGCGCGCCGACTGGATGCGCTCGTTCACGAGCTGCCGCGCGAAGTAGATGTCGGTACCGTCCCTGAAGATCACCGTCACCTGAGAGAGTCCGTAGCGCGACAGCGAGCGCGTCTGCTGCAGGCCGGGCAGGCCGGCCATGACGGTCTCGATCGCGTAGGTCACGCGCTGTTCGGTCTCCAGCGGCGAGTAGCCGGGCGTGGCGGTGTTGATCTGCACCTGCACGTTGGTGATGTCGGGCACGGCGTCGATGGGCAGCTTCTGGTAGCTGTAGAGGCCCAGCGCGGCCATGCCCAGCACGGCGAGCAGCACGAGCCAGCGCTGCGCGATGGAAAAGCCGATGATGCGTTCGAACATGCCGCGTCCTCAGTGCGTGTGCGTGGCCGAGCTCTTGCCCTGCTGCGACTTCACGACGAAGCTGCCGCTGCCCGCATGGCTGGCGCCGGGCGCCAGGCCGCCGACGATCTCCACCCGCCTGCCGTCGCTGCGCCCGGTCTGTACATGCTGCGGCACGAAGCCGCCGGGCACACGAAGGAACACGGTGGGCTTGTCCTCCACCGTCTGCAGCGCCTCGGCCGACACCGTCACCGGCGCATCGACCTCCGAGGCCACCAGCTCGACATTCACGAACAGCCCCGGGCGCCAGACGCGCTGCGGGTTGGTCAGCGTGACGCGCGCGGTGGCGGTGCGCGTCTGCGCGCCGATCAGCGAGCCCACGTACGACACCTTGCCCGTGGCCGCCTGGTCGAACGCGCTGGAGCGGATGGTCACCGGTTCGCCGATGCGCACCAGGTTCAGGTTGCCGGCAGGCACGCTGATCTCGGCCCACACGCTCGACAGGTCGGAGATGGTGAAGACGTTGACGTCTTCCTTCACCGACTCGCCGAGCGCGATGTGCTTCTCGACCACCATGCCGTCGAACGGCGCGCGCAGTTCGTAGCGGCCCAGCGCGGCCGAGCCGGGCGCGGCACCGAGCGCCAGCAGCTTCTGGCTGGCATTGGCCACCTCGATCCGCGCCTCCTGCATCGCCTGCTCGGCCTGCAGGTAGTCCTGCTGCGGGGAGATCTTTTCTTCCCACAGCTTCTTCTCGCGCTCGTAGGTGGTACGCGCCAGCGCGAGGCGCCGCTGCGCCGACTGCAGGGCGCTGCGATGCTCCGACAGCGCCGGGCTCGACAGCACCGCCAGCACCTGGCCGCGCCGGACCTCCTGGCCCAGGTCGGCCGACACGCCGTCGACCACGCCCGCCACGCGCGGCACCACGTGGGCCGTGCGGTCCTCGTTGAACTTGATCTCGCCGGGCAGCTGCAACGCCAGCTTGATGCGCGCCGGGCCCGCGCCTTCGATGGCGATGTCGGCGGCCTTGATCTGCGCATCGGTGAAGGCGATCTTTTCTTCCTGGT